>NZ_CABFWF030000001.1 GCF_902153245.2 Pseudorhizobium endolithicum
TCATGCGCCCGACCGTTCCTCACCCCTTCCCTCCGCCGTGGCTCTGCCCTAGGGTCCGCGCCATGCCTCACCGCCGCCCCCGCTTCTCCGCATCTCTCCTCGCCTCCCTCCTGCTCGCCGCCGCCCTCGCCGGCCCGGCCGCCAACCCGGCGACCGCCCAGCAGGCCACCCCACAAACCAATGGCTTTCCGCCCGCTCCGCTTCCCCCTGGCCTTCCCCCCGCCGAACCCTGGGAGCCGGTGGAGCAGGTCAAGACCTATGGGATCCGCGGAACGACCGGCATCGATCTCTACCGCTCGATCGGCGAGCGCGGCCCGGCCGCCGGCGTGCAGGCCATCGCCCATACGAGCTTCAAGCTCACCTGGACGCGCGATTACCGCCCGCAGCCGGACGGCTCCTGCATGCTCGCCGTGGCGAAGCCGAAGCTGATCGTCACCTACACGCTGCCCAAGGCGCCGGCCGGCCTGCCGCCCGTGGTCGCGGAAAAATGGCAGCGCTTCATCGCCGGCGTCGAGAAGCACGAGCGGGTGCACGGCCGGCAGATCGTCGACATGGTGCGCAGCATCAAGGCCTTCAGCCGCGGCCTGGCGGCGGCGGACGATCCGGAATGCCGGAAGGTGCGGCAAAAGCTGCAGGCGCGGCTGAAGGAGTTTTCCGACGAGCGGGTGCGCCAGTCGCGGGAGTTCGACGAGGTCGAGCTGACGGAAGGCGGCGCCGTCCACCAGCTGATCCTGGCGCTCGTCAATACCCCCGACTTTTGAGGGGTGAACGAAAAAGCCCCCGCGGCGCTTGCCACGGGGGAGAGTTCGACAGGAAGGCTATTGTTACTGCTGTTCCGGGGTCTCGGAGCGCAGGCCCTCGAAGGCCGGGGCGTCTTCCAGCTGCTGGCGGGTGACGTTCAGCACGATCCGCTCCGGCAGGCCGTCCGTCCCGATCATGATGGCGCCGTCATTGCCGTCATTGCCGGTCTCTGCCGAGGCCATCTGGTCGTCGCCGGTGGCGGGCATGCCGGTTCCGGTGGTGGTGTTGCCGGTCGTGGCGCCGGACGGGGCGGCACTGTCATTCGTCATCGCCGTGTCGGTGCCGGTCGCCGCCGTGCCCGCGCCGCCGGCCGGCGGCGTCGTGGTGCCGGCGCCGGTCGAGGCGGTCGTCTCGCCGGAGACATCGCCCGGTGCGGCTTCCGGATTGGCAGCGGAAGCGGCATTGGCTTCGGCCTGGGTGGCACCGGGGCCGAGCTCGAGCGCGTTCATGTCGACCGCCACATCCTTGGCCCCGATGCCGAGGAAGCCGCCGACGCCGATGATCACGGCATTGACCGAGCCGTCCTGGCTGACGAGGACATCGCTGATCGAACCGATGTTTTCGCCGTCGGTCCCATAGACCTCCTTGCCTTCGAGGTCACTGACCCGCCATGCGCCGGTTTCCGGAACCGTCACGAAGGGACCTTCCGTGGTGGCGCTCGGACCCGAAGCCTGTTCCATCGGCTTGGCATCGTTCGTGCCGCCCGCGGCGTCGGGCGCGGTCTGCGCGTTCTGGTCGGCGGCGGCACCCGGATTGGTGATCGTCGTGCCCGACTCGCCGGCTGCCGTCTGCGCCATGGCAGCCATCGGGAAGGCGGCAGTCATGAGAAGGATCGGAAGTAGACGCTTGGCCATGAGAAAGCTCCTTGTGCGTTGCGGTTGGTCGCAGGGGACAAGGACCTAACCCCTGCGCCAAGGCGTGGTTCCGCGATAAAATAGATGTGAGAAGGCCGTATCAGCCCGCCTGCTGCTTCGCACCGGCATCGAGGTCCACGACGGCAAACGCGGCGCCGATCACCTCCGGCCCGGCCCCCGGCTTCGTCGGTTCCGTCGACAGGATCTGCCGGTACCGGCGGGCGCCGGCAAAACCCTGGAACAGCCCGACCATGTGGCGCGTCACCTGGTTCAGCCGCCCCCCGGACGCGATCACCCGGTCGGCATAGGCCATCATCGCATCGCGCAGTTCAAGCCAGTCCGGCTCCCGATGCGCCTCGCCCAGAACTCTCTCGTCCACCTCTGCCAGAAGTCCGGCATTCTGGTAGGCTGCCCGTCCCAGCATCACGCCGTCCATCACCGTGAGATGGCGCGCCGCCCGGTCGAGATCGGTAATGCCGCCGTTGATGCCGAGGAAGACATCCGGGTTCTCCCGCTTCATCCGGTGGACGATCTCGTAGTCGAGCGGCGGGATCTCCCGGTTTTCCTTCGGCGAGAGGCCCTGCAGCCAGGCCTTGCGGGCATGGATCCAGACGGCATCGGCACCGGCGCCCACCACGCGGGAAAGAAAGTCGGGGAGCACCGCTTCAGGCTCCTGCTCGTCGACGCCGATGCGGCACTTCACGGTCACGGGCACCGTCGCCACCCGCTTCATCGCGACCACACATTCCGCCACCAGTTCCGGCGTCTTCATCAGACAGGCGCCGAAAGTGCCGGACTGCACGCGGTCGGAGGGGCAGCCGACATTGAGGTTGATCTCGTCATAGCCGAAGTCGCTCGCGATCCTCACCGCCTCCGCGAGCTTCGCCGGATCGGAGCCCCCGAGTTGAAGCGCCACCGGATGCTCCTCCGGCGAATAGGACAGGAGCCGCTCCCGCGGCCCGTGGATGATCGCATCGGCGACGATCATCTCCGTGTAGAGCAGCGCATGGGCGGTCAACTGCCGGTGCAGATAGCGGCAGTGCCGGTCCGTCCAGTCGATCATCGGGGCAACCGCAAAGATCTTGCGGCCCGTCTTCAGCGCCTCGGCATACATCGCGTTCCTTTCCTTGCCGCCGCTCATACATCAAGCGCGACACCTTCGCCAGTTTGGCGAAGATGCCGCAGCAGCTAGGATAGGATGGAATCGCGGGCAGGAAATAAGAGAGCGAGCCCGCCACCTGGAGGAGACATCATGCCGCTTTACGCCCTCGGGCAGATCCAGCCGAAGACCCCTGCCCCCGACCGCTATTGGTTAGCGCCGACGGCGACCGTGATCGGCGACGTCCATATCGGCGACGACGTCGGCATCTGGTTCGGCGCGGTGCTGCGCGGCGACAACGAACCGATCGTGCTTGGAGAGCGCACCAACATCCAGGAGGGCGTGATGATCCACAACGATCTCGGCTTCCCCGTGACCATCGGCGCCGGCTGCACCATCGGCCATCACGCCATCATCCACGGCTGCACGATCGGCGAAAACTCGCTGGTCGGCATGGGCGCGACCATCCTCAACGGCGCGAAGATCGGCAACAACTGCCTGATCGGCGCCAATGCGCTCGTCACGGAGGGCAAGGAGTTTCCGGACAAGTCGCTGATCGTCGGCTCGCCCGCGAAAGCGATCCGCACGCTTGAGGAAAGCGCCGTCGCGGCACTCAAAAGATCGGCGGCCCACTACGTCGAGCGCTGGAAGCTCTACGCCCGCGACCTGCGACAGCTCCAAGATTGACGAGCGCTGCCGTGCCCGGACGGGCGGGCGGAGCTACTTGATCTTCAGGAGATGCATCTTGCCCGCCATGGTGATGGCATGGGGGGATTCTTCCGGAGCCACTTCGTCATTCAGCGGCTTCACGAGACCGTGTTCGCGCAACTCGGTCAGGGTGGCGGTGGTCAGGAACTTGATCTTCTGCGGGCGCTCCTTGAACCGGTCGTTCCTGGCATAGGTCACCTGTGCATTGAGATGCGTCCACTTCTTCCCCTCCTGCGGATGGACGTCTCCGTCCTTCGCAAGTTTGAGACCGCGGATCTGGGTTGGCGTCAGTTCGATCATTTTCTCGTCTTTCGTGTCGGTAGTCTGTACGGCAGCGCCAAGGGCGCGATGCGATTATGAGGGCGACGTGGCGGTGCGAAACGTCACCAGCTTCCGGCGCTCCTCGTCCCAGAGCACGAGCTTGACGCACCGCAGGCTGTCCAGGAGCGTGATGCGGCCGATCCCCACCAGTTGCGGATGGTCGCGAAGAACTTCCGGTAACCGGTAAAAGGGAATGCGGCTCGACAGGTGGTGGACATGGTGGATGCCGATATAGCCGGTCAGCCAGCGCAGCACCGGCGGCAGATCGTAATGGGAGGCGCCGTGGAGGGCCGCCTGGGGAAACTCCCAATCCTCGCCCGTCGACCAATGGGTCTCCTCGAACTGGTGCTGCACATAGAAGAGCCAGATGCCTGCTGTGCCCGCCAGCAGGACGATTGGCAGGTGGATGAGCAGGAACGGCACCAGACCGACAAGCGATACCAGTAGTCCGCCAAACAGGATGATCCCTGCATTGGTCGCCATGGTCGAGATCCAGGGCAATGCACCTGAAGTCAACATTCCGAACGGCAGGCGCTGCTTCAACAGGAAAAGCCAAGCGGGACCGACGCCGAACATAACGAGCGGATGACGATAGAGCCGATAGCCGAGGCGCTTCAAAGGAGAAAGAGCCCGGTACTCGGCAACGGTCAGCGTGGTGATGTCGCCTACGCCGCGATCGTCGAGGTTGCCTGCAGAGGCATGATGGGCTGCGTGTGCGCGCCTCCAGTAGTCATATGGCGTGAGCGTCAGGACGCCCAGCAACCGTCCCGTCCAGTCGTCGAGGCCGCGGCGGGCGAAGAAGGAGCCGTGGCCGCAGTCGTGCTGGATCATGAACAGCCGGAGCAGGAAGGCGCTTGCCGGCAAAATGGCAATCAGGCCGAGCCAGAATCCGGTGACCAGGGAATAGTAGGCCGCGGCCCAGAAAAGGGCGAATGGCAGCAGTGTGACGATCAGTTCGAACACGCTCCGCCCAAGGCGGGGCTGCCGGTACTTTGCCAAGGCCTTCAGCCAGGCCGCCGGATTGTCGGCAGCAGGTGGAGGCGGCGGATAGACATGTGCGTTCATCGGAACCGATCTGTTTTTGGGCTCTACAACCGTCTTCGGAATTCGCTGCGCCGGCGGACGCAGCTCGTGTGTCAGCCCTGGCGAGCCTTACGCGCCGCATAGCGCCGGTCGCGTTCTGCCTTGCGGGCCGCCTCATCGGCGATCACGCGGGAAACCCGATCTGCCATCTCGGCCTGCCGGGCTTCCGCTTCGGCTCTTTCGTCTGCTTCGGCTGCAGCCGCCAGTGCTGCCGCCTGAGCCAGTTCCCGCTCGCGTTCCGCGGCCTTCAGCGCGTCACGCTCGGCACGCCGTGCTTCGCGGGCAAGGCTTACCGCCTCGCGGGCGGCGAGCTTTTCCTGCATTTCGGGATCGGTCGGCTTCGGCGCGGATGCGAACTTCGCCAGAAGTTGGCGTTTTGCATCGGCCGCGGCACTGCGCCGTTCAACGAAACCATTGTCGTTCGGATGTCTCAATCGCTAGTCCTCTTGATGGTATGGGTGCATCCGCGGGCTTCTGGCAGTGGCCAGGCGTGCAGGACGTCTGCAGCCGCAACGGAAAAAGGCCAGACTCTGCGCCTGGCCTTCTTGAACGTCTTTGCCGCTATGCCAGTACATCCGTGGTCATTGGCGGCGAAAAGCGTCAGGCAGCGCGAAGCTGGCCTGCGGACATCTTGCCCGACTTGCGGTCGCGCTCCAGCTCGAAGCCGAGCTTCTGGCCTTCGGCGATCGAGCCCATGCCGGCGCGTTCGACGGCGGAGATGTGAACGAACACATCCGCGCTGCCGTCATCCGGCTGGATGAAGCCGAAGCCCTTGGTGGAATTGAACCATTTTACTGTGCCTGTGGTCATGACGAACCCTTTCTTAGCAACGGTGATTACCGCAGGGCGAAGGCCCAACGGGGTTTCGACTTTTGAGAGAGGGAAGTTCGTTCAGAAACGCGCGAGGCGCGGCAAAAACAAATATCGGCAAACAAAGTGTCGATGTCTCTTCATAGACAGGATCGGCCGCCGCGTCAACTTCTTGTTTGGTTTTTTGCGCAAATACAACTTAAAGAAGAAGCTCTCTCAGCTAGTCGCCCTATTGCTTCCCGCCCGACCGGGACGGCGTGGACTCTCTCGGGGATCCCGGCGCTTCAACGGATAGGCCTCTGCCTCGTAGAGACGCTGGATCTCCGGACCCCCGAAGCGTGCCTCATCGACCTCGAGGATAGAGCCTTGGAGCATGGAAGCCGGCATATCCTCGATAGCGAAGCGCAGGGCTTCCGCCACGGTATCGAACCTCCTGTACCGGATCCGGGTGGTCCTCCTCACCGTCTTGCACGGGTAGAGGCCTGCGCCTGCGCTATAGTCAACCATGGGATTGCGCCGCGGCGACCGAGGCGATCAGCGCCGTGGCAGCGGCTGGACGATTGCGCTTCTCCAGACGCTCCTGGCGCTCGTCCATCCTCGCCCGGTGCATCCGGGTCTTCTGTCTCAGCCGAAATTCCTCCAGCTTGGCAGCATTGCTGCCTGTAGCCGCGGGATGCCTGAACAGGCTCTCCGCTGCATGGCGGGTCGTCTCTATCATTGATATGTCCTAAATCTGGTGCGGGCACGCTTTAGCGATGCCTGCAGGTGATCCGTTATGAGAACGGAATCGATCGTTCCGACGATCGTGAAATGCAGTCGACCGTGGTTCGGAAAGATCGACGGTTGCGCCTTGTGGCAACCCTTAGATGGCGACGTTGGCCGGCTATTCAAGACGGGGCGGTTCACGACCTGTCGGGCGCCCTGCCGAGAGCCTCGCAGGGGTAGAACCGCCTCTCGCCTGCTTATCTCTTGCGCGCCGCCTCGGTTACGCTTGCGAACTTGACCTGCGACCCTTGCGGAGCAGCGGCTGGAGCAACGCCTTTGTCCTTCTTCGGCTTCCGCGCTTCCTTGTTGCTTCTTACTTGACCCTTCGCCATGGCGATCTCCTGGTTTGATCTGGTGACAGACATATGCGCTGCCGCTCCAACCTTTGGTTAGGTTGCCGATGGCGCGGGAATGCCCGCGGCGACACCATGCGCTGCGGCGCACAGGGGCAGTGACCGCGGACCGGCAACGGCGAGCCTCGCCAGCCGGTAGATCACGGGCGTGCCCCCGGTCGCGGCATGAGGTAGGCCGGTGGCGATGTTCTCGCGATAGCCGAAGCCGCTGATGCTGACGAGATTGCGCGATACGGTATGTCGGTGGAGGTCGGAAGACATCTTGTCCTCCTTTCGTTGGGGCCGGGGTATTCAGCCCCGAAACAGCAGCGCCCTTTAATGTGGCTGCTGACGACTCACCTTGCGCCCTTTGACGGGTGAAAGCAACTTATATCACCACCGCGCCGACGGGCGGACAGGCCGCCGCCGCCATAGGCCTCTCCTAGGCGGCGCAGGCTTCGCAGAGCCCGCGGATTTCGATCGTGGTCTTGGCGGGCTTGAACCTGCGGTGGCGGGCCCAGTCTTCCAGCCGGTGATCGACCTCGTGGTCGTGGAACTCGACGACCTGCCCGCAGCTCTCGCAAATGGCGAAGGCGACCGTGCCGTGTCCGTGGCCGGCACAGCAAGCATTCTGCGGGTGGGCACAGGCAACGAAGGCGTTGAGGCTTTCCAGCCGGTGCACCATGCCGCGCTCGAGCAGCTTGTCGAGGGCGCGATAAACCTGCAGCGGCGCGCGAAACCCCTCGCCGCGCAGCCGGTCGAGGATGGTATAGGCACTGAGCGGCCCGTCCGATTTCGTCAGCACGTCGAAGACCAGCGACTGGTTGCGGGTCAGGGCCGGCACCGCAGCGGCGGCGATCGTTCCAGTCATGGGCGCACTCCTTTGTTCACGGCCGTCTCGTGGCGGGGCTTGCCGGCCGGCAACAGGCTCAGGATGAAGAGCACAAGCGCGGCGACGACGATGGAAGGCCCGGACGGCGTATCGTAATGTAGGGATCCGAACAGGCCCGCCACAACCGCCAGCGCACCGATGAGCGAGGCCAATACCGCCATTCCTTCGGGACTTGCCGAAAAGCGCCGTGCGGTGGCCGCAGGGATGATGAGCAGCGCGGTGATCAGCATGATGCCGACGATCTTCATCGCGATGGCGATGACGAGCGCCATCAGCAGCATGAAGACGAGCCGTGCCCGCTCGGGCCTCAGGCCTTCCGCCTCGGCGACGTCCTCGCTGACGGTGGAGGCGACAAGCGGGCGCCAGAGCCAGATCACGGCCGCAAGCACCGCCAGCCCCCCGGCCCAGATCAGTGCGACATCGCCCGGCGTGACGGCGAGGATGTCGCCGAACAGGAAGGCCATCAGGTCGATCCTGACCCAGCTCATGAAGGCGACGAGCACGAGGCCGATGGCGAGCGTCGAATGCGACAGGATGCCGAGCAGCGCATCGGCCGAAAGCGCCTGGCGCCGTTGCAGGAAGAGGAGCAGCAGCGAGATCACCACCGCGACCGCGAAGACGCTGACAAGCAGGTTGAGTTCAAAGAGCAGCGACAGCGCCACGCCGAGCAGCGCCGAATGCGCCATGGTGTCGCCGAAATAGGCCATCCGCCGCCAGACGACGAAGCAGCCGAGCGGACCGGCGGTAAGCGCCACGCCGATTCCGGCGAGAAGCGCCCGCATGAAGAAGTCGTCAAGCATCGCGCGCCTCCCCCTCTCGCCCTTTTCGATCATGGCCGTGATCGTGGTGATGGTCATGGCCGTGGCGGGAATGATCCTCGTGATGGTGATCGTGATGCCCGTCGTCCGGGTAGCAATGGTCGGTGATCGAGCCGTCGCCGTGCAGCACCCGCCCGTCCGGCAGGTGCGTATGGTCGTGACGGTGGCTGTAGACGGCAAGGCCGCGCGCCGCACCACCGAAGAGGCGCTGGTAGTCCTCGCTGCGGCTAACCGTTTCCGGCGTGCCGCGGCAGCAGACATGCCCGTTGAGGCAGATCACCGTATCGGTGCCCGCCATGACCATGTGCAGGTCGTGGGAGATCAGCAGGATGCCGCAGCCGGTCGTATCGCGGATCTGGCGGATAAGATCGTAAAGTGCCGTTTCGCCGGCGAAGTCGACGCCCTGCACCGGCTCGTCGAGAACAAGCAGATCGGGCCTGCGGGCAATCGCCCGTGCAAGAAGCGCGCGCTGGAACTCGCCGCCGGAGAGATGGCGCACCTCGGCATCCACCAGATGCGGAATGCCCGTCGCCTCCAGCGCATCCAGAAGATCGGCATCGGACAGACGCCCTGTCAGCCGCATCAGGCGCCGCACGGAAAGCGGCATGGTCCAGTCGATGGACAGCTTCTGCGGCACGTAGCCGATGCGCATGTCGTGGCTGCGCTCGACCGCGCCCTCGTTCGGCCGCAGCACGCCCGTCACCATCTTGGCGGTGGTCGACTTGCCGGCGCCGTTCGGGCCGATCAGCGTCAGTATCTCGCCGGACGCGATCGTCAGGTCCACACCGCGCACCAGCCACCGGCCGTCGCGGCGAAGCCCGGCATTCTTCAGTTCGACGAGGTGGCGGCGGTCGGACGACGCGCCCTTGTTGGTCATCAGCATCTTTTTCTGCAGCCCTGTTGCACGAGGCTATGGCACACGTTATAGCATAACGCAATTGATGTAATAATATTACACAACCAGGACAAGGATCCCATGAAGCCTCTCTCCCTCCTTCTCGCCAGTTCGGTCCTTTTCGGCGCCTCGGCGGCAGCCGCGGCTCCGCAGGTTGTGGTTTCGATCAAGCCGATCCACTCGCTGGTCGCATCGATCATGCAGGGTGTCGGCGAACCGGCGCTGATCGTGGAAGGAGCGGCCTCGCCGCATACGTTCACGATGCGGCCTTCGAACGCCCGCGCAGTCGAAGCCGCCGACATGGTCTTCTGGATGGGGCCCGGCATGGAGGCCTTTCTCGAGAAGCCGCTGGCGGCGCTGGCCTCCGATGCGACGGTCGTGGAACTCGACGATGCGGAGGGGTTGACTAGGCTGCCTTTCCGGGAAGGCGGGGCCTTCGAAGCGCATGACCACGCAGATCATAGCCACGGCGAAGCCGGACATGACCACGCCCATCAGGAGGGGGAAGAGGGCGATGATCATGATCACCACCAACACGGGCAGTTCGATACCCATCTGTGGCTCGACCCGATGAACGCGAAGGCGATGGCAGCCGCCATCGAACAGGCACTTTCCGCCGCCGATCCGGCAAATGCCGAGAGCTATGCCGCTAATCTCGAAGAGCTCAACGGGAAGATCGACAGCCTGGACCGGGAGATTGCGGAGACACTGGCGCCGGTGAAGCACAAGCCCTTTGTCGTCTTTCACGATGCCTACCAATATTTCGAGGCGCATTACGGCGTCCGCGTCGTCGGCTCTGTCACCGTCAGCCCCGAAGTCATGCCCGGCGCGGAGCGGGTGAAGGAAATCCACCGGAAGGTCGAGGAGCTCGGCGCCGCCTGCGTCTTCGCCGAGCCGCAGTTCGAGCCGAAGCTGATCCAGGTGGTGACGGAGGGGACGGAAGCCCGGTCCGGCACGCTGGATCCGGAAGGCGCTTCGCTGACCGAAGGTCCAAACCTCTATTTCGACCTGATGCGTTCGATTGCCGCAAGCCTCAAGGGCTGCCTGTCCGGCACCTGATCACAGCCTCATGGAAAAGGGGCGGTATGGAGCCGCCCCTTCCTATGTCACCGTTCGGCGATAATGCCGGTTTGACGTCACCGTCCGGCGATAATGCTGGCTATGATGCCGGATGTGATGCCGACCAAGAGGAAGTCGTTATCCACCCGTACCCACCGGTGGCCCCGCGGTGGTGCAGACAGACGGTGACGCCGGTAGTCGCGAACCTCCTGCATGCGCCGACGATCACCGGCGCTCATGCGATGTCCCCTGCTCCACCGGTGCTTCTGAACGATCACCTTCTTGTGCGGGCTCATCTTGTGGTGCGGTGCGGACCGCTCGATATGACGGCCACGGTCAGGCCCCCGATGGTCGTCCCGCGCTTGCGCTATCGGAGCTGCAAGGATCGTGGCAGCGAGCAGAGTGATCGCGAACTTCTTCATGTCTGTTTCCTCGTGTTGAACACGCTGGAAACTAGGGCTTGGCTGATGAACGCGATATGAACACTGACATTACAGATGTGTAATAAAAATAGCAGCTTGAGGCTGAAAATTAACAAGAGGCGTTAACGTCCTTTCAGGAATTTCCTGGATTTGCCGGAGATTCGTAGATGAACCTTTGGAAGTCCGCTGCCCGGCCGCGGCCGGAGGTGTCGAAGGCAACCATCCCGGTAAAGGCGCCGGTGAAGGAGCCGTGTTCGCCGCGGCCGCCCTCGTCGGAGATCACTCCTGCATCGAGTACCGGCCCGATCGCCTGCCATGAGCCACCGGAGGCGGCTCGCCAGAAGAACTGCAGATCGTTCTCGCGGATTTCCATCGCCAGGTCCACCGGCCCCTCCGGCGCGGATATGCCGCTGTCGATGGGGAAAACCATGCGCCCATGCGGAAAATCGCCGGGGCAGGAGAAGATGGTCACGACACGCCCGAGCTTTTCGTGCAGCGTCACCACCAGGGCGTGGAACTTGTGGCGGTTGTAGTAGTGCGTCAGGCCCGCCACCTGCTGATAGGTCTCAGGGGAAAAATCGACGGTCGTCTCGGCTCGGAAGGAATGATGCTCCTGCCGCCGCGCGACCAGCGCCTGCTCGAACCAGGAGCCGATGCTTTCACGCCCATAGAGACGTAGATGGCCCGGCCGCTCCGAGAGGCTGAAGATGCGTTCCGGCTGCGGCGTACGCAGCCACTGGAACTCCTTCGGCAGCGGCCCCGGCTCGAACCGGGTCTCGATGCGCGATGGCTGCTCCACCGCCTCGACACTGGTCGGCGCCGGGACAACGACATCCGGCACGACGCCGCCCTGGGCAAGATAGAGCCAATCGTCCTCCCATATGCACTTCTGCAGCGCCGTCTCTCGGCCGAGCGTGCAGCGCCGCTTCGGCGGCATCGGACGGCCGCAGAGATGCGTGTGATAGGCCTGCCCGTCGGCTGCCTCGACATACTGCCCGTGCCCTGCCCTCTGAAGGACTGCGTTCGGAGCGTCCTTGGACGTGATGAGATGCAGGTTCGGATGCATCTCATAAGGACCTTCGATAGCGCGCGAGCGGGCCATGGTGACCGCATGGTCATAGCCGGTACCGCCCTCGGCCGTCGTCAGGTAATACCAGCCATTGCGCTTGAAGAGATGCGGCCCCTCGACCAAACCGAGCGGGCTGCCCGCAAAGATGTTCTTGATCGGGCCCTTCAGGCTTTTCGTTTCCGGGTCCCATTCCTGCAGCAGGATGCCGTCGAAAGCCGGGTGTTTCGGCGCGCCGCCATAGCTTTCCGTCCGGTGGTTCCACTGCATGTTGAGGAACCACTTGCGGCCGTCGTCGTCATGGAAGAGCGACGGATCGAAGCCCGAGGAGTTCACATAGACCGGATCCGACCACTCGCCCTCGATGGTGGGCGAAGTGACGATGTAGTTGTGGGCGTCCTTGAAGTTGCCGTCATAGCGCTTGACGTCGGTATAGACGAGCCAGAACAGGCTGTCGGCATAGGAGAGGCAGGGCGCCCAGATGCCGCAGCTGTCCGGGTTGCCGCGCATGTCGAGCTGGCTCGCACGCTCCAGCGGCCGGCGCACCAGCGTCCAGTTGACGAGGTCACGGGAGTGGTGGATCTGCACGCCCGGATACCATTCGAAGGTGGAGGTGGCGATATAGTAATCCTCGCCCACCCGGCAGATGGACGGGTCGGGATTGAACCCCGGCAGGATCGGATTGCGGATCATCTTGCTGCTCCTCCAACTGTGATGCCCGACGGCAAACCGCCGGGCATGAATGGCTTAGTGCTTGCGCTGGGGGCCCTGCCGCTCGGCCGATGCGGCCCAGAGGTTGATGTTGCCTTCTTGGGCGTAGCGGTCGATCTCGGCCAGTTCCTCCGGCGTGAACTCCGGATTGTCGAGCGCGTGGACGCAGTCCTCCACCTGCTCCGGCCGGCTCGCACCGATCAGCGCGGTCGTCACGCGGCCGCCGCGCAGCACCCAGGCAATCGCCATCTGCGCCAGCGTCTGGCCGCGCTTCTCCGCGATGGCGTTGAGCGCCCGAAGGTTGGCGATGTTCTCGTCGCTCAGGAACTCCGAGCGCAGCGATTTGCCTTGCGCTGCCCGGCTGTCCTCTGGGATGCCGCCGAGGTATTTCGAGGTCAGCATGCCCTGCGCCAGCGGCGAGAAGACGATCGAGCCGATGCCGAGGTCGTCGAGCGTGTCGAGCAGCCCGTCCTCCTCGATCCAGCGGTTGATCATCGAATAGCTCGGCTGATGGATGAGGATCGGCGTGCCGAGCTCCTTCAGGATCGCCGCGGCTTCACGCGTACGCTGCGAGTTATAGGAGGAAATACCAATATAGAGTGCCCTGCCCGACCGCACGATCTGATCAAGCGCGCCGCAGGTTTCCTCGAGCGGCGTGTCCGGATCGAAGCGGTGGGAATAGAAGATGTCGACATAGTCGAGGCCCATGCGCTTCAGGCTCTGGTCGCAGGAGGCGATCAGGTACTTGCGGCTGCCCCACTCGCCGTACGGGCCCGGCCACATGCCGTAGCCGGCCTTGGAGGAGATGATCAGTTCGTCCCGGTAGCCGGCCAGATCCGTGCGCAGGATCTCGCCGAAGGCGATCTCGGCGCTACCGCCCGGCGGACCGTAATTGTTGGCGAGGTCGAAATGGGTGATGCCGAGGTCGAAGGCTTTGCGGCATATCGCCTGCTTGCGCTCGTGCGGCGTGTCATGGCCGAAATTGTGCCAGAGGCCGAGCGACAGAGCGGGTAGCTTAAGGCCCGAGCGGCCACAGCGGTTGTATTTCATGTTCGAATAACGATCGTCTGCCGGTTGCCAGGCCATGACATCCTCCTTCTGTCCAGATGCGACGCGGGCGCGAACGGCCCGCATCGCATTGATAGCCGATCACCGCAGAAGCGCCAGAGCCTCGGCGATGCCGAGCGGCTCCGGCTGGGTGCAGGTGGTCGTCATCTCCACGAAACGCCCCTCCTCGCCGGATTTCAGGATCGAGGTCAAGACGTCGATGCCATGCAGGGAGCGGTCGAGCGAGCAGCGCGGGTCGCGGTTCTCGATCAGCGCCATGGCCATATCGGCAAGGCCGGCGGCGCGATAATTGGCACGCGGGCCGTTGGGATGCTCCTGGTTTGCCTTGGAGAACGGATGGTCCCAGGCCGGCAGCGGCTTGATGTCCTTGTCGCGGCTGGACGCCTCGACGAGGCCGCCGAAGAAGTTCGGGTCGGGCACATAGAGCGAGCCCTCGGTGCCGTAGAGCTCCATGTTGGCATGCCGGTGCGACCAGACATCCCAGCTCGCCGACATGGTGATCGTCGCGCCGTTCACGAACTCCAGCAGCGCATGGATGTTGGTCGGCGTTTCGACCGGGATCGTCTGGCCGGCGAGCGGCTGGCTGGTGATCGTGCGCGTCGGGTTTGCCATGGAGGTGAGCGCCGCGACCCGCTTCACCGGCCCGATCAGGTTGATGAGGTTCGCCACATAGTAGGGACCGAGGTCGAGGATCGGCCCACCGCCCTTGAGGAAGAAGAAGCCGGGATTGGGGTGCCACATCTCCATGCCGGCGCTCATGACGTGGCAGGTGCCGGAGGTGATGCGGCCAACGCCGCCTTCGTCCACATACTTGCGGGCAAGTTGGTGAGCGCCGCCGAGGAAGGTATCCGGGGCACAGCCGATGGCCAGCTCCTTTTCCCGGGCGATCCGCCGGAGCTCCTCTCCCTCTTCCAGAGACAGGACCAGCGGCTTTTCCGAATACACGTGCTTGCCGGCCTCGAGGATGGCCTTGGAAACGGCAAAATGGGCATCCGGAATCGTCAGGTTGACGATGACGTCGAGTTCGTCATTGGCGAGAAGTTCACCGATCGACTGCGCCTTGACGCCATATTCCTCCGCCCGCAGTTCGGCTGCGCTGCGGTTGAGGTCGGCGCAGGCGAGCATCTTGATGCCCTTGAACAGCGGCGCCAGCGCCAGATAGGTGATTGAAATATTGCCGCATCCGATGATGCCGACGCCGAGTTCCTTGGCCATGAAGGGCTCCGAAAATGCTGTTGTGTCAGTAGGTCTTGAAGGCGGCGATGGAACGGGAAATCAGGCGCTCCAGGTCGTTCGGATTGTCGTGCTCGACGATGAAGTGCTTCGCCGGCGTCTTGCCGCGAAGAGCCTCCATGAGCCCCTTCCAGTCGACGGTGCCGTGGCCGACATCGGCCCAGCCATCTTCGTCGGTATTCTCGCCCGCCGGCGCGATGTCCTTGACGTGGACAGCGGTGATGCGGTCGCCGTAGCGGTCGATCCAGGCGATGGGATCGGCCCCGCCGCGGATGACCCAGGCGATGTCGGCTTCCCAGGCGAGATCCGGACCGCCTTCGAGGATCTGCTGCTGCGGAATCGTGCCGTCTTCGAGCGTCTTGAACTCGAAGTCGTGGTTGTGCCAGCCGAAGGTGTAGCCGGCGTCTTTGTAGCGCTGGCCGGCTTCCGAGAGCCGCTTGCCGAAGGCGCGCCAGCCAGCCGCTTCTGTCGGACGCTGGTCGGGAGCGAGATGCGGGCAGTAGATAGCCTCCATCCCGAGCGTCTTTGCGATCAACAGGGCCTGCTCCGGCTGCTTCTCGAGAAGATCAAGCCCGAAATGGCCCGTCGGCATGGTCAGGCCATTGGCGTCGAGGTCGGCCTTCATCGCCTTCAACTGGCTTTCGTCCATGCTCGCATAGAGGCCGCCATAACCTTCGACCTCTGCATAGCCCGCCTTGGCGAGGGCGGTCAGCGTATTGGCGAGCGGCGGGAAATTGCGCGCGCTGTAGAGCTGGAAACCGAGTTTGGTCATGTCATCCTCCCTGGGCTCCGCGCCCGTCTGCAAGAAAGATTCATCCCACCGACTGGCAGGAATAAAGGTCGTAGATCCGGAACACCGGCGCTGCTGCGCTGGGCTCCGATGGCGTGAAGGTGATGCGGCGGCTCTCGCCGGCCGTCAGGTCGAAGGCGTTGTCGGAGTAGCGGCCAGGCGTGTTGCTCTCGACCATGACGAAGAGCGCCAGCCCCGACGCCTGAACTAGCAGGTCGACCGCGCCGTCACCGGCCGGCAACATGGAGACTTCCAGTCCAGGCGGTGCGAGATCGAACGCCTTGTAGGTGCCGTGCACGTAGTGCCCCTCGCCGCCCATGCCGTTAGTAGCGGTGAAGCTCCAGAAGAGGATCGCGTCCGGCGGAAGGTCCGACGCAGACAGGGCAACCGCCGTCACCGCCGCATCCGGCGAGCAGAGGGCGTCGACGCTTTTCAGCGATGTGCGGGCTCCCTCGAGAGAGACCGTTGACAAGTTGATGGTGACGGTGACGTCCTCCATCGTGTCGTTGACCAGCGAGATGCCGATCTCCGAACCGTCTGCCGAGGGAATGGCGGCAACGGCCACCGGCTGGAAGAAGCGCCTAGCGACATAATGCAGGACCTTCCAGCCACCGCCATAGTCGAGGCTCGACCAGGAGGCGACCGGCCAGGTGTCGTTGAGCTGCCAGTACAGTGTCCCCATGCAATGGGGCTTCAGCGACCGCCAGTAGTCGACGGCGGTCCGGATCGCGAGTGCCTGCTGCACCTGGCTCAGATAAACGAAGTTTGCGAAGTCCTTCGGGAAGCGGAAATAGCGGAACATCGTCGCCGAGATCCGCTCGTTGCCGCCGGCATTCTTCTGATGGTGCTCCATCACCGGCGAGGCGATGTTCATGTCCTCCGCGTCGGCATAGGTCCGGATGACCGGCAGCGAGGTATAGGACTGGAAGCCGAATTCCGAGCAGAAGCGCGGGCGGACGGAACGATAGTTGTCGAAGCTCTTGTTCTCGTGCCAGACCGACCAGTAATGCATGTCGCCTGAACCATCTGCGTGCCAGGCATCGCCATAGTCGAGATAGCCGGATGCGGGGCTTGACGGCCACCATATCGCCTCCGGTGCCGCCTTCTGCAGCGCCTGCTCGATCGTCCGGTTGAGGCGGTCGTAGGAGACGAGATAGCGGTCGCGGTTCTCCAGCGATTCCTTGAACCAGTTGAGCGCGCCGACCAGCTCGTTGTCGCCGCACCAGACGACGATCGAAGGGTGCGAGATGAGGCGGCGAACCTGGTAGTCCACCTCCTCCCCCACGGCGTCGAGGAAGTCCGGCGTCGACGGGTAGAGGCTGCAGGCGAATTGGAAGTCCTGCCAGACCATCAGGCCCAGCCGGTCGCAAAGGTCATAGAACCAGTCGTGCTCATAGAAGCCGCCGCCCCAGACGCGGATCATGTTCATATGCGCATCGGCCGCGGAGCGCAGCAGGTTTTCCGTCTTCTCGGGGCTCGACAGCGAGAACAGCGCGTCCGCCGGGATCCAGTTGGCGCCGCGGCAGAAGACTTCACGGCCGTTGATGCAAAACGCGAAGCGCGCGCCTGCCTCGTCCGGGGTCGTCAGGAGTTCCACGGTGCGCAGGCCGATCTGCCGGGTGACCTGCTCTTCGGGGATATCCACCGTCAACCGGTAGAGATGCTGCTCACCACTGCCGGCCGGCCACCAGAGCCGCGGTTCGTCGATCTCGAAGACATGATGGACGACCGTCTCTCCCGCAGCGATGCCGCAGTCCAGCCGTACGCGCTCCCCGTCGAGGTCGAAGTGCACCGGCACAACGGCCGGGTCCTGCGCAAGGAGCGTCAGCGCCACATGCAGTTCGACCTTGCCGTCCGCATGTCTCTGGCGGGTGACGATGTGCTCGATGCGGGCCGTGTCGAGGCGTCTGAGCGAGATTTCGCCATAGAGCCCGAGCGGCGCGAGCGCGATGTTCCAGTCCCAGCCGAAGTGACATTGCGGCTTGCGCAGCATGTTGCCGTTGGGGATGGGGCAGTTCCCGGTGGAATAGGGAATGTAGAAAGGCTGACGCGCCTGCCGTTCGGCGCCCGCGGCGACGCTGGAGTGGAAGTGAATGCGGATCCTGTTCTCCCCCGCCTGCAAGGCGGAGGAGACGTCCGGACGATAGCGGCGGAAGCAGTTGTCCGCCGAGAGTACCGGAACGTCGTTCACGAAGACGACGGCAACGGTGTCGAGATAGGTGATGTCGAGATACCAGCTGCCGTCGGGATCATCGATCACAAACTGCCGCTCGATCACCCACTCCCGCTCGGCGACCCACTGAACCTGCTCCTCGTTGCGGCCGACATAGGGGTCCGGGATGATGCCGGCGAGCTTCAACGCGGTATGGGCGTCTCCGGGCACGGGCATGGGAGCCCGATGCCGGCCGTCGCTGGAGGCAAGTTCCCAGGTACCGTGAAGATCGATGTGGGAGATCGACATTTTCCGGTCAGACCCGCTCTTCCGTCTCTGCGTCGAAGAGGGAAGCGACCGACATGTCGAACGACATCTGGAGCTTCGTTCCGGGCGCGAAACGCTTGGCACCGCCGGTGCGGACGGACATCGTGTGGCCGGCATGCTTCAACCACAGGAGATTGTCGGCACCCATCGGCTCTTCGATGTCGACGACTGCGTCATGCATCTCCGCGCCGGGCTCATGGTTGTCGACATGGATGTGCTCCGGCCGGACGCCGAGCACGACCTTGCGTCCCGGAGCAAGCGGCTCAGTTGCTTCGTAACCGGTCAGGGAGAAGGAGACGCCATGGGTCCGGAAGACGGCGCGACCGCCCTCCTCCGCCAGTTCCCCATGCAGGAAGTTCATCGAGGGCGAGCCGATGAAGCCGGCAACGAAGAGGTTGACCGGACGGTTGTAGATCGTCACCGGATCATCCAGCTGCTGAATCACGCCGCTCTTCATGATGGCGATCCGGTCTGCAAGCGTCAGCGCCTCGATCTGGTCGTGGGTGACGTAGATCATCGTGTTCTTCAGCGAATGGTGCAGCCGCTTGATCTCGACGCGCAGTTCGGAGCGCAGCTTGGCGTCGAGGTTCGACAGCGGCTCGTCGAACAGGAAGACGTCGACATCGCGCACCAGCGCACGGCCGATCGCCACGCGCTGGCGCTGGCCGCCCGATAGTTCCGCCGGCTTGCGGTTGAGGAGCGGCTGGATCTGCAGGATGTCGGCGGCGCGGGCGATGCGACGCTGGATGTCCTCCTTGGGAACCCCGGCGACGCGCAGGCCGAAGGACAGGTTCTTCTCCACCGTCATCTGCGGATAGAGCGCATAGGACTGGAAGACCATGCCGATGCCGCGGTCCTTCGGCTCCTCCCAGGTCACGTTGCGGCCCTTGATGAAGATCTGCCCGTCAGTCGGCTCCAGGAGACCGGCGATGCAGTTGAGGAGCGTGGACTTGCCGCAGCCGGAGGATCCCAGAAGCACGAGGAATTCGCCGTCGCGGATCTCCAGGTTGAGGTCCTGTAGCACCTTCACGGCGCCGAAGGAGAGCGAAAGGTCGCGGATGGATACGCTGTTCGTCATGGAAAGTCTCACCCCTTCACTGCACCTGCGGCGATGCCGCGGACGAAAAGCCGGCCGGACAGGAAGTAGACGATCAGCGGAACCGCCCCCGTCAGAAGCGTCGCGGCCATGTTGACATTGTATTCCTTCACTCCCTGGACGGAGTTGACGATGTTGTTGAGCTGGACCGTCATCGGGTAGACGTCAGGCCGCGTGAACACGACGCCGAACAGGAAGTCATTCCAGATGCCTGTCACCTGCAGGATCATCGCGACGACGAAGATCGGCAGCGACATGGGCAGCATGATGCGGAAGTAGATCTGCCAGAATCCGGCACCATCGATGCGCGCAGCCTTGAACAGCTCCACCGGAAGCGAGGCGAAATAGTTGCGGAAGAGCAGCGTCAGGATCGGCATGCCGAAGATCGTATGGACGATGACGAGGCCCGTGAGCGTCCCGTAGACGCCGATCTCGCGCAGCGCGATGACCACCGGATAGAGCATTACCTGATAGGGAATGAAGGCGCCGATGATGAGGATGGAGAAGTAGAACTCCGAGCCCTTGAAGCGCCAGTTGGCGAGCGCATAGCCGCTGACCGAGGCGACCGCGATGGACACGACGACCGACGGCACCAGAATGCGGACCGAATTCCAGAAGCCGCGCGACAGTCCGTCGCAGTTGAGGCCTGTGCAGGCTTCGGCCCAGGCTTTCACCCAGGGCTCGAAGGTGATTTCCATGGGCGGCGAGAAGATGTTGCCCATGCGCACTTCGGGCATACCCTTGAGCGAGGTCACGACCATCACGTAGAGCGGCAGAAGGTAGTAGAGCGCGAAAACGAAGAGCGTGCCGTAGAGCATGATGTTGCGGGGCGAGAGCGTGCGACGGGGCTTTCTGCCGCGCGGGCCGCTCGCGACCTGATCGGACACGGCATCGAAACCGGCCGCGGTGGTGTTGAGGGTGGAGATGTTAGCCACGCTTCTTCCCTCCGAATTCGAGATAGGCCCACGGGATGATGATGATCGCAACGGTGAGCAGCATCATGGTCGACGCCGCGAAGCCCTGACCGAGGTTCTGGGCCTGGAACATGTAGTCGTAGACGTATTTGGCCGGGACTTCGGAAGCATTGCCCGGGCCGCCGCTCGTCTGGGCCACCACGAGGTCGTAGACCTTGACGATGCCGCTGGCGATGATGACGAGCGTCGTGATGAAGACCGGCCGCATCATCGGGATGACGATGAAGAGATAGGTCCGCCACATCGGGATGCCGTCGACGCGCGCCGCCTTCCAGATGTCCTCATCGATGCCGCGCAGGCCGGCGAGCATCAGGCACATCACGAGCCCCGTTCCCTGCCATAGCCCGGCGATCAGGATGCCGTAGATGACGATGTCGGCATTGTAGAGCGGATCGAAGCTGAAGCTTTCCCATCCGAGCGAACGGACGATGCCCTGGATGCCGAATTCGGGATTGAGGATCCACTGCCAGACCAGGCCGGTGACGATGAAGGACAGCGCGAACGGATAGAGGAAGATGGTGCGGAACGTGTTCTCGAAACGGATCTTCTGGTCCATCAGCGCCGCCAGCAGGAAGCCGATCACCATGCTGAAGATCAAGGACAGGATGCCGTAGATCGCCAGGTTCTGGATCGAGATGATCCACCGCGAGGAGGACCACAGCCGCTCGAACTGGTCGAAGCCGACAAAGCTGGCCCGCGGCAGGAGCTTGGAATTGGTGAACGAGTAGACGACGGTCCAGAGCGAACCACCGAGGAAAATCCCGAGCGCGATCAGGATCATCGGAATGGATGCAATCTTGGCGGTCAGATTGCGGAAGAGCTGGTTGGGGCGTTTGGCAGGCGCGTGACCTGTCATGTCTCGATCCTCCTCGAACGGGGCGCGGCATGGGGACGGTGGCCGCCGCAAAAGGCGTCGGCGGCAACCGGCCGCAAAGCCGTTCCACCGGCCGGCGCCCTCCGAAGGAACGCCGGCCGGCCGCGGTCGCTTGGGATTAGTCGGCCGAGGAGATGATCTCGGCGAAGCGCTCCTGAGCCGCCTCGGGAGTCATCGAGGTGCTGGAGAAGAACTCCGTCATCAGGTCCTGCTTCTGGCTTTGCGAGTCAGGCGAGAGCAACTGGTCGGTGCTGGTGAGCGCGTTGCCCTGGGCGACGATCTCCAGGCCCTTCTTCATGCAGTCGTTGGCCGTCGCCAGATCAACGTCGCCCCGGATCGGCAGTGATCCCTTCTTGAGGTTGAAGGCAACCTGGGTTTCCGGCGCGACCAGCACTTCGGCCAGCGCGTCCTGCGCCTTCGATCCCTCCTCGTCCTCGAGGACGGGGAAATAGAAGGCATCGCCGCCGGTGGTGATATACTGGCTGACGCCAAGGCCCGGAAGGCAGCTGTAGTCCTTGCCCGCCACCTTGCCGGCAATCTGGAACTCACCTTGCGCCCAGTCGCCCATGACCTGCCCAGCAGCCTTGCCGGTGATCACCATGTTCGTCGCCTGGTTCCAGTCCTGCACATTGGTGCCGATAGACAGTTCACGCGCCTGGGCCGCGGCGTCGAAGATCTTCTTGACCTCCGGACCGGCGGCGGACTCGGCATCCTTCTCCACATAGACCTTCTCGTGCAGCTCCTTACCGCCGAGCGCCAGGAGCAGGGTGTCGAACAGGCCGTTCGCCTGCCAGGGCTGGCCGCCGAGCGCCAGCGGATGGATACCGGCCTCCTTCAGCTTCGGACCGGCGGCGACGAACTCGTTCCAGTCCTTGGGAACGGGAACGCCGGCCTTCTCGAAGGCTTCGTTGTTGAGCCAGAGCCACTGCCAGGAATGGATGTTCACCGGCACGCAGTAGATCTTGCCGTCGATCGTGCAGCTTTCGAGCAGGCTGGCCGGCTTGATGACCTCTTTCCACTTGCCCTTCTCGGCAACCGCCGTGAGGTCGCGCATCAGCCCTGCCTCGACCAGTTCCTGCGCCTGACGGCCATGGTTGAACTGCGTCGCGCCCATCGGATCGCCGCCGGTGATGCGGCTGATCATGATCGGGCGCGCGGTGCTGCCACCCCCGGCGATCGCGCCGTCCACCCATTTGTTGCCGGTGGCGTCGAACGCCTTGGCGAATTCGGCGACGGCAGCAGCCTCGCCGCCGGAAGTCCACCAATGGGTCACTTCCAGATCGGCGGCCTTGGCGAGACCGAGCGGCAGCACGGCGGTTGCCGCCAATGCGGCTGCAAATGCACGAATATTCATGAGTCTCCTCCCTCACTGAAACGATGCAGTAAAAAGCTATGTCAAAGCCGGCACACGCGCAACCGGGTCGGGCCGAAAAAATGACAGGACCTCGCATAACAGGCTCCAGGCAGAAGGATGGTGCAGCGCCGAAGTTGAAGAAAAGTCCATCATATGTCTGATAATCAACGCCATTTTTCACACCGCCCAAGGCGGGCATTTTGCTTCTGCAAAAATCCCATTCGCAACCGGCTGGTTCGCCTCGTCGAAGCAGTTTGGACATCGGCTGCAAAATTTCGCTCGACAACTCTCCTGTATCGTTTCAGTTTTGATGCCTGACACACCGGCAGATGGAGGAGGCATCCGTTTCCAGTCGCGGCTAAGACATCTATAGTCGGGACCGGATTCGGATAGCGGCAGGGCATGGACGACAGCAGCACAACGAGAGCAGCGAAATCACCGTTGGCGGCGGGAGATCGACCGACGCTCAAGACGATCGCCTACATGACGGGCCTTGGCATCACCACCGTGTCTCGCGCATTGAAGGACGCGCCCGATATCGGGACGGAAACCAAGGAGCGGGTTCGGCTGGTCGCCAACCAGCTCGGCTACCAGCCCAACCGCGCCGGCGTCCGCCTCCGGACCGGCAAGACCAACGTCATCGCCCTTGTCCTCAGCATCGAGGAAGAGCTGATGGGCTTCACCAGCCAGATGGTGTTCGGCATTTCGGAGGTTCTGGCCGGGACGCAGTACCATCTGGTCCTGACGCCGCATTCGCACCAGAAGGACCCGATGGTTCCCGTGCGCTACATCCTGGATACGGCGTCGGCAGACGGGGTCATCATCTCCCGCATCGCTCCAGACGATCCGCGGGTCCGGCTGATGACCGAGCGCAACATGCCGTTCGCGACCCACGGACGAACCGACATGGGGATCGTCCATCCCTTCCACGACTTCGACAACGAGGCATTCGTCTACGAGGCGGTGGCCAAGCTGGCCTCCAAGGGCCGCCGACGGATCGCCTTTCTGCCGCCACCCGCCACCCTCTCCTTCTACCTGCACAGCCGCACGGGCTTCGAGCGCGGCCTTGCGGACTTCGGCCTGACGGAAGTTTCCATGGGCCGGATTTCGACGGAAACTCCGCTCGGCGATATTCGGGCCTATGCCGAAACGCTGATGCGCTCCGTCAATGCTCCCGACGGCATCATCTCCATCAGCGGCAGTTCGACCATCGCGCTCGTCGCGGGCATCGAGGCGGCGGGCAAACAACTGGGGAAGGATGCCGATCTCGTCTCGAAGCAGTCTGCGGAATTCCTCAACTGGATCCGCCCCGAGATCTACACGGTGAACGAGGATGTGCGGCAATCGGGACGCGAACTGGCGAAGGCCGTGATCGCGAGGATCGACGGCGTCGCACCCGAACTGCTCCAGAGCATCAGCAAGCCGACATGGTCGACGGTGGGGCCGCAGGACTAGGCAGCGACCTGGCAGGGCCCGTAGGCCTTACTTGCCTCGGCACATGAAAAACCCGCTACAAGGGCGGGTTTTCATGATGCTTCTGACAAGTCAGTCCTGGTTGAGCCCGCTGCCCCACGGCCCGTGCGGACGGTCGAGGCCGTCCACCCGTTCGAAACCATGGGCGCCGAAGAAGTCTCGCTGCGCCTGGATCAGGTTGGCGGTGCCTCGCCCGCGCCGATAGGCATCGAAATAGGCCAGCGCGGACGAGAGGGCCGGCGCCGGCAGTCCCGAAAGCACGGCATAGGAAACGACGCGGCGCAGCGCTCCGTCCGTCTCCTTGACCATCTGCGCGAAGGCCGGAGTGACGATCAGGTTGACGTCCGGATCCCTGGTGAAGGCCGAGGTGATCTCGTCGAGGAACTGGGAGCGGATGATGCAGCCGGCGCGCCAGATGCGGGCGATCGTCGGCATCGGCAGGTTCCAGCCGAATTCGGTGGAAGCTGCCGACATCACGGCGAAGCCCTGCGCATAGGCACCGATCTTTGCCGCAAGAAGCGCATTCTCAAGGTCCGCGAGGAAGGCTTCGCGATCCTTCGGCGCTTCGGCAAGGGCCGGCAGGCCGAGGATCTTCTCGGCAGCCTCGCGCTCGCCCTTCTGTGACGAGAGAATGCGGCCGGCGACGGCGGCCTCGATGGCGGTCGCGGCGACGCCCATGTTCTGCGCCTCGATCACCGACCACTTGCCGGTGCCTTTCTGGCCGGCGCGGTCGACGATCATGTCGACCATCGGCTTTCCCGTGACCGGATCGGAGGCTTTCAGTACCTTCTCCGTGATCTCGATGAGATAGGAGTTGAGACGTCCCTTGTTCCAGCGGCCGAATACCTCCCCGATTTCCTGGGCGCTCATGCCGAGGCCGTCACGCAGGATGCCGTAGATCTCGGCGATCATCTGCATGTCGGCATATTCGATGCCGTTGTGGATGGTCTTCACGAAATGGCCGGCGCCGTTTTCGCCGAGCCACGCAACGCAGGGGTCATCGTTGAACTTGGCAGAGATGGAGGTCAGCACCTTCTCGACGCGCTTCCAGCTCTCCTGCGTACCGCCGACCATGATCGACGGGCCATGGCGTGCGCCTTCCTCGCCCCCGGAGACACCCATGCCGATGAAGGTCAGGCCCGAGTCTTTCAAGGTGTCGAAGCGGCGCATCGTGTCGCGGAAATTGGCATTGCCGGCGTCGATCATGATGTCGCCGGCGGAAAGGTAGGGCTTGAGAGCCTCCATCTGCTGATCGACCGGATCGCCCGCCTTGATCATGATGATGATCGGCCGCGGCGGACGGATCGAAGCGACGAACTGCTCCAGCGTCTCGCAAGGAACGATCTGGCCCTGCAAATCGCCGGCCTCGGCGAAGAACTTCCGCGTGGCCTCCGGGCTGCGGTTGAAGACCGCAATGCGGTTGCCCTTTTCGGCGATGTTGAGCGAGAGGTTCGAGCCCATGACGCCGAGCCCGATAAGGCCGATTTCTGCCTGTTCCACGGATGTGCCTCCATTTGCGATTGGCGGCTGTTTTGGCACCGCAAATCGCAAACGGCAAGGCTGGACCGATCAAATAGAGAATATCATCCGCTTGTCAGACAGCTGGACGATCATCGTCATCGTCAATGGCCCTCCAGGCCGCGCCATCCAGATCGTCATACTGGCCGCTTTTCAGGGACCAGAGGAAGGCGAGAAGCCCCAGTCCTCCGAGGAAGAGCGCAATCGGGATCAGATAGACCAGCATGTTCATGCCAGGCGCGCCTCCACCGCAACCGGCCTCGATGCTGCCGGCACCGACAGTTTCCTCTCCACGCCGGCCAGCCTATTCAGCCGCAGCGCATTGGCCACCACGATGATCGACGACGTCGACATGGCGACGGCGGCAATCAGAGGCGTCGCATAGCCGGCGAGCGCGATCGGCACGGCAATCACGTTGTAGCCGATGGCGAGCGCGAAATTCTGGCGGATCAGGCGCCCTGCCCGCCGCGACACCTCGATGGCCAACGGCACGGCGTTGAGGCTGTCGTGCATGAAGACGAAATCCGCCGCCTGGCGGCCGACATCGGCCGCCGTGGCGGGCGCGATGGAGACATGCGCGGCCGCCAGCGCCGGCGCATCGTTGATGCCGTCGCCGACCATCAGGACCTTGGTACCGGCGCAATCGAGCTCCGCAACCGCATCGACCTTGTCGCGCGGAGAGAGTTCAGCCTTCCATAGTGAGACGCCGAGTCGGCGGGCGAGCGCCTTGACGACAGGCGCGCGATCCCCCGACAGAATGCCGGTCGCAAAGCCCGCAGCATCAAGCCCTGCGACAGCCGCAGCGGCATCCGGACGCAAGGCATCCTCGAAGAGGAAGCTCTGGAGCTCCTCTCCGTCGAGCGACAGGACGACTTCCGACAATTCGGCAGACGGAACGGCACCTCCGCCCGCAAAACGGCGGTTCCCGAGACGATAGACGCCCTCCCCGGTCGACACCTCCAGTCCCTGCCCAGGGAGTTCCGATACTCCCGCAAAGCGGGCGGCGGAACCGGAAGCGCTCCGGTAGAGCGCCTGGGACAGCGGATGGCGGGAATGCATTGCAAGGCCGCCGGCGAGTGCGAGATAGCCCGGATCGATGTCCTGCCCGTCGACAAGACGCGGCCGGCCGAGCGTCAGCGTTCCCGTCTTGTCGAACATGATCGCATCCACCTCCGCGAGACGTTCCATCGCCGAACCGTCCTTCACCATGATGCCGTTCTTGAACAGCCGACCCGCCGCAACGACCTGGACGACCGGCACGGCAAGCCCCAGCGCGCAGGGGCAGGTGATGATGAGAACGGCGATGGCGATCAGCATCGCCTGTTTCCAGTCCCCTCCGAATATTCCCCAGCAGACGAAGGCGACGATGGCCAAAAGGTGCACCGCCGGCGAATAGAGCTGTGCCGCGCGGTCGGCAATCCGGCGATAGCGCGCCCTGCCCCCTTCGGCGGCTTCCATTAGGGAGATGACCTCCGCCAGGAAGGAGTCCCTGGCCGCCGCCGTCGCGCGGATGACGAGCGAGCCGGTCATGTTCAGGACGCCGCCCTGAACAGCATCCCCCGGACCGGCCACGGCGGGTGCGCTTTCGCCGTTGACGATCGAAAGATCGAAATCGCTGCTGCCGCTCTCCACCATCCCGTCCACCGGGATGCGCTCGCCCGCTGCGATCATCAGACGGTCGCCGGGGCGGACCTCCTCGATCGGCCGGTATTCCCGCCCGCCGTCCCCGGCAAGAACCATCGCGCCGCGGGGTGACAGGCGTGCGAGGCCGCTGATCGCGGCGCGCGCCCTGTCGCGCATCACGTGATCGAGCGTGCGACCGATGAGCAGGAAGAACAGAAGCGAGACCGTCGCATCGAACCACGCATGCTGGCCGTGATGCATGGTTTCCCAGAGGGAGACGGCATAGGAAAGCGTGATGGCGAGCGCGATCGGCACGTCCATGTTGGTGCGTCCGTGCCGGACGGCGTTCCAGGCGGACTGGTAGAAGAAACGGCCGGCATAGACGAGCGCGGGCGCCGCGATCATCGCCGAGATCCAGTGGAAGAGGTCGCGAGTCGAGGCCTCGGCCCCAGACCACACGGAAACCGACAAAAGCATGATGTTGGCGGCGGCGAAACCGGAGACGGCAACCGCCCGGATCAGATCGCGCTGCAGCCTGTCGCCGGCATCTTCGGCGTTCGAAAACAGATGAGCGTCATAGCCGGTTGCGCGATGGATGGTCTGGACCAGGTCCAGCGGGTCCGTCTTCCGCCCGTCGACGGTTTCCTTCCAGACCACCGATACCCGCTTCGTGGAGAGATTTACCCGCGCCCGCTCCACTTCGGGAAGCGCCTGGAGTGCCTTCTCGATCGTCGTGATGCAGGTGCCGCAATGGACGCCGGGGACACTGAGGTCCGTCTGCCGCAGGCCCGGCTGCACCTGCCGGCTCGAAAGAACGAGTTCTTCCGTCGACGGGAGGGCGTGGCTCAGGCGTTCAAGTTCCACCGCTCCTTCTGTGCCGGGAGCGCAGCAGGTGGTCATCTTGCTTCTCCGGCAACCGAAATCCGCTGCGTGTGGTGCAGGATACGCCTGCCCTCCTTCACCGCCTCGACCTCGACGATCCATGTTCCGCCGGCAAGATCATGGCGTGCCGCGAAGGTCCCTTCCCCCTGCGGCTGAAGCGACAGGTCGAAATCCTGATCCTCACCGACGGGCCGCTTGAAGCTGAGCGTGACGCCATCCGCCGCCACGGCCTTTTCCGAGGCATCAACGAGCCGGTAGCGGATATCGGAGCCGTCGATGTCGAGCGTGCCGGCAATGCCGCTCGCGGCGAGTGCCCTCGCCTCGGCCACCTTGCCATTGAACTCCTGGCTGGCGATGTAGGTGTTCTTCACCACCAGTCCGCTCCAGGTGTGGGTCGCCTGCCAGGCCATGTAGAAGTTCACCGAGATGATCGTCCCGAAGAACAGGCACATGACGCCGATCATGTGCCAGCCGGTGAAGACGAAGCCCTTGCGGTCGGTCGAACTCATTTCTTTCCCTCCGGCGCGTAGAAAGTTGCATCATAGCGGTCACGCTCGTGGCTGGAACGATCCTCGGCCACGAAACTGAAACCATCGCTGCCGTCCGGCAGGGCGTCGGCCGGCAGGGTGACGAATACCTTCAGCGCGGTCGCCTTGTCGGGATCGACCGAGATCGCGAACTGCCGGTCGTCTTCGCTGGTGAGGCCATTGATCTTCATCGTGGCCTCCGGCAGCCCGTCCAGAGACAGGAGGATGGTGCGCGGTTCGGGGATCATGTTCAAGAGGCGAATTGTGTACCCGTTGCGGATCGAGCCGTCCGATTCCAGGACATATTGCGGATTGCGGTCGTGGATGACGTTGACCTCCAGCCGGTCGCGGCTGAGGAGCGCCACCAGCAGGCCGATTCCGACAGCCGTCCAGACCCCCATGTAGAGCAGCGTGCGCGGCCGGAAGATGATGCGCCAGTCGAAGTGGCGGACCTTGTCAACGAAGGAGCCGTCCGCATCGCGAACGCGGTCCGGGTTGATCGGGGCCGTGCCGTTGTCGGTGGCGAGCGCCATGTTGGCATCGTATTCGTTGAGGGTCGCATAGGCGATCAGGCCCCGCGGCTTGCCGATCTTGTCCATGACGCTGTCGCAGGCATCGATGCAGAGCGCGCAGGTGATGCAGGCCATCTGCTGGCCATCGCGGATGTCGATTCCCATGGGACAGACGGCGACGCAGGCATCGCAATCGACGCAGTCGCCGACGGGTTGGCCCGCGGCGGCCGCCTTCTTGGCATGCTTCGTCCGCGGCTCGCCGCGCCAGTCGTTATAGGTCACGACCAGCGAGTTGTCGTCGAGCATGGTGGCCTGGAT
The DNA here is from genome assembly GCF_902153245.2 of Pseudorhizobium endolithicum. Classification (GTDB taxonomy): domain Bacteria; phylum Pseudomonadota; class Alphaproteobacteria; order Rhizobiales; family Rhizobiaceae; genus Neorhizobium; species Neorhizobium endolithicum. The sequence goes on from NZ_CABFWF030000001.1 coordinate 29,358, forward strand.
GCGCGGCCACGGGCACATGTAGATGCAGACCTGTTCGCGCATCAGTCCGCCGAACACATAGGTGGTTGCCGTGAGAATGCCGACCGTCGAATAGGCGATGAAGGCGGCATTGCCGGTCACGAAGTCATAGGCCAGCGTCGGGGCATCGGCGAAATAGAAGATCCAGGCGCCGCCGGTCGCGACCGCGATGGCGAGCCAGATGGCGTGCTTCAAGACGCGCTTGCGGATCTTCTCCAGGGTCCAGGGACCGGCGTCGAGCTTCATGCGCGCATTGCGGTCGCCCTCCACCCAGCGTTCGACGACGAGAAAGAGATCGACCCAGACCGTCTGGGGACAGGCATAGCCGCACCAGGCGCGGCCGACTGCCGAGGTGACGAGGAACAAACCGAAGCCGGCCATGACGAGAAGGCCCGCTACGAAAAAGAACTCCTGCGGCCAGATCTCGATGAAGAAGAAGTAGAATCGGCGGTTGGCGAGGTCGACCAGCACGGCCTGGTCGGGCGCGTACGGTCCCCGGTCCCACCGGACCCACGGCGTCAGGTAGTAGATGCCGAGCGTGATCAGCATCACCAGCCATTTGAAGCGCCGGAAGCGGCCTTCCGCCCGCTTCGGAAAGATCTTCTTGCGGGCTTCGTAAAGCGGACCATCGGACTTTGCCGCGTCGGTGGCGGAAGCCTGATGGACATCTCCGGTCGCTTCGATATTCTTGGCGGTGTAAAGATTCATGGCGCAGTCCTACTTCTGTGCCTGCCTTTTCCCACCTGGGCGGGCAAGTATCCTTGACATAAATCAAGTTCCGACACGGAGCCGCCGCGCTCATTGTCGCAGGCCAGAGACCGGAGGACATCCTTGGCAGCAGATCAGGTCGAGATCATCCACACGACCATCAACAGGGAATGGCGGGAGGTTTACGAATACGCCCGGCAACCGCAGAACATGGCGCACTGGGCTGCCGGGCTCGCCGCGGGACTGCGGCAGGAAGGCGACGAATGGATCGGCGACGGCGGCCCTCTCGGTGACATCCGGGTGAGGTTTGCGCCGCCGAACGGGTTTGGCGTGATCGACCACGACGTGACCCTGCCTGACGGCACAGTTGTCCACAATGCGCTGCGCGTCGTCCCCAACGGCGATGGCGCCGAAGTCATGTTCACCCTCATTCGCCAGCCTGGCATGGACGATGCCGCCTTCGCGGCGGATGCTGCCGCGATCAGAAGCGACCTCTCCACCCTGAGGTCGCTCCTGGAAACGGAATGACCGGCAGAGCCCGTGACTTTCTTATTGGCGCGGCCGCCCTACCATATGCGATGTTCCATCTGCACTGGGAGAGGTGAATGTCCGCAATAATCGATGTCCTGAACCTGATCCTCTGGGAATACGTGCTGGTCTACGGGCTGCTTGCCATCGGGCTCTATTTCACGATCCGTTTGCGGCTCATCCAGATCCTGCATTTCGGCGAAATGTTCCGCGTGCTGCGGGGTAGCCCGACCGAGGACAAGGCGGGCATCAGCCCGTTCCAGGCACTCACCGTCAGCCTCGCGTCGCGAGTCGGCACCGGCAATATCGCGGGTGTCGCCGTCGCTCTCTATCTCGGCGGTCCGGGAGCCATCTTCTGGATGTGGATGGTGGCACTGCTCGGGATGGCCACCGCCTATTCCGAGAGCGCGCTGGCTCAGCTCTACAAGGTGAAGAACGCCGAAGGCATGTATCGCGGCGGCCCGGCCTTCTACATCGCACGCGGCCTGCGAGCACCCTGGGCCGGCGGCATCTTCTCCGTCTGCCTCATCCTCTCCTTCGGCCTCGTCTTCAATGCCGTTCAAGCCAACTCGATTGCCGACGCGATGGAAGGAGCCTTCGGTGTGCCGAAGCTCGGCGTGGGCTTGGTGGTCGCCCTATTGGCCGGCATCGTCATCTTCGGCGGCATCCGCCAGATCGCACGGGTGGCGGAATTCATCGTGCCCTTCATGGCAGGAGCCTACCTGCTCGCGGCGATCTACGTACTGATCATCAATTGGTCGGAGGTTCCGGCGATCCTCGGCAGCATCTTCGCGAGCGCCTTCGGTTGGCAGGAGGCGGCAGGCGGTACCACCGGCGGCATCATGGCCGCGATGTTGAATGGCGTGAAACGGGGGCTTTTCTCCAACGAGGCCGGCATGGGTTCGGCGCCGAACATTGCAGCCGTCGCTACGCCCGAGCCTCACCACCCTTCCTCCCAGGGCTTCGTTCAGGCGCTCGGCGTCTTCATCGATACCATTCTCGTCTGCACCGCCACGGCCATCATGATCCTGCTCTCCAGCGCCCTCGTACCCGACAGCGGCGTCACCGGCACGCAACTGACGCAGGCGGCCATGGACGAGCATCTCGGCGGCTTCGGCTCCTACTTCGTCGCCATTGCCATCTTCTTTTTCGCCTTCACCTCGATCATCGGCAACTACTCCTATGCCGAGAACGCCATGACGTTCCTCGGCGCCGGAACAGGCCTGGGAATTGTCCTTCTCCGCAGCGCGGTGCTGCTGATGGTCGTCTGGGGGGCCTACGAGACGGTCACGACCGTGTTCAACGCAGCCGACGCATCCATGGGGTTGATGGCGACGATCAACCTGATCGCAATCGTCCTGCTGTCGGGCACGGTGGCGAAGCTGACGGCGGACTACTTTGCGCAGCGAAGGGCGGGGGAGGTTCCGGTTTTCCACGCCGCCGACTATCCGGAGCTTGCTGGCAAGATCGACACGTCGATCTGGACACGTGACTAGCAGGACGACTTAATCAGGAGAAAACCATGGCTCCCAGCGAGGCCGACCAGAAGATCGACTATATAGAGATGAACGTGAAGGACATCGAAGGGGCGAAGCAATTTTACGGAGAAGCCTTCGCCTGGACCTTCACCGATTATGGCCCGGACTACTGCGAGTTCCGCGACGGCCGCCTGAGCGGAGGCTTTGCCAGGACCCACACCGTGACGCCGAAGGGAGGACCGCTGGTCATCCTCTTTGCAGCAGACCTGGAGGAAACGCTCTCGCGGGTTGAAAAAGCCGGGGGCAGCATCTCCCGCCCGATCTTCTCCTTCCCCGGCGGACGACGTTTCCACTTCGTGGACCCGGAGGGTTACGAACTCGGCGTCTGGTCCGACCGGTAAGCATTGAAAAGGCCGCGCCGGGTTGCCCCGACGCGGCCTCCTATCCTATCGGCGTTCTTATTCGCCGCCGCCCAGCGAATGAACGTAGACGGCGAGCTGCTTGACCGTCTCGTTGCTGAGGCGGGCGTTCCAGGCCGGCATGACGCCGTGACGCGGTGCCTGGATCTGCTGCGCGATACCGGCTTCACCCTCGACTTTCAGCCAGATGGCATCGGCCAGGTTCGGAGCCCCGAAATCCCGCATTCCCTCGCCATTCTCGCCGTGGCAGGAGGCGCAGTTGTCGGCATAGAGCTGCTTGCCCGGTTCGACCATCGACGCGTCGCGGGGCGTGCCGCTCAGGCTGACGACGTAGGCCGCCACCTGACGGACTTCCTCCGGCTGCAGGATGTCCATGAACGCCGGCATTTCGGAGATGCGGGTGTCGGGATCGACACTGTCGCGGATGCCGTGGGCGATGGTCTGGTAGATGGCGTTGATATCGCCGCCCCACAGCCATTCGTCATCGTTCAGGTTGGGATAGCCCTGACCTCCGGCAGCCCCGGTGCCATGGCACTGGACGCAGTTGACGCGGAAGGCGGAGGCGCCGCCGGCGGTGGCGAACTGGGCGAGCTGCGGGTCCGCCAGGATTTCCTCCAGCGAGACCTTGGAGATCTTCTCCATGATGCCACCCTGAGCGATCCTGGCTCCTTCCAGTTCGCCCGCGAGCTCGGCGCGGGTCGAGTAGTTCAGGACACCCCTCGTCGCCTCGTTCACCAGCGGCCAGGCCGGATAGAGGATCGTATACCCCACCGCCCAGACAATGGTCGCGTAGAAGGTCCAGACCCACCAGCGCGGCATGGGGTTGTTCAGTTCGCGGATGCCGTCCCACTCGTGGCCGGTGGTTTCAACGCCGCTGATTTCGTCGATATGCTTGTCCGCCATCTCTCAATCCTCCTTCAGAGGGATCTGGGCGGCATCTTTTGCAAGAGCCTTGGCGCCCGGGCGCAGGGTGAAAAGGACGACGCCGATGAAGAACAGGGTCATGGCAAGCAGGGCCCAGCTATCGGCGAACTGGCGGAGTGCGGTGTAGACTTCCATCTCAACCTCCTCAGCGGTAGCCGGCGGCGTCGTCATAGGTCGAGAAGTCGACCAGGGTGCCGAGCATCTGCAGATAGGCGACGAGCGCATCCATCTCGGTCAGTTCGGCGGCATTGCCGTCGAAATCGCCGATCTTCGCCTTCGGGTAGCGTTCGCTGACCCCTGACGTATCCGCATTGGGATCGGCCTGGGCCTTGAGATCGGCCTCGGCGTTCTCCAGCATCTCGTCGCTGTAGGGGACGCCGACCGTGCGGTTCGCCTGGAGTTCCATGGCAACATTCGTCACCTCCAGCGGCGTCTCCTTCAGGAAGGCGTAGCTCGGCATAACCGATTCCGGTACGACCGAGCGCGGCTCGATCAGGTGCTGGACATGCCATTCATTGGAATAGCGGTCGCCGACGCGGGCAAGGTCGGGCCCCGTCCGCTTCGATCCCCACTGGAACGGATGGTCGTACATGGATTCCGCCGCCAGGCTGTAGTGCCCGTAGCGCTCCACCTCGTCGCGGAAGGGGCGGATCATCTGGCTGTGACAGACATAGCACCCTTCGCGGATGTAGATATTGCGGCCGGCCAGTTCGAGCGGCGAATAGGGCCGCATTCCCTCGACCTTCTCGATCGTGTTCTCCAGGTAGAAGAGCGGCACGATCTCGACGATCCCGCCGATCGACACCACGAAGAGGGAGCCGACCAGCAGCAGGGTCGCGTTGCGTTCGACAAATTTGTGTTTGTCCAGAAGAGCCATGGATCCGCTCCTTATTCGGCCGGCTGGAGGGCCGCCGGTGCTGCAGCACCCGGGACCTTCTCGCGCCGCTCATAGCCGAGGATTGTCATTGTGATGTTGAAGGCCATGATCACCGCGCCGGCGAGGAACATGGCGCCACCGACCGCACGCAGCACGTAGTACGGGAACATGGCCGCGACGGACTCCGCGAACGAGTAGACGAGGAAGCCCTGGTCGTCGTATTCGCGCCACATCAGCCCCTGCTGGACGCCGGCCACCCACATGACCGCCGCGTAGACGACGATGCCGAGCGTGGCGAGCCAGAAGTGCCAGTTGACGAGCTGGATGCTGTAGAGGCGGTCGCGGTTCCACAGCTTCGGAACGAGGTAGTACAGCGCACCGAAGGTGATCATGCCGTTCCAGCCGAGGGCGCCCGAATGCACGTGACCGATGGTCCAGTCCGTGTAGTGGCTGAGCGAGTTGACCGCCTTGACCGACATCATCGGGCCTTCGAAGGTCGCCATGCCGTAGAAGGCAACGGCGATCACCATCATGCGCACGATCGGGTCGGTGCGGATCTTGTCCCAGGCGCCCGAGAGCGTCATCAGGCCGTTGATCATGCCGCCCCAGGAAGGCATCCAGAGCATGACCGAGAAGACCATGCCGAGCGTCTGCGCCCAGTCCGGCAGCGCCGTGTAGTGAAGATGGTGCGGACCGGCCCAGATATACATGAAGATCAGGGCCCAGAAGTGAATGATCGACAGCCGGTAGGAATAGACCGGGCGGTTCACCTGCTTCGGGATGAAATAATACATCATGCCGAGGAAGCCGGCGGTGAGGAAGAAGCCGACGGCATTGTGGCCGTACCACCATTGCGTCAGCGCGTCCTGGACGCCCGAGAACGCCGAGTAGCTCTTGGAGCCGAGGAAGGAGACCGGGATCGCCAGATTGTTGACGATGTGCAGCATCGCGATCGTGACGATGAAGGCCAGGTAGAACCAGTTGGCCACGTAGATGTGGGGTTCCTTGCGCTTCAGGATCGTGCCGAGGAACACGACGAGGTAGGCCACCCAGACGATGGTCAGCCAGAGGTCGACGTACCATTCCGGCTCCGCATATTCCTTGCTCTGGGTGATGCCCAGCAGGTAGCCGGTGGCAGCCATCACGATGAACAGCTGATACCCCCAGAAGACGAACCAGGGAAGGTTTCCACCGAAGAGGCGCGCGCGGGAGGTGCGCTGGACCACGTGGAAGGACGTCGCGATCAAGGCATTGCCGCCGAAGGCAAAGATCACGGCGGAGGTGTGAAGCGGACGCGTTCGGCCGAAATTCAGCCAGGGCTCGATGTTGAGGTCCGGGAAGGCCAGTTGCAGGGCCACGATGACGCCGACGAGAAAGCCGACGACGCCCCAGAACATCGTCGCGATGACGCCGTACTTGACGACCTCGTCCATATACTCCGATTCACGGGCAGCCTTCTGGGCCAAGGTGACGGGAGCGAAGCTGACCCGCCGCACCATGATGACGGTGCCGGCGAACAGGGCGAAGAAAAGCACCCACATATGGGCAGCGAAAAGACTGTCGTGGGCGAAGGCCACTCCCAGCAACGCAAGGAATGCACCGACAGCCAACGCCATCGTTTCAATAGTGTAGTTCATGTTGGACATCCCCCAACGGCGTGTTTGCATCTCGTACTCGTGTCGTGGCCACGCGAATCTCGGAAGCCAGACCTTTGCGATTGTGGGCACCATTGGCATCTCACGGTCAACCCGGCCTTGATTTGGATCAAGGCAACGGGCGGTCAGCTCGGCGATCCTCATGAAAAGGCAGAGGATCGAAGGAGCCATCAGAGTTGGGAGCGATGCTTATGAACGAGAGACCTGAAAATCAGAGACCGATTCTCGTGGCGCGCGCGGCATTTGTGCCGGACGAAGAGATGGTCGCCTGGCTGGCAAGCGCCCATGCCGAGCAACTCGCCCTCTGCGACGAGTTGGAGGAAATCGCCGATTCGCTTCCGGCCAACGTCAACAAGCAGAAATGCATCTATGCCGCCAAGGCGCTCATGCCGATGATCCAGGCCCTGCATCGATACGAGGAGACGGTGCTGTTCCCGCGCGTGCAGCAGAGAAACGGCGCAGACAGCCAGGGCGAGACCCTGTCACGCCTCAGATACGAGCATCTCGAAGATGAAGGTTATGCGGAAGAGCTCACGGAGACGCTGCTGAAGCTCGGCTCCGACGATCCGGTCAATGTCGAGGCCGTCGGCTACATGCTGCGCGGCTTCTTCGAGGGCATGCGCCGTCACATCGCCTTCGAGCGCACCCATCTTCTGAAGGACTTCGTCAACTGACAGCTCAGCCGGCACCGGCCCGCGGCCGCCGGCGATCGGCCATTTCCTGCAAGACCACCAGCGCACCGATCTGGGTGCTGGCGTCGGAGAAACAGGGCGACATCCGGCAGCAGACGACAACCGTCCCGCCGTCCCTCTCCTCGGCATAGGTGAGCGACAGGCTCTCGCCGGCAAGGCAGCGGTCCAGCGGCTCCCGCAGATCGCGCTGGAAATGATGGACGCCGGCAATATCCGCGAAATGCCTCCCGACCACCCGCTCCTTCGGCAATCCCGTACGCCGCGCAATCGTCTCGTTGGTGTAGAAGATGCGGTAGCCCGGCGCGACGACGAGAATCCCCTCGGGAATCCGGTCGAAGAGAACGGGATCGAGAAGCGCTGCCGGGCCATCGCCTGGCAGCGCAGGCGGAGCCGCCGGTTTACCGCCGGCGGCAGCCGTGGCGGCAACGTCGATCTGGGGCGCGAGATAACGCTCGACCAGCGTCTGCAGGAGATGACCATTGCGATGGACGCACCCCTTGTCGTCCGCCTCCTCCTTCAGGAGATCGAGCGCGAACCGGAACTGCGCCTGAATGCCTGCGGCATCGGCGACCTGATGCCTGAAGATGGCCTGGAGGAGCGGGTCGATCTCCCGGTCGAGCGCGCTCACGGCGGAAGGATCATCCTGATCCACCGCCGCCTGAAGTTTGCCGTACTTAGACCAGAACAGATCGATCAACGCTTCCACGAGCACCTCCCCGCGCAGGCGGAGACCATGTTCCGACGCCTCCGGAACCTCCTCCCGAAAGCCCGTCGGTTGCCCCAGATCTAGCCTCGCAAGCTTGCGCGAGCGTTGAGATCCCTGGCTAGTCCCGCAGCGTCTTCTTGATGGACCAGCGGTCATGATACCACAACCACTGCTCGGGATACTCCCGCACCCAGCTTTCCACCTTGTCGTTCAGCATCTGCGCCGTAGCCTGCACGTCGACGGCACCCTTCTCGTCCCGCGGCACCTCGATCCTCGGCTCGATTTCCAGCCGGAAGCGGTTATCCGGCAGGCGGATGCAGCGGGCCGGATAGACCTCGGTATCGAACTGGCGAACGAGCTTCGCGAGTAGCGGGTTGGTGCGCACCGGGCGGTTGAAGAAGCGGGTGGTCAGGCCCCGGCCGAATTTCTGGTCCACCAGCACGCCGACTCCTCCCCCGGCTTCCAGCCGGCGGGCAAGCGCGAAGGACGAGCCCGCATGCGAGGGCACCAGCTGGCCCATGCGGGCGCTGCGGAACGCGAAGACCTTGTCGGCGATATAGGGATTGTTCGGCGGCCGGAAGAGGACCATCACCTCCAGGCCGAAGCTGTTGCCGGCGACCGGAAGCAGCTCGAAATTGCCGGTATGGGCCGTGAAGACGATGAATGGCCGCGGATTGTCCCGAAGGTCGAGGAAGATCGGTATCCCCGAAACCTCGATGCGCCCCGGTTCCGGGCTCGCCGGATCGAAGTCGAAGAGCTGGTCCAGGAAGACGTATTCCGCGGCGAGGCGCCCCATATGCCCCCAGCTCGCAAGCGCGATCTGCTGCAGTTCGGCCTCCGTCTTCTCCGGATAGGCGTTGCGCAGATTGGTCAGCATCAGCCGGTGACGGGCGAGCTTCGGACCGATCCACCGCGCCGCCCGGTCCGCGAAGCCTATCGCCGAGTCCGCCGGAAAGAGTTTCAGGATGTTGAGGATGCCGAAGACCGCCTGCGCCACCAGCCATTGCTGGAAGCGCCGGAGCGCCAGCACGATCCTCGTCAGAAACATCTTCAACGGGTCAATCCATCCGCAGGACGATCTTGCCGAACACCTGCCGCGTTTCCATCCGCTCCAGCGCGCGGTCGATGTCACCGAAGGTCACTTCCGTATCGATCACCGGATGCACGATGCCGCGCGCCATCTTCTGCATGGCATCGGCCATGTTTTCCATCCGGCAGCCGAAGGAGCCGAGGAGCTTCAGTTGCTGCTGGAAGAGCATCATCAGGTTCATGCTGGTGGAAACGCCGGAAGTCGAGCCGCAGGTCACGAGCCGCCCTCCCCGCTTCAGCGACAGCATGGACCCCGCCCAGGTATCGGCGCCGACATGTTCGAAGACGACATCGACGCCCTTCTTCTTCGTGAGCTTGCGGACCACGCCTTCGAAGCGGTCGGTCCGGTAGTTGATGACGTGATCGGCGCCGAGCGCCCTGGCGCGCTCGATCTTTTCGTCGGAGCCTACGGTGGTGATGACGGTGCAGCCGGTCTTCTTGGCGAGCTGGATCGCCGCCGTACCGATGCCGGAGCCGCCGGCATGAACGAGAATCGTCTCGCCCGGCTCCAGCTTGGCGTTGTCGAACAGCATGTGCTCGACGGTGCCGAAGGTGACCGGAGCCAGGGCCGCCCCGACGGCATCGACGCCGGGAGGCGCCGGGACGAGGAGGCGGGCCGGCAGGTTCGTCTTCTCCTGCGCGAAACCATCGAGGTGGAAGCCGTGCACGCCTGAGACGTTTTCGCAGAGGTTGTCGCGCTTCTCGCGGCACGGCTTGCAAAGGCCGCAGGTGCGCGCGCCGTAGATCGAGACAAGCTGGCCCGGCAGGACGTTGGATACACCCGGGCCGATCGCCTCGACGACGCCGGAAGCTTCCGCCCCGATCGTCAGCGGCATCTTGCGCTTTGCGAACGCCATGCCGCGCCAGCCCCAGACGTCGATATGGTTGAGCGCCACCGCCTTGACCCGAAGGGTCACCTCGCCGGGACCCGGCGCCTCCGGCTCCGGAATATCCACGGCCTCGAGCTTGCGGTCGTCGATCAGTTGCAGAGCGCGCATAACAGGTCTTCCTCCGCCCCAAGGGCGTTACGGGTCGTCAGATGGGATTGGCGACGGTCTCTAAGCCGGTTCCAGCGTCATGACAAGGCTGGCATTCTGCCCGCCGAAGCCGAACGAGTTCGACAGGACCGCATGGACCTGCTGATCGCGCTTGGTATCCGGCACGACGTCGAGCACGATGGCCGGATCCGGATTGACGTAGTTGATCGTGGGCGGAAGCGTGCCCGTCAACATGGTCTGGATCGAGAACACCGCCTCCACGGCCCCGGCCGCCGTCAGCGTGTGTCCGATCATAGACTTGTTCGAGGACACTGGAATGTCCTTCAGGCGCTCGCCGAAGACGGCAAGCATGGATCCGTATTCCATCTTGTCGTTTTCGGGAGTCGACGTGCCGTGGGCGTTGATATAGCCGATGCCGCTTTCGTCCATGCCCGCATCTTCCAGGGCCGCGCGGATCGTCGCGATCGCGGGGCCGCCATCGGGAGAAGAACGGGTCCGGTGGAAGTGGTCAGCCTTTTCGCCACAACCCTTGAGAATGCCGAGCACCCTGGCGCCTCGCGCAACCGCCGACTCGAGCGATTCGAGAACGAGCGTGGCCGCACCTTCGGCGATGACGAAGCCGTCGCGATCCTTGCTGAAAGGCTTCGATGCCTTTTCCGGCGGGTCGTTTTGTGTCGAGAGAGCCGACAGGAGAGAGAAACGGATCAGCGCTTCGGCGCTGACCGAGCCATCGGTGGCAACCACCAGCGAACGGTCGGTGCGGCCCTGGCGGATCGCCTCGACGCCGAGTTGGATTGCCGTGGCACCGGAGGCGCAGGCGGTGGACAACGTTACCGGCAGGCCACGGGTACCAAACCTGTCGGAAAGGCGCTCGGAGATCGAGCCGAACTGGACGGCCTCCAGGAAGGCTGGATCGGGACGTTCGCGCATTGCGGCGAGGAAGCGGTCATAGGCATCGCCCTCCGTCTGCGACGGCGGGGCGCGGTCGGCAAGGGAAAAACGCGCCGACCATTCCGGCTCCACCGGTGGAGCCGCGAGGAAGAGCGGTCCTTCGAAATCGCCCGACACGCCGGCTTGGGCCAACGCTTCCGTCGTCGTCTCGCGCGCGAAGGCATAGGATCGCTCGACGGCATTGTCGACCGGCACCGCTATGAAATCGACCGTACCGCTGATGCGCGTGGACAGCCCTTCCGTCGGGAAGCGGGTGATCCTGTGGATGCCGGAGGTCCCGGAGGTCAGCGCCGCCCAGTTGTCCTCAAGCCCCTGCCCGAGAGACGTGATGACGCCCATGCCGGTAACGGCGATGAGCGGCCGGCCCAGATGATCCTTGAAGCGATTGTCGCTCATTGCTGTCTCCTCACGCCTCCGGTGAAAGGACCGCCAGGCCCTCGCCGCGCGTATAGCCGACGGTGGTCACCACCGCACGTTTCGCGGGCACCGCCATCGGCTGCTCGATGCTCGAATCGAAAGACGGGACGCGAAGGCCGCCGTCGAGGGCAAGGGCGGCGAGCGCCAGTCCAAGGGGGAACTGCGCCTCCATGGCGTGACCGGTCACGCCGCCATAGCCGCGCAAGGTCGCGCCGGCGAATTTCTGCCGCAGAACGTTCCGCTCCCGCGCCGACGGGTCGGCAAGCCCGCTGGCTCCCGAAAGCACCAGCGTCTCCGACGGATCGGCATTCGCAGCCAGGCCGGCCAGGCGGTCGAGCCGCTGCTCCAGCTTGCCCTCGTCGCGGCTGCCGCGGTCGCCTTCGACGGCATCGACCGTCGCGTACACATGCGCGCCGCGCCCTTCTGCGTGCGCCCTCGATTCCAGCACCAGGAACGCGCCGACCGAGCCCATGATCATGCCGCCGCCATTGTCGGCGGAGCGCTGCCAGAGCGGATGCCACGCGCCGGTCGCATGCGCCCGGATGCCTTCCACGAGCAGAATGATATCGGCGCGTTCCGCGACGAAGGCGCCGCCGACGAGACTGTGCGTCGACTGCCCCGACTTGATCCGATGAAATGCGGTTTCGACGGCAGAGATGCCTGCCGCTTCCTCGCCCATGAAGGTTCGCGACGAGCCGGTCACCTTGTGAACGATCGAAATATTGCCCGCAAGAAGGTTGGAGAGCTGCGCAAGGAACAGGGTCGGGCGAAGCTCGGTCGTCAGCTTCTCGTTGAGCAGCACCTCGCGGTCGTTGCGCTTCAGCGCCTCGTCGACGATCAGCGAATCCACCTTGATATCCCGCTCGCCGCCGCCCGCCGCCACGATCATGTCCATCGACGCACAGGCTTCGGCATCGTCCTTCAGGCCCGCATCATCGAGCGCCAGTCCGGCTGCAAACACGCCGAGGCGTTGCCAGTTCTCCATCTGCCGCTGGTCGCCGCGCTTGGCGATCTGCTGCGACCAGTCGATTTCCGGCATCGGGTGCACCGGATAGGGCCTGAAGCGCTCGGTATCGACGCGCGGCGGCGCGGCCTCGGCCGCGGAAAGAAGCGCCACATGCGGCTCCTTGCCTACGCCATAACAGGTGACGATCCCCACTCCGGTGATCACGACATCATTGGCAGACTTGCTCATCCTGTCCTCATTGCCCGGCGGTCACGCGCCAGCTTGAAGCGCGTCCATGAGCCCGACTTCTTCTGCACGCTTGCGAACGATATCGGCGAGCGGCACTTCACTGAACGGCATGGTGCGCAGCTTCAGCTGCGCGTCGCAGACCTTCTTGCCGGCCGAGGTGATCTGTGCCTTGGTGACGGCGTAGCCGGATCCCTCATGCTCCAGGAACGCCTCGATGTCGAGGACCGCTTCCGGCTCCACGAAAGACCGCATCTTGGCGCCGTCTACCGACATCAGGAACGGCATCGCGGCGAAATCCGTCGCTCCAAGGACGAGCATGCCCGAAGCCTGCGCCATCGTCTCGATCAGCAGAACCCCCGGCACCAGCGGCATTCCGGGAAAGTGTCCCTCGAAGACCGGGCTCTTTGCCGGAACGACCGACCTTGCCTTCAGCACTTTGGCGGAAAGGTCGACGGCCTCCACCCGGTCGATCATCTGGAAGTATTCAAGAAGCATCCATGCCTTGGGAACGGCGTCTCAGCCCTTCGCCGCCCTCAATTCGTCGATCTTGGCGCAAAGGTTCTTGAGGACGAAATACTCCTCGGTCGACACCTTGCCCTCGTTGACCTCCTGCGTCCACTGCTCGAGCGGTATCTTGATGCCGAATTCCTTGTCGATCGCAAAGACGATGTCGAGGAAATCGAGGCTGTCGATACCGAGGTCGTCGATGGTATGGCTTTCCGGCGTGATCGTCTCGCGGTCGATCTCGCTGGTTTCCTCGATGATGTCGGCAACTTTGTCGGATGTAGCAGTCACGCCAATGTCCTCTGGATAATCAAATCAGGTTCCACATAGGGAAAACGGGGGCAAATGCCAATCCCCGTCTGTTCCGCATGCGATTTTGTGGACCCACTGTTGCAAGCCGGATCACTCCGCCGCCTCGCTCGCGACGCCAGGCATGGCGAAGGGACAGCCCCCGGCTCCGCTGCGGCAAGGTGCAAAGTGTCGCAGCGACGATTTCGCGAATGTTGATTCAAATCAATTCGCTGCATGAAGAGTTGACGAAGATCAACGGCATTTCGCCACTGCAGACAATGATCGGGACGGCATAGGATGGACATGCAGACCAAACAGATGCACCACATGGAGATTCCCGTGGTCTGTCGGTCCTGCGAGGCGCGTCATGGCGGCGTGTGTTCCGCCCTCACCCCCGCCCAGTTGAGCGAGTTGAGCAAGCACTCGTCGCGCAGGAAGGTCGAAGCGGGCAACGAGGTCATCGGCCAGGGGGAAAGCATCACCTCCTACAGCAGCATCCTGAACGGTGTCGTGAAGCTTTCGAAGGTGATGGCCGACGGCCGCCAGCAGATCGTCGGCCTGCAGTTCGCGCCCGATTTCATGGGCCGCCCCTTCCTGGGGGAAAGCCGCATGAGCGCCGAGGCGGCGGTGGATACGGAAATCTGCGTCTTCCCGCGCCGCGCGATCGAACGCCTGATCCACGATGCCCCCGACCTCGGGCACCTTCTCCACAATCAGGCCCTGAAGGAGCTCGACGACGCCCGCGACTGGATGCTGACGCTCGGCCGGAAGACGGCACAGGAAAAGGTGGCGAGCTTCCTCTGGCTCATCGCCAACCACAGCGACCCGGCGGAAGGCGACAGGAGCTGTTTCGAACTGCCCCTGTCCCGCGCCGACATCGCCGATTTCCTCGGCCTGACGATCGAGACGGTCAGCCGGCAGATGACGAAGCTCCGCAAGGACGGCATCATCCAGATCGAGAACAACCGGCATATCACCGTGCCCGATCTGGAGAGACTGGCCGAGGCCGCCGGCATCGACCAGTAGGACAAGACCCTCAGGCTGCCCTGCCCTCCACGATGGCGGCGCGGATGACTTCCAGCACACGATCGCCGTCCACGTCGGTGCAGACCAGCTGACTCGGATGCCCGTCCCAGTGGCCGGGCGGAAACACCTTGCCGTCGGGCTTCTGGATGGTCTGTCCATCGGCGATACCGCCGCACACGACCCGCACCGGCCCGCTGCGCGTCTGAAACAGCTGCGGCGCGACGAGGTAGACGCAGGCGCAGCTGTCGTGCACGACCATGCCGTCGCCCACGCGGTGCCTGTAGAATTCGATATAGAACTGCGAGATGTCCGACAGCAACTGAACCGCCTCGCCGCCCGACGCCGCCATTTCACCCAGGTAGCCACTGGTCATCACCGTCTTCAGCGTGACGTCGAGCCCGATCACGGTCACCCGCCATGGCGCGGTGAAGACGAGATCCGCCGCTTCCGGATCGCCGTGGATGTTGGCCTCCGCCGCCGGGCTGACATTGCCGTTGAGATCGAAGGCGCCGCCCATGACGACGACCTCCTTCACCAGCGCCGCAAAATCCGGATCGGCCTTCAATGCGAGGGCGAGGTTGGTCATCCGCCCGACCGCGATCAGCGTCACCTCACCGGGCTGGGCGCGCACCGTATCGATGATGAACTCCCAGGCGGGCCGCCCGTCCGGACGCGCATCGATGCGCTCCGGGATATCGATATCCCCGAGACCGTTTTCACCATGGATGAAGGTCGGCCAGTGGCCTTCGGGTCGGGACGGATCGAAGGTGACGCCTGCGCCTTGCGCGACGGGTGCGGCAATGCCCCACTCCTGCTTGAGGAAA
This sequence comes from Pseudorhizobium endolithicum, assembly GCF_902153245.2. Classification (GTDB taxonomy): domain Bacteria; phylum Pseudomonadota; class Alphaproteobacteria; order Rhizobiales; family Rhizobiaceae; genus Neorhizobium; species Neorhizobium endolithicum. The sequence goes on from NZ_CABFWF030000001.1 coordinate 44,658, forward strand.
AGGGCATTGCGGGTCGTCAGTTCGATCGGGGCATTGCCGAAAACGGTGGTGATGCCGATAAGATCGATCTCGGGGTGCCGGTGAAGGAAAAGCAGCGCCATCGCATCATCGATGCCCGGATCCGTGTCGAAAATGACCTTGTGCATGTCTACGCCCTGAAAATGAACCAACGAGGCCGCGAGCGGCGCTGGCACCATATCCTTGATTCGCCGCGGCACAATCCCGGACGACGCAGCCCTGTTGCAAGACACGGCCCCCGGTGGCAGGAGGCGATCCTCTTCTCCCTTATTCCGAGTCTCTCCCTTGGACGATATTGCACACCATCTCATCGCGCTGCTCTTCATCGCGGCCTTCGTTGCCGGCTTCGTGGATGCGATCGCCGGTGGCGGCGGGCTGATCACGATCCCGGCCATGCTGATCGCCGGCATTCCGCCGCTGGAATCGCTGGCGACGAACAAGCTCCAGGCCCAGTTCGGGGTGGCGTCGGCAACCGTGGCCTATTCCAGGAAAGGCCACGTCGACCTGAAGCGCCAGCTCCCGATGGCCGCCCTGGCGTTTCTAGGGGGTATCGCAGGCGCCCTTCTGGCCTCGTACGTGCCGGCGTCCTTTCTGGCGGCAGCCATTCCGTTCCTGCTGATTGCGATCGCGCTCTTCTTCGCGCTGAAGCCGAACCTCAGCGACCTGGACAGTCACCGCCGGGTGACGCCGCTCCTCTTCTCCCTCACCGTCGTGCCGGCGATCGGCCTCTATGACGGCGTCTTCGGCCCCGGCGCCGGCTCCTTCTACATGCTCGCCTTCGTGCTGCTCGGAGGCTTCGGCCTGCTGAAGGCGACGGCGCATACGAAACTTCTCAACCTGGGTTCCAACTTCGGGTCGTTCCTGGTCTTCGCGGTTACCGGCTCGATCCTCTGGAAGGTCGGCCTGATCATGGGCGTGGGACAGATCCTGGGCGCGCAGGCAGGGTCGCGCGCTGCGATGCGCGGCGGCGCCAGGATCATCAAGCCGTTGCTGGTGATTTCCTGCCTGGTGCTGGCGACAAAGCTGATGGCCGATCCGTCGCATCCGGTTCGGCTCTGGCTCGGGGTCTAGAACACCACCAGCACCAGAGCGCCCGTGGCGATCAGCAGGATGCCGAGCCAGTGCACGAGGCTCAGGGCCTCCCCGAGGAACATCACGGCGAAAACAGCGACGAGCACGATGGAGAGCTTGTCCACCGGTGCCACCCTGGCGGCATCGCCGACGCTGAGCGCCCGATAGTAGGCAAGCCAGGACGCGCCCGTCGCCAGTCCCGACAGGACGAGGAAGATCCATGTCTTTCCGGATATCGTAGAGGGCGACTGCCATTGACCGGTCGCCGCGACGATCGCTGCCGTGACGGCGAGGATGACCACGGTGCGGATGAGGGTCGCCATGTCGGCGGGCACCCCCGCCACGCCGATCTTCCCGAAGATCGCGGTAAGTGCGGCGAAAACCGCCGAAAGAAGTGCCCAGAAGACCCAGCTCGCCGACACCGTCTACCCCTTCATTTTCAGGGGAAGCCCTGCCGCGACGAAATAGACTTCGTCGGCAACGGCGGCGATCTGCTGGTGCAGACGGCCGGCATGATCGCGAAACTCGCGGGCCATCCTGTTATCGGGCACGATGCCAAGGCCGACTTCGTTGGAGACGAGGAGGAGCCGGCCCGAATGGCTGCGGAGATGCTCCGCGAGGCCCTCCACGGCAGGCGAGATATCGGCATTCGCCATCATCAGATTGGTGAGCCACAGCGTGAGGCAATCGACGAGAACGACATGCCGGTCCGAATCGATCTGCCGCAGGCATTCCACCAGTTCCGTCCGTACTTCGTGTGTCGCCCAACCCGTACCGCGATCCGACCTGTGCCGCTCGATCCTGTCGCGCATCTCGTCGTCATAAGCCTGCCCTGTCGCCACATAGTGCCGATCAAGCCGCGTCTCACGCGCCATCCGCTCGGCAAAAGCCGACTTGCCCGAACGGGCGCCGCCAAGAATGAGGACGATACGAGCGTTACCCGGCATCGGACATGCATTCCGAGGCATACGCCAGGGGCGGAAAGGGTGGAAGTGCGGCAGGGCAAGGTCTGAAAGAACGGACGATTCGTAGATCCATGAGGCGCCCGCCTGGGTTCATCAGCATCGCGCTGCCGCGGTCGGAAGATGGGAGCTCCGCATGCGCATGTCAAGCGGACCTCCACAGGCCATGCGGCGCAGGCAAAGAATGAAAAGAAGCGGCGGGTACGCACTACCTGTCCCGGCGCTTGGGCGGAACAACCGTCCGCGAGAAGATGATTAGCGCCAGATCGTTACCGGAAGGTTATTGGCGGATGGCACGATGACTTTTTTCCTCTCCCCGGCCGAGGATCACGGTCCTTTCTCCCGTCAGCATCAAACCGGTTGATTTCGCAGACCAAAACCCTAGTTTCATCGGAAGCTCCCTCCGGTCGCGGGACCGGAGGCCACTTCCCGGAAAACGCAGTCGGGAGCCGGCCAGCCGTCGGTCCGATGGATGTTGATGATGCGAAATCTTCTTGCCGGCGCCGCACTTCTGATCGGGATCTGCCTCTTATCCGGCGGTGCCGAGGCCGCCTGCGGCGAGGTGACGATTGCCGAGATGAACTGGGGCTCGGCCGCCATCGCCGCGCATATCGACAAGATCATCCTGGAGCGCGGATTCCACTGCAAGGTCACGCTGGTGCCCGCCGACACCGTGCCGACATTCACCTCCATGCTGACCAAGGGGCAGCCGGACATGGCGCCCGAGTTCTGGATCAACGCCGTACGTGGCCCTCTCGGCCAGGCGACCGACGAAGGCCGGCTGGTGCTGGGTGCGGAGATCCTCGAAGACGGCGCGGTCGAGGGATGGTGGATCCCGAAGTTCATCATCGACGCCAATCCGGAGATCCGGACGGTCGAGGATGCGCTCGCGCGGCCGGATCTCTTTCCGTCTCGCACCGACCCCGACAGAGGCGCGCTTCACGGCTGCCCGGCGGACTGGAGCTGCCAGGCCAGCACCGCCAATCTGTTCCGGGCGTTTGCCGCCGACGAGAAGGGTTTCGAGCTCATCCAGCCGAAGACGCCGGAGGAAATGGACGCCGCCATCGAGGAAGCGTTTCGGACGCAGACCGGATGGCTCGGCTATTACTGGGCGCCGACGGCGGTGCTCGGGAAATATCCGATGGTCAAGCTCTCCTTCGGCGTCACCTTCAACAAGGCGGAATGGGACAGCTGCACCGCAGTTCCCCATTGCCCGAGCCCGCAGCGCAACGCCTATCCCACCTCCCAAGCCTTCACCCTGGTCACCCAGGAGTTCACGGAGAAGGCCGACGATGCCATCGGCTATATCCGGCTGCGGCGCTGGTCCAATGCCACGATCAACAATGTGCTCGCCTGGCAGCAGGACAACAAGGCCAGCAATGGGGAAACCGCCCTGCATTTCCTTAGGGACCACGAGGCGGTCTGGGCAAAGTGGGTGGTTCCAGTGATTGCGGAGCGGATAAAGGCGGCCCAATAGGTGCCGCAGGCGCCACAACGTCGCAAACCGCACCACTTCCGCGTCGCAGATGCACCAGTTCGAAAACGGGAAGCGTCTAACGTGGAAGGAGGACGGTACAGGCGACGGGGGACGAATGGCACGGACGGCGCATGGCTAGCCACGGGATCGAGATCAGGGGCCTCTACAAGATCTTCGGAGCCCGGGCTGAGGAATATGTCGGCGCGGTCCGCCAGGGCATGTCGAAGGCGGAGCTCAACGAGCAGCACGGCCATGTCCTCGGCCTGCGCGACATCAACATCTCGATGCCGGCCGGCGGGATCACCGTGGTAATGGGGCTGTCGGGCTCCGGCAAGTCGACCCTCATCCGGCACATCAACCGCCTCATCGAGCCCACCGCCGGCGAGGTGATCCATGACGGCGTCGACATCTGCCGCATGAACGAACGCGAACTGCGCGACTTCCGCCGCCACAGGACTGCGATGGTCTTCCAGAAGTTCGCGCTGCTGCCGCACCGCACGGTGATCGAGAACACCGTCTACGGCCTCGACATCCAGGGCGTCCCGCGTGAGGACAGCACCAGGAACGCGCACCGCTGGATCGAGCGGGTAGGCCTCCAGGGTTTCGAGAACCACTATCCGAACCAGCTTTCGGGCGGCATGCAGCAGCGCGTCGGGCTGGCGCGGGCGCTTGCCAACGACGCCGACATCCTGCTGATGGACGAGGCCTATTCGGCGCTCGATCCGCTGATCAGGGTGGACATGCAGACGGTGCTGCTGGACCTGCAGGCGGAGTTGAAGAAGACGGTGGTCTTCATCACCCACGACCTGGACGAGGCGCTGCGCCTCGGCGACAAGATCGCTATCCTGCGCGACGGCCAGGTCGTACAGCAGGGCAGCGGCCAGGAGATCGTACTGTCTCCCGCCGACGACTACATCGCCGCCTTCGTCAAGGAGGTGAACCGGGGACGCGTGATCCAGGCGCGCACCGTGATGAAACCCCTGCTCAGCCCCCTGGACGGCGTGAAGGTGGCGGCCACGGAGACGCTCGAATCGGTCGCCCAGCGTCTCACCCAGGCGGGCCGTCAGGAGGCCGTCGTGGTGGAGGACGACGGTTCGGAAGCCGGCGTGCTCGACCTGCAGACGATCCTCGCCGCCATGGTGACGCCGGCGGCACGTCATGGCGACGCGGCCACGCCTCGGCCTGATTGAATTCGCCCCGCCGAAACCGTATAGCCCGAGAAGCACGAGGAGCACCCCATGACGGCCCCCAATCCCCTTTCCGACCTGCTGGCCGAAAAAGGCGTGCTGCTGGCCGACGGCGCCACGGGCACCAATCTTTTCGCCATGGGACTGGAAGCGGGCGAAGCGCCTGAGCTCTGGAACGAGACGCATCCCGGGCGCATCGACAAGCTGCACCAGGATTTCGTCGATGCCGGTGCCGACATCATCCTGACCAACTCCTTCGGCGGCACCCGCCACCGGCTGAAACTCCACCATGCGCAGGACCGGGTCTTCGAGCTCAACCGGCGGGCGGCGGAGATCGCCCGGGCGGTTGCCGATCGCGCGCCGCGCAAGGTGATCGTCGCCGGCTCCGTCGGCCCGACGGGGGAACTGCTGCTGCCGCTCGGCGCACTGACCTACGAGGACGCCGTGGCCGCCTTCGCCGAGCAGATCGAGGGCCTGAAGGCGGGCGGCGTCGACGTCGCCTGGATCGAGACGATGTCGTCGCCCGAGGAAATCCGTGCAGCCGCCGAAGCAGCAGCCAAGGTCGGCGTGCCCTACACCTATACCGGTTCCTTCGACACCGCCGGAAGGACCATGATGGGTCTCGACCCGAAGGACATCCATGGGGTGGCGGCAGACATCGGCGAAGGACCGGTTGCCGTCGGCGCCAATTGCGGTGTCGGTGCCTCCGACATCCTGTCCAGTCTCCTCGACATGACGGCGGCCGATCCGGACGCCGTCACCATCGTCAAGGGCAACTGCGGCATTCCGGAATATCGCGGCGCCGAGATACACTATTCCGGCACCCCGCCGCTGATGGCCGAATATGCAAGGCTTGCCCGCGACGCGGGGGCGAAGATCATCGGTGGCTGCTGCGGCACCTCCTGCGAGCATCTGGCGGCGATGCGCCATGCTCTCGATGATTACACACCGCGGCCACGGCCGACGATCGAGGAAATCGTCGACCGCATCGGGCCGCTGCGCAACAAGACCGCCAGCCAGGGGGGCGGCGAGCCCGGCCGCGAACGCCGGCGCAGACGAGGCTGATCCATGACGAACGTTTCTCCCATAGCCAACCGTGACATGGTAGCGGACAGCCTGGCCGGACTGAGCGACGAGAACCGGTCCTGGCTGATGCTGCTGATGGAGAACCCGGCGGCGGACGACACGCTGCTCGATGGCCTGCACCTCTATCTGGACCGGCAGTCGGAGGCCCGCATACTCAATTCACTGAAGCTGCAGACATGCGCCGAATGGCTGGGCGGCACGGCGCCGGCGCGGTTGCAGGTGCGCCTGATGGAAGCCGCACGCTCCAGCCAGCACGCAGCCTATGCCAGCTTCCGCGAAGGCCTCGTACGGTCGGGCGGCCTCGAACGGGCCTATCCGAAAGCCAAAATCTAGAAGAGCGCCTGCATGTGGAACCGCACTTGTTCCGGCGGGTAGCGGAACTGCGCGCCGACGGGACAGGCATCGCGGGCGCGGCAACCTTCCACCATGCATGTCTCCTGCCCGGCGTCAGAGCGAAGATAGGCTCTGCAGGCTGCAACATCGAAGCGTTCCTTAGCCACCGCACCGGCCGGACAGGCCGCGGTGCAGGCGTCCTCCCAGCCGTCAGCGGACGGATCTCGATCGCGCAGGGACAAGCATCCGTCAAGTTCGAAGGGGAAGCCGAGGGCGCCGCGATAACCGTGCCAGAGGCCGTAGCGCGGATGGAGAAGGATGCCGAGCGGCGACGGGGCGAGCGCCTCCGCCCGCATCGCCCATTGCTGAAAAGGCTGGTAGGGCGGATCGGACGGGAACCAGGCAGTCGCTGCGAGCTTCCGGGCAACCGGCTGGATCATCGCCTTCGACCAGGTGTCCAGCGGATCGGGCCCGCCATAGCGGCGGCGCCAGCGCGAAAAGGCGGGCCAGACCGACCCGCCGATATTGCCGAGAAGAACGACGGAAAGGGCAGTTCCGCCACCGTCAAGCGCGGGTCCCTCCCCTTCGCCGAACCGCGCGATCCCTCGAAGCAGGATCCCGGCCGGCTCGAGCCCCGCCGAAATCTGGTCCAGGATGCCCCTGCCCGTCACCGCGGCTCACCGGGCTTGTAGTGCGGCCGCCAGACCTCGGCCTGGATGAAGTCTGCGACGGCCGCCGCACCGCCTTGCTCCCTGGCGGCTCCGGGATCCTTTCAGGTGAAGGCGTCGGGCATGGAATCCTTGCGCTCCTTGATGAAAGCGAGCAGCGCCTCGTCGATGGCCGAATCGAGCGCCGGCGCTTCGTAGCCTTCCAGCCAGGACCGGCAAAGCGCATTAGCGCGCTCCTCGATCCGCTTTTCGCCCTCGATCTCCCATTGCTCAAACGAGTTGTTGTCGGCAATCGGCGAGCGATAGAAGGCCGTCTGGAAATTGGCCTGCGTGTGGGCGCAGCCGAGATAATGGCTGCCGGGACCGACTTCGCGGATCGCGTCGAGCGCCTGGCCCGATTCCGACAGGTCCACGCCCTCGGCGAACTTCTGCATCATGCCGAGTTGGTCCTGGTCGATCATGAACTTCTCATAGGAGGAGACGAGCCCGCCCTCCAGCCAGCCCGCCGCGTGAAGCACGAAGTTCGTGCCCGCGAGCAGCGTCGTGTTGAGCGTGTTGGCGGATTCATGAGCCGCCTGGGCGTCCGGCACCTTGGAGCCGCAAAGCGAGCCGCCGGTCCGGAACGGCAGGCCAAGCCGCCGCGCCAGCTGTGCCGCGCCATAGGATACCAGCGACGGCTCCGGTGTCCCGAAGGTCGGCGCACCCGACTGCATGGAAATGGAGGCGGCGAAGGTGCCGAACAGGACCGGCGAGCCCGGCCGGATGAGCTGGGTCAGAGCGGCGCCGGCCAGCACCTCGGCGAGGATCTGCGTCAGCGTGCCGGCGACCGTCACCGGGCTCATGGCGCCCGACAGGATGAAGGGCGACACCACGGACGCCTGGTTGTGCCGGGCATAGACCTTCAATGCTCCGACCATGGTCTCGTCGAACACCATCGGCGAATTGGCATTGATGAGGTTGAGCGTCACGCAGTTGTTGTCAACGAACTCCTCGCCGAACACCAGCTTGCACATGGTGATCGTGTCTTCCGCCCGCTCCGGGGCCGTCACCGATCCCATGAACGGTTTGTCGGAATACCTGATATGGCTGTAGACCATGTCGAGGTGACGCTTGTTCACCGGAATGTCCACCGGCTCGCAAACCGTGCCGCCCGACGAATGCATGGACGGCGCCATGTAGGCGAGCTTCACGAAGTTGCGGAAGTCCTCGATCGTCGCGTAGCGGCGCTTGCCCTCGAGGCCGCGCACGAAGGGCGGACCGTAGACGGGAGCAAAGACAGTCGCGTTGCCGCCGATATGGACATTGCGCGCCGGGTTGCGCGCATGCCAGGTAAACTCCCTCGGCGCCGTCTTCAGAAGTTCGCGGCAGAGGCCTTTCGGAAAGTGGACGCGCTGGCCTCTGACGTCCGCTCCGGCCTCTGCCCAGAGCGCAAGGACCTCCTCGTCGTCGCGGAACTCGATACCGATCTCTTCGAGAATCGTATCGGCATTGCGCTCGATGAGCTGCAGCCCCTCCTCGTCGAGCACTTCATAGACGCCGATCCTGCGGGTGATATAAGGCAGCGAAGATCCCGGTCCGCCGCCTGTTCGCAAGGCCCGCCGGCCTGCCGCACCGCGCTCTCCCCGCGAGCGCCGCCCCCCGCCTGCCGCTTCCGTATGCTGGTTCAAATCGTCCATGGTCTTCCTCGCCTCGCACCGCCGGCGCCTGCCGTCACTGATGCGCCATGCTAGGCTGCGGGGCAGGACGAACCCTGCCTTTCTGCGCCACGGGCTTGCGCAGATCAGACATCGCCGCGGACTCCTCCGTCGCTTTTCCATCAAGCCGAGGTCGTTTTCGAGGAAGTTGCGAAGCGTTTTGCGTTTCATCATGTCCGGACAGGCGCGATCCCGTGCCGCACCAGAATGGAAACGCCATGTCCGACGACGAGATCATTCTCTCCGAACTTTCCGACAAGGAACTCGTGCAGCAGATGCACGACGACCTCTACGACGGCCTGAAGGAGGAGATCGAGGAAGCAACGCGCATACTGCTCGACCGCGGCTGGGCGCCCTACGACATCCTGACCCAGGCCCTGGTCGAGGGCATGCGGATCGTCGGGATCGACTTCCGCGACGGCATTCTTTTCGTTCCCGAAGTCCTTCTGTCGGCGAATGCGATGAAGGCCGGGATGACCATCCTGCGTCCGCTGCTGGCTTCGACCGGGGCACCGAAGCAGGGCAAGATGGTCATCGGCACCGTCAAGGGCGACATCCACGACATCGGCAAGAACCTCGTCGGCATGATGATGGAAGGCGCCGGCTTCGACGTCATCGATCTCGGCATCAACAATCCGGTCGAGAATTACCTGGAAGCCATCGAACGCGAGAAGCCGGACATCCTCGGCATGTCGGCACTGTTGACCACCACCATGCCCTACATGAAGGTCGTCATCGACACGCTCAAGGAAAAGGGCATCCGGGAGGACTACATCGTCCTCGTCGGCGGCGCGCCGTTGAACGAGGAGTTCGGCAAGGCGGTGGGCGCCGACGCCTATTGCCGCGATGCGGCCGTGGCGGTCGAGACGGCCAAGGACTTCATCCGCCGAAAGCACAACTCGCTCGCCGCGCGTTGACAGGAAAAAGCCGGCGCGAGGCCGGCTTTTCAGTCCGCACGTCAGCGGGCGGCGCGGTCTACGCTACGGCCGGCGTCCTGGGTAGCATCCACCGCGTTTGCCGTATCCTGGCCTACGCCGCGGATCGTATTGCCGCATGAACTGAGAGCTGCCGCCGTAGCGAAGAGGGCTGCTATAAGCGTGACTGTCCTTGCCGTCATGATAGAGTTCTCCGATGGTTGACGATCGAAAAAATGCGGAAAATGACCTTCCGCCACAGGAACGCCCTAATCGCGAAAAGGTTCACGTGATCGCGTGCGGGGCGCTTGCGCGTGAAATTCTCGCCGTCTGCGCCCAGCACGGGCTCAGCCATGTAGACATCCGGTGCCTGCCGGCGATCTGGCATGCCTATCCGCAGAAGATCGTCCCCGGCCTGCAGGACGCGGTCGCCGAAGCCCGTGCAGCCGGCTTCGAGAAGATCTTCTTCGCCTATGCCGATTGCGGCACCGGCGGCGACATCGACCGCCTCTGCGAACGGGAAGGCATCGCCCGCATCGAAGGACCGCACTGCTATTCCTTCTTCTCCGGCAATGCGCATTTCGACGCGAAAGCCGAAGACGACCTCCTGAGCTTCTTCCTCACCGATTTCCTCGCCCGCCAATTCCAGGCCTTCGTGGTGGAGCCGCTCGGCCTCGACCGGCACCCGGAACTGAAGGACATGTATTTCGGCAACTACCGCAAGCTCGTCTATCTGTCCCAGGAAGAGGACGAGGCGCTCCAGGAAAAGGCCAGGGCCGCGGCCGATTTCCTCGGCCTCGAATACGAGTACCGCGTTACCGGCTACGGCGATCTGGTTCCGGCGCTGCGCTCTCTTTGACCTTGCCGCACTGCCGTCACCGGCCGCGTCGCTTTTTGCTCTCTGCGACGTCGTGGCAAGCGCAGTCCCGGCCAATTCCGCCGTGCATGCTGCAGAAAAACGGGAGCAATGCATGGCTGATCGGATCGTCGTCTACTGGCGGGACATTCCGGCACAGGTGATCATCAGGCAGGGACGCAAGGCGGCCAAGCGCGAGCTTTCTCTGCGCTTCACCGAGGCGATCGACATGTGCGCCATGCGCTCAGGCGCTGCGGCAACCGATGATTATCTCGCGGAATGGCGCAGGGCAGACCCGGTGCCGGTGTCGGACGATCTTGAGGCGGAAGCCGAGCGCGCAGCCGCCGAACTGGAAACAGCCTACGACAAGCAGCGTCTTTCAGCCCTCGTCCAAAGCGGAGGGCGCGAGCATGGTTGAGGCGAAGCTCGCCACCGGCAATGCCGGCGCGGCGAAAAAGGCGGCCTCGGGCGCCTATGTCCCGAACGACGTGTCGCCGAACCGCCGCGTCCAGCGCCGCTATTCGGTTCGGCTCTGGTCGGTGCGCCATTCGCGCCTGCTCGAATGGTTCTACGTACAGTTCGCCCACGGCTTCCTCCTTCTGCACCCGATGTGGAAGGCGATAGGCTACCGGCGCGCCGAAGCTCCGGTCACTTTCGTCGAGAAGCGCGTCAAGGGGCTCCTCTTCGACTGTCGCATGTGCGGCCAGTGCATCCTGTCGTCGACCGGCATGTCCTGCCCCATGAACTGCCCGAAGCAGTTGCGCAACGGTCCCTGCGGCGGGGTCCGGGCCAACGGCAACTGCGAGGTGGAGCCGGACATGCCCTGCGTCTGGGTCAAGGCATGGGAAGGCTCGCGCAACATGGTGAAGGGCGACGCGATCATGGCGGTGCAGAAGCCGGTCAACCAGTCGCTGCGGGAGACCTCCTCCTGGCTGCGGGTAACGGCCGAGGCGGCGGCCCACAGGCAAGCAGGCGAGGACGGCAGGGTATGAGCAACGACATCGATCCCCACGATCCGGGCGCTCCCCTCGCCCCCCTGCCCGGCCATTCCTCCCGCGGCCGGCTGGAACGGGTGCTGCGGTGCGGCGAATTTGCGGTCACGGCCGAGCTCAACCCGCCCGACAGCGCCAATCCCCAGGACGTCTACGATCGGGCAGCGGTGTTCGACGGCTGGGTGGACGGGATCAACGCCGTGGATGCCTCCGGTGCCAACTGCCACATGTCCTCCGTCGGCATCTGCGCGCTGCTGACGCGCATGGGCTACGCGCCGATCATGCAGATCGCCTGCCGCGACAGGAACCGCATCGCCATCCAGGGCGATGTGCTGGGCGCCTCCGCGATGGGCGTCCAGAACATCCTGTGCCTGACCGGCGACGGCGTGCAGGCGGGCGACCAGCCGGGCGCGAAACCGGTCTTCGACCTCGATTGCATGTCGCTCCTCTCCACCGTCCGCACCATGCGCGATGAGGCGAAGTTCCTGTCCGGCCGCAAGCTGACCTCGCCGCCGCAGGTCTTCCTCGGAGCTGCGATCAACCCTTTCGCACCGCCCTACGACTTCCGGCCCTACCGGCTCGCGAAGAAGATCGAGGCGGGCGCGCAGTTCGTACAGAGCCAGTATTGCTTCGACGTGCCGATGTTCCGCGACTACATGACGAAGGTCCGCGATCTCGGCCTGCATGAGGAGTGCTTCATCCTCGTCGGCGTCGGCCCCCTGGCCTCCGCCAAGACGGCGCGCTGGATCCGTTCCAACGTGCCGGGCATCCACATTCCGGACAGCGTCATCGCGCGCCTCGAAGGTGCTGACGACCAGAAGCGGGAAGGCAAGCAGCTCTGCATCGACATCATCAACGAGGTGAAGGAGATCCAAGGCGTCGCCGGCATCCATGTCATGGCCTACCGGCAGGAGGAATACGTCGCCGAAATCGTGCACGAATCCGGCGTCCTCAAAGGCCGCCGGCCATGGACCCGCGAGGCCAACCCGGGTGACCGGGTCGTCGTCGAACGGCTCACCGAAATCGGCGGAGGCAAGGAGGAACACCAGCAGCAGCTCGCAGACCGCGCCGCCCACAAGCCCCATTGATGAGATCGCCAGGCTCCCGCCCGGCTCACCCAGCTACCGACAAACCCGCCTTTCCCGGCGCCGGAGATCCCGAATGACCCGCACCATCGTCGCATCCGCCTCCAGAGAAATCGCCATCGGTTTCGACCAGCCCTTCTGCGTCATCGGCGAGCGCATTAACCCGACGGGCCGCAAGAAGCTCGCCGCCGAGATGGTGGAGGGCAATTTCGACACCGTGATCAGGGACGCGCTGGAACAGGTCGCCGCCGGCGCCACCATGCTGGACGTCAACGCGGGCGTAACGGCGGTCAACCCGAACGAGACGGAGCCGTCGCTTCTCGTCCGGACGCTGCAGATCGTACAGGACCTCGTCGACGTGCCGCTGTCGATCGACAGTTCCGTCACGGCGGCCATCGAGGCGGCGCTGAAGGTGGCGCGTGGCCGGCCGCTCGTCAATTCGGTGACCGGCGAGGAGGAGAAGCTCGAAGCGATCCTGCCGCTCTGCAAGAAGTACGACGTGCCGGTGGTGGCGATCTCCAACGACGAGTCCGGCATCAGCCAGGATCCGGACGTCCGCTTCGCGGTCGCCAAGAAGATCGTCGAGCGTGCGGCCGACTATGGCATCAAGAGCCACGACATCGTCGTCGACCCGCTCGTCATGCCGATCGGCGCGGTCGGTTCCGCCGGACTGCAGGTCTTCGCGCTCGTGCGCCGGCTGCGCGAGGAACTGAAGGTCAACACCACCTGCGGCCTGTCCAACATCTCCTTCGGCCTGCCCCACCGCCACGGCATCAATGCCGGCTTCATTCCCATGGTGATCGGCGCCGGCATGACGAGCGCCATCATGAACCCCTGCCGCCCCCAGGAAATGGAAGCCGTGCGCGCCGCGAACGTCCTGAACGGCGCCGACGAGAACTGCTACAACTGGATCAAGACCTATCGCGACTACAAACCCCTTGAGGGCGGCGCAGTTGGCGTCCCCGCTCCGGCCGCCGCATCCAGCGGCTCCGGCCGCCGCGGCGGTCGTGCGGCACGGGTTGGGGTGGGCGGTGCGCAGGAGTAGAGGATGCAAACTGCCTTGCACCCGACACCTGTATCCGGCCGAGATGTGTGTGCACATCCACGAACGGGAGATTAGGCGCTATGGAGAGGAATGAGCGAAAGAAACTACCGCACTTCGCTTCCGATGATGAAGCCGAAGCCTTCGTCGACACCGCAGACCTCGCAGAGTGTGACCTGTCGGGTCTCACAACCGTGCGCTTCGGGTTTGACAGGAAGTCGGCTCAGCTCAACATGCGTCTGGCCGAGGCCCTTCCCGCTGCCGTCAAGCGGAAGGCGAAGGAGCGTGGGTATTCCCTAGGCCCGTCTGATCCGCGAAGCGCTGGAACAGACCGCACGCAAATAACCCAAACAGCGATTTTCCGATCCCTATGCCGCCAGAGTGAAAAAGCATGACCGCACCCCACCCCCTCGTCCTCTTCATGCCCTCCGGCAAGCGCGGGCGCTTTCCCGTCGGAACGCCGGTGCTGGAGGCGGCGCGGCAGTTGGGCGTCTATGTGGAGAGCGTTTGCGGGGGGCGGGCGACCTGCGGGCGGTGCCAGGTTTCCGTGCAGGAGGGGCAGTTTGCCAAGCACGGCATCACCTCCTCCAATGCCCATCTCTCCCCGGTCGGGCCGAAGGAAGAGCGCTACGAGCGGGTGCGCGGACTGCCGGAAGGGCGGCGGCTCTCCTGTTCGGCTCTGATCATGGGCGATCTGGTGGTCGACGTGCCGCAGGATGCGGTCATCAATGCCCAGGTCGTCCGCAAGGAGGCCGATGCGCGTATCATCGAGCGCGATCCGGCCGTTCACATGTGCTACGTCGAGGTCGAGGAGCCCGACATGGAAAGGCCGCTCGGCGATCTCGACCGGCTGAAGGCGGCACTGGCGAAGGACTGGCGCTATGGCGACCTGGAGGTGGATTTCCACCTGATCCCGAAGGTGCAGGCCATCCTGCGCAAGGGCGAATGGAAGGTCACCGCCGCCGTCCACAGGGATCATGACGAAGACCGGCCGCGGCTGATCGCGCTCTATCCGGGCCTGAAGAACGAGGCCTACGGGATTGCCTGCGACATCGGCTCGACGACCATCGCGATGCATCTCTCATCGCTGCTGTCCGGCCGTGTCGTCGCTTCGACCGGCGCGTCCAATCCGCAGATCCGCTTCGGCGAAGACCTGATGAGCCGCGTGTCCTACGTGATGATGAACCCGGACGGGCGCGAGGCGATGACCTCGGCGGTGCGGGGGGCCCTCAGCGACCTGATCGACAGGGTCTGCGAACAGGGCGACGTGCGGCGCGAGGACATCCTCGATACCGTCTTCGTCGGCAATCCGATCATGCACCATCTTTTCCTCGGCATCGATCCGACTGAACTCGGGGGCGCCCCCTTCGCGCTTGCCGTTTCGGGCGCCGTGTCGGTAAAATCCTCTGAAATCGGGCTGTCGCTGAACGAGGGAACGCGCACCTATGTACTGCCCTGCATTGCGGGCCATGTGGGCGCCGATGCCGCAGCCGCGACGCTTTCGGAAGGGCCGCATCGGCAGGACGAGATGATGCTGCTGGTCGACATCGGCACCAATGCGGAGATCGTCCTCGGCAATGCCGGCCGCGTCGTTGCGGCCTCCTCGCCGACGGGCCCCGCCTTCGAGGGCGCGGAAATCTCCGCCGGGCAGCGCGCCGCCTCGGGCGCGATCGAACGCGTGCGCATCGACCCCGTGACGCTGGAGCCACGCTTCCGTGTCATCGGCATCGAGCCCTGGTCGGACGAACCTGGCTTTGCCGAAGCGGCGGCGGAGACGGGCGTCACCGGCATCTGCGGCTCGGGCATCATCGAGGTCATCGCCGAAATGTACCTTGCCGGCATCATTTCGGAAGACGGCGTCGTCGACGGCGCCCTTGCGGCCCGCTCGTCCCGTATCCTCGCCACCGGACGCACCTTCGCCTACCTGCTGCACGACGGTGAGCCGCGCATCACCGTCACCCAGAACGACGTGCGCGCCATCCAGCTCGCCAAGGCCGCACTTTATGCCGGGGTGAAGCTGCTGATGGACAAGCAGGGCATCGATCACGTCGACCGTATCGGCCTCGCCGGCGCGTTCGGCACCTTCATCGACCCGAAATATGCAATGGTGCTGGGCCTCATCCCTGATTGCGACCTGGAGAACGTCAAGTCCGTCGGGAATGCCGCCGGAACCGGCGCGCGCATGTGCCTGCTCAACCGCGGCTATCGCCGGGAGATCGAGGAAACCGTCAGGAAGATCGAAAAGATAGAAACGGCTCTTGAACCGAAGTTTCAGGAGCATTTCGTGCATGCCATGGCGCTGCCCAACAAGGTGGACGCCTACCCCCACCTCGCCCGGGTCGTGACGCTGCCGGAACGCAAGACATTGGCGGAGGGTGCGGAAGCGGGCGGACGCCGGCGCCGGCGCGGACGCGAATAATCAGGCGGCGGCGCGGGTCATCTGGCCGTAGAAATCGCGGATGCTCTCGGCCACGGCCTTGCCGGGCACGGAAAGCTGCGGCGTCGTGATCAGCCGCACGTCGAAGCTGAAGAGCTCCGGCAGTCCTTCCTGTGCCCCCAGGACCACCATCTCATTGGCCACATAGGAGCGCGGGAACGGCGCGATGGCAAGGTCCGACAGAACCGCCGCCCGCTGCGCCATCGTATGGGCACTGGCATAGGCCACGCGATAGGGGCGCTTGTGCCTCTCGAGCTGCGCGATCGCCTCCTGGCGCCAGCAGCAGCCCTCCTCCCAGACCGAGATCGGCAGCGGGTCGCGCAGATGCGCGTTGCCGCACTTTGCCCCCGCCCAGACCAGCCGCTCGGTATGGATCACCTCGCCGATGCCGGAGAAGGAGCGCGGATTGCAGTTGAAGAGGGCGAGGTCCAGCCGCTGCTCCTCGACGCGCTTGCGAAGCGCCGAGCTCATGTCGACCGTGACGTCCACCATGATGCCGGGAAAATTATCGGCGAAATCCTTGAGGATGCGGGGCAGTAAGCGCTCGGCAATGTCGTCGGGGGCCCCCAGCCGCACCACGCCGGAAAGCTCCGGCATCACGAAGCGCGACACCGCCTCGTTGGAGAGCGCCAGCATCCGCCGGGCATAGGAAAGCAGCATTTCCCCATGTTGCGTCAGCGTCACCGAGCGCGCGTCGCGCAGGAACAGCGTCGTCTTCAACTGCTCCTCCAGTTTCTTGATCTGCATGGAGACGGCGGAAGGCGTGCGCAAGACCGCCTCCGCGGCGGTGGAGAAGTTCCCCGTCTCGGCGATCGCTACGAAGGTCCTCAGCACATCATTGTCCAGCAGCGGCAGCGGCGGGCGGAAGGGTACGGTCATCGGGCGATCCTTCAACAAAACTGAACCTAAATACGATATCATTTCGTTTGATTGAACGTCAAGCCAGCGGCATGGTGTTCTCATCGAAGATAACAGCGCACCGGAAGCACCACAAAAAATCATGAGACGGATCATCCCCATCTAATTGATAGATGGATCCTGTCTCCGTCATCATCGCAGGCAAAGGAGAAGCACCATGGCATCGACATCGGCATCCACACATCACGTCTCCGGCTGGGGACTTCGCTCGGTCACCCGCCCTCTCATCAGGCTCGCCTCGCGCGTACAGACGGAGTGGCGTCATCGCCAGACGGAAAGACTGCTGGAATCCCTCCCCTCCGATATCCGCAAAGACATCGGCTGGCCGGCGACGGATGGATCGCATGAAACGCGCATCCACTGACCCACCCCTGCCCGCTTCCGGTCCGTCCGGACCGGCAGCGGGCAGGCCTGAAAGTGGAGCAGCACGCGTCGCAAATTTTATCAACCCGCTAGCGCCAGCCCCACTTTCCGATGGGCTTTTTTCATGGCAATGTCGCAATTCAAGCACTGGCGCAATCGCCGTGCACCTTGAGGTATCGCGGCATGAACGTGATGAGCAAGCAGCCGGTCGTAAAGCGGACCCTCGTCTTTTTCCTCGTACCTGATTTCACGCTGCTGCCGTTCACGGCGGCCGTCGAGACGCTGCGGATCGCCAACCGCATGCTGGGCTACCCGGCCTATGACTGGCGGCTCTGTTCGACTGACGGAGAAAAGGTCTACTCCTCCGCCGGCATCGCGCTGGAGGTAAACTCCTCCGTCGCCGACGAGCGCAGGAATCTTGGCGGCGAGAACCGGCCGAACATGGTCCTGGTCTGCTCCGGCATCGACATCGACCAATATCAGAACAAAACGGTGAATGCCTGGTTGCGCGAGACCTACAACCGCGGGATCGCCATCGGCAGCCTTTGCACGGGCGCCCATGTGCTGGCACAGGCCGGCCTCCTCAACGGCAAGCGCTGCGCCATCCATTGGGAAAACCTGCCGGGCTTCGCCGAAGCCTTCCCGCAGGCGGAAGTCTATGCCGATCTCTATGAGGTCGACGGCAATGTCTACACCTGTGCCGGCGGCACCGCCTCGCTCGACATGATGCTGAACCTGATCGGCCAGGATTTCGGCGAGAACCTCGTCAACCGGGTCTGCGAGCAGCAGCTGACCGACCGCGTACGCAACCCGCACGACCGGCAGCGGCTGCCTCTGCGCGCGCGGCTGGGGGTGCAGAACGCAAAGGTGCTCTCCATCATCGAACTCATGGAGAACAACCTGTCGGAACCGCTGTCGCTGGTGGAGATCGCCGACGATGCGGGCCTCTCGCGCCGGCAGATCGAACGCCTGTTCCGCCAGGAGATGGGCCGCTCTCCTGCCCGCTACTACCTGGAGATCCGCCTGGACCGTGCCCGGCACCTCTTGGTGCAGTCCTCCATGCCGGTCGTGGAAGTGGCCGTCGCCTGCGGTTTCGTGTCGGCCTCGCATTTCTCCAAGTGCTACCGCGAGGTCTACAACCGTTCGCCGCAGCAGGAGCGCGCCGAGCGCAAGCTGACGATCGCCAGCTCCCGCCAGAGCGTCGCCGCCTGAGCGGCGTCACCCGTTACAGATCGATGCGTTCCAAGCTCAAGCAGCCGCGGGCGTCTGCTGTCCCTGCATGGAGCGGATCTGGATCAGCGTGTCCAGGTTTTGGTTGACGCGGCAATAGAACTCCTCGTCGATGAAGGGCCGCAGCATGAAGTCGTTGCCGCCAGCCTTCAGGAAGCGCGCCGATAGCAGCCGGTTGGACGAGGACGAGACGCCGATGATGCGCAGTTCGTGCGAGCCCCGGACGGAGCGGATGCGGCGCGTCAGCTCGAAGCCGTCGATGTCGGGCATGTTGTAGTCGGTCACCACCAGGCCGATGTCCGGGTTGCCCTTGAGGATCTCGAGCGCCTTGGCGCCGCTGTCGGCGGTGCTGACGCGGAAATTGTAACGCTTCAGGCGGCTGGTCAGCAACGCCCTGGCCGTCGGGCTGTCGTCGACGATCAGCACGTGGTGGCGATGGTTGGTGAGGAAGCGGGCCACCGATTCCGCCAGCATGTCCACCGCGAACACGTTGTCCTTGATGATATAGTCCACAACATCCTTCGACAGCAGCTGATCGCGCGTGCCCTCATGGAAGGTGCCGGTGAAGACGATCGTCGGGATGCTGAGATCGATCAGGTATTCCAGCGCCTCGCCGCTTTCGGCACCCGGAAGATTGATGTTGGAGATCGCCAGCGTGACGGGTTCGGTGGAGCGGTCGTAGGCAAGCTGCAACTCCTCGAAGTTGCGGCAGATCTCCACGTCGATGCCGAAAAGTTCCTTCAGGCGCGTACCGATCATCGAGGTAAAGACGTTGGAATCCTCCGCCAGCAGAATGCGGGCATCTGCCAGAGATTGGCCGGAATACTGCATTCCGGAAATGCCAAGGAAAGTCATGTTACCCCTTCGGTCGGTTGCTGTGCCCTGATGGAACACATAGTCGCGACTGATTTGCGGAACCGTTAATGGCGCGCTAACTTGTTGGAGAAAAAGGAAAAGGCGGCACGAATGCCGCCCTTGAGGTAAATGCTCCGTTACTCGTGCCGGTTCAGGCGCGCAGCACCGTATTCTCCGGATCGAACGGGCTCTCCGGCACGACGGTCGCGTCGTAGAGCGAGCCCAGGATCTTGATCTTCAGCTTCGTGCCGATTTCCGCCTTCTCGGGCTTCACCATGGCGAGCGCCAGCGACTTGCCGATACGCCAGCCGAAGCCCCCGCTTGTGGCCCGGCCCACCAGTTCGCCCGCCTCGTCGTAGATGGCTTCCGAGCCGCGCGCGTCGACATCCGTGTTGCCCTCCACGACGAGCGTCACGAAGTTCCACTTCAGCCCCTTTTCCTTGTAGGCGAGCATCGCGTCGCGGCCGGCAAAGGATTTTTCCGGCCGGATGAAACGGTCGAGCGCGGATTCATAGGCATTGTATTCGATGGAGAGCTCGCGACCCATGTTGCGGTAGGATTTCTCCACCGCCATGGCGCCCATCGCCCGTATGCCGAAGGGCTTGATGCCGAACTCGGCACCCGCCGCCATCAAGCGGTCGAAGATATAGGCCTGCATCTCGATCGGGTGATGCAACTCCCATCCGAGTTCGCCGACGAAGTTGACCCGCAGCGCATGGGCGCTGGCGACCCCGATCGAGACCGGCTTGGCGGTCAACCAGGGGAAGTCCTTGTTCTCCAGGCTCGTGCGGGTGAGCTTCTTCAGCACGTCGCGCGACTTCGGACCGGCGAGCACCAGCACACCGTATTTCTGGGTGATCGGCTGGAGCTGGACGGAGCCGTCCCGCGGCGCAAGGCGCTGCAGCAGGTCGTGGTCGTGTGCTTCAAGCCCGCCGGCCGAGACCAGGTAGAAGCGGCCCGGCGCCCATTCATAGACGGTGAATTCCGCCCGCACCCCGCCCGCCGGCGTCAGGAGGTGGCAGAGCGCAATGCGGCCGCGCTTCTTCGGAACCGTGTTGGCGAGGATCGAGTCCAGCCAGGCGCGGGCGCCGGGTCCGGAAACCTCCATCTTCGCAAACGGCGACATGTCCAGGACGCCGACATTCTCATGGACGTTGCGCACCTCGTTTCCGACATGCTCGAAGTAGTTGGAGCGGCGGAAGGACCACTTCTCGACGATCCGCCCGTCATCGAGCGGCGGCGCATGGTTATGGCTGGTGATGACGTCGGCGCCGACGCCGAGTTCGCTCTTCGGCACCTCGTAGCCGTGCGGCGCAAACCAGTTGGCCCGCTCCCAGCCATAGACGGAACCGAACACACCCCCGAGCTTCTTCAGCCGGTCGTAGATCGGCGTCGTCTTCAGCGGCCGGGCCCCGGCACGCTCTTCGTCCGGATAATGCATGGTGAAGACATTAGCATAGGCCTCCTCGTTCTTCGCGATGAGATAGCCTTCCGTCGCATAGGGGCCGAAGCGGCGGGGATCGACGCCCATCAGGTCGACCGTCGGCTCGCCATCCACGATCCACTCGGCAAGCTGCCAGCCGGCTCCGCCGGCGGCCGTGATGCCGAAGGAATGACCTTCGTTCAGCCAGAAGTTCTTCAGGCCCGGCGCCGGGCCGACGATCGGATTGCCATCCGGCGTATAGGCGATGGCGCCGTTATAGACCTTCTTGATACCGACTTCGCCGAAGGCCGGGACACGTACGATCGCCGCCTCGATATGCGGCATCAGCCGGTCGAGGTCCTCCTGGAAGAGTTCATATTCGCTCTCCGCCGACGGACCATCGACATAACAGACCGGCGCACCGACCTCGTAGGGGCCGAGGATCAGGCCGCCGGCTTCCTCGCGCATGTACCAGGCGCTGTCCGACTCGCGCAGCACACCCATTTCCGGCAGGCCCTGGCGCCTTCGCTCCTGGATCGCCGGATGCGGCTCGGTGACGATGTACTGGTGCTCGACGGGGATGACCGGAATGTCGATCCCCACCATCTCGCCGGTCTTGCGGGCAAAGTTACCGGTGCAGGAGATCACATGCTCGGCAGTGATCTCCCCCTTGTCGGTGGTGATCTTCCAGAGACCACCGGCCTGCTGCTCGATGGCGGTGACGGTGGTATTGCGGTATATGGTGGCGCCGCGGTCGCGCGCACCCTTGGCCAGCGCCTGCGTCAGGTCCGCCGGCTGGATGTAGCCGTCGTCCGGATGCTGGATGGCGCCGAGCAGCCCGTCGGTTTCGCAAAGCGGCCAGACTTCCTTCACCTGCTCCGGCGTCAGGATGTTGACCCTGACGCCGATCGTCTCGGCTATGCCGGCATAATACATGTACTCGTCCCAACGATCCCTGGTGCGGGCAAGCCGGATGTTGGAGACCTTCGCAAAACCGACGTTCATGCCGGTTTCCTGCTGGAGTTCCTCATAGAAGCGGACGGAATATTTATGCAGCTGTCCGACGGAATAGGACAGGTTGAAGAGCGGCAGCAGACCCGCGGCATGCCAGGTGGAGCCGGAGGTCAACTCCTTGCGCTCGATGAGCACCGCGTCGCTCCAGCCCTTCCTGGCTAGGTGATAGAGCGTCGAGACGCCCACCACGCCGCCTCCGATCACGACGGCACGCGCATGTGTCTTCATCGAAACGAACCCCTCGAGTCGGCCGTGCCGGCAGGCAGGCGGCGTATGGATCTTGTGGTTCGGGGACTATGCCGCCGCTGCCCGCCCGCCAAACGCCTGAAGACGACATGCAAAAAGCTCGCCGCGACGGCCGGAAGCCGCCCTAGACGCCGTCTCCGCCCTCGACCTTATCCTCCGTTCCGCGCCTGTCATTCGCCGGATCGCGACCTGGACGCGGCAGGATCATGATATCCTGGCGGGTATAGGGTATTTCGATCCCCTCCCGCTCGAAGCGGCGCAGGATGTCCGTGCGTACACCGTTGCGGATGCGTAAGCCGTCGGAATAGTCGGCGAGATGGAAGCGCAGTTCGAAATCGAGCGAAGAGGCGCCGAAGGCCACGAAGTCCACATGCGGCTCGGGATTGCGCAGCACTTCGGGCACCGCATCGACGATCTCCAGCAAGATCGCGATGACGCGCTCCGGATCGCTGCCATAGGCAACGGATACCGGAATTTCGGAACGCTGGATCTTGTTGCGATGCGTCCAGTTGCCGACGGGCGAGTTGATGAGATCGGAATTCGGAACGATGATCGACTGCTTGCGGAAGGTCTCGATCTCGGTGGCGCGCACGGAGATGCGTTTGACGATACCTTCCGTCGTTCCCGTCACCACATGGTCTCCGACCTTGAATGGCCGTTCAACCAGCAGGATCAGACCAGAGACGAAGTTCGACACGACGTTCTGCAGGCCGAAACCGATGCCCACCGAAAGTGCCGAGGCCACGAGGGCGAGGCTCGAGAGGTTGATGCCTGCGGCCGACACGCCGATGATCACGGCAAGCCCGATGCCGAGATAGCCGATGCCGGTCTTGACGGAGTTCCGGACCCCGACGTCCACCTGGCTTCGGGCCATGACGTTGCTGTCGACCCACTTCTGCACCCAGCGGGTCACGAGATAACCGAGCCCGAACAGCAGGATGCCGCCGACGATACCGACCAAGGAAATCGTGATGTTGCCGATCGTGATGTCCGTAAAGAAGCGGTAGAACCACGATTCGATGTCGGCTACCTGGAAGCCCCAGGTCAGCAGGATCAGGGGAATGCCGGTGAGGAGCGCGAAGGCGTAGATCGCAAGCCCCGCGACCAGACCGGCCTGGTCCAGTGCCACCTCCCCCCATTTCAGACGCTGCGCAAGCCGCTCCCCCATTGCCGTACGGCCGAAGGCTCCCTGCTTGGAGACCGCCTTCCCGCTAAGCAGGCCGATATAGATGGTCACCAGCACCGCACCGGTGAGCACGATCTGGGTCGAGACGAAGCGGGCAAAGCCGATATATCCGGCAAGCACGGCGAACAGGAGCAGCGCCCCGATCAGCCTGAGCGTGAGCGGCAGGAAGCGCGGCCATGGCCGGCCGGGAGCAGTCGGATCGCCCTCCTTCGCCAGGACCGGACGCATGAAGGAAAGCGCGATCAGGATGATGCCGATGATCGACGACGCGACGAGGCTGCGGGCGATCGTCAGGATCAGTGGCGAAGCGACCGCCTCGCTGATCGTCCCGAAGAAGTAGTCCAGGCCGTTGACGACCGCCATGACGATGACCGCCCAGCCGATCAGCCGGGCGCCGCGATCCGTCAGCCGCACCAGGCGCCATTCGGGCTCGTTCGGCGCCAGCACGGCATAGGTCAGCCGGGAAACGAAATAGACGAACCAGATGAACCCGAACAGGGCCGCGATGATGGGAGCGATGTCGCTCCTCAGGACGCTGAAGCCTTCGAGCAGGAGATAGCTGGCGGCAAGGAACGCCGCGAGTGACATGGTCCGAACGACGGTGGACGCGAAGGCGACCGTCAGCCTTCTCAGATAGGACGGGCCGCCGTCGGCGTGGTCGCGCCGGATGAACCGGCCGAACAGCCGGTAGGCGCCGGAAAGGAAGATCAGGCCGGCGGCGAGCGACAGGAAGACCGCAGCCAGCAGCGGCAGGGTCTTGTATTTCCACGCAAAGCTCAGCCAGCTTCCCATAGCGTTGCCGAAACGTCGAAGCTCGGTGACGTAGGCGTCCCCGGCATCCGTAAAAAGCTGCGGCGTGATCTCGGTGTGCCGGAAGAGCGTCTGGGTGAAGAGGTTGCGGCGGATGGTGGTGATGGTGTTGGCAAGCTGCGTAGCGGTGCTGGACAACTGCTCCGCGTCTTCCACGATGACATTGATCTCGGCGCGCTCGTTGAGGAGCTTGTTGCGCTCCTCCGTCACCAGCGGCGGTTCCGGCGGCTGCCCGCCCTGGGGCGGTTCGCCAAGATCCGTCAAGCGCGCCTGGATCTGCTGCACACGCGTTGCAAGCGTGGCGGAAGCCTCCTGCATCTGCGCGACGATTTCCTCGGCCTGAACCCGCAATTCCGCAAGGCGGGCGTCGTCCCGCACGTCGCGCTGCATGGCCTCCTGTAAGGTCTCTAGCTGCTGGCGGATGCCGCCGAGCTTGTCGCGCATCTCGATATTGATGGAATCAGCCGTGACTTCCGCTTCCTGTGCCTCCTGCGCCATGGCGATGCCGCCGAAGAGTGGCGGAGAGCCGCCAGCGGCAATGCCCGCAAAGATGACAAGCGTCATGACGAGGGCGCGGAGCATCATCGGAAACGGGACGGACGATCTATTCATGCAACCACCGAAAGAGAGGATTCGCCGGCGAAGATAGTTTCGCACCAGCCGGAAGGAAAGCCGCTCGCGATTATGCCGATGGAACCCGGGAACATTGTGGCGCGTTGGCATGCGCAACACCAAAGGAGGGTAAGGCATGGAAGACGCAGGCATCGGCTGGATCGCAGCCATCATCATCGGCGGCATCGCCGGCTGGCTCGCCGAGCAGTTCATGAAGAGCAACATGGGTGTCTTCATGAACATCCTGCTCGGCATCGTCGGCGCCATCATCGCCAACGCGCTGCTGGGCCTCGTCGGGATCACGCTGGGCGGCTGGATCGGCTACCTGATCGCCGGCTTCATCGGCGCATGCATTCTCATCGCCGTGGGGCGGATGATCAGGCGATAGCGCCAAGGCATCAGAAACCGGCGCCGGGCTTCGATAGATAATCGATCTCGGCGCCGGTCGATTCGCGGCCGAGAAATCCGTTGCGGTGGGGGAAGCGGCCGAACTGCCGGATGACAGTAAGGTGCCGTTCCGCGTAGTCGAGGTATTCCGGGTCTCCCAATGCACGAAAGAGCTCCACCGATCGTTCCTGATCGGCAAGCGTCTCCGAGTGCTCGAAGGGCAGATAGAAGAAGGCTCGGCGTTCGGGCCCGACCGCCTGGTCCGCGCCGGTTTCGATCGCCAGCCGTGCCTCCCGCAAGGCCATCCAATCGGCCGCAAAGGCCAAGGGTGTTCCGCGATAGATGTTCCGGGAAAACTGGTCGAGCACGATGATAGCCGCAAGCCGCTGATCCGGATTGCTCCTCCAGTCGACGACGGTACCCCTTGCCAATGCCAGGTGGGTCTGACCGAATCGCTCGCCGATGGCGGCATCCAGGTCCGGCAAGACCTGGAACCATTGCTGCCGTGTCAGTTCCTCGAACCAGAAGCGCAACACCGTCTGCGGCTGTTCCATCCTGTTACGTCCTGTCCAGGCAGAGGGCGGCATTGTCCTTGCCGAGCAGACGGCAAAGGGCTTCCACCACCATGTTATGGTCCTCCCTCTGAGGCAGTCCCGAAACGGTGACAGCCCCGACGCAGCCTGTCCCCTCCACGATAATCGGGAAGCTGCCTCCATGGGTGGCGAATTCGGCCGGAGATACTCCGTACTTTGCCTCGACCGTGGTTCCCTGCGCCGACAGCGCCAGGCCGAGGGCATAGCTGGACCGGAAGAAGCGCAGCGTTACCGCCCGCTTTCGCCGTACCCATGCGGCATTGTCCGCCGTGGTGCCGGGCAAGGCGCAGTAAAACAGGGGCATGGAGTGAAGGTGGACGTCGATCACCACGCCCGCTTGCCGCTCCAGCGCCATTTCGCGCAGCAGCGATCCGAGTTCCCAACCCGTCGCGGCATCGAAGCGGGGGAAGCAGAGCGCCCGCTCCTGTTCGAGGATCCTGTCGAGATCTTTTTCGATGGTCATGTCACTATCCTGATCGGTGGATGTAGGTTGATGGCAAGCGCGGGCAGAAGTAAAGGGCGCCGCGTTCACGTCGTCCGCATCAGGCGGCCATCAGCCGGTGGATGGCCGAGAGCAACATGTCGTGCGGGTAGGGTTTCGGAAGAAAGACGGTGTTGGCGGGCAGCATCATGGGATCAAGGCGGACAATGCCGGAGGTGATGATGATGCCCGTATGCGGCCGGATCGCCCGAACGCGCTGCGCCAGTTGAATCCCATCCATGGAGCCCGCCATGTTGACGTCGGTGAATACGATGTCGATATCCTTGCGGTGACGGAGGTGATACATCGCCTCGTCCGCATTTGCCGCCTCCAGCACTACATGGCCCACGTCCTCGAGCGCGTCGAGTGTCGTGAAGCGTACGATGGGTTCATCCTCCACGATGAGAACAACGGCCTTTTCAGCGGGCATGAACGGCTCCTGGCTGCCTGGCGGCTTTTTATCGTCGGTGTCGCGCCAACCGGCAGGCGAAGCCGGTCGGCGTGGGCGGCATATAGGCCACGCACAGGCGCTTCGCCAGAGGCGCTGATGCCGGGCTTCCTTCGCTGACGGCATCCGGTGCCCATCCCGTTCCGGAACAGAGCGCACCATTCCGCGACCATCCGGCGGAGCACTTGAAGATGTCCTTCACCAAGGGCTTGCGTTACCCCGCTCCGATGTTGAACATGGCGTCAAACCTGCGTTAGCTCCTGCTCAGCCGGCCAAGACCGCTCAGGGGCTCGCGGACCCACTGCTCGCGAAGAGCCGGTGAGCCCCACCAAGAACCTACGAGGACCGGACATGACGGACCACCCTCACCACGACCCGGCCGAACGGACGGATTGGCGCGAGAACGGCGTCAAGGTCATCCCCGGCAACGCACTGGACCCCCAATACCGCACAAACTCCCGGAATGAACCGGGCGACCGCGATCAACCATGCACGGGCCGGCGCGGAAAAGATCTGGGCCGGTACCGTCACGATCCACGCGAATGCGAAGACCGGCGCCCATCATCACGGCGATCTGGAAAGCATCATCTATGTCGTCAGGGGCAAGGCGCGGATGCGCTGGGGAGACAATCTGGAATATGTCGCGGAAGCCGGTCCCGGCGACTTCATCTACGTGCCACCCTATGTTCCCCATCAGGAAATCAACGCCAGCCGTGACGAAACGCTGGAATGCGTCCTCGTTCGCTCCGGTCAGGAGCCCGTGGTGGTCAATCTGGACATCGAACCTGTCGAGAAGCCGGAGACTGTTCTTTGGAAGGACCCGATCCACCGCTGAACTCACAGGGCTGGCCAACGGACTGTTTTACAAGGCCCTTTCCTTCCCCGCTCTTCGCTCTAGCTGTTGACGATGATGCAGGTGGAGGAAGCGGAGATGACTGCCGGAACCGAGGATGCTCCTGAGGACAAGACGAAGCTGAAGCGGGTCATGGGGCCTGGCCTCCTGCTGCTCTTCATCATCGGCGACGTGCTCGGGACAGGCATCTACGCCTTGACGGGCGAGGTTGCGGCCGAAGTCGGCGGCGTAGTCTGGCTTCCCTTTCTGATTGCTTTCGCCGTCGCGTTGCTGACCGCCTGCAGCTATCTGGAACTGGTGACGAAATATCCGAAGGCGGCCGGCGCCGCCCTCTACACGCACAAGGCGTTCAACATCCATTTCCTCACGTTTCTGGTGACCTTTGCCGTGATGTCGTCCGGCATCACCTCCTCCGCCACCGCATCGCGCGCCTTCGCCGCCAACTTCGCGACCGCCTTCGGACTGGATTTCGGAGCTTACGGCGTGCCGCTGATCGCCTCCGTCTTCATCGGGCTGGTGGCGCTGGTAAACCTCCGCGGAGTGAGCCAGAGCGTCAAGATGAACGTCGTGCTGACACTCGTGGAGTTGTCCGGGCTGCTGATCATCATCGGCATCGGCTTCTGGGCGATCGCCGGCGGCCAGGGCGACGTCTCCCGCGCCTGGACGTTCGACACGGGCGGCGAGCGCGGCATTTTCTGGGGCGTCATCGCCGCCACCACCCTCGCCTTCTTTGCAATGGTCGGCTTCGAGGACTCGGTCAACATGGCGGAGGAATCCAAGAACCCGAGCCGAATATTCCCCAAGGTGCTTCTCACCGGCCTTGCGATCACCGGCGTGATCTATGTTCTCGTCTCCATCTCCGCCATCACGCTTGTCCCGGCGGCCGAACTCAGCGAAGGGGAGACACCTCTGCTCAAGGTGGTGCAGGCAGGCGCTCCTGGCTTCCCGATCAGCGTCTTCGGCATCATCACCATGTTCGCCGTAGCCAATTCCGCGCTGATCAACATGCTGATGGCCAGCCGGCTGATCTACGGCATGAGCCAGGAGGGCGTGCTGCCGGCCGTCTTCGGACACGTCCATGGTGAAAGACGAACGCCCGATACGGCGATCATCTTCACCTCCCTGCTCGCGGTGGCGCTGATCCTGTTTGCAGGCGGAGTGCCCGAACTCGGCGGCACCACCTCGCTTCTGCTTCTCTGCGTCTTCACGGTGGTCAATGTCGCCGTGCTGGTCCTGCGCAAGGACCGCGTCGCGCACGAACACTTCCGCACGCTGACCGTCCTGCCGGTTCTGGGCGCCCTATCCTGCGCCTTCCTTGCCGGTCCCTGGACCGGGCGGGACCCCGTCCAATACGGGATCGGGGCCAGCCTGATCGGCCTCGGCGTCGTTCTTTGGGCAGCAACCGTGCTATTCATGCGCCGGCGGGGTGAGAACCCTGCCTGACCGACGCCTCAATCGCAGCGGCGGATCGACAGCCGCCGGTCGGGGCCGATGCCGGCTCGAATGCAGCGATAATCGGACAGCGTCGGATACTCTGTCTCCAGCGGATGCCGATGGGTCGCGGTGACCACCATGACATCCGCGCCGGCCGCCTCGCCGGCCGCGACACCAGCCATCACATCCTCGAAGACGAGGACGTCCGAAGGATCGACGCCGACCCGTTCGGCGCCGCGCAGATAGCATTGCGGATCAGGCTTGCCGACCAGAACATCCTCTGCCGTCACCATGATGCTCGGCTGCGGCAGTCCCGCGGCGGCAAGCCTCGCCCGCGCAAGGTCGGCCGGCGCCGACGTGACGATCGCCCACCGCTCCTGCGGCAGCGACGCCAGGAAATCGGCCGCACCCTCGATCGCAACGACGCCTTCGACGTCCTCGATCTCGCCCCGCAGGATCTCGGCGGCTTCCGCGACGGGATCGATGCCCGGAAGGTTCAGGGCGGAAATCGTGTCTATCCCACGCTTCCCGTGCATGGTCGGCAGGAAGCTTTCCAGTTCCAGCCCGTGGCGCAGGGCCCAGCGTCCCCACACCCGCTCGGCAGCCGCAAGCGAGTTGATGATGGTGCCGTCCATATCGAAGAGGAAGGCGCCGTAGGTTCTGGCGGCTCTGGCAGTATCAGTCATTGAGGGCATAGTCCGTCTCGGCAGGGCATGCCGCGGAAGGCGCGGCATTTCTCCATATTCACCCGCGGCCCATGCCGCAAGTGAACCGCGGCGGCGCTAGATCGACCGCGTTTCCGCTTGCATCCGCGCCAGCCACTCGGCACTCGCCCGGATCCCGCCGAGAGGAAAGATATGAGCCTGCTCGATGAGGCTGCCCGGCCGGGCGGCCCTATGGGCGGCAATGCCGGTGAGAAAATCCGTGGGTTCATAGGGAACCAGCAGCTTTCGCAGGTCCAGCGCCCGCTTCTGCAGGATGTTGAGGGACGGACCGACACCGCAGGCGACCCCATATTTGATAAGCGTCTGGAGCTTCGTCGGCCCCGCGACGCCGACATGGATGGGCAGGTGGATGCCCTCCGCCGCGATCCGCTCCGCCCAGGCGATCACGGGTGCGGCATCGAACGCGAATTGCGTGACGATCGCCATCTCTGCGTCGGTTCGCTCTGAAAACGACTGTTTCCACCGCAGCGCCTCGTCAGCCCGGGCCGATCCGCCATTGACGTCGATGTCCCGGTTTCCTTCCGGATGGCCCGCGACATGCAGCCGCCGGAAGCCGAACCTGTCGAACAGGCCCGTCTCCAGCAGGGCGATGGAACTTTCGAACCCTCCTGCGGGTGTCGGAACCCCGCCTCCCAGGATAAGCGCCTGCGTCACGCCGGCCTCGTCACGATAGCGACTCAGCCAGTTCTCCAGGGTCGTCCGATCCGGAATGACGCGCGCGGGAAGATGCGGCATCGGATGAAACCCCTCATCCGTCAGCCGCCGCGCGGTGGCGATCATGTCGTCGATCGGTGTTCCGTTGATGTGGGCGACATAGACCCGCGTGCCCTGCGGCAGGATCTGCCGGAAGTCCTCAATCTTGGAGGCGGTACGGGGCATCACCTCGATGGAGCAATTCCTGAGCAGCGCTTCCAGCGCAGCCGGAACGTCGGGCGTCTCCTCATTGCGCAGAAAGCCTGTGATACCCATTAGCCTGTCCCTGGCGTGCCGCCTGCCTGCGGACGCTCCCTTTGAAGCAGCAGATGGAACAATAACAGGCGGGCGCATTTGCGGCGCCCGCCACTGCAACCCCGTCAGCCGACGCGTTTCGTGCGCCAGCTTTCGGCGTAGTTCTCGCGGGCCTCGCGGGCATAGGGTGTCGGCGACACGCGGACCCGGATTTCCGCCTGTTTATGGCGCTCTGTGGAGGTCTTGCCCGTACCACCGTTGGGCTCGCCCCAGATCATCGTCAAAACGTCGCCTTCCTGGACATCGGCATCCACGACGCCGAGCGACAGCATGCAGCGCTCGTTGTAGCTGTAGCCGTTGAACATCGACATGCCGACCATTTTTCCGTCGTGCATCACCATGTCGGCACTCGTGGAGGCATAGTTCGGCTGCGGGAAGTCGATCCACTTGTAGTGGTCCTCTCCCGGCTGGAAGGCGGACGCGATGACCTTCACGACGTCCTCTGCATTCCATTCAAAGGTGACCTTCTTGCGGTTCCTGCCGTCCTTCATCGTCTCCAGCGCCTGCTTGCCGATGAAGTCTGACTTCCAGCCGATATAGAACCCGTAGCCGAGCTCGAAGGGGTTCACGTAATAGTCTTCGATATTGTCGGAGACGAAACTGCCGCCGATTGCGCCTGTCGCCTCATAGCTGTCGGCGCCGAGCCAGTCGCGATACTCCTTCATCATGCCGTCGCCGGTGTAGATGCCCGGTAGCGGCGATGGTATCCATCCGGATTCCAGCGTGTTGGTGGAATAGGCGCGGCTGCCGACCTGATGCAGATCGACGCCCGCATCGCGCGCCGATTGCAGGATGACGCTGCGGACATATTCCAGGTCCGCGTAGGGTCCCCAGATTTCCAGCCCCGGCGCGCCGGCCATGCCGTGGCGCAACGCCTGCACGCGCTTCGACCCGACATTGATCCAGTCGACGTGGAAGAACTTGATGTCCGGGACGGGACCGCCATTCATCTTCTCGAAGATCTTCGGCGCGTCGGGCCCCTGGATCTGGAAACGGTAATGGGTGCGATAGACGGCCTTACCGTCGGGCCGGGAGGGCGAGCGCGGATCACGATGGATGCGCACGTTCCACTTGCCGATCGCCTGCTGGAACTGCACCCAGTTCGCGGTCGGAGCACGGCCGACGAGGATGAACTTGTCCTCCCGCTCACGGAAGATGATCATGTCGCCGACCACGTGCCCGGCCGGCGTCACCGGGACGAAATGCTTGGCGCGGTTGAGGTCGAAATTGGCGAAGCTGTTGATCCCGACATGGTCCAGGAATTCCGCCGCCTGCGGCCCCTCGACGATGACCTCGTCCATGTGGTGGGACTGGTCGAACAGCACCGCGGAGTCGCGCCATGCCCGCTGCTCGTCCCGCCAATTGGTGAATTCGGGCGCCACCACCGGGTATACATACATGCCGATCTTGGAGTTGCGCAGCATCTCCACGACGTTGCCGCTCGCGTTCATGACGTCTGAAAGGCTGGACTTCGTCACGATATCTCCTCCCTGAGATGAGTGATGATGTATACATCAACCCATTTGAGAGGAAACTTCAAGGGAAAAACGGCGAAAGCACCGGCGCAAACGCCTTCTCCCTGTATGCATCAGGAGAGGTGCGGTCTTGGCCGCATCCACGATCAGGCGTTGAGAAGTGCAAGGCCGGGAACGCGCAGGATGAGATCCGGGTTCTCGACCATGACATATTCCAGGTTGCGCCGCGCGATGCGCGCATGCTCGCGCGCAATGAACTCCGCCCGAGTTCCCTCGCGCGCGCCGATCGCTGCCGCCAGCGCCCGGTGCTGTTCCTGCGCCACGTGAAGGGACTGCCGGAAAATGTCGATATTCGTCCTGTCCGAGAGGAAGGCGGAAGGGGATGCGAAAGGAAGGCGCGTCGCCCGGTCGATTTCCCGCTGCAGGACCGCACTTCCCGAAAGTTCGACCAGAAGACCGTGGAAGCGGGCGTTGAGATCCGAATAGGCTTCGAAGTCGACCTCACCGGCCGTCCGGCCGAAACAGGCGTCGAGTTTCGAAAGCACCTCTTCCACCTGCCGCAACTTCTCCGCCTCGACCCCGCGTTCGGCCGCAAGCCGTGCCGCCGTCCCCTCCAGAACGCCCCGCAACTCGATGGCATCCATGACGTCGGCGAAGGTAAAGCTGCGCACGATGAAGCCGCCGTTCGCGAGCCGATCCAGAAGCCCCTCTTCCGCAAGACGCGACATCGCCTCCCGGATCGGCGTCCGGGAAATCTGCAGGGTCTCCGCGAGCGGAACCTCGAACAGGCGCGTACCTCCCGGAAAGTCTCCGTTGAGGATGCGCTTGCGCAACTCCATCAGCGCTGCAAGCGTATGCGTCGTCCGCCCCGTCTCCTCCATCCGATCCTCTTGTCTCCCTTGCTCCGCGCAGGAATGTACATTGCGAGCCCCCGCCGTCGCAAGTCCGGCAATCGGCATGTATACATCTCCGCCGTTTGGGCTTGGCCGGCCGTCACCCAGGCTGTAGCAGAGAATTCCGCGACGGATCCTTCGGGGATTCGCCGGATCGGGAAAGCAGGCTGCCGACCAACAGGGATACCGGAATGTCCACACGCTGGAGCCAGGTCACGATTGCGGTTCTGGGTGGCGCCGCCGCCGCGCTGCACGTCGGAAAGGTGCCGCCTGCCCTTCCCCTCCTGCGCCAGGAGATGAACCTGGACCTGGTCTCAGCCGGCTGGCTGATGGGCCTTGTCAGCCTCATGGGCGGGCTGTTGGGCCTAATGCTCGGCCGGGTGGCGGACCGGATCACCCATCGGCGGGCCATGCTTCTTAGCCTGTCCCTGCTCACCGCCGGCAGCTTCGCGGGAGCGTTTTCCCGCTCGGCAGCCCTTCTCTTCGCAAGCCGGGTCGTGGAGGGCATCGGCCTGATCCTCGCCGTCGTCGCCGCCCCCGCGCTCATCACTGCGGCAACGGACCTCAAGGACCGCGGCCTGGCTTTCTCCGCTTGGGCCGGCTGGCTGCCGGCGGGCGTCGGCGGGATGATGCTCGTTTCCCCTGGCCTGCTGCCGAACTTCGGCTGGCGCGGCGCTTGGATCGCCGCGGGACTTGCCACCCTCGTGCCGCTGATTGCGCTTCTTGTGTCATCCCCGGACGCCGCCCCGAGACGGCTCCACGACGCTCCGTCCCTCGTCGAGGGCGTCAGGAGCACTTTGTCGCAGTCCACCTCCTGGCTGCTGGGCGGCATGTTCCTTCTCTACAGCCTGAGCTTCATGTCCGTCTTCGGCTTCCTGCCCACGATGCTGATCGAGGAGGCTGGCCTGGGGCTTGGGACCGCCTCCATGATGACGGCCACCGCGGTGCTCTCCAATATACCCGGAAACTTCACGGGAGGCCTACTCCTGCGGCGGGGCGCAAAACGCTGGGCTCTCGTGGTCGTCGCCTTCACAACCCTGACGCTCTGTGCCTTCGTCGTGTTCCATCCAGGCCTGCCGCTCGCCGCCCGCTATCCGGCAGCGCTCCTCTATGCGGGCGCGGGCGGCCTTCTGCCGGCTGCCATCATGAGCGCCCTGCCCGCCTATGCGCCCCGCCGCGACCTCGTCAGCACGATCAGCGGGTTTGTCATGCAGGGAACCAATATGGGCCAGTTTCTCGGGCCGCTTCTGCTCGCCTCGATCGTATCTGCGATGGGATGGCCCGCCGCCCCCTATTTCGTCGCAACGACCGGAGTGCTGGGAATTGTGCTTGCGCTTGCCTTCCGCGGCCGGGAGATACCGTGACGGCAAACTGACGGAAGCCGCCACCGTCAGACCCAACAGACCTTCCTCCACGCCCAAGTCTTTTTCCGCGGCGCCAGCACCTCCGGCAAGAAGCGAAGTGTCTTACCCATGTCTTAGGTACAGTCTGTTACCTATGTCTCCGGGTCGGACACAGTGGAAACTGGCGACCCCTGCAGCAGTAACAAAAGAAAGAGCATTCAATAGCTTAGATGAAGGTGGGACCAAATCGAGGCCCATTGCTTTCATTGACGAATTCAGAACCCCCGGTCGCACCTTTGCAGCTTACCACGCCGCCTACAAAACCTCTGGCGACGCCGTAGAGAGCTACCCCCGAAATGACGGACTTATCGCTTATCGTCCCCTCTCGGCGGGTTCTTTGGCCGGCGCCCGAAATCTTCGACAAAGAGGTTTAGTAGCACGATGAGTTCGTGCGAAGCCCCCGTCCCGAACGGCGATGGCTTCGCGAACCCACCTTTTCCGCGGCAGACCGAGACGTCTGATCTAGGTTTGTTCCGGCCTTAACAAGCGAAATGGTCCGCAAGCTAGCTTTGATCTGCGTATCCGGAGCCAACATAAACATGACGTTCCAGGCCGCTATGCCGGCCATAGACACTCGCCTCATCGCCACCAG
The DNA here is from genome assembly GCF_902153245.2 of Pseudorhizobium endolithicum. GTDB lineage: Bacteria > Pseudomonadota > Alphaproteobacteria > Rhizobiales > Rhizobiaceae > Neorhizobium > Neorhizobium endolithicum. The sequence continues at coordinate 79,429 of NZ_CABFWF030000001.1, forward strand.
CCGCACCTTTGCCGAAGCGGCAGAAAGCTACATTAAGCAAGAGGACTTAGGCCCCTAACAGGCTCTGGCTCTCCAACGCTGAAGTCATACCCCTTTCAGACATCTGGCCTTCCGAAGCTCAACGCTGAAAAATCGACAGGGGCTACTACTTCGAACGAGGATGGGATGGAGACTTACTCACGGCGGCTTGCGCGGAAGGCAATCGAAGGTCTCGCGAGGACGGGCTTATGGAAAGAGTCTGAACAGGCTCTCATCCGGAGCGCCTCTAGCTATTGGGAAGATCCGACTGCGAACCATTTCGCAACCAACTCCCATTGGTGCCGTGACGTGGGCATTGAGAGCACCGTCTGGAACCAGCTGGGGAAGCCGCACCTCGCAATACTTCAAAGGCATATGAAGGCTATAGGAAAAGAATGCGAGCGTGAACGTATCCTCGAGTGGGGTTGCGGCGGCGGCGCAAACGCGATCCATTTCGCAAGTTCAGCCAAGGAGTTCGTGGGCGCTGACGTCTCCAGGGCGTCGTTGGCGGAGTGCAAGTCACAACTGGAACAAAGGGGCCACGCCAATTTCAGCCTCATTCATATCGACATCGCTGAACCCGAACAGGCAGTGCGGCACCTACTTGGCACTTGCGACGTGTTCTTGTGCACCTACGTCTTCGAGCTCCTCCCATCACCCGAGTATGGCACTCGTGTCCTTAAGCTCGCATACGAGCTCCTCCAACCAGGTGGCTGCGCCATCATACAGATAAAATACCAAACTCACGACCGCCGGACGCAGCCACGCAGATGGCTGTACCAGAGAAACCTCGCCAACATGACTACATACCCAATCGACGAGTTCTGGCAGATCGCGAGCCGCGTGGGATTTTCACCCGCCTTCGTAACCCTTTTGCCGAAAGACCTGCTGGTGGAGGACGAGCGCTACGCTTACTTCGTACTGGATAAGCGAGGTTAAATTCCCGTGCTCGTGAAACGGACATCGCCCGTGACGCACCGAGTCCCGGAGGAATTCTGGAAACACCGCAAAGTCATCGGCTTCTGGAAATGTGGGACCGAAAGCGAGACGCTGGAGTAGTTATGTTTTCTGGCAATGAAGTCCCACGACTACAGAGAGCCAAGTCGCGGAAGTGCTGGCAGATCCACCGCTTCAAGCGCGTCTTTGTGCGGTAGATCCTTCTGGCAGATGTGGCGATGGGGTCCCCTCAACATTCCAGTCAACATGCCTACCGCTGCACGTCGATCTTGACGGCGTTCCTTTCGCGTACCTTGAGCCCCCTTTGGAACAAACTCTACTTGGAAATGCATGTCGGCTCCATGCTCCGGCTTCCAGAAGCAACGGAGGGAGTAATATGACATCTCGATCGACATGAGTTGTCCGCGAGTGAACTGATAGAAACCGAGGTAATGCACTTCTTCAGTGACCGGTGAGGGTGCCCGCTGGTTCTTCTGCACGAAACGCTCGTTCGCTATCGTCGCGGCACCACATCCGTAGCTGTGCACTCCGTCGTTCCCTCGAGATAGGAAATGCGAGGCCACAGAAAGGGCATAGCTCTCCCCTTCCCCGAGCGGCATGAAGGTAAGCAGCATCTCCTCATCGAAGATGCCTTCGGGAGTTACAAATTTTGGATACAGAGCTGCCCGGCAGAGCAAATCACCGTCAAGCATCGGCATCCATAGTGGTTGACGAAGCAGGAGGCGCCCCTATCAGCTCGACGAGCTTCTCAAACACGGTCATGTCATGTGCGACATCGTGTACGCATTTCACACCGAGACGCTTATTTAGATCCATTACGTCCAGATCGTCTTCTTCGACCGTAAGATACCTTTTCAGATCACCATAATCCCAAGTAAACACAACCCCCTCACCATCCTGTGGCATTACCTTGGGAGGCTTAACAGAGAAGTTTTGGGAAATCACCGCGAGGATACTAGAGGCTCGTTCAGCAGCTTCCGCGTCCACGTGCAAGGTATGATCATCCGGCAACAATGCCATGTGCTTGATAGCCTGCTGCAGGACGGCGAACCTGATAGATCTGTCGCTGTTGGCACCGAGATTAGTAGGATCCTCCGAATGCATGGATACCCAGGAAGATACCTGCGCAGGCTCCGCATTCGTTTGTGAACCATATATCCCAAACGGGAAGAACACGGAGCGTCCGCCGCCGCTCTCTTGGACAGCCACATACTTTCTGGGCTTGATCTTCATCACCATCGTTAATCGCCTAATGCCTTTGGTGAAACAGACGCACCGACCCTTAAAGTCTCCGCGATCAATTGCCTAAATATGATGCCTTGCTCCACAGCTTCAATGAGGCGCCCGGTAGGCACCGTGTTGAAATCCAAGGTGAGTGAAGTGCCAAAGCTTTGTTTGGATATCGGAGTCGCCCCACTATGCATGCCAACTTGCGGGATCATCTGAAATACGAAGTGTTGCGTCGCAGCGACCCCGAACCTCATCACCCGGTTGATCTGCACGTCCACATCCTGCAGCGCCTTCCGGCGATTCACCTGCAGGATAGGATCTCGTACATCCGAATAACCTAACTCATACTCTGTAACGTCAAGAAAAGCTCTTGTTGCTGCCTGCTCGTCGACTTCGGGCTTTATGAGGTTGGCAACTACCGAGAGACGAACAGCGGGCCCAACCGCCGCGCTCACTTCCCCAGCCCGAGATTCGATATCTGCCAGAATAGCCGCAGTGTCCATCAATGGCATGGCATCATCTAGATCCTGCGTCTCAGCCGGAGACACTACGACATCCAATCGACCTGGTTGCAACTGCACTTGATATGCCCTGGCACCTCTAGTGCCAGAGGCCAGTCCTAGCAACGGGTTCGCAGGTCCGGGCACCTTGTTCCTTTGAACAATCTCAGCCTCATCCCCGGTGACCAGCAAATAGATCTGATCAGCTCTTACGTTTGTCACGTCCGGCAAAAACCAGACGAACTGAACTGACTGAGATTCCCAGAGCGCCATCACAAACCTTTCTACTTCCGACACACTAATTACCAACGCAGTCACAATTTGCAATGGCATCGCTCCTAAGGCGCGAGGACGACAGGTTTGTCTTTAATACCCCCTTAGCGCCAACTAGCTGTTTTCCCTTCTGCGCGTTACCAGTGGGCGATGACCTGGCAGAAGAAATACCGCTGGACCCGCACATGGGGAGACGAGCTCGGCCTTGACGACAAGCCTCATGAGGATTTCGTGGGATGGGACGGCGAGGTGAACATTGGGCGTATCTACCTCGACCGGCAGACGCTGAAGGCGGGGAAGTGGCGTTGGGCACTTCAGTACCCTGAGGGAGGGAAGCCATTCATGCCCAATACAGGCTGGCTACCTACCGCAGCAGAAGCAGCCCGGCATGTCGAGGAAGCTTGGGACGAGCAGAAGGCGAGACTGGGACGCTGACGGCGAAGGATCGAACCAATCTCCGGACTGCGCGTTGATATGCGCAATGGTCCAAACGGAGGAAGATCCATGGATTGGAACCGCGTTGAAGGAAACTGGAAGCAGATGAAGGGCAAGGTCAAGGAACAGTGGGGCAAGCTCACTGATGACGACCTCGACCGGATCGAAGGCAAGCGCGACCAGCTCGAAGGCAAGATTCAGGAGCGGTACGGCTACGAAAAGGATCAGGCCCGCCGAGATGTAGATGACTGGTATGGGCGCCAGACCTGGTGACTCGTCAAGCCCCGCCTCGGCGGGGCTTTTCGTATGTCACCTTGACCGGCGACGCGTCTCACGCCATTTCATCCTTCACCCGATGGCGGCTCGCGCGACCCTGTGCCGCGGCTAATACACCCGATGCGTACCAAAAATGTCCTGACTGCACTCGCCGACACCGGCACCAAATGCGAAAGAGCAGTTGCCCGATTGAGAAAGCCGGGCTTTTCCCCTTATTGCCCTGCCCCTCGGTGGGGCTTTTTTTGCGTCGAGCCGCAGTAAGCGCACGGCTGCGGACGGGACCGGCAGAGAAGATAGCGATCGCTCGATCGAGCCTAGCCTTACGCTGCGCCTTGTGCGGAGAGAAGAACGCGAGGATTATGGCGGGCTATTGGGCAGCGGAGTTTCCCGAATGCCAGACTGGCTCACCACCAGCATCATGGTTGTAGCGGCGATACTGGCCGTCGCTTCGTTCTTGGGACACTAGGCTGGCTTTAGTCGATCCGCAGCCACTTGCGCAGCCCCGTGATCATCAGATCCGAGAACCAGATGAAGGTTCCGCCAGCCGTGAACCCCAGCCCGATGAAGATCATCGAGGCCCGCTTACCGAGCGCCTTGATCTCCTTCACCTCCTTGATCGTCGGCATGACATCTTTCTCCACCACCTTCGTAAGTTCGGAGATGACATCTCGCTGCTGAGCGACCGTCTGGCCGGTCAGGATGATGGTGCTATCCAGCCGGGAATACTCATCGGCATGCTTGTCTAAGCGCTTGTGGATCTCGGATCGGCTCTCCCTTGCCGACCGCTTCTCTTCCTGGAAATCCTCCCGGAGCCGATGGATACCCTCCTCCACTCGCCCCAGCACCCGCAGAATGTCATCATTCGATCCCGGCATATCGTCGCTTTCATGCACTGAACTGGAGGTGTGCGAGGCAAGCCACAAGCCCGGCGAAAGCCTTGGCTGTCACTTCAGTATGCACATCGAGTCTGCAGGCTCGACGTGACGAGACCCGGTCAGGCCCGCCGCCTGATCGGGTCTTTTGCGTCTCATCCGCCAGCTTCGCCATGCCTTTGGCACTCGTCCCGCGTCCAGAGAGCCGCAGCGCAAAATCCGACCACCGTGCGGTCAATCTTGCGCTGATCAGCAGTCGTCGCGCCGCGGGCGCCGATGAGGTCAGTCCCGACCACCCGTCGAAGGCCCTCGACACTTCCGGGCGCCGAAGTCCCACATGCCGTCAGGGCAAAGGTCAAACCGAGAGCGATCATCGTCCGAGGCGTCACCTGCTTCATTGTTCTGCCTTTCAATCTGGTTGAGGGCATCATCGCTGGCTTTGTCCCAGATCCAGCCGACGACGAGCGCGAGAATGATGAGGATGGCGAGAGCGCCGATGATGCGGGGAGACTTGAGCATCACTCGACCACCTTCTTGATTTGCACTTCCGGGTCAGACGGCAGCACCGCCGGCCGGGGCCGAAGCCAGATGTTGAGCAGGAACAGTCCCGCGAGGAACATCCGCTGATAGTCCTGCGGCACGATGGCGAGGATCTCCGGCGCGTTCAGGATCTCCGGAAGCACCGTGATCAGTGCTAGGAGACCGTTCACGATCCAGGTACGCCACCTGGCGAGCATCTTGAAGAACGAGGTCATGGGATCACCCGCAGAACAAGCCGAACCACTGGCACGGCAGATTGGAGAAGAAGGCCCAGCCGGCAGCCAGAGCCGCGATGACGCCACCAGCAGCAGCGGCAGTGCCGGTCGGTACCGGCTTGCTTTCGGCGGCAGGAGGCCGTGGGATGGGCTTTGGACCCGGCATGGGCGATGGAGCAGCTGCCGCGCGTGGCGCGTATCCTGCCGCCTTCAGCGCCTTCTCGAACTCCAACGCATGACGGCCGATCTTCTCGGCCTTGTCCGTGCCGTTGACGACGCGCCGAGCGTTTATGAATTCCCGGAGGTCTTCGGCGTCGTCCTCGTCAATATCGTCGATGTAGTCGAGAAGATCCTTGCCTGTCCACCAGCCTTCCTTGTTTCCGAGGAACAGCGAGTGAGCCGAGATGAAGGGATCGCCGCGCTTCTCCGGGTTCGTCACCAGGTCGACGTTGAGGCCGAAAACCTCATTGAGACGCTTGCTCGCGAACTCCGCATTCCGCCTTCCGGTGTTCTGTACATGGCCCTCACCCCGGAAGCGGTATCCGTCTCCCCTCTGGGTGTTGCCCAACACCTTCCCGATCTTCGTTCCCGGCTCGTACTTGTTGAAGTAGTAGACCGGCCCCCTCTCCCTGATCGGCTGCATCGTGCCCGCCGTCTCGTGGAACGCTGTTGCGAGATTGTAGGCCAGGAGGTTCAGCGGGTCGGCGAAGTAGTGCTTCTCCCATACGTCCAGGAGGTTGGTGAAGCCGTCCACCTGCTGTTGCGTGAAGCCGTGCGGGAACATGGCTCCGCCCCTCAGGGAGGCGAAGAACGCCGCTCTGTTCATGGGTATCTCCTGATGTTCGGTTGATCAGTCTGCTATGCTGTGCCGATGAGATGCGAGACCTGCGACAACACCGGCTGGGTGTGTGAGACGCACCACCGGCCATGGAACGGCCCGAAGGCTTGCTGCTGCGGTGGCGCCGGCATGCCCTGCATCATCTGCAATGGTGATGGGCAGTCGTTCTAGCTGTGACCGGCGATGACCGGAAGCAATGGGCCAACGACTTGGTCAACGCCTGAGCGAGTCAAATGGTCGTCATCAGAATAGAAGACGGAATCATCAGTATGGGCAACACAGCGTTCGGGAATGCGGGTGCCGCAAAGAGCCTTCTCCGGATAGACCCGCACGACGTTGCTACCCGTGACAGCGTCAAGAACCGCATACGCCTCTCGGTTCCTTTCCGAGAATACTTGAAGTGACGTGGTTATACCCCCAGTCTCAATCCATCGTTCCAGAAGGACTTTCGATTTCGGTGCGATCTTTGCCAACGTTGACACAACGTTCCAACCAACTTCGGGCGTCGGATAGATCAGCACAACACGGTGACCATAGTCCACCAGCTCTTGGATTGCATGGGTTATTCCTAGTGAGACCTGAGCAGCCCGATCCGCCTCATCTTCAAAGGAACCGTCAACAGGAACCATAGGAATTCTGCCGCCTGATTCTTTTCCGCCCTCCTTGTTGTCGAACCGCTCACCTGTGATGTAGCCGGCATATCTCCCTGCAACCACGACCGTTGCTGGGTGGATGCTCAAAAGGTACTCCCGCACACGAGTGTTATGTCTACCGCATCCGGCGTCAGGAACCCTTGTGAACCCGGGGGCGTAAAGACACCCACTATAGGCAAGCAACTCGAATGGCTTGGCCTCGCGTTCAAGAGCCTCGTTCAGCGCCGGAGCGTACATCGATGCGTGGCTGTCTCCGATTAAAATCCAACTGTCCAAGCCAGCAGCAGGCCGGAACGAGCACCGGTCTTCAAACTCCCGCCCAAAACAAACTCGGCCATCTTTCTCTAGCAGCCGCTCCTGCTTTGTCACCGCAGCGGCTTCGCGCACCAACGGAGGTAGCCGCGTGGGGAAGCCGGCTGCGGCGACAATGGCTATTGAGCCAGCCAGGATGACGCCTGCTGCTCCACTGACAGTCCCGCAGAAGAGCCTCCGACCAATCCGTTCTACCTTTCTAAAACGCTGCTCTACCCACACCCACGAAGCAGTAGCGACGGCGACAGAGAGACCGGTCAGTTGGGCGTAGTCGAAAGGATCGAGAGCGTTCACGCTCGACAACCTCGCGAACACGAATATTGGCTGATGCCAGAGATAAAGCGAGTATGAGACCCACCCAATGAAGACCAGTGGCGAGGTCTTTAAGAGTGCTGATCCAAAATTGTGCCCGCCAAACCAGACAACTAGGCAAGCTCCCAAGATCGGGACTAAGGTCGCAAAGCCTGGATGTCTCGTTTCTTGATCAAAGGCGATGACGGACCATGCGAGCAGGGCAATACCTGCTGAGACTGCAAAACCTGCAGACAGCCCCTCTGTCCTACGTTCGCGTATCGTCTCCAAGTATGCCAAACTTGCGCCCGCCATTAGCTCCCATGCGCGGAAGGGCAGCAGGTAGAATGCCGCGGACGGAGCCGCTTCCGCACCCCATTCCGCCAGAAGCAGCGAAGCCGCCGCCAGCACTAGCACAGCGCCTACCATTGCCCATCGGCGCGATGCAAATGCGATCGCAAGAACGGGGAAGAACAGGTAGAATTGCTCTTCGACCGCCAAGCTCCACATATGTATCAGCGGGTTAGTCTCTGTAGGCTCAGCGAAATATCCAGCTTCCCTCCAAAAAAGGAAGTTTGACACGGGCAGAACCGAAGACACCTCCGCCCTTGCCAATTGCGCAAATTGTTCTGGGAGCAGCAGAACCCAACCTATAGGCAGGCAGACGATCAACATCACGAAAAGGGCCGGTAGGATTCTCCGAAGCCGCCTATCGTAGAAGCGCCCTAGGGAAAACTCGCCCGCCGATTGCCACCGTATAATCTGCGTGGCTATCAAATAGCCGGAGATCACAAAGAACACGTCGACGCCGACATAGCCTCCACTTAAGAAGATAGTGTCGCCGAAAGGCAAGTGCATGTGGAAGGCTACGACAGCGGAAACCGCTATTGCTCGGAGCCCGTCAATCTCCCGTCGATAATTCAATCCCAGGCCCTAAGGTTGTGGCTAAACGCCAACTAACGCATGCTTCGCGCCGTGCCAAGTACATCAATGAACCTGTAGGACAGACATTCGCCCCCTAACCTCGCCTGTGTTCCCCAACTGTGCATAAGCCTGGATTCGGAGCTGGTCCCCCGCGAACAAGTATGCCTTGAACGAACCCATCACCTGTGTGGCCCTTACGGAAGGTGAATCTATCCACAAGACTTGGCCGTTGATGAACTCCCCTTCGTTGATCAGAAGGCGACAACCAACCCTGCCACCCCCCACGTTCGAGGTCACGTCGCACCACAGATCAATGTCGTAAAGGCCAGACCTCTGTACTACAAAGCAATCATTCTCTAGATCCCAACCCTGCTGCGAGTCCTGAACGACGGTATCGAGAGGGACGGTTGTGTAAGTTGATGTTCCTAACGAGAGACCAGAATTATTCCCGGCCGCCTCTGAATAATTCGTAGAAAGTCCCAACGGCCTCAACACCTGGAGACCTACCGTTCTGTCCTCACAAAGGAGCAGAAGCTCGCCGTCTCGCTCAAAGAACATAACGGTCGCTCGGTCTGCAGGAGACGGCAGGCTGACGGGATGGCCTATTGGATCACGCCAGTTGATAAGATCTTTCGATAGCGCAATCCCGGAAACCCATCGCGGCGTAGACGCTGCCCGCTTAATCTTTGGGTGAGAAATCATGACGAATTCCGATCCCACTTTTCGGATGTCATCCGGGACGTGACCTTCAGACCAAAGCCAGCACTGCTTTGCACCGACAACCGGATTAGACGCGTGCTTAGTCCAATTTATGCCGTCGTTTGACGTAGCAAGTCCGATCTGATCAATGCCGCCACCAAAGCGTCCCTCGAAAAGCATATACCAAGTGCCATCGTCTACGATTACTGTCGGACTAGACACGTCTTGGCTGTCCCATCCCGAAACACCTTTGTCCAGCACCAGACCCCTGTCAGTCCAGCTGACAAAATCAGTGCTCGTGAACAGCCGGATACCGGTGAATGGGATAGGTTGCTTGTCCTCGACATAAAGATAATAGGTGCCGTTGTGCCTCACGACGTAAGGATCTTCTGACGGACGAGAGACCAACTTCCCGCGCTTCGTCCATGTCTTGCCATCAAGGGATGATGCCCAGAATACCCAAACCTGATCCTGCGCGTAGGGAACCTTGTTCCCCGAGTAGGTCAGCTTGTGAGGCGCGACTTCGTCTTCCGGATCATAAATATAGTTCCCGATCTCGCGTATGTTCTCGTCGTCTGCGCCGGCCTCCCCCACAGTCAATATCGTCTCCGGGAGGCCAATGGCGCCCATAAGATAATCGGCAACGGTTAGATAAGGGCCAGCTTGATCCGCCCTCGCCAGCGGGAATCCACCCGGCGTCACCCCATCATGCACCACTGCCGTTTTCTTCGTGATGTCGACGGTGATCTCGCCTTCGAGGCCCGTGAACGTCGAATGCTCTACCGTCGTGCCGCGACGGCGCTTGATTGCTTCGCTCATGCTGCGAGGCCTCCGTAATCTCTGGTGATGTCTGCTGCGTCGGTAATCAGGCCATAGTCCTGCACGCGCGGGACGGAGCCGGGGAAGTATTGCCAGTCAAGAGGGTTATCGCGGGGCCGGCTATTGGTGTTGGTGGTCGAGGCGATCCACGTGGCTGGCTGGCCTTCGGCGTCGTCATCCGTAACCAGATCGCCACTTATGTACTCGCTGGCGCTGCCCCATGCGCCGCGCCAAGTGATGCCTCGCTGGCCTTGCGGTCCGACATCACCGCGGATGTCGATGGCGTCCTCAATGTCTGTGACAAGCCCTCCGAGCCCGACATAGAGACCAACGCCTGCCGGCTTTGCGCCCTCCCCGCCGATGAAATCTGCCACACGCAGAACCTGCTTGGAGCCGTGCGGCACCACTTCCGGCTCAATCGCCCAGCCTTTGAAGCCTTGGACACCGCGCGGAATGCCGAAGTTCAGAGTATAAGCGCCACCGGAGCCTGACACAGACGCCGTCGCGCTCTGCTCCGGGGTGCGGGTGGTGACAGTACCGATGCCAAGGGTCGGCGCTGGCCCCACAGGACCCGCGCCGTAGTTGAACGGGCCAAGCCAGTCGCCACTTGTATTGCTGGCTTTGACGTAGAGTCGCGCCGTGGTCCCCGCGAGAACGAGATAGCTGAAACCCTTGGGCTGTGCGTTGTAGGCGGCTCGCTCGGCGAGCGTACCGCTGGCGTCATACTTGAAGATCGTTCCCTTGCGTATCTCGTCCAGCAGATAGGCGACCGTCTCGCTGTTTCGGTCCAGCGTCTTCAGGTAGGCCGTATCGCGCTGGATCGCATAGCCATAACTGCCAGTGGCACCCATCCACTTAAGCTCGGCCGTGATCTTCGTCTCGCTGTCGACAGAGGCGATTGGCAGGATATTCCCCTCAGCCTCTACGATGATGTTTCCGCCGGCAATCAGCGCTGTCTGCCACAGCGTACCGTTGCCAGTGACCACGGCGCTGCCGTTCGTCAGGGACACGGTCCCCGTCGAGTAGTAGGAGGTTGCCATTTAAGAGAGCCTTTTGGATACGGGATTAGGCGATGAAGACGACGTACTTGAACGTGTCGGTGTAGCCGAGATAGCTGGTGACCGTGAGGATGCCGGTGCTCAGATTGAGTTCTGCTTCACATCCATGCATCCGATTGGATGCGCACCTGAGGATCACGACGGGAGGGAAGGAGAACGCCATTCCGAGAGCCACGGATGCGCTCCCGCCCCCGGCCACCGTCACGTAGCCCTGCGCGAGATAAGACATCGGCCGCATGTTTTCGTGGAGCAGGCAATTCTCGATAGCAGCATTTCGCGCGTCGAACCCTGGCTTCGCTACACGCAACTTGAACGCGCCGTTGTCATTACCCATGAACAGCCGCTCACTCACAGCGGGTTCCTGTATACGACGTAAAACAGATCGAGATCCATCTCATCCCCACCTATGTTCATGTCCACCGATATGCTGCTTGGTCCTACCGAGACTTGGAGATTTTCAACCGGTCTTCCGTGGGCGCTGGAGATCCCGGAGGGGTACCTAACCGTGTTGCTGGCCCACAGGACGAGAGCCAGATAGTATTGCGGGTTGAAGCCAATACTCGGGTAGCTTCGGATTATCCAATAGCGCCAGGTGTTGTTGAAATTATCCGAGGAATTCAGGCGCACCCGTTCGGTAAAGTGGACGTTCAATGTTTCCGAGAAGCGGCTATCGAGCAACAGGCTTTTCTGAGGATTATCCAGATCATCGCCGGGTTGACTGATGTAGACGCCCGTCTGCCCGAAATGGCTCCCAATAACGGTTCTTTTCATTGTGAGATCGCCCACACCCGCCAGTTGATGATGCGGGTCGGCACATCCGCGTCGATTATCAAGGAACTGTTTGTTACCGACCCCCTCGCCCCCTCTGCCGCCGGCACATAGTGAAGGGGGAAAGGGAACGGGATCACCAACTGCTGCCCCAGTATCTTTTGTGCAGCCCCTCTGAACGCCAGCATGCCCGTGGCGCCCCAGTTGCTGTCGAAGATTTTGAGACTGTCTGGCAAGGCGGAGGAGGCTTCATATCCCGGCTTGCTGATAATGATGCGTCCGGCAGTCTCAGTGAATCTGATTGTCATCTGCTAGTCCGATATCGAGATGAAGCCTGAGTTCAGGTTGATGACCATCTTCCCGTTCGTGCTCTGGATGAGGCCCGCCGTGACGGTCCCGATATTTGCGATCTGGAGCTTCAGGACACCGTTCTCGAAGACCATGGGTAGCGTCGAGGTCGCACCATTGGTGACCACGAACTGATCCGCCATGACTGCAAAGCGCGAACGCTGGACGCCGCCTTGTGTGTAGAGTTCAAGGAAGAAGCCTGTTTCGCGGAACGTGCCACTGGTGCCGCCCCTGATTGCCACAGCGAACCGAGCATCCACTCCGGACTGATTTGCCGCGGCACGGAACTCTACGCGACCCTGCGCGAAGCCGTCATCAATCGCCGCGTAAACATCGGTGATCTGCGTTGCCAGTGCATCGAGGTCGGTTGCGACAGAGGCAAGCTCTTGGGTGACCGTCGCCTTGTTGCTCTCAAACTCGGCGTCTAGCTCGGTGATCGAGGTGACGGCCGCCGCGAGATCGCTCACGACCACGGAGATCTCTTCCGTGAAGGTGGCCCTTGCGTCTCCGATCTCCTTCGTCAGGCCGCGACGGATAACCTCTGATGTGGCCCCCTGAAGTTGCTGATCGGTCAGGACGCGCTCTAGGATGGGACGGACATCGTCCAAGCCCTGGAACAGCTTCTCGAACTGCTCCTTCACTTCCTTGTTGAGGTTGCCAAGGTAGCCTTCCAGATCGGCATTGCCGCTGGCGAGCGACGTGGCCGTCTTGACGCCGGACCAGACCGTGACCCGGCCGGGGGCAATAAGGCGATGGCGGAAGCTGTATTCCGTCTCGCTAACGATGCCTTCCTGAATGAGCGTGATCGTGACGTCCGGCTGCACGTTCTTCGTGAACCGGTTGTTTGGCTCTGCTGTCGGCCACCACTCAAACTGAATGCCAGTCACTGACACATCATCGAACGGCGACCAGGACATGCGGAAGGCCGCGATGGTCCGCCCGTCGTCCGCCTGCGCGAGGATCGGGATCGGCGTCCAGTCCGGCAGTTCGTTGAGGTAGACCGGCTCGCCGCTCGGGATCGGCACGACTGGAGGCAGAACACCCGTGCCGGCATAGATCGATCCGTCGCGTTCCTGAAGCGATAGAGCCACATTGCGCGGCCCATCGCTGGTCAGGGCACGGATAGACCGGCTCTGGACAATGTAGACGCGGTTTCCGTACCGTTCCGAATTCCACCGCACCCAGTCACCCACCTGGATGTCCTGGAAGTAGGGCCGCAACACAATGTCGGCCGTCGCCTCGAAGCGGTTCTCCTTGTAGTAGATCGCTGCAAGCTGGTTGGCCTGCCGTTTTGACGGGACCGTGGGGAAGTCGATCGGCAAGTCTCTCGTGCGCCGGTCGAGCGCGACCTGACTGCTGTTCGTCTGCGTGTCGTAGCCCGCCGGCGACCACATATTGGCCGGCTCCGGATAGGTGCCGCCAACGGAGTTGACCAGATCCGCCATGGAGCGGCGGCGCTGGAACCGGACGGCTTCACCAACGATCAAGTCGTCATCCGTGAAGGTCGCAACGATGGGCTGCGCAGTTCCGATCAGCGGCCACGAACCGTCAACGCTGTCGATGACCATCCCGCCGCAGGCCTGCATCAGGCCGTCGATATTGTCGCCGTGGTCCACGTCGCAGTCGAGCAGGACAGAGCAGCGGTAGCGGCGCTCGCCTGAGACCATCTCGTCGCAGATGTTGGCAGCCGTAGCATACTTGTCGATCGGCAGGTCTTCCGGCGCCATGCCCATGCCGCAGAACATGTCGGGACGGCCGGAGGCGTCGGCACCCCACACGAAGCCGCGCCGGTAGTTGTAGTCCATGATCACCGGGTTTTCGGTGAACTCGTAGGTGGCGTAGTTTCCCCACCGATGCCCACCGGAGCCGCCGACTGTGGAATCTTTGCGCGGGTCATAGAGGCGAGCGCCGCGGATCTCGAAGAAGAAGTCGGGGAAGCTGTTTAGCTTTTCCTGGTCATAGGTCGCCGTCACGACCATGTAGCAAATGCCGCTGCCCAGATGCTGCGCCGTCCAACGCCCTGAAGGGTTGGAGTTGGCAACCAGTGAGGCATCGGCGGCGCCTTGCGTCCCTCGGTAGAAAGCAAACGATATGCGCCCCGCAAGGTCGCCCGAAGCTATCCCATACCGCTGCACCACGCCGTCATCGGAAGTGAGCGAGAGGTTTAGTTCCTTTCCCCCGGCCCAAATCCGAGACAGGCCATCGCAAGGGTAATCCGACAAAGCGAACACCTGCTGGAGGTGCTTATTCGAATTTCCGTAGGTGTTGACGTAGACATCATGGCCGGCAATCCCGACGTAGCCACAGGCAACCTTCCGGCTGACGTTCTCCCCGTATTCGCGCTCGAACTGCGTTCCCGCGTTCTTTTTCGCCGCCTTGTTGGCCCGGTCACGCTGAATCTTGCCGACGACGACGTTGAGGCCAATGCCAATGGCGGCATTCGCCAGGGCAACACCGACAGAGCCAAGTCCGATCGCTGCGCCAACAGCACCGACTATTGCTGAAATGAATGGCATCTATCGAACCTGGAAAGCTTGCTTAACCGCAGAGGGCGGGAAGAACTGGAGGTCGTAGCCGGTGATGGTCTCGGCCCGCTTGCCGGCAACTGTATCGGTGCGGCCATAGATCGTGCGGACAGCGAACCCGGCAGAGGTAAAGACCCCCGAGGAGATGATCCCATCGCGCTCGATCACGCCCACATCGCCGCGCTGCGCCATCAGGACAGGCACCGGCTCCAGGACGGACGCAAGCGCCTCCTCGACGGTCTTGAAGCCGGCCTTGGCGAATACGCGATAGCCAGCCGCCTCGCTCTTGTACTTGCCGAGCTTCGTCAGGATGCCTTGGCCCCTGACGGCCCGTATGGCGTCCATGGTGAGCGTCCAGCAGTCGGACTTACCCCATTCGCCAGGCAATGCCTGATGCTTCGCCACAACTGCGTTGAGGCGTTCTTCCCAGTCGGGGTGTCTCATTTTGTTACCGCGAGGTGATAAGGGCGTAGAATTTCTGGATCTGCGAAGCTGGCGATGACCCGGCAGTGCCGCCATTAGACGGCGTGCTTCCCTTTCGGCCCCAGTAGATTTCGATGCGGCCAGACTGCCCGCCATGCTGGAATATTAGATCTCCAGGGGCTCGACGGTTCTGGTCTGCCGTGGAGCGAATGCGGCCATTCTTGCGACTGTAGTCAAGCTGGCTCCCTTCGCAGCGAGCCAGAAGCGTGTAGCCGCGCTCGTCATCAATCGAATGTTCGATCACGTCGAGTTTGCCGCGTGCAACGGTCTCCACCTGAAGCAACGCGCCGGTATCGGGATGGAAATGCGCGTCCATCACCCGCACCGGCCGGTCGCGGTAGTCCTCGTTTTCGATCTGCACCAGCACGTCCGGCGTCAGTCCATCGTCTGGGCTTTCGGCAAGCGTCAGCGTGAAGCTGCCATCTGCCGTCGTGCCCGTGCCGCTGCCGATGTCGGAAACCTCGATCAGGCCAAAGGGCTTGTATTCAACGCCCTCCCAGATCAGCGGCTCGTTGCGGGCGATGAAGCCGTAGATGCCGGAGCCGAACTGGAACCGGATCATCTGCCGCGTGGAGATGCGGCCCTCGTTGTAGAGGTTCTTGACTGCGGTGGAGAGCATTAGCGAAGGCTCCGCCGACGTTCCATGTCAAGAACCACCGCCATCACGGCCTTGCGGAACTCTGGGTCATTGGGATCGTACTTCGGCTTCGGCTGCGGCTCTGCTTCCGTCTCCGGTGCGAGCACAACACCGGGAGGAAGATCACCGACTTCATCCGACGTGATCGTCTGCAGTTCTTTCTCGCTCATCTCAGCACCTGATACCCTTCGAAGGTTGCGGGAGTAGGATTCGCCACCACCTGATGCGACCACGATGTGTGATCCATGATGAACAGCGCACGCGGACGCCACAGACGGGCAACAGCGGCAGCCGTGAATGTCGAGGTATGGAGCAACGGCGCCACCGTGAGTGCCAGTGCACCGCCAGATGTTGCTGTGGCCGGGGCGATGATCTCATAGAGCGCCGTCGCCGCACCTTGACTCAGCTCCACCCGGTCGCCAGCAGAGGCCATATAGCCCGCAGGAACGCCGCCAAGCGTCAGAGCACCCGACGTACCCAAAGAGGCAACCGTCGCGCTCCCTGCCCATCCTGAGGCGATAGCCTGCGGTGTCTGCGCTCCCTCATAGGCAAGCGGAGCCATCTGGCCGATGTCGAAGCAGCGGAAGCGGTTCAAGCCGCCCTTGAGCGACAGCTTCCAGGCGTGCCACTTCTGCCGGTCCTCCCGATCGAGCGGAGCGGTCTCGATCGCCACCTTCCAGATCGGGTCCGTCACCTGACTGATGTTGAACGCCATACCCCGGTTGAAGCCAGAGGAGACGGTGCCCTCCATCAGCGTGAAGGTGCACTCGACTACCTCGTCAAATGGCAGATCGAAAACCGCCATCAGATTGCTCTCCGCTTCTGCAGGTTTGCAATGCGATCCGGCAGCTTCGCCTCTGACTGGCTGATGGCCTGACGGGTGACGTTCTTGACGTAAGCCTGCAGCCCGCCTTGATCGTCCACAGCCACGCCAACAGTTACGTGAACGCCTTCAGCTCGCCCCGTGGCGCTTCCACCTGCGTTGTTATTGGCGGGGATGACAGGTGCGACATGGCCGCCGCTGGCATACCCCTTCGCCCGCTTGTGCATCGCATCGAGGTTACGAACGCCGATCCGGTCGGTTGCCTTCTTCGAGAAGACGAACTCGCCGCCGTGGACGATACCTGCAGCCTGATGTGCCGCGCCATTGCCGGTGTAGCCGCCAGAGGCGAAGAGGCCCGTGATCTTGCCTGATGCAGCTTTCGACCACTGAGACCCGCCGCCGAACAGCCCGCGGAATATTCCGCCAAGGCCGCCACCTCCACCGCCGAACAGCCCATCAAAGGCACTGTCGAGAAGCTTGTCTGCTATCTTGCTGAGGGCGTTCAGTGCAGCATTGGCGAAGGACTTCCATGCGCCCTCGCCATTGGCCAAGCCGGACACGAAGTCATCGACAAAGCCGCGGGATACGTCCTTTACGAACTGGATCTGTTCCTTCGCGGCCTTCGTGGCTGCCTCAAGGCTCGCCATCGATCCCGCCAGAGCCGAAAGCTCGCTCTGCTGCTGTGGCGAGAGAGTGATGCCTGCCTGCTGTGCCCGGTTGAGCAAATCCTGCTCATATCGGAGTGCAGCTGCCGCTTCCTCCGTCATGCCCAGCGCCTGCTGCTCGGCCTGCAGGCTGGCGATGCGTCTGTTCGTGTTGGCGACGATATCCTCGTATTTCTCGCCGGGCGACTTCTTTGCCCTGCTGCCCCCACGCACCTTGGGAAGTCCCTCCAGTTCGACCAGAGGACGGCGGCCGGGAGTAGGCAGTTCGGACACACCAAGCTCGCGTGCGGCTCCCTCTGCAGTGTTGCCGATACGCCCGAGGGCAGCATCATAGGCGGCACGAGCTGCTGCACGGTCTTCGGCGCCTTGCGATGCTGCGATGGCGTTTCGGTAAATGTCGAGCGCCCGGTCAGCATCAGAAAGCGCAGGGACAGCGATGTTCGCAAGTTCGTTGAGCGCCTTCGTCAACTGGTTGACGCTTCCCACCTGCCCGGCTGCTGTGCCTCCGATGAGCGAGATGGCATCTTCTGCAGCCTTTACCTTGCGTTCTGCCTCAGCAGCAGCGGAAGAGGCGTTGATGATCTCGTCAGCAGCAGCGCGAAGCCCTTGAGGATCAGCAGCAGCCAATCGCTCAACTTCGTTGCGAAGCCCGATGAAATCAGGCGTACCAGCGGCGGCAGATGCCCGGAACTGCTCAAGCGCATTCTGGAACGGACGGAATTGCTCATCGATCGCCAGGCGCCCCCATAGGCTCCCGTTCGGCAGGAAGGCGTCAACGAAGTCCTCACGGGCCTCTACGGCCGCAGCTTTGAGCGTTGACAGGCCTATGCGAGCGGCAGCCGCAAGTTCGGCGTGGCTCTTGAGCACGTACGTGTCCAAGCCCTCGGCCGCCTCACCGAATGCCTCCTTCAGCGACTTGATGATTTCGCCATGCGCCTTCCAAGCCTCATCCGCCTGCTCGGCAGTGCTCTTGCTGCTCATGAAGTAAGAGATGGCTGCGCTGCCGGCGAGGACAAATGCCGTGGTCAGAATGCCAAGGGGGCTGAAGAGACCGGCGAGGGTCGACTTCAAAGCCGTCATTACACCCGTCAACTGGCCGCCGTACATGGTGATCTGGGGGAGCTGCTGTGCGAGGAGCACTAAGGGGGACTGACCGGAGGCCAGCATCGTTCCTATGTCCTGAAACTGAAAAGCCAGATTGCGCACGTTCTGCTGAGCCATGGCCGAAGAGCGACCAACTGCAGCAAGATTTTGGTTGGCGGCCTGCGCGTGGAGACGCAACGCACCAGAAGCCTTGGTTGCTGCTGTAGCCTCTGCATTCAGAGCGGAAGCGTGCGCCGTGGATCCTTGCGCTGCTTGAGAGGCCATCTTCCCCGCAGACGACGCAGCGGGTCCGAATCCCTCCACAGCGCTTTCAGCGCGTCGTGCCGCGCCCGTCAGCTTCTCCAGCTTACGCGATGCGTCATCGACGCCTACCGCTCTCGCCTCAATCCCCAGGGTCGCAAGTTCTGCCACTGGACTAACCTTTCGAGCATCGGCTATCGTCCCGCTCCAACTTCGGGAGCACGGATGACAAAGCGGTTCATCATTTCGGGATCACAAGAACTCACGACGGCCGGCAAGATCGGCGCCGCTCTGTTCGTATTCAGCCCGATCGCCAGTGGTGCGTTCTACTACTGGTTCCTGAGGGAGCTAACCCGCCAATACAGCGGCAGTCCCGAAGTCCCACTTATGATGATGGGTCTGTGCGGGATCACGTTCCTTGCCGGGATAGTCCTCGTTATCGTCGGACGGTCCTATTCCTACTCCGCGAGAGAGGCGGAAGAGACCGGCGCTAAGGGATTATGGTCGTAGCTGAGCGCTTGACCACACGTCGGTTCTTCGCCGCCGCGCGGATGCGCTGTTTGGATTCCGCCACGTCTGCCTCTGTGGCCTCATCCCGCTTATGGCCGCCGGTCTTATTGATGACCGAAAGCACCTCAGCATCGATCCGCCGAATGATGGAAAGCTCCCACGGCGAGATGACAGCCCCCGACAAACGGCAGAAGCTTTCAATCTCGCTGTAGGTGATTGGATTGGCAGAAAAGCCAGACTGGCGGGTGTTATGGAGCTCGATGAACCATCCCCAGATGTGGAGCCCGAATTCAGGC
The DNA here is from genome assembly GCF_902153245.2 of Pseudorhizobium endolithicum. GTDB lineage: Bacteria > Pseudomonadota > Alphaproteobacteria > Rhizobiales > Rhizobiaceae > Neorhizobium > Neorhizobium endolithicum. The sequence goes on from NZ_CABFWF030000001.1 coordinate 98,738, forward strand.
TCCTCTGGTGGCGGATCATTCCTGCGGCGAGGAAGGAAGAACGCGGTCGCGTAGGCGATTAAGCCTTCTGCGACCGCTTCGTAAAATTCGCGTCCTCGTCAGCCGCAGCATCAACCTGCTCTGCGATGAAGAAGTAGCGCGGATCAGAGATGATCTTCATCACCTCCTCAGGCGTGGCCGGAACAGCCTGGCCGCCGCGGGTCATGTTCCAAGAGACGACGGAAGCCGCGACGATTTCGTTCGTCCGCTCCTCCACCTCCTCCACCGTCCCGATCTTCTTCGGGTTCTTGCGGTTCTCGCGGATGGCTGCATTGGCAAGCCGGCGTTGGATCCGCTTCACCCGCTCCGAACGGTAGGATGCCACCTCGATCTCCAGCCCGGTCTTCTCACGAGTGACGGGGTGGATGATCTCGACGGTGAAGGTATCTTCGAAGTCGAACGAGACTTCCTGCTCGAATTTCTCGAGGTCGAACATAGGCGCTCCTTACGGCGTGGTGTCGGCAGGTTCGACGGTCAGGATCTCGGTGTTGATCCCGATTGCGAAGGTGCGGCGAAGCACATTGTCGCCGGCGCCGATCTGCTTCCGGGCCGACATGACCAGTCCTCGGAAGTAGTCGACGCTGTTGGAGAAGTCCGCGCTCGGAGCGTCCTCGTACTCGACCTTGAAGTTGTAGAGGAACTTCGTCTGTTCGGCCGCACGAAGCGCGATCTGGCCCGGGTCAAGCGGGTCATCACCGACGACCAGGGAGATGGTGCCGGCATCACGGGCGCCCTTGAGATGGCGAACGCGGCCGTCGCTGAGAGACTGGAACGTGACGTCAGCGGATTCGTCACCGATCTCTCCGCCGTCTTCTACCTCACCAATCGGAACCCAGGTCAGTGCCTCGAAATCTTCGATTGCAGTGGCGTCGGAGGTGTAGTCGATGGAGGTCGTGCCCCCGATGAAATACTTGGCGCCGGTCGCCGTGGTAATAGCCATCGGTATGCTCCTTTATGGCTGGTAGGTTTCGTATCCGATTGTGACAGGGACCGTCACCGAACCGTTCTGGGGCGGCTGCGGGATCGCGTAGGGCTTGCGGTAGATCTTCAGCCGGATTCCGCCCTGATCGAGGATGAGCCCGAGCGGGAAGTGCGCGATGATTCTGTCCGCGATCTGCAGGGGGTTCACCAAACTCTCCTCACCTGAGGGATGATGAACCGTCACCTGATAGATCCCACGGTGCTGCTGGCGACCCTGAGAGAGGGTTCGCGTTACTGTCCGGTTTGGCAGAAAGTTGACCTCAAGAAATCGCGGCGGCTTTGGCTTCACTTTCCCGTCCGGACCTTTCCCGGGAAAGTCGATATTCGGCCAGGAGATTGGCCACGCGGGATTGAACACGAGCGCAGCCAATCGTGCCGACAGCGCGCCATAGATGTTCGCTTCCACACCAGTGGCCATTCGTGTAAATCCCTATCGATGTCTGAAAAGCCGCCCCTGACCGATGACCAGGTTCATGCCAAGCTGAGCGAGGCGTGGAACCTGTTGGCTCGGGAGAGCGGATCAAGCGAGTTCGGCAACAACGTCTTGGCTACCGCCCGCAAGGTGCTGTTCACCCTGCAGGCCGCGTTGGTGAAGCGATCGGATGACGCTAAAGCCCAAGACGACGCTTGAGCTCTGCTGCCTGCCTCTCGACTATCCCCTGCCACTGTTGAGCCGCTGATCGCACGAAGGCGTCGGGCGGCTGTCCGTTACTGCCGAACTCCCGAAAGCCAGCGTATGCGGCTGTGTAGCCGAAATAGAGCGTGTCTTTCACATCTGCCCCGGCGATCACCGCTTCGATCTGTCCGAAGTCCGCGGAGTATGAGCCTCCCTCACTCGGCTGCGCACCGGGATTGATCCGAGGCATCGCAGCAGTCGAGGCCATCAAGGATGCCCTCAAGAAGCCGGTGTCGATTCGCATCCTGCCGCCTTGCGCGACTGGCTTCTGCATCTCCTCCACGACTTCCTGCACGCTCTCCTTGAAGACCGCTTCGATCGCCCCCGGCACCTTCTCAGCGAAGGCGGCTACCTGCGCAGAGAACGACAGCTTCGCCATCAGGCAGCCTCAGCACGGAACCTGCGCTCCACGGCGCCGATGTAGTCGATCTTATAGGTGACGTGGCACCTGCACCCGGAAATCTCGTTGATGGGCGCCCTCGGGTCGCCTGGGTACCGTAGCGTGGCTCCCGATGAGCTGATGAAGACGCCGTCGATCGAGACCGACGTATTGTTGAGCGCCCTGTGGGTGTGGCGCACGCGGCTGTCACCGGCAGAGCGCCAGATCTTCACCACATCCCGCGCTTCGATCTTGCCGGCGTTGATCTGCTGGCGAATGGCGTTGTCACGGGCAGAGCCGAGCGCCATCATCGTTTCTGTACGGGCCACCATCTCACCACGAAGGCGGAGGTTGTTGTCGTTCAAGCGGCTGACGATCCGCTGCACATCCTCTGCCTTCAGAGCCTTCCCGTCGCGGATGGCAGCTAGAACCGTGCGGTCGAAGCGCTTATCCCGGGTGGTGAGGTCCAGATACTTCTTCATCAGGTCCGGGTCACCGGAGAGAAGGTTCTGGCGGGCCCGTTCGATGTATTCGATCTGGCGATGCGTCAGGCCTATAACGCCGCCCTCACGCTTGCCGGTGACGCGGTTCACCCGTCCAACGGCATCAAGAGCCGTCTGGCGAGGATTGGCCCCACGCTGCAATCCCTGCTCCAGAGCGTAGCGAACACCCTGGCGCTGATCTTCGGTGATGTGTGTCACCATCGAGGACGACAACTCACGAAGGATGGTCTCTGCCTCTGGATTTCGGACACCGAAGCGGAAGACAACTTTCGCGCCTTCCGGGTCTCGCACCGTCGGCAACTCGCCAACGGCATTGATGCCCCCGGCGTTGAACGCTTCCTGGAGGGCGAGATCGAGCGCGGAGAACGCCTCCGGTTCCAGCATCATTGCCTCGATCGCCCCATTCAAGTCGCCACGCTCCAGACGCTCAATCACGCGCTGAAGCACGATGGCAGACTTGATGGCCTCAACACCTTCACGAAACGCCGCGGCAAGGCGAGGCTCATAGGTGTTGAGGAGTTCTTCGAAGGTCATGCGGTCGGAACGCTCGCCTTGGCGATCTGCTTTTCGGCTGTCTTGGTGGCCGGCTCTACCAGCCCCATCTTCTCCAGCGTCGAAGCCTTGACCGAAGACAGTTCCGGCGTGTCACCGATCCTGTAGCGCTCAAACGGCTTGATGACCTTTACCTTGATCTTCGCCATGTCGGTTCCTTTCGGGTTAAACAGTCAGATCGAGTTCGTAGAGGACGGCAACACCGGCTGGCGCCAGCGGCCTCACTTCGATGATTTCAATGAACGCCGTGTCCGCCGCCACATCCTCGGCCCTCACGCCGATCGCCACCTGATGGCTCTTCATCGGCACAGCGTCAGGATCGGCCGTGACGGTCAGCGTGTGGCGGGTTTGGCCTATGAGGGTACCCGAGGCATCGCGCACCTCCTGAAACCCCTCCACGGCGTACAGCGTCTTGTAGGTCGGACCCCCGCCCGGCTGCGGGTCCCACTCTGGTCCCGTTGCCTCGCCAGGTATGCGCAGCGTTACCGGGTAGCCGTTGGGTTGGGAGATGTCGGAGACGGAGCGGATGGCATCGCTCACCTCTGCGGCGATAGCGTTCCAGTCCTCCATCAGAACCTCGCGAGCGTCGTGACGGTGGTGCCGGTTGGTGCCGGCGTGAGGATCTCCGCGAGAATGCCATCGACGATGGGCAAAACTGCTCTTGCAGTCGCATTTCCAACGACTTCCCACTGGATCTTATCAACTCGCGTGAGAACCTTCTGGGGCCCGGCCGCAGCGTCGGGAGCCAGTGACCCCGGCTTCGCCAGTTCCCGCAGCGCAAGTTCATAGGCCGCATGTTCGATCGGCTTCGGCGTGGCATCTTCGGCAAGCGCCTGTCCCCGCCAAGTGACGTTCTTTCGCGGCCACAGCAGATCCTGATCTACGGTGGCAATCACGCCTGGGTACCGGCTACCATAAAAGGCATCCAGTGCCTGGGACCCACGGATAAGCGCCGCGGTGCGCTTGGCATCGTCGACACCTGCCGCAGCCCACGCCGCATTGCCTCGGTCCTCATGATAGGTCAGCGCAGCCGGAAGATTGCCGTAGTGCTCTGACATCAGTTCACTCCCGTGCCAACGAAGGCTGTAAGGTCGACGGACAGCCAGCGATCATCCGCGAGCTTCGCCACGGCAGCGACCGCGGCGGAGGCGTCGTCGGTCTCGTCGCCTTCTTCGTCAAAGAGGTTGGTGATTTCGCATCGCTTGCCGGTGTCCGTCACAGCTTGCCTTAGCGCGACGTTCACAGAGACGACATCTGGATTGGCGGCATGGACTGTTTCAACGCGTCCGGTCCCATCGTGGATGTATGCCAGAGCATCGATCTCATCTGCTCGGCGTATTGCTTCGGCAATGGCTGCTTCTCGTCGTAGCCCAGCCACCAATACGCAATCTGCACCACTGCGGCGCACTGCCCAGGCTGAACGGTGAGGGACGGCATGGAAGGCTGCAGGGCGAAAGTTCATAGCCATTGCTTCCCCTTCCCCTGCGTCGAGGTATAGGCGTTGATCAGGCCCTCAGTAATCATTTGGATGCCATAGGCTTCCATCTCGATCCCCGGGCTGTCTTCGCCTATGTGGCGGCAAAGAAACTGCCAGACATGCACAGCCTCATGCACAATGGTGGAGATGACCTCCAGTGCGTTACGCTCGCTGGCCTCGAAGACAATGACGTAGATGATTGCTTCGCCCGTAGTGTCATTGACTGCGAGATGGGTATAGCCGCCGCAGTGAGCCTTCCCGGGCCACGGCTCGGGCATCCGCACCCGCTTCATTTCCTTGTCCCAGGCCGCCTGGGATGGGACGAAACCGATCGCGACCGGTTGCCAGCCGCGATCGATCCAGATGACGCGGTCCTTGCTCAACCGCGGCGCTTCAGTTCAGCTTCGATCGCAGTGTTGGCTTCTTCACCATTGCTTACCGGATCGTCGCTGAGCTTGGACGCGAGAGACCGACGCTCCTGCCAGGTGAGGTCCTTCCAGTTGGCCGGGATCTCGACCTTGGACCGCTCGTCGGTATCGCCAGTGCCGCCATTGCCAGTGCCGCCGGCCGGCTGATCTCCAACGATCTTCTGAGCGCCGGGCATAACTGCCTCGCCAGCCTGTCCGATCGTCTGTGCCGGCTTGCCGGTGGAGAGGTCGGTGTTGCTGGCCTTGATGCCGATGCCGCCAACGGCAGAGACTTCGGCATTGGCCGCGAAGTTGCCCTCGCTGTCGGCCAGCGGCCTGCTCGTACCCTCCGGATCGGGCTTGATCGGCTCGATGCTGGAAAGAGCGGTTGAAGACTGCCGAGCAGCCTTTTCCGCCTGTTCCGCCATCTTTTCGAAGGCGCTGGCGAGACGTTCGGTAGCATCGCCGCCGAGGCGATTGGCGCGGGAGCGCAGGATCTGCGCGCGGCTCTCATCACGGCGAGCGATCGCCTCCGCAAGCTGCGGATCATTCTTATGATCAGTCATTGTCATTTCTCCAGATTGAGGGGTGAATGGAGAGGGGCCGAAGCCCCTACCCTCAGCCGTTCGTGACGACGGCGACCATGCGAACCAGCTTCGGATCGTAGACCCGGGTCCAGTTCGTACCAGTGGCAAGCTCGGTATCGGTCACGCCGGATGCCGACGCAGGCGTACCGGAGAACGAGACGCCGCGGGGGTGCATGACCCAGTGGCGGCGATACCAGACGGTCTCGACGCCTTCACCGTTACCGGCGGCCGCAACGCTGTCGATCTCGACCGGCTTCTTCGGACCGCCCTCGCCGGTGGCCTCGGCATAGCCGATGGCGCCATTGCCGAAGAGGTAGGACGTGTACTTGAAGCCGGAGGTGTCGCCTGGCTCGCGCGGGCACTGGTCGGACACGTAGACGATCTTGTCGTCCCACATGTCGAAGTCGAGGCCCGTAGCCGGATCCTTGAACTTCTCGATCGCACGAGCAGCACGCAGATTGTAGAAGATCCGCGAGTGCATGAGGACGGCAGACAGAGTCTGGCCGTACTCGCCCAGCAGGGCATAGGCATTGGCCGCGATCTCGGCATCCAGATTGACGGGCGAGACCGCGCCGTCTTCCGAAGCGACGTCGAGGACGTTGCCCGCCATGCCGGCCGAAGCGAAGACGCCGCGCATCTGCTCGCCCATGATCCGCTGTTCTTCGCGAACCCAGTATTCAGCGATGAGCTGAGCCACTGCGTCGAGCGGGTCTTCCGCCAGCATGGAGGCGACGAGGTTTGCCGACTGCCAGCCGTTGTTGCGGCGGATCTTGCGGGCCATGTCCTGGCCCTGCGTCAGCTTGTTCGGCGTGGCCGTCTGAGCCGGATCGTCCGTCGAGACGTTCGAATTACCGGTCAGGTCGTTCCAGAACGGCATCTGGACGAGATCGCCGGGGCCATTCGCGAAACGCTGAAGCTCAGCGTCGGTGGAGACGATGGGCGAATTGCGGATGCGCGAAAGCTGCGCAATGCGCTGGATCGTCGTGGGGAGGAAGAGCGGGCCATAGATGACGTCGCTCAGGCGCGTTGTTGCCATAACGAGGCTCCTGTCATTTGGAGGATGTGGGGTGGATGGTCTCGGTCACCCCACTGGGCATGACCTCGTCTGCGGTGGCGCCACTGGCGCCGGTGTTACCAGGTGGGAGTGACGCCGGCGGCCTGGGCCATCTGGCGGGCCTTCACCGCGTTCTCCTGGATGAGCTGCTGCTGTTTGGTCAGGTTCGGTTTCTTGCCGTTGCTGGTGTCCCAGGGGTTGTCGCTGAACTGCCGGCCGTCGCCGCCCTTCGCATCGCCACCGGTTGGCTTCGCGACGAAGACCTTGCCCTCGTCCTGACCGGCCCAGTTGCGGACGTAGTCGGTGAGCGGCGTGCGGTCGTTGACGCCATCATCGGCAAAGACGTGAATGGCATCGTCGTCCTCGACGAGCTTGATCTGGCCCTTCTCCTTCAGCAGCGCCTTGGCGGCCGGGAGGAAGGTCTTGTCAATTCCGGCATCAAGCAGCGCCTTCGTCAGGCCATCATCGACCATGACGCGGCGGAGCGTGCTGTCGAGCTTGTTTGCCCGCTCTTCCAGCTTCTCGCGCTCCTTGGCGAACTTCGCCTCGAGCTGCGTCTTCTGGGCGGTAAGGCGCTCTTCGATCTTCGGCGGTTCTTTGCCCTCTGCCTGGGTGCGGAGGGTTTCGTATGCGTCGGCGTCGAAATCCTCCGGCAGGCCTTCCAGCCGGCTTTCGGCGCCCGTCAGCTTTTCGCTGAGGGTGCGCTTCTCGCCGCGGACGCGATCGAGCGCGGACTTGAGCGCCGCGGCGCCGGGATGGGACTCGATGCCCTCGATGGCGAGGACGAACTTGCCGTCCTTATCCTCGTAGAGCGAGCGGAACTGTTCCTCGACAGTGTCGAGGCTGTCGATAATCGCTTTAAGGGCCACTGGCCTTCTCCTTGGTTGTGCCCGGTCACTGCCGGACATGAAAAAGCCGCCCTGAGGCGGCGAAAGATATGAGAGCAGTTCAGACGATTCAGGAGCCGACCATGCCGGACGACCTCTACTCACTAATCATCACAGGCGTGATTGCGGTTGTGGTGCTCTGGCTGGTGGTCTTCGTCGTCCGAAAGCTGATCGGTGTTGCGCTGCTGATCGCCCTGGCAATCGGCTTGTGGATGGTCTGGAACGATTCAAGTGCTCTAGGGCACTGGGCGGACACCATCATCAAATATCTCAACTAAGCCGATGGCTCTGAAAGGGACGCTGTCCAAACGCACGCGCAGCATCACAATGTCGGCCTTTTCTCCTTTTTTCCATTCGTTCACTTTCGCCCGATAGTCTCACTCCGGGTTGCGAGGGGGAAGGCTATGGGAAGCAGATGGACGATCGTCACAGGAGTTATCGCGATAACACTCTGGTTAGCTTGGGTTATTCAAAAACCTGTTATTCAGAGCTTTTCCATTGAGTGGGATTCGGCGACCCTTGGACAATGGGGTGATACATTCGGCGCGTTGAGCAGCCTCTTCGCCGGCTGCGCCGCAATAGGCGTAGTCGCCACCCTTCGACTTCAGCGCCAAGCCTCAGCTGAACAGAAAATGGATCAGGACCGTCAGCGGTTTGAGAGTCACTTCTTTCAGCTCCTAGGTCTGCTTCGCGAATTGAGGCAAGGCGTGAAGGTGAAGCCTAGTGCTGTGGCCTACACTGGAGCAGAGGCAATTGCGTATTTCGCCTCTACAATCCGCAACCGAGCGAGTAAGGGAACCGAGGACATCGCATCAGCCACGGACTTGGCTGATGCCTACAGAGAAGTAGTTCATCAACGTGATGAGGCGGGCCTAGGTACTTACTTTCGTACGTTGTTCAACATCTTGAAGTTGATCTCACAAGAGAAGTCGATTACCGAGCCGGATAGGATTTTCTATGCGAATGCCGTTCGAGCCCAACTGAGTAGTGACGACCTCCATTTGATCGGGTTTAACGGCCTGATGCCGGAGTCGGGCAAGCTCTCAAAGTACATCAAGGAATTTAGACTGTTAAAGTACATGCCGGAAGGCGTGGTTCGGTCTATCTTTCTCCTGCACTACGGAGACCAAGCCCTGAGCGGCCGGAATGATGATTAGTGGACGCACCTATGAGATCACCGCCTGCCGTTCCTCCTCGTTCCCGAACCGCTCCTCATCGATGAGCTTCATCTCCGCCTCGTGATCCCGCTCAGCGCTGGTGATCTCGCCACGCTGCAGGTTCTCGTAGAGCGTCTCATAGGAGATCGCGCCATTCTGCCAGAGCGAGACAAGCGAAGCGGCCTCTTGCGGTGTGAGCGTGGCATCAACGAACGACAGGTTCGGCTTCACCGTGACCGCGTCGGGGCTTTGCCCGATCATGACTGCGATGTGCCGCAGCGCCTTCTCCAGCCCCTGAGCGCTCGCGAGAGCGATTGATGTCAGCGTGGCCGTTTCGGCAGCGAACCGAATCCGGAGCGCGTCACCGCTCTCCGCCGTCTTCGTCTCCGAGCTATTGAACAGCCTGGCGCCGGACTGAGCCGCGTTCTGTCTTTCGTCCAGGATCGCCGTGCGATGAGCGGCAATGCCAGTGCCGGCCGGCCCGACATACTTCACGTCGGGCGTGCCCTGCTGGTCGCCCTGCTTGATGGCAATAACCGCCCCAGCCCCTACGGCCGAGGGTGGATCACCATTGATGACGACGAGGGTCTCTTGCCCCGTCATGAATAGCTGCCAGCGATAGTCCGCGGAGAGCTGGTAGAGGGCGATGGCCGATCGGGCGACACCGAGCAGCGGCGGAAGCTCCGGAGCCAGCGAAAGATCACGTGCGCCCATCACGACGAATGGGATCTCCGGCAGCTTCGTGTTGCCGCGGCCCGCCGGCGTTACCTCGTCACCCGGGGTTCTTTCGCTCCCGGTGTAGGTCTGGACGGTGTAGCTGCCGTCTTTCATCTCCAGCACGCGGAAGCGCTGCTCCTGCTCCCAGCGGAAGCCTTCACGCTTCAATCCGCTCTCGTCGAGGACGAACATCGTCCGATCGTCGGACCAGTTGATCAGGGCCTCTGCGGTATAGCCGGCGAGCCAAGGCAAATCCGATCCTTCGCTTGCAGCGTCTGCGAGAAGCGCATAGCGACCAGTGGTCAGCAGTTCCGCGGTGATCCGCCGGTGCAAGGCCTCAAGAGGCAGCCCGTCCTTCGTCGCCTTCTCCCAAAGCGGCTCCATTGCCGCCGGCATTTCGATCTGCGCCTCGGTACGGTGGATGACGCCGACCATTCCATGGATCGTCGGATGGACGATTTCGGGAAACTGCGCCCGCTTCTGGTAGGCGTCGTACAGTGCCCTTCCGCCGTCAGCCTGGGCAGAGAAGCCCGAGGGTTGCGGCAGGTATTGTGTCCCCGCCCCCTTCACCTCCTTCTCGCCGGCCGTCGTGTCGCGCATCAGCGACCATTCGTCGGCACGCTCGATGTAGGATGGGTGCTTGGTGTCGACGGCATCGGTCATCAGTTCAGAACCTCGTGTGGCCGGAACAATGCCGGGGAATGCTGGTTACGCGCGAAGCACTGGGAGGATGTCATGACTACCGAGCATCAAACGTCCGGTGAAATGCCGGAACAGCCGCTGGTTCACCAAAGACAGGCGAGCCCAAATCCATTGGCGGCGGAGATCTGTCTACTCTGCGCTGGCTCTGGGGTATTCAACCGGGTCGAGTGCATGGACTGCGAAGGCCGTGGGATCATCTCGATTGCGTCGGACGAACCGCCCCGCCCGCATTAGTACAGCCCCTTCACCGTTGTTGTCGTCGTCACCGGCGGCGACGATATGAGCGCATTGAAGGCACGGCTCGTGCTGTCGGCGTCATCATCATGGGTTGCCTCGGGGAAGCTCTCCAAGGCCGTGAACCAGTCCTCATTCCATCGTCCGCGGATCACGAACACGTTGCCCGCCTCGGCCTGAGCAGAGAAGCCACTGAAGCGCGTGATCTTGTCGCCGCTCTCCGGAGACGAGCGAACGCTGAAGCCTGCCAGCATCTTCGTCAGGGTTGCGACCTGGCTCTTGCCGGCCTGCCCCGGATCCTGCGGCAACGAAATCGCAACCTGCCTACCGTCGCCATCCGCGGTGTTCTTGATCATGCGCTCGACACCGGCCGGCGACTGCCGATCGCGTCGATGATCTGCGACGAAGTAGCGGCCGTCGGGCGTCTTGCCCATTAGAGTACCGGCCGTCCAGTCGGGGTCGTTGCTCTCGGTCTTCGGCGTACCGGCCAAGTCCCAGCCGCGCATCCAACGAATATCATGCGGCGCGGCGTCAACGATCTGGCACCAGGCCCGCTGGAAGTAGAGACCGGCCGCCGGCCGGATCTTCCAGTTGCCACCGAGGAGACGTTCCCGCTCCACCGTCGGCAGGGCCATGAGGCTTGCCAGATAGCTCGGGTCCGCCGCCATCAGCGCGCGGTTGTCCGTCAGCTTCGCCGGGACGAACGTCACCGACTTAGGCGGGATCGGTCTGTCAACGCCGTCCTCATCCGGCGCGGTGTGATGCGCCAACTCCTCCGGACTGTCTGCCCAGATGATCGCGTCCCCTATGCGGACGAACCACCGAAGGACACCGGCGCGCTCCGGAATCGGCAGACCAGTATCCTGATTGATCCACCACGCGATGAACTCGGCAACCCAGCTATCAGCATCAGGGTTGCAGGTAGCCCTGATGTAAGGCCGGACGCCCGACATCGAGCGGTTACGCGAAACCATGTACCAGAACTGCTTCGCGCTGAAGTGCGTCAACTCATCGAAGCATATGAGAGGAATCTGCGAGCCCTGCCAGTTCAGGACCGTCTTGTCATGCTCGAGGTGAGCGAACGAGACAGAAGCCCCAGAGGGGAAGCTCCATTGCAGAACATGTTCTTTCGGACTGGCGCCGATCGAAGGGTACAGCTTTTCGCTCTCATCCCACAGGCCGCCCTCGTTCCGGACCTGCACCGTCGAACGACGGAAGAAGACCGCGCCGAACTGCGAGTTTGCGATGTGGCGCAGCGGCTCCATGAGGAGCGCCCAGGTCTTGCCGCCGCCGGCCGAACCGCCGTAGATCGCAATATCAGCCGCTGATGCTAGGAACGCCGTCTGTGGCCCCGGTTGCGGCCGGATGATTGTCTGGGCTGCCGCGCCCGCCTCAGCTCCTGCCATTGTCGGGCAACTGGAAGATCGTCACCGGCGATACTGGCACCGGCAAGTCCTTCCCATCCTTTCCCGTCAGCTCGCGGCGGTTCGTGTAGCTGCCGCCGACTTCCTCAGCCGCCTGTTTCAGCAGCGAGGATGCCAACACCATGTTGCCCTGCGTCTCGGCCTTGTCAGCCATTCGCTGGAGAGCACGCAATCTCACCGCCCGGTGACTTATGGCAATGGATGCAGTGTCTTCGAGGAAGGTCTTGCGGGTCTCCTCGAAGAGTAGTCGCCACTTGTCCGAAATCTTTGCGGCGGCCTTTTTGTTCGGGTCGTAAGTCTCGACCAGCTGTCGGCTGATGTCGACACCGAACTCCTTCTTGACTGAGCCAGCGACGATCGATGGGCTGTCGAAGCATGCCAGAGCTTGAACGATGTAGGTTTTCACCTCATCGGTGAGCTTTGTCTTTGCCATTGTCTCGTCTAGGCCCCGTCAACTCAGGCTACGCGCAGCTGACACGTACCGCACACATGGCCGATGCTCGCTTTTGATATCTCCGGCCCGCGGTTCGCAGCATCTACGAGAGCACGAACATTTGCGGCGTCTGCTCCATAACGCCGGACGACACCGACGAACTCTTCAACGTCGTGTCCCCTGAGCGTGAACGCCGGGAGACCGGAGAGCTTGCGGAACTTCGGTGCGCCGAATGCATCACGCTCTTGGCCGCAGTGGTATAGCTCGTGCTCGACCAGGGCGCAGAACTCAACGTCCGAACATGTGGAAGCATACTCAGCGTCGAAGGTCAGCAGGAAGTCTGGCACGTCACCGAACCATTGCTGCAACTGCAATTCGATCCTAGCACGAGACCATTTGCCGGCAGGCGGCAGTCCCATCTCACACTGACCGACGATCCGGCGACCATGTCTCCCGTTGGGAACATTGGTCCATAGCGCGCCGATATGAGCGACGCGAAGGTGAGCGTGATCCTCATTCAGGAGGTCGGCGTCATCGTTGATGAACGAGGCGCGAGCCCATTCGACAAGATCAAGCGCCGGCTCGAACCGGATCGACACATCTTCAGTCATGTCCTTGGGCGGGTATGGCCGGCTGACGTTCATTGCTTGCCTTTGGCGGCTACCTGGGCGAGTTTCGAAGACCTCGCATTTTTAGGACCGGCACTGAATCATGGCTCAAACGGACGTCGACAATCTCACCGGAATGTTCTTCACGTTGGACAATCCCGACGGGAGCTACGGAACGGGACAGGTCATTCGCAGAGCGGCTGACGGCGTCTACTTCGTGCGCTTCGACGGCAATGAGGTGACGCTACCCTTAGAGCTGGTTACGATCGGAGACATGCTCGAGACCACAGCGGACGAGTACAAACTCTGGCGGTTCTTCGAAACGGCCGAAGAGCGAGAGAAATGGATGGATTGGCTGGACGCCCCGTCCAGACCCCGTGTTCTTTCACTAGTCAGGACACCGCCAACAACACCGTCCTCCGACTGATCACCTTGCCATTGGCGCGCATCTCGGTGAACCTCTCGTGCCGGGCGTTTTTCAGGACTGGCATGGTTAACCTTGGGAGAGACATGCATTGACAACTGATCGCGATGAACAAGGTCTCGAAAGCAAATTCGAAGATGGCACGTTATTCGTCACTATCGATAAGATGCTGATTCGGAACACTGGCTCACAAGAAGCGCTGATCGAGCTCCTGAAGAGTCGGTTCGAAGACGAACATCTGGAGAGGGTTGTCATCCTCCCACGGAAAGACAAGGCCTAAACAAGAAGCCCGCCACCAGATTGACGTCTGGGGCGGGGCTGCAAGTGGCCACTAGAGGCCGATATCGACTAGTTGTAGGGCGAATTGCAGTATGCCCTTACGCCGACGCGCGGCACATAGGTGTTGTCGGAGGCGCGGTAGGTACGATACCGGTTGGCGCACCACTGAACATGGCTAGATCCACCGCGGGCGCTGGGCTGGTTAGCTATAGCCCCACCAATGATCGCTCCGGCCCCGAATGCAGCGAGCGGGTACCACCATCCATCACTGTGCCGACGGTAGCCCCGGCGATACTCCCTGGAGCCTCTGTGGCCTCGGTACCATCTGCGGCGGTCATCGCGATCACGATCCCAACGGCGGCGATCATCTCTACGAGCCTGTACTTGCTCCACCGCAGATACCTGCGGCGCCTTCACGGAAGGCATTACAATCGCACCTGCCGGAACGATCGAAGTTGCCAAAATGAGGGCGCTCATCGCCCCGGCGGTCAGTGTCTTACCGATTGCCAACATAGCGGGTCCTTTCATCTAACATTTCCGAAACTGAGTCCGGAGATGTTCGGTTCCCGCTCATGAATGTCACGTGAAGGAGAAGGCTCCTGTGTCACCTTCCCTCGGCACGCCGGCAGAATGAGGCCTCGATCTTCCTGTCGAAACAGAAGGCTTGGACGCCCATGCCCGGCTCCAGGAACGCCACACAGGCGTGCTCACGTTCGGAGGGTGTGGTCATGCGGTCAGATGTTGACGCCGCTGCACATACGCCGCGCTACGTGCCAGCCTACCGATGAAGCGTCGTGGCCTTCGGAGGCCTTGCCGATGCGCTTGATTGTGAACCACGGCAGCCGAAGTTCGAAGGCGACCCGCAGGCCACGCGAACACTCTGGCGCCATGATGATAAGGCGGCCGATGAAACCGCTCTTGCCGCCCGGCCCACGTCCACCAGGGCGGAACCACTTGTTCGGCGCGATACCCCAAATGGTCGAGCCTACCTGCAGGCTAACACCCGTCGCTTGGATCTGCGCAGACTGAACCCCTGTCTCACGGTAGAAGTGCATTCGCTTGTCTCCAGATATGAGTAAGCCCCGCTCTCCGTTTCCGGGGCGGGGCTGTGGTGGCCAGGTCGCCGAAGCCGCGGTTTGACACAACAATTCGCGGGCGGCATCTTCCTTCCTCGTAGCAAGGGAGGAAATTGATGAAAATGACTGCAATTTTTGCTGTTTCGGCTTCTATCCTGCTTTCAGGATGTATGACCGAGTCACGATACAATCAGGCTCAAGAGGTCATTCGAGGCAGCCCGGCGGCCAAACGAGACGTCACCAACAGATGCTATGAAGGAGCCAACAAGGCCTCGCCGGCGCGGAAGGCTGAGATGGCGAAGATCATGAACGTCAGCCCGAGAAGCAACGTGGCCCGCACCTATTGCACGCGAGCCTTCAATGCGATCGCCGCCAAGCGGATTACCTACACCGATCTCCGCACTCGGAGCCCTGCTTTCATTCGAGCCATTCAAGGCCGATGATACGAAAAACATGGTGGCATTGGTAGTCCACCATGCCACTTGCGCATTCGCCTTCCCGATTAGTCCGGTATCGCGCCGGTGGACCGCTCTACACGGCCGTGGCCTCTGTCCCCCCCATCTACGCCATCTGGACGTGCCCGTTTAAACTTTTTGGCGAAACCAGCTTACTTGGCGTCGAAAATAAGCAGCGTCTACAATAGCCCCATTGCGGCCATCAAGCGGGGGTGGGCCTTGAGCGAGATTCTTCTGGTTAACTTCGGAGCTCGGTGGAACGAGCCTGTACACATAGTTGAGAAGAGAAAGGTAGAGAGCATCAATGGACCTGCGGACGCGATACGGCACATGCGAGACAAGTTCCGTGACAAGACGGGTCCAGCCTATTCAAGAGCTGTGAATATTTGTTACGCGGCCCTCCGGCGCGAAGCAGATCCCGACATATCCAGGGTGTTCTTCTTGACCGCTTACGAGGATTATCTTTCGAAGATCCGGCCTAGTGGCTAGCTCTAAGTTCGCGCGCCGATTGGCAGCCTAAGTGAGCACCATTCTCAGTCGGAAGTTTGGCCCTCCAAGGGATGCCAAGATGAAGATCTCGTTTTCGCGGCTGTTACTAGCGCTCCTCGCAGCGGCGTTGATTGGAAGCATCTTCAGCATAATACCGCTCGGCGAGCGGCCACGGGACCCACCGGAAGACGTCATCATCTCACCAGACGCCCCGCCTCAAAATGTGCCTCCACCTGAAGAGGCGGAGTAGGAGGGGCTATCGCGACGAAAGGCCGGGCGAAGTCGCACCGACCTTCCTCATCATCGCCGCGAAACGCCGCTTATTGAGGTGTGGCAGCTAGTTTCTGCTTCAGCAACCAATCCCAAAGCTCGGCATCATTCAATGCGGCCCACTCGACGTCAGAGTGATCCACACCTTCCAGTACAGAGATGCGTGCGTCGCGCTCCAGCGATTTCAGGCGTTCATAGAGGACTACAGAATCTGACAGTGGGATGACGTCATCATTAGCGCCATGGAAGATCCAGAAAGCTGCGTTCTCATTGGTCCTGTTCAGGTAGTGACGATTACCACCCCCAGCGATAGGAACCACAGCCGCAAACCTGTGGGGGAACTGTTCTGCCATCGCCCACGCGCCGAATCCGCCGCGGCTGAAGCCCATAAGATAGATGCGCGACGGATCCACGCGATAATTCGCGATGACCTCTTCAAGCGCAGCATCGACCTTTTCAATCGGGTAGAGCAACTCTTCGCTTGGATTCTGCGGCGAGAACACGAGGAATGGAAACTGCTTCCCATCTTCGATGAGCTTGGGAACCCCGCTGGTCCTAACCTTCTCGATGTCCGTGCCGCCCTGGTCGCCACCGTGGAGCCATACGACAAGAGGGTATGCCTCTGTAGAATCCTCGTACCCCTCCGGTGTGTACATCAGATATTTCAGATCATTTTGGATGTGCTGGCTTGCCGTCACCGGAACCTGATCTGCACCGACTGTGCCGGCTCCGAAACATCCTAGGGCTGCAATCGCAACCACGGACAAAATCTTGCGGAACATCGATCTACCTCCTCTTTGCGATCAGAGGCAGGTTTGCACATCAGAGGGTGTCGAACAACCAACGCCAGCGCTCCGGAGCCCATGAAAAAGCCGCCTCGAAAGGCGGCTATACTCAGGGCGCATTTCTCCTACCGCCTATTTTGGCGGTGGCCCGGCGATAACCGCTCAGAAACAGCCACGTCATGCGCAAATCAGTTGCGCACAATTTTAGGACGCTCTCCGGAGATTATCAAGGGGCACGTCGATGTTCGCGAACCCATTCAAGGTTTCGATCACAGCTTTCACCTTGCCCCGCGAAGATGGGCCCAGCACACGGGCGAGCATGCCGGCGAAAGGCGCACCGTCGACAATGACCGCAGTGGTATTCGGCGGAAACATCTTCTCCATCTGCCGGCGGGTGGTCTTGTTGAGCTTTGCGGCCTCTCTTGCGATGCGCCTTTCCCGATCCAGCAGAAAGTTCTGGTAGGCCTCGTGCTCGGCGTCCATCAGGGCGCCTATGTCTTCCAAGCTGAAACGGACCGGTGGTCGGTCCCTGACCGGCTTCAACAGGCACATGACGCCGTCAATCGCCCTCACCTCTTCGAAGTTCAGGTGGGGCAGGTTCACGAAGGCGTAGCCCACCAACATGGGGAACCGCTTCTCCATCCACTGCTTCGTGCGGTGGTGCTTGGTCTCCATCCGGAACGAAGGCATAAAGCACTCCACCCCTTCATTTCGCAGGTTGCGCTCTATGATCGTCTCGAGCCGGTGCTGCTCGTTTGCCGCGTCCCACCGTGATGCCATGCGCTGGTAGCCTGGCTTGATCCGGATCGCATACCAGTCTGTTTTCGCCATTTTCATTCCCTCGTTTCGAGCCCGCCGCTCGGTTATCTGCTCTGTCCAATGATCGCTTCGGCAGCCGCCGCGGCCTTCTTCGGGTTGTGATAACCGAGCTGCAGCTTGCGTGTGTACGAGCAGCAGCAGCACATGGGCGGCTCCTCGCTTCGGCTGGTGCCGTCGAGGTGGGCCTTGATCACCTTGGCCTTCCGGGTCTCGTAAGCACTGCACTGACAGCGAACGACCCAGCGCTGACCGTTTCCGTTGGACGGGATCTCGCTTGCCACGCCCATGACGGTGAACCGGCCGATCTTTTTGCCGGTGAGATCGACGAAGCTGGGCTTGATCAGCTCTTCTCGGCTAGGCCGCCGGAAGGGGATCGGATCTGCGGAATAGTTCGAGTTCTCAGGCGGTTCCCAATGAAAGTGCTCGCCCTTCCCCGCCACCTGGCTTGCTGTCTTGTCGAACGGCATCAGCGGAGCGACGGCATCGAAATCTACTTGGCGATAGCTCATGCGGCCACCTCGTAGATCGGGGCATCGGCTTCGCAGCACTCTCGGGCCCGTAGCTGCTTGCAGATGCCAAGCGTCAGCTCCTTCCCGGTGCAATGCCAACGGAGAGCCGCAATCATGTCGGGCATGGTCGACTTGCGGCCCGTGGAGATGCGGAGAGAATAGCAGAGCTGCACCAGCTCATCCCGCCACAGAAGGTTGATTGCCGCTGCGGGTAGAGAGCGCTCCAGCCCTTGCGTTGGCATCCTCCACCGCTCTAAGCCGTCGTACTGCCAGGTTGGATCGACGCAACGTCGCTTCTCCGGGAAAACCCAAGTGGCAATTCTATGGCCAATGCCATCAGGAAGGCCGCGCATGTAGTAGGTGCCGTCGCGCTCGTAGTGCATCGCCTTGGCATGGGTGGTGTGCTCGACAAGGAACTTCTCATGAATGGCGGCTATGACGTGATGAGCGCAGCCCTTCATCGCCTCCACTTGGGCAGGGAGCCGGTCAAGCTTGTCCTTTGCCGACTTGATCTCCACCGCGATGATTTCAGCCGGTGAGACCGCAATGAGATCAATCCGGTTTGGCCCGTAGGTGCTGACGTTGATTTCGTGGATGATGCGGGCGCCGGGCCGGTTCTCACGAATCCTCGCCACGACTGCCTCGCGAATGTCTGCCTCTGCAGATGAGCGATAAGCTGGCATCAGACCTCACCCCGCAGCGCTGCGATCTTCCGGACCGAGCTCATAACCGTTGTGTGGTCGCGTCCACCGAACCAACGCCCGATGACAGGATACGAGAGATCGGGACGCTCATGACGAACGACGTACATCGCCGTCTGGCGAGCGAAGCAGAGATCCCGCTGCCGCCTTCCGCTTTTCAGGTCCGCGATGGTGAAACCCGGAAACGCATGCAGTACCTCGCCGACGATATCGCTGACGGGCCGGCGCCCCGGTGCCATAACCTCTGTCTCGCCGCGAAACGCGAGCACATGCTCATCAAAGCGCATTGCCACGAATGTCCAGAGCGGACGAGGACCCCCGCTCCACTTTGGCTCCGGCGTGGGCTCAGCCTTTTCCTCCGGAACCAACGCTTCCACAACGATGGCCTTCGGTGCAGGTCGCACCCGTGGGTGAAAGCAACGTTGGCGGACTGCTGCGGCGCTTGCGAAAATCTCCGCTGCGGATGTGAACTCTCTGGCTGAAACGATCATCTTGCGCGTCCTGCCTTTGTTTGAGGAATTTTCGATGCCGGCTCAGGGCGCGGGCGCTTGAGAGCGTCGAGTCGCGTTTGGATGTCCGGATCTATGCTGGTGTGAGGGCTAGCCGTGAGAGAGCGTGGTGCGCCCTTCAGGACGCGGTCCTTCAGCTCTCGGATGCGCTCGATGTGCTTGGGGTCTTGCCGCTCAAGCGCAATGATGTCGCGCCGGCGCTGGTCCTCCGCCCTGGTGATGAGGTTCTTCGCCTCGCGGCCGATGATCGAGCGCTCCACCACGAACGGGGAGATGATCGACCGGGCATGCCGAGCGAACTCTGCGCAGGTCGGCATGAACTGGCCGGTATGGTTTCCGACACGGCCGGCGAGGAAGTCGTTCGTCGCTTCCGAAACGGCCCAATCGGGAAGATCAGCGCAAGCGATCTTGAACTCTCGGGCATACTCCTCGACGTTGATCTCAGGCTGTGGCCGCAGCTGGCCGTGAAGGCGTCGGCCCGCTTCACGGATGCTGTCGATCGAGCATGGCTGGAGAAGCCTGTCGATTTCGGCGACACGCTTAGCGATCTGTCGCGCTCGGATCCTGAACTGCTCTGGGAGACGGTCGAAAACATGCTGGGCGATGAGGTCACGCATGATCTATCGCCTCCAGAAATCTCGATTGAGCGGATTTTTTTTGCGCGCCAGCGCCTGAAGAAAAATCTCCTGATTTTTCGTTCTGGCTTCTGGAATATGGCTTCTGGGGCTTAACGTCGGTGTTATCCTTCGGGTTATCCAAGGCCTGATTTTCCTTGTCTTTTGAAAGGGCTGGGTTACCCCCTCTGCCGCCGTTTTTGCGCGCAACTGCGCTCTTCTTCTCGTCCCGGATCATGCGCCGCGAGTAGATCACGCCATCTCTCGTGCGGGAGAAGACGCCGGCAGATTCCAGTTCGCCAAGAAGCTCGGTGACCTGATCTGATGGGGCTCCTGCCAACACGGCGATCTGCAGGTCTGTCGGGGATTTGCCGGAGACGAGAAGGTGGCCGTAGGGTGTCGCCTCGTGCATAAGCGCGAGCATTTCGATCCACAGGCCGCGAGCGGCCATGGAACACATGCGAAGCTTAGGATCGCCTCGCCAATCGAGAGGATAGAACTTGAGCCAAGGGTTCTTGCTCATCTCCAAACCTCAACGTCGATGCCGTAGATCGCCTTGATGATCTTCTGGGTCCGCTTGAATTCGCGGGTAACGCAGCCTTTCACGTCCACACACCGAAGCCGGCCGTCCTGGTCGTGGTCGATGAAGGCGAAGTCGGCGCGGTAGCTGCCGATGATCTCGCCATTGACGATGAGGTTGAACTTCCGCTGGCGCTCGAAGCCGGAGATCCGGCCATCCTTCTCCAGCAGCTTCAGATCGCCGTAAACTTCCGCCTCCCGCTTGCTGTCGAAAGTAATGCCGTCGAGGGTGGTGCGCTGCGCACCAAACTTGTTGCCGCGCTTCGGCTTCGCGACGGCGGCCAGATACTCTTCCCGGCTCATGGTCTCGGTCATGCCGGCCTCCGCGCGCGCAGATCCTGCAGCGCTTGCCGGACGCGCCTGTTGTAGGCTTTCCGGCTATCGATAAGTGAGATCCGGTACCGGCGATCCATCTCAGCATTGATGAGGCGGTCAGCC
Source organism: Pseudorhizobium endolithicum (assembly GCF_902153245.2). GTDB lineage: Bacteria > Pseudomonadota > Alphaproteobacteria > Rhizobiales > Rhizobiaceae > Neorhizobium > Neorhizobium endolithicum. The sequence continues at coordinate 119,502 of NZ_CABFWF030000001.1, forward strand.
TCGTGCTCAGGGATGCCCATTGCCTTGCTTATGGCGATGGTGTCGGGACCGAACTGAGCAAGGGCTTGAAGGAGGGTCATGGCCGATCCTCCACAACCGTGATTGCGCTCTGGCAGCACCGCCCTTCACCATCATTGATTGGGCTTAAGTCCGAGGAACAGCCTTCGTCGGATCGCATTAATTCATGCGGAATCGGATAGGAGGCGACATGATCAACGACCTTTGGGACAAGCCGGTTGAGCTGATGATCGACGGCCCTGACCACTTCCATTGCGTCGGCAGCAGCCGGGAGGCTGTCGCTTGCCTCACCAAATCCTGGCCGGGAGAGCACGACGCCTTTTATGTTGCGGCGCGCCGAGCCTGCATGAAAGCGATGGAAGGCAAGGTGAGAAGCGAAGAGGCCCAGGCTGCGTTCATCAATGCGGCGGAGAACGCAGGAATCCTTCGGCACTGACCGCTGCAGGTTTTGAACCCGAGTGCCGGGACGCACCCAACGCTCCTGGGTTCTGCCTCTTGATTGGACGGTCCTGAGATCCCAGATCGGAACATGGCGCTGACTAGAGCGCCTTCCTTGTTGATCACACGCCAAATCAGTGAGGTAGAAATGATCTCGAAGCTGTTCGACCGACCGGTCTATCTGAAGGAAAAGAAGGACCTGGTTCGGGAGGTGATCTCCGTCGAAGATGCAATCGACTTCCTCGAGGAGTTGCCTGAACGTGAGCGCGATGTGGTGCACGATGCCGCGCTTAAGACGTGCTACATGGCCCATGATGGCCTCAAGCCTCTGCGTGCAGCACGCGATGCTATCCGCGCCTTCGGAAAGAAAAAGGGCATCCTGGTTAAACAGCCGGCCGTTCAGCCGTGGATGGTCAAGACGCCCGCCGGCGGCGGCCGCGTGTCGCTGTAAGACCGCAGTGAAGATCGGGAGGCCGTGAATGCGGCCTCTCTTGTGCAGCAAGCCGTTCATGCCGCCACCTCGTCTTCCTCGATCGCAGCTGATGTCTTGCCAGTGATCCGGCGCTCGGCGATGTCGGCATATTCCGGATTGAGCTCGACCATGATGCTGCGCAGACCAAGCTGCTCAGCAACGAGACCCACGGTCCCGGAACCGCCGAACGGGTCCAAGACCTTGCCGGGAACACGATCAAACGCATCGCAGATGGGGCCACAGCCATCCGCAGCACCGCAGCAGCCGCAAACGGACTTGGGGGTGCCGGCGACGATGCACCTGCGGGCGAGTTCCTGCGGGAATGTTGCAAAGTGCGCGCCGCTATAGCCTTGGATGTTAAACGTCCAGACGTTTCGTCCATTCCGAAGCTCCGGGACATAGGTCTCGACCCAGGTGCCTTCCCGGTTCTGGCCGGCCGTGCTGCCCTTTGCTGGCTTGTACTGCCCATCCTTGCGGCGGGCGTGCGCGTTTCCCGTTGTTGGCTCTTTCAGCGCTTCCGGATCATAGTAGTATTTCTCGCTCTTCGTGAGCAGCCAGATCTTCTCGTGAACCGCAGCAGGGCGGTCATAAACGGATTCCGGCTTTGGGTTCGTCTTGTTCCAGATGATCTCCGACCGCACCCACCAACCATCGTCCTGCAGGGCGATCGCCAACCGGTTCGGGATCATGCAAAGATCCTTGGGCTTCATGTAACCGCCGGCGACGACACGTCCGCCAGTCTCGACATGCGATTGGCGATCGCCTGAAGAGAACGCCCCGCGGGCCTTCGAATAGTTCGGGTCGTAGACCGGGCCCACGGTGGAAAACGGTTTGTCGCGGAAGGTTCGGTCATCGCTGCCGTCTTCCTTGTATGCGGCTGCCGACTTGCCGTTCGGCGTTGTCGCATAGCAGTCACCGTAGTTGAGCCATAGCGTGCCCTGAGGCTTCAAGACGCGCCGTACCTCGCGGAAAACGTCAACCATGACCTGCAGGTGTTCGCCCAGCGTCGGTTCAAGTCCGATCTGCCCGGCAACGCCATAGTCGCGCAGCCCCCAGTAAGGTGGCGATGTCACCACGCAATCGACGGAACCGGCTGGCATGGTCCGCATCACATCGATGCAGTCCCCCACGTACATGGTGCAGCGGCCGTCGAGCAGTTTGCGCGTCTGGATCATGCCGCCTGCTCCCTCTTTGCGAGAGCCTTCAGGTACGCGCCCTTGATCTCCTCAAACCGAGCGATGTCGTATTCTTTGGTCGCGATCTCGTTCTCAGGGCGGGGCTTCTTTGAACCTTTGCCGTGGTCGTCGAGCCAGGTCATGGCACTCGCAATGCGACGGTCGAGCCATGCGATCATCTCTTGAGGATCGGTCATCGGCGCGTCCTCCAGACTTCGTCCGGGTCGATCCCGTCAGCTGCCATCTGCTCCAGCGCAGCCCTTTGACTAGCCTCATGCTCGGCGAGCCGTTCTTCCGACCATCCATCCAAGCGGGCATACTTTTCTGCGAAAGCTCGCGAGTCTCTCCATGATCTCGCGTAGGGCGGCCAAGCGCGGGTTAGCTCAAATTTTCTTTTTCCGCCCTCGGTAAGTTGCCCCAGGCAGACCCGCTCAAGCCATCCCTTACAGTCGAGCTTCGCTGCGGCGATGACGTAGTCGTCTGGGCAGACCTGAAATGATCGATATCCCGTCTCTGAGAGAAAGGGCTTCTCCCAGTCGATGACACGAGCTTCGCCGCCACATATCCCGAAGATGCCCGAATAGGTGAAATCAACTCGGCAACCGGCGATCTCGATCTCAAATCGACCTTTCTGACCGAACAACGGGATCTCGCCGTCAGTCGCAGCAAGAGCTGCGGACATCCAATCCCATGCGTCGTAAAGGCAGAAGAACCTTCCGTTGCCGTCCGGCGGACCACCCTTTTCAGCTTCGGCTTGCGTCAACCCGAACGCATGTTCCCCGATCGCCCTCAAGCGGTTACCGGACGCCACCATACCGTCGTAGTCTGCGTTCCGAACCGCGACGTCATAGGCGCGGAGTTCTGCCGACGCTTCATTCAGCATTCCGGCATCGTCGCTCGGCAATGTATCGCGGTATGCGAAGCGCGCGAGCCGGTTGTCTCGCTGCTCGATCTGCCAGGGTGAAAGTTTCGGCCGGGTCGGCACTGGCGCGGCGAGCGGTACCAGAGGCGCTGTGATCAGGTCGAACATAGAAAGCTGCTGCATGACCGACCTCACATCAACAGAGGCTGGACGGAGCCGTCCGAAAAGACAGCATCCATAGGTGTGTCGGCAGTCGGCTCATCTCCGCCCCAGCCATTCGGCCATGTGCGGAGAGCGATCAGTTCTCGGATCCGTGCCTCCTCTTGGGCATTGATCAGATCGACTTTCGGCCGGCTGAGGCGCTCGGCCTCAAGGTTGATCTCCGATTGGATCGACAAGATCCGATCGAGTGCCATCAGCCTCGCCTCAAAGGTGAGCGGGCCCATGCGCTGCTTGTTCTTGGCCGTGGCGATGTCGCCGTTATCATCGATGCCGGTCTTCTTCAGCCGGTGTCGCGGCTCCCGCAGTTCACGATAGAGAGGCTTCAGCCCTAGCAGTGGCGAGATGTATGACCAGTACGGAACACGAAGAACAGTCTCGAGGCCAAGATCGCGAGCGGCGAGCGGGCAGCCGTTGCACCCGGTCCGAGCGTTGATCTCCTGCGCCTCGTCGCCGCCGTAAGCATCGACAACAGCTGATGTGTCCCAAGCGCCGTATTCTTCCATTCGGGCGTAGATCTTGAGCCAGTCGAAGACGTTGCAGACCCGCCAATGAAGAATCGGTGCGAGCGTGGCGATGCGTCCGCGGATGCCCTTCGCCTCAGGAACCACCTGCTGGTACCAGCCCTGCCCGCACTCGGCTCCGTCCTTGCCGCAGGACATGGCAATGCGGCCGTCGCGGATTGCGCTCTCGCCCTGCCGAACACCGGTGATCATGAGGATCGAACCGCTGAGCTCGTTGATCCGCCGCTCCAGTGCAGCAGTCATCGGATCGACCTTGATCTGTCGCGTGCACCAGCGGAACGTGTTGTTGTTGGGTGGCGGGACGCCCCGGCCTAGCATGTAGACCAGGAAGCGCTGATCCATCGGCGTGCAAACAACCTCGCAGTGAATGCCGCGCGCCCGAAGCCGATCGAGCAAACGTTCGGCAGCTATCGCCAGAGGCGGTAATTCCATGCGGGTATCGGCGTAAAGGACGCTGATCGACTCTGGCGCCTGGAGCCGGCCGGCGTCGATAAGGTGAATGACCACCGTCAAGGTAGCAGTGCTATCCTTGCCGCCGGAGAAGGCGAATACCCAATGGTCGTGCGCCGGGCCGTATGCCCGCATTGACTGCAGGGTCATCTCGACCGCCTCGTCGTATACAAGGCGCTTCGCGCCTTCGAACAGCGTTGGCTGATGAATGGTCACTGTCAGTCCTCCGTGATCCACTCAGCCCTATCGGCCCACTTCTGAGACCGGGCCCGCCACTTCTTGGCGATGCGCAGACGCCTCAAAAGCGGCAATCTTTTCATCCAGCGAAGCCAGACGGGCACGTAGCTCTCGCTGCTCAATGCGGGCTTGCTCCCGCTCTGCTGCTCGTAGGGCATCCATTTCCTCGCTATCGATGCGCCTTGCCGTACCCTCGTAAATCGAGCGAGCACGGCGGGCTGTGAACTGCTTGGTGACGCGCGGAGAAATGAACCGCACCGCTTCAAAGAAAACGTTGTCGAGCTTGCCGTACCGCTCGAGCGGCCAGGCATCCCGGAATGTCTTTTGCGCTTCGAAAACTGCCGCCATGGCCTTCTTCCTGCTCGTAAACACACGCTTGGGACGAGATCCCAATTCCTTGTCGTGACTTCCCAACACCTTGTCGGTCTCCTGCTTTAGGTTCGCTCGTGTTGATGGAGACGACCTATGCGCAGGACCGAGATTGACGGAGAGAACCCAGGCACTGACGCCAATCAGGCTGATGTTCTCTCCAGGTCCGCCGCTCGCGGAACCTCAGTGCTTCAGTTCCCTCGCAGAGCCGACACCGCCGCATTGGGTGGCTCTGCTGCTGGTGGCGATCCGCCGTCGCCGCCAGCTCCGTTCGAGCCGCTTGGAGATGCCGTCGCTGCCGTCGTGTTGAGGCTGCGGGGTGGCTTCCCTCGGGTGAAAGTGCTGGCCCCGGTCTTGCGGGAGGAGGAGGAAGACCGGGACCAGCGTTGACGGGTCAGAGGCACCCCGCCAACTTTTGGATCAGGCCGCGCCTGATTGGATCTCTGTATGCTTCGTAAAGATGTTCAGCCCGCCGTCGGAGCGCTGTCGCAAAGCCTTGCGCCGGCGGATCTCCGCTTCTGCTTCATCCCGGCTGCGGCCGGAGACGGCGCCAAATTCGGGATCGACGATGATGCAGGTTCCGTCCTGGGTGACCACAACGCTCATGCCGCCCTCCCGAACTGCTTCGGCCACAGACGCGCTGCCACTACGGGGAATTTCTCATGAAGCCATTCACGCTCGCCCTGATCGATATCGTCGTCAGCGGCGAGGAACGGTCGTTCATCGTCGTAGTAGGTCTCACGAAGCTTATGGAGCCCCACCCAAGCGTCGAAACACTCTGGATGCTCGCGGTAATCCATGAAGTACCCATCGAACTTACCGGCGCAGTAGAAGTGTCTTTCGCCCTTGCCGATCGTGCCCGAGCAATGCTCGCAGCGATGATCCTTGCGGCCAACGACGGTCTTGCGATTAAAGAAGTCGTAGCTCATGCGAACTCCTCCTCAATCTCAAAGGCAGCCATGATCTCGGAGGCCCGATGAGGCACTTCCTTCGCCAGTTCGACGGCGATCTTTTTCGATTGTGCGGGGGTGAAATTCCGGGCGGCGAGCTGCCAACGGATCACGTCGAGCAGTTCGTCATCGCCACCGTATTCAATGACCGGATATTGAATGCCGAGGTTGCGGGCGATGTTGTATCGCGACCAACCGTCGAGGAGGATATTGCCCCGGCGAACGATCGGCTCCAGCACTCCTTCGAAAGCTACCGAGGTTCCGAGGGCGTCGTATTCCTTCGTCGACAATTCCGGGAAGCAGTGAGCGAGGCTCGTCCGCTTCATTGGAACCGGCGGGAAGTCTTCGTAGGTGAGATAGCCGGGGATGGCCGGAGCAAGTTCAACGAGGGCTCCGGCCTGATGTGTTGCGGCAGAAGGTTCGCTCTCTACATGATCGCCTCCTGTGTTGGCGGCGGCGCAGCTTGCTTCATCGAGACTTACGCGCGCGGCGCTGGGGGCTTCGGCTTCACCTTGAGAGGCCGGAGCGATGGGGGAATTGGTTGCGGTCTCTCCCGCCGTCACGCCTGCCCTTTCGGGGCCGTCGACGTTCACGCCGTGATGCTGGACGGTCAGAGCTGGGATCACCTCGGGTTGCCCCAATCCACCAGCCACAGCCTCTGCCTTATCGGCTTCGACCAAAGCGGGCGCTACAGTTGCGTCCGTAATCGCGGTCCTTTCGGATACCGCCTCCGCCGCCTGACGCGGGGATTGAAGAGCCATCGAGGGACCGTTGCCGAACTGGGTGGAAACGGCATCCGCAAGAGCTTTGTTTTCGTGGCGCGCCTCCTCCGAGATCAAGCCGGCATCGGCCATCTCGTCGACGAGCGCCTTGTGATCATCCATGGCATCAGTCGTGCGCTGACGACGGCGATCTTCACGAGAAGGCTTGACCTCTTCCGGCTCAAACATCTCGAACTGAGGGATCATGCCGAGGGCGCCGAGATAGGTGGCGAGGACAGCCTCCTCTTCCATGCGCTCCTGGTCGTCCTTTTTGCGGAGAGCGACGACCTTCTTGAGGATCTTGGGGTCGAAGCCCATAGATTTGGCCTCGCCGTAGACGTCCTTGATGTCGTCGGCGATGGTCTTCTTCTCTTCTTCGAGACGTTCGATGCGCTCAATGAACGCTCGGAGTTGGTCGCGGGCTACACCGTGGACGTCACTCATGCTGCCACCTCAGAACGAGACTTGGCTGCCGGATCCGGAGAAAGAAAAAGATCAACGGGTATGTCGAGGCCGATTGCCTTGGCGTGCGCCCAAAGCTTCTGCGCTGGCTTCAAGGGGATGATCCCGTCGGTACCGCCCTTGTCTTTCGGCTGGGTCCAGCGATACACCCGGGTCCTGTCTGCCCCGGTAATTTCCTGGACGGCTTCTGGGCCACCAAAGCGATCTATGATCGAGGCAGCAGGCTCAAGCTTTTCGGGTGCGGTCGTATCCATGTGTCAACTATGCGCTAATCGCACAGTCTTAGTCAATACTTTTGTGCCGCATTCGCACGAGACCCGGCGTTTTCGTCGTGCGAAAATGCCATATGCTTGAAGATCCATACAAGAAATGGGTGATTGAGAACCTCGCAAAGCCCGGAAAATCTCAGACGGGGCTGGCGAAGGCGCTCGGACTACACCCTTCAGCCATTAACAAGGTCGTAAGCGGCAAGCGCCAGCTGAAATCTCACGAGGTCGCAGGAGCGGTCGCCTATTTTGGGGAAGAAGCTCCAAAGACCGAACTTGCTCCCTCGGCGTCGAAATGGGTGCCGGCACGCAAAGCTGGCGTGGTTGCGGCAGGCTTGTTCCGTGAGGTCGACGAGTTCGATCAGTCAGAGCCGGAAGACATTACCGTCCCCAGGGACGAGAACTTCCCGAACGCTCGCCAGCTCACCTTTGAGGTAGAAGGTGACAGCATGAATGAGCTACGCCCTCGCCCGATCCTTCCAGGCGACACCATCGTCTGCACTGCCTACGAGGACATCGCCGACCGCGTCGTTCTCCGCGACGGCATGGTTGTCGTAGTTCAGCGAGAGCGGGACGCCGGCCAGATGCGCGAGTGGTCCGTGAAGCAGATCGAGATCTACGAGGATCGGACAGAGTTTCACCCGCGATCGAGCAATCCAAAGCACAAGCCAATCGTAGTTCACCGGCAGTTTGATGCTGACGACGGGATCTCCGTGGAGGTCATCGCCGTAGTGCGAATGGTAATGAACGCGATGCCAGGGTTCTAGCTTGCCTTCCCGGCATCACTTACGAACAGGCGATGCACCGTCCCATCTTCATTCAAGGTAGGCTTGGCGGTGATGGCGACGACCTCTTGGGTATCGAGGGCGTGCGTGTAGAAGTTCTGCGGTGTCAAAAGAGCGGGATCGGTGATCTTGCCGCGGTATTCCTTCCCATCTTCATCTTCCAAACGGAACGAGCCAGTTGTTGTGTCGACAGCTCTAAACACGCCCCTGAACGTAGCCATTTCGCCTACTGTGACTTCCTCCTTAGAGCGCAAAGCCGCCGCGGTCGGCGTATCGATCACTATAGGATCGGCGTTCTTTGGCACCTGTCGTACCTCGTTGACGGTTTTTCCTACAGGGGCAGCCATATCCGATAGTGCGGCCCGGTTGTTCGCCGCAAGGGTTTTAACGACATCAAGCAGGCCCTCTCGGATTTGCTGGTCACTCTTCCGAGCTTCAAGTGCGAGTTCGTGATACTGAGCGGACTGTTGTTGGATAATATCTAAAGCCTTATCCATTTCTTTTGTCTGCCCCGTGCGTTGCGCCACTATTGCTTTGATGAATGACGGAACCGCCATTTCCGCTAAAGAGAATAGCAATTCGGGGTAAACCGCCATCTTGCCGTGCACCATCATCATGTAGATGAGGTAGAAGATCGAGCCACGCTCCGGCGGACCAACTTGGACCCTTACCTCTGAATGCGCTGACGCCTTTATCTGCCGGTGAAAATGATAATGGCCGACTGAATTGTACACGCGAGCCATCCCCGACAAAGACTGCCCCAATAGGAGCGCGTCCATTCGATGGGCATCTGCGTCTCGTCCAGCGAACTCTACTTTGACCGGCTCGATTAACGACCGTTCCACCATGCTTCTCTCCCCCATCCCTGGGACATAGAAGCAGGAATCCTATTTGTTGTGGAGTCATGAGCTTGCTAAGCCGCGCAGCTTCGAACGCCATGCAGATCAAACGCCTGGCATGCATCCGCGATCTCCTGAACAAACCACCGTTTCGGCTCATCACACATGTAGCTCTTCCCGTCGTCACCAAGGAAGTTCATGACTGGCAGGATGCAGAAGGTTTCCTCGTCTCCTACCGGAGCGAACGGACCTATCTTGAACCGATAGCCTGGGAATCTCCGCTCCAGATAATCCGCCAACCGGTCTTTCGCGGTCGCCACGGCTTCGCGCTGCTCGAATGGCGGCACGATGATGAATTCCAAAACCTCTCTTTCAATAGCCATCTGAGTTTCCTCCGCTGATCGCGAACAGCTTTCCGATGGAGCTGTCACAGTGGCCGCAATGGAACGGCACGTTGTCGAGATAACCGCCCTCGCCCAGTTCATGCGCATCACTTGGAAGATCCACACCCGCCGGCACTTCCAGCTCCCTTGACGACTCCCGCAGGCAATTCGCGCACCGGATGTGAAGCCTCACGGGCGGCTGTCCTTTCATCAATGCTAGACCCATCATGTTCTCCTTTTGTTCTACAAAGCCAGAACGGAAGGAGAGAGTCCAGACCGATTCGCTAATGCGCGGCGAAAAAACAATTGTGCGCTTTTAGCACTTTTTTGTTGTTGCTTTGTTTGTGCGATTATCGCATAGTTACCTCATCAACCGATGGGGAGCAGCAATGCAGACCGCAGCCGACACCACCGCCACCCGGAAGCACATCATCGAGGCGAACGAGACCGTTCTTTGCCTGTCGAAATGGAACAGCCCGATCTGGGGCCCGCGTTCCGTCATTGCCGAAACGCCGGCGATGGGCCGCCCTCTGACGGTCTGCGACCTCCTGGACGAACTGACCGACGACGACACCGTCACGATCCGTCGGCTCAACGTCGAAACGTGGTCTGCTCCTGAGGACATCACCGAGGAAGTCGCTCGGCATTACCTCTACGTCATGGACGAGCGGGAAGGTGTCGAGCTCGGCGACGAAGATCGGTTCCCGGCTTACGTCCGCAACAGTCGTGCTTGGGCGCTCTGGAAAGATGATCTGGAAGCTTCGGCACCGGTCCATCGCGATCCCGATCGTCTGCACGACGAGCGCCGCGACCATCAGGTTATGGGGCTGGTGGCATGAGCAGGACTGATTGCGCCACCCAGGTCTTCGGCGGCTGCTCCTGCCCTCCCGGCCACTGCCGCATCGAAGCCCGCCGCAAGGAAGACGAGGCCAAGCTTCGCCGGATCATCGCCAAGCGAAACGCGGACACGGCGCTGATGATGCTCGGCGCGGTCCTCTCGATCATGGCCTTCATCACCTCATTCATCCTTTTCGCCATCCCGGAGAGCAAGAGGCTTGCACGGGTGAACCAGGAGATTGTTCATGTCCAACGATAACGCATGGAAATGGTGGCAGGACGCTCTTGCCGGAAACTTCGGACCGATCCACGACAGCGACCCTCAGCAGGGTTACTACCGCACGCGCTTCAAGGAAAAGCCGTGGGAGCCGGTTGCGATTTGGTTCGAGAACGGCGAGTGGCACGCCATGCGCGGCGATCGTACCGTTCGCGCCGCCGATATCTGGACCTGGTGCTGCCGGAACCCGATCACCTATGAAGCCTACACCAAGGCGATCGAGGGTGACGGTTGGGATGACGAGCCGGAAGCAGTTCGGGGTATGGGCGACAACCTGCCCGACGATCCGTTCGAAGCATTGAAGCTGGAGTTCGCCGGCGAGCAGGAGCTTGCTGCGGAACTTCTCAGGACAAAGGTCGAAACGCAGGATCAGGCCAACAAGATCGGCGTCCTGTCGAAGCGTATCGCCAGCATTTCGAAACGGGCCTCCGACCTGCATAAGGTTGAGAAGGCCCCGCACCTCGAGGCCGGCCGCGCCGTCGATGACAAATGGCGCGATCTCAAGGAAGAGCCGGACTCGCTTTCCAAACGCCTCAAGCGACACCTCGACGACTACCTCCGTGAGCAGCAGCGGCTCGAAATGGAGCGTCAGCGCAAGGCCCAGGAAGAAGCCGACCGGAAACGTCGGGAGGCCGAAGATGCGGCGAGCGCCGCCGCCCAACAGGAGAATGAGGCTGCGGCTGTCGAAGCAAAGCGGCTGCAGGATGAAGCCGCACAGGCTGAACGGGATGCCCAGGCGCGCAACGCCAGCGCCGGCCGGACTGGCGCCAGGGTGGCACTCCGTACCTTCGTCTATGCCCAGATCACAGACTACGACGCTCTGCTGATGGCGCTCAAGGACCGCGCCGAGATTAAGGAGATCGTCGAGACGCTCGCTCACCGTGCGGCCCGTTCCGGCGTCGAATTACCCGGCATGGGCATCCGCTCCGAACAGAGGGCAGCATGACCATGAACGCACACGTCCCAGCGACACTCTCCGCCGGCGGACAAGTCATGGCAATCGTGCCGCAGACCTTCGAGGAAACCATGCGTGTTTCGCGCGCCGTGGTCGCCTCTGGGCTCGCACCGTCCGCCCTCATCGGCAAACTCACCGGCGACGACGCCGCGGCCGCCGTTGCAGTCGCCATCATGTCCGGTGCGGAGCTTGGCTTAAAGCCGATGGTCAGTCTTCGGAGCTTCACCGTGATCAACGGCAAGCCGGCGCTGTACGGCGACGGTTTAATCAACGTCGTTCGCATGTCCGGCAAGGTGGCATATCTGCGCACCGGCTGCGATGAGGTGAACGGCAAGCTGATCGGCTACTGCGAGGCCAAGCGCAGCGACACCGGCGAAGAGAAGCGTGTCGAATTTAGCCAAGATGACGCAACCCGCGCGCGCCTCTGGGATGATCGGGCAACAGTTAAAAAGCAGGTGTGGGAGAACGGGCAGAAAGTCTGGCGGGACAACGTTCCGAACGACGCGCCTTGGTACCGCTTCCCGAAGCGGATGCTTGCCTGGCGCGCGGCCGGATATTGCCTCCGCGAACTGTTCGGCGATGTGCTGGGCGGTATCCGCGATGAGTTCGAGGCTCGCGAGATCGCAGAAGCTGAAGGCATGCGCGACATCACGCCGCCGGCGGAGACCGAAAACAAGCCGACCCCGCCCAAGCCTCCGAAGCCGCCAGCCCCGCCATCCTCGACGACGATCGACGCCGAACCGGCGCGGGACGGGCAGCCGGCAGAAAGCGACTTCGACCTTGGCGGGTATCTCGAGGAAATCGAAACGGCTCTGGCCGGTGCCAAGGATGAGGCGTCCGTCGAGGAGATCTGGAACGACTTCGACGCTCCGGCCACGCTTGAGACCGAAGGGCATGCCGACATGATCGAAACGGCATTCGCGATCAAGACGCGCCGGCTCGCCCTGCTGTCGCCGCTGAACGGGGGCTGATCATGGGACGGGCGCTTCTTGTTCTGGCGAACGATTCCTTCCGCCAGAAAGCTATCGACTGGATCAGGCGAGCGCCCTTCGACACTCGCGTCGAGTTCAAAGGGCCAAAGCGGACCCTGCCCCAGAATGACCGGATGTGGGCGATGTTGACCGATCTGTCGGTCCAACTGGTCTGGCACGGCCAGCGAATGGCTCCCGACGACTGGAAGCTAGTCATGCTTGATGCGCTGCGCCGGGAGACTGGCGAGCAGCTTCGCATCGTCCCCAACTCCGACGGGACAGGCTTCGTCAATCTCAGCACGTCGTCATCCGATCTTTCGAAGGACGAGATGACGGCTCTCATCGAAATCATCTTCGCCTTCGGTGCTCAGCATGGCGTCGAATGGACCGAGCCGAAAGGGAAAGCAGCATGACCTGCACCTGCATCGAAACCGTCAACGAAAAGCTGGCCGAGCGCAACACCCGTCTGACGCTTCCCCTCGTCTTCGGACGCAAGCCGGGCGAGCCCGAGCGCCTGATGATCGTCACCGAGCAGATCGAAACCGGACGAGGCAAGGCCAAGGCCGTCGGCATGTTCGCAACCTGCTGCCCGTTCTGCGGCGTGAAGTACGAAGGAGCGGCAGCATGACCACTGTCCGCCAGCACGAGCGCCAGAAGCCTCGCAAGCCAGAGGCCTACATCGAGACCCACCTCGCCCTCTTCTCCCGCCGTGCCGACCGCATAGCGTTCTGCCAGAGGCATGGAATCCAGCTCGTCGGATATGACGACCCTCGTCTGTCCAAGCCGACCGCGGATCCGGTTCCCGGGCACGGCCGGTCGCTCACGGAAATAGCCGCACAACTTATGGGACTGGCAAAGCTGGCGAAGAATATCGGGAAGGCACGGCAATGATGGAAACAATCATCTGCTGCCGCTGCGGGATCCGTTTCGATGTGTCAAAGACGTGGAAAGCCGCCCGACTCAACGACAAGGCAACGTTCTACTGCCCAAATGGGGATGCGCAACACTTCACGGAAAGCGAGCTGGACCGTGTGCGCCGCGAGCGCGACCGCCTGAAGCAGCAGATCGCGGAGCGCGACGACAGCATCGCCCGCGCCCGTCAAAGAGCAGATGCCGCGGAGCGATCAGCATCCGCTCGTAAGGGCGTCATCACCCGTTTGAAGCGGCGAGCGGCGGCCGGCGTCTGCCCGTGCTGCAATCGCACCTTCGAAAACCTGCTGCGGCACATGTCGAGCCAGCACCCGACTTTCGCGGCTGAGGAGGTGAAGTGATGGCTTTCGCAATCCGCCGCCCGGCAACGGCATTCTCAAGCGACCCGTCAGACAAGGCGCAGAAGCGGATCACCGACGACCGTCACCTCGCGTTCATCCGGACCCTCCCGAGCGTCCTGTCGGGCGTCTACGGCTGCGAGGCCTGCCATATTCGGTACGGAGACCCGATGTACCGGAAGAAGCACACCGGCAAGGCACAGAAGCCCGATGATGCATGGACGATCCCGCTCACGCCGGACGAGCATCGCGACCAGCATGCCTCGAACGAGCGGGAATGGTGGCTTGCACAGGGAATTGATCCGCTCCGGATCGCGCTCCAGCTCTACGCCGTCACCGGCAACACCGAAGCAGCAACGAAAATTATTCTGGAGGCTCGGAAGCAATGACCACAGACAAGGCAATGGTGACGGATGAATTTCGGCGGCTACTTGCTGCCATCCCACCGACAGATCGCGGCTATTCGTGGGAACTGAAGGATGCTCTCGGGAGCGAGGCGTTCCGCGGCTATGGGCCGGTTGCCACCGCGTGCAAGTTCATGATGGACAACACCGCCGCCCTTTCCGCCGCCCTCGCACAAGCGGGACAGCCCGTGGCGTACCCTAAAATTATGTACGTCTGCGAACGGTGCTACGACGACAATCCAGAAATGTGCGGGCACGACCGCACCGACATCTATGTGACGAAAAGCGGGAAGTGGCTCTGCGACGGCTGCATTGACGATGAAGGTATTTCCGCCGGCGACTGCGTATCGCCGCCAGTCCTATACACCCACCCATCCGTATCGAATTTGAGTGGGAGTGCGGAATGACTCTCGCCCTTGGTGATTGCTTCGACATCCTGCCGACCCTGGCTGACAAGTCTGTGTCGCTCGTCTTGGCAGACCTGCCTTACGGCACGACGCAGAATAAATGGGACAGCGTTCTAGATCTCCAGCGCCTGTGGGCGGAATACGACCGTGTCTGCACTGGAGCCGTAATTTTGTTCAGCCAGGGTGTGTTCACGGCTCAAGTCATCGCGTCCAACGTCAGCGCCTTCAGATACAAACTGGTATGGGAAAAGTCGAAGCCGACGAACTTCCTGAACGTCAGCAGGCAACCGCTTCGAAAGCACGAGGACATCTGTGTATTCTACCGGTCGCAGCCGACCTACAACCCGCAGAAATCCGAAGGAAAGCCCTACAGCAAGGGCGTTCGGAAGGATCAGTTAACAGGCTCCTACGGTGATTTCGCCCCGGTTCTTGTGGCGAGTGAGGGTGGGCGTCACCCGACTGACATCATCTACCACAAGACGGCAGAGAGCGAGGGTCCTGTTGTACACCCGACGCAAAAGCCAGTCGGTCTGCTTGAATACCTCATCAAAACCTACACCAACCCCGGTGATATCGTCCTCGATAACGCGATGGGCAGCGGCTCTACGTGCGTAGCCGCGTCGAGGACAGGTCGCCGATTCATCGGCATTGAGAAAGACCCCGGATTTTTCGCAATCGCAGAACAGCGGCTCACGGCCGAAAGCGAGGCAGCATGACCACCGACCAAAACCAACCTCCCGTGTCGAATTTGCAGCCGCCGGAAGATTGGCTGATCGTACCGAGAGTTGCGTCAAAGGAGATGCAGGAAGCTGCGATGCACTACCTTCTCAGGACGGGAAATATCTACGCTCGCGACGAAGAAACGGTTGTAGTTGAAACGACAACACCAGGGGACGTTTGGAGGGCAATGCTTGACGCTGCTCCGACACACCCCGCACCGAAACCGGACGGCACATCATGAGCGAAGAGCAAGCCGTCCTCGATCTCGTGAAGGCACTCGGCGCCGTCCTCCACGGCTGCAAGCACGATTCCGTCATGTCAGCGCTTGGCACTGTCACTCTGCTCGCGATCGTGGATTGCGCTGAAGATCGCGACGAGGCCGAGGCAATGGCTGAGGAGTTTGCGGAGGTCATCAACGAGGCAGTAGCCGAAGCCATGGACGGGGAATTGCCAAGCCGATGACCGTCATCCGCCACGAAGGCCAGTTGCAGGTCACCTGCGATGCCTGCCCCCTCACCTACCGTCGCACGTATGCCGAAGAGGATTTCAAGATCCTCGTCGAGGAGATCAAGGCTGAAGGCTGGAAGATCGAGCGCCAGGGCGCCGAGTGGCGCCACACCTGTTCCGACTGCGCCAAGTGGGCTGCAGGGAGGCTGATATGAACCTTTCCGAAGCAAAGGCCCTGCTTCCGGAAATCCGAGGCGTGATCGAGCTCGCCAGCGAAGACTGGGCAGCAAGCTACAGCGTCACGAACGGACGCTCGCAGATCTGTGGCCGCGATCCGATGACCGGCGAGATCTACCCGATCGCCACCCTTGAAAAGGCTATCACGACGGACGATCGCCAGCTCATGCGCAAGGCGCCGCTCTACGTCCGGGCACTGCTGATGCTCCGCGACGAAGCTGTCCGCGCGTACCTGGAAGCGACCAGGCCGCCACCGGAGCCGAAGCCCGATCCGAAGGACTTCGCGGCCGAAGTTTCGATGAAGTGCAAGAACGATCGCGCCTTTGCCCGCTACCTGGAGGAGCGCCACGAGTTGCAGGACGCATCGAACGGCGAACGCATCAAGACTCGCGTCCGCTCCATCCTGGCCGTCCAGTCGCTCGCCGAGCTCAACACCGATCCGCAAGCAGCCGAACGCTGGAAGGCGTTGCGTAGCGACTTCAAAACATGGCTGAGGATAAGCAGATGACCAGTCCTGCCCTGGTGAGAGCTGCGGACCTGAAGCGCATGGCGGATGTTGCCAAGGCGAAGAACGTCACCGTCTGGATCGAGATCAACGGGCGCAGGATCGGCGTCTCGCCGGACTTGCCGCCAATTGACAGCGGAGCGAAGCCGACTCAGAAGTATGAGGACTTTGACCTCTGATGAGCGACATGCCGCGCAAACCTTACCTCTCTCGCGAAAAGACCCGCCACGGCAAGTTCGTTTGGTATTTCAAGCGCAATGGAAAGCGCATCCGGCTTCCGGAGCCTTACGGCAGTGACGCCTTCAACGAGGCTTACGAGAAAGCCCTATCCGGCCACGACACGATCATAAAAAAGGAAAAGGCGAGAAGCGGTTCGCTGAAATTGCTCATAGATCAATACAAGCGGAGCGCTGCCTTTGCCCAGCTGGCGCCCTCGACCCGTCGGGCGCGCGACAACATCCTGAAGCAGGTGATCGCTGATCCGAGAAACGCGGACGGCCCGTTCGCCGCCGTCACGAAGGCGACGATCAAGAAGGGCATGGATAAGCGCGCAGCCACGCCGAACGCCGCGAATAACTTTCTGAAGACGATGAGCCACCTGTTCAAGTGGGCGGTCGAGGCGGAGCACATCGAGATCAACCCATGCCACGGGGTTTCGAAAGTCGGCGTGAAATCGGATGGCTTTCATACGTGGACGGTCGACCAGGTGGAGCAGTATCGCAGTTTTCACAAGCTCGGCACGAAGCCGCGGCTCGCGATCGACATCCTGCTCTTTCTTGGCCTCAGGCGCTCTGATGCCGTCGTTGTCGGTCGCCAGCACATGAAGGACGGCGTCATCTCCCTGCGCACGCAGAAGACTGGCCAGTGGGTCTATCTGCCCGTTTTCAAGCACCTGCAGGAATCAATCGACGCGACACCGACAGGCGATCTGGCCTTCCTGACCACGGAAAAAGGCAAACCCTTCAGTTCGGCCGCGTCATTCGGGAACTGGTTCGCGAAGCAATGCACGGCAGCTCGGCTGCCTGACGAGTGCCGCGCCCACGGCCTCCGGAAAGCCGGCGCCACGATTGCAGCCGACGAAGGCGCGACGGCTCATGAACTCATGGCGATGTTCGGATGGTCACGGCTTTCCATGGCCGAGGTCTACACGAAGGAAGCCGACAAAAAACGCCTCGCAAGAGGCGCATCGGAACGTCTGTCGAACAGAATGTAAGTCGCACCCTCGTCCCCGAGCGGTCGCACCTTCAACAGAAACAACAGGTTAGGTATGGTTTTGGCGACCCCTGCAGGACTCGAACCTGCGACCTACTGCTTAGAAGGCAGTTGCTCTATCCAGTTGAGCTAAGGGGCCGGATGCGGCGGATGGCGATGTTTCAGTGCGTCCAGGGCTGGATGCGGTTGTAACGGAAATTGTCCGTGTAGGAGACGATCTGGCGCGCCACTTCCTTAGGCGGGATGACGCGGTACGCGATCCCCTCGCGCTTCGCATAGGCTTCCGCCTGCTCCTGGCTCTCGAAGGTCAAGCGTACCTGCTGGCGCATGTCGGAAGACGACGTGTATCCCAGAATGGGATCGATGCGCCGCGGCGCCTCCTGGTCGAACTCCAGGACCCAGAGATGGGTCTTGGCCTTTCCGGACTGCATGGCGGTTTTGGCAGGACGATAGATCTTGGCGGACATTCCCGACGACGCTCCCTGAATGGGCCGGACTGCTGCTGGCCTCATCCGGCGCGTGGTCGGAGTGGAGAGATTCGAACTCCCGACCCTCTGGTCCCAAACCAGATGCGCTACCAGACTGCGCTACACTCCGTTTCCACGTTGACCAGCGAGATACACGCTTCGATGCGGCCCCGCAACAGCAAAATCCAACGAGGACGCCCCGCCGGCGGTTCCGCCCAAGGTTCCCCAGAGGCTCCCCCGAGGTTCCCTTGTCAGCGGGCGGCCTCCACCCGCTTCGACATCACCCGGTCCCCCGCCTCGATGCCCAGGGCAGCCGCGCGTCCGCCGTTCAATTCGAGGACGAAGTGCACCGGCCCGCGCGAATCGATGATCGTCCTTGAAAAAGGGACGGCTCGCCTGTGGATGTGGGATATTGTTCCGTCGCGCTGGATGAACAGCATGTCGAGCGGCAGCGGCGTGTTCTGCATCCACATGGATACCGGGCGCATTTCGCCGAAGTCGAACAGCATGCCGTGGTCCGGCGGCATGCTCTCCCGGTACATCAGGCCCTGGGCCCGCTGCTCCACGGTCAGCGCCAGTTCCACCGTGAAGCTGTGGGTCTTCCCCGACTTCGTCTGGATCAGCAGCTGTTCCTGCTCAAAACTCTGCTGCGCCTGCGCATGGCCGAAGGCAAACAGGAAGATCGCGGTCAGGACTGCATGGAACAAGGCTTCGGGCCGCCTCGGCATCAATGGGCCCGTGCGATGGGACCGGGATTGTCCGGATGGATTTCGGCCGCCATCAGCCCTTTGTCTCCCGGCCCGTAGCGAACCAGCACCACCTGCCCCGGACGCAGTTCCGTGAGCCCGAAGCGGCGGAGTGTCTCCATGTGGACGAAGATGTCCTCCGTCCCCTCGCCCCGGGTCAGGAAGCCGAAGCCCTTGGTGCGGTTGAACCACTTCACCAGCGCACGCTCCAGCCCGCTGGTCGGCGTGACCTGGACATGCGTCCTGACGGGCGGAAGCTGCGACGGATGAACCGCCGTCGACTGGTCCATGGACAGGATGCGGAATGCCTGGTAGCCGCGATCGCGCTTGTGGATGAGCGCGACGATACGCGTACCTTCCAGAATGGTCTGGTAGCCGTCGCGCCTCAGGCAGGTCACGTGCAGCAGTACATCCTGCATGCCGTTGTCCGGCACGATGAAGCCGAATCCCTTGGCCACGTCGAACCACTTGACGACACCGGTAATCTCGATCAGATCGACAGGCTCTCCGACGATGTCGTCAATCCCGGCCACGCCCTTCGCTGACATACGGTCTGCCATCTGTGTCGGCCCCTTGATTACGCGCTACAGCTAGGTGAACTGATTCTGAAGGTGAGATTAACATTGCGTTAACCCTTCAGCGCAAGTCCCCGTCTAGGAAATATCCATCTCCCTGCTATCTCCGCAGGCTTGCCCGGAGCTTTCCGAGGGGAGCATATGGGCCATCACGACCAAAAAACGGAGACCACCGATGCGTTACCTTCACACCATGGTCCGGATCAGGGACCTCGACTCCTCCATGCGTTTCTATACCGATCTCTTCGGCCTCCAGGAGGTGCGGCGGATCGAAAACGAGAAGGGGCGCTTCACACTGATCTTCCTGGCGGCGCCGGAGGATGTCGAGGCGGCCCGCACCGGTGCCCCCTGCCTCGAGCTCACCTATAACTGGGACCCCGAGGATTACACCGGCGGCCGCAATTTCGGACATCTCGCCTACGAGGTAGACGATATCTACGGCTTCTGCAGGCGGCTGATGGAGAACGGCGTCACCATCAACCGTCCGCCGCGCGACGGACACATGGCCTTCGTCCGCTCGCCGGACGGCATCTCCATCGAGATCCTGCAGAAGGGTGAGCCGCTTCCAACGGCGGAGCCATGGGCGTCGATGCCCAATACCGGCAGTTGGTGACGTCTCCACCCTTGTTGTGAGCGGGGTGGCGAGTCACGCTACCGGCGTGATTCGCATCCCGGCAGCGGAGGCAGGCATGACGCCGCCCTATTCGATAAAATCCATCGGCAGAACGAGCCTCGTTGCAGCACTGGGCCTCCTTGCGATCGTTGCCCTGCCTTCCTGCTCGACCAGCAAGACGGGCCAGACCGCGGAGGCGCCGGCGGAAGCCGCCGATTCGCCGAAGGCCAGGGGCCTGCTGGCGAAGGGCGGCCAGACCGCCCGCGCCCGTTACATAGATCCTGCGCTCGTCTCGGCGCATTCACCGACGCTCGTTGCCGATGCCGCCACAGCCACTCCGGACGAGGAGGCCCCGCCTTCCGTCGACGGCACGGCTGGAGATGCGATGGCGCAAGGCGTGGTGACGCAACCGACGGGCATCCGTGCCGGGACCGTCAGCATCTTCTCCGGCGCGCCGGTATCCACCGCCCCGGTATCCGCCGGGCCCGCCGCGGCAGGATCGGTTCCCCCGCCGCCGCCCGGACGCATGGACGCGCGCGCCGGCAGCCTTTTCGGCAGTCCGCCGGCAGCAGCACCGGTCGTGGAGGCTTGCGGCACGGACCACCGGGGCCTTCCGATAAGCTGCTGAAATCTATCGGTCTCTTACCGGATGACAACCGCCCTCCGACTGTCATTTTTTTGAGGCAAATCGAATTTTGCCGCTTGCGGGATGAAAATCACCCCTCTATAAGGGCGCCACACCGCGCACGCGCCCTTCGTCTATCGGTTAGGACGCCAGATTTTCATTCTGGAAAGAGGGGTTCGACTCCCCTAGGGCGTGCCATTTCCTTTCAGAATCCACTTCAAGGCGCCGCTGCAGCATCCAGAATACGCAGCTGAATTCGGCGGCTCCCCTGCCAGTGATCGCCGTTCAGGCAGCTGGCGAGGTGGAGCTGGTTTCCACGCGAATTGAGCAATAGCTGGCCGAGCGGTGTATCCGCGCAACGGAAGGCAATGCCTTCCAGCCGCGACCCGTCCGCCGCTTCCAGAGTGACCTTCACATGGGCCACGCCCACCATACGTGCGTCCTTGACGCGGTGCGCGGGGATCGCGAACACCGGCTGAGGATGGCCGGATCCGTAGGGCCCTGCCTTCTCGAGCTGGTCGAGCATGTCGAGCGTCGCGCCCGAAGCGGAGAGCGCACCATCGATCTTCAAGACATGATTGGCGACCAGCGACGGCACGACATCGGCCGCCTTCTCCTCGAAGAAGGCCCGCAGTTGTCCGAGCTTCTGGCGCTCCACCGTAAGGCCCGCAGCCATGGCATGGCCTCCCCCCTTGAGCAGCAGGCCCTCGTCGACCGCGGCTCGAACCATCCTGCCCATGTCGAAGCCGTTGATCGAACGGCCGGAGCCGGTGCCCTTGCCCGACGAATCGAAGGCGATAGCGAAGGCGGGTCGCCGGAACTTCTCCTTCAGGCGCGCGGCCAGCAGCCCGACGATACCGGGATGCCAGTTGTCGCGCGCCGTCACCAGCACCGTCGCCGCCTCCCCGTCCCCATACTCGGCGGTCACCTCCGCCTCCGCCTCCGCAAGCATAGCGGTCTCCATGGCCTGCCGCTCGCGGTTGAGGTCGTCGAGACGGCCGGCGATCTCCTCGGCCGCCACCGAATCATCGAGCGTCAGCAGGCGGCTGCCGAGCGCCGCGTCGCTGATGCGTCCCCCGGCATTGATCCGGGGCCCCACCAGAAACCCGAGGTGGTACGGCGTGACGGGACCGCCGAGGCCGGCCTTCCGAAGCAGGGCCGCAAGCCCGGCATTGTTCATGTGGCGCGCCGCAAGCAGGCCCTTGACGACGAACGCCCGGTTGAGGCCCTTAAGGGGCACGACGTCGCACACGGTCGCGAGCGCGACCAGATCGAGCCAGGCCAGGAGATCGAGCGTCCTGGCCCGCGGCTCTCCCTTCTCCCGCAGGAGCCGTGCCGTCGCGACGAGCACCATGAAGACCACGCCCGCCGCGCACAGATGACCCTGCCCCGACAGGTCGTCCTCCCGGTTGGGGTTGACCAGCGCCAGACAATGCGGGAGCGCGTGCCCGAGCTGGTGGTGGTCGATCACCACCACGTCACACCCCTCCTCCCGCGCCGCGTCCAGGGCCTCGTGGCTGGTCGATCCGCAGTCGACCGTCACGATCAGCTGCGCGCCCCTCGCAATGAGCCGACGCATCGCTGCCGGGTTCGGCCCGTAGCCCTCGAAGATGCGATCGGGAATGTAGATTTCCGCCGTCACTCCGAAATGCGAAAGAAAGCGGTGCAGGAGCGCCGACGAGGCGGCACCATCGACGTCATAGTCGCCGAAGATCGCGACGCGTTCTCCGCGTCCGATCGCCAGCGCGATCCGCGTCGCTGCCTCCTCGCAGTCCGTCAGCCTGTATGGTTCCGGCATCAGGGCGCGGATCGTCGGATCGAGAAAGGCGGGCGCGTCATCGAGCCCTACCCCGCGGCCCGCCAGCACCCGCGCCACGAGGTCCGGGATACCGTGGACCTGGGTGATGGCCAAGGCGCGGTTCTCCGCTGCCTGGTCAAGCCGTGAGACCCACCGCTGCCCGCAGGCGGAGCGGTCGACGCCGAGAAAGGCCCGCGGCACCGGATCGACCGGAGCATCGGCAGTGGTGGCGAACGGCAGGTGTCTGGCTGTCATTCCGCCTTATTAGCCGATCCGGTGTTTTGACGGAATCACTTTAATTCGTCACGGTTCCGGCGTCCAAGCCGGCAAGCGCCTTCAAAGCAGCGCCAGCACCGTCCACGTCAGAACCGCCATCGGGGCCACGAGGACGAGCAGGATCGTCCAGTTGCGGCGCACCTCGGCATCGTCAGGATATTCCTGGTCGTTGGCATGCGCGGGCGTGGAACAGCCCGCCGTCTTCGCGACGGCGACTTTCGCCCCGCCGCCGGCCAGACGGAATGTCGGATGACCTGGGAGTTTCGAGATCACGCTAGCGCCTCCCCGCGAAGGTGATGTCGGACACAGCATATGCCGGGACCAGCGCCAGCGCCAGCTCCGTTTTCCGTTAAGCCGGTTTTCCAAACAGCCGCCCCGGCGGAGCCTCCATTGCTGGAAGCGCTGCAAGAGGTCCTCAGAAGGCCTTCGGGCGTTCGATGCGGATCACCTGCGGCTCGCCGACCAGATAGTCCTCCGCCTTGATCCCGGCGACGGCCTTGCGCACCGATTCTTCCGTCGTCGCGTGGGTGACGAGGATGATCGTCTTGGAACCGCCCGCCGCCCCGTTCGGACTTGCGCGCTGCACGATCGATTCCAGCGAGATGTTGTTTTCGGCCATTCGCGTGGCCACGCTTGCAAATACGCCGGTGCGATCGGCGACGGTGAGGCGAATGAAGTAGCCGCCCTCGTGGCTGCGCATCCGTGCCCGCTGGTAGGGAGCAAGGGCCGCCGCCGGCGTACCGAGGACCGGAACCCGCTGCGCTCCCGGCCTGCTCTTGGCGATGTCGGCGATATCGCCCAGGACAGCCGAGGCCGTTGCGTCGCCGCCGGCACCGGGCCCCACCATCAGAAGTTCACCGAGGATGTCCGATTCGATCGCGACGGCGTTGGTCACGCCATCCACCTGTGCGATCACCGTGTCCCGCGGCACCATCGTGGGGTGGACACGCTGTTCGATGCCGGACTCGGTCCGCTGCGCCACGCCGAGCAGCTTGATCCGGTAGCCGAGATCGGCGGCGGCCTCGATGTCCTCGATCGAGATGTTGCCGATCCCCTCGAGATAGATTTCGTCGGCAGCAATCTGCGTGCCGAATGCGAGGGTCGTCAGGATCGCAAGCTTGTGTGCCGTATCGTTCCCCTCGATATCGAAGGTGGGGTCCGCCTCCGCATAGCCGAGACGTTGCGCCTCCTTCAGGCAATCGGCGAAAGAAAGACCTTCCTTCTCCATCCGCGTCAGGATGTAGTTGCAGGTCCCGTTCATGATCCCGTAGATGCGTGCGACCTTGTTACCGGTCAGCGATTCCCGCAGGGCCTTGATGACCGGGATGCCGCCCGCCACCGCCGCCTCGAAATTCAGGAGGACGCCTTTCTCCTCCGCGATCGTCGCCAGTTCGACGCCGTGGCGCGCAAGCAATGCCTTGTTGGCCGTCACCACGTGAAGACCGCGCGTCAGGGCGGCCCGGACGGAACGGTCCGCCGCTCCCTCTGCGCCGCCGACGAGCTCGACGAACACGTCGATATCCGCACTCGCGGCCATCTCCTCGGGACTGTCGAACCAGGTCGCGCCGGACAGATCCACACCGCGATCGCGCGACCGGTCCCGTGCGCTGACGGCAGACACCTCGATGGCCCGTCCGCACGTCACCGCAAGCTCGTTTGCGCGCGTGGTGATGATCCGGACCAGGGAAGCGCCGACGGTTCCGAGACCCGCAATGCCAACCTTCAGGGCATCTGCCATGTTATCTTCCTGCGTCTGTAGGGGATCGGCAGCCCGGCCGGGCCGCCGGAGGTCAACGGCGGGCGTTCAGCGAAATCACGTTGTGCATGGTTTCGTCTGCCGTCGACAGGAACTTCTTGATGTTGCGGGCCGCCTGACGGATGCGGTGCTCGTTCTCCACCAGCGCCAGCCGAACATAGTCGTCGCCCATTTCGCCGAAGCCGACGCCCGGTGCGACGGCCACATCGGCCTTTTCCACGAGCAGCTTGGAGAACTCCAGCGAGCCCAGGTGCCGGAACTTCTCCGGGATCTTCGCCCAGGCGAACATGGTCGCAGCCGGCGGCGGCACCTCGAAGCCGGCCTTGCCGAAGCTCTCCACCATCACGTCGCGCCGGCGCTTGTAGACGTTGCGGACCTCCGCGATGTCGGAACCGTCGCCGTTCAGGGCATGGGTTGCCGCCACCTGGATCGGCGTGAAGGCGCCGTAGTCGAGATAGGACTTCACGCGTGTCAGCGCCGAGATCAGCCGCTCGTTGCCGACCGCAAAGCCCATGCGCCAGCCCGGCATGGAGAAGGTCTTGGACATGGACGTGAACTCGACGGTCACGTCGATGGCGCCCGGCACCTCCAGCACGGAGGGCGGCGGGTTGTTCTCGTCGAAGTAGATCTCCGAATAGGCGAGGTCGGAGAGCACGATGATGTCGTGCTTCTTCGCGAAGGCGATGACCTCCTTGTAGAAGTCGAGCGACGCGACATGAGCCGTCGGGTTCGACGGATAGTTGATGATCAGCGCCAGCGGCTTCGGGATCGAATGGCGGACCGCCCGCTCCAGCGGCGGGAAGAAGCTCTCGTCCGGCTCGACCGACATGGACCGGATCACGCCACCGGCCATCAGGAAGCCGAAGGCGTGGATGGGATAGGTGGGGTTCGGGCAGAGGATCACATCGCCCGGCGCCGTGATGGCCTGCGCCATGTTGGCGAAGCCTTCCTTGGAGCCGAGGGTCGCCACGACCTGGGTCTCGGGGTTGAGCTTCACGCCGAACCGGCGGGCATAGTAGGCCGCCTGCGCGCGGCGCAGACCGGGTATGCCCTTGGAGGAAGAATAGCGGTGCGTGCGCGGGTCCTGCACCACTTCACAGAGCTTGTCGACGATGTTCTTCGGTGTCGGAAGGTCGGGGTTTCCCATGCCGAGATCGATGATGTCGGCGCCTGCCGCTCGTGCGCTGGCCTTCAAACGGTTGACCTGTTCGAAGACGTAGGGTGGCAATCGGCGGACTTTGTGAAACTCTTCCATGACTTTCCCCGTGAAGAGACGCGCGGCAAGTTGCGGCGCAGGGATATTGCCTCTCGGCGATTTGCTGATTTGCTGCCAATCCGCCGCAAACGCAAGCGTTAATTGGCGATTGCCGCCTCGGCCTCGCGGCCGTGTTCGGCGGCAAGCCGGCGCAGCTCTGCAAGCCGGCGCCTGTATTCGGCTTCCGATACGCTGCCGTTCGCACGCGCGGCGGCGAGCGCCGAAAGCTGGGCCTCCGATCCGGCGGCCTCGTCGTCGGCGATCTGCACATTGGCCGCCGTCAGCCTTCGGTCGAAGGTCGGATAGGTTCCGCTGTCGCGCTTGGCGATCGGCCCGGTCGGCGGCGGTGGCGCGTCGGAGACGACGGTCGCGGTCGGAGCGGTGTTGGGTATTCCGTCGTCGAGGGCGAAGCTGTTGCAGCCGGCCAGCAGAATCGGCAGCGCGCCGATGCCGAGGATGAGCGGCGCCCTGGCCGCAAAATACCTGATCTTTTCCATGTTCTTCGCCCGTTCCGGCACTTTCGCCACGACGCGATTTTTAGCGCCGATCGCTGGCACTTGTATTCGTTTTCGGGCACAATGTACAAAAATAATCAAACAACAAGAACATCCTGCGGGAGGAACGATTGACCGACAGACGGGAGGAGAAGGAGACCGGCGGCCAAGGCTTTTCCGGTTTCGACCCGAAGTCGATCGAGTCCTATGTCGTGAAGGACCCGCAGGCCCTGACCCTCAATCTCGCCAGGGCCCTGGAGCATCTCGGGCAGGCGGCTTCGGAATGGCTCGCGTCACGGGAGCGGGGCGAAGCCTCTGATGCCGCTGCCGATCCGGCGACCGATCTCGTCAGGACGCTGTCGCAGGTGGCCCAATACTGGGTATCCGACCCGAAACGCACGCTGGAAGCGCAGACCCTGCTTCTCTCCAGCTATATGGGTATCTGGACCCGCACATTGGCGCAGATGTCTGGCGCGCCGGCACCGGAGCCCGAGCCCTTCCCGAAGGACAAGCGCTTCACCGACGAGGATTGGACCAGGAACCCCTTCTTCGCCTTTCTTCGACAAGCCTACCAGGTGACCGTTTCCTGGGCGGAAAAGCTGGTGACGGAGGCGGAGGGCCTCGACGACCACGCGCGGCTCAAGGCGACCTTCTATGTCCGGCAACTCACGGCCGCCCTGTCGCCCGCGAATTTCGCCCTGACCAACCCGGAGGTCTATCGGCATACGGTGGCGACCAGCGGCGCGAACCTCGTCGAGGGCATGCGCATGCTGGCCGAGGACGTGGCCGCCGGTGGCGGTGAACTGCGGCTTCGCCACACGGATCACAAGCAGTTCAAGGTCGGCGAAAACCTCGCCTTGACCCCAGGTAAGGTGATCGCCCAGAGCGAAGTCTGCGAGATCATCCAGTACGACGCGTCGACCGAGACTGTCCTCAAGCGGCCGCTGCTGATCGTGCCGCCATGGATCAACAAGTTCTACATTCTCGACCTGACGCCGCAGAAGAGCTTCATCAAGTGGTGCGTGGACCACGGCCACACCGTCTTCGTCATCTCCTGGGTGAACCCGGACGAGCGCCATGCGAGGAAGGACTGGGAAGCCTATATCGAGGAAGGTATCGAATTCGCGCTGGAGACGGTGGAGAAGGCAACCGGCGAGCGGGAAGTCAATGCAATCGGCTATTGCGTCGGCGGTACGCTCCTCGCAGCAGCACTGGCGCTGCACGCGCAGAAGAAGGACAGTCGCATCGCCTCGGCGACCTTTTTGACGACCCAGGTGGACTTCACGCTCGCCGGCGACCTCAAGGTCTTCGTCGACGAGGAGCAGTTGGCTGCTATCCAGAAGCAGATGGAAAAGACCGGCTACCTCGAAGGCTCGCGCATGGCCAACGCCTTCAACATGCTGCGGGCCTCGGAACTGATCTGGCCTTATGTCGTCAACAACTACCTGATGGGCAAGGAGCCCCTGCCCTTCGACCTTCTCTACTGGAATGCCGATTCCACCCGCATGGCGGCTGCAAATCACGCCTACTACCTGCGTAATTGCTACCTCGACAACACCTTGAGCAAGGGCGAGATGAAGCTCGCAGGCCGGGTGATCTCGCTGAAGGACGTCAAGATACCGATCTACAACCTCGCGACCCGCGAGGATCACATCGCGCCCCCGCGCTCGGTGTTCAAAGGCTCGGACCTGTTCGGCGGACCGGTGGAATTCGTCCTGAGCGGCTCCGGCCACATCGCCGGCGTCGTCAACCCGCCGGACAAACAGAAGTACCAGTACTGGACAAACGGCAAGCCCCGCGGCGATTTCGATGAATGGGTTGCGAAGGCAAGGGAAACCAAGGGTTCGTGGTGGCCGCACTGGCACGCCTGGATCGAGAAACGCAGCAAGGAGCGCGTCGGTGCCCGCAAGCCCGGCGGCGCCGCCCTGAACGCCATCGGCGACGCACCGGGCACCTACGTCCTCGAACGAGTCTGACGGCAGCCGATGATCTTCGACCCGCCGCTCGTGCCGGCAAGGCTGGTGCAGCGCTACAAGCGCTTCCTGTTCGACGCCATTCTGGACGGCGGCGCGCCGATCACCGGTTTCTGCCCGAATACCGGCTCGATGCGCGGATTGACGACGCCCGGCTCCCGCATCTGGATCTCGCTGCATGACAGTCCGACGCGAAAATACCGCCACATGCTGGAGATGGTGGAGGCGGACGGAACGATGGTCGGCATCAACGCGGCCTTCGCCAACCGTCTCGCGGAAGAAGCGCTGGTCGCCGGTCTGGTGCCTGCCCTTTCCGGCTATGGGAGGCTCCGCCGCGAGCAGCGTTACGGCAACCGGTCGCGGATCGACTTCCTGCTCTGCGAGCCGGGGCGGCCGGACTGCTATGTCGAGGTGAAGAACGTCCACTTCGTGCGCGAGTGCGGCGTGGCGGAATTCCCCGACACCGTGACCGTCCGCGGCGCGAGGCATCTGGAGGAATTGGGCGACGCGGTGGAGGCCGGTCACCGGGCGGTGATGCTCTACGTGGTTCAGCGGCAGGATTGTGAACGCCTCAGGCTTTGCAGCGATCTCGATCCGCGTTATGCCGCAGCCTTCCGGCGCGCAGCCGGACGCGGCGTCGAAGCCTACGTCCTGCGATGCCGGGTGACGCCGGCGGAAATCGTCGCCACCGACCTGATCGGCATGGACGAGGCCGGCCTGCCTGCATTATGAACGTAAGAATTGTGAGAGCATCCGGATGGTAAACTATATCGACGCGGTCGCAGCCCCCCTGAAGAACACGGGCGCGATCCGGCTCTACAGCGCGGACGACTTCGCCGGCATGCGCAAGGCCTGCCTGCTGACCGCCCGCTGCCTGGACGAGCTCGCCGCCATCGTCAAGCCGGGCGTCACCACCAACGCGATCGACCGCTTCGTGTTCGAGTTCGGCATGGATCACGGCGCCCTGCCCGCGACGCTGAACTACCGCGGCTACAAGTATTCGGTCTGCACCTCCATCAACCATGTCGTCTGCCACGGCATGCCGGACGACAAGCCGCTGCGCGAGGGCGACATCGTCAACATCGACGTCACCTATGTGCTGGACGGCTGGCATGGCGATTCCAGCCGCATGTATCCCGTCGGGCAGATCAAGCGTGCCGCCGAGCGGCTGCTGGAAGTCACCTATGAATGCCTGATGCGCGGCATTGAGGCGGTACGGCCCGGCGCCCGAACGGGCGCGATCGGCCAGGCGATCCAGACCTATGCCGAAGCGGAGCGCTGCTCCGTGGTCCGCGACTTCTGCGGCCACGGCGTCGGACGCCTCTTCCACGATACGCCGAACATACTTCACTATGGCCGCGCGGACGAAGGGCCGGAACTGCGCGAAGGCATGATCTTCACCATCGAGCCGATGATCAATCTCGGCAAGCCGCATGTTAAGGTGCTCACCGACGGTTGGACCGCCGTGACGCGCGATCGTTCGCTCTCGGCCCAGTACGAACACGCCGTCGGCGTCACTGCGACCGGCTGCGAAGTCTTCACCCTCTCCCCGGCCGGCCTCGACCGCCCGGGCCTGCCGCCGCTCAAGAGGTAGCGCATGACGAACCGCCCCTCTCCTCCACATGACGGCGAAGCGCCTGCCATGGACGAGGAGGTGGACGAGCGCGGTTTCTTTGCCGAGCAGGCGCCCAAGCCGGCTGCCTTGAAGAAGAGCGGCCTGCTCCCGCGCGACGACAAGCAGGCCCATTACCACGGGCACCGCGACCGGCTGCGCGCCCGCTTTCGAGATCATGGCGATACGGCACTCGCCGACTACGAGATCCTCGAGCTTCTGCTCTTCCGGCTCATCCCGCGCCGCGATACCAAGCCGATCGCCAAGGCGCTGATCGACCGCTTCGGCAACCTTGCGGGCGTCTTCGGGGCACCCGCCGCCCTGCTGCAGGAGGTAAGTGGCGTAGGCGAGGCCGTCGCCCACGACCTGAAGCTTGTTTCCACCGTCGCGCACCGGATGCTGAAAAGCGAGCTCCGCGGCAAGCAGGTGCTGTCCTCCTGGTCGTCGGTCATCGACTACTGCCACGCGGCCATGGCCTACGAGGCACGGGAGCAGTTCCGTATCCTCTTCCTGGACAAGCGCAATGCACTGATCGCCGACGAAGTGCAGGGACGCGGCACCGTCGACCATACGCCGGTCTATCCGCGTGAGGTGGTCCGCCGGGCGGAGCTCTCGGCGACCGCCATCATCCTCGTCCACAACCATCCGAGCGGCGACCCGACCCCCTCGCGCGCCGACATCGATATGACGAAGACCATCGTCGACTCCGCCAAGCCGCTCGGCATCACCGTCCACGATCACATCATCATCGGCAAGGAAGGCCATGCGAGCCTGCGTGGACTGCGGCTGATCTGAACCCCTTGCCCGCATCCCTCCTGCCCGACGCGAACAAAGCGGATCGCAGGCTGTTCGGCACCTGCCACCTTCAATCAAACCGTAAGACAAAGCTGATATGCAGTGGCTGACGCTGGCGCATCGCAGCAGAGCAGAAACCGGAGCGATCCATGAACCATCTCGACCTCATCGTGGTCGGCAGCGGACCGGCCGGGCGCCGTGCTGCGATTCAAGCCGCCAAGCTGGACAAGAACGTGCTCGTCATCGAGCGCGGCCGCCGCGTCGGGGGCGTCTCCGTCCATACCGGCACCATCCCGTCGAAGACGCTGCGGGAGACCGCCCTCAACCTGACCGGCTGGCGAGAGCGCGGCTTCTACGGCCAGTCGTATCGGGTGAAACAGCACATCAATGCTGCGGATCTGCGCCGCCGTCTGCTGATTACTCTCGACCACGAGGTGCAGGTGCTGGAGCACCAGTTCGCCCGCAACCGCGTACAGCAACTGCATGGCGCGGCCCGCTTCGTCGACCCGCACACGCTGGAAGTAACGCGGGAGGACGGAGAACTTCAGCGGGTGAGCGGCGCGTCGATCCTGCTGGCGGTCGGCACCAAGCCCTTTCGCCCCTCCCATATTCCCTTCGACGGACAGGCGATCATCGACAGCGACGAGCTTCTGGACATCGACACCGTGCCGCGGTCGCTGGTGGTGATCGGCGCCGGCGTCATCGGCATCGAATACGCCTCCATCTTCAGCGCGCTGGACACGCAGGTTTCGGTCGTCGAACCCAGATCCACCATGCTCGACTTCATCGACCGCGAGATCGTCGAGGACTTCGCCTACCAACTGCGCGACCGAAACATGAAACTGATCTTCGGGCAGACGGCGGAGAGGATCGAACGGGAGCCGGGCGGCAAGTGTCGCGTCGAGCTCAACAACGGCCGCATCCTGCATTCCGAGATGGTGCTGTTTGCCGCCGGCCGCGTCGGCGCCACCGCCGACCTCAACCTGGCTGCCTGCGGGCTGGAGGCCGACAGCCGCGGACGCCTCAAGGTCGATCCGGAAACCTTCCAGACCGCCGTGCCGCATATCTACGCTGCGGGCGACATCGTCGGCTTCCCGAGCCTGGCCTCGACCTCCATGGAACAGGGCCGTATCGCCGCCCGCCATGCAGTGGGTGCGCCGGCCAGCGAACCGCCGCAATATTTCCCCTACGGCATCTATGCGGTGCCGGAGATCTCCACCTGCGGCCTGACGGAGGAAGAGGTGATCGCCCGCAAGATTCCCTACGAGACGGGGATCGCGCACTTCCGCGAAACCTCCCGCGGCCACATCATGGGCCTGGAGACCGGGCTCCTGAAGATGATCTTCTCGCGCAGGACCCGCCGCCTGCTCGGCGTCCATATCATCGGCGAAGGCGCAACCGAACTCGTCCACATCGGCCAGGCAGTGCTGAACCTCAAGGGCACCGTGGATTACTTCGTGGAAAACACGTTCAACTATCCGACGCTGGCGGAAGCCTACAAGATCGCCGGCCTGGACGCATGGAACCGGATGGGCGAAGGACCGAAGGAAGCGCCGGTCGCGACCGCCCAGTCGCTCGATCCCTCCCTGCAGCCCATGAAAAAAGCCGCGTCGAGCTGACGCGGCTTCGAAGGTCTGTCCGATGAGCCCGCGCTGCGGGCTCATTCGTTTTAGCGCGAATAGAATTCGACGACCAGGTTCGGTTCCATGATGACCGGGTACGGCACATCCGAAAGGCTCGGAACGCGGACATAGGTGGCGACCATCTTGCTGTGGTCGGCGTCGATGTAGTCCGGAACGTCACGCTCGGCGAGCTGTACCGATTCCAGGACAGAAACCAGCTGCTTCGACTTCTGGCGCACTTCGATGACGTCGCCCGGCTTGCAGCGGTAGGAACCGATGTTGACGCGCACGCCGTTCACGGTCACGTGGCCGTGGTTGACGAACTGGCGAGCCGCCCAGATGGTCGGTACGAACTTGGCGCGGTAGACGATCGCGTCGAGGCGCGACTCGAGCAGGCCGATCAGGTTCTCGCCGGTGTCGCCCTTGCGGCGGTTAGCTTCGTCGTAGATGGCGCGGAACTGCTTTTCACGGACGTCGCCGTAATAGCCCTTCAGCTTCTGCTTGGCGCGCAGCTGCACGCCGAAGTCGGAAAGCTTGCCCTTGCGGCGCTGACCGTGCTGGCCCGGACCATATTCGCGGCGGTTGACCGGGGACTTCGGACGGCCCCAGATGTTTTCGCCCATACGGCGATCGATTTTGTACTTGGACGACGCGCGCTTGCTCATCGTATTTCCTTCTCAACAGGTTGCACCGGCTTGTTGCCAAACCGGATCAAGGAAACACGCCCTCCTCTGGACTTCGATTTAGAAGTCCTGACAGGTTTCTCACGAAAGCGTCCGGAGAAAACCACGGGACATGTCAAATGAAACACCGGGCGTTGCCACCCGGTGCTGGCGGGGTCTTTAGGCCGGCGACGGGGAAATGTCAACTATGGAAGCGCCTATTCCGCCGCCGCCCTTGCCTCGTCGGCATCCGGCGCGTCGGCGCTGCCCGGCGAGGTTTGCACCTGCAGGTCGGGGAACGCCACAATCCGCTTGCCGCCGAAGTCCGTGTGGACGACGATCAGCCCCTGTTCCTCGAAATAACCGAGCAGACGCCGAGCACGTCGGGCCGAGTGGGTTCCATAAGCCTTGGCGATGCGCATGTCCGAGGGACAGGGTTCCGCAAGCAGCGCCGCCTTGGCGAGCATCAGGAAGACACCCTGCAGGTCGTCCGACACCCGGACCGACAGATCGAGCGCCGTCTGCCACCCCACGGTCTCCGCCGTCTCCTTGTCCACGCCTGCACGCGAGATCGCAACGCGTCGGCGGAACTCGCTCATCGACATGGGCGGTCCTGGAAGCCGCCGCATGCGGGCACGCACTAGGAAATCCTGGTAGAGAACGGAATCGGTCCGATAGGCCGCCTGCGGGTCGTTGATGATCTCGCAGAGGACCGCGTTCAGCCGCTCCTCCCGCTCCTCGGGCGAAAGCTCCGGCTGCGCCGGACGGCTGGGCTCCTGCGGCATCGGACCGGCTGCCGGGGCCGAGCGCGACAATTCCGCCAGAATATCCGTGGTTGGCCTGGGCGCCGGCGGCGCCCGCCGCACGATCGGGCGCTTGAACTCCTCCGGATCGGGCGTGAAGATCAGGTCTTCGATGTCCTGCGGCGCATCCGGCAACGGCATCAGCTTAGGGCTGGAGGACCTGGCAGATGTCTCAACAGGACCGATCACGATCGGCAGCGGCCGTCGAGACAGCGCGGGACCGAGAGCGACGAAATTTCCCCGCTTCAGGTCGCGAAACATCTCCGCCTGCCGGCGGTCCATGCCGAGAAGATCGGCGGCACGCGCCATGTCGATGTCGAGGAAGGTGCGTCCCATCAGGAAGTTGGAGGCTTCCGCCGCGACATTCTTGGCAAGCTTCGCGAGGCGCTGCGTAGCAATGACGCCGGCCAATCCCCTCTTTCGGCCTCGGCACATCAGGTTGGTCATGGCGCCGAGCGACATCTTGCGGGCCTCTTCCGAGACATCGCCGCCGACCGAGGGCGCGAACATCTGCGCCTCATCCACCACGACCAGCACCGGATACCAGTATTCGCGATCGGCATCGAAGAGCCCGTTGAGGAATGCAGCCGCTGCCCGCATCTGCTCCTCGATGTCGAGACCTTCGAGCGTCAGGACGCAGGAGACCCGGTGCTGGCGGATGCGGGTCGCAATCCCGACCAGTTCGGCTTCCGTACGCTCTCCATCGACGACGACATGGCCGTACTTGTCGGCGAGCGTGACGAAATCTCCTTCCGGATCGATGACGACCTGCTGTACCCATTGCGCCGACTGCTCCAGCAGGCGGCGCAGGAGATGGGACTTGCCTGATCCGGAATTGCCCTGCACCAGAAGGCGAGTCGCCAGCAGCTCCTCGATATCGAGCTTGGCCGGAGCGCCCCCGGACACGGTCCCCATATCGATGCCGACCTGCAATGCCCTAACCCCGTATGCCTAAGTCTCTTGATGGTGACGCCCAGCGCGCAAGGAGGAGCTACCTATCACGAACATCGCGCCTTTTCGCCCGCCTCGGCGAGTTGTTCACAGACGATTGACGGTCAGGCGGCCATCGCCCGCTTCCAGCCGAGCGTCAGAAGCCCCGCCCCGATCATCAGCGTGCCGCCGCTGCGGTTGACGAGCCGCTGGACCCTCGGCTTGCGGATCGTGCTGCGCGCCATCGACGCGAGAAGCGCATAGAGCGTTGCGTTCAACGTGGCGAGCACCAGGAAGGTCGCCTCGAAGATCGCCATCTGCAGAAACAGGGGACGCGCCAGGTCGAGGAACTGCGGAAGGAAGGCGACGAAGAACATGATGCTCTTCGGGTTCAGCGCGGTTACCACGTAAGTGTGCAGGAATACCCGAAATGGACGCTCCGACGATACCTCACCCTCGGCGACAACGCCCCCGCCCGAAACGGGAGCGCGCCACAGCTTGATACCGAGGTAGATCAGGTAGGCAGCTCCGACCCATTTCAGGACCGTGAAGAGGGCAGCCGACGTGGCAAGCAGCGCGCCGAGCCCGAGCATGGACGCCGTCATCGCCGTAAAATCGCCGAGCGCCACGCCCGCGACGGTCGCGGAGGCGATCCTGCGGCCGTGTCCCAATGCATAGGAGATCACGAGGAGTATCGTCGGCCCCGGAATGGCCAGCAGGACGGCGGAAGCGGCAACGAAGGCGAGCCAGGTTTCGATCGGCATGGCGATTCCTCTCAATGGACCGCAGCAGCAAGCCACCGATTCCGCCGCTTTGCAAGCGCAGCACGCCGCAGGCTCAGGCCCCCAGCCCGAACCCCTGCATGAGCCGCCGTATGGCGGGATCGGGACTGCCGGAGGTAAAGACGGCAATATCGGGTTCGGCCGGAATCGGCTCTTGCGGCCGGTGCTCCTGCGGCAGGAGCGACAGCGCACGGCGGGCAATGGCTTCCGCGGGATCGATCCAGTCGACGGGCCAGGGCGCCGTCTTGCGCATCCGATTGACGAGGAAGGGATAGTGGGTACAGGCGAGCACGACGATATCGGTGCGTCGCCCGTCCTGTTCGATGAAGCAGGGAGCGATCTCCTGCCCCACGGCCGCCTCGTCGACGAAGCCTTCGCGCATGTAGGTTTCCGCCAGGCCCGCCAGCCGTTCGCTGCCGACCAGTCGCACATGCACTTTCGATGCCCATTCGCCGATCAGATCACGCGTATATTGCCGCCTGACGGTTCCCGGCGTCGCCAGGACGGAGATGAGGCCGGAGCGCGTCCGTTCCGCTGCCGGCTTGATTGCCGGCACCGTGCCGACGAAGGGAGTTTCGGGAAATGCCGCCCGCAGGTCGCCAAGGACCAGCGTCGAGGCCGTATTGCAGGCGATCACCGCAATCTCCGGATCATGCCGCTCGATCAGGTCGCGGAACAGGGTGACGATCCGCTCACGAAGCCGCTCCTCGTCCCAGCTGCCATAGGGAAAACCGGCGTCGTCGGCGATGTAGACGAAGCGACGTTCCGGCATCAGCACCCGCGCCTCGCGAAGCACCGTAAGGCCGCCGATGCCCGAATCGAACATCAGCACGGGCTTGAGGTCAGACGTCGTCATTCTCCGGCTTCTCCCCCGCGCTTCCCGTCTTCTTCGGCCAGCGCCGCGGGAAACGGTCCAGCGACGAGATCACCCCACGAAATACGCTGATCTCCTGCTCCGTGAAGCCGCGGCGTGAAATGACGGCGCGCAGGTTGTCGACCATCTTCGGCTTTTTCGCAGGCGGATGAAAATATCCCCGCGCATCGAGCGCCTCTTCCAGATGCTCGAACAGTCCAAGCACCTGTTCCTTGGTGGACGGCCGCTGCTCCACCGGCTGGAACGGCGTGGCCGCCACGTCGTCCAGTCCCGTCTTCATCCACTCGTAGGACATCAGCAGCACCGCCTGGGCGATATTCAGCGAGGCGAATGCCGGGTTGACGGGAAAGGTGACGATCTCGTCCGCCAGTGCCACCTCTTCATTGGTAAGGCCCCAGCGCTCGCGGCCGAAGAGGACTCCCGTCTTCTCCCCTGCCCGGAACTTCTCGCGCAAGGTCGTGGCCGCGATCACCGGGGAGCGCACCGGCTTGTAGCCGTAGCGCTCCCGCGCCGTGGTGGCGTAGACGAAATTGAGGTCCCTGATCGCGTCCTCCAGGGTGTCGAAGACGCGCGTCCCGTCGATCACATGATCCGCCTTGGAGGCGGCCGAACGGGCCTTCTCGTTGGGCCAGCCGTCCCGCGGATTGACGAGCCGCAGTTCCGCCAGTCCGAAATTGGCCATGGCGCGGGCAACCATGCCTATGTTCTCGCCGAGCTGCGGCTCGACGAGAATGATGGCCGGACCTTCGGCTATGAGTTCGCGCTCGCTATTGGTGCCTGACATGCTTCCATCCGATCCCCCGGCGCCGCAATAGCGGCCCCGGAGTGGAACGGCAAGGCCTTCTTCCCTCGCTCAGCGTTCGGCGAGCGCCAACTTTGCGCCCATGGCGACGAAGGCGGCGGCAAATGTGCGCCGCATCCAGTTCACCACTCCCGGCCGGGAGATGACATGCCGGCGCATGGCGGCGGCGAACACGCCATAGCCGGCGAAGACGACGAAGGTGAGCGCCATGAACGCGCCGCTCAGCACCAGCATCATCGGCAGGGCGTTCGCCTCGGCCGGGCTGACGAACTGCGGCAGGAAGGCGAAAAAGAAGATCGAGAGCTTCGGATTGAGGATGTTGAGCAGGATTCCGTCGACAACCGTCTGGCGTACGGTGCGCGGCGTTGCCTCCTCGTCGACCGCAAGCGTTCCGCGGTCCATGATCGTCCGCCATGCCATGTAGAGCAGGTAGGCGACGCCGAGATACTTGATGATCTCGAAGGCCAACGCACTGGCATGCAGCACGGCCGCAAGGCCGGTCACGGCCGCGGCAATGTGGGGCACGATGCCGAGCGTGCAGGCGAAGGCCGCGACGATGCTGGCCCTGGCGCCGCGGGAGAGGCCGGCGGCCAGCGTGTAGAGGACCCCGGTGCCGGGCGAGGCGATGATGACGAGCGAGGTCAGAAGGAATTCGAGGCTCATGCTGTTCCCCTTCGATTGTGCCGCCCGGCAGGCTTACGGCCGCCGCTGGTTCTGATCGCAGTCCGGCTTGTCGAGAACCTCCAGCTTCGACAAGCTTCCGCTGAGTACGAAGTCGCCGTAGTCCATGGTGAGGTCGCGGGTGATGCCGTTGTCGTAAAGCTTGAAGGACATGGAGTAGACCGGCATGGCGTCTCCCTCCGCCCCTTCGCTGAAATAGGCGATGGTGACGGGCCAGTAGGCGGCCTGGGAGAATTCTCCTGCCCTTTCGGCGTCGTCCCCCGCCTCCTGCTGCGGCGTCTGCTGCGGGCCAATGACCGTATTGGTGATCATGCTCTGGTCGCCGTTCTCCGAACCGTCGAAGATCCGGGTCTCGAAGAAGCGCTTCCCGCTTTTCGCGTTCTTGATGACCTCCAGCATATGCTCGGTCGGAAAGGCGCTGGCGACCAGTTCGATCTCCCGGGGATCCGGACGCTCGATCTCGACCTTTACCTTCGAATCGTCCTCCCTCGCCTCCCCCGACACCTCCTTGTCCATCTGCTCGTCGGTGAAGGACTTCGTCTCGAAGCGGAACTCGTCCCTCTGCATGTCCTCGAAAGTGGTCGTCTGCTGATCGGTCAGGCGGGTCTCTTCGCCCGTATTGATGCGCGTGACGAAGCGGAAATTGGTGGTGAAGCCGGTGCAGGCGGAGCCGGTGAATTCGTAGACCATCCGGCCGTTCATGCCCTCGATCCCGGAGCGCTCGGATGAGTCCTTCAGTTTCAGATCATAGACGGCACGATGCGGCAGAAGAACTGCAGCCCCTTCCACGCCGGCCGGAGCCGATGCTGCGGATCCGGCAGCAAGCCCGAAAGCGAGGATTGCCGCACGTCCCTGGTTGATCATTCACAATCTCCTGTTGGACTCACCGAGGGTGTTATATGAACGCCATTCAGTGAGGCTATCGCCTTTGAATGCCGGATTTTCGAGACGTTTACAACAGAACTGGAGTCGCCCGTGTCCGAAGCCATAGAAAGCCGCCTCAGGGAGAAGGGGATCACGCTGCCCGTAGCGGCCGCCCCCGCGGCCAATTATGTCCCCTATACGATCAGCGGAAACACGCTCTACCTCTCCGGACAGTTGCCGATCGAAAACGGCAAAGTTGCGGTGACCGGTCTCGTGGGTCGCGATATCGATGTCGCAGCCGCGCAGCGGGCGGCCGAATTGTGCGCCGTCAACATCCTCGCCCAGGCAAAGGCGGCGCTCGGCGGCGATCTGGGACGGGTACGCCGTATCCTCAAGCTCAACGGCTTCGTCGCCTCCACGCCCGATTTCACGGAACAGCACCTCGTCATCAACGGCGCCTCCAACCTCATCGCCGAAATCCTGGGCGAAGCCGGCAGGCATGCGCGTGCAGCCGTCGGCATGGCGGCTCTGCCGCTGAATGCCTCCGTGGAAATCGACGCCATCATAGAGATCGAAGCATGAGCACCGCCGACTGGATCAGGGACGTGCCCGTGGCCCATCGCGGCTACCACGACATGAACAAAACCGTATGGGAAAACACGCTTTCCGCCTTCTCCCGTGCCGCCGAGGCCAGCTTCGCCATCGAATGCGATGTCCAACTTGCCGCCGACAGCGTGCCGGTGGTCTTCCACGACCATGACCTCGAACGCCTCTGCGGCATCAAGGGCGATGTGCGCGAACGCACCTCTGCAGAGCTCGGCATGTTGGCCGTTGGCGGCACCGCCGACCGGATCCCGACCCTCAAGCAGATGCTGAAGCTGGTGGCCGGCAAGGTTCCGCTGGTCATCGAGATCAAGGGCCGCGCCGGCGAGGACGACGGCTTCGCGGAGGCAGTGCTGGAGGCGCTGGAGGGCTACGAGGGGAAGGTCGCGCTGATGAGCTTCGACCACCACAGCCTCAAGGACCTCAAGAACGCCGGCTCTCCCTACCCTGTCGGATTGACGGCCGAAGGCATGAAACCGGAGGATCTGTTCCGTCATGATGACGCGATGCATCTGGGCCTCGACTTCATCTCCTATCACCACGGCCACCTGCCCAACAGCTTCGTCACCGGCCGGCGACAATCCGGCATTCCGGTGATTACCTGGACCGTCAGGGATGAAAACGCCCGCAGGCATACCTATACTCATGCGGACCAGATGACCTTCGAGGGCTTCGACCCACGGGAGACCGCTTCCGCCTAGGATGACCGAACCGCTTTCCATCCGCATCGAGAAGAGCTTTGCCGCGATCCAGCCGGAGCGCTGGGCGCGGCTTTCCGGGGCGTCGAAGTCCGGGCCCGGCATCTACAATCCGTTTCTGTCGCATGCCTACCTCTCCGCCATGGAAGAGTCCGGATCCGCCACCGCCAGGACCGGATGGCTTGGGCACCACATGCTGCTGGAAGATGCGGACGGGGCGCTGCTGGGTGCCATCCCCGGCTACCTGAAAAGCCACAGCCAGGGGGAATACGTCTTCGACCACGGATGGGCTGACGCCTTCGAACGTGCGGGCGGTCGCTACTATCCCAAGATCCAATGCAGCATTCCCTTCACACCGGCGACGGGGCCTCGTCTTCTGGTCACCGAGGGCGCGGATGAGGAAGCCGTCCGGGCCACGCTTGCCGCAGGTCTCCGGCAGGTGACACAGCAGCTCGGCGTCTCATCCGCCCATGTCACCTTCCTGCCGAAGGAGGAACTGCCCTTCCTCGAGGAGGCGGGCTACCTCCACCGCACCGACCAGCAATTCCACTTCATCAACGCAGGTTATGCCGACCACGATGCCTTTCTCGAAACGCTCGCCTCGCGCAAGCGGAAAGCCCTGAAAAAGGAACGGCGAGCCGCTCTGGAGAACGGCATCGCCATCGACTGGCTGACCGGCAGCGACCTTACCGAAGACATCTGGGACCAGTTCTTCGCCTTCTACATGGACACCGGCAGCCGCAAGTGGGGCCGCCCCTACCTCACCCGCAGCTTCTATTCCCTGATCGGCGAGCGCATGGCGGACGACATCCTGCTGGTCATGGCGAGACGCGGCGGCCGCTACATAGCCGGGGCCATTAACTTCATCGGCGGCGACACGCTCTACGGCCGCCACTGGGGCTGCGTCGAGGACCATCCTTTCCTGCATTTCGAGGTCTGCTACCATCAGGCTATCGACTTCGCGCTGGCGAAGGGGCTGAAACGGGTCGAGGCCGGCGCGCAGGGCCAACACAAGCTGGCACGCGGATACCTGCCGGTGACGACGCATTCCGCCCACTACATCGCCCATCCGGGCCTGAGGCGGGCCGTGGCCGACTACCTCGAGCGCGAGCGGCTGGAGGTGGAGCATGTCGGCGAATATCTCGAAGCCCACAGCCCCTTTCGCAAGGACGAGCGGCAGCAGCAAGAACGACGAATAGACGAAGGAGAGGAATGCCAATGAGTGGCCCGGCCTATGACGACAACAATATCTTCGCCAAGATCCTCCGTGGCGAGATCCCCTGCCACAAGGTTTATGAGGACGAAGACACCCTCGCCTTCATGGACGTGATGCCCCAGGCGCCCGGCCATCTGCTGGTCGTGCCGAAATCACCCTCCCGCAACCTCCTCGATGCGGACCCCGTTGCTCTTTCGAAGACGATCCCGGTTGTCCAGAAGCTCGCGAAGGCGGCAAAGGAAGCCTTTGATGCCGACGGTATCTTCATCGCCCAGTTCAACGAGCCTGCCGCCGGTCAGACGGTCTATCACCTGCACTTCCACGTCATCCCGCGCCGCGAAGGCGAGCCGCTCAGGCCGCATTCTGGCAAGATGGAAGATGGTGACATCCTGAAGGCTGATGCCGAGAAGATCAGGGCCGTCCTGTAGGCATGCTCGCAAACCAGAAGAGAGGCAGGTCAGCCTCCCTTTCTCATTGCACGGATGTCAGACCGGGCTCACATAGCCGTTCCGGCGCGGAAACGGCCAGCCCGACAAGAGGTCCATGTCCGGCCGGAACACCTCCACCTTCAGCGGATAGCAGGCGGCGGCATCGCTGGAATGCGAGTTGCCGCACTCTCCTCCCGGGCAAGCGGAGAGAGCACCCAGCAGGTCGATCTCCGCGAAGAACTCCAAATAGTCCCCCGGCCGCACTGGGCTCGCCTTCATGAAGTACTGGTGCGTGTCCTTCGTGAAGCCGGTGCACATGAAGACGTTCAGGACGTCGTGGACATGCGGTTCCGCCTCCTTGAACGACATTCCCCGGGCAGAAGACAGCGCGCGGCAAAGGTTGGAATGGCAGCAGTTGTGATAGTCGCCGCCGCCCAAGAGCCGGTTCGTGTAGGGATCGCAGCGCGTGCCGATGACGTCATGCACGCCTGCACCATCATCGTCCCAGCCATACCAAGCGAGCGTATCGTGGGTGATGGTCGCCATCGGCCGCAGCGATGGCAGCGTGCTCCAGAGCCGGTCACCGACGGACACGTGTGTCGCATGCAGCGCCCGCGTCTTGCCGCTGAAGAACCGCTCGTTGAGGTCGTTGGCATTCCAGAGGTTGAGATCCCCCACCTGCGGGCCGTCAACGCTGACGACACGGAAGAAATACCCCTTCGGCACCGTAAATGTGCGCCCGTCACGCGGCGGCACGATCACCTCGTCGATCTTCTCCAGCGTCTCCCGGGCCTTTCCCAGCCGATCCAGGTCCGGCGCTGCCAGCGTCCCGTTCGGATAAACCACTACGGGCTTTCTCGACCGGCGCTCGGCCGCGTCGGCGGGTTCTGCTGAGGGAAGGCTTCTGTCTGTCATGGGGATCCCGTATCGGTGAGGCATGGTATGGAGTGGCATGTTGGGTAGCGCTAGAAGCCAAGCCAGTAAAGGCCAAGCCCCAGGACTACAGTCGAGGTGACGACTGCAACGCCGATCCGCTGGCCCGCGACGAGGAATGCAGCAAACCCTATCCCGGCAGCGAGCAGTCGCAGCCAGAGCGGGGATTCGGCAAGCGTTCCGGTGGGGAAGACGATGAGCTTGGCAGTCACGGCCATGACCAGGGCAGTGGCTACCGCCCTCACCCAGTGCAGCGCCTCGGAGTCTTCGTCCAGCCTGTTGCCCGCCAGGACGCCGAGCCAGCGCCAGATATCCGTCGCCAGCCACCCCGCAACGGCGATCACGACATAGGGCCACCACTCACCGCCCATGTTGTTCCCCTGTCTGCGGCTCCCGTTTACGTCCCCGGATCCAGATCCGGTCGATCAGATAGGCAGCCGTCCCGCCGCCGATCCCGGCATAGAGGACATCGAAACCAGGTGAGATCACCGCCATGAGCGGTCCGGCTGCCACGCCGATGATGAAGGCCAGTTTCACCACGGCCTGGCGAGCCGTCGCCCAGATCGAGGCGAGGAAATAGACCGGGGTGAGCATGAAGAGCGCCCCCGACACGAGCGGCGGGAAACCTTCGACGATGCCGTAGCAGACCGCGACGATCAGGGTATTGGTCAGCGTCAGCGTGATGCCGAAACCGGCAAAGAAGATCGCCCGGTGCTCCCGTGGCACGTCCTTGAGGCGCTGCGTCGCGAAGACCCAAGCAGTAATGGCAATGAAGTGCGACAGAAACAGAAGCAGCCAGGCCGGCGTACGGCTGGTCCGCATCTCCGGCACGAGCGAAGCGACCATCGGCATCAGGCGGATCGATGAGAGTGTGACGGCGGCGAAGCAAGCGGCGATGTGGGCACCACCCGCCATCATCCCGACCAGGATCATCTTGGCCGGAAGCGCCCAGATCGAAATGGTCATGAAGATCGCTTCGCCACGGCTGATGCCGGACTCGAAGGCAAACGCACTGAAGCCGACGAAGGAGGTCATCAGGATCAGCGCAGGTAGCGAGGTGATGCCCCTCATCCCGGAAAGAAACCAGAAGAAGGCAGGCTGGATATCACTGCTTGGAGACATGAGGAACCGAAGGCAAAGCGGGCTGTGCCGCAGGAATGACAATGCCGGGCTCTGGACCCGGCATTGCTGTTCTGGTGGTGGGATTACTTCGACTTCGGCACGCGTGGCACAATGCTGCCCTTGCGAGGCGGCGTCTTCGGTGCCTCCTCGGAGGCCGTCACGTCAGCTTCAGCCATCGGCCGGCCCGTTTCGCCATCATCCCTGTCCTTGGTCTTCTTCGGACGCGCCTTCTTCGCTTTTGCGCCAGCCTCTTCCGAAGCCTCTTCGACTTCGGCTTCCGGCTTCGGCTTCACCGGCACGGCTTCCGGTATGCACTCCAGGATCAGGCCGTCGGTGCCGTCTTCCTGCTTGCCGACCGTTACGTGAACCACGCCGCCCTTGCGCAGCTTGCCGAACAGGATTTCGTTGGCAAGCGGCTTCTTGATGTGCTCCTGGATGACACGTGCCAGCGGCCGTGCCCCCATCCGCTCGTCATAGCCCTTCTCGGCCAGCCAGGCGATCGCATCCGGCTGCAGGTCGAAGGTGACGTTCCGCTCGGAAAGCTGCGTCTCCAACTGCATGACGAACTTCTGCACGACCTGATGGATGACCTCGGTGGGCAGCGGCGCAAAGGGAATCGTCGCGTCGAGACGGTTGCGGAATTCCGGCGTAAATAGACGGTTCAGCGCCTCCTCGTCTTCGCCGGTGCGCTTTGACGAACCGAAGCCAAT
Source organism: Pseudorhizobium endolithicum (assembly GCF_902153245.2). Classification (GTDB taxonomy): domain Bacteria; phylum Pseudomonadota; class Alphaproteobacteria; order Rhizobiales; family Rhizobiaceae; genus Neorhizobium; species Neorhizobium endolithicum. The sequence goes on from NZ_CABFWF030000001.1 coordinate 163,667, forward strand.
CGCGGCCTTGGCCATTTCCGAAGCACCCGCATTGGTCGTCATGATCAGGATGACGTTACGGAAGTCGATCTTCTTGCCGTTGTGGTCAGTCAGCGATCCATGGTCCATCACCTGCAACAGGATGTTGAAGATGTCCGGATGCGCCTTCTCGATCTCGTCGAGCAGGACCACGCTGTGCGGATGCTGATCGACGCTGTCGGTCAGCAGGCCGCCCTGGTCGAATCCGACATAGCCGGGAGGTGCGCCGAGCAGACGCGAGACCGTGTGCCGCTCCATGTATTCCGACATGTCGAACCGTAGCAGTTCCACGCCGAGCGACGATGCCAACTGCTTGGCAACCTCCGTCTTGCCGACACCCGTCGGCCCGGAGAAGACGTAGGCGCCGATCGGCTTGTTCGGCTCGCGCAGGCCGGCGCGAGCAAGCTTGATGGAGGTCGACAGGGCCTCGATCGCCTTGTCCTGGCCGTAGACGACCGAACGAAGCTCCTTCTCCAGGTTGGCGAGAACCATCTCGTCGTCCTTCGAAACGGTCTTCGGCGGGATTCGGGCCATGGTCGCGATTGTCGCCTCGATCTCCTTCTCGGTGATCAGCTTCCGCCGCTTGGAGGCCGGTAACAGCATCTGCGCCGCCCCCGTCTCGTCGATCACGTCGATCGCCTTGTCCGGCAGCTTGCGGTCGGAGATGTAGCGGGCCGACAGTTCGACAGCGGACTTGATCGCCTCGTTCGTGTAGCGGAGCTTGTGGTACTCCTCGAAATAAGGCTTCAGCCCCTTCATGATCTCGATCGCATCCTCGACCGACGGTTCGTTGACGTCGATCTTCTGGAAACGGCGGACGAGCGCCCGGTCCTTCTCGAAGAACTGGCGATACTCCTTGTAGGTGGTCGACCCGATGCAGCGGATCGCGCCCGAGGACAGTGCCGGCTTCAGCAGGTTGGACGCATCCATCGCACCGCCGGAGGTGGCGCCGGCGCCGATGACGGTATGGATCTCGTCGATGAAAAGCACGGCTCCGGGATACTCCTCGAGCTCCTTCACCACCTGCTTCAGGCGCTCCTCGAAATCGCCGCGGTAGCGGGTTCCAGCCAGCAGCGTGCCCATGTCGAGCGAGAAGATTGTGGCATCCGCAAGCGCCTCGGGCACCTTGCCCTCGACGATGCGCTTGGCGAGACCTTCGGCGATCGCTGTCTTGCCCACGCCGGGATCACCCACGTAGAGCGGGTTGTTCTTGGAGCGGCGGCAGAGCACCTGGATTGTCCGATTGACCTCCGAGTGGCGGCCGATCAGCGGATCGATCCGCCCGTCCTTCGCCTTTTCGTTGAGGTTGACGCAGTAGGCCTTCAAGGCCTCCGCCGGCTTCTTGCCGGGACCCTCGTCCTGCTCGCGGGAAGGCTTGGCATCGGCATCGCTCTCTTCTGCGCCGCGTGGCGGACGCACGGTGGACGAGCCGGGACGCTTGCCGATCCCGTGCGAGATGTAGTTGACCGCGTCGTAGCGGGTCATCTCCTGTTCCTGGAGGAAGAAGGCGGCATGGCTTTCCCGCTCGGCGAAGATCGCCACGAGCACGTTGGCGCCCGTGACTTCTTCCCGGCCGGAGGACTGGACGTGGATCACCGCGCGCTGGATGACGCGCTGGAAGCCCGAGGTCGGCTTGGAATCCTCGTCGTAACCGGTGATAAGGTTGGCGAGCTCGTTGTCGACATAGTCTGTCACGGTCTTGCGCAGGGCATCGAGGTTGACGTTACAAGCACCCATGACCGCTGCTGCATCGGCATCGTCGATCAATGCCAGAAGCAGGTGCTCGAGCGTGGCATATTCATGATGCCGCTCGTTCGCATAGGTCAGTGCCTGGTGTAGCGCCTTTTCAAGACTAGGCGAAAAAGTTGGCACGTGGGCTCCTCACTTCTTTTCCATCACGCACTGGAGCGGATGCTGGTGCTGCCGGGCGAAATCCATGACCTGGCTCACCTTCGTTTCCGCAACCTCGTACGTGTAGATTCCGCATTCCCCCACGCCATGGTTATGGACGTGGAGCATGATCCGCGTGGCTGCTTCGCGATCCTTCTGGAAGAAGCGCTCCAGGATGTGGATGACGAACTCCATCGGGGTGTAGTCATCATTCAGCAGCAATACGCGGTACAGGTTCGGTTTCTTCGTCTTCGGCTTCGTGCGGGTGATGACGGACGTGCCGCGATTTGCGTTGTCCCCGTCGCCGCTTTTGTCATCTTGCATCAAGATCGGCCGTGCGATCATTTCCATTCATTCCCCAATCATCCGGCGATCGATCCATCGGCTCGGGCGGCGGACATCAGATCGTACTAACTTAGTTCATTGGGCGGCGATTTTAAGCCCCCTTCGCTCCTGCGCAATCACTATTCGCGGACGGCAGCCCTATTCCCGCAGATGTTTTACCCGCCGCGGAATCAAAAAGCCGGTGACGTTGCCATCACCGGCCGTGCCGATCCCATATGGCTGTGCAGCTACGCCGCCTCGGCCGCGACCACCGCGGTCGAACTGCCGGTCGGCACCCGCGCTTTCGACGCGTAGGCAGACTTCGCCAGATCCGCATATAGCTCGCTCAGCTTCCCCGCTTCCGCCACGAACGCATCGTAGGAAGACTTCATGTAATCCGCCTGCAACTGGTAGGCGTCCTCCAGACCACGTGCGGACATGAGCGACTCCATGAAGCTCGTCATGTCCTGAAAGGAGCGGCGGGAATAGTCTCCCGCCTCGGTGGCAATCGTCTGAAAACCCTTGGCCATCTCGGAATAGCTCTTCAGCATCTCCTCCATGACTTCGCTGCTTTTCCTGCTGGCATCATCAAAATTGAACATAGCAGTGCCCCTTGTTCATTCGGACCTGCTCATAAAATGACCGGCGGATGCGGGAGTCAAGGATTTTTGTGCGGCGCACAAAGTATACAGCCGGCGTGGCCGGATCAGAGATCCACGTCCAGGATGGCCATGGAGAAATTATAGGAACGGTCGCCGTCCTCGTCGTCGACGTAAACGACGCCGAGGAACTCTTCCCCGAGATAGACTTCGGCCGAATCGTCCTTGCGGGGCCGCGCCTTGACCGTCATCTGCGGGTTGAACGTCCGCTTGAAATAGCCGTCGAGCTTCTTGATTTCGTCTGCTTTCACGATGTCTTCTCCGTCAGCGGTTCGGTTCGCGGCGCTTGTGGCATGGCATCAAGGGCAAAGTAAAGGCAGGCAACGGAACGCCGGCCTCTTTCGCACACCGGCGCCGTTCAGGCCGGACGGTTCATTCGTCGGACGTCAGCAACTGGTCCATCAGACGGGCAGGCTCGGAGCAGCCGGCCTCGCCCACCACCTTGGCGGGGACGCCTGCGACCGTCTTCATGGCCGGCACCGGCTTCAGCACCACCGACCCGGCGGCGATGCGCGAGCACGAGCCGATCTCGATGTTGCCGAGGATCTTCGCGCCGGCGCCGATCAGCACGCCGTTGCCGATCTTCGGATGCCGGTCCGCCCCTTCCTTGCCCGTGCCGCCGAGGGTCACGCCGTGAAGGATGGAGACGTTGTCGCCGATCACCGCCGTTTCCCCGACCACAAGCCCCGTGGCGTGGTCGAGGAAGATTCCCCTGCCGATCCGGGCGGCGGGATTGATGTCCGTCTGGAAGACGCTCGATGCCCGGCTCTGCAGGTAGAGGGCAAAGTCGCGCCTGCCACGGGCCAGAAGCCAGTGCGCCAGGCGATGCGTCTGGATCGCGTGGAAACCCTTGAAGTAGAGGACCGGCTCCAGAAAGCGCAGGCAGGCGGGATCACGGTCATAGACCGCCTGGATATCGACCCTCAGGATGCTGCCCCATTCCGCCCACTCGTTCAGCATCTCCGCGAATGTCTGGCGAAGCAGCACCGCCTGGAGGTCGGGATGGTCCAAACGTTCGCAGATCCTATGGATGACGCTGTCTTCAAGCGAAGTGTGGTTGAGGACGGTTGAATACAGGAACGCCGCTAGAAGCGGATCGCTGTCGGCCGCGGCCCTCGCCTCCTGGCGCATCGTGTCCCAGATGGGGTCCATGGTTGCGACTGGTTCCTTCGGACGGATCTCGGTTCTCGCGGCCATGGCCGTCTCCTCGTTTCTCTCGCCGTCTATTATATAGAATGAACGCTACAGGAACACCAATGGCGATGAAATCGCATTTCTTTGATCCTGGGTTCAGCCATGGTGAAGCTCGGGCCGGAACTGCGAATAGAATTCCAGCACGGCTTTCTTGAACACCTTGTCGCCGACGGCCAGCATGTGGTCGCGGCCGGGGATGTCGAGGGCCCTGGCGTTCGACATCAGCGCCGCAAGCCTGTGGGGCGAGCCGGCGATATCGTCCTTGGTGCCGACCCCGATCAGGGTCGGAGCCTCGATCCGACCCATGTCGGCTTCAGACACTAGATCCCGCGAACCACGGATGCAGGCGGCCAGCGCTTCCCGGTCGCTCCGCGTCTGGTCAGCAAACGCCCGGAACATCCGGCCGCGTTCATGATCCACCTCATCGAGGGAGGGCGCCAGAAGCGCATCGGCGATCGGATCCCAATCCCCTACCCCGTCGGTCATCCCGCTGCCGAGTCCGCCGAGAACGAGCGATCGGACCCGGTGCGGATGAGCCAGCGCCAGAAACACGGAGATGCGGGCTCCCATGGAATAGCCCATGACGTGAGCTTCCGGGATGCGCAGGTGGTCGAGGAGCGCGGCCGCGTCTTCGGCCATTACCGACGGCCTGTAGGCTTCGGGATCGCGCGGCTTGCCGCTCTGGCCGTGGCCGCGATTGTCGATTGCGATCACGCGGTAGCCGGCCTCGCCCAGCGTCTTCACCCAGCCGGGATGGACCCAGTTCACCAGCGCGCTGGATGCGAAGCCGTGGATGAGGAGCACCGGATCGCCCGCCGGGTCTCCCTCGTCCAGATAATGGAGGTCCAGGCCGTCATGCCGGAAGGAGGAGAAGGAGGGAGCATTGAGATTCATGGGAGAGCCTTGAGGTCACTGCCGGATGGAGGCGGATGTAAACCGCCGCTTGCGGACTTTCCACCTCATGCGACCTTTTTTTCCCCTACACATTCGCGACCGGGGCAGATAATGTCCGCCGCCAAACAAACAAGCAATTCGGAGACGACCATGGCTGGTCACAGCATCCCCCATTTCCAGAACGACGGCGGCCATCGGCTGATCCAGATCGGCGTCAAGGAGTTCATGTGCACCGGTGCCTCGGTTCCGTTCGACCACCCGCACATCTACATCGACATGGGCGACGACAGCGAGAAGGTATGCTCCTATTGCTCGACCTTGTACCGCTACAACCCGGCGCTCAAGGCGGAGCAGACGGATCCGCCCGGCTGCGTCTTTCACGTGAAGGCCGCCTGACACGCCGGGCGTAACTCATGCCTGTTGAAAAGGCCGCGATCGTCGGGGCCGGCATAGCGGGACTGACCACCGCGCTTTCCTTTGCCCGGCGCGGTATCGCATGCGACATCTTCGAAGAAGCGCGGGAACTGACGGAAGTCGGCGCTGGCCTCCAGATATCGCCCAATGCCTCGCGGATCCTCGCCGACCTGGACGTGCTCCCGGCGCTCGAGGCCGTATGGACCGAGCCGGAGCGGATCGCGCTGGTGTCCGGCACGTCGCTTCGGCAGATCGCCCATGTTCCGGTCGGGCCGTTCGCCCGCGAGCGGTGGGGAGCGCCCTACGGAGTGCTTCACCGGGCGACGCTCCAAAAGACGCTGATTGAGGCCGTCGAGGCGAACTCGATTTGCAGCATATATCTCGATCATCCGATCCGCCCGGATATTCGAGAGACCCTCCGTCACGCGGGCGGGATGGGCTACGACCTCATCGTCGGCGCCGACGGCGTCTGGTCGAATATTCGTGCCGAGGTTTCCGGAAGCCCGCTCCCCGGATTTTCCGGAAACGTTGCGTGGCGTTTCACGATACCCCAGGCTGGCGCCCCTGACTGGCTGCCGCTCGACCAGGTAACCGCGTTTCTTGGTCCGTCCACTCACTTGGTCGCCTATCCTCTGAAAGACAACGACAGCATCAACCTGGTTGCCATCGCATCCGGCATCGGCGCCGGACAGATGTGGGATGCCAAGGCAAGCGAGGCGCAGCATCGCATGCTGGTCACGCAGTTCAGTGCGTGGGACAGCCGCATATCCCGCCTGCTTGCAGATACGGACGCAGCGACTTTCTGGCCGCTCTACCAGGCATCCACCGGACGGTGGCAGAACGGCAAGGACGTCGTTCTGATCGGCGATGCCGCCCACGCCATGATGCCGTTCGCAGCACAGGGAGCAGCCATGGCGATCGAGGATGCCTTCCTGCTGGCCGAAAAGGTCCACCGTGCCCCCTCCCTGCCGAGGGCCTTGTCGGATTTCGAGGCAGAACGGAAGGCAAGGGCCGCCCGCGTGCGCTCCCGCGGTGCCTTCAACCGTTTCGCCTACCATGCCCGCGGCCCCATCCGGATCGGCCGGGATCTCGTGCTGGCGCTGAAGCCGCCGCGATCCCTCGCGGCGGATCTGGACTGGCTCTACGGCTATCGTGCTTCCTGACGTCAGGCCGCCGCTGCGGCCGCGAAGCCTGCTTCCAGGTCCTTCTTCAGGTCCGCGACATCTTCGAGCCCGATCTGCAGGCGAATGACCGGCCCGTCCTCCGGCGCCTTGCGGATGGTCCGGTCGGACAGGTTCACCGGCACGGCCAGGCTTTCGTAGCCGCCCCAGGAATAGCCGAGCCCGAACAGCGAAAGCGTGTCCAGCAACGCGTGCGCCTTGGCCTTGAACCGGACCGGATCATCACCGGCCTTGAGCACGAAGGAGAAGACGCCGCTCGCCCCCTTGAAGTCGCGCTTCCAGATCTCGTGTCCGGGAAAGCTCGGCAAGGCCGGGTGCAGCACGCGCGCAACGTCGTCCCGGCTCTCTAGCCAGCGGGCGATCTCCAGCGCGCTGCGCTGATGGTGTTCCAGGCGCACACCCATGGTCCTCAGTCCCCGCAGGATCTGATAGGAATCGTCCGGGGAGCCGCAGATCCCCATGGTGATCGCGGTTTCCTTCAGTTGCGGCCAATAGGTGGCATTCGCCGAGACCGATCCCATCAGGACGTCAGAATGGCCCGACGGATATTTGGTGGTCGCGTGGATGGAAATGTCGACGCCGAAATCGAGCGGCCGGAAGTAGAGCGGTGTCGCCCAGGTGTTGTCCATGGTCACCACGCAGCCATGCCGGTGGGCTGCCTCGGAGATCGCCCGGATGTCCTGCATCTCCATCGTGTTGGAGCCCGGCGCTTCCGTGTGAACCAGCTTCGTGTTCGGCTTGATCAGGCTCTCTATCCCCCCGCCGATCTCCGGATCGTAATACTCGATCTCGACGCCCAGGCGCTGCAGCATCGCGTTGCAGAACAGCCGGCATGGCGCATAGACGGAGTCGACAATGAGGGCATGGTCGCCGGCCGACAGGAAGGCCAGGAAGGGGACGGAGATCGCCGCCAGCCCGGATGGCACGACGATCGTGCCGGCCGATCCCTCCAGCTCGTCCAGCGCCTCGCACAATGCATCCGTCGTCGGTGTTCCGCGCGTGCCGTAGGTATATTTCTGGCTCCGCGTCTCCATCGCCCGGCAGTTTGGAAAAAGCACCGTCGATGCGTGGACGACAGGCGGATTGACGAACCCGTGGTAGCTGAACGGATCATGCCCAATATGCGCGAGGCGTGTGTTGACGCCGGCATCGGCGGACAAGGGGGCCTTTTTCTTCATGCGGGGGAAGCTCTCTTCTGGAAGGAGGCCGGATGTTGCCCATTGAGGCGGGAACGGTCAACCCCGCGGGTCTGATGCCTCGCCTGCCGGCGACCATCCGTGAGCGGACGCCGAGTCTTTCAGCATCCGGAGCTCAAAGATTGGCAGCATGATCCGCAAATAGGCAGATTAAGGACATTTGACTCTTTTCGGACACAATTTAGGCACCGCAGGCTTGACCGTGCTGACGTTTGCGACTGTGATAGCGCTCCCGCATCCGGGAGGTTGGCGGGACGTCGTGTTGTGATCGGTTAGCGAACTGCAGCGTGACGAGATCAGAAAAACCAAAAGATAAAGGTTGGGAAAATGAGAAAGACGCTACTGTCAGCCACGATTGGCGCAGCAGTCCTGGGCGCTGCCTCGGCTGCATCGGCTGCCACGCTTGATGATGTCAAGGCGAAGGGTTTCCTGCAATGCGTGGTCAACACCGGACTTGCAGGCTTCTCTGCGCCGGATGCGTCGGGGAACTGGACCGGTTTCGACGTCGACTACTGCCGCGCCATTGCCGCTGCCATCTTCAATGATCCGTCCAAGGTCAAGTTCACGCCGACCACGGCACAGACACGCTTCACGGCGCTGCAGTCGGGTGAAGGCGACGTGATGTTCCGCAACACGACCTGGACCATCAACCGCGACACGGCGCTGGGCCTCAATTTCCGTATCGTCAACTACTATGACGGTCAGGGCTTCATGGTTCCGAAGTCGCTCAACGTGAAATCGGCTCTTGAACTGTCCGGCGCCGCGGTTTGCGTTCAGTCGGGAACCACGACCGAACTGAACCTGGCCGATTACTTCAAGGCCAACAACCTTCAGTACAATCCGGTCGTCTTCGAAAAGCTGCCGGAAGTGAATGCCGCATACCAGGAAGGCCGTTGCGACGTCTACACGACGGACCAGTCGGGCCTCTATTCGATCCGTCTGTCGCTTTCCAACCCGGACGATCACATGGTCCTGCCGGAGATCATCTCCAAGGAGCCGCTCGGCCCGGCAGTCCGCCAAGGTGATGACCAGTGGTTCGACATCGTATCCTGGACGCATTACGCGCTCGTACAGGCGGAGGAATTCGGCATCACCCAGGCGAACGTCGACGAGATGAAGAACTCCGAGAACCCGGAAATCCGTCGTCTCCTTGGTGTTGAAGCAGATTCCAAGATCGGCACCGATCTCGGTCTCGGCAATGATTGGGCGTACAACATTATCAAGCACGTGGGCAATTACGGCGAGGTGTTCGAGCGTAACATCGGCGCCAACACGCCGCTCAAAATCGAGCGCGGCCTGAACGCTCTGTGGACCAAGGGCGGCCTTCAGTACGCAATGCCGATCCGCTGATCAGCGATCGAACTCCGGATGAGGCGGTTTCGCCTCATCCCTTCTGCCACATAACAAAAGAAAACCCGAAAAGGGTCAAAGGGGAATAGGCCGGCATGACCGATCACGCTATCGCTGCGCCGCCCGCTGAACGATCGTTGGCTTCATATATCTACGATCCGAAGTTTCGCGGGCTGTTTTTCCAGGCGCTCACTCTCGTCATCACCGTCTTGGTGGGCTGGTGGATATTTGACAACACGACCGAAAACCTGGCGCGTTCCAACACCGCTTCCGGTTACCAGTTCCTGAGGGGTCGCGCCGGATTTGATATCGGCCAGTCGCTGATCCCCTATACCAGCGATTCCACCTATGGCAGGGCCATTTTCGTCGGCTTCCTGAATACGCTGCTCGTCGCCTCGGTGGGAATCGTAACCGCGACGATCATCGGCTTTGTGATCGGCATCGGACGCCTGTCGCGGAACTGGCTGATTGCCAGGCTTTGCACGGTCTATGTCGAAGTGTTCCGCAACATCCCCGTCCTGCTCGTCATCTTCTTCTTCTACAAGGGAGTCCTCGGCGCACTACCACAGGTACGCGATTCTCTGGAGCTGCCATTCAGCATGTTTCTCAACAATCGCGGTTTGGCGTTCCCCCGGCCTATATGGGGAGATAGCGCCATCCTGATCCCCATTGCCCTTGTGGTCGCAGTCATTGCCGCTCTTGTCATCGCGCGATGGGCCAAGGCTCGTCAGGCCGCCACAGGAAAACCATTCCACACCGTCTGGGTCGCCATCGGATTGATCGTCGGGCTGCCATTGTTTGCCTTTGTCCTCGCCGGAATGCCGCTGACATTCGATTATCCCATCGCAGGCCGCTTCAACCTCACCGGCGGCAGCGTGATCGCGCCAGAATTCGTTGCGCTTTACCTGGCTCTCGCCTTCTATACCGCGTCATTCATCGCGGAGATCTTCCGAGCCGGCATCAAGGGCGTGCCAAAGGGCCAGACAGAAGCTGCCTCTGCGCTCGGGCTGCAGCCATCGACAACGACGAGGCTGGTCGTCATGCCGCAGGCAATGCGGATCATCATTCCGCCGCTCACGAGCCAATATCTCAACCTGACCAAGAACTCCTCGCTCGGTATCGCCATCGGTTTCCCTGAACTCGTGGCAACGGGCGGAACGACCATGAATCAGACCGGTCAGGCGATCGAGGTCGTTTCGATCTGGCTGGCCGTCTATCTCAGCATCAGCATCGTGACGTCGATCTTCATGAACTGGTTCAACGCCAAGATGGCGCTGGTGGAAAGGTAAGCGATGAGCACGAACTCTCTCGGCTTTGTCCGCACCGAACTCCTCGCTCCCCACCCTGCCCCCGCCGGCGAAAGAAGCGCGTTTGGCTGGATCCGCGGCAATCTCTTCGCGACACCAAAGGATACCCTTCTGACGATCCTTGCGATCGCCCTGCTTGTCTGGACTGTTCCGGACATGCTGAACTGGCTTTTCTTCGATGCCGTCTGGAGCGGATCTGACCGAACCGCCTGCCTCACGCTCGCCCAGGGCGGCGTCCAGCCGGATGGCTGGAGTGGCGCATGCTGGGCTTTCGTCAGCGAGCGCTTCGAACAGTTCATGTTTGGCCGCTACCCGATCGACGAACGTTGGCGCCCCACCCTGGTAGCCGTGCTCTTCGCTGCCGTTCTGGCCCCCATGCTGATGCCGCGACTACCCTACAAGGGATGGAACGCGCTCGTTCTGTTCGTCATCTTCCCAATTGTCGCTTTCTTCCTGCTGCACGGCGGTGTCTTCGGCCTGCAACGGGTAGAGACGCCGCTCTGGGGCGGTCTGATGGTCACCCTCATCCTGTCGTTCGTCGGCATTGCGGTGTCCCTGCCGATCGGCATCCTGCTCGCACTCGGCCGACGATCGCATCTACCGGTCATCCGGGTGATCTGCGTGACCTTCATCGAGGTCATACGCGGCGTCCCGCTGATTACGGTCCTCTTCATGGCCAACGTCATGCTGCCGCTCTTCCTGCCGACCGGCTGGACGATCGACAACTTCCTGCGAGCACTCGTAGGCGTTGCGCTGTTCGCCTCCGCCTACATGGCGGAAGTCGTGCGCGGCGGCCTGCAGGCGATCCCGAAGGGCCAGTACGAAGGCGCCGATTCGCTCGGCCTGAGTTATTGGCAGAAGACCCGGCTCATCATCATGCCGCAGGCGCTGAAGCTGGTGATCCCGGGCATCGTCAACACCTTCATCGGCCTGTTCAAGGACACCTCTCTGGTGTCGATCATCGGCATGTTCGACCTGCTTGGGATCGTTCAGTTGAACTTCACCGACACGCGATGGATCACGCCGATCACGCCGAGCACAGGCCTGATCTTCGCGGGCTTCATATTCTGGCTGTTCTGCTTCGGCATGTCGCGCTACTCCGCCTTCATGGAGCGCCATCTCGACACTGGCCACAAACGATAAGACAAGGGGAAAACAATGGCTGACGCCCGACCCAACAAGCTTTCCGTCTCCGCCACCGATGTCGCCATCGACATCATTGCCATGAACAAGTGGTACGGCGACTTTCACGTGCTTCGCGACATCAACCTGCGCGTCATGGCAGGCGAACGCATCGTCGTCGCCGGACCGTCCGGCTCCGGCAAGTCCACGATGATCCGCTGCATCAACCGCCTGGAAGAGCACCAGTCGGGCCGCATCGTCGTTGATGGCATCGAACTCACCAACGACCTCAAGAAGATCGACGAGGTGCGCCGCGAAGTCGGCATGGTGTTCCAGCACTTCAACCTCTTCCCGCATCTCACCATCCTGGAGAATTGCACGCTAGCGCCGATCTGGGTGCGCAAGATGCCGAAGAGGAAGGCCGAGGAGATCGCCATGCACTACCTGGAGCGGGTGAAGATCCCCGAACAGGCGCACAAGTATCCCGGCCAGCTCTCCGGCGGCCAGCAGCAGCGCGTGGCGATCGCCCGCTCGCTCTGCATGAGCCCCAAGATCATGCTCTTCGACGAGCCGACCTCAGCGCTCGATCCGGAGATGATCAAGGAGGTTCTGGACACGATGGTGAGCCTGGCGGAGGAAGGCATGACGATGGTCTGCGTCACCCACGAGATGGGTTTCGCCCGCCAGGTCGCCAACCGGGTCATCTTCATGGACCAGGGGCAGATCGTCGAGCAGAACGAGCCGGCGGAGTTCTTCGACAACCCGCAGCACGAGCGCACGAAGCTCTTCCTCAGCCAGATCCTCCACTAAGGCGGCAGCCAGCCACAGACGGGCCACGGCTGCAAAGCTTGGCCCGTTCCGCTTTGCGGGACGCGCTCCGCAAGGGATGCCGGCCAGCAGCGAACGCACCGAACGACGCCTCAAGCAGCGTATCAGCAAACCCGGCTAACGACTTGGTTGATTGGGATGTTTGGTGGGTGATGTAGGGCTCGAACCTACGACCCGCTGATTAAGAGTCAGCTGCTCTACCAACTGAGCTAATCACCCGAAATCCGACCGCCGCAACCCGTGCGCCGCCGGTGTGTGAGCGCGTATAAAGTGGAACGAACCGCTTGTCCAGCGCTTCAGCCAAAATAATTTGTGCGCCGCGATTTCGCCTGTCGCGGCTCCCGCATCCAGGCAAAATCAGAGTTCAAGCGTACCTCGGGCCAGCCGCACCGCCTGCCCTCCGATCCTCGCTCTCGCGATCCGGCCATCTTTTACATCCACATGAAGATGGATGTAGGACGGCCGGCCCATCTCCACGCCCTGCTCCACCAGGAGCGGATGGTGCCCGTCCGGAAGTGCGTCGAAATGGTGGATCGCTCCGGCAAGTGCGGCAACCGCCGAGCCCGTCGCGGGATCTTCCACAATTCCCATATCCGCGGAGAACATCCGCGCATGGAATTTCGCCTGATGGTGAACACCGCCGCGGCAGTAGACAAAGGCCGATGCGAGGCCGCCCTCCACGAAGGGTGCAACCTTTTCCCAGAGCGCCGGATCGAAGTCGATCGCCTCGACGTCCGAAAGGCCATGGACTGGAATCACCACGAAGGGAACACCTGCGCTCCAGATGGATACCCGGTGGTTCTCCAGGCCGATGCTTTTCGGATGCAGGCTCAGTGCTTCGGCAATACCTTGCACGTCGAGCGGCAGCTGGATGCTGATCGGCGTCTTCGGAAGATCGAATTCGGCGAAGCTGGCGGAGCGCTCCCGCAGCCTCACGGCGCAACGCACCGGCCCGACCGTCTCCTCCAGCACGCAGACGATGTCGGCGTCTCCCTCTCCCGCCTGCTGGAGCTCCGCAAGCGCCACGGCCGTTCCGACGGTCGGATGCCCCGCGAACGGAAGCTCGCGCGCAGGAGTGAATATGCGCAGCCGGGCCGCATGTGCGGGCTTCACCGCCGGCTGCACGAACACGGTCTCTGAAAGGTTCATCTCGCGGGCGACGGCTTGCATCGTCTCGTCGTCCAGCCCATCGCCATCGAAGATGACCGCCAGCGGATTTCCCGCCAGCACCTGGTCCGTGAAGACGTCATAGATCCCGTAGCGGCGCGCCATCGTCCCTCCTGAATGAATGCCTCCGTCCGCAACCTGCCTGACCGCCATGCCGGACGCAACCCATAAACCCGGAACCTTCGCACGGTTTTGCCGGGAGCTTATATGTTCAGTTCCATCACCACGGGACAGTGATCCGACGCCTTCGGCCGGTCCCAGCCGATGCGCGGGAAACGCTCGACCTCCTGGCCCGGCGGAAACGGCGTGCGGTATGGCTGGCCGCCGCGAACGATGTCCGGGATCACCGTCGCATTGCGGGCGGCAAGCGCCGGCGAAAGCCAGATGTAGTCGAGCTGGCAGAGATGTTGCTCCTGCGGGCCACGGGCATGATAGAGCGTCCAGCGATCCATCTCGGGACGCCGTTCGACCGGGTTCACCGCAAAGCCATCCGTCGAGAACACATCCAGCGCGCTCCTTTCTTCCCGCACATGCGCGAAATGGTGGCCGAGACGCCGGCTGCCGGTGACGACGACCTTTTCCTGGTAGTCGTTCATGTCACCGCAGATGGCGAAGTTCTTGCTCGCAGCACGATCCGCCCCGAACCGGTCCTCGATGATCTTCCGCACCGCCCTCGCCTCTGCCTCGCGCACGGGCATGGTGCTGGTCCGGCCGTCGCCCGGCTCGCGCCCATTGCCCATGGATTTGAAGTGGACGACGTAGAGCGTCAGGGGCCGGCCGCCGATCTTCAGGTCGAGCTCGAGGCAGTCGCGCTTGAAGACCTTGTCATGGGGCTTTTCGTAGGCGGCCAGTTCGTCGGTAAACAGATCGAGGTCCGCATAGGTCAGCATCGCATTGCTGCGGATGTCGACGAGCTCGATCGGCTGCCCGTGACGCGTCGTCTCGCGCATGAGCACCGCGACGTCGATCCCACGGGTATCGTTACCCTCCACCAGGTACTTCTGCATGTAGCCATGCCCGACCATGCGGAACAGATATCCGTACTCGAAGGCGTGCAGCGCCGGCATGTTGTCGACCTCCTGCAGGCAGAGGATGTCGGCATCCGCATCGGCGATTGCGAGTGCCGACATCTGGCGCGTGTCGTCCGTCGACGCGACCACGCGCGCCTGCTCCATCTGCTCGTAGAGCTCCTTGCTGTCGACGTCGTAGAGACGCATCACGCGATCCCTCCGCAAGTGGTTGCGGAAACCGGAGAAGTCGAACCGCGTGATCAGGTTCTCGATGTTGAAGGTCGCGAGGCGGACGGACATGCGCAAATTCCTGAAGGACAGGCTGCCGTTATGCCCGCTGTGGAGGGGCCTTACAACCGCCACCCGGACTGGAGCACCACCCTTACCGTCTCGCCCTCCCGGACGGCCTGCCGCGAAAAGGCCCGCAGCGGCTGTCCGTCGGCAAGCTGCAGCCGCAGGGCATACCGCTCCCCCTCGAAGAAGGAGGACATGACGGCCGCCGCGATGCCGGAGCCATCGAGGATGACATCCTGCGGCCGGACGAGGACGTCCGATCGAGGCGCAGCGACGTTGCAATGAAGCAGCGCGTCGCGAAGGCGTGGCCAATCGAGATGCCGCACCGCCTCCTCCGCAGGCATCCGCACCGACAGGATGGAGCCCTGCCCCACCAGTCCACCCACGATCCGGCCCTCCGGTCGCGCATAGATGACCTCGGGCGGCGCCACCTGCAGCAGCCGGCCTTCGGACATGACCGCGACATCCGTCGCCAGCGCCATCGCCTCGCTCTGGTCGTGCGTCACATAGATCATCGTCGCACCGGAGCGGGAGTGGAATTCCCGGAACGTTTCCTCCATCTCCTGCCGCAGATGCCGGTCGAGATTGGCAAGCGGTTCGTCGAGCAGCACCACGTCGGGCTCGGTCACGAGGCAGCGGGCGAGCGCAACGCGTTGTCTTTGCCCACCGGAAAGTGCGGCCGGGCGCCGGTCCGCATAGGCCTCCAGACGGACCGCCGAAAGCGCCTCGCGGACCTTCTGCCGCGCCCTGTCCTTCCCCACGCCTCTCACCGTCAGCGGATAGCCGACGTTCTCCGCCACCGTCATGTGCGGCCAGAGTGCGTAGGACTGGAACACCATCGCCATGTTGCGCCGCTCCGGCGGCAGCATGGTCGCCGCATCGGCGAGCAGCCGCTCGCCGAGCAGGATCGAACCGTCGGTCGGCTGCTCGAACCCCGCGATCATCCGCAGCACCGTCGTCTTGCCGCAGCCGGACGGTCCGAGAAGAGCCAGGAAACGGCCTTGCTGGACGGTAAGCGAAAGATCGCGCACCGCAGGAGCTGCACTGGCGAAACGCTTCTCGAGGCTGTTGAGGATCAGCGGCGCCATGGCAGGGCTCCCACCGGCAGGCGCCGCGCCATCAGTTCAAGAGCAAGCATGAGGACCACCACCATTGCCACGACGAGCACCGATAGGGCTGCAGCGAGGTCGAAGCTGCCGCTGTCGTCGAGATTGTAGATTGCCACCCCGAGCGTCTGGGTCCCGGCGGACCAGAGGAGCGCCGACACCGTCAGTTCGTTGCAGGCGATCAGGAAGACCAGGATGACCGAGGAACCCGCGGCAGGCGCGATCAGCGGCACCATCACGTCTCGCATCCGTCGGGAGAATCCGGCCCCGGCAAGACGGGCGGCCTCCTCCAGCGACGGGTCGAGCTGCCGGTAGGCGCTGACCACCGGCTTCAGGCTGACAGCCAGGAAGCTCGACAGATAGGCGATGAGGATGATCCAGACCGTGCCGTAGATCGAGATGCCGACCACGGGCAGCGGAGCGGCGAACAACAGGATGAAGGCGACGGCCAGCACGATACCCGGAAGCGCATACGGAATCTCCGCCAGCGCGGCGATGAAGCCGGCCAGCCGGCTCCGCGTCTGCACGATGTAGTAGCCGAGCAGGACGGAGATCAGCAGCAGCCCGAGCGCGCTTGCGAACGCCAGCGAGATCGAGTTCGCAAATGCCGTGCGCGTCACCGATTGCCGGAACAGGACCTCCTCGTAAGCATGCAGGGTCGCCGTTTCCGGCGTCAGCGGCACCCCGTAGGCTGGCGCCAGTGAGCTTGCCAGGAGCGCCAGGAACGGCAGGACCAGGATGACGCAGGTCAGGCCCCACAGCAGCAGTTCGGCAATCCACCGGAAGCGCCCGAGGGTGAAGAGCGCGGCCTGGCCGGAGTGGCCGATGGTGCGGAAGTCGCGACCGCGCAGCACCCGCGCCTCCACCGACAATCCTGCGACGGCCAGAAGCGTGATCAGCGCGGAAATGATGGAGATGTCGGAGAAGGTCGTCGGACCGAAGCTTGCGAACTTCGAATAGATGAGCGTCGGCAGAGTGTAGATGGAAGCCGGAATGCCGAGGATTGCCGGTATTCCGAAATTGCCCACCCCGGAGACGAAGGCGATCGCCGCCCCGGCGACGAGCCCGGGAACTGCGAGCGGCAGGACGATATCCAGCAGCACGCGCCAGGAAGAGGCCCCGGACAACCGCGCCGCCTCCACGCCTTCCTTCGGAAGCGCCAGCAGTCCGGCACGCATCGCCAGGTAGACGAGCGGCGCATGCTGCACCCCGAACAGGAGCGCGATGCCGCCGATCGAATAGAGCGGCTGCGGGCTGCCGAGCGGCGGCGCCATGCCGATTGCCTTCAGAAGCGTGCTCGACGGTCCCGTCAGCCCGATCCAGGAAAGCGCCGTCACCTGTGGCGGGATCATCATCGGCAGCATGAAGAGAAAACCGAGAGCGCCCCTGCCCCGAACGTCGAACAGCGTCAGCAGGACGGCGAAGCTGCCGCCGAGGGTGACCGCTGCGATCATTCCGAGGAGGGATGTCGTCAGCGTGTTCAGCGTCGCCTCCCAGAGCGCGGGGTCGGCAAGCAGCCGGCCTGCTTCTCCTTTCAGGGCCGAAGAGATGCCCGTTGCCGCCAGCCGGGCGAGCGGCAGCACGCTCAGAACGAGTATGACGGTTGCTACAAAAGGAAACAGCCAGCGCGGCTGGCTGTCCCGGGAATAGGTTTGGGGTGGCATCTGCTCGTGATGAATCAGCCGGCGGTGCCGAAGATATCGGAGAAGGTCTTGAGGTCCTGTTCCGAATTCTTGAGCGCGTCGGCCGCATCGAGCGGCAGGACCTTGATCTCCTCGCGCGGCGGGAAGCCGGCCGGAACGCCGAGACCGCTATGGGCCGGGATGTAGCCGAGGTCGAGCTGCACCTTCTGGCCTTCCTCGGAGAGGAGGTAATCGATGAACTTCTTGGCCGCATCCTCGTGCTTCGTCGAAGACAGGATGGCGACAGGCTCGGTCACCGCGGAGACGCCCTCTTCCGGGAAGACGAATTCGACCGGCGCACCCTTGGCCTTCTCGCGGATCGGCAGGTAATCGACGACCATGCCGAAGGCCTTCTCGCCGGAGGCAACGGATTTCAGGACCGCGCCATTGCCGCCGGAGGCGACGGCGCCGTTGTCCTTCAACTGCCCGTAGTAGTCCCAGCCGAGGCCATCGACGCCGGCCAGCGTCTGGGCATGGATGAGCGCCGCCCCCGAGGTCAGCGGGCTCGGCATGGCGACCAGGCCCTTGGCTTCCGGCTTGGTCAGGTCCTTCCAGCTCGTCGGCTTCATGCCGGCCTGGGTATTGTACATGATGCCGGTGGTGATCAGCTTGGTCGAATAGTAGTGGCCGTCCGCATCGTAGAGGGCGGCGTCGAGGTTCTTCGCTTCCGGCGACTTGTAGGCCATCAGCTGGCCAGCCTGCTTCATGCGCTCGAGCGTCACGGTGTCGGCGATCAGCAGGACGTCGGCGACCGGATTGCCGGCCTCGATCTCGGCCATCAGCTTGGCCATGATCTTCGGCGTCCCGTCCCGGACCCATTCGACGTCGAGGTCGGGATTGGCTGCCTTGAAGCCGTCGACGGTGGCCTGCGCGTCCTCGTTCGGCTGGCTCGTGTAGATCACGAGATCTGCGGCCTGGACGGCGCCGGCGACAAGAGCCGTGGCGGCGAGAGCGGAGATTGCTGAGACGATCTTGTTCATGGGGACCCTTCCTGATGGATGCCCCGCTAAATCACAGCCGTCTAACAGCCATATGACAGTGCCGCGCCGTCCCGCGGGTTAGGGGAAGCACCGGACATCCGGCATCTTCCCGGGTCGCATCGGATCAGGCCGCTTCTGCGACCGCCGTGCCGATCAGCCGGCCGAGACGTTGTATTCCTTCCTCGATCATGGTCTCGCTGGCGCAGGAGAAGGAGAGCCGCAGCGTATTGTTGCTGGAGCCGTCGGCGTAGAAGGCTCTGCCCGGAACGAAGGCCACCTTCTCCGTCTGGATCGACCGAGCGAGAAGTTCGCCGCCGTCCATGCCTTCCGGAAGCCTCACCCAGACGAACATGCCGCCTTCCGGCTTTGTCCAGCTGGTGCCCGCCGGCATGTACCTGGCAAGCGCCGCAAGCATCGCGTCGCGCCGCGCGCTGTAAGCCTTCCTGATCTTCGCCACCTGCTCCGGGAATATCCGCTCGGCGACATGGGCGATGGCGATCTGGTTGATCGTGGAGGAATGCAGGTCGGCGGCCTGCTTCATCAGGACCAGTTTGCGGATGACCGGCATCGCGGCGACGACGAAGCCCACCCGAAGCCCCGGCGCGAGCGTCTTGGAGAAGCTGCCGCTGTAGATCGTCCGGGTATTCTCGATGCCGCCGCTGCGGGCAATATCGAGGGCCATGATCGGCGGAACCGGCTCGCCGTCATAGCGCAGGTTCTGGTAGGCCGCATCCTCGATGATGGCGATGTCGAGCTCGTCGGCCAGCGCCAGAAGCTTCTCGCGACCGGGCCGGTCCACGGTCTCGCCGGTCGGATTGGCGAAATCGGCCGAGAGATAGGCAAATTTCACCGCTCCGCCCGCCTTCGCGGCAGCCTCCCGGTAGCCGTCAGGCGTGCGGTTGCCGTTCAGCGACAGCTGGTCGTATGTCGGCTCGTAGGCGTTGAAGGCCTGCAGCGCGCCGAGATAGGTCGGCCAGGTCACGAGCGCCGTATCCTTCGGCGACAGGAAGAGCTTGCCGATATAGTCCAGGGCCTGCTGCGAGCCGGACGTGATGAAGACGTTGTCGACGCTGCAGGGGATGCCGATCTTCACCATCTCCGTCACCAGCCATTCGCGCAGCGGCTTATAGCCTTCGCTGATGGAGTACTGCAGCGCGGCATTCGCCCGCGGCCCGGAAAAAATATCCCCATAGGCTTGCTTGAACGCCTCGTCCGGAAAGAGCGCCGGATCGGGGATACCGCCGGCGAAGGAAATGATGTCCGGCTGATCGAGAAGCTTCAGCAGTTCCCGTATTTCCGACGCCCGCATCCGCGTGGCGCGGGTTGCGAAGATATTTTCCCAGTCGAGCATCTGCGTTTCCTCCGCCTTCACCAATGCCGCCATCCTACACAAAAGGCGATAGGTCAGCAACACTGACCTATCCCCTTCATTCGGCTTCGGCGTCAGCCGGGCTTGCACAACAAAAGACAGCGTGCTCAACGAACTGAACCCCATCGCCACTTCGAGAAGACCAATGACGTCATCATTCTACGACGAGAATGCCGAGGCCTACGCATCAAGGGTCCGCGGACTGCCGATGGCGCGACTCGATGCCTTCCTGGCTGGATTGAAACCCGCAGCCCGGGTGCTGGAACTGGGCTGCGGCGGTGGCCAGGATAGCGCCTACATGCTGAAGAAGGGCTTTGACGTCGTGCCGAGCGACGGTTCGGCAAGCCTCGCCCGAGAGGCAGAGAAGCTGATCGGCAGGCCGGTCAAGGTGATGCAGTTCCAGGAACTCGATGCGGCTGATGAATTCGACGGCATATGGGCGGAGGCGAGTCTGCTGCACGTGCCACGCGCGCAACTCCCGGATGTCTTTTCCCGCATCCGCATTGCCCTTCGGAAGGATGCACCGGTGCATGCGAGCTTCAAGGCCGGCGATGCCGAGGGCCACGACGGTCTCGGCCGTTACTATAACTATCCGCCCGCCGTATCGCTTTTCGAACTTCTGGCCATAAGCGGCTTGAAGGACATCACGATCGACGAGGCCGATGGCACCGGATATGACAACATGCCGACGCGTTGGCTCTATATCGCGGCCGGAAAATGAGAAAGGCCGGAGCTTTCGCCCCGGCCTCGCGGTTCCATCAGTTTAACGTCGCTTAGTTGACCGACTTGTCGACCAGCTTGTTCTTGCCGATCCAGGGCATCATGCCGCGCAGCTTGGCGCCGACTTCCTCGATCTGGTGGCTGTCGTTGTTGCGGCGGATGCCCTTGAAGCGCGCCATGCCGGAACGGTATTCCTGCATCCACTCGGAGGTGAAGCGGCCGGTCTGGATGTCCTTCAGCACGCGCTTCATCTCGGCCTTGGTTTCTTCCGTGATGATGCGCGGACCGGTGACGTATTCGCCCCACTCGGCCGTGTTGGAGATCGAGTAGTTCATGTTGGCGATGCCACCTTCGTAGATCAGGTCGACGATCAGCTTCACTTCGTGCAGGCACTCGAAATAGGCCATTTCCGGCGCGTAGCCGGCTTCCACCAGCGTCTCGAAACCGGCGCGGATGAGCTCGACTAGACCGCCGCAGAGAACGACCTGTTCGCCGAAGAGGTCAGTTTCGCACTCTTCCTTGAAATTGGTCTCGATGATGCCCGAACGGCCGCCGCCGACGCCGCAGGCGTAGGAGAGAGCGAGTTCGAGGGCATTGCCGGAAGCGTTCTGGTGAACGGCGACCAGGCAGGGAACGCCGCCGCCCTTCTGGTACTCGCCGCGAACCGTGTGGCCGGGGCCCTTCGGCGCGATCATCACCACGTCGACGGAAGCCTTCGGCTCGATCAGGCCGAAATGGACGTTGAGGCCGTGGGCGAAGGCGATCGCCGCGCCGTCACGGATGTTCGGAGCGATCTCCGCCTTGTAGATGTCGGCCTGCAGTTCGTCCGGCGTCGCCATCATCATCAGGTCGGCCCAGCCGGCCGCCTCGGCAACGGTCATGACCTTGAAACCGTCAGCTTCCGCCTTCTTGGCCGTCGCCGAGCCGCTCTTCAGGGCGATCGCCACGTTCTGGGCACCGGAATCCTTGAGGTTCAGCGCGTGCGCCCGCCCCTGGGACCCGTAGCCGATAATGGCGACCTTCTTCGACTTGATGAGGTTGAGATCGGCATCGCGATCGTAATAGACGCGCATCGTAAGTTCCTTCCCTATGCGTGTACGTTGTTGCTGGTCTTCATCGTCCCGAAGAGAAGCGCAACGCCTCCCCCGATTCCTGTCGTGCGCCGTGGAGGGAGAGGAAGGCGGTAACCGCCCTCTCCGCCTGGCGCGCATTGTCCTTAAGCCCCGGCTCGCCGAGCAGCATGCGCACATGCAGATCGGACACGATCAGGCCGTAAAGCGTGTGATAGGCGGCATCGGCATCGTCGAAGCGCAAGAGGCCGGCGCGCTTGCCGGCGTCGATCAAAGCCATGGCGCGCCGGTCGATCTGCCGCCGGCCGTGCTCAACGAGCAGCTTGCCGAGCTTGGAGCCGTCGCGGCTCGACTGGCCGATCGCCAGCCGGTTCAGCGCCAGAGACACATCTCCGGAAAGCACCTCCAGAAGATCGCGCGCGAAGAGTTCGAGATGGTCGCGCAGGCTTTCGGCCGTCAGCCGCTCCTTGCCGCGTTCGGCAGTGCGGACCTTGCTCGCCTGATGGGCGATCATCGCCGCGAGAAGGCCGTCGCGGTCGCCGAACCACTTGTAGAGGCTTTCCTTGGAGCAGTTCGCCGCCCGTGCGAGACCCGACGTGGTCAAGGCCTTGTCGCCGCCCTCCACCAGTAAACGCAGCGCCTGCTCCAGAACTTCGTTCTGGCGCGGGGTAAACTCCGGCATCCGACCTGCATCGGCGATCACGACACTCACTCCAACAATGGTACCGTACGGTACGGTTCGTGAGCGACTTATGCTGATTTGTCCGCACCTCGTCAAGAGGCTCAGCGGGCGTAGTCTACCGGCAGGCTCTCCCCGCTCTTCAACACCTCCATGGAGATGAAGGCGGAGACGTCGAACAGCTCGATCCGCTTCACCATTCGCCGGTAGACGATGTCGTAGTGCTCCACTCGAGGCAGCACCACCTTCAGGATGTAGTCGTAGCTGCCGGTAAGCCGGTGAGCCTCCACGATCTCGCCGATGTCGCTGATCGCCTTGCGGAAACTCTCGATCCAGTCGTCCGAATGATGCGCGGTCTTGATGAGCGCGAAAACGGTGGTCGGCACGCCGATCCGGTCGCGGTCGAGCACGGCGATCCGGCTGCGGATATAGCCCGCCTCCTCCAGCCGCTGAATTCGCCGGGAACAGGCCGACGGAGAAAGCGACACCTGCTCCGCGACATCGGCCACCGGCAGCGTCGCATTCCCTTGCAGGAGATCCAGGATCTTTCGGTCACGCTCATCCAGCATCGGATGCTCTCCCTTTCAAGCATCCAGAATGCGCCTTAGAGCCGCAAGACGCAATCCACGTGCGCAGAATCTCCCAATCACCTCGCAAGATGCACGCCGCTGCGGCGGAGCACGCCCTATCATCACCGGCAATTCGGAAGGGAAACAACCATGAAAACCATCGGCCTGATCGGCGGCATGAGCTTCGAAAGCACCGCGGTCTACTATCGCCTCATCAACGAGATGGTGCGCAGCCGCTGCGGCGGCCTCGCCTCCGCCGACATCCTGCTGCATTCGGTGAACTTCGCAGAGATCGTCGAGATGCAGAAGGCAGGCCGTTGGGACCTCGCGGCACGGACGCTTGCCGACAGCGCAAGGCGGCTTGAGACTGCGGGCGCATCATGCATCCTGATCTGTACCAACACCATGCATCTGGTCGCCGGGGATGTCGCCGCTGCCGGCGCAATCCCGCTGATCCACATCATCGACGAAACCGCGGCAGCGCTGCAGGCCCAGGGCCTGAAGCGCCCTCTCCTGCTCGCCACCCGCTACACCATGGAGCACGGTTTCTATGCCGACCGGATGCGCCGGGCGGGTCTGGACGTCATGGTCCCGGAAAAGGAAGGCCGCGACCTGATGCACGACATCATCTTCGGCGAGCTTTGCGTTGGTGCCGTGCGCGCCGAGTCGCGGCAGAAAGCCCTCGCACTGATCGATGGGGCGAACGCGGCCGGCGCCGACAGCGTCATCCTCGGCTGCACGGAAATCTGCCTCCTGCTCGACCCCGAGCGTCTGCCGCTGCCCGGCATCGACTCCACCACGGTCCATGCCCGCGCCGCCGTGGAGTTCGCTTTGAAAAGAACCGGCATCACCCGATCCGCCGCGTGACGATACTTGACTCAGTCAAGTGAATAGCGAAAGTCTCGCCGGGGAGGCTTTTCACTATGATCGCGACCGAAACCATTGAGGCCATCCGCGCCTTTAACCGCTTCTATACGAACAGGCTCGGCTTGCTGGCCAAAGGGTATCTGGCGACCCCATATACCCTGACCGAGGGCCGAATCCTCTACGAGCTTGGATCACGTCGTAGCGTTTCCTCCACGCAACTGAACCGCGACCTCGGCCTGGATCCCGCCTATCTCAGCCGCATCCTGAAGAAGTTCCGTGAGGCGGGGCTCCTTGCGACCGAACCCGATCCCATCGACGGGCGTAGCCGCATCCTCTCCCTCACCGCTGAGGGAGCGGAGATCTACAAGACCCTGGGCGACCGGTCGCGCCGGCAGATCGCCGGCGATCTACAGAACGTCGATAAGGCGGACCAGGCCCGGCTGGTCGATGCCCTGCGGACCGTCCACACAATCCTCGCCCCATCCTCCACCTGCGAAACGGAACCTGTCATCCTGCGCCCGCACAGGATCGGCGACATGGGCTGGCTTGTGGAGGCACAGGCGACGGCCTATGCCAGGGAATACGGTCTGAACGAGAAGTTCGAAGGTCTCATCGCCGAGGTTACCGGCAGGTTCATCGCCAACTTCAACCCGGAGCGCGAGCGGAGCTGGATCGCCGAGCGTGGCGGCACGCGTGTCGGCTGCGTGCTCGTCGCCGACGGCGGCGGGAACATCGCCAAGTTGCGGCTGCTTTATCTGGATCCGCGGGCGCGCGGGTTGGGTATCGGCCGAAAGCTCGTGGATGAGTGCATCCGCTTCGCGACGGCGGCAGGCTATGAGAAGCTGTCGCTCTGGACGACCGACATGCTGACGGCTGCGATCCGGATCTACGAAATGGCCGGATTCGAGCTTATCTCCGAGGAGAGACATTCGATGTTCGGGCCGCAATGTGTGGGCCAGACCTGGGAACTCAATCTCGCCGAAGCCGGACCGAGGCCCGTCTAAACGGTCTGCCCGCAGGCATGGCGGAATCGCCGCACCGTTTCCGCCATCCCGAACTCCAGCGCGTCCGCCGTCAGCCCGTGCCCGATGGATACTTCCGCGAGGTGAGGGATGCGCTTCACCAGCGCCGGCAGGTTGGCTACGGTCAGGTCGTGCCCGGCATTGACCCCCAGCCCTTCCGCGCGTGCCGCATCGGCCGTCCGCCCCAGCAGTTCGACGATTTCAGCCGCGCGCTCCGGATTGTCGTAGCAACCGCCGTAAGGCCCGGTGTAGAGCTCGATCCGGTCGGCGCCTGTTTCCTTGGCCAGCCGCACCGCCTCCACGTCACCGTCGCCGTCCGCAAACAGGGAAACCCGCATTCCCCCCGCCTTCAGCCGCGCAACGATCGGTTTCAGCATCTCGCCCTGCGCCCTGAAGTCGAAGCCGTGGTCGGACGTTGCCTGGCTCGGATCGTCCGGCACGAGCGTCACCTGCTCCGGCTCTGTCCGCTCGCACAGCGCCAGGAAATCCTCGCTCGGATAACCCTCGATGTTGAACTCGGCCTGCGGGAACTCGTCGTCGATCAGCGCCCGGATCACCGGCAGGTCGGAGAAGCGGATATGCCGCTGGTCAGGCCGCGGGTGGACGGTGAGCCCGCTTGCCCCTGCCTGCAACGCGATGCGACCCAGATGCTCCAGGCTCGGCCACGGCAGGTCGCGGCGGTTGCGCAGCATGGCGATGGCGTTGATGTTGACGGAAAGCTTGGTCGGCATGGCACGGATTCCGTTTGGAAGATGTCTACCTGCTTACGCCAGCGCGGCCCGGCAGACCAATGGCTTTCGCAAATCCGCCCATTGAAACTTTTGATGCTTGTTCACCGCACGATGGTCAGAGTCTCCGCCGCCCGCGTGATCCCCGTATAAAGCCAGCGTTCCCGCGTGTCCCGGAACGCCCAGCTCTCGTCGAACAGCACGACATTGTTCCATTGGGAACCCTGCGCCTTGTGGACGGTCAGCGCATAGCCGTAGTCGAATTCGTCATAGCGCTTGCGGGTCGACCAGGGGATCTCCTCCTCGCTCTCGAACGCCGCCTTCAGAAGCTTGATCTTCGCCGCACCGCGATCCATGTCGTCGTCTTCCGGGCGGATCATCAGGTTGATGCCCGGCTTCACGGTTTCCCGCGACGAACTCATCACCTGCCAGAGCGAGCCGTTGAGCAGGCCCTTCACCTGGTCGTTCCTGAGGCAGACCAACTTGTCGCCGGATTGCGGATAGTCCGTGGTGAAACCCTTGAGCTCGCGGAGCCGCTGGTTGTATCGCTTGCGGGTCTTGTTCGTGCCGACGAGAACCTGGTCCGCGTCGAGCACCAGTGCCTGGTTCACCTCGTTGCGCGAGATCACCTGCGCCGTCCCATAGTCCCCATACATGATCTCCTTGCCCTCGCGCACGTTCATGGCGAGTTGGATGATCGGGTTGTCCCGCGCCTGCCGGTGGATGTCCGTCAGGAGGTAATCCGGCTGCTGCTCCGTGAAGAAGCCGCCGCCGGAGACCGGCGGAAGCTGCCCCGGATCGCCCAGCACCAGGATAGGCGTGCCGAAGCTCATGAGGTCGCGGCCAAGCTGCTCGTCCACCATGGAGCACTCGTCGATGACGATCAGCGCTGCCTTCGCGACGGGGCTCTGGCGGTTGATGGAAAACATCGGTGAGATCGAGGTCTTGCCGGTCTCCTCGTCGGAAACCTCCTCCTCGCCCCGAGGCCTGTAGATCAGCGAATGGATGGTCTTGGCGTTCTTGGCGCCGCGTGAGCGAAGCACCTGCGCTGCCTTGCCGGTAAAGGCAGCGAACAGCACGTCGCCATCCACATGCTCGGCGAAATGCTTGGCAAGCGTCGTCTTGCCGGTTCCGGCATAGCCGAATAGCCGGAAGACCTGTTGGCGGCCGTCTTTCAGCCAGCGCGAAACGGCCTTCAGGGCCTCGTCCTGTTGCGGAGCAAATTGCATGGCTGCGACATGGCAGGATTCTGGACGCTACCGCAACCGAAAAGAACGAAAGAGGATCAAAACCGCCGGGAAAGCGGATCGTTCGCAAGTTCGACCGGCCGTCCATGCGGCGTCGCCTCCGCCGCCCGCTGCCAGCTTTTCTGCAGGCCAAGAATGGCCTCGGCATCCGCAATGTCCTTGCGCACCAGCAGCCCCGTCAGCGCCTCGACCCAGCAGTCGAAGTAGTCGCTGCCGTCCTCGGCGCGTCCCGGCCTGTGGACTTCCGCCGACAATGCTTCCGCCCATTCGCCCCAGGAGAACAAACCTTTCTCGTGAAGATGCACGGTCATGGCGAAGGCTTCCGCCGCCCAAGGCTCCGGAAACACCGGATCGCCCTCGGCGGAACGCGGCAGACCCGGAGACTGGACAAGCAGGGATCTCGCCTCACACGCGCTCAAGATAGCTCTCCCAGGCATCGATCGAGACCGTCAGGGTCGGGTCGGCACCCTCGCCCCAGATCTCCCCGCCATCGAACACGACGGTGTAGACCCATTGCGGGTTCTCCCCGCGACCATGCGCGTTGTCGTCGGCGAAGACGAAGGAGCCCTGCACCGCCTCGATCACACCGGTCTTCCCCCGCGCATAGCGTGGCAATCGCGTATGCGTCTCCGGATTGAAGTTCCGGGTCCGCACCCGGTCGCCGACCGCGTATAGCGGCTCCGTCTCCACAGGCCGGTCGCACGGTCCACCCCGTGCCAGCACGCCAGCCACCAGGTCGGCGGTCAGCACCCGCTTCGGTTTCGCCGGCTCCTGCAGCTTGTGCCCGGCATCGATCTCCTCGGCATTCGCGAAGCCATGCCGCTCCAGAAGTGTCTCCAGCGCACGGATCCAGATTTCGTAATAGCTGGCCTTCAGATAATCCGCCGGCGGAATATTCTCCCTGGCGTGCCTGCTCTCATCGATCGTCCAGGCACCGAATGCACCGCAGGAGAGCGTGATGCCGAGCGCCCGCTTTTCCCAGCCGGCATGAAAATACGGCTCGTTCGGCTCCGGCGCGACCGGCCCGAACCCCATCTGGCCGCCGAGATCGTGGGGCCCGTTCATCGAGCCTGCTCCGGCGAGAGCGCAAGTCCGGTACCGATCATCGAGTCGCGCGTCACAAGATCGGCAAGCCGGCTTTCATCCATCCCCTCCGTCCCTTCGGGACGCATGGGCACCACGAGATAACGCAGCTCCGCCGTCGAATCCCATACGCGGATCTTCGTGCCCTGGGGCAGCCTCACGCCGAACTCCGTCAGCACGCCGCGCGGATCGATCACTGCCCGCGACCGGTAGGCAGGCGCCTTGTACCAGACGGGAGGGAGGCCGAGCACCGCCCAGGGATAACAGGAGCAAAGCGTGCAGACGACGAGATTATGCATTTCCGGTGTATTGAACACCGCCCGCATGTGCTCGCCCTGCCGACCTGTGAAGCCGAGGCTGGCGATCGCCGCCGTCGCGTCCTGCCGCAGCCAATCCGCGAACTCCGGGTCGCTCCAGGCTTTCGCCACGACGCGCGCGCCGTTGCGCGGTCCCACCTTGGTCTCGTAGGTCTCGACGATTGCATCGATGGCGGCGGGTTCGATCAGGCCCTTCTCCGTCAGCACCGTCTCCAGGGCCCGCACCCGCGCCTGCATGTCGGAATAGCGGTTGTCGTGGTGGTGATCGTGATCGTGATCGTGGGGATCGTGCTCGTGCATTGCTCCCGCCCTTTACTTCAGCATCGGCCAGAGGCTGATGACGAGCAGAACGGCCATGGTGATGTTGAACCATTTCAGCCGCAATGGCACCGACAGCCACTCGCGCAGCGCCGAGCCGAAGCCGGCCCAGGTGGAGACGCTCGGCAGGTTGACGAGCGCGAAGGCCACGCCGACCAATAGCACCGTCGGCACGTAATAGGTGGGGTTGGTATAGGTGGCCATCGCCGTCACCGCCATTACCCAGGCCTTGGGGTTCACCCACTGAAAGGCGGCCGCTCCGAAAAAGGTCATCGGCCGCGCTCCCGCCTCGCCCTCCGACAGGCTGCGCGAAGTGCCGATCTTCCATGCGATCCAGAGGAGATAGGCTCCGCCTGCGAACTTCAGGATGGTATAGACGAGAGGCACGCTCTGCATCAGGGCGCCGAGCCCGAGTCCCACGCCGATCAGGAGCGACAGGAAGCCGGCCCCGATGCCCAGCATGTGGGGAATGGTCCGGCGAAAGCCGAAGTTCACCCCCGAGGCGAACAGCATCATGTTGTTGGGGCCGGGCGTGATCGATGTCGTGAATGCGAACAGCACCAGGGCCAGAAAGGTTTCCAGCGGCATGTATTCTCCAGGCGCCAATGTTTGATGTTCACCAGACGGTCGCCTCGTTCGGCGGGCGGCCTGGGAAAGTTCTAGGCTCATTCCGCAGTCGCTTCAAGCGGGCTTGGCAGGCGAGCGGTACGCCTTATCTTGGCGTCATTGAGCTGGAGCCGTTCCATGATAGACGACACCCTCCCGACCGTCACGCTCCCGGACCGTGTGGTCGTGCCGGCACTTGGCCTCGGGACATGGCAGATGGGCGAGGATGCCGGGAAGGCAGAACAGGAGATCGCCGCCCTGCGTGAGGGCATCGACCGCGGCATAACCCTGATCGACACGGCCGAGATGTATGGCGAGGGTGGCGCCGAGCGCCTTGTCGGTGAAGCAATCTCCGGCCGCCGTGACGAAGTCTTCCTCGTCAGCAAGGTCCATCCGTGGAACGCCAGCCGCAAAGGCACGATCGCCGCCTGCGAGCGCAGCCTCACCCGCATGAAGACCGGCCGCATCGACCTCTACCTCCTCCATTGGCGCGGCGAACATCCGCTTGCAGAAACGGTGGAGGCTTTCGAAGAGCTTCGGCGGCAGGGCAGGATCGGCGCCTGGGGCGTCTCCAACTTCGATCTTGCCGACATGCGGGAACTGATGGAGGTGCCGGGTGGCGAGAACTGCGCCGCCAACCAGGTGCTCTACAACCTGTCCCGCCGGGGAGTGGAGTACGACCTCCTTCCCTGGTGCCAGAAGCGTGGCATCGCAGTCATGGCTTATTCGCCGATCGAGCAGGGAAGCCTCGCCCGTAACGACACCCTCATCCACATCGCCAAGGCCTACCAGGCGACGCCGGCGCAGGTGGCGCTCGCCTTCCTGCTGGAACGGGACGGCGTCATCGCCATCCCGAAATCTTCCCATGCGTCACGCGTCGCGGAAAACAGGGAGGCGGCCAAACTCGACCTGACGGACGACGACCTGGCGGCACTGGATGCCGCCTTCCCGCCCCCGAGCCGGCCGACGCCGCTGGAGATGATCTGATTACATTCCCTGCGGGCCGCGGTTCATCGCGGCGATCCCGGTGCGGCAGATCTCGATGAGGCCGAGTGGTTTCAGGATGGCCACGAACTGGTCGATTTTCGAGGACTTCCCGGTAATCTCCAGGATGAAATGCTCCACCGTCGCATCCACCACCTTGGCCTGGAAGGCATCGGCAAGCCGCAGCGTCTCGGCCCGATGCTCGCCCGAACCCACCACCTTGATCAGCGCCACCTCCCGTTCGATCGGCCGCTCCTGGCCGAGCACCTGCGCGCGGACTGTGAGATCCACCACCCGGTGCACCGGAACGATGCGCTCCAGTTGCGCCTTGATCTGCTCCAGCACGCTCGGCGTGCCGCGCGTGACGATGGTGATGCGGGAGAGATGTGCCTCGTGCTCCGTTTCCGAAACCGTCAGGCTCTCGATATTGTAGCCGCGGCCGGAAAACAGGCCGATCACGCGGGCAAGTACCCCCGGCTCGTTGCTGACGAGCACGGAGAGCGTATGGTTCTCGGCCTTTGCCGTTTCCGGAGCGATAAAATAGGCCGATCCGGTCGGTAGTTGATGAGCATTCATGTTCTTGCGTCCGTTATCTCAGAAATGGCTTTAACAAGCTGCCGCTCAAACGAGCTGCCGGCCCTTGGCATCGATGGCAGTGGCGACAGCTTCATCCGTGGCCTCGTCCGGAAGCAGCATCTCGTTATGCGCCTTGCCGGACGGGATCATCGGGAAGCAGTTGGCGAGGTTTGCGACGCGGCAGTCGAAGATCACCGGCTTCTTCACCGCGATCATCTCCTCGATCTTGCCGTCGAGTTCCTTCGGATCGTCGCAGTACATGCCGACCGCGCCATAGGCTTCCGCCAGCTTGACGAAGTCCGGCATCGCTTCCGTGTAGGAGTTCGACAGCCGGTTGCCATGCAGCAGCTGCTGCCACTGGCGCACCATGCCCATGTACTGGTTGTTGAGGATGAATATCTTGACCGGCAGGTTGTACTGGATGGCGCAGGACATTTCCTGGATGCACATCTGGATGGAGGCATCGCCGGCGATGTCGATGACGAGCGCGTCCGGATGCGCCACCTGAACGCCGATCGCCGCCGGAAGGCCGTAGCCCATGGTGCCGAGACCGCCGGAGGTCAACCAGTGGTTCGGCTGTTCGAAGCCGAAGAACTGCGCCGCCCACATCTGGTGCTGGCCCACTTCCGTGGTGATGTAGGTGTCCCTGCCCTTCGAGAGTTCGTAGAGCCGCTGGATCGCGTATTGCGGCATGATGACGTCGTTCGACGGCTTGAACGCGAAGGAATTGCGCGCCCGCCACCGTTCTATGCTGGCCTTCCATTCCTGCGTCTGGGCCGCCTCCGGCCTCTTCGGCAGCGCCCGCCACAGGCGGACCATGTCTTCCAGAATCGTCCCGACATCGCCGAGGATCGGCACGTCGACGCGGACGTTCTTGTTGATCGAGGACGGGTCGATGTCGATATGGATCTTGCGGGAATTCGGCGAGAATGCGTTCAGACGCCCGGTGATCCTGTCGTCGAAGCGCGCCCCGATGCAGACCATGACGTCGCAGTCGTGCATCGCCATGTTCGCCTCGTAGGAGCCGTGCATGCCGAGCATGCCGAGCCAGTTCCTGCCCGATGCCGGATAGGCGCCGAGCCCCATCAGGGTCGAGGTGATCGGGAAATCCGTCAGGTCGACCAGTTCGCGCAGCAGGCGGCAGGCTTCCGGCCCGGAATTGACGACCCCGCCGCCCGTATAGAGGATCGGACGCTTCGCCGCGGCCATCAGTTCGACGGCGGCCTGGATTGCCTTCAGGTCGCCCTGCAGCTTCGGGGTGTAGCTCTTGTTGACGGGCGTCTCGCCCGGCGGCGTATAGGTGCCGGTGGCAAACTGGATATCCTTGGGAATATCGACGACGACCGGGCCCGGGCGGCCCGTCTGCGCGATCCGGAACGCTTCATGGATGATGCCGGCCAGTTCGTTGACGTCCTTCACCAGCCAGTTGTGCTTGGTGCAGGGCCGCGTGATGCCGACGGTGTCGCATTCCTGGAAGGCATCCGAACCGATCAGCGTCGTCGGAACCTGCCCGGAAATGCAGACCAGCGGCACGGAATCCATCAGCGCGTCCTGCAGCGGCGTGACGGCATTCGTCGCACCCGGCCCGGAAGTGACCAGCATCACGCCGACCTTGCCGGTCGAGCGCGCATAGCCTTCGGCCGCATGACCCGCCCCTTGCTCGTGCCGGACGAGGATGTGCTGGATTTCTTCCTGCTGGAATATCTCGTCATAGATCGGCAGCACCGCGCCGCCGGGATAGCCGAAGATATGCTCCACCCCGTTGTCCTTCAGAGCCTTCAGAACGATCTCCGCGCCCGTCATCTGATTGTTGCTGTCCGTCATTGTCCTGATCCACTCGCTCCGGCTGTTCTGGCTGAGATTGGGCATAAAAAAAGGCCCCTTGAGGAGCCTGTTAGCGCATGGGTGGCTGACGCCGGATGGTTACACCATCCTGCCCATGCGCCTTCCCACCACGATAAGTACGTTCGAAATCGTCATGGCCGGAAGTGTTAGACAGATTGTTGCTCCGCGTCAACGCGATCGACACCAAAAATTACGCCCGGTCAAGAATGGCCGGCCAAGGCAGGCGAACTACACCACTTGTTAAACCGGCTGCACTAGGTTGCAGTTGGTCAGCAGCCGGAGAGCATTGATGCTCCTCTCCCGATGACAGGGCTTCGTCTTGCGCAACAACGACCTGCACCATTCCGTATCGGCTGGCGAACAGGATCGCCGGGACACCACCGCGCCGGGGAACCGGATGCTCGGGCGGGTGGTCGCGTGCACGGGCTCACGTGCAACGATCGCCGCCACGGCAGAGAACGGAGAGACCACGCTGACGGAGCTGTGGTCGGTCGGCCGCCTGATTTCGATCAGCGTCGGCAACAACCGCGTGGTTGCGCTCGCCTATTCGATGACGACCGATGAGAAGACCTGGGGCGAGAACGACAACGGCTTTCGGATCGAGGCCGAACTTCTGGGCGAGGTCCGCGTCGGCCCGGATGGCCGGGAAGAATTCTCCGGCGGCATCTCGCGCTATCCCTATCTCGGCGCGGTCGCCCATCGCATCCGCGCCGCCGACCTCCTGCGCATATACGACGCCGGCAAGAACGATAGCTGCGTCATCGGCAGGCTGACGCAGGATGAAACGATCGATGCCGCGATCCACATCCCCTCGATGCTGTCGAAGCACTTCGCCATCGTCGGCTCGACCGGCGTGGGCAAGTCGACCGCCGTCTCGCTTCTCCTCCACAAAGCCATCGAGGCGGATCCGAAACTGCGGGTCCTGATCCTCGACCCCCACAACGAGTTCGCGGCAGCGTTCCCCGAACACGCTGTCGTCATCGACACGGAAACACTCGACCTGCCCTTCTGGCTGATGAGGCTCGAGGAATTCGCGGAGGTCCTTTTCCGTGGCCGCCCCCCGGTCGCGGAGGAGCTCGACATCCTGCGGGACCTCATCCCCGAAGCAAAGCGAGCCTTTCGCGGGGGCGATTCCAGCCTGATGCGCCGCACCACGGAGAAGAGCTCGATCACGGCCGATACGCCGGTGCCGTATCGGATGGCGGACCTCCTCGCGCTGATCGACGAGCGGATCGGCCGGCTGGAAGGGCGCGGCGAAAAGCCGATCCTGCGAACCCTCAAGCTGCGCGTCATCTCGGCGATCAATGACCCGCGCTACCACTTCATGTTCTCCAACAATACGATCCAGGACACGATCATGGAGACGATCGCCCACATCTTCCGCATTCCGGGCGGTGACAGGCCGATCTGCACGTTCCAGCTCGCCGGGATTCCGTCCGAGGTCGTGAACTCCGTGGCGTCCATCCTGTGCCGTATGGCCTTCGAACTGGCGCTCTGGAGCAACGGCGCAATCCACATGCTCGTCGTCTGCGAGGAGGCGCACCGCTATGTCCCCGCGGATCCGGAGCGGGGCTTCCTCCCAACCCGGCAGGCCATCGCCCGCATCGCGAAGGAAGGCCGCAAATACGGCGTGTCGCTCGGGGTCATCACGCAGCGGCCGGGAGAACTCGACCAGACGATCCTGTCGCAATGCTCCACCCTGTTTGCGATGCGCCTCGCGAACGACCGCGACCAGGAAATCATCCGGTCGGCCATACCCAACTCGTCGATCTCGACCTTGAGCTTCCTGTCCTCGCTCGGCAACGGCGAGGCGATCGCCTTCGGCGAAGCGATCGCTGTTCCGATGCGGCTGCGGTTCGCGCGGGTGGAGGAGAAATACCTCCCGAAGGCGAACGGGGTCCTCGACAAGGGCAGCGAGGAGACACCCGACACGGTGGATCTCCGCAACGTCGTGGCCCGGATGCGCTCGATCGCAGCGCCGGAACTCGGGGCTTTCAAGCCAATCGCCGATGATGTCTGCGAGGCACGGTCTCAACTACTCCCGGAGGAGAGCGAGGAGCGGGATGCCATGGCCGCCGAGATGGAACTTGACCGCTGGGCGCGCAGCGTTGCGCCTTCCCACCAGGCATCGGGACTGTCGGCGGACCTTCCGGCAAGGCCGGAGCCCTATCGGCCGGACATGCTACCCGGTGCATCTCCGCAGAACGTGCAGCGCACGCCGGCCGCCTTCGAGCAGCCGCGCGGTTTCGATCGTGATCATTCCCCTGATCGTCCGCCGGTCTCCGCACGAGCCTTCGGCGGGAATGCCGGACTTCGCCCGTTGCAGCCGCCGCGCCGGGAAGGTTCGTTGCGCGACACCCTGCTCAAGAGGCCGCTGAGCAGCCTCTACGACGACAGGGACTGATCGCCGGAAGGATCGATCCGTCGCCAGCTCTCGTCCATCTGGTTGCGGAACCAGGTCATCTGACGTTTTGCATATTGCCGTGTGAGCGCCGAGGCCCGCTCCACCACCTCTTTCGGCGTCATGCCCCCGTCAAGCATCTGCGCGATCTGGACGACTCCGATCGCTTTCATCGCGGGAGCCTCAGCGGGAGGATCGAGCGCCAGCAAATCCCTGACCTCCTCCACGGCTCCATTGTCGAACATCTTCTCGAAACGCCGGTTGATCCGGTCCTGCAGCACCGCCCGGTCGGGCAGCACGACGAGTTTCAGCGCCCGGTCCGGGTCGATGACTATCGGCCCAGGCTCCTGCCGGAAAGCAGCGATGGAGCGGCCGGTCTCTTCCAGCATTTCGAGGGCACGAACGATCCTCTGCCCGTCGGTTGGCCGAAGCGTCCGGGCCGTCATGGGGTCACGGTCGGCAAGCTCGGCATGA
Source organism: Pseudorhizobium endolithicum (assembly GCF_902153245.2). Taxonomy (GTDB): domain Bacteria; phylum Pseudomonadota; class Alphaproteobacteria; order Rhizobiales; family Rhizobiaceae; genus Neorhizobium; species Neorhizobium endolithicum. The sequence continues at coordinate 199,158 of NZ_CABFWF030000001.1, forward strand.
AGCCGCTCGGCCCCCTCCTGCTTGAGCCTGAGGCGCACCCGGCAGCGCACGTCCTGGGAGATCTCGGGCATTGCGGAAAGCCCGCCGGTCAGCGCCTTGAAATAGAGCCCGGTGCCGCCGACGAAGACCGGCAACCGCTTCTGCGCCCGCAGTTGCGGCAGAAGCGCCGCCACGTCCCGTAGCCATTCTCCCGTGGAATGCGCCCGTGTCGCCGGCACATAGCCATAAAGATGGTGCGGGACGTCGGCCATTTCCTCCTGCGAGGGGCGTGCCGTCAGCACGCGCAAGGTGTCGTAGACCTGCATGCTGTCGGCATTGATGACGGCTCCGCCGGCATCCGCCGCCAGTTGCAGGGCAAGCGCCGACTTGCCGCTGGCGGTCGGCCCCGTTATCAGGATCGCGTCCCAATCTGTCGCAAGGTTTCTCATATGGCTTTCGTTGCCACGCTCATCGCCCATCCGTCAAATCCCGTACTGTCTCCATCCATGGGCGACCGTGCAGCCGAGGCGGTGAACGCTGCGGGTCTCTACTGGCTCGCGGACGGCATAGCCTGCGACATAGCCCTGCGGGACGGCGCGGATGTCCAGGCAGCGGAAGCCAATCTCCGCGCCGTGATCGCCGGTGGGCCGGTCGACCTCGTGGTGCAGGAGACAGAATCCCGGCGAAAGAAATTCCTGATCGCCGACATGGATTCCACCATGATCGGCCAGGAATGCATCGACGAACTCGCGGACGTCGTCGGCCTCAAGGACAAGGTGGCCGCGATCACGGCCCGTGCGATGAACGGCGAGATCGCCTTCGAGCCGGCGCTGCGGGAGCGGGTGGCGCTCCTGAAGGGCCTGCCGCTCTCGGTCGTCGACGACGTCATCTCCAGCCGCATCACACTGACCCCCGGGGGACCGGAACTGATCGCCACCATGAAGGCCCAGGGCTTCCACACCGCCCTCGTCTCCGGCGGCTTTACCGTCTTCACGAACCCGATCGCCGCGCGCCTCGGCTTCCACGAGAACCGCGCCAACATCCTGCTGGAGAAGGACGGGATCCTCACCGGCCAGGTGGCGGAGCCGATCCTCGGCAAGCAGGCGAAGATCGACGCGGTGACGGAGATCTCTGCGCGGCTCGGCATCTCCACGGATGAGGTTATCGCAGTCGGCGACGGGGCGAACGATCTCGGCATGCTCAATCTCGCCGGCTCCGGTGTCGCCCTCCATGCAAAGCCCGTCGTCGCGGCCCAGGCCCGCATGCGCATCGACCACGGCGACCTCACCGCCCTCCTCTATATCCAGGGCTACCGGAAAACGGATTTCGTGACGCCGTGACGTTGAACGAGCCACCATTGGTCGTCCTGGAGACCGCCCGCCTGCGCATCCGCAGCTGGATCGAAGGCGATCGCGATCTGTTCCGGGAGATCAATGCCGATCCCAAGGTGATGGAGTATTTCGCCTTCCGGCGCAGCCATGCCGAATCGGATGCGCTCCTCGACAAGCTGAATGGCTCCATCCGCGATACCGGACTCGGCTTCTATGCCCTGGAACTGAAGGAAACGCGCGAGCCCATCGGCTTCTGCGGCCTGTCGCCTGCCAGCATGCCGGAGATCTTCCCGGCCGAAACCGTGGAGATCGGATGGCGGCTCGCGACCCGTTTCTGGGGGCACGGCTATGTCACGGAAGCTGCGCGCGCGCTGCTTGATTTCGCGTTCACCGGCAAGGGCATACCAGCGGTTCTGGCATTCGCTGTGGCAGACAACCGCCGGTCCACCGCCGTCATGGAACGGATCGGAATGAAGCGCTGTCCGCAGATGGATTTCGACCATCCCCGGGTTCCGGACACCCATCCTCACCTGAAGCGGCACGCGGTCTACGCGGCCATGGGCGGCCGCGTCACCCCGTAGCCCGGCCTATTCCACCGGCACCGCCACGAAGCGCAACGCTCCCGTTGGGTCGGCGATCATCAGGTGGGCGTTGCGGCGACCTTCCGATTTCAGCGCATCGATCCGATCCTTCACCGCCTTCGGGCTGTCGACGAAGTCCTGGGCGACCTCGACGATGACGTCGCCTGGCTTCAGCCCCTTCTCGGCGGCTGCGGAACCCGCCTCGACAGCGGTGATGGCCACGCCTTCGACGTCTTCGGCTATGTTGAACGCAGCTCGCTGCTCGTCGTCGAGAGGCGCGATCGTCATGCCGAGTGTGACTTCGGTGGCCTGCTCCGTTTCACCGTTCTGCTCTTCGCCCTGATCTCCGTCTTCCGGTGCCGGCTCTTCGCCTTCGGGCGCGACATTTTCCTCGGCTGCCTGGTCTTCCGGGCTGTCCTCCAGCCTGCCGAGCGTCACCTTGACTGTTTCCTCCTTGCCGTCCCTCAGCACGACGACGTCGACCTCCTTCCCGACCGGGCTTTCCGCCACCGCACGCGGCAGATCGCGCATTTCGGTGACGGGATTGCCGTCGAAGGAAAGGATGACGTCACCGGCCCTTATCGAGCCATCGTCCACGGGACCGCCCTTCACGACACCAGAGACGAGCGCACCGCGGGCACTGCCCATCCCCAGGCTCTCGGCCACCTCGTTGCTGACCGGCTGGATGCGCACGCCGAGCCAGCCGCGCCGTGTCTCGCCGAACTCGATCAGCTGGTTGACGATGTTCTGAGCAAGCTCCGTCGGAACGGCAAAGCCGATGCCGATCGAGCCTCCGGACGGAGAGATGATGGCCGTGTTGATGCCGATGACCTCGCCCTTCATGTTGAACAGCGGCCCGCCGGAATTGCCCTTATTGATGGCAGCGTCTGTCTGGATGAAGTTGTCATAGGGGCCGGCATTGATGTTGCGGCCGCGCGCGGAGATGATGCCGAGCGTCACCGACCCTCCGAGCCCGAACGGATTGCCGATCGCCATCACCCAGTCGCCGATGCGCATCTGGCGGGAATCGCCGAAGCGAACCGCCTTCAGCGGCGTCTTGGGCTCGACCTTCAGCACCGAGAGATCGGTCTTCGGGTCGGTGCCGACGAGGGTGGCCTTCAGCTTGCTGCCGTCGGGAAACACGACCTCGATGTCGTCGGCGTCCTCGATGACGTGATTGTTGGTGACGACGAAACCCGCCGGATCGATGACGAAGCCCGATCCGAGGGAGTTGACCTTCTGGCTGCCGCCTTCTCCTCCCTCGCCGTCGAAGAATTCGTCGAAGAACTCCTCGAAGGGGGAACCGTCCGGCGTTTGCGGCGGCTGCGGCCCGGCCCCGTTGCTTTCGACGCTTTGCGACGTGGAGATGTTGACCACCGCGTCGAGCAGGCCTTCCGCAAGATCGGCCACGGAGCCGGGGCCGGTGGCGAGGCCGGCGCCCGGCGAAGGCTGGATGTTCACGGTCGGAGCAGCGGTCGGCGGTGCCGGCAGCATGGCCTCCGGCTGGGTGCCCTCTCCGGCTGACGGTCCCCTGTCCGGCCCTGCCGGCGGCTCGTTTCCGCCGGGCGCCCCCGGCGCCGGCGCTGCCGGAACGCTCGGGGCGGGGCTTGCCTGTGGCGCGGGCGTCTGCGCCGCGGCAGCGCCCGTCACGGCGAGGATGGCAAGCACCGCAACCGAACGTTTCAAGGTCAGAACCGATTGAGCCATATGGCTTCCCCTGTATGTCATGCCCGCGTGAGAAATGCCCGGCGGAATCGTGCGGGACTGTCACCGCAAGATAGGGCGGAATGAAGACCGGGGAAATTACCTTTTCGTGACATGGATCCCGATGCAGACGGCCCGTGTAGAACGGAAAGAGGCGGCCGAAGCCGCCTCTCGAAGCTAGCCGCCGTTGCCGGCCGCGCCGGCCTCTGCCGGTGCAGGCTGGGTCGGCGGTGTCGCCGGGGCGGGCGATGCGGCCGGCGCGTCGGCACCTTGTCCGTTGCGTGCGGCCGCCGCGGCGGCGGCGACATCCGGACTATTCAGGAACTTCAGGAAGTCCGAATTGGGCGACATCACGAGCGTGGTGCCGGTGTCGACCAGTGAGGCGACATAGGCGCGCATGGACCGGTAGAAGTCGAAGAATGCCGGATCGCGCCCGAAGGCCTCGGCAAAGATGCGGGTACGCTCCGCATCGCCTTCGCCTCGGATGATTTCCGAATCCCTCTGCGCCGCCGATACGATTTCCACAACCTGACGGTCGGCGACGGCGCGGCGGGTCTGCCCCTGCTCGTTACCGCGTGCACGGATCAGTTCGGCCTCAGCAAGACGCTCGGCCTTCATGCGCTCGAAGGTCTGCTGCGAGACTTCCTGCGTCAGGTCCGTCCGGCGGATGCGGACGTCGCGAACCGCAAGACCCAGGGATTCGGCGGCCTCGCGCAGTTGGGCGTTGACCTCCTGCATCATCTGGGAACGCTCGTCGGACAGCGCGGCATCGAAGTTGCGCAGGCCGTAGACCCGGCGAAGTGCCGCATCGAGACGCGTGCGCAGACGCGCTTCGGCCGCCTCGCGGTCACCCGAGACCGTTTCCCGGAAACGGCGCGGATCGCTGATCTGGTAGACCACGAAGGCGTCTACCTCGTAGAAGGCGCCGCCGCGAACCTGGACGCGGATGTCGTCGAGGTCGAAGCGCAGCGCGCGATCCTCGACATACTGGACACGATCGGCATCCATGAAGGCGAAGGGCAGCTTGAAATACAGGCCCGGCTCCGTCTTGACGTCCTGGATCTCACCGAAGCGGACGACGATAGCCTGCTCCCGTTCGTTGACCACGAAGACCGACGAATAGATGAGGAACAGGAGGATGGCGAGGCCGATCAGCAAGGCCGGGAGACGATTGGAAATCATCGGTTGCCCCCCTGCTGGTTGCCGCGGGTCAGTTCATTGAGGGGCAGATACGGGACGACACCCGGCCCTTCCTCCATGATGATCTTGTTGGAATTCTTCAGGACCGTCTCCATGGTCTCGAGGAAGATCCGCTGGCGCGTCACCTCGGGTGCGGTGGCATATTCTTCGTAGATCGAGATGAAGCGCTGGGCCTCACCCTGCGCCTCGTTCACGACGCGATCCTTGTAGGCTGCCGCCTCTTCGCGAATCTGCGCCGCCTGACCGCGGGCCTGGCCGAGCTGCTGGTTGGCGTACTGGTTCGCCTCTTCCACGAAGCGATCCTCGTCCTGCTCGGCGCGCTGCACTTCTTCGAAGGCGTCGGCGACTTCGCGCGGCGGTGCCGCGTCCTCGATCGGCACGGCATTGATGGAGATGCCCGCGCCGTAGGCATCCATGGTGCCCTGGATGATCGCCCGCACTTCCGTCGAGATGTCCTCGCGATTGTCGCGGAAAATGTCCTGAGCCGGACGGCGGCCCACCACCTCGCGCATGGCGCTCTCGGCGACCTGCTGCAGGGTGGATGCCGGGCTTTCCAGATTGAAGAGATAGGCTTTCGGATCGCTCACCGTATAAAGGACGGAGAACTGGACGTTGACGATATTCTGGTCGCCCGACAGCATCAGGCCGGCGGCGGACTGGGCGCTGCCTGCGGCGCCGATGTTCTGCTGCTGCTCGGTCACCTTGACGATTTCTACGGTTTCCAGAGGCCAGAGATGGAAGTGAAGCCCCGGCATGGAGATCTCTTCCTTGGGCTTGCCGAAACGAAGCTCGACGCCCCGCTCGTCCGGCTGCACGGTATACACCGACTGGATCGCCAGGAAGGCGACGATCACGAGGATCACGATGACGACGGCACCGCCGTTGAAGCCGCCGGGAACGACGCCGCGGAGACGGTCCTGGCTTCGACGGATCAGATCCTCGAGATCCGGAGGACCGCCGCTTCCGCCACCGCCCCGGGGCCGGTTCGGACCGCCCCCCCATGGACCCTGATTATTGCCGCCGCCGCCGCCCCATGGGCCGCCGCCGCCATTCTGATTGCTCCAGGGCATCAAAACCTCTTTGTTTGCCACTCCCGAACACGCGGAAGCGCAGCTCCCCCGTCCAATGCCCGTTATAGGGAGCCGCGCGGGCGCTTTCAACGATGCGCCAATAACTTCAGGGTATTTGGTAACGAAATGTTTCAGTTTGTCGCGGGACGGCGACGATAGACAGCGAAGCGGGTGGGATAACTGTCCTTCTCACCAGCAGGAACAGCCGTTTCCTCGCACCTCTCGAAGAGCGCGGGATCGATGTCGGGGAAGAAGGTATCGCCGTCCGCCACGGAGGTCTCGACATGCGTCACGTAGAGGATGTCGACAGCATCCATGATCTGGCGATAGATCTCCCCTCCGCCAATCACGCACACCTCCGCCGCACCCGTCTCTGCGGCGATCCGTTGCGCAGCAGCCAGCCCCTCGGCCACCGAAGCTGCCGTCACCGCGCCTTCGACGGAAAAGTCGCGATTGCGGGTAATGATCACATGCGGCCGGCCGGGCAGAGGCTTGCCGCCGAACGATTCCAGCGTCTTGCGGCCGACGATGATCGGCTTGCCCATCGTCAGAGCCTTGAAGCGCTTCAGATCGGTCGACAGCTTCCACGGCATGTCGCCGTCCCGGCCGATGACACCGTTCCGTGCGACTGCGACGACGATGGAGACGGGAACGCTCATACCGCGATCGGCGCCTTGATGCTCGGATCGGCCACGTAGTTTTCCAACGTGAAATCCTCGTAGGTGAAGGCGAAGAGGTCGCTGACCGCCGGGTTGAGACGCATCGTCGGCAAGGGCTTCGGCATACGGGTCAGTTGCAGCTTCGCCTGCTCGAAGTGATCGGCATAGAGATGGGCGTCTCCGAGCGTATGGACGAAGTCGCCCGGCTTCAGCCCGGTCACCTGCGCCATCATCATCGTCAGCAGCGCATAGGAAGCGATGTTGAAGGGCACGCCGAGGAAGATGTCGGCCGAACGCTGGTAGAGCTGGCAGGAGAGCCGGCCATCCGCCACGTAGAACTGGAACAGGCAATGGCAGGGCGGCAGCGCCATTTCGTCCACCAGCGCCGGATTCCATGCCGAAACGATGTGGCGGCGCGAGTTCGGATTGGTCTTCAGCGATTCGACCACATTGGCGATCTGGTCGATGTGGCGGCCGTCCGGCGCCGGCCAGGACCGCCACTGGGCGCCGTAGACCGGACCGAGATCGCCGTTGTCGTCCGCCCACTCGTCCCAGATGGTGACGCCGTTCTCCTTGAGATAGGCGATGTTGGTATCGCCGCGCAGGAACCAGAGCAGTTCGTGGATGATCGACCGGAGATGCAGTTTCTTCGTCGTGAGGACGGGAAAGCCGTCCTCGAGGTTGAAGCGCATCTGATAGCCGAAGACGGAGCGCGTACCCGTACCGGTCCGGTCGCCGCGGTCGGTTCCGTGATCCATCACATGGGAGAGGAGATCAAGATACTGCTTCATGCCACACGCCAGTTTTTCAACGGGAGCCACCATAGCGGCTCCGCTCTCCGCCACCAACGCCGCGGAGCGCTTGCGCACAATTATCTGCGGGATCCGGCACTATGGCGCAAGTCATCGCACCATGTTCCGGATGCCCCCTTTTCAGGACCGATGGAAATCCCTATATCTGCCTTGCCGGGCTTCGGTCCGGCTATGGCGATAAACGGTCGGTGAAATAAGCCTATTGGACCCGGGGGCGGTACCCGGCGCCTCCACCAAAAACCGGTCGGTCGATCTGACCGGCTTTTGATGGGGGCGAAATAGGATCGACAAGGGTGTAAAGATCGAACTTTCGCTCGGCATGATACCGCCGTTATCGGGTCACAAGAGTAGTTGCAAACGACAACTATGCGGAAGCTCGTCTCGCTGCCTAATGGCGGTGTGACACTTCAAATCAAGTCCTAAGGGGTCGCACTCTTAGGCGGGGTCCGAAGGCACCTGGCAACAGAAGCCTTCACCTTCTCCCTTCCCGCGAAATTATGTACACTAGCCATCATGCCGACGCTTTCCCGCGTTTGGCTGGCATGGCATAAGCATGCTTCGATAAGACAGTCAGAAGTGAGAGACAGAACCGTATGGGGCAGGATCATATCCGCTACGATATCTTGGCGCAGGACGCATTGCGCGGTGTTATCCGCAAGGTTTTGAGCGAAGTCTCTGCCACCGCCCGCCTTCCCGGCGACCACCACTTCTTCATCACCTTCCTGACCGGCGCGCCGGGCGTGCGCATTTCGCAGCACCTGAAGGCCAAGTATCCGGAACAGATGACGATCGTGATCCAGCACCAGTTCTGGGACCTGAAGGTATCCGACACGCAGTTCGAGGTGGGTCTTTCCTTCTCCGACACGCCGGAGCGGCTGGTGATCCCGTTCAACGCGATTCGCGGCTTCTACGATCCGTCAGTGAACTTCGAGCTCGAATTCGAAGTGCCGCTGGCGGAAGAAGACGATCAGTCGACGGCGGAAATCACCGCCATTCCGGTCGAACCGGTGGCCAAGGCCGAACCTACGGCACCTGCCGAGGGCGAGGAGAAGAAGCCCGCCTCGGTCGTCTCGCTCGATTCGTTCCGCAAGAAGCAATAGCATCGCCGGAGATGGCATGAGCGGCGATGTCCTGAACCTGCGGCAGTTCCGCAAGTCGAAGCAGCGGGCGGAGAAGGAAAGGCAGGCGGAGCAGAACCGCATCACCTTCGGCCGCACCAAGGCCGAGAAGATGCTGACGAAGGCGTTGAACGACAAGGCGGAACAGTCCCTCGATCAGGGCCGGCTGGAAAAGCCCTCGGAAGGGGACTGAAGGGCAGCATCCGCCAAGGGGCGGCGGAATCTCTTGTGACATTGGGTATGGCTTGGCTCTCGACTGGAGGCGCCGGTGATCCGCAAACACTCCGCCACGCTCCACGGGCATCGCACCAGCTTTTCCCTCGAAGATGAATTCTGGGATGAGTTGAAGCGGATCGCCGCCCAGCGGCAGATGAGCCTCGCCGGGCTCATCGCCAGGATCGACGACGAACGTCCACCCGAAAGCAATCTTTCTTCGGCGCTGCGGGTCTACGTCCTGCGCTGGCTTAGGGGCGAAAGGGAACCCGCCCCTACCGATCACTAGTCTTATTGTTCGACGCCCGGCAGGCCTTGAATGCTCGGCGTTTCGAGCGGCGCGGAACCGCCCGGCGAAAACAGCTCCTGCGCCGGCGGAATGTTCAGAACCGGCGGAGCCTGCTCGGCTCTTCTGCGGTTTTCCTCCGCCTCTCTCGCCGCCGCCTCGGCGCGTTCGCGCTCCGCCCGTGCGGCGGCCTCGGCACGAAGTCGTTCCTCCTCGCGGCGGGCCCGTTCCTCCGCCTCCGCCTTCTTGCGGGCCGCCTGCCGCTCGGCAGCGAGGAACCGGTAGAGGGCGGTTTCACGGCGCAATCGCTGCTTTTCCAGCACGCTCGCCTGCAGTGCTTCCACGCGCCGGCGCTCCTTTTCGAAGGCGCGCAGCGACAGGAAATTGGTGAGCGGCATGACATCGAACTCCACCTGCGGCTCCGCCAGGGAACCGGAATAGATCCATCGCACGGTCGGATCTCCGCCGGCCAGCCCCTCGTCGCCGGCCTCGTAGATGGCCGCCAATTCGCCGCGCAGCATCCGCTCGGACAGCTCGATCCGCGCCTGTCCCGAGAGGGCGACGCCGTCCGCGGAAGCCGTGACGTTCTGGGCCCGCACTTCGCCGTCGGTGATGGTGAAGGGCACCTTCACCTCGCCCAGGTCCGCCTGCCCCTTGCGGATCAGTCTCTCCGCCAAAGGCAGGATGTTCGCCTCTGTCACCTCGCCTTCCCTCCCATCCACTTCCGCCAGAAGGGCCGGCAGGGCACCGGGGGCAATGCCGGACACCGACAGATCGGAGAGCGCGATTTCCCCGGAGCCGTTGAGGGAACGCAGCAGCTCCGCGGGCCCCTCGGCAGTCGCTTCCGCCGCGACGACGGCATCGAAGCGCCCGGTCGCGACGGGCAGACCGCCCTTCTGCCAGGCGAGCGCCGCAAGATCGGCCCCTTCCACCGTCAGCCGTGTCTGGAATATGCCGTTGCCTTCTCCGTTCGACATGGCGAGCCGGCCCGAAAAGCGCCCTCCGAGCCATGATCCGGTGGCGTCCTCGAGCGCCATCGCCCCATTGCGGTGATCCAGTGTTGCCGAGAAGCCCGTGGCCGGACCCAGGACACCCGGCATGAAGGTCTTCGCGCGCAGCTTCAACTGAGCTTCGGCAGCGCCGAAGATGGGCAGCGAGAACGGCTTCTCCGACAGTGCCCCCGTCGCCGGATCGGTAACGGCCCCATAGACGGCTTCCGCAAGCCAGGCCAGATCCAGGCTATCCAGCGCAAGGTCACCCTCGACCGAAGCACTGCCGGCGCTGCGGTCGATCGTCAGGCGCTCGCTGGCGAAACCGTTCCCCCTCGCCTGACCGGAAGCCTTCTCCAGCCGGATCGTTTCCGGCGCGACGACCAGGTCGGAACGGACCTCCAGCGGCAATCCGGTACCGAACTGGGGCAGCCCGATCCCCGTCATCAGCAGGTAGGGCTCGATATCATCCGAACGCAGGCTGATCCGTCCGTTTCCGGTTCCGAAAGCCGCAGCGTCCAGGTCGATCGCGCCTTCGGCCTGGAACTGCGTCCGCCCGGTCGTGAAGGTGAACTTCGACACAGCAGGGCGGTCTTCCTCCAGATGCAGGTCCACCGTCGCCGTCGCCGCCCCGTCGTTCCCGAGCGGAAGCGGATCGAGGCCCAACTGGCCGAGGATGACGGCGGTCTCCTCGTTCCGGAGGCTCGCGGACAGCGACAGCTCGTTCTCGCGGGTAAGGTCGAGCACCGTCGGCAGCGTGAGTTGGGCCCTCACGGCACTTCCGTTGCTGTTTCCGCTGAGTTCGGCGCGCACTCCCGCCCCGTCTCCGCCAACGTCGACCTCGGCGGTCAAGGCAGTCCCACGGAACCAGCGGGCATTCGCCGCGAGCCGGTCGAGCAGCGGGTGCGGCGGCAATCGGTCTCGCAGGACGGCGATCACGCCGGAGGGATCGTCCGCACGAAAGGTCGCCGTCCCGCTTCCGGTGTAGTCGAGCAGCGATCCTTCCAGCCGGCCCCTGGCTTCGACCTGAGCCCCCGCGAGGTCTCTGACCTTCAGCCTTTCCAGCGCAAGCGCTCCTTCGGAGAGGGTGAAGACCGTATCGACCTTGTCGGCGGCGACGCCGAGCGCCGTGAAGCGTTCCGCCTTCAGGCTGGCGGCAATGGTGTGATCCAGCACGTCCTCTCCGGCGTCATTGCCGGTGATCAGCGATCCCAGCGCCCGCATGGCATCGAGATCGATCTCGTCGCCCGCAAGATCAAGGGTGAGCGACGGCGCGGCCTGTGCGGAAGCCTGGCGCTCCAGCTTGCCGCGAAGGGTCGCCGGGCCGATTGCGAGTTCGAGATCCTCGAAGCGCTGCAGTTCTCGGGTCAGGTTCACGCGGGCCGAAAATCCGGCCGTCTTGAGCCGCCGGATGGCCGGATCGACCGATCCCGAAAGCCAGTCGGCCAGGCCCGACGGCTGGTTCGATGCCACGAGCATGTCGCCAACGAAGGAGACCCGGTCGGCAAGCGTCAGCGCACCCTTGGCTTCTACTTGGGTGCGGCCGGGAAAGGTCGCCGCGAAACCGTCCACGCTCCAACCGGTGCCGGCAGGGCGGACGTCAATCCGGATATCGCGGACCGTGGTGTCGTTGGCAACCACGGCAGGCAGGCTGAACCGCGCCCGTCCGGGTACCTGCGGAATGGGTATCTGAGCGGCGACGTCGATCACCGCCTGGATGCGGCGCTGCGCCGAAGCGGCCGCGTCGCGGCCTGTCTTGGCACGCTCACCCTCGCCTAGCCGGTTCACATCGATCTGCTGTCCCTCCGCCGTCAGCAGGAATTCAGGCTTTTCACCGGTGTCGAGCGTGGCCTCGCCCGTCACGACATAGGGATCGTTCAGCGGGCCGACTTCGAGCCGGTAGTCGGGAATCCTGATGCGCTCGTTGGTCAGTTCGAAGCTGCCGTTGAGACGCGGCCCCGGCGGCGGCGCTTCGACCGGCTCGCTCTCGTCCTCCTCCTGCAGGACATCGACGGCAAACCGGCCGTTGAAGGCGGGGCGGTCGTCGGCCAGCAGCAAGGCCCCGTCGAGATCGAGCGCTACCGGAGCGGCATCGGGCAGCAGCCGCAGCCGCAGCGGCATCCTCAACCCCGTCGCTTCCCCCTCTCCTGTCGCGAGGCTGAAGGCCGCCTCCTGCCCGTCGAGCGAGGCATAGCCCTCGCCGCGCCACGGCCCGGCCAGCGAGGCGGCGGAGAGATCGGCGTTGAGCCCTGTGAGGCGGCGCGTGGCGCCGCTCTGCTCGTCGATCAGGTCGAGCGAGCCATTGGTGATATGAACGTCCTCGATCACGACGGTCCGCAGCGGAATGTCGGCGCGGCTGCCGCGCATCCAGTCGAGCGTCCCATCCCCGAGTATCCGCACACGGGCCTGCGGCTCCTCGATCCGCATGTCGAAGATGCGCGCCTCGCCCGACAGGAACGGGGCGAGTTCCATGTCCATGGAAAAATGGGCCGCATGCAGTTGCGGCAGGCCATCGCGATCCTGCCCGACCCGCACGTCGTGCAGGGTCACCGACGGGAACGGCAGGATGCGAGCATCGACCGCGCCGTGCACCACCACCTTCTTGCCGAGGATGCGGCTTGCCCGCTCCTCGAACTCGACCCGGAAATCCGTCCAGTCGACGAAATACGGGGCGAACAAAGCGGCGAACAAAGCCACCACCAGAACACCGCCAAACGTCAACAGGATGCGTCCGAGCACCGAGCGAGTCTCCTTGCCTTTATGAAAAGACTAGTCCCACCCGATACCCCGACAAGTCAAGCATCAGGCCCCCTCGCCGCTTGAGGCGTCCAGCGGGAAGATCTTGCCCGGGTTGAAGATGTTGTCCGGATCGAGGCTCTTCTTGATTGACCGCATCAGATCGATGGCGCCTCCGAGTTCCTGTCTCAGGAAGCTCATCTTGCCCTGGCCGATGCCATGCTCGCCGGTGCAGGTACCGCCCATGGCGAGAGCCCGGGCATTGAGGCGGGCGACGAAGGCCTCGGCCCGCGCCACGTCGTCCGGGTCCTTGTCGTCGAACAGGATCAGCACGTGGAAATTACCGTCGCCCGCATGGCCCACGATCGGCGCCAGGAAGCCATGCTCGATAATATCCGCCTGGGTCTCCACGACGCAGTCGGCAAGCCGCGAGATCGGCACGCAGACATCCGTCGACAGGCCGTTGAGATGCGGCGCCAGTGCCCGCGACGCCCAGTAGGCGTTGTGGCGCGCCTTCCAGAGCCGGTTTCGCTCGTCGACGTCCTGCGTGAAGCTGAAGCTGTCGCCGCCGCACTCCGCCGCGATTTCGGCGAACTGCGCCGACTGCAGCGCGACCGTCTCTTCCGTTCCGTGGAATTCCAGAAACAACGTCGGCTTCTCCGCATAGGAAAGGCCGGAATAGCTGTTGCAGGCGCGCATCTGCATTTCGTCCAGAAGCTCGATGCGCGCCACCGGAATGCCCATCTGGATCGTCGTGATGACCGCATCGCAGGCCGCCTTAACGGACGGAAAGGCGCAGACCCCACCGCCGATCTTTTCGGGGATGCCCTGCAGCCGGAGCGTGATGGAGGTGATGACGCCGAGCGTGCCTTCGGCACCGACGAAGAGCCGCGTCAGGTCGTAGCCGGCGGAAGACTTGCGCGCCCGCTGCGCGGTGCGGATCTCCTCGCCGTCGGCCGTCACCACCGTCAGCGACAGCACGGCGTCCTTCATCGTGCCGTAGCGCACGGCATTGGTGCCGGACGCGCGGGTAGCCGCCATGCCGCCGATGGAGGCATTCGCACCGGGATCGATGGGGAAGAACAGGCCGGTCGCCCGCAATTCGGTGTTGAGCTGCTCCCGCGTCACGCCTGGTTCGACCACCACATCGAGATCCTCGGCATTGACTTCAAGAACGCGATTCATTCGGCTGAAATCAATGGAGATGCCACCATTCGGGGCATTGACCTGGCCCTCGAGCGAGGATCCGGTGCCAAAGGGAATAACCGGCACCTTATGGTGGGCGCAGGCCCGAACCACCGCCTTGACGTCCTCGGCACTCTCGACGAAGGCGACCCCGTCGGGCAGCTGCGAAGGAAGATAAGTCGTGGTGTGCGCGTGTTGCTCCCGAAAAGCCTGGCCGGTCTGGAAGCGCTCGCCGAACTGCTGCTTGAGGATGTCGAGCACGGTCGCGATGCCCTCCTCATTCCGGATCCCCGGCCGAACGTCTCTTACCGCCATGCTGCCTCTCCTTCAAAACTTGTGGGCCTCGGGTTAGGCGACCGCCCGGATTTTGTCCAGAACAGTGAGGGGCAAACGTCGCCGCACCAAGATGCCGCTCAGGCATCCGAATCCCTGGATAGAGGCCGAGGATGACGACAAGACAGACTCCTCCCCTGGCGTTCCACGGGCCTCACTCGTCCGCCCGGGGAGAACGAATAATTTCGAGAGGACATCTTACGATATTTTGGACTTCCAGGAGTCCCTGCGCCGCAGACGCGGCACTACCGAATTCCTGTGACACGCACAGGAATGACGGGAGGAGTTGGTGGGTCGGCATACAATTTTAGGCGGAGGGAGTGCGGCGTCCACGCTCTCCTCCATCCTGCGGTGGCCGGCAAAGCCGGCCCCCAAGGATCTGCGGTTCGCGTGCAGCCAACCAGCAGGTTTCAGTATGTTCCCGCCCCGGCTTTTCGGCTCACTCCGCCGCCAGCAGTGGCCGGTCGCCGTCCTCGTTCGCCTGTGGCTGCATCGCCACCGCCAGTTCCTGGTGCAGACGCCGCTCCTCGTGCACATGCGGCTTGGAGAAGCGTGCGATCAGCAGATAGGCCACGGGGGTGATGAGCAGCGTGACCGATGTTGCGAGCCCCAGCCCGCCGACGATGACCCAGCCCAGCGCGATACGCGCCTCCGCACCCGCGCCCTGCGCCAGGATCAGCGGCAGCCCACCGATGACAGTGGCAATCATCGTCATCATGACGGGGCGCAGGCGAATGCTACAGGCCCGTTCGATCGCCTGGCGCACGCCCGCCCCCTGGTCACGGAGCTGGTTGGCGAACTCAACGATGAGGATGCCGTTCTTGGCCATGACGCCCACCAGCAGCACCAGTCCGATCTGGCTGTAGACGTTGAGGCTCGTCCCCGTGAGGATCAGCGCAAAGACCGCGCAGGCGAGCCCCAGCGGCACCGTCGACATGATGATCAGCGAGGACAGGACGCTCTCGAACTGTGCGGCAAGAACAAGGAAGATGATGGCAATGGCAAAGCCGAAGGTCATCAGCATGCCGGAGGAGTTTTCCTCCAACGTGGCGGCCTCGGCAAGGGGGATGAGCCGCGCGCCGGCGGGCAGCAAGGGCTCCGCCATCGCCTCGACTGCCTGCACCGCATCTCCAAGCGTCACGCCGTCCCGCAGATTGCCCGTGAAGGAAACGGAGGGAAGCTGCTGCTCGCGATTAAGTTCGGGTGCCACCGCGCCCTCCTGCAAGGTCGCGATAGTGGAGAGCGGGACGATCTTTCCATCGCCGGCTTTCAGGAAGATGCCCTCCAGATCCGTGGGGTCGTCAATCGGCTGCGTCGTCGAGGTGAGCTTGACCGGCACCGCCTCACCCTCGACGAAGACATCGAGAATTTCGCGACCTTCGAGCAGGGCCCGCATGGCGGCCGAAAGCCCCGCGATGTCGATCCCGAGATCGGAGGCACGCTCACGGTCGATGGCCACGGAGAGCTGGGCCTGGGTTGGCTCGTTGGAAAGGCGCGGCGTGTCGAACAAGCCGCTATCCTCCATCTTGTGAACGAGCTCGATTGCCGCCTGGGTGAGCTTCTCGTGATCGCTGCCGACCATGGCCATCTGCAGCCCGTTGCCTGCGCCGCGGATACGCAGGCTGTTCGGCTGCATGGCCACGCCCCTGAGGGCCGGCACCTGCTGTGCTGCGGCATTCACATCCTGCACAATCTCGTCCTGCGTGCGCTCGCGCTCTCCCCAAGGTGCAAGCGTCAGCACCATGAAGCCGCTGTTCGTGCTGCTGCCGAAGCCGGAGATGGAGAAGATATTGGCAATCTCGCCGGAATCGCGCAGAGGCTGCAGGTTCTCCTCGATGCGCTGCATCTGGTCGCGCGTGTAATCGAGGCTAACCCCTTCGGGTGCAGTGAGCCGCATCATCACCATGGACCGGTCCTCCCGCGGCGTCAGTTCGCTGCGGACAAGACCGAAGGCCCCATAGGCAGCGGCCGAGATGAGGGCGGAAACGACGATGACCACGACCGGCGCGTCGAGGCAGCGCCGCAGCAGGCTGGCATAGAGGCTCGCGAACTTCTCGCCGATCCAGTAGAGGACGCCGCTTTCGCTTTCCTTGATCGGTTTCGACAGCATGCGCGACGCCAGCATCGGACAGAGCGTCAGCGCGGTGATCGAGGAAAGCCCGACCGCGAAGGCCAGCACGAAACCAAACTCGCGGAACAGCCCGCCCATCTGGCCGGGCAGGAAGGAGAGCGGGATGAAGACCGCCGCAAGCGTCGCCGTGGTCGCGATGACCGCGAAGAAGACCTGCTGCGTGCCAAGAACCGCGGCTGCCCGCGGCCCCATGCCTTCCGCGCGCCGCCGGACGATGTTCTCGAGAACCACGATCGCATCGTCGACGACGAGGCCGGTGGCGAGCACGATGGCAAGCAGCGTCAGGATATTGATCGAGAATCCGACCAGATAGATGGCCACCAGCGTGCCGATCAGCGCCACCGGCATGGTGACCGCCGGGATGAGGGTGGCGCGCCAGTCGCGCAGGAAGAGGAAGATGACGATCAGCACCACCGTGGCGGAAAGCCCGAGCGCAATTTCCACCTCGTGGAGCGCGCCTTCGATGAAGACGGCATCGTCGCTGGTAATGGCGATGCGCGTGCCTTCGGGCAGGTTCTGCTGCAGTTCCGCCACCGCAGCCTTGATGCCCTCCGAGATGCTGAGCGTGTTCGACTGCGCCTGGCGGATGATGCCGAGCCCGACGCCCTGTATGCCGTTGGCGCGAAGCACCGTGGAGCCGTCATCGGCGCCGAGGGTCACCGTCGCGACATCACGAAGCCGGATATTGTCCTTGATCAGGACATTTTCGAAATCCTCCGGCGTCGTCAGGTTCGCTGTGGCACGCACGACGATATCCTGCCGGTTGCTTTCCAGTGATCCGGCCGGCACATCGAGGGCCGCGGTTGAAAGCGCCGTGGAGATATCGCCGACGGTCAGGCCTCGGCCGGCGAGCGAGGCCTGATTGACGTCGACGCGGAAGATCTTCTCCTGGTCGCCATAGAGCTCGACATCGGCCACGCCATCGACGGCCGCCAGTCGGTCGGTGACTTCATTGTCGACCAGAAGCGTCAGGTCCTCCATGGAAAGATCTGTGGAGGTCACCGCGATCCGCATGATCGCCTGGGAATCCGAATCCGCCTTGATGATGCGCGGCTCGTCGGAATCTTCCGGCAACTGGTTGGTCACACGTCCCAGGGCGTCGCGGACGTCGTTTGCTGCAACCGCGATGTCGGCGGCATCAGTGAATTCCAGCGTCACCCGGCTCGAGCCCAACTGCGATTCCGAGGAGATGGACTTGATGCCGCTGACGCGCGCCACGGCTCCCTCGATGATCTGGGTCACCTCCTGGTCGATCGTCTGCGGCGACGCACCTTCGTAGGTGGTGCGCACGGTGATGACAGGCTGGTCAACATCGGGAAGCTCGCGCACCTCCACGCCAAAGAGGGCAGCGAGGCCGGCCACGACGAGAAGCGTGTTGAGGACCGCGGCGAGGATCGGCCGACGGACGAAGATGGCGATGGAACTCTGGCTCGGATCCTGCTGCGGCAGATGGCTGTCGTGAGAGGTCATTGGCTTGCCACCTCTGCGCTTTCCGGTGCGCCTGCGACGCGGACAGGTGAGCCTTCCCGCACTCGCTGCAGCCCTTCGATCACGACCGCATCGTCAGGAGCAAGATCTGCCTCGACGAGCACCACATCGGGGTTCCGCTGGATGATCCGCACCCGGTTCTTAACCGACTTGCCATCGACGACCTGCCAGACATAGGAGCCTTCGGCATCCCACTGCACTGCCAGCGGGTCCACCGCCGGGAAAGTGTCGCCGGGAAAGCGCATGCCGACATTGAAGGCCATGCCGGCGCGCAGTTTGTCGTCTGGATTGTCGATCCGGGCGCGGATGCGGATGGTGCGGCTTGCCGGATCGATGCGGTTGTCGATAGCATGAACGACACCGGTGAAGACATCGCCCGGCCGGGCGATCGAGGTCGCTTCTACGGGGTGGCCGACGGCGATGGCCGTTGCGAAACGCTCCGGGGCCCAGAAATCGACAAGCAGCGAAGACCGGTCGTCGATGGTGACGATGGCGGTCTGGGTGGTGACGTTGTCACCAACATTGGCCGCCACGATGCCCGCAACACCATCGATCGGCGCGACGATCTCGCGGCGCTTCAGGTTCAACTCTGCGGTGGAGAGCTCCAGCTTCGCCGTCTCTTCGGCGATCTGCGCATCGAGGACGTCGAGGCGCGATACGGAGCGGAGATTGCTGAGCGACTGAGAGCGCTCAGTCGCACTGCGAAGCGCAACCTGCGCCCGGTCACGCGCAATCACCTGCTCGTCGTCGTCGAGGCGAGCCAGCACCTGGCCCTTCGTCACCTTGTCACCGGCGGAGACCAGGATTTCCTCGATTATGCCTGAAGCCTGGGGCATCACGACTACCGACTGGATCGCCTCGCCGCTGCCGATGGCGGCAAGCCGGTCATTAACTGTGCCGGTGGCGACCGCTTCGGTCACCACGAGGGTTGCGCGCCCGCCGGCGCCCCTGCCCTGCCCTTCAGCGCCCTGGCCGCCTCCCGCGCCATTGTCGGCCCCCTGTGGCCCCTGCGGACGAATGGCGGCAACGATCGGCTCGGGCACGCCCATCCGCGCCAGCGTGTCGCCCGCCCCTGGGACCAGGAAGACCCAGAGACAGAGGGCAGCGACGACGACTACGAGACTGAGGAGCAACTGCTTCCAAATGCGCATTAAGATCTCCGGCGGGAGGAGTATGACGTGAATGGCGGCAATATGTATGTCCACGACTATACATGCAATTCGCGATCAACATCCTTACGGATTTGTAACATCGTGGGATTTCACGCAGATGTCAGATCGCGCGTCTGATGCATGCGCTGTACATCGTCCTCCCTCCCCCGCATTCCGTGGGCCACACCTTGATTTCGCCATGCGCTGGTGAAAAGGGTGGGAATGAAACCAGAACATCTTTTCTGGCCTTTCAGGTCGGAATCACTACATTGGCCGCATGAGTAACGTATTCGACGACATTCCGTTCTTCGACGAGGAACCGGAGAACGAACCGCGCCGTGATTCGCAGGCCGCGCCACCGCCGGCCGCCGCGGGACAGGGATCAGGGCTCGGCATCGCCGCCCGCGCCATGGCCGCACGCGACCAGAACCGTCCAGTTCCCGACTATCTCTCCGGCCTGAACCCCGAGCAGCGGGAAGCCGTCGAAACGCTGGACGGCCCGGTGCTGGTGCTGGCCGGCGCCGGCACCGGCAAGACGCGCGTGCTGACGACCCGCATTGCCCATATCCTCGCGACCGGCCGCGCATTCCCCTCGCAGATCCTCGCCGTCACCTTCACCAACAAGGCGGCGCGGGAGATGAAGGAGCGCATCGGCGTGCTCGTCGGCGGCGCCGTTGAAGGCATGCCCTGGCTCGGCACCTTCCACTCGATCGGCGTGAAGCTCTTGCGCCGCCATGCCGAGCTTGCGGGCCTGCGCTCCGACTTCACCATCCTCGACACCGACGACGTGATCCGGCTGATCAAGCAGCTGATCCAGGCTGAAGGCCTTGACGACAAGCGCTGGCCGGCCCGCCAGTTCGCCGGCATGATCGACAACTGGAAGAACAAGGGCCTGACGCCGAAGGACATTCCCGAAGGCGACGCCCGCGCCTTCGCCAACGGCAAGGGCCGCGAGCTCTACCGCGCCTACCAGGACCGGCTGAAGACGCTGAACGCCTGCGATTTCGGCGACCTGCTCCTACATCCGATCGCAATCTTCCGCGATCACCCGGATATCCTGAAGGAGTATCACGGCAAGTTCCGCTACATCCTGGTGGACGAGTACCAGGACACCAACACCGCGCAGTACATGTGGCTGCGGCTGCTTGCCCAGCGGCCGAAGGGCGTGCCGCAGAACGTCTGCTGCGTCGGCGACGACGACCAGTCGATCTATGGCTGGCGGGGCGCCGAAGTGGACAACATCCTGCGCTTCGAGAAGGATTTTCTGGGCGCCAGGGTGATCAAGCTGGAGCGCAACTACCGCTCCACCGAACATATCCTGGGTGCCGCCGGCCACCTGATCGCCCACAATGAGGGCCGGCTCGGCAAGACGCTGTTCACCGACCGCGTGGACCCGGACGACGAGAAGGTGCAGGTGCATGCCGCCTGGGATTCCGAGGAGGAAGCCCGCGCCGTCGGCGAGGAGATCGAGCGGCTGCAGCGGGGCGATGCGGATGGCAGGAAGCACAACCTCAACGACATGGCGATCCTGGTGCGCGCCTCCTTCCAGATGCGCGAGTTCGAAGACCGCTTCGTGACGCTCGGCCTCAACTACCGCGTCATCGGCGGCCCGCGCTTCTACGAGCGGCTCGAGATCCGCGATGCCATGGCCTATTTCCGCCTTACCTGCCAGCCGGCCGACGACCTCGCCTTCGAGCGGATCGTCAACACGCCGAAGCGCGGGCTCGGCGACACCACCGTGCGCACGCTGCACGACTATGCCCGCGCCCGCGACATTCCCATGCTTGCCGCCGCAAGCGAGATCATCGAGACGGACGAGTTGAAGCCGAAGGCGCGCAAGGCGCTGTTCGACGTGATTCAATCCTTCAGGAATTGGCAGGAACGGCTTGAGAAGGTTCCGCATATCGAGCTTGCCGAACAGATCCTCGAAGAGTCCGGCTACACCGACATGTGGAAGGCCGACAAGTCGGCCGAAGCACCGGGACGGCTGGAAAACCTCAAGGAACTGATCCGCTCCATGGAGCAGTTCGAGAGCATGCGCGGCTTCCTCGAGCATGTCTCGCTCGTCATGGATGCCGAGCAGAACGAGGATCTCGACGCCGTCTCGATCATGACGCTCCATTCCGCCAAGGGGCTGGAATTCGACACCGTCTTCCTGCCCGGCTGGGAGGAAGGCCTGTTCCCGCACCAGCGGGCGCTCGACGAGGGTGGCCGCTCCGGTCTGGAGGAGGAACGACGCCTCGCCTATGTCGGCATCACCCGCGCCAAGCGCCGCTGCCACATCTGGTTCGTCTCCAACCGGCGCATCCACGGGCTGTGGCAATCCACCATGCCCTCGCGCTTTCTCGATGAACTGCCGGCCCATCATGTCGATGTCGCGGCGTCGGACAGCAACTATGGCGGCTATAGTGGAAGGGGCGGCTACGGCCAGTCACGATTCGACAAGGCCGATCCCTTCGCCAACACCTATTCCACCCCCGGCTGGAAGCGCGCCCAGGCCAATCAGACGAGCGCCACCCGCGACAACTGGGGCACCCGCTCCGGCCATGCGGTGGAGCGCATCGGCTATGGCGAGAGCGGCCCGCGCGGCCGCACGATCGAAGGCGAACTGGTAGCGAAATCCGTCGCCGACACGCCCTCGCAATTCGCAGTCGGCGACCGCGTCTTCCATATCAAGTTCGGCAACGGCAACATAGCGGCGATCGAAGGCAACAAGCTGACCATCGACTTCGACAAGGCCGGCCAGAAGCGGGTGCTGGAGGGGTTCGTGGAGCGGGTGTGAGGACAACTACTCCTCCTCGCTCTCCCAGTTCTCATGTGCGTGCCGCACGCGAAGCACCAGAACCTGGTTATCGTCCTCAATCAGGTAGACGACGAGATGTGCCTTGAATGGCTGGATACGCACCGGTGGGACGATCTCGCGGCGCTCCCGCGCCATCCGCGGATGGTCGGCGATCAACGCCATCAGCGTGAAGAGCTCTTGATGGTAGCGTCTGGCCGGCGCCTCACCGAATGCGAGGACACCGTGTTCGGCAATAGCAACGATGTCTTCTTCCGCCTCACGAGAAAGACGGAAGCCCATGATCAGCGCCCCTTACTCTGGGTCCGCTTCACCGCCTCATCGAAAAGAGCGGACGCCGATCGCTGTCCGATGCCGCTCGCCAGGCCTTCGTCGACCAAGCGTTGCATGGCGGCGATCTTGTCGGACCGCTCCTGATCGCGCCGGATGAGGTCGCGGACATAATCGCTGACGTTGGAATAGCGGCCGGATCGGGCCTGGTCTTCGGCCCAATCCTTCATTTTGTCCGGAAGTGATACGTTCATCGTCGCCATGGCAAAACACCTCGTCTGCCGAGGATGATGACAAAGTTTGCCATTTCCTGCAATCGGCACGAGGAGATCTGGCGGAATCGCTGGTGGTCCGCTCGCCGGACGCCCTACCCCTCCAAAAACCCCACCACCTCCTTCACCCGTCCCGCCGCATCCACCCTCGCGACATCCATCCCCCGCGCAACCGTCTCACCGGCCGGCGAGACCAAAGCCCACGAAAACCGGGTAAACGGTCCATGGCCGTCGGGGGTGCCGGTAAGTTTGAAGCGGTGGCCGGGGAAGTGGGTTCGGGCGGCGGCGATCATGGCGGAAATGCCGGCAGGGCCTTCGCCCTGCATCAGCGGGTCGGTGTAGCGGGCATCGGCGGCCCACCCTTCGGCGAGCGCCTTGGTGCGGGCGTCGTCGTCGGCCTCGGTCCAGAGGGCGAGATAGGCGTTGGCGATTGCAAGGTGGTCGGTCATGGTCGTGCTCCTTCGTTGATCACGGCCTCAAGGCTGGCCCGGCCGGCGGCGCGGAACAATTACCTCCGAGGTAATCGCATTCCGCCACTCCTCTGGTAGGGTCTCGGCCATGACCCAGGCAGACATCCTCACCAGATCATCCTCGCCACAGGCCGACGTCGGCACCGTGCTGCGCGAATGGCGCAGCCGCCGGCGCATGAGCCAGCTCGATCTCGCGCTCGACGCGGAAATCTCCGCGCGGCACCTGAGCTTCGTCGAAAGCGGGCGTTCCTCGCCCAGCCGTGACCTGCTGCTGCGGCTCGCCGAGCGGCTGTCCATGCCGCTGCGTGCCCAGAACCGGCTGCTGCTTTCGGCAGGCTATGCGCCGGTCCATGCGGAAGCGGCCTTCGATGCGCCGGAACTTGCGGAGATCCGGCAGACGGTGGAGACCATCCTGACGAACCACATGCCCTTCCCCGCCATTGCCGTTGACGGGCGGTGGACGCTGCTGCAGGCGAACGCGGCAGCGATGGCGCTGTTCGAGGGCATTGATCCAGCAATGCTGGTGCCGCCACTCAACGTTCTGCGGCTGAGCCTCCATCCACAGGGATTGGCGCCTCGGATGGCAAACCTCGGCGAGTGGCGCCACCACGTTCTGGAGCGGCTGCGGGTACAGATGGAAGGCTCGGGAGATCCCTTCCTGACCGAATTGCATGCGGAGATTTCCGCCTATCCGGCGGCGCCGGCTCCGAAGGAGAATCGGACCCATCCGCTGCTTGCCGTGCCGCTCGAACTGCGCATGCCGGGAAGCGACCGGGTGCTGCGCTTCATCTCGACCACCGCCGTCTTCAGCACCGCCACCAGCGTCACGCTCTCCGAACTGGCGCTGGAATGCTTCTATCCCGCCGACGCCGAGACCCGGGTGGCGCTGATGCAAAGCCAAGAAAGGAGCTCGCCATGAGCGTCACCTACCTGATCGAGTTCGACGTGAAGCCTGCGGAGCGCGAGCGATTTCTGAGGCTGCTGAGCGGCGTGCTGGACGCCATGCGCCACGAGGCGATGTTCGTCGAAGCCACCCTGCATGCCGATCCGGAGACGGACACGCGCTTCCTGCTGCACGAGACCTGGCGGAGCCATGAAGACGTTCTTTCCGTGCAGCTCGCCCGCCCCTATCGCCAGGAATGGCATGCGGCACTGCCGGACCTGCTGGCAGCGGAGCGGAAGATCTCGGTCTGGCAGCCGCTGCGGAGTGACCGCACTGTGACGGCTGCCTAGCTCCGCCCCTCCCGCTCGCGGAACGCCGCACGGGCCTTCTCGATCGCGGCATGATGCTTTTCCGCCCAAAGCCAAACGCCACAGAAGGCTTCGCCGAGGCTGTGGCCGAGGTCAGTGAGGCTATAGTCGACATGCGGCGGGATGACCGGGTGAACGGTTCGGGAAACGAGGCCGTCCCGCTCCATGTCGCGCAACGTCTTGGTCAGCATCTTCTGGCTGATGCCACCGACACGTCGTCCGACTTCGGTAAAGCGCAGCGTTCCATGCTCCTCCAGCGTTTCGAGGATCAGCATAGTCCACTTGTCGGCAACCTGGCCAATGATGCTCCTCACCAGCTCTTCGATCGCCGGGTCGATCTCGTCCGGAATCTCTCGGGCGGCATGAGTTTTCTCGGCGGGATGTGCTTGCGACACAGATACTCTCCTTCGGGTGGGTATGGAACTTTCAGGTGCCTTCTTTGCGAAGGAGAGTGTCGGCCATATCTTGTCCTCTTGCAACCCAAGAGGAGATAAGCATGAAGACCACAGGCAACACCATCCTCGTCACCGGCGGCAATTCCGGCATCGGCCGCGGGCTGGCGGAAGCCTTCCACCGGCTCGGAAACAAGGTGATCATCACCGGCCGACGCCGCGAGACGCTGGAGGAGGGTTCGGCTGCCAATCCCGGTATCGTCGGCATGGCGCTCGACATGGCCGACGCGGAGGGCATCCGAGCTTTCGCAGAGCGGCTGGTACGCGATCACCCGGACCTCAACGCCGTGATTCACAGCGCCGGCATCATGAAGCATGAGCGACTGGCGGAAGCGCCGGATTACCTGGCGACCGCGGAAGAGACGATCGCGACCAACCTGCTCGGCCCGATCCGCCTGACTGCAGCCCTTTTGCCGCATCTGGTCAGGCAGAAGGATGCAGCGGTGCTGACGGTTTCCTCCGGCCTTGCCTTCGTGCCGCTCGCCTCGACACCCACCTACTCCGCCACCAAAGCCGCGATCCACGCCTACTCCATGGGCATCCGCCATCAGTTGAAGGACACCTCCGTCCAGGTGATCGAGATCGCTCCGCCTTACGTGCGTACCTCGCTGATGGGTGACCGGCAGGCGAACGACCCGAACGCCATGCCGCTCGATGAATTCATCGCGGAGGTGATGGAGATCCTGTCCAGCCAGCCGGAGGCCGAGCAGGTGATCGTGGAGCGGTGCAAGCCGCTCCGCTACGCTGCGGAGAACGGCAAGGTGAAGGAGATGTTCGACATGCTGGCCTCGCTGAACCATTGAACGGCGGCAGCGGGGCGTTGCGTCCCTGCCCCTCCCCGGCTAGGTCTTCTGAAACGGCGGAAGGCGGAGGGGCCAGCATGTATCTCACCAATCACGACATCGTCGAACTCACCGCGTGGCGGCGCAAGCTGCATGCCATGCCGGAGATTTCCGGAGAGGAGGTGGCGACGGCGGCGGAGGTGCAGGCGTTCCTGGCCGAAACGATTCCCGACAAGCTCATTTCCGGACTCGGAGGAACGGGCGTAGCGGCCGTATTCGAGGGCGAGGAGGACGGTCCGACGGTGCTGTTCCGCTGCGAACTAGATGCGCTGCCGATCGAGGAAATCTCGGACCTGCCGCATCGCTCTCGCCTGCCCGGCAAGGGCCATATGTGCGGCCATGACGGGCATACGGCGACGGTTGCAGCCCTTGCGCGGGGTTTCGCGAAACAGCGCCCGAAACGGGGGCGCGTGGTCCTGATGTTCCAGCCGGCGGAAGAGACCGGCGCCGGTGCGGCGGCCGTGATCGCCGACGAGCGGTTCGCGGAAATCCGGCCGGACTATTCCTTCTCCCTGCACAACCTCCCGGGACTGCCGCTCGGCCATGTCTGGCTGAAGGAAGGCATCGCCAACTGCGCCTCGCGTGGGCTGAAGATCATGCTGACGGGCAAGACTGCGCATGCCTCCGCGCCGGAAACCGGGACCTCGCCCATGCGGGCGATCGCATCCCTGATGCCGGCGCTGACGGGTCTGAGTGGCGGCACCGTCGCCGGTGGGGACTTCGTTCTCGCCACGGTAGGGCATGTGCATCTGGGAGAGCCCGCTTTCGGCATCGCTCCAGGCTATGCCGAACTCTGGGTGACCTTGCGTACCACGACGGACGGCCAGATGCAGGCGCTGGTGGATGCCGCCGAGGGGCTGGCGCTGGAGGCGGCCGGAAAGGGCGGGCTGGCGCTTGAGACGAGCTACCACGAGATCTTCAGCCACTGCGACAACGATCCCGAGGCCGTCGGCATCCTGCGGGCGGCGCTCGATGCGGAGGGCGTTTCCCACGAGCCGGGCGAAGCGCTGCGGGCTTCGGAGGACTTTGGCCTGTTCGGGACGGTTTCAAGATCGGCGATGTTCTATCTCGGCGCGGGCGAGAAGCACCCTGCCCTGCACAATCCGGACTATGATTATCCGGACGACCTCATCCCGCTCGGCGCCCGCATCTTCATGCGCACCGCTCGCGACCTGCTCGGTTAGGCACCCTTGCCGCCGAACAGCTTGACCAGCAGGTTCCGGTTCTTGCCCGGCAGCCGGCCGTTATATTCCGGCACGATCACCATGTGGGTGATCTCGCCGCGACGGAAAGCCTTGAGGAACTTGTCGTAGTGCTTGAAGGCGACGCAGCCGTGCGAATCGCCGGGGGCTGAGCGCAGGAGATAGGTATGGGCGAGAAGCCCGGTACGGCCCTGCGGATGCTTTCCGTCGACCGAGGTCAACCGGATGGCCGCGACTCCATGGAAAGGCTTTTCACGCATGGAGAGCTTATAGGTGCCGGGCGGCGTCGGGCCCTTCATCTTCACATGGGTATATTTCGGATTGTCGCGCATCTTGCCGATGCCGGAATGGGCTTCGAGCCTGGTGCCGTCCGGCATGTGCACGACGCCGTTGGTGATGTCGTAGATCGCCACCTTCTTCGTGCCCGGGTCAGGTATCGGCGTCACCTTGGGCAGCGACTTCATCGGGTTTTCCGGCTTTGCGTAAGCCAGAACGGTCGAGGCTGGCTCCTCCGGCTCTTCGGCAGGCGCCCGGCCCGGCTTGGTGAGCTTGGCGGCCGCCAGAGCTTCGAGCGCCTTGGCCGCGGTTTCGGGCCGGGAGGTCGGGAGCGGACCCTGGATGGGCAGCGTGTCGTCCATGAGGGCTGCAAGTTCGGTCGTCCGTCCTGCCTCCTCCGCCTCGATCGCCGCCGTCTCGACCGCGCTTTCATCAGAGAGGGCTTCATCCTCCGTCACATCGGACGGAATGGAGGCAGTCACGATGGCGGCCTCCGGAAGTTCTATGCGCGGTGCGACGGCGACCGTCTGGTTCATCGCCTCGCCGAGCATCCGCTTGACCACATCCGTCTCGGGACGAAGGGCGGCGAGCGCCTGGAACTTCTCCTCCTCCGCAGCCGAAGCCAGGGCAATCGTGAGGCTCGTCGCAACGGCATCGCTTGCGGGGCGCTGCGACAGGACGGCTGCAAGCCGCGCACCTTCCAGCCGCTTCGCCTTCGGTGCGGCCGGCTGCCGGTAAAGGCGTTCGAACTTGTTGATCTTCAGGGCGATCTCGCCGGGCGCGGCGGGCTGTGGCTGAACCGCCGGCTTCAACGACAGTGCGACCGAGAACTCGGGCTTCTCCGGCGCGGAGAAGGACGGCGCGAAGCTGCTGACGGTGGTCGTCGCGGCGAACATCCAGATGCCGCCGAGTGCGGCAGTCGCAAGGACCATCCTGCCGGCGAAGGCGAGGCGCGAAGGACGCTTGCGGCGTCGCGTCGGCACTTGAGCGGGGAATGCGGTGTCGAACGTGTCGATCTCTAGCGCCATGATACTCGTTACCCAGTCATTCTGCCAAAGCCGCAAGCGCGACCAAGTCCACTTCCATTGAACGGCGGCTCGAAGGCTTCATGCCGTCCGGTGACTGGATTAGAGAATGACGAAATATGGTAACCAATATCTTTACGCCCTGCCCCGAATTGCTGCTTCTGCCTTTAGTGAGGAAAGCTGCCGGAAGTTTAGCGGGAATGTGGCGGAGAGGTGGCGGGCGCCGGAAAAGCGGTCCTCCCGCACCACATGGTCGGCGCGGGAGGAAAGGCGAATTCAGCCGTCGATGCGGCGGACGGCACTGCGTTCCATGAAGAACCAGGGGCGCAGCCTGACGCCGAGAATGTTGCCTGCAAATGCGGCGACGGCCCATAGATAGCCGTGCAGACTGCCGGACGAGATGCCGGAGAAATAGGCGCCGATATTGCAGCCATAGGCGATGCGCGCGCCGTAGCCGAGCAGGAGGCCGCCGACGACCGCCGCCAGGATCGAACGCAGCGGAATATCGAGGCTCGGCGCGAACTTACCGGCGAGCGCGGCGGCAAGCATCGCGCCGGCGACGATGCCGAAGTCCATGACCGAGGTGACATCGGCGAAGACGCTTTCGCCCAGAGCCTTGGCGTTGGCGGGCGTCTGCCAGTAGGCCCAGGCGGTGGGATCGATGCCGATGAGCTGCGCGCCCTTGGCGCCCCACAGCGCGAAGGCAGAGGTGATGCCCCACGGGCGGCCGGCGAGCGAAAGCGTAGCAAAGTTGAGAAGCGCCAGCGCCACCGCGCCGGCAACCAGCGGCCAGGGACCGCGCAGGTAGCGTGCAATACCGTGACGGGGAGACGCCGGCGGCTGCTCGAGCGTCCCGTGACGCTTCTTCTCCACCGCGACAGTCAGCGCCGCGATTACCGCGAAGATCGCGAGCGAGACCGCGATGCCGGCGACGGGGCCGAGGCTGACGAGCGTGGCCGGCGGCAACGACGGCAAGCTCGCCCACCAGTCGAAGTGGATCGTTGCCAGCACCGAGCCGACGATGAAGAAGAACAGGGTGACCAGCATGCGGGCATTGCCGCCGCCGGCGGTGAACAGGGTGCCGGAGGCGCATCCGCCGCCGAGTTGCATGCCGATGCCGAACATGAAGGCGCCGACAAGGACACCGGTGCCGGCCGGCGACACGAGGCCGCGTACCTCATTGCCGAACAGGGTGCCGGAAGCGAGGAAGGGGAAGAACAGAACGACGGTCAGCGCCAGCAGGATCATCTGCACGCGAAGGCCGCGCCCCCTGCCCTCGGCGATGAAGACACGCCAGGCGGACGTGAAGCCGAAGGCCGCATGGTAGAGCGAGATGCCGAGCGCGCCGCCGATGAGGAAGAGCGCACCATGCGCGGGACCATAGGCGGAGCCGAGCCCAAGCGTGCCGGCGACGAGCACGACAAGGGCGGTAAGTCCCGGTACGCCGATCGGCGAACCCGTATCGGCGTGCGACTGAATGGACGAGGAGGTGACGGACATAGCAATACTCCGGGATTTGCCCGGATTTTTAAAGAATCGGTCCGCCTTTTGACAGGAACGATCCTTCGCTCCGAGGACCGGAGGCGGATTATGTTTTCACCGCCTGCGCGTCCGGCAGAACGCCTGTTTACGGTCCCGCGGCGATCAGGTGGGTCCCTTGCATATTCCGCTGGAGGTGGATCTCGACCGCCAGCGCCAGCTCGTGCCCTGGAGGCTCAGGCCTCTGCCGGCTTCGCATGCGGCGGCGATACCGGCTTTTCCGCCACCCAAGCCGCCATAGGCTTGTCCGACTGCCGCTGCTCGGTGTTTAATCGCCCAAAGAGGTGGAAGGAGAAAGCACCATGAAGGCCCTGCTGCTGGTCGACATCCAGAACGGCTTCTGCCCCGGCGGGAATCTTGCGGTTCCGGAGGGGGACAAGGTCGTGCCGGTCGCGAACCGCCTGATCGAGGAAGGCGGCTATGACGTGATCGTCGCCTCGCAGGACTGGCACCCGGCCGACCACGGCAGCTTCGCCTCGCAGCATCCGGGAAAGCAGCCGTTCCAGATGGGCGAGCTCTGCGGCCGGCCGCAAATGTTGTGGCCTGATCATTGCGTGCAGGGCACATCCGATGCCGAGTTTCACCCGGATCTCAAGATGGACGAGATCGACTACATCCAGCAGAAGGGCGAGAATCCCGCGATAGACAGCTATTCCGCCTTCCGGGACAACGACAAGGCCGCCGTCACGGGCCTCGCCGGCTATCTGCGGGCGCAGCAGATCAACGAACTCGACATCTGCGGCCTCGCCACTGACTACTGCGTGAGGTTCTCGGCTCTGGACGCCGTGGAGATGCTGCCCGGCGTGCAGATCTGCTTCATCGAGGACGCAAGCCGCGGGATCGACCAAAAGGGCGTCAAGGCGGCCATCGAGGAAATGCGCGGAAAGGGCGTCGGCATCGTCAGGAGCCGGCAGATCCTCAAGGACTGACGCATGGCGCAGGCCCAAGCTTCAACGAAATCGATGCGTTCATAAACCTAATTGAATTGCGCGCTGCCCCGCCCACCCGTAAGGCTGGCGGCAAGCAGGAAATTCCATGAATCGCAGCGACGTAAAAGACGGCCTCAGGGGCGGCCTGATCATTGCCCTGTCCTCGGCTCCCTTCGGCGTCCTCTTCGGCGCCGTCGCCGTGGACAACGGCCTGAGCTTCCTCGAGACGCTGCTGATGAGCGCCACCGTCTATGCCGGCGCCAGCCAGTTGGTAGGGATCGAGCTCTTCGGGCAGCGCGTAGAGCCCTGGCTGGTGGTGCTTTCGATCTTCGCCGTCAACTTCCGGCACATCCTCTATTCGGCGGCACTCGCCAAATACATCCGCCACTACTCGCCGCTTCAGAAGTTCCTGGCCTTCTTCCTGCTCGTGGATCCTCAATTTGCCGAGGGCATCCGGCGGGGCGAAAGCGGCGAAGGCGTCAGCTTTTCCTGGTATCTCGGCTTCGGAACGGTGATCTACGTCAGTTGGAGCATTTCCACGATGATCGGCGCCTGGTTCGGCAAGATGATTGGCGATCCTACGGCCATCGGCATCGATATCCTGCTTCCGGTCTATTTCCTGGGCATGGTGCTCGCCTTCCGCAGCCGCTGGGGGTTCGTGCCGGTCGTGGCGGCGAGCGCCGCCGGTTCGGTCGCGGCCTATCACTTCGTCGGCTCACCCTGGCATGTCAGCCTCGGCGCCGCCGCCGGCATCCTCGTCGCGACGCTGCTGCCGCTGCAGGCAAAGAGTGAGCCCGACGCTGCCGTCGAGGCGGAGGGTTGAGATGGAGGCTTCTCTCGACACCGGAACGCTGTTCCTGATCCTCGCCGCCGCCGTCGCCACCTATCTCACGCGGGTCGGCGGTTATGTGCTGATCACGCGGATGAAGAGCATACCGCCCCGCGTGGAAGCGGCTCTCAACGCCGTTCCGGCGGCGGTCCTGACGACACTGGTGGCGCCGGCCTTCTTCACCGGCGGCTGGGACGTGAAGATCGCCATGCTGGTGGCGCTCGCGGTCGCACTGCGCTTCCCCGGCCTGGTCATGCTGGCGGCAGGCTGGGTGGCGGTGATGGTCTGCCGCCACCTCTTCGGGCTCTGACGCCGGCCGCTTACAGCGGCTCCGTCGCCCGAACCAGCCATTCGCGCACCTCGGCCTTCTCGATCAGCGGCATCAGCTTTTCGCGCGTTGCCGCGTGGTAGCCGTTCAGCCAGTCGCGCTCCTCGGCCGTCAGAAGCTCCGGAAGGACGAGGCGGCGGTCGATCGGGCACCATGTAAGCGTCTCGAAGGAGAGCATGGGGATGTCCCCGCCCTCGATCTCCTCCGCCTCCCGCACATGGATGAGGTTCTCGATACGGATGCCGTAATGGCCGGGCCGATAGTAGCCGGGCTCGTTGGAGAGGATCATGCCGGGCAGGAGCTCCTGCGTCGAAAGGCGTGCGATCCGCTGCGGGCCCTCGTGCACGGACAGGTAAGAGCCGACGCCATGGCCGGTGCCGTGGGCATAATCGCCGCCGGCCTTCCACAGCGCGATGCGCGCGAGTGGGTCCAGGTCGCAACCCCGTGTTCCCTTCGGAAAGCGCGCCGTGCTGATCGCGATCATCCCCTTCAGGACCAGGGTGAAGAAGCGCTTGCGGTCCTCCGGCACCTCTCCGATGGCAACGGTTCGCGTGATGTCGGTGGTGCCGTTGATATACTGGGCGCCGGAATCGATGAGGAAGAGCTCCCCCTCGTTCAACAGGCGGTCGCTCTCCGTCGTCACCCGGTAATGCATGATGGCCGCATGCTCCCCTGCCCCCGAGATGGTGTCGAAGGAGATGTCCCTGAGCGGGTTCTGCATCCGCTCGCCCACCCTGGTGCGGGCGGCCTCCAGCGCTTGGACAGTCCTGATCTCGCGGACGCTTCCGGCTGGCTGCTGATCCAGCCAGTGAAGGAACTCGACCACCGCAACTCCATCCTGCAGATGCGCCTTCGCGGAGCCTTCAAGCTCCGTGCGGTTCTTGCAGGCGCGCGGCAGCTTTGCGGGATCGGGCGCTTCCACCACTTTGCAGCCGGCGCTCTCGATCGCGCGCGAGAGCGCCAGCGGAGCGAGCTCCGGATCGAGCATCACCGGACCCTGGTCCGCGAATGCCTTCAGCCGCAAGAGGAAGTCCGCCGGCGGCCGCTGTTCTGCGAATTGCGTCAGGTAGGCCCGCACCTCGACATTCGTCTTCCGATCGTCGAGGAAGATTTCCGGCCTGCCCTCGGCCGGGACGATGGCCCGCGCCAGCGGATGCGGCGTGTGCGGCACATCCTGCCCGCGGATGTTGAAGATCCAGGCCACCGAGGAGGGATCGGTGATGACGACTGCGGCCGCCCCCTTCTCCTTCACCTTCTCGACAACCACCTCGATCTTGTCGGTTGCGAGCGTTCCGGCATGCTCCGCCTTCTGGATCGCCACCTGCCCCAGCGGCTCGGCCGGCCGATCCGTCCAGATGGCGTCAAGCGGGTTGGACGGCAGGAAGACCAGCGATCCGCCGATGTCGGCCAGTGCCTTTTCCAGCCGCCGCACCTCGGCCGCCGTGTGCAGCCAGGGATCGATACCGAGCCGGAAGCCCTTCACGGCATTGCGCGGCAACCAAAGATGTGGCGGCTCGTTGACGAGGTCGCCACCGGTGAAGACGGCAGGATCGACCTGCTCCTTCAGTTGCGTCGTATATCTGCCGTCCACGAAGACAACCGCCTGCGACTGTGTGACCAGCGCCACCCCTGCCGATCCGGTGAAGCCGGTGAGCCAGGAGAGGCGCTCGGCGGAGGCCGGCACGTACTCTCCCTGATATTCGTCGGCGCGCGGGACGAGGAAGCCGTCAATGCCATGCTCGGCGAAGCGGGCGCGGAGTGAGGCGACTCTTTCGCGGCCGAACTGCGGGGCGGATCTGTTGTCAAAGGACTGGAGCATGATGAATTCCGGGTGATCTCTGGAAACAAGGCGGGAGCCGGATACTAGCGGCGAAGCCCTGCCGCCGCCAGTCCGCCATGACGTTGCCCGACGATTGTGCATCTGCGAAGGTCGGATGAACGCCCGGTGCGCATCCTATGCACGAGGCGCATAACACCATTGATAAAGGACCTCTCACTGCCGGGCCTCGGAACGACTATATTCCCATCATCGAACGGGCGCCGAACAAGGCCCGTTGCCAAGGGATTACCGAAATGGCCAACTCCATCTTCCGCACTGCCTTCGAACGCGTGGTCGCAGCGCGTGAGCGCCAGGCCAGCCGCTATGTCAACAATGTTCTCATGAACCTGGACGACCAGACCCTGCGGGGCATGGGCACCAGCCGCGAAGAATTGCGCCGCAAGGGCGCGACCAGCTCCGTATTCTGATCCGTTACGGCCTCGACGGTTCCTCCTCCCCCGTCGCCGGCCTGATCAGAATGCGTTTCCCGCTCGAGCTTCTCCTCCCAGGCTCGCGGGATCGATCAGGTTCTCCTGATCGCAAGGCGGTACCGACCCGGTGCCGCCTTTTTCTTTGTCCAGACCCGCACGGCCAAATCTGTATTGCGTCCAGCGCAATGCTGCGATGCGGCAACAGACATCAAGCCTGACCGTGCCGCAGGTGGATGGTCACCCAGCCATTGCGCCAGAGGGTGCGGACATGGCGCAGGCGGACGCCGTTATAGGCGGCCAGCACCTTCCAGCGCTGCGCGGCGAGGATACCCGATAGGATCACGGAGCCGCCCGGGGAGAGATTGGCGGCAACCTGCGGCGCCATCCTCATCAGGGGACGGGCAAGGATGTTGGCGATGATCAGATCGAATGGCCCCTCCTCTGCGAAGGCGGGGGAATGGAAGCCGGGCGCCGTCACCAGCCGCAGGCCCGAAACGATCCCGTTGCGCCGGACGTTCTCCTTCGCCACACGGACCGCAACCGGATCGATATCGGTCGCAAGGATCGGAATGTTGCGGATCTTCCTGAGCCCGATCGCCAGAACGCCGCTGCCGGTGCCGAGATCGAGCGCCCTGCGGATCGGCCGCGAGCGGGCGACGGCGTCGATCATTTCGAGGCAGCCGGCGGTCGTTCCGTGGTGACCGGTCCCGAAGGCCTGGCCGGCGTCGATCTCGATCGCGATGTCGTTGACGCCGACCTTGTCGCGGTCGTGCGAGCCATGGACGAGGAAGCGCCCGGCGCGCACCGGCTTCAGTCCCTCGAGTGACCGGGCGATCCAGTCGACGTCGGGGATTACTTCCCTTTCGACGGCAGCATGCGGGTAGGCATGGGCGAGCCCTTCGACCATCCGCCGCCGGACCTCGTCCTCCTCCTCGGCCATCATGTAGACCGAGGCTTCCCAGATATCCCGCTTCTCGTCCACCTCGGTCGTTGCGAGGGCATAATCCTCTTCGCCGAAGACGTCCGAGAAAATGTCGAGGATGCGTTCGGCATCCTTCTCACTGGTGCTGACGTAGAGACGGATCTCGCTCAAGGGACGGTTCTTTCACGGTTGCGGTGCGGGACGGATGCCACAAAGGCCGCATCCCTTCAACCGGAAGCTGGTTAGCTCTTGACGAGGTTCTCGAGTTTCTTGACCGCCGTTTCAGGATTTTCGCCGTAGGAGATGGTCCCGGCGAAGCGGCCCTCCTTGTCGAGCAGGAAGACCGAGGCGGTGTGATCCATCGTATAATCGCCCGTCGGGTCCTTCTCGTCCAGCGGCACCTTCTTGAAATACACCTTGAAGCCCTTCGCCATCTCGACCACCTCCTCCGGCGGCCCGGAGATGCCGACGATCCGGTCGGTGACGTTGGAAATGTACTGACCGAGCAGTTCGGGCGAATCGCGCTCGGGATCGACGGTGACGAAATAGCCGGCAAGCTTACTTCCGTCAGGATCGACCTGCTGCATCCAGCCGTTCAGCTCGTAGAGCGTCGTCGGGCAGACTTCCGGGCAATGGGTGAAGCCGAAGAACAGCGCGGTCGGCTTCTGCCGGAACGCTTCCTCCGTGATCGGCTCGCCATTCTGAGCAACGAGTTCGAAGGGCACGCCGAAGGGACCTTCGGCGATCTGCTCCTTGTTGCGTGTGACCTCGAACGTGAGCCAGGCGAGAACTCCGCCGAGAACCAGGACGGCAGCCCAAAGAATGATGCGCAGCGTTTTCATGTGTTTCTCTCTTCATGCGGTCTGAAGCGAAGCCGCTCCCTCGATAGGCGAAAGGCCGCCACGCCGCAAATCATTAGCGGCTCGCCTCGCCGTGCGCGCTGATTTGTCTCAAACAAAACGAATTTCAGAGGCAGCCGGAAAGGCCGTTTTCCGCAAGCGTCAACAGTATGCTCGAGCCGAACCGCATCCAGCCGTAGAAGGCACCCGCGACGATCCCAGCCCCGCCGAGCATGGCAAGAGCAATGAGAGGCAGACGGTGCGGTGTGGGCGAAAGGGTGTCCATACCCCCAGTCTATTCGATGTCCGCGGCTCGCGGAAGGGGCCGGGCACAGGCCGGCATTAGCACAAGCTTAATATCTCTTCAGCACACTGCAGGGCGCGAAGGTGGATTCGCACGATAGCGCCGTCGTGATCGACATGGTGCGGCCGAAGCCACACGGACATGACGTCACCGAGATCATTCTCGTCTCCGCATCACGATCCGGACAATCACGGCAGCCTGAATGGCGGCATCCGCGGCCTCTACCGCGAAGCCCATTGGCAGGTGGGAGAAAAGAATATGAGCAACGCCATCAAGCAATCGGGAGCCTATCTCGAAATCGTCTCCTTCCATCTCGGAGATCAGGAATTCTGCATCGACATCATGGCGATCCGCGAAATCCGCGGCTGGGCGCCAGTAACGCCGATGCCGCATACCCCGCCCTATGTTCTCGGCCTCATCAACCTGCGTGGCGCCGTCATTCCCGTCATCGACATGGCCTGCCGCCTCGGCATGAAGATGACCGAGCCGTCCGAACGCTCGGCCATCATCGTCACCGACATTGCTGGCAAGCTGGTCGGCCTGCTGGTGGAGCAGGTCTCCGACATGATGACGATCCGCTCGGAAGACCTGCAGCCGGCGCCGGAGATTATTCCGGAAGCCCAGCGCGCCTTCTGCCGCGGCATCGTGGCCCTGGAAAAGACGATGGTCTGCTTCCTCAACCTCGATACGGTGATCGCCGACGAGCTGACCCGCGAAGCCGCCTGATCCCTTCTCTGACCGATCTTCCAAACGAGCCCACACCCGCGGGCTCGTTGCGTTTTGCGGGCCCCTTCTCGGAATTGACTTCGGCAGGCCCCCGTGGACCTATGGCGCTGCAGGTGGCGTGAGGTTGCCCGCTGCGATCGCGGGAGGAGTAGATGCAGGACAAGGCGGACGCCATCGTCGTGGGGGCGGGATTGTCGGGGCTGGTCGCGGCAACGGAACTAGCCGATGCGGGACGGCGCGTCATCGTCGTCGACCAGGAGCCGGAGCAGAACATCGGCGCCCAGGCCTTCTGGTCGCTCGGCGGCCTCTTTCTGATCGATTCGCCGGAACAGCGGCGCATGGGCATCCGCGACAGTTTCGAACTGGCCCGCCAGGACTGGTTCGGCTCCGCCGCCTTCGACCGTCCCGAGGACTACTGGCCGCGAGCCTGGGCGGAGGCCTATCTTGCCTTCGCCGCCGGCGAAAAGCGGGACTGGCTGCGCGCCATGGGCCATCGCTTCTTCCCGGTGGTCGGCTGGGCGGAGCGCGGCGGCTGGTCCGCCACCTCCCACGGCAATTCCGTTCCCCGCTTCCATATCACCTGGGGCACCGGTCCCGGCGTAGTCGAACCCTTCGAGCGGCGTGCCCGCGAGGCGGAACGGGACGGTAGGATCCGCTTCCTGTGGCGGCATCGCGTGGACCGACTGGTCGTCAGCAATGGCGTTGTAACGGGCATCGCCGGTTCGGTGCTGGAGCCGAGCAGCGCGCCGCGCGGAGCCGAGAGTTCCCGAACGGTCATCGGCGATTTCGAACTTAGCGCCCAGGCGGTGATCGTCGCCTCCGGCGGCATTGGCGGCGACCATGATCTCGTCCGCACGAACTGGCCGGCGCGGCTCGGTGTGGCGCCGAAGTTCATGGTGTCGGGCGTGCCGAAGCACGTGGACGGGCGGATGCTCGCCATCACCGAGGCCGCTGGCGGCCGGATCATCAATCGCGACCGCATGTGGCATTACACCGAAGGCCTGCGGAACTGGAACCCTGTCTGGCAGAACCACGGAATCCGCATCCTGCCCGGTCCCTCATCCCTGTGGTTTGATGCAACGGGCAAGCGCCTCCCTGCCCCGTTCTTCCCCGGATATGACACGCTCGGTACGTTGCAGCATATCCTTTCCACGGGCCATGACTACTCCTGGTTCATCCTCAACCAGTCGATCATCCGCAAGGAATTTGCCCTCTCCGGCTCCGAGCAGAACCCCGACCTCACCGGCCGCGACTGGCGGTTGACGGCACGGCGCGGGATCGGTCGGCGGGCAACGGGACCGGTGGAAGCTTTCAAGGAGAAGGGCGAGGATTTCGTCGTCGCCCGAAGCCTGGATGAACTGGTGCGCGGGATGAACCGCATCGCGGGCAGCGACCTGTTGAAGTTCGAGGAGATCGAGCGCGAAATCATCGCGCGCGACCGGCAGGTGGAGAACCCCTATGGCAAGGACCTGCAGGTGGCCGGCATCCACAATGCGCGCCGGTCGCTGGGCGACAGGCTGATCCGTACGGCCAGGCCGCACCGCATCCTCGACCCGGCGCACGGGCCGCTGATCGCCGTGAAGCTCAACATCCTGACTCGCAAGACGCTGGGCGGGCTGGAAATCGATCTTTCCGCACGAGTGCTCGGCAATGACGGGCAGCCTGTGCCCGGCTTGTACGCGGTGGGCGAAGCCGGCGGCTTCGGCGGCGGCGGCATGCATGGCTACCGGGCGCTCGAGGGGACCTTCCTCGGCGGCTGCCTCTTTTCCGGCCGCGTCGCCGGACGCGCGGCGGCGGCCGACCTAAGGTGAAGCGTCAGGCTTGCCGTTCATCCAGGTAACCTCTTCTCCGTAGAGCGGAACGGTCGAGATCGACATCTTGGCGGAGCCTTCGATCACCTGGCGGGAATGGGCGAGATAGACCAGCGTGTCGTTGGTCTTGTCGTAGATGCGCTTGACGAGCAGGTTCTTCCAGATCAGCGAGCGCCCCTGCCGGAACACTTCCTCTCCCCCGCGCGACAGGTCGATGTCGCCGATTTCGATCGGGCCGGTCTGGCGGCAGGAGATCGAGCTGTTGGAGGGATCCTCGAACCAGTTGCCCTGCTTCAGGCGATCGATGATTGAGCGGTCGAAATAGGTGACGTGGCAGGTGACTCCCTTCACCTGCGGATCGGCGACAGCTTCGACGATGATGTCGTTGCCGATCCAATCCACGCCTACCTCGCCGACCACCTCGGCAGAGGCGGCAGTGGCAAATAAGCCGGTGGCAAGGGCCACAGCGGACGCATAGGGGGCAGGTCGTCTCATGATCGGGCACTCCGGGAAGCCATATGGGATCAGAGATAAGTGCGCCGCCGCCCGTTGCAAGCAGTGGGCCTATTTGAGCCGGCAGGTGCACGGCGCGTATCCACCTTCGAACAGGCGTCCGACCTTCATGCCGATCATCGCCGGTATCTCGCCTACATGCCCCACACCGAGAGACTTCGCGATGGCGATCGCTGCACGGGCGCAGACGCTGGCATCCTCGGCGGCATTGTGATGGGCGAAAGTAAGCCCGAGATGCGCCGCCAGCGCATTCAGCCGGTGCGAGCCGAGATGCGGCCAGACCTTCTGCGACATCTTTACACTGCAGAGATAGGACAGTTCCGGATAGGCGCGGCCGTAGAGATCGAGGCAGGCGCGCCAAACTCTGAAGTCGAAGGCCGCGTTGTGCGCGATCATCGTCGCCTCGCGGAAATCCTCCGCGAATTCCTCCATCACCTGCGGAAACTCCGGCGCACCCTCGACATCTTCCGGACGGATGCCGTGAATGGCAATGTTGAAGGAAGAAAAGCGCATGTCATGCGGCCGGATCAGCCGCTCCTCGACCCGCACCACCTCGCCGTCCTCGATCCAGGCAAGTCCTACCGAGCAGGCGCTGCCGCGGGATTCGTTGGCGGTCTCGAAGTCGATGGCGATGGTTTTCAAGATCAATTCCTGTGTGGTCGCCATCTTCTACCGGCACGAATGCGATTCGGGAATAAACGGTATGCCTCCGCCATTGTGAAACAGGCACAGGCAAGCTAAACTGGTCACATATGACCATTCGGTGACGGTGATGTCGACAATCAGCCTTAAAGACGCCAAGGCAGGCTTCTCTTCGATCGTGGACAAAGCGAGCGCGGGCGAGTTCGTTACGATTACCCGGCACGGCAAGCCTGCCGCTGTTCTAGTCAGTGTGGACGCTGCAGAGGTTGCAAAGCGGGCGACCAAGCGAGCAAGGACAAGCTTCGCCGATCACTTGCTGTCCTTTCCCAAAGTTGAGGACAACATTTTCGAGCGGAATGCCTCGCCGTCGCGGGACGCGGAGCTTTGAGCGGCTTCCTCCTGGATACGAACGTCGTCTCCATGTCCTCGCCCACCCGTCCGGTAGATGAGGCTTTCGCGGAATGGCTACGGCAGCAGGAAAAGGCGGACCTGCTGTTCGTCTCGGTCGTTACGATCCACGAGATCACGAAGGGGATCGTCCTTCTTGAGCAGAAGGGAGCCACATCCAAGGCGGCCCATATCCGGGAGTGGCTGGATGTCCTCGTTGCCCAGTTCGATGATCGCATCCTCCCTTTCGATATTGCAGCGGCGGCACTGGCCGGAGAAATGGAAGCTCGTGCACTCTCGGCAGGACATCGATCAGGGATGGCAGACGCCATGATCGCCGCGACAGCCAAGCTGCACGGGCTGGTCGTGGTGACTCACAACATCCGGGATTTCCAAATCCTCCCTGTCGAGATCAGGGGACCGGAAAATCTTCGCGTCTGACCATCACCCGCCGATCAGCGCCAGCCACTCGTCCTCGTCCATCACCTGGACGCCGAGTTCGGCCGCCTTTGCCAGCTTGGAACCGGCACCGGGGCCGGCGACGACATAGTCGGTCTTCTTGGACACCGAGCCGGCGACCTTCGCGCCTAGGCTTTCGGCGCGAGCCTTGGCCTCG
This sequence comes from Pseudorhizobium endolithicum, assembly GCF_902153245.2. GTDB lineage: Bacteria > Pseudomonadota > Alphaproteobacteria > Rhizobiales > Rhizobiaceae > Neorhizobium > Neorhizobium endolithicum. Next base: position 239,619 of record NZ_CABFWF030000001.1, read on the forward strand.
TCCCGCGTGAATTTCTCCAACGCGCCGGTGAAGACGACCGTCTTGCCAGCAACCGGGCTGCCACTTGTGGATATCTGCTCCACGGGCTGCGGCGTCACCTCCTGCAGCAGTCGGCTGATGACATCGACATTGCGCGGCTCCTTGAAGAACTCCACGATCGCGCGCGCCATCACCTCTCCGATGCCCTCGATGCTGTTCAGATGCTCCCACGCCTCGCCGGAGAAATCGGCCGCCTCCCGCATCGCGTCTTCAAACGCGTCGTAGGTTGCATAGGAGCGCGCCAGCAGCTTCGCAGTCGTTTCGCCCACATGGCGGATGCCGAGCGCATAGATGAAACGATGCAGTGCGATCGACCGCCGCTCGTCGATCGCATCGAAAAGCTTGCGCACGCTGACCTTGCCGAAGCCCTCGATGTTTTCAAGCTTCGTCAGCGGCGACGCCTCCTGCCGCCTCTTCAGCGTGAAGATATCGGGAGCGGTCTTGATGGACAGCGACGGATCCTGCACCTCAAAGAAGAAGTCGATCTGCTTGGCGCCCAGCCCCTCGATATCGAAGGCATTGCGCGAGACGAAATGCTTCAGGTGCTCGACCGCCTGCGCGCGGCAGACGAAGCCGCCCGTGCAGCGCGTTACCGAATCGAGCTTGCCGGTCTTCTCGTTCCTTTCCCGCACGGCGTGACTGCCACAAACGGGACACGTCTTCGGGAACTCGTAACGCACGGCCTCCGCCGGCCGCTTCTCCATGACCACGTCCAGCACCTGCGGGATGACGTCCCCTGCCCGCTGCACGATCACCGTGTCTCCGATGCGGATGTCGTGCACGTCGTCGCGGATGCGTTCGCCGGAATTGCCGATACCCTTGATGTAGTCCTCGTTGTGCAGCGTCGCGTTGGTGACGACGACGCCGCCGACCGTTACCGGCGTCAGCCGCGCGACCGGCGTCAGCGCGCCGGTGCGGCCCACCTGGATGTCGATGCGCTCGACGCGGGTAAAGGCCTGCTCTGCCGGGAACTTGTGGGCGGTCGCCCAGCGCGGCGAGCGGGAGCGGAAACCGAGCCGCTGCTGCAGGTCCAGCCGGTCCACCTTATAGACGACGCCGTCGATCTCGTAGTCGAGGTCGGGACGCTTCAGGCCGATTTCGGCATAGTGGGCGATGATCTCCTCGACGGAGGAGAGCCGCTTCATCAGCGGATTGACCGGAAAGCCCCATTCCCTGAATTTCTCGACCATGCCCATCTGCGTATCGGCCGGCATTTCCGAGATCTCGCCCCAGGCATAAGCGAAGAAGCGCAGGTTGCGGCTTGCCGTCACCTTGGCGTCGAGCTGGCGCAGCGACCCGGCGGCGGTGTTGCGGGGGTTCACGTAGGTCTGCTTGCCTTCCGCCCCCATCTTCTCGTTGAGCGCCAGGAAATCGCCCTTCGTCATGTAGACCTCGCCGCGCACTTCCACGACGGCCGGCACGCCCTCCGGAAGCCGGTTCGGGATTTCCCTGATGGTCAGGATATTGGCGGTGACGTTCTCGCCGGTCGTGCCGTCGCCCCGGGTGGCGGCATTGGCGAGCCGGCCGTTCTCGTAGCGGATCGACATGGACAGCCCGTCGATCTTCGGCTCGGCAGTGAACGCGATCGAGCCGTCCGGGAGCTTGCCGAGGAAGCGGTAGACGGAGTTCACGAAGTCCCGCACGTCCTCGTCCGAAAACGTGTTGTCGAGCGACAGCATCGGCCGGGAGTGGGTGATCGGCGCGAACGTGGGCAGCGGCGCGGCGCCCACCCGCAGCGATGGACTGTCGGCGCGACGCAGATGCGGGAAACGTTTCTCGATCGCGTCGTTGCGCCGCTTCAGGGCATCGTAGTCGGCATCCGAGATCTCCGGTGCGTCGTGGCTGTGGTAGAGCTCGTCGTGACGCGCGATCTCGGAGGCAAGGAAGGCCAGCTCGGCCGCCGCCTGCTCTTCGCTCAACGTTTCAACTGGTGTGTGCGCGTCCGCCATGAGAGTCACTCCGGAGATGGAGTCGCTTTTTTAGTGCAATTCCGGGAGATGGGAAGAGACGGATCAGTCGGCGCTAATTCCAGTCGGACGCATTGCGCAGGCGTATGCCGCTCGCATGGAGGCTGGTATTCCAAAGATCTTTCAGAGGTTTCAGGCTTTCGACGACACGAAGGTCCACGCCGCGGGGCACGAATTGCCGATCCAGTTGGGAAAGACCCAGCCTTCCAAGGGGAATGACCGGGTTGCGAGCTATCCACATTCCGGCGTCATCGACATCCTCAAACTCCTCCGGCGGCATATCGTAGCGATAGATCGATTGGGCTTCCAGCCGCTCCAGCCACCTCCTCTCGACATAGGCCGCAGCCCGCCAGCGGCCCAGCCAGGCCAGCCGGTCGTGCTCCGTCGAAAGAACCGTCGCCCAAACCAGGATACGCGGGCACTCCCGCGGAAAGAGGTACATGAAATCGTGCGCTTCATCGATCGCCCAGACGAGAGGACCATTTAGCCACTCCCGGCCCGCCGGACGCATGGATGGAACCCGGACCGGCCGCGGCTCGAAGAGCGCAATGGCTGGATCATCGCTGAAGTGGAAAAGCCGCATGGAGGCCGTCAGCCGCTTCCCGCCAGCAGGCGCGCGGCCGCCGCGCGAGCCTCGTCGGTCACGGATGCGCCGGCGAGCATGCGGGCGATTTCCTCCGTCCGGTGCTCCGGCGCCATGGTGGCGACGCGGGTGGCGATCTTCTCCGAGCCCTCACCTGCGGGACCCTTGGAGATCAGCAGGTGCGTGGCAGCGCGGGCGGCCACCTGCGGCGCATGGGTGACCGAGAGCACCTGCACCTTCTCCGACAGCCGCTTCAGCCGCTGGCCGATTGCATCCGCCACCGCCCCGCCGACGCCGGTATCGATTTCGTCGAAGACGAGCGTCGGCGCCGAGCCGCGATCGGCGAGCGCCACCTTGAGGGCGAGCAGGAAGCGGGAGAGCTCTCCGCCGGAGGCGACCTTCATGATCGGGCCGGGACGCGTACCGGGATTGGTCTGGACGTGGAACTCCACCGTGTCCATGCCTTCGGCGGTCGCCGCCTCCGGATCGCTCGCTACCTCCACCATGAAACGGGCGCGCTCCAGCTTGAGGGCCGGAAGCTCCGCCATCACCGCGTCCGCGAGCGATTTTGCGCCATGGCGCCGCTTCTCGGACAGCGCCCGCGCTGCGATGTCGTACGCAGCCTTGGCAGTCGCGGCCTGCGCTTCCAGCTGCCCGAGCTTCTCCTCGCCGGCATCGAGATCGGCAAGGTCGGCGACCATCTTTTCCGCCAGGGCCGGCAGGTCGGCGACGGCGACCGAATATTTTCGACCGGCGGCGCGTAGCGCGAAAAGGCGCTCCTCGACCCGCTCCAACTCACGCGGATCGAATTCCGTCTTCCTCAGCGCGGCCTCCACCTCCATCTGCGCGCTGGACAGGCTGTTCAGCGCCGCGTCGAGAAGCTCGACCGTCTCTTCCAGCAGGCCCGGCGCCTCATGGCTCTTGCGCTCCAGCCGCCGCACCATGGAGGCGATGAGCGGCACCGGCGAGGCGTGGCCGTTGAGAAAATCGGAGGCCTCCGAGATGTCCCCGGCGATGCGCTCGGCCTTCTGCATCTGCGAACGCCGCTCGGCAAGCTCGTCTTCCTCGCCGTCGCGTGGGCTCAAGGCCTCCAGTTCCTCGACGGAAGCGCGGATGTAATCGGCTTCCCGCGCGGCTGCCTCGACCTTGGCGCGGTGCGCCTTGAAGCTGCGCTCGGCGTCCTTCCAGGTGCGATAGAGACCGGCAACACCTTGTGCCTCCTCCGCAAGCCCGGCGAAGGCATCGAGAAGCGTACGGTGGGTGTTCGTGTCGGTGAGCGCCCGGTCGTCGTGCTGGCCGTGGATCTCCACCAGCACCTGGCCGATCTGCCGCATCAACTGGACGCTGACGGGCTGGTCGTTGATCGAGGCGCGGGTGCGCCCGTCGGCATTCTGGATTCGGCGGAAGATCAGGTCCCCGTCGTCATCGATGCCGTTGTCGCGGAGGATCCCGCGGACGGGATGCTGGGTGGGGACGTCGAAGACGGCCGTCACCTGCCCCTTCTCCTCGCCGTGGCGCACCAACCCGCCGTCGCCCCGCCCCCCGAGCGCCAGCGACAGGCTGTCGAGGAGGATGGACTTGCCGGCGCCCGTCTCGCCGGTCAGAACCGAAAGGCCGGATTCGAAGGCGAGATCCAGCCGCTCGATCAGGACGATATCGCGGATCGAAAGCTGGATCAGCACGATCAGGCCCCGATGAGCTTTGCCCCGGCGCGAGAAATCCAGGAACCGCGGTTTTCACGCGGCTCCAGACCGCCCGTCTGCAGCAGCTTGAAGGAATCGGCGTACCACTGGCTGTCCGGATAGTTGCGGCCGAGCACGGCGGCGGCCGTCTGCGCCTCTTCCACGATCCCCATCGCGTAGTAGGTTTCCACCAGGCGTGCGAGCGCTTCCTCGATCTGGTTGGTGTTCGGGTAACGCTCGACCACGGACCGGAAGCGCTGGATCGCCGCCAGATATTCCTTCCGCTCCAGATAGTAGCGGCCAACCTGCATCTCCTTGCCGGCAAGCTGGTCGCGGGCGAAGCGGATCTTCGCCTGAGCATCCTCAACATACTCGGAGTCGGGATAATCGTTGACGACCTTGGACATGGCTTCGATCGTCTGGTTGGCCGGACGCTGGTCCTGCGTCACGTCCCGGATCTGCTTTGAATAGGAAAGCCCCACCAGATACTGCACATATGCCGAATCCTGCGAATTCGGATACTGCTTCAGGTACCGGTTGCCTGTCGCCACCGCGTCGTCGTTGCGGCCGAGGCGATACTTGGCGAAGGTGCTCATCACCAGCGCCTTGCGGCCCCACTCGGTGAACGGATGCTGGCGGTCGATCGAATCGAACTTGCGGCTGGCTTCGGCGATGTTACCCGCCTTCATGTTGGCCAGGCCCTGATTGTAGAGCGTCTCCGGCGGGTCCGTCTCGAAACCGAGCTTGGTGATGTCGATATCCTTGTCGGACTGGCAGGCGGTCACTGCGATGCCCGTGCAGGCCAGGGCCAGTGACACGAAGGCAATCCTCGCCGTTCTTCTCATTCCAACAGACCTCGCATAAGTCATTCGACAGTTCCTGATCGTCCCGCGCAAAGATGCCGCTGCTCGAGATGGCCTTCTAGCCTTACAAGCACGCGCGGAGCAACGCAATGCGGGGGCATTAACGCAATTTTGTGGCAGGTTCCGCCCGGCAGCTTCGTCCGTGGCGAGGGCATCCCGACCTTGACCTGCCGGACCAAAGAAAAGGCCGCCCCGAGGAGCGGCCAGTTGGACTGGATCGATTGGATCAGGCGAAGACGCCCGTCAGTTCCGGTTCCTTCACCCGCACGAATTCCACCGCGCGGACGCGATTGCTGCGCACCGGCGCCTCGACGATCTCGTAGGCGGTGGGATCGCTCAGCAGTGCCTTCAGCGCATTGGCATTCATCTTGTGCCCGCCCCGGTAGGAACGGTAGCAGCCGATGAACTGCGCACCCGCCAGCGCGAGATCGCCCACGGCATCGAGCGTCTTGTGCCGGACGAACTCGTCGCCTTCGTAACGCAGGCCTTCGACGTTGACGATCGTATCGTCGTCCGAGATGACGACCGAATTCTCAAGCGAGGAGCCGAGCGCATAGCCGGCTGCCCACAGGCGTTCGACATCGCGCATGAACCCGAAGGTGCGGGCGCGGGAAAGTTCTTCCTTGAAGGAGGCAGCCGTCAGGTCGCCCTTCCAGCTCTGGCGGCCGATCAGCGGCGTCGGGAAGTCAATCTCCACCTCGAAGCGGGTACCGTCATAGGGCCGGAACTCCGACCAGGACGCACCGGCATCGATGCGGACCGGCTTTGTCACGCGGATATAGCGCCGCTTGACGCCGAGGCTGACGATGCCGGACTGCTCCAGAGCCTCGATGAACGGATAGGAGCTGCCGTCCATGATGGGCATTTCGGCCCCGTCGACCTCCACAACGATATTGTCGATCCCGAGGGCGTAGAGCGCGGCCATCACGTGCTCGATCGTGGCAACCCATTTCGCCGGGGAACTGCCGAGCACCGTGCAGAGATCGGTCGGGCCGACATGGGAGGAGACGGCGCGGTATTCCACCGAGCTGCCACCGTCGAGATTGCGGCTGAAGACGATGCCTGTGCCGGCTTCGGCGGGCTGGAAGGTGATGCTAACCGGAGATCCCGAATGCACACCGATGCCCGTCATGGTCACGGGGGCTGCAATGGTGGCCTGGAAACCCAAAAGTCCGATCGTCATTCTCTTGCCTTTTCATGGACCGGCCCGCAATAGCGACCGATCCCCTGTTCTCGTGCCCGCCCGCACGTCGCGGGGCATGGCTTTCACTACTCTTCTACGCAGGCCGGCGGGACATTCCAAATCACTGTTCGTTTCGGATTGTTACGTGCCAACCCCGCGTAATAGCTTGCCTTTTCGCGTCCATGTCACAAAAGCGGGAAAAGGCCCGGAACAGGGTTCCGGACCTTGCCTCCCATCGCTTGACCGCCGTGGCTCAGTTGTGCTGGCGGCGCAGGAACGCCGGGATCTCCAGTTGGTCGTCCTCGTGGTGGAGGCCGGCCTGCGGGACCGCGCGGCCATGGTCGTCGAGCTGACCGCGGCGAGGTGCGTAGAGGCTTGCCTCGGCCGAGAGCGGGCGGCGCTGCTGCGATGCCGCCGACGGCGCCGGGGCCGTCATGTCAGCGGAAACCTGCTCGTCTTCCTCGCGGCGGCCCAGCGAATTGGTGATCCGCTTGAGGAGCCCCATCGGGCCGCGCTCTTCCTGCACATGCTGCACCTGGTGGGCGCGGTGATCCATCTCGGCTTTCACGACCGGCGGAAAGTCCTCGACCTTCGGCATGCGAACCGGCTCCATGACCATCGACGGCGCTGCCGGCTCAGGCTGGACCATCCGCGGCGCGGGCTGTGCCGCAGCCTGGACCGGTTGGGCATGCATTACCGGAGCCGTGGCGGGACGGAGCATCGGCGCTTCGGCGGGAGCGGCTGCGAAGATCCGGCTCTGCGGCCGGAATTCCGGCTCAGCCTGTGCGACCGGCTGCGGTGCTGCCGGCTGAGGCACGGCCTGCCGGATCGGTTCGGCAATCGCCAGCTCGCGCTCCATCTCGGCCTCAGCCTGACGGATCGTCTCGGCGACGGGATCAACGGCCTTCGGTGCCTGCATGACCGGTGCCGGCTGCGGCGCCACCTGTGCCGGGGCGACGGCCGCGGACGGACGGATCACCGGGCGGGCGGCGGCGGCTGCCGGACGGGTGTCGGTGATGCGGTGATCGCCGTGGCCTGCCGCACGGTCGATGCCGGTTGCCACGACGGAAACGCGGATGAGACCTTCCAGCGCCTCGTCGAAGGTAGCGCCGAGGATGATGTTCGCGTCCGGATCGACTTCTTCGCGGATACGGGTCGCGGCTTCGTCGACTTCGAAGAGCGTAAGGTCGCGACCGCCGGTGATGGAGATCAGCAGACCCTGTGCGCCCTTCATCGAGGTCTCGTCGAGGAGCGGGTTGGCGATCGCGGCTTCCGCGGCCTGCATGGCGCGGCCGGGGCCGGAGGCTTCGCCGGTGCCCATCATCGCGCGGCCCATTTCGCGCATCACCGAGCGGACGTCGGCGAAGTCGAGGTTGATGAGGCCTTCCTTGACCATCAGGTCGGTGATGCAGGCGACGCCCGAATAGAGCACCTGGTCGGCCATCGCGAAGGCGTCGGCAAAGGTGGTCTTGTCGTTGGCGATGCGGAAGAGGTTCTGGTTCGGGATGACGATCAGGGTGTCGACCGACTTCTGCAGTTCCTGAATGCCGGACTCCGCCAGACGCATGCGGCGCTGGCCTTCGAAGTGGAAGGGCTTGGTGACGACGCCGACGGTGAGGATGCCCTTGCTGCGGGCCGCCTGCGCCACGACCGGAGCTGCACCGGTTCCCGTCCCGCCGCCCATGCCGGCAGTGACGAAGCACATGTGGGTACCGTTCAGGTGGTCGACGATCTCGTCCAGGCATTCCTCGGCGGCGGCGCGGCCAACTTCCGGCTGCGAACCGGCCCCGAGACCCTCGGTGACCTGCACGCCCATCTGGATGATGCGGTCGGCCTTCGTCATCGTCAGCGCCTGGGCGTCGGTATTGGCGACGACGAAGTCGACGCCTTCGAGCCCGGCGGAGATCATGTTGTTCACGGCGTTGCCACCACCGCCGCCCACACCGAAGACGGTGATGCGGGGCTTCAGCTCTGTGATGTCGGGCTTCTGCAGCTTGATGGTCATGGGTAGGTTCCTTTTTGTCTCAGGCCGCATCGCCGCCGGCCGATTTTCTTGCCATTCTTCATGACGCGGCCCCATCCGGGGCTGAGCGCCAAAACTCAAAAACTCTCCTTCAGCCACTGGCCCATTCGGGCCAGCCGGCCGCTTCCGTTGCCGAGCGAGGAGATCAGCCCACCCTGGGAGGCGTGCGTCTCCATGTCGGCGACCTGGGGATAGATCATCAGCCCCACCGCCGTGGAGAATGCCGGGCCCTTGGCTGCGACCGGAAGCCCGGAAATGCCCATCGGACGTCCGATCCGGACATTGCGGGCGAGAATCCGCCGTGCCGTTTCCGGCAATCCCGTCAACTGGCTCGCGCCTCCCGTCAGCACCACGCGCTTTCCGACGATCGGGCTGAAGCCGGATTTCTGGATCCGGTCGCGGATCAGTTCCAGCGTCTCCTCGATGCGGGCACGGACGATCCTCGTCACCAGAGACCGCGGCACCTGCGTCGGCAGGTCCCGGTCGTCCTCCCCGATCGGCGGGATGGAGATCATGTCGCGCTCGTCGGCGCCGTTGGCGAGCGCCGAACCATGCACCACCTTCAGACGCTCGGCATCCTCGATGCGCGTGGAAAGACCGCGCGCAAGGTCCGTCGTCACGTGATGACCGCCGAGGCTGATCGCATCAGTGTGAACGAGCTTGCCTTCCGCGAAGACGGAAATCGTCGTCGTGCCGCCGCCCATGTCGATCGCGGCGCAGCCCAATTCCACCTCGTCATCGACCAGGGCCGCAAGGCCGCTGGCGTAAGGGGTCGCGACCATGCCCTCAACGGAGAGATGGGCGCGGTTCACGCAGAGTTCCAGGTTCTTGAGCATGGCACGCTCGGCCGTCACGACATGCATGTCGACACCGAGAAGATCACCGAACATGCCGAGCGGGTCGCGAATGCCGCGCTCGCCGTCGAGCGAGTAGCCGGTGGCAAGCGAATGGAGGATCGCCCGATCCTGCCGCTGCGACTGCTGGCTTGCGGAAACAAGGACCTTGCGGAGGTCGGCGCCTTCAACTTCCTGGCCGCCGAGATCGATGGTCGCGGTGTAGACGTCGCTGGCGAGACGGCCGGCGGAAATATTGATGATCAGGCTGTCGACGGTCAGCCCGGCCATCCGCTCCGCCGCGTCAACAGCGAGCCGCACGACGCTCTCGGCCGCATCCAGATCGGCGATCACGCCCGACTTGACGCCGCGCGAACGCTGGTGGCCGATACCGATGATCTCGACATTGTGCGTCCGGCCCGGCAGCACCAGGCTCTCCTGGCGGGGCGTCAGGCGCCCGATCATGCAGACGACCTTCGTCGATCCGATGTCGAGGACGGTGACGACATGGCTGCGCTTCGACGACAACGGCTTGAGGCGCGGCAGGAAATGACCCGAACCGAAGAGGCTCATGATTGCGCTCCCGCCTTCTTGAGTGCCTTGGTCCGCGCCTCGAGCGCTTCCTTGCGCCGCTCCATCGCCCCCTGAGACAATTGGACGGTGGTGCGATCGTCCAGCCGAAGATCGACGGCGGCGATGTCGCGCTCCAGTATCCCCTGCTCCGCATCGAGCCGCGACAGGACGGCGAGCGCCTTCTGCACGCCCTGCTCGGGCAGCTTCAACACGATGCCGTTGTCCAGGTGCAGATCCCACCGGCGGCCGGCGACGCGCACATAGGCCCTCACGCGGCTCTTCAGTTCCGGCCAGCCGGCCAGTTCCTGCTCGAAAGCCGCCGCCTTCGTCTCGGCCTCGCGCCCGACGAACAGGGGCAGCGTGGCAAACTTGCCGTCGCGGAGCGGCCCGATGATGTTGCCGTTCCGCTCGATCAGGGAAAGTTCCGAGCCGTGCTGCCATATCCCGAAGGCCTGACGCTCCTTCAGCATCACCTCGATGGTCTTCGGATAGACCTTTCGGACTTCCGCGTATTCGACCCAGGGCAGTTCCGAAAGCTTCCTGCGGGCGGCCTCAATATCGAGTGCGACAAGCGACGTGGTGCCGTCGAGGCCGAGAAGCTGAAGGATATCGATCTCGGAAGTCTGATCATTGCCCGAGACCCGAACGTCCTCGATGGCAAAACCTGCGGATGCCGTCACCGCCTGGGCAACCGTCTCGGTATGGCCGCCGACCGACATGCCGTAAAGGGCGACAGCCCCCAGAAAGGCGAAGGTAGAGAATGTCCCGACGTGACGGGGAATATGGACGCGGCCGATCGCGAGACTGACGGTGAAGCGGACGACACGGCGGAGCGGACGCGGCAGGACGCGACGATCCTCTCCGCCGGCATAGGCATGCGGCGCCTGCTTCCCTGAACCTACGGCCCTTTTGCCGCTCACCGAAGACACGATGCGTCCTCCACCATCCAACGGACGAGATCACCGAACGAGAGGCCGGCATACGCGGCCATTTCAGGCACCAGCGAGGTGGGCGTCATGCCAGGCTGGGTATTGACCTCCAGCCAGATCACCTCGCCGTCCTCCGAGAGACGGTCGTCGTAGCGAAAGTCGGATCGACTCACGCCGCGGCAGCCCATCGCCTGGTGCGCCTTGAGCGCAAAGGATTGGATCTTTTGGTAAACATTCGGTGAAATCGGCGCCGGTAAAATGTGCTTCGAGCCGCCTGCCGCGTACTTGGCGTCGTAGTCATAGAAGGCATTGCCGGTCGGGACCACTTCGGTGACGCCGAGAGGCTGGTCGCCCATCACGCCGCAGGTGAGCTCGCGACCGTAGACATAACGCTCCACCATGACCTCGTCGCCATACCGCCAGTCGTCCGACAGCAGGACCTGAGGCGGATGGGATTGATCTTCCTTGACGATCACCACACCGAAGGAGGAGCCCTCCCGGACCGGCTTCACGACATAGGGCGGATCGATGGGATGAGGGCTGCCGATGTCGAAACGGCTCATCACCCGTGCCTCAGCCACGGGAATTCCCGCCGCCTCGGCAACATGCTTGGCACGCCCCTTGTCCATGGCCAGAGCCGAGGCCAGCACGCCCGAATGGGTGTAGGGAACCTGCAGATATTCAAGGACGCCCTGGATGGCGCCATCTTCCCCGAAAGGACCGTGAAGGGCGTTGAAGGCGACGTCGGGGCGAAGATCGGCCAGGAAGGAGGAAATGTTGCGATCCACATCGACACAAGTGACGCGAAAGCCTTCCGCCTCGAGCGCTTCGGCGCAAGCCTTTCCGGAAGACAGGCTTACGGGCCGCTCGGAGGAAAACCCTCCCATCAGAACAGCCACATGCTTGCCACTCATCGACGACCTCCGGAAAAAGTACGCATCCTTGCCCCAGCTTGCTTGCGCCAACCTGTTCCTGATGCGATTCCAGTCCCATGCGGCGTTGAGGCCGATACTGACCGCATATGGTTAACAAACCGTTTACTTTCGTTAACCGGAGCCGGAAAGGCGTGGAATTTCAACTACTCGGCACGGCTGCCTGAATCGGATTCGTCGCATGAAAAAAGGCCGCCAACTCGCTGGTATGGCAGCCTTTTATTCGCTTTGCATAATATGCCGGGCTATTCCGAGGTTACTCCCCTGGAAGGCCTTCACCTCCCTGCCCGGCATGAATATCCCGAGCCGTTTGATCTCCCATTCGAGCTTGATTCCGGAGTGTTCGAAGACGCGCTGCCGAACCGTCTCGCCCAGATATTCCAGATCGTAGCCGCTGGCATGGCCGGTATTGATCATGAAGTTGCAGTGGAGCGAGGACATCTGCGCACCGCCGCAGACGAGTCCGCGGCAGCCGGCCTCGTCGATCAGCTTCCAGGCGGAGTGGCCTTCCGGGTTCTTGAAGGTCGAGCCGCCGGTCTTCTCCTTGACCGGCTGGACCGTCTCGCGGTGCTGGCGGACCGCGTCCATCTCCTGCCGGATCGTCGCCCGGTCTTCCGGATATCCTTCGAAGATCGCATGGGTGAAGATCAGTCCCGCCGGCGCCTTCGACTGCCGGTAGCCGTAGCCCATGTCGGCCTTCGTCAGCACATGCCGGTTGCCCTGCCGGTCGACCGCATGCACCTCGACGACCCGGTCGGCCGTCTCCGTGCCGTTCGCGCCGGCGTTCATGCGCAGCGCCCCGCCGATCGAGCCGGGAATGCCGTAGTAGAAGGCGAAGCCGCCGATGCCGTTGTCCATCGCCATGGCAGCGACGTGCTTGTCCGGGCAGATGGCGCCTGCCTGGATGCGGTTTTCGCCGGCGAGATCGACCTGCCCGAAGCCCTTCGCCGACAGCCGCAGCACCACGCCGGGAATGCCGCCGTCGCGGACCAGAAGGTTGGATCCGACGCCGACCACCGTCAGGGGAACGTCATCCGGCAGGATCTTCAGGAAGGTCACCAGGTCGTCGACGTCGTGCGGCTGGAACATCAGTTCCGCAAGGCCTCCCGCCTGGAACCAGGTGACGCGATCCATCGGGGCATCCGGCGTCAACCGGCCGCGAAGTTCGTTGACGCGATCTCCGAGAGACGCCAGCAGTTTTTCCCCGTTTACCTGTTTCATACCGACTGTCCCGAAATGCTTTCCAGTTCCCTGGGCAGAGCCGCTGCCCATTGGGTTATATTACCGGCTCCCAGAAGAACCACGAAATCACCCGGCTTCGCAATGCCCGCGACAATCGGCGCGAGATCGCCCGGACCGGTGATGTAGCGGGCGTCACGATGGCCGCCCGCGCGGATCTTGGTGACCAGCGCTTCGGAATCGACGCCCTCGATCGGCTCTTCGCCGGCCGCGTAGACGGGCGCCAGGATGATGCTGTCGGCATCGTTGAAGCAGGTGGCGAATTCTTCGAAGAGGCTGGAAAGGCGGGTAAAGCGGTGCGGCTGATGGACGGCGATGATGCGGCCGGAGCAAGATTCGCGGGCGGCGCGCAAGACGGCCTTGATCTCTACCGGATGGTGCCCGTAGTCGTCGAAGACCGAAACGCCGTTCCAGGTGCCGGTCAGCGTGAAGCGACGCTTGACCCCGCCGAAGGCCGCCAGCCCCTTGCGGATGTCTTCTTCCGCTATGCCGAGCCGGTTGGCGACCGCGATGGCTGCCGTCGCATTCGAGATGTTGTGGCGGCCGGGCATCGGCAGCGCGAGATCCTTGAAGGTGAACACCCGGCCGGTCCGCCGGCGGCGGATCTCCACATCGAAGATGGCCTTCGTCCCCTCCATGCGGATGTTCGAGAAGCGCGCATCCGCCTGCGGATTTTCGCCGTAGGTGATGATCTTGCGGTCCTCGATCCGCGCCGCCAGCGCCTGCACCTCCGGATGGTCGATGCACAGGACGCCGAAGCCGTAGAACGGCACGTTCTCGACGAACTGCCGGAAGGCGGCGCGCACTGCGTCGAAACTGCCGTAGTGGTCCAGGTGCTCGGGGTCGATGTTGGTGACCACCGCCACGTCGGCAGGCAGCTTCAGGAACGTTCCGTCCGATTCGTCGGCCTCCACCACCATCCATTCGCCCTCGCCCATGCGGGCGTTGGTGCCGTAGGCATTGATGATGCCGCCGTTGATGACCGTAGGATCGAGTCCGCCGGCTTCGAGAAGCGTTGCGACCATCGACGTCGTGGTCGTCTTGCCGTGGGTGCCGCCGATGGCGATCGCGTTGCGGAAGCGCATCAGTTCCGCAAGCATCTCGGCGCGGCGGACCACCGGCAGGAATTTCTCGCGGGCCGCGATCAGTTCCGGATTGTTCTTCTTGATGGCGGTCGATACCACAACCACCTCGGCATCGCCGAGATTGTCGGCGGTATGCCCGACGAAAACGGGGATGCCCTTTTCACGAAGCCGCTGGACATTGGCACCGTCCGACTGGTCGGAACCCTGGACGCGATGGCCGAGGTTGTGGAGCACCTCGGCGATGCCGCTCATGCCGATGCCGCCGATGCCGATGAAATGGACGAGTCCGATGGCTTTCGGCATCTTCATGAATGCTCTCCTTTGAATTCCACGACCGATTGACGGCGGGAAATAGCCACAACCAGCTCTGCGAGCAAGGCCGCAGCATCGGGATGCCCGGCCTGTTTGGCGGCAGCCGCCATCTTCTGCAGCCGCTCAGGCTCTTTCATGGCCGACGAAAGGATGGCCGCGAGACGCTCCGGAGACAGTTCCGACTGCGGCACCACCTCTGCCCCGCCCTTCGCCACCAGCGCCGCGGCATTGGCAGCCTGGTCATGGTCGAGCGCGTAGGGATAGGGCACGAGAACGGCCGGCCGGCCGATGACGGCGATTTCGGACACCGTAGAGGCGCCGGAGCGGCAGATGACGAGATGGGCGCCCGCGAGGCGTTCGGCCATGTCGCCGAAGAAGGGCGAGACTTCGGCCGGAACGCCAAGGCTGCGATAGGCCTCGGCCACGGCACCGGCATCGTCGGTACGCGCCTGTTGGATGACGGTGAGACGCGCACGCTCCTCCGGTTCCAGCAGGCCGACAGCCGCAGGAATGGCCTTGGAGAAGAACTGCGCCCCCTGGCTGCCACCGAACACCAGGAGTTTGAATTCCTGGGCTTCGGCCGAGGGCCGATAAAGCGTCTTTGCAGCCTCGAGCACGGCAGGGCGCACCGGGTTTCCGGTTATGACTGTTCGGTCCGCATGCGCGCCGCTCCCCTCGGGCAGGAAGCCGCCGGCGATCGCTTGGACCCGCGATGCAAGCGCCTTGTTGGCACGTCCCATGACCGCGTTCTGCTCATGGATGACCGACGGAACGCCCATCGACGTCGCGGCGAGCAGCGGCGGGACGGTGGGATAACCGCCGAAACCGACCACTGCGAGCGGCTTCAGCCGGCCGATCAGCCGCCGGGCGGCTCGCAGGCCGCTCCAAAGCGTCCAGCCGGTGCGCAGCAGCGCGATCGGGTTCTTGGAACCGAAGGTGGCGGACGGGACGACGTGGATCTCTTCGGCGGGAAACGTACCGGCAAAACGTTCCGCACGGCTGTCCGTGACGAGATGCACGGAATAGCCCCTCGCCTTCAATTCGTGGCCCAGCGCTTCTGCCGGAAACAGATGGCCGCCGGTACCGCCGGCCGCCAGCAGGATAATGCCCTTGCTCATCATCTACTCCGCCGGGACGCCGGCCACGCGAAAGAGGCTGCGCTCCTGTGCCCGCTTTTCCGGGCGATGACGGGTGAGCGCGAGGATGAAGCCGGCGGTGACGCAGATGGCGATCATGGACGAGCCGCCGTAGGAAATCAGCGGCAGCGTCATGCCCTTCGCCGGCATCAGTTCGAGGTTCACGCCGATGTTGATCATCGACTGCATGCCGATCTGCAACACGAGGCCCGCGACGGCGAAGCGGGCGAAGTCGTTGCGCTCCCTGAAGGCATGGCTCAGCCCCCGCAGGACGATGAAGGCGAAGATCGCCACCAGCACCATGCAGAACAGGATGCCGAATTCTTCGGCCGCGACGGAGAAGATGAAGTCGGTATGGCTGTCGGGGATGATACGCTTGACGATGCCCTCGCCCGGCCCCTGGCCGAACCAGTCGCCGCGGATGATGGCATCCCGCGCCGTATCCACCTGGAAAGTATCGCCCTCGCCGGTGAGGAAGCGGTCGATACGGCCGGCGACGTGCGGCAGCATGTAGTAGGCGGTGACGAAGCCGCCGACCCCCAAGGCACCGAGCACCATGATCCACAACCAGGGCATTCCGGCCATGAAGAACATGCCCCCCCAGACGACCGAGGTCAGGATGGTCTGGCCGAGGTCGGGCTGCGCCACGAGCAGGGCGCCGACGATGCCGAAGAGAATGATGGCGAAGAGATTTCCCGGAATTTCGGGCTGGCGCGCATGCTCGGCAAAGAGCCAGGCGCAGACCACCACGAAGGCCGGCTTCATGAACTCCGAAGGCTGGATGGAAAAGCTGCCGATCGAGATCCAGCGCCGCGATCCCTTCACCTCGACGCCGAAGAACAGGGCGAGCACCATCATCATCAATGAGACGGCAAGCAGGATGATGGCCGTGCGCCGGACCTGCCGCGGCGTCAGGAACGACAAGCCGATCATGACGACCAGCGACGGCACGATGAAGACGGCATGGCGTTCGACGAAGTGGAAGCTGTCCAGCCCGAGCCGTTCGGCGACCGGCGGAGATGCGGCGAAGGACAGCATGAAGCCGATGCCCATCAGCAGGATGAAAGCCGCCAGGAAGAAGCGGTCGATCGTCCAGAACCAGTCCGCCAGCGGTCCCCGGTCGGCGCGGCTTACCATAGTCAGTCCCCTTTCTTCGTCTCGACCAGCATCGTGACGCCGTCGAGCGCGGCAACATGGCTCACGAAGGCATCTCCGCGGACCTCGAAGTTCTTGTACTGATCGAAGCTGGCGCAGGCCGGCGAGAGCATTACCGCCGAATCTCCCCCGTCCGCGGCAGCGTCCGCAGCCGCATGCACCACGGCGCGTTCGAGGGTGCCCGAGATCTCGTAAGGGACCTGTTCACCGAGCGTTGCAGCAAACGCCGGAGCTGCCTCTCCGATCAGATAGGCTTTGACGATACGCGGAAAGAGTGGTGCGAGGCTTGCGATCCCGCCTTCCTTGGGAAGCCCGCCCGCTATCCAGTAGATACGGTCGTAGCTGGAAAGCGCCGGGGCGGCGGCCTCCGCATTGGTCGCCTTGGAATCGTTGATGAAAACCACCTGCGCGCGCCGTCCGACCGGTTGCATGCGATGTTTCAAACCCGGGAAGGAGCGGAGGCCGGCGCGGATTTCCTCGGCGCCGACACCCACCGCCAGGCAGGTGGCGATGGCAGCGGCAGCGTTCTGGGCATTGTGGCTGCCCTTCAGTGTGTCCATCCCGGCAAGGTCGGCGAACGCCGCCGCAGTTCCGCCTTGCGCCTCGATGATCCGGCTTCCCTCCGCATAGAGGCCCTCTGCCAGCGGATTGCGCTTCGAAATCCTGCGGACACGCACGCCGGCCCGCTCCACCCGATCCGCGATCAGAGACGAAAAGCTGTCGTCGATGCCGATGATCGCCGTCCGGCTGCCTGCCACCAGCCGCTCCTTGATGTCCGCATAGTGCTGCATCGTCCCATGACGGTCGAGATGGTCCGGCGTAAGGTTGAGGAGTAATCCCGCAGTCGGGTTCAGCGTCGGGGCCAGATCGATCTGGTAGGAAGAGCATTCGACCACATAGTACCGTCGGGCCTTTGGTGGATCGAGCGTCAGGAGCGCCGTTCCGATATTGCCGCCGAGCTGGGTGTCGCGGCCGCTGGTCCTCAGGATATGCGCGATCAATGCGGTCGTCGTGGATTTCCCGTTGGTACCGGTGATGGCGATGAAAGGGCAGTCGGGCGCGTGCGCCCGACGCTCGCGTACGAAGAGCTCGATGTCGCCGATGATCTCCAGCCCTGCGGCCCTGGCAAGGTCGACGCTCCAGTGCGGCCTCGGATGCGTCAGCGGAACGCCGGGCGAGAGCACGAATGCAGCCTGCGCCGGCCAGTCGATGCCGCGAAGATCGCCCGTGGGAATGCCAGCGGCCGCCGCCTTGGCGATGCTGTCGGGATTGTCGTCCCAGGCCACGACCTCGGCACCGCCTGCCACGAGCGCCCGTGCCGTCGCCAGCCCCGAGCCGCCAAGGCCGAAGAGAGCGACCTTCTTTCCCGCGAATGTGGTGACCGGGATCATGGGCGGCTCACCGGAGTTTCAGGGTGGACAGCCCGAGAAGCGCCAGTCCGACGGCGATGATCCAGAAGCGCACCACGACCTGGCTCTCGGTCCAGCCGAGCTTTTCGAAATGATGGTGGATCGGCGCCATCAGGAAGACACGCCGGCCGGTCAGCTTGAAGAAGCCGACCTGGATGATGACCGACAGCGTCTCCATGACGAACAGGCCGCCGATGATGACCATGACGATCTCGTGCTTTGTGGCGACCGCAACGGAGCCGATCAAGCCGCCCAGCGCCAGCGATCCGGTGTCGCCCATGAAGATGGCGGCGGGCGGAGCGTTGAACCAGAGGAAGCCGAGGCCGGCGCCGATCACCGCGCCGAGGATGACGGCGAGTTCGCCCGTGCCGGGCACGAAGTTGATCTGCAGATAGTTGGCGAACACGCCGTTTCCGACGAGGTAGGCGATCGCGCCGAAGGAGGCGGCGGCGATCATCACCGGCACGATGGCAAGCCCGTCCAGGCCGTCGGTCAGGTTGACGGCGTTGCCGGCACCGACGATCACGAAGGCGCCGAACAGCACGAAGAAGATGCCGAGGTCGACCAGAAAGTCCTTGAAGAAGGGGAAAGCGATCGAAGAGGAAAGATCCGGGTTGCCCGCCTGCTGCGTCGCCGACGCGACCTGCATCATGAAGAAGACGGCGATTGCCGCGATGACGAACTCGATCCCCAGCCGGGCCTTGCCGGAAAAGCCCTTGTCCGTCTGCTTCGTCACCTTCAGGTAGTCATCGTAGAAACCGATCGCGCCGAAGCCGAGCGTGACCAGGAGGGTCGCCACGACATAGACGTTGGAGAGATCCGCCCAGAGCAGCGAGCCGCCAACAATGCCGGCGAGAATCATCAGGCCGCCCATGGTCGGCGTTCCGGCCTTCTTGAAATGAGTCTGCGGCCCGTCGGCCCGAATCGGCTGTCCCTTGCCCTGCCTTACCCTCAGCGATGAGATCATGGCGGGGCCAAACAGGAAGACGATCAGAGCGGAGGTACAGAGAGCGGCTCCGGTGCGGAACGTGATGTACCGGAAGAGATTGAAGAATTGGAACGAATCCGCCAGTTCCACAAGCCAGATGAGCATCCATGGCCCTTTCTAGAAGCCGTATTAAAGTTGGCGCTCCGTGTCCGAAACTGCCGGGTAATTGTCAATAAGCGCAGAGACGATCTTGCCGAAGCCGATGCCGAGGGAGGATTTCACCATCAGCACGTCTCCCGGCAGCACGTTGCGGACGGCGTGGTCGCGCAGTTCCTCCATGGTCGCCCGGTACTCCACATGCACGCTGTCGGGGAGCGCGTCGCGCAAGGCCGCCATCTCCGGACCCGCCAGCCATACGTGTTCGATTCCGGCCGCAAGAAGGGGACCGGCCAGTTCCTCGTGAACCTTGGCGGAGAATTCGCCCATCTCCAGCATGTCGCCCAGCACCGCGACCCGCCGCCCGGAAGCCTTCGGCTCGGCGGCGGCAAGCAAGGCGATCGCAGCCCTCATAGAGGCTGGGTTGGCATTGTAGCTCTCGTCGATCAGCGTGAGGATGCCTTCGCCGATCCCAAGCCGGTGTTGCTCGCCGCGGCCCTTGACGGGCCGCAGTTCCGCAAGCGCTGACACGGCCTGGGAACGATCTGCTCCCACGAGCGAACAGGCCCCAAGGGCCGCCATGGCGTTCTCGGCAATATGCCGGCCGGGCGCCCCGAGATGCACCTCGACCGTCTCACCGTTGAGGACGGCCCAGATTGTCGATGTCTGGGCGTCGCCTTCGAAATCGGCCAGTCGGAAGTCGGACTTCGGGTGCTGTCCGAAGGTGTGAACATGGGTGACTCCCACCTCCTGAGCCTTCTGCTCCAGGAAGGCGAACTGCTTGTTGTCGCGATTGAGGATCGCCGCACCGCCCGGCTCGATCCCCTCGAAGATCTCCGCCTTGGCGGCCGCTATCTCTTCGAGATTCCTGAAGTGGCCGAGATGAGCTGCGGCGATCGTCGTGATGATCGCGACATGGGGACGGACCATCTTCACGAGCGGACGGATTTCGTCCGGGTGGTTCATGCCGATCTCGAAGACGCCGAAATCGGTATCCTGCGGCATGCGCGCGAGCGTCAGCGGCACGCCCCAGTGGTTGTTGAACGAGGCGACGGCGGCGTGCACCTTTCCGGACGGCGCAAGCACATGGCGCAGCATTTCCTTGGTCGTGGTCTTGCCGACCGAGCCGGTGACGGCGACGATCTGGGCATGGCTACGCTCCCGCGACGCCACTGCGAGCTTGCCGAGCGCCGCAAGCACGTCCTCCACCACGATCATCGGAACGGTGAGCCTGCCCATGGCGGGCAGCTTGGCCTCGCTGACGACGATCAGCGAAGCGCCGTTGGCAACGGCAATGCTGGCGAAGTCATGACCGTCGACGCGGTCGCCCTTGATGGCGAAGAAGGCTTCGTCGGCCGTGATCGAGCGGCTGTCGATCGAGATGCCGGTAATACCCTCGGGAAGCGTGCCCACGGGCCGCCCTCCCATCGCGGAAACCATTGCATCGGAGGTCCATAGCCAGCTCAAGATCCCTTCTCCTCCAATGCCTTGCGGAGTTCCACATGATCGGAGAACGACAGCACCGTCGTCCCGATCGTCTGCCCCTCCTCATGTCCTTTCCCGGCGACGATGAGCGTGTCGCCCGGGCCGAGAATGGAAACCGCATGCCGGATCGCTGCGGCGCGATCGCCGATCTCCCTAGCCTGCGGCGCTGCCGCCATGATCTCGGAGCGGATCACCTCCGGCACTTCCGAACGCGGATTGTCGTCGGTGACGATGACGACATCCGCCAGTCGGGTCGCGACCTCGCCCATGATCGGGCGTTTGCCCTTGTCGCGGTCGCCGCCGCATCCGAACACCACCACGACGCGCCCCGTCGTGAACGGACGGACCGACGACAACACGTTCTCGAGCGCATCGGGCTTGTGCGCGTAATCGACATAGCAGAGCGCGCCGTCACTCGTCTGTCCCACGAGTTCGAGGCGGCCGGAGGCGCCCTGAAGCTTTTCCAGAGCGGCCATGACGGCTGCGGCGGGCGTGCCCGTGGAAACGGCAAGGCCAGCCGCCACCAGAGCGTTCGCCACCTGGAAATCGCCCGCCAGGGGAATGTCGACTTCAAAGATCTCATCTCCGAAGTGAATCTCCGCCATCTGCTTGTGCCGGAAGTGCTCGACGCGCTTGAGAGCCAGATAGTCGCCGTTGCGGCCGACCGTCAGCACCTGAAGACCCGCATCGCGGGCGACACGGGTCGCCTCCGCCGACCACTCGTCGTCGGCGAAGATCACGGCGGGAGCGCCCTTCGGCAGCAAAGTGTCGAAGAGCCGCATCTTGGCGGCCATGTAGCTTTCGATGGTGGGGTGATAGTCCATGTGGTCGCGGCCGAGATTGGTGAAGCCGCCTGCAGCCAGCAGGACACCGTCGAGACGGCTCTGGTCAAGACCATGGCTCGACGCTTCCATTGCCGCATGGGTAACGCCCTCGGCCGCGAGTTCCGCAAGCAGGGCATGGAGTGCGACCGGATCCGGCGTCGTCAGCGAGCCGTAATCGTTGCGGGTCGGAGAAACGACGCCGGTCGTGCCGATCTGCGCCGCCGCGTAGCCGGCATGCGCCCAGATCTGCCGGGTGAAGGAGGCGACCGAAGTCTTGCCGGCGGTGCCCGTCACGGCCACCATGGTTTCCGGCTGCGCACCGTAGAAACGTGCGGCAGCGATCGCCAGGAACCGCCGGGGATTGGAGACGGGGAGAACGGGAATACCGGCATCCGCGGGATGAGCGGCAACGGCGGCAACGGCGCCGCGTCCGGCAGCGTCGGCAAGGAAGCCCGCACCGTCCGTCTTGCTTCCGGCCAATGCCGCGAAGAGTGTCCCCGCCCCCGCCTTCCGGCTGTCCGACGTCAGCGCGGCAATCTCGAGGTCGCCTGCCGGCCCGGCCAGGACATCGTCTATCTCCGGGAAATCCTTTCCCGCAAGGTCTCGCAGTTTCATCGGCGGCACTTTCACTTTCGAGCGGATGCTCACTCTACGAATCGTCCGCTCGAGTTGTTGTCGGTCAATAAGACACCAGCAGGGCAGAACCGTCATCGCCGAATTTAGGCTTTACACCGAGAATGGCCGCAGACCGACTGATGATGTCGTGCGCCATCGGTGCCGCCGAAGTACCGGCAAGCGCCGCACCATTGCCCTTGTCGGTCTTCGGTTCATCGATGAAGGTCAGAACCACATACTGCGGATCGTCGATCGGGAAGGCCGCGAGGAAGGCGTTGAAGTTCTTGTCGTGCGCGTAGCGGCCGTTGACGACCTTGTCGGCCGTTCCGGTCTTGCCGCCGACGTTGAAGCCCTCGACGCGGGCGTTCCTGCCGGAGCCCTTTACGCCGTTCCAGTGGAAGAGATAGCGCATGGAATCGCTTGTCGACGGCTTCAGCACCGGCGTGGCCACCGCATCCGCCTCGTCACGGGTCCGCGGCAGGAATGTGGGCTGGACCAGCTTGCCGCCGTTGACGAGCGCCGCTCCGGCGACTGCCGTCTGCAGCGGCGTCGTCGAAACGCCGTGACCGAAGGAGATCGTGATCGAATTGATCTTCTTCCATTCGCGCGGCTGGCTGGGCTGCGCGACTTCCGGAAGTTCCGTTTTCATCCTGGACAGAAGACCGAGCTTCGTGAGGAACGCCTTGTGCCTTTCGATCCCGACCACATCGGCCATCTTGGCGGTGCCGATGTTGGAGGAATACTGGAACACCTCGGGCACGGTCAGGAACCGGCCCTTTCCATGGAAATCCTTGATGGTGAAGCCGCCGATCCTGATGGGATAGCGCGCGTCGAAACTGTCGTTCATGTTCACCAGGCCGGAATCGAGCGCCATGGCGGTAGTAAACGACTTGAAGGTCGAACCCATTTCGAACGTACCGTTCGACATCCGGTTCAGCCAGCCTTCCTCGGCGCCGGCTGCCGGATTGTTCGGGTCATAGTCCGGGGCGGACGCCATCGCCAGAACCTCGCCGGTATGGACGTCCAGCACCACGGCGCCGGCACCGATCGCCTTGAACTTGGCGATCGCCGAAAGAAGGACTTCGCGAACGATCGATTGGACCCGGAGGTCGATGGACAGCTTGACCGGCTCGAGCGGCTGGTCGGAGGTCATGCCCACGGCGGCGAGGTCGGCGAGCCCCTGGCTGTCGACGTAGCGCTCCATCCCGGCGACGCCGCGGTTGTCGATATTGACATGGCCGACGACATGGGCCGCGGTTGGGCCACCCGGATAGAAGCGCCGCTTCTCCGGCCGGAAGCCGATGCCCGGAATGCCGAGGGCCAGAACCTGGCTCTGCTGCTTCGGCGTCAACTGGCGGCGGAGCCACTGGAAATGGGACTTGGAGGTCAGCTTGCCGTAGATTGACTTGGCGTCCAGGTCCGGGAGGACGGTTGCGAGCTTCTCGATCACCTCGTCGGCGTCGACGATCTTGTGGGGCTCCGCATAGAGCGAGACGGTGCGGATGTCGGTGGCCAGAACCTCGCCGTTGCGGTCGAGGAGGTCGGGACGCGAGGCCATCAGTCGGTCGGCGGGCATGATGCTGGAGGTGATCTCCGGCTGAGCCATACCATACTGCACGAGGCGTCCGCCGATCACGCAATAGAAGGCGGCGAAACCAACCATGATGAGCCCGACGCGGTTGCGGGCCTGCGCCGCCTTCCGCTTGGCCGTCCCCTCGAAGGCGGCGTCGGACGATGCGAAGGCCTGGCGGCGGGAACCCGTCGAAAGGTGGGCGCGGCTCTTCAGGACCATGATGCGGGAGAGGAAGGACATCAGCGGTTCACCGATCCGGTTGAGATGATATCGACGGACGCCGCGCCGCGCGGGATCGGCACGGGAATAGCGGCGACGGGCGGCTTGGCGTTCTTGGCCGCATCCACCCCCTTGAGAGCCGCAGCCACCTCGCCGCCGGCGCTGGCGATCAGTTCCTCGATGGTGGTTTCAGGCATGGGCAACTGCGAGCGCGGCATCGGCAACTCGACCGGCATGGCGAGTTGTGTCGGCTGGGTCGGGACCAGTTGCAGTTCCGACTGGTAGGCAGCGATCAGGCGCTCCAGCCGATTGGGCTGCGTCAGCAACGCCCAGTCCGCCCGCAGCAGGTCGATGGTATCCTTCTCGAGCCGGATTTCCGCCTCCAGGCGGCGAACCTCCTGCAGTTTGTCGTCTGCCCGGTGCTTGATCGTATAGGTCGCCACGGCTGCAGCCGTCATGACGCCGATGAGAACGAGGTCGAAGCTTCTCAGCATGATTCAGGCTCCCATCCTGGCGAGGGCGGCGAGGTCGGGAAGGTCGAAGATCGAAAGATCCGGGGATCGGGGCGGCGTCTCCGTCCGCCACCCGGCCCGCAGCTTGGCGGAACGGGCACGCGGATTGGCCTGCGCCTCCTCCTCCGAAGCGGCAACCAGCCCCTTGCCGACCGGCTGGAAGATCGCCGCCTTCTCTTCCAGCACAGGCATGTGCCGCGAACCGGCCGTCTTGCCGAAGCGGTCCGCGAAGAACTTCTTGACGATCCGGTCTTCCAGCGAATGGAAGGTCACGACGACCAGCCGCCCTCCGGGCTTCAGCGCGCGCTCGGCCGCGAACAGCGCCTGCGCAAGCTCGCCCAGTTCGTCGTTGACGAAGATGCGGAGCGCCTGGAAAACGCGGGTCGCCGGATGGATCTTATCCTTGGCCTTGCGCGGATTGACGCTCTCGATGAGGTTGGCGAGATCGCGGGTCGTCGCGAAGGGCTCGGTTGCGCGCCGCTTCTCGATCGCCCGCGCGATCCGGCCCGCATGCTTCTCTTCGCCAAGAAAGCCGAAGATCCGGGTCAGATCACTCACCTTGGCGCGGTTGACGACGTCCGCCGCCGAAACACCTTCCCCGGACATGCGCATGTCCAGCGGCCCGTTCCTCTGGAAGGAAAAGCCCCGCTCCGCCTCGTCGATCTGCATGGAGGAGACGCCGATATCGAGCACGACGCCATCCAGCCCCTCCTCCGGAGCATGCTCCGCAAGGCGGGAAAACCTCGAATGATGAAGGGTCAGCCGATCGGGGTTTTGCACCACCAGCGCCTGGCCGCCGGAGATCGCCGCAGGATCGCGATCGAGAGCGATCACGCGCGCACCTGCGGCCAGGATCGCGGAACTGTACCCGCCTGCGCCGAACGTCCCGTCGAGGATGACGTCGCCCGGCTGCACATCGAGCGCCTGAAGCACTTCCGCCAGGAGAACAGGAACGTGGCGAACCGGTCCGCCTTCGGCTTCGGACTCGCCTCCACCAAGATTCGCCGCCATTCCGACCCCCCGTCCTAGGCGGGACGCGGGAAGCGCCCCTCTCTTGCCGCCGCCTGCGCCTCGTGGAACGCCTGCGGCCGCCAAAGCTGAAAATGATCCGAGCGCCCGACGAAGGTCACTTCCGCACTGATTCCGGTGAAGTCCCGGATGAAATCCGTGACCATCAGCCGGCCCTCCGCATCGAGCCTCATGAAGACGCCGCCGCCATGAACCAGCAGCGACATCCTGTTCGCCTCCGGCGAAAAGGGGTCCACGGACGCAATCTGCCGCTCGTACCGATCGAGCAGATCCGGACCGCCGACGCTGATCGCCGGGAAGATGAAATCCTGGAGACAATAGAGCTCCTGGACCCCTCTTTCCGCCAGCACGGACCTGAAGCTTGCGGGAACGGAAACCCGCCCCTTGGCATCGATCCGGTTGGTCGCATTCGACAGGAAGCGGTTCATGACTCCAGACGTCCGCTCCGTTGCCCACAAAGGCCGCACTGAACCCGAGGCACACCACTGAACCAGACAAGGCTCCGCCCGCCAGACGGATGAACATCCGCCCTGTGGAGCGACCGAAGCTTTGCGATGGATGGGCAATCATTTGCCCGTAAACAGGATGTAAATGGGATACCATGGGACCATATGGGCGTCAATGGGAAGAGGCCCCGCTGCAAGGCCGCAACATCATTTATTTATAAGCTGTTAAGTTTAACAAAGGGTTAGTTCGAGATGCCGACAAACAGGTTCTCGATCCCCCCGTAAGCGAGTTTTCGACGCCTTCCAAGCGCTTGATCCAGCGCCCATTTAAGGATGCGCTCACACACACTCGAGGGGTGAATTCGAGGCGCGAGGTTGCTGTTATGCAGGGGTAAAATTGCCAGTTGGCCTGTAAGCCGGGTTCTGTATGGCCCCGGCGCGAACACCGGGACGTGGCAGCCATTCATCTGGGACGATGCTTGCACATCGCCTCGCGCAACCCACCCGGATGACTGGCCCGGAAACCGGCTGTGGGCGCCTGCGCGCCCCGCGTCATCCCTATTCGGTCTTGCTCCCGGTGGGGTTTACCGTGCCGCCCCTGTTACCAGTGGCGCGGTGGGCTCTTACCCCACCCTTTCACCCTTACCCCGCCGGCTCTGCCGCTCTTGCAACGAGCGGCACAGCAGGCGGGGCGGTTTCCTTTCTGTGGCACTATCCCTGGGGTCGCCCCCGCCGGACGTTATCCGGCACCGTGTATCCGTGGAGCCCGGACTTTCCTCACCCTACCGCCTTTCGGCATTGGTAGAGCGCGGCTGCCCGGCCAACTGGCAGAGGCTGAGATAGTCGACTTCGTCTCCGAACGCCAGCGCAAACGACGGACCGCCACCTCAGGCGAACCGTGCCCCGAAGTCGGCGTCGTAGGCCTCGTCACGGATGGCACCGTGGAAAAGCAGCTCCGCCCCGAGACGCCCGATCTCGTCGGAGCTTTTGGCGGCGGCACCGCAACCACCCGCAAGCACGCCGATTCGACTGGACTCCGACCACGAGATCGCGGGATAGCCAGTCGGCGTGAACGATGTGACGCAGGCGGCCATGGAGGTTCTGGAAAGATCGACTGCCGGCATCAGACGGCGCATCACGTCCGCCAGATGGCGGTGCGTAGTTTCACGTCCGCCCGAACGGAACCAGGCGCGGATATCGGCTTCGCGCTCCAGCAGCAGGTCGTCCGGATCGCCGCCGATCTTCAGATAGGTCTTGCCGTCAGGATAACGGACCGGCGGGAGGAGGTAGATGCCGTCGTCCTCCTCGTTCCACTTCCAAATCAATGAGGGAACCGGGCCAAGGCGCGCCAGCTGTGCTTCGTCCAACTCGAAGAAGGCAACCGTGCGGGCGTAGACCTTGAGATCGAGCCACGGCTTTAGCAGCCCTTCGTTGATGGAGAATCCTCCCGCGGCAACCAGAACCTTGTCTGCGGTGAAGACACCCCCTTCTTCCGTCGTCACGACGACCCGCCCGCCTTCGTCGCGGATTTCGGAGACGGTTTCGCGAACCAGCGCACAACCCTGCCGCTCGGCCAGCATCGTTTGCGCCTTCACCAGGCGGCGAGGGTTGATATGGCCGGCCCCCTTCTCTTCCCAGACCCCTTCGCTGCCGCCCTGGAACGAAAAGCAGGAGAACTGCCGTGCCAGTGCCGCGTCGTCCAAGAGCCCGGCCTCGACATCCAGGCGGCGGGCCGCCGCCAGCACGTTGCCGACATAGGACGGGCCCTGCCCCCTGCCAGGTCCGACGAGAAGGCAGCCGGCCTCGGTGTAGAAGTCGATGCCGCTTTCCCGCTCGATTTCGGCGTAACGGGCGATGGAGGCATTGGCGAGGCGGGCCCAGACCGCATCGGCATCGATGGTGCGGGTGATGCGGGCCTCGTCGTAGTGACTGGAAAAGACGCCTGAATGGGATCGTATATCCGCCGGCTCTGCGGGTCCGATCAGGGCAACGCCTTCCGTCCACTGCGACAGATGCCGGGCAGCGGCAGCACCCATCATGCCCGCGCCGATGATGACGTATCTGAAGTGCTGCATGAGTATCCCCTACCGGAAGAGCGGTGTCATCAGGCTGCCGAAATCATCCTCGCCCAACCCGCCTTCGAGAAGCAGCACAGCGCCGAGCCGCCCCAGTTCGTCCGAGGATTTGGCCGCGACGAAGTTGCCGCCCGTCAGCACCGCGATCCGCGACGAATCGGTGAAGCCCGCATAGGGTCGCCCGGTCGGAGTGAAGGTCGCGACGCAGGCGGCGGAAGAGGTGAGGCATCCTTCCAGGCCGGGCATGATCTGAAGTGCCGTTTCCGTCAGCCGCCGGCGCTCCTGCGGATTTCCCGCAGAAGCGAACCATGCCCGGAAGTCGTCGGGCCGCGTCAGATCGCCCGTCTCGATGTCGCCGCCGAGCTTGAGGTAGGTCTTGCCGTCCGGATAACGGACCGGCGGCAGAATGTAGACATGGTCTTCCTCGCGATCGGTGAAGACGATCGTGGACGGCATGGTCGCGAATGTCGCCAGCCGGGCTTCGTGGAGCTCGAAGAAGACGACAGTCCGCGGCGCGGCCCGCATCTCCAGCGTCCGCGGCAGAAGATCGTTCTGATTGCTGAAGGCGCCGGCGGCAAGCAGCACCCGCTCCGCATGGAAGATCTCGCCGCCCGCTTCGACACGCACACGACCACCCTCCTCACGCACCGAATTCACTGTTGCCTCGACATGGGTCGCGCCGCCCCGCTTCGCCAATGCGATCTGTGCACGGACGAGCGCACGCGGATTGATGTGGCCGGCCTGTACCGGCTCATGATAGCCGACGACGTGACCGGGGAATTCGAACTGCGGAAAGCGGGACGTCAGGTCGCGCGCGGTCAGCTTCTCGACCGTGGTGAGGGACGTTGTCTCGGCGATGCGGGCGGCCCGGTAGAGGTAATCCGCATCGGATCGCGGTTCAGGTCCGGCGAAGAGGCAGCCCGCCTCGGAAAAGAACCGGATGCCGCTGCCCTCCTCGATCTCGCGATAGCGATCGATGGCGCGCGCCGCAAACGTCGCCCAGATGAGGTCGCCGTCGAAACGGCGGGTAATGCGCGCCTCGTCGTAATGGCTGGCGAATACGCCGTGGTGGGTGCGGTAGTCGGAGGGCTCACCCGGACCGATGAGCGCCACGGCCTCCTCACGCTGGGAGAGATGTCTGGCGGCGGCGGCACCCATCATGCCGCCGCCGATGACGATATACTTGAATTCCCTTGCCATGCCTGCCTGCTTCGAATCCGGAAAACCTCGTGGACAGAAGTATTTCTAGCCGTTTCCTGAATCGAATTGCCAGAGGCAAAGCAGCGCAGCAGGATTAGGAGGCGAGCAGCGCCTGCACCTTGCCGCAGTAGCGCTTGGAGATCGGGTTCATGCGCTTGGCGCCATGGCCGGCGTTGTACTTGAGGATGGTTCCGCAGGTCTTGCCGCCGCCGAGTTCGTGCGCCGCAGCCAGATATTTCATGCCGAACTGGATGTTGGTTTCGGGATCGTAGAGGTTCTTGACGCTGCCCTTGTAGCCCATCATGCGGGCGGTCGCCGGCTTGATCTGCATAAGCCCGACTTCACCGGCGCTGCCGCGCGCCTTAGGATCAAAGTTGCTTTCGATCTTGACGACCGCATGCGCCAGGTCGACCGGCACGCCGTATTCCTCAGCGTATTTCACGATGATCTTCGAATACGGGGTGGCTGCCTGCGCCGACGCCGTCAGAGCCTTCTTGGGCGAAGCATATCCGGGCTTGCTGACCTTGGTTTGAAGCGCGACGGTCTTTGTCTTGGCCTTTTCCTCGGCAGCGAACGATGCCTGGGGAAGAGAGACGAGCATGGCGAGGCATGCCGCAGCAGCAACAACTGATCTTTTCATGTCTTGGACAATTCTCCGCATCGGGATACCCGCGGTCATGGTTCTGCCGCTGCACCACGTCTGTCAGACGCGGCGACATTGGGAAGCATCCCATTTCATTGATGTTTTGCGGTCCCCCCGTCCATTGGCGGCGACCACGTTGATGGCTCGGTTAAAACGGCCCAATGAGGAAATGATGTGGCGCAGCAATTTTTTTCGGCCGCCCCTACGGAACCTGCCGCAGAGAATTGCGTTATGCGTGGTTGAGTTTCGGCAGGGACGCCAGGAGCCGGTGCAGCGTCTCGATGGTCGAGATATCGGCGATACCATCCACTCGCCGAGGCCGAAAGTGCCGCTGAAAGGCTTCCACGACGCCCTTTGTCCTGTCACAGAATGTTCCTGTGATTTCAATATCATAACCATAGAGAGAGAGCATGGACTGCAGCGCCTCGATAGGCTGCCCCACCTCGCCGCGCTGAAGGAACCGCCCTCCTCCGATCGGAGCCGGCTCCACCCAGTGCCCCACCCCTTGCGCGTGCAGTTGTCCCCAAGGGAAATTTTCGCCGGGATCAACCTTGCGGATAGGGGCCACATCGGAATGTCCAAGCACCCGTTCAGGCGGAATCCGCCACCGCTGGCCGCATTCGCGACACAATCTGGCGACCGCCTCGATCTGCGCGTCGGGGAAGGCCGGGAGCCCGCCCGGGTGCCCGACATTGGCGATCTCGATGCCGATGGATGCGGAGTTGATGTCGCGGTCCCCGGCCCAGCAGCTCTTGCCTGCATGCCAGGCCCGCTCCTGCTCCCGGACCAGTTGCACGACGCCCCCGTCCTCCTGAACGAAGTAGTGACAGGATACCTGGCTCTCGGGATTGCACAGCCACGAAAGTGCCTGCTCGTGATCCGGCATGCCTGTGTAGTGCAGCACGATCATGTCCGGCGCCCGGCCATTGGCCCGCGGCCCGAAATTGGGGGATGGCTTCACCGTAGCGCCGAGACATTCGGCGGTGAACTGGCTCATGCGGCGCGGCGCTCTTTCTCGATCGCGGCATAGGCCGCATTGAGCGCTGCCATACGTTCATTCGCCGCCGCATGCAATGCCGCCGGGACGCCGCGGGCGATCAGCCGGTCGGGATGATGCTCGGAGACCAGCCGCCGATAGGTCTTGCGGATCTCTGCGAATTCCTCCGTCGGAGAGACGCCGAGCACCAGATAGGGATCGCGCCCTTCCAGATGCACGTGACGCGCCATGATGCGCCGGAAGTGCTCCTCGTCGATGCGGAAGATCTCCGCGATCCTGGCCAGGAAAGCGAGTTCCTTTTCATGCATGAGCCCGTCGGCCTTGGCGATGTGGAACAGCCCGTCGATCACGTTCTCCAGCATCGGGCAGTTGTCGTTGCCGCTGCCGCAGAGGCTGGCGAGCTTCACCGCATAGGCGTCGTAGCCGGCAATGTCCTGGCGTGCGAGGTTGTAGAGGCGGGCGACGTTGCGCGCCTCCTCTGCGGGAAAGTCGAAGATCTGCCGGAAGGCGTCTACCTCCTTCTCGGTCACCAGGCCGTCGGCCTTCGCCATCTTGGCGGAGAGCGCGATGATGGCGACCGAGAACGAGACCTGTCTACGGGTCTCCGGATCACCTTCGAACACCGTCCGTATGGCCTCGATCACGCGTCCGAGTGCGCCGCCGGCGGCATCGCCGATTGCGCCGAGAAGCCGATCCCACAGGGAGGAAATCTGGAAACAGGAGAAATCGAAAAACATGCCACTAATGACCAGATTATGGATTTGGACGCAAGGCGGTGGAGTAGGCTGAAAAGATTAAACTATGTTCATCTTTCCCGAACAAAGGCCAGAACCGGCATCGCCTGCTTCTGTTCCACTATATTCATTCCTTCTACTATAACAGGTTCGGCGCCGCTTCTCCGTCGCCGGCTGGCTCAACCTGTCTTCTCTTTCCGGCAGGCGCTCGAGTCATGCAGGGGGCGTTGTCCACAGTGGGCCCACAGGCGGCGCCCGGTTGAAACGATTAGATCGCAAATCTTTGTGCCGACGCACCGCCGGAGCTGCGAAATATCGGTTTTTCTTGAGAAAATCCCTTTACACCATCGGCGCTCTGCTCCATCCATTCCCCACGCGCGGTGAGGCGAAGGCTGAAGGAGAAAACGATGACGAAGCAGAAAGTGGCGATGCTGACGGCGGGCGGGCTGGCACCTTGCCTTTCATCGGCGGTCGGCGGGTTGATCGAGAGATACACCGATATCGCTCCGGAAATCGAACTCGTCGCCTATCGCTCCGGCTATCAGGGTCTGCTCAAGGGCGACCGGATCGAAATCACGCCGGAAATCCGCGAACGCGCCCACCTGCTCCATCGCTACGGCGGCTCACCGATCGGCAACAGCCGCGTCAAGCTCACCAACGCCGCCGATTGCGTCAAGCGCGGTCTCGTGAAGGAAGGCCAGAATCCGCTGCAGGTCGCAGCCGACCGGCTTGCCGAGGACGGCATCACCATTCTCCACACCATCGGCGGCGACGACACGAACACGACGGCGGCGGACCTTGCCGCCTATCTCGGCGCCAACGGTTACGACCTGACCGTCGTTGGTCTGCCGAAGACGGTAGACAACGACATCGTGCCGATCCGCCAGTCGCTCGGCGCCTGGACCGCCGCCGAAGTCGGCGCCCATTTCTTCGACCACGTCAGCAACGAGCAGAGTGCGGCACCGCGCACCCTCGTCATCCACGAGGTCATGGGGCGCCACTGTGGCTGGCTGACTGCTGCGACCGCCCGGAAATACATCCAGCGCACGCAAGGCAACGAATATGTCGAGCAGCTGATGATGAACACGGAGATGAAGAACATCGACGGTATCTATCTGCCCGAAATGGCCTTCGACCTCGACGCGGAGGCCATTCGCCTGCGCAGCATCATGGACAAGCGCGGTTATGTGACGCTGTTCGTTTCCGAGGGAGCGTGTCTGGATGCCATCGTCGCCGAACGCGAGGCCGCCGGCGAGGAGGTCAAGCGCGACGCCTTCGGTCACGTCAAGATCGACACGATCAACGTGGGGAACTGGTTCCAGAAGCACTTCGCAGCGCTGTTGAAGTCCGAGCGTTCCATGGTCCAGAAGTCCGGCTATTTCGCCCGTTCGGCGCCTGCCAATCCCGGCGACCTGCGCCTGATCCAGAGCATGGTGGATCTCGCCGTGGACAGTGCGCTGGACAAGGTTTCGGGGGTGACGGGCCACGACGAGGACCATGGCGGACGGCTGCGGACGATCGAGTTTCCGAGAATTAAGGGTGGAAAACACTTCGATCTGTCGGCAAAATGGTTCGGCGAGGTGATGGACTTCATCGGCCAGCCCTACACGCCGGCCTGATCCTCCTCTCCTTACAACGCAAGCCTCCGGAGGACATGACGATGGTCGAGACATGGACAGCATTCTGTGCCGCCTCGATCCTGCTCGTCCTCCTGCCGAGCCCGATTGCGGCGCTGGTTGCCCGCTTCGTCCTCCAGCGCGGCCGGAGCACGGCTTTCTTCACCGTGCCCGGCGCATGCCTCGGGTTTGGCGCCGCCCTTGCCGTGGCTTCGATTCCTGTCCTACTGCTGGCGACAGTGCTCCCGCAGATGATCGGACCGCTGGCCTGGCTGGGGTTCGCCTACCTCATGCTCTATGCCCTCTGGTCCTTCCAGGAACCGTCGATCCGGGGCCCCCTGCCCGCCAACGACAACCTGCCTGCCCAGCAGCCTGTCGCGGTTTTTGCCCACCTCGTTGCCGC
Source organism: Pseudorhizobium endolithicum (assembly GCF_902153245.2). Lineage (GTDB taxonomy): Bacteria > Pseudomonadota > Alphaproteobacteria > Rhizobiales > Rhizobiaceae > Neorhizobium > Neorhizobium endolithicum. The sequence continues at coordinate 273,017 of NZ_CABFWF030000001.1, forward strand.
CACCCTGGGCACGGGCCGCTATGTCGCTATGCTCGCCGCGCTGCTCCTGCAATTCGCGGGTACCGTATCCGGCAATCCGGCCACGATGCTTGAGATGCAGGCGGTTTTCCTTCTGGTCGCCGCATTCGGCTTCCTGGTCCCCGTAGCCTCGCCGCGCTGGGCGCTGGACAGGCTGCGCAGAAGAACGGTACCGGGTCCAGCCTCGCACAAGTTGCGCACGCGATTCATCGCACGGCGTGCCGTGAGCGCGGGTTACCGTCGGATCGCCGCCTGATGTATTGCCCGGCAAGGGGCAATCCGCTATCAGTTTGGCTGTTCGGTGACGTCTGGGCGGCTGGGGACAAGCAGAAATCATGAGAGCGACCCGATGGCTATGAACCGATTCCTGACCCGCACGGCCTTGGCGACGCTCGCCGTGACATCGGCGCTCGCGGGTTGTTCCAGCGTCGAACCTGCCGCAAAGAAGACCGCCCGCCTTTCGGCGCCGGTAGCCTCTCAGCAAACCGCCGCCGGTGACGTAACCGCCCCGGCCGAGGCCGGAACCGAAGTCGCGAGCGCCGCCGTGGCCACCCCCGGAACCAGCGAACCGCTGGCGAAGACCGGGCGCATACAGATCGCCGTTCCGGACAGTCCGACGGTCACGTCGGTGCAGGCCGCCGCGATGGCCTCGCCCGAGATGGCGCCGCAGGTCGCCTATGCCGCCACCGATCCTGTTTCCGCAACGACAGCCGCCGCGGCGATCCAAACGGTGGCGCTCCCTTCCGGACAAACCCCTGCCACGGCGGAAGCGCTGCTTGCTCCGCCGGCCGATGCCCAGCCGCTTGGCGCCCCCGTCGCTCAGTTGCGCGCCCAGGCGCTCGCCGTCGACGAGGAGGAACTGACGCCGGACATGCAGGCCCTGCAGGCAGCCATCCCGATCCCGCGGCCCGAGACGCCGAAGCTCGCCTATGCCAGCCCTGCTCCGCAGCCTGCCGCCCTCGCGACGCTTCAGGCCGTAGACACGCGAACGCAGTTTCCGCCCGCCCCCGGGGATCCCTTGCCGGAAACGGCCAAGGCAAGCCCTCCGGAAATCAGCGCGCTCATCAAGCGCTATGCCGGGCTCTACGGCGTGCCCGAGTCGCTCGTCCATCGCGTTGTCCATCGCGAAAGCAGCTACGATCCGAAGGCCTATCACAAGAACGGCTACTGGGGCCTCATGCAGATCAAGTATGCGACCGCCAAATCGATGGGCTATGACGGAGCGCCCGAAGGCCTTCTCGACCCCGAAACCAACCTGAAATATGCGATAAAGTATCTTCGCGGCGCGTGGCTCGTTGCCGACAACAGCAACGACAACGCCATCCGGCTCTATGCGCGCGGTTATTACTATGACGCCAAGCGCAAGGGCATGCTGCACGTCCTGCAGTAGGCCGGACCCCTTACAGCTCCATCATCGGCTCAGTCCGACGATTTCCCGCACGAGCGGCATCACGTCGTAGCCGTCCCGCCGCGGCGTAAGCCCGAGGCGAACCACCGCAAGATCGAGGGACGGAACGATCGCGATCGTCTGGCCGTCATGCCCCTGCAGGAAGAAGGCATCCGCCGGCAGGTCCGGGCCGTCTCCATCTGAAAGCCATGTCTGCATTCTGGAATAGCGGCCGCCGGAAGTGTCGTTCGGTGTCGACATCATCGCGACGAAGCCTTCCGGCACCAGGCGTTCGCCATTCCACACACCGTCGCGCAGGAGGAAGAGCGCAAGACGGGCCCAGTCGCGGGCGGTGGCGTACATGTAGGAACTGCCGACGAAAGTACCGGCGGCATCCGCTTCCAGCACTGCACTGGACATGCCCAGCGGCCCGAACAGCGCCTGCCGCGGATAGGCGAGCGCTTGCGCGGGATTCCCGATCCGGTCCATCCATATCCGCGAGAGCAGGACCGCCGTGCCCGAGGAATAGCTGAAGCGGGTGCCGGGCTCCGCCGCCAGCGGCGCGTCGGCCGAAAATCCGGCCATGTCGGCTTCCAGATAGAGCATGCGCGTGACATCGGTCACGGTCCCGTAATCCTCGTTGAAGGCGAGCCCGTCTTCCATCGCCAGCAGATGCGCGAGCGTGATTGCTTCGCGCTCGTCCCCCTGCCATTGCGGCAGGAGGGCGCGATCCGCCAGGGAAAGGCGGCCCTGCCTCAGCAGCGTGCCGATAATGGCGGCATTGACGGTCTTCGTCATAGACCAGCCGAGCAGCGGCGTGGTGGCGGAAAAGCCGGAACCGTAGGCTTCACCGACAATCCGTCCGCCACGGACGACAACGACCGCGCGCATACCCGGTCCTGTTAAAGCGATATCTGAAATATGTGTGACAATATCCTGATCTGGCACCACATGCTGCCCCTCCGGCCAAAGCGCTTGCGACTCGCTCGGGAGAGTCGTGACTGCCGGCAATCCTGATCCGGCGGCGACATCGCCGTCCGGTATCACGGAGCATCCCAGCCCTTCGCGGTAAAGGGCATCGTTGGCCGCGAACACGCCAAGAAGTGCCGCCCGCACCCTTCCCGCCTGCCGGTCGACATCCACATCCATCAGCCGCAGCAGCGGATGGCCGGGGGCCTGTACGTCGACGGCCAGAACCTCTTCCGGGTCACGGCCGGCAAGGAAGACGTTGGAGCACACGATCTTCGCCGTATACCCGGCGCCGACCCGCAGCAGCGCGGGAGGCGCGAGGATGAGCCAAGTGGAGAGACCGACGAGGGACACGACAAGCAGCGACGCGAATGCGATCAGGACCTGGCGTAGACGCGTCATCGTTTGGCTTCTCCTCGTGCCGCGCCATGCAACCAGCAAAGCGGCGACGGCGAAAGCCCCGATCGCAGGTTACGCACAGGCCGGGTCATCAATCTGTAGCAGACCGCTTTTAAACGCCGGTGACATCACTGGTGGGGAACGACCATGGCCGAGATTGCTCACGACGCAGGCTACCTCCGCAACCGCAGGCTCCGCGACGCGCTGCTTCGGCACAAGGCGCTGAGCCGCAACGGCGTCTCCGAACGGCTCTTCGGGCTTCTGTTCTCGGGTTTGGTTTATCTCCAGATCTGGGAGGATCCGGATGTGGACATGGAGGCCATGGCGCTCGGTAGCGGCCACCGCCTTGTCACCATCGGCTCTGGCGGCTGCAACATGCTCGCCTATCTCAGCCGCGCCCCCCGTTCCATCGACGTGGTGGACCTCAATCTCCACCATATCGCGCTCAACCGGCTCAAGCTCGCCGCCTTCCGTCACCTGCCGTCCCACGCCGACGTCGTGCGCCTGTTCGGGATGGATCAGGTTCGCAGCAACAGCGCATCCTTCGACCTCTTCCTCGCCGCCAAACTCGATGCCCCGACCCGCGCCTACTGGGAGCGCCGCAACCTGACCGGCCGCAGGCGGATCGAGATCTTCGACCGGAATATCTATCGCAGCGGCCTTCTCGGACGGTTCATTGCCGCCGGTCATCTCATTGCCCGCCTGCACGGAGTCGACATGACGGAACTCGTCAAGGCCCGTTCGCTGCGCGAACAAAGGCTCTTCTTCGACGCGCACGTCGCCCCGCTTTTCGACCGGCCGCTGATCCGCTGGCTGACCGGCCGCAAGAGCTCCCTCTTCGGTCTCGGCATTCCGCCCCAGCAATATGATGAGCTCGCCCGTAGCAGCGACGACCGGACCATGGCGCCGATCCTGCGGCGGCGCCTGGAGAAGCTGGCCTGCCACTTCCCCCTTAGCGACAACTACTTCGCCTGGCAGGCCTTCGCCCGCCGCTACCCGGCGAAGCACGAGGGAAGCCTGCCGACCTATCTGCGGCCGGAGAACTACCTGGCGATCCGCAACCATGTCGACCGTGTCGCCGTGCACCACGCGAGCTTCACCGAACTCCTGTCTAACAAGGCGGCCCGATCGGTGGACCGCTACGTGCTGCTCGATGCCCAGGACTGGATGACGGACCGGCAGTTGAACGCGCTGTGGTCGGAGATCGACCGCACGGCGGCACCAGGCGCGAGAGTAATCTTCCGAACCGCGGCAGAGACCAGCGTCATCGAGGGCCGTGTCGGCGAGCACGTCCTGCACCGCTGGCATTATCTCGGCGAGCAGTCGAGAGAGCTGAACCTGCGCGACCGCTCGGCGATCTACGGCGGTTTCCACATCTACGAGCTGCGTGGATGACGGAACTGCACGGGGTGGCGGAGCCGATCGCAGCCGAACACGCCGAACGGATGGACCGGATGGACCGCTACCAGCGGCACATCTACGACCTGACCCGCAAATACTACCTCCTCGGCCGTGACCGGGCCATCGAAAGCCTCCAGCTTGCCCCGGATGCCCGCTGGAAGTCGGATGCGGCACCGGGCGCAACCTTCTGAAGGCGCATCGTCTTTATCCCGAGGGCCGCCTCTACGGCCTGGACATTTCGGCGGAGATGCTCACCAGCGCGCGCCGGCTTTTCCGGGACGAGGCGACCGACCCTCATCTCCTGCGCGCCGACGCGGCGACCTTCGGCGCGGCCGATTTCGGCGTCGAGGGGTTCGATCGCATCATGATCTCCTACGCGCTGTCGATGATCCCGGACTGGGAGGGTGCCGTCGACGCGTCTCTTGCGGCGCTCGCGCCAGGCGGATCGCTGCACATCGTGGATTTCGGCCATCAGGAAGGACTTCCCCGGTGGTTCCGGTCGCTCCTGCGCCGCTGGCTCGCCCGCTTCCGCGTCACACCGCGGGCGCGGCTTCACGAAGCGCTCGAGGAGAGGCTGGAGCAAGCCGAAGCGGACATGATCTTCGAAGCGATCGGCGGCGGATACGCTTGGCATGCCATTGTGCGCAAGCGGACCTGACGCCGATCCTTGCTCTGACGCGGGTTTTACGGCGTTATGGCAGGCGACGCTTCAGGATCGGCCGCGATTCAGGCTGACCAGCACACGGAACACCGATGCCAAGGCTTCTGACCGTCCTTTCCATGACGATGCTGCTGCTCTGCGGGTGCAGCGTTTCCGATTACGATGCCTTCGAAACCGCCTCCATCGTAAAGCCCCGCTTCCGCGACAACGATCCCGTCGACTTCGGCGGCAAGCATCCGCACAGACACGATATCCACGGCATCGACGTCTCCAAGTGGAACGGCGACATCGACTGGCAGGCTGCCCGGAAGTCGGGCGTCTCCTTCGCTTTCATCAAGGCGACTGAAGGCAAGGACAGGATCGATTCGGCCTTCGAACGGAACTGGCGCGGTGCGGCGGCCGCAGGATTGCCGCACGCGCCCTACCACTTCTACTATTTCTGCTCGACGCCGGACGAGCAGGCGGACTGGTTCATCCGCAACGTGCCGAAGGCGGCCGTACGCCTTCCGCCCGTGCTCGACGCGGAATGGAACCACGCCTCCCCCACATGCAAGCTGCGGCCCGACGCCACCATCGTGCGTGCAAGCCTGCAGCGTTTCATGGACCGGATCGAAGCCCATTACGGCAAGCGGCCGATCATCTACACCACCGTCGACTTCCACCGCGACAACCTGGTCGGCCATTTCGAAGACTATCACTTCTGGGTGCGTTCGACGGCGGCCCATCCGGAAGACATTTATGCATCCCGGCGCTGGGCCTTCTGGCAATACACCGCCACCGGCATCGTGCCGGGAATCGAGGGCAATACCGATATCAACGTCTTTTCCGGCACCGAAAGGCATTGGCAGGCATGGCTCGCCTCCGCCGGAACCTGAGACGCATCGAGCGCGCGGCAGGCTCGCCGCCGTTCCGTCACAATGTATTTCCAGAGCATAGGCACGACCTGTTTAATCGGAGCCACCCCATGTCCCTCCTCCGCCGTACCGCCGTTTCCGCCTTCGTCCTCGCCTGTCTCACCGCACCCGCGCTGGCGCAGACCTGCGGCGGTGACCTCGAAACCTTCCTCGCCGGCGTGAAGGCTGAAGCCATAGCCAAGGGCATCCCGGCCGATGTCGCCGACAAGGCCCTGGCGGGCGCGCGGATCGACCAGAAGGTTCTCTCGCGGGACCGTGCCCAAGGGGTATTCAAACAGACCTTCCTGGAGTTCTCGCAGCGAACGGTCAGCCAGGCCCGGCTCGACATCGGCCGGCAGAAGCTGAAGCAGTACGCGGAGGTATTTCAGCGCGCCGAGCAGGAATTCGGTGTGCCCTCGGGGGTGATCGCCGCCTTCTGGGCCATGGAGACGGATTTCGGCGCCGTCCAGGGCGACTTCAACACCCGCAATGCCCTCGTCACCCTCGCCCATGATTGCCGCCGCCCGGAGTTGTTTCGCCCCCAACTCCTCGCGCTGATCGAGATGGTCCAGCATGGGGACCTCGACCCCGCCGCCAACACCGGTGCATGGGCCGGCGAGATCGGCCAGGTGCAGATGCTGCCCGAGGATATCATCGCCTATGGCGTCGACGGCGACGGCGACGGTCATGTCAACGTCAAGAGCAGTTCGCCCGACGCCATCCTGACGGCCGCCAAATTCATCCAGAGCCTCGGCTTCCGCCGCGGCGAGCCCTGGATCCAGGAGGTTACCCTGCCGGCCGACCTCGCATGGGAGAAGACCGGGCTCGGCAACGAGGTTCCGGCGAGCGACTGGTTCGCCATGGGCGTGACGCCGCGCGACGGAAACACCTCGTTCGGGCAGTTGCTCGCAGCGCTGGTGCTGCCGCAGGGCCGAAGCGGCCCGGCCTTCCTCACCTATCCCAACTTCAACATCTACCTGGAATGGAACCAGTCCTTCATCTACACCACCTCGGCCGCCTATTTCGCGACACGGCTGATGGGAGCTCCGGTATACCAGAAGGGCAATCCGCAGACCGGACTCGACGACGCTGCGATGAGGGCTCTCCAGGAGAAGCTCCAGTCGCTCGGTCACGATGTCGGCAAGATCGACGGGATTCTCGGCTCCGGCACACGTCGCGCGGTCCAGAAGGAGCAGGCAAGGCTCGGTCTGCCGGCGGACGGCTGGCCGACGCCGGACCTTCTGCAGGCCCTCTGAGAACGTTTCTCCTTCGCATGATCCGGGTGGCGCCGAGCGACCGGCGCCACTATGCCTGCCAGGGCAGAGCGAGGGAGAATCATGACTGCACCGGCATCCGCACAACGTTTGACATCAAAGTCCTGGTCGCTTCTGCTGCTCCTCGGCCTGATCTGGGGCGGATCCTTCTTCTTTGCCAGGATTGCCGTCCTGGAGGTTCCACCCTTCACGCTGGTCCTGCTGCGGCTCTCGCTCGCCGCGCTGGCGCTGCACGTTTACCTGCGGGGCCGCTCCGGCCTCTACGCGACACTTCGCACGCATTGGCGAGCGTTCACGGTGATGGGCCTCCTGAACAACGCACTGCCGCACACGCTCATCTTCTTCGGCCAGACGGAGATCGGTGCGGGCCTTGCCTCCATCCTCAACGCCACGACGCCGATCTGGACGGTGCTGATCGCCAACCGCTGGACCGTGGACGAGAAGCTGACGGGCCGCAAGGTCGCAGGCTGCATGCTGGGGCTGGCGGGCACGGTGGTGCTGATCGGTCCCGCCGTCAGTTCGGCCGCTCACGCCCCGGCATGGGCCCTTGTCCTGCCTGTGCTGGCGGCGATCTGCTACGGCTTCGCCGGAACCTTCGGCAAGCGCTTCCGCGACATCCCGGCGCCCGTGACCGCAACGGGCCAGTTAACGGCGTCCAGCCTCATCATGCTGCCGGTGGCACTGTTTGCCGACCAGCCGTGGTCGCTGCCGCTTCCGGGCGTCCCGGCAATCCTCGCCATCCTGGGGCTCGCCCTTCTGTCTACGGCCTTCGCCTACCTGCTGTTCTTCCGGATCCTGACGCTGGCCGGCGCAACCAATACCTCGCTCGTCACGCTGCTGGTGCCTCCGAGTGCGATTCTCCTCGGCGCGCTCTTCCTCGGGGAGCGGCTTTCCGCCACCGATCTGTCAGGAATGGCCCTGATCGGTGCCGGTCTCCTTGTTCTCGATGGCCGGCTCCTCACAAGGATTTCCCGTTCACGGACCGTTAGCAACGGCGGCTGATCCGTGCCGTTTCCTCACAGACTGTTTCGGTTGTTAACAGGCAGAGACGTTAAATTCATGTTTTATTCAGCAAAGGCGCAGCCGAGATTTTCCTTTTAAATCAGCGGATTAATAGCCTAACAAAAAGAAAATCCGCTGCTTCCGTTTTGCGGTGCAGTACAAAAACCGCTTTTCAAGACGCGAAAAAACGACTTACACTGCCCTTGTCAGCACAAGGAGGCAGACATGGGACGTGCATACTCTCTGAATGTCCTGGCAGTCGGTGCAGCGTTTGTGTTCGTGGCTTCCATGCTCTTCATCTGAGCGCCACAATCTCTCCGCGCCGGGACATATCTGGCATCCGTGACACTATGACAAAGGTTTGAGAGCAAAGAACGCAGCTTCATCGGCTGCGTTCTTTTCTTTTCGGGAGGCGGCCGACACTATGCGGCCGCGCCGGCCTCCGCCTGACGCTTGGAACGACCCAGCCGCTCGAGCACCGCGTTGACCAGGGGGGCCCTGTTCATCGTATAGATGTGGAAGTCGTGGACGCCACGACGCTGCAGGTCCTCGATCTGCTCCGCCGCCACATCTGCCGCCACCTCCGCCCGTTCAAGCGGCTTTTCGTCCAGCCCGTCGAAGCGGGCATCGAGGAACGCCGGAATCGAAGCGCCGCAGCGGGAGGCGAAGCGCTTGAGCTGGGTGAGATTCTGGATCGGCATGATGCCCGGCACGACCGGGATATCGATACCCGCTGCCCGAACCTTTTCCAGGTAGCGCTCATAAAGGTCGTTGTCGAAGAAGCACTGGGTCAGTGCCCGCGCGGCGCCGGCATCGGCCTTGCGCTTCAGCGTGTCGATGTCGGTGGCAAGGTCGGCACTCTCAGGATGCATTTCCGGATAGGCGGAGACGGAGACATCGAATTCCCCGGCTGCGCGCAAGGCCGCAACGAGTTCGGCCGTGTCGCCATAACCCTCCGGGTGCGGCACGTAGCTCGTACCGATGCCGCTTGCCGGATCGCCGCGCAGCGCGACGATGTGGCGGACGCCGGAGGTTCGGTACTCGTCGACCACCGCCTGCACCTCCCCGCGGGAAGCGTCGACGCAGGTGAGGTGCGCCGCCGTCACCAGGGACGTCTCTCCGATCAGCCGACGGACGGTCGCGAGTGTGGGAGCCTTGGTCGAACCGCCCGCACCGTAGGTGACGGAGACGAAATCCGGATCCCAAACCGCAAGATCCTCCACGGTATCCCACAACTGCCCTTCCATCTCGGGCGAGCGCGGCGGGAAAAACTCGAAGGAAATACCGAAGGATTTCCGCGGATGCCTTGGCGATGTCATGGCGGTCTTCCTTTCAGGCTGTGGTGAGCTCTTCGGCAACGGCCTCGTCGGCAACCAGCAGGCGGCGGTCGCGGGCCAGCCAGACGGTCGCGGTCAAGGATGGTCCCCCGTGCTTGTCGGAGGTGAGGTCGATTACCTCTTCGACATCCAGACCGACCTTGGCCAGCCAGTCGGCCATCGTCTGGTGCGAGAAGCCGAGCCGCACATGGGCGTGCTCGTCGCGCAGGTATTCGAGGTCGTGCGGCGCCAGATCGACGATCAGAAGACGCCCGCCGGGCCGCAGCACACGCGCAGCCTCCGCGATTGCGCGTTCCGGCTCGTCGAGAAAGTGCAGCACCTGGTGGATCGTCACCAGATCGAAGTCCTGCCCGTCGAGGGGCAGGTTGAAGATATCTCCCTGGCGAACCGAGGCCTTCACGATACCGGCCTTGTCGAGATTCGCGCGCGCCACGGAGAGCATGTCCCGGCTCGCATCGATGCCGAGGGCACGGCGGTAGACGCCAGAGAGGAGTTGCAGGATCCATCCGGTGCCGGTGCCGAGGTCCAGCAGCGAATCGACCGGAGCCCGCCCGATCAGCCTGAGCAATGCCTTCTCGACGGCGGTATCGCTGACATGCAGGCGGCGCAGTTCGTCCCATTCGGATGCGTTACGGCTGAAATAGGCCTGCGCCCGTTCCGCCCGCACCCGTTTCACCGTCGCCAGACGCTCCCGATCGCGGACCAGGATCGGATCGTCGCCGGAAACGGATTCCAGCAGCGTCCGCACGAGCGAAGCCGCCGGGCCATCCTGCTTCAGCCGGAAATAGGCCCACGCCCCTTCCTGGTAGCGCTCGATCAGATCTTCCTCCGCCAGAAGCTTGAGATGGCGCGAGATGCGAGGCTGCGACTGGCCGAGGATTTCAGTAAGGTCGGTCACGGTCAGATCGCCGGCGCCGACGAGAGCGAGCAGCCGGAAGCGCGTGGGCTCCCCTGCCGTCTTCAGCACATCCACGAGCGTGTCGAGCGAATGTCCCATGCCTGCCGCGTCCTCGCAATCAACATATAAAGATATGTTTATATCTGATGCGTGCACGAGGCAACCCTAAAACATCAGCCGGAGCAGAAACATCAAGGGCGGGGCACCTGCAGCACCCCGCCCCCTTTCATCTCTTCATCCGTTGTTCCGTCAGAACTCCTGCCAATCCTCCGCAGGTGTCTGAGCCAGGGCTGCGCTGCCCACAACGGAGGAGCGACGTAAGGCTTGGGGGGCGTGACGCACCGGCGCCGCAGGAGCTTCCGAATCCGGAGCGGTCGCTGGACGCCGCATCCGAGCGGCGGTTGCCTGCAACTGCTGCACACCGTCGCCGAGGTTGAAGCGGGACAGAAGTTCGCTGAGGGTCGCACTCTCCTGCGCAAGGCCTGCCCCTGCCGCGTTCATCTCCTCGACCATCGCGGCATTCTGCTGCGTGGCCTCGTCCATATGGTTGACGGCGGTATTGACCTGCGCGAGCCCGGCTGCCTGCTCCTGTGCGGCAGTGGCAATGGCTTCCATGTGCATGTTGATCGTCTGAACGAGCTGCTCAATGGTGCCGAGGCCCTCGCCCGTGTTGCTGACCAGCCGCACGCCGTCACCGACGGCCACGGCAGAGCTGTCGATGAGGCTCTTGATCTCCTTGGCGGCATTGGCCGACCGCTGCGCAAGCTCGCGGACCTCCTGAGCCACGACCGCAAAGCCCTTGCCGGCCTCGCCCGCACGGGCCGCCTCGACGCCGGCATTGAGGGCCAGCAGGTTGGTCTGGAAGGCGATCTCGTCAATGACCGAGATGATCTGGCCGATCTGCTTGGAGGATTGCTCGATCCGCTCCATGGCGGTGACCGCATCGCGGACGACCTTTCCGGACTGGTCGGCCTTGGTGCGCGCCTCCCTTGCGACGTCCCGCGCCTGATCGGTGCGTCGGGAGGTCGAGCTGACATTCGAGGTGATTTCCTCAAGAGCGGCGGCGGTTTCCTCCAGGGACGCCGCCTGCTGCTCCGTTCGCCGCGCCAGGTTGTCCGAAGCTTCCGAGATTTCCCTGGACCCGCCGGTGACGGTGGAAACCGATCTGCCGACCCTGAGCAGGGCCTGGCGCAACTGATCGACCGAGGTGTTGAAGTCGTGGCGAAGCGGCTCGAATTGCGACGCAAAGGGCTTGTCGATCTGGCAAAGCATGTCTCCACGCGCCAGCTGCCGCAGTCCCGCGGCCAGGGCGCCGGTCGCCTGGTTGAGCCGGATCTCGGCCTCCTGCTCGGCAATGCGCTGCATCTCCTCGCGCTCCGCCGCCGCCCGGCGCCGCGTGGCCTCCGCCTCGATCTCAAGGTCGCCATTGCGGATGGCCGCCCGACGGAAAATCTCCACCGCCTGTTCCATCTCGCCGATCTCATCCTTGCGGCCCGACGCCATATCGACGGACCCGATCTCCCCGCCGGCAAGACGGGCCATGTATTGCACGAGCCGGTTCAATGGCTTCACGACGGTCATCGCCATCAGCACCGAAAGACCGACGGCCAGCAGAACAGCGCCCGTGCATGCCACCGCGATGGCAATCAGGCTGCGCAGTGCCTGCTCCGCATCGCTGGTTGCAGTCGTGGATATCCGAGCGAGGGTGTCGTCTTCGATGAGCTTCATCGCATCGATGCGCCGCGTGGCCGTGGAGAACCAGAGGTCGCTGTCCATGTCTGAGATATCCGCCCCGGCGCCGTTGATCACCAGCCGCTCCCTCATGGACGCCAGGCTTCCGACAGCGTTCTCAAGCTGGCGGCGATACTCCTGCGCCAACGGGGAGTCCTGGGACGCCAGGAAGGCGCCCATCAACGCCTCCTGCCCTCCGGCTATGGCCGCAAAGGCCTGGAAGCGCGCCGGATCGACCCTGCCGGCGGTGATGAAGCCGTTGCCGAGAGCCCGCTCCTGCCCTGCAAGCTCCTTGGCCTGCAGAAGCTGCATGTAGGCGCCCATCGCCGTCGAAACTTCCGCATTCGCTTCCATGCGAAGCAGATCGCCCGACAGCGAGATCAACCGCGCTATCGTGTCGGTATAGAACGCGAATGATTCCGCTGCGGACGTGGAAAGCGCGTCGATGGACGCACGCGTTGCGCGCAGCCGTGACAGTTCGTCCTCCATTCCGGTCGCCAGAGCACCATCTCCGATGGCGGAGAGCTTTTCGCCGAGACCGAGGAAGCCGCCGATCGCCGTATCCGTGGATGTCCGCGCCTCGCGCAGCTGGCTTGCACCCCTCTGACCTTGGGAGCCGATGAACCCGGCCGTGAGGCCACGCTCGACCTGGAGACGATGGACCATATTGCCCACGGCGGACAGGCCGTCGCTCACCGTCATGACCTGATTCATGTTCTGGTAGGTACGCCACCTGTCCCCGATCTGGGCGTAGGCGAAATAGACGACGGCAAGCAACGGAAAGGCCACCGCGGCAAGGAGCCGGCGGCTGATTGAAACATCCACAAGTCGCATGAAAGCACTCCATAAGCAGGCTTCATGCCGGCAGGCTCTGCGCGTCATGCGCGGCTCGGAATAAGCGACCCGGACGTTAAGAAGAGACTAAGAAATACAACCGCAAGGAAATATCCCGCCTTGCGAATGACAATTGTCAATTGTCGCACCAGTATATTGCTACCAGTTTGAGATGCCGCAAATACGGCCGTCCGCAGCAGTCGTGCCACAGGCATCCGAGCGCCTGCGGCACGACCATGCGACTGAATCAGCGTGTCAGTCGCTTGTAGGTCACACGCTTCGGATTGACCGATTCGGGGCCGAGGCGGCGGATCTTGTCCTGCTCGTAGTCCTCGAAATTGCCCTCGAACCATTCGACATGGCTGTCACCCTCGAAAGCCAGGATATGGGTTGCGAGGCGGTCCAGGAACATGCGGTCGTGGCTGATGATGACGGCGCAGCCGGCGAAGTTTTCCAGTGCGTCCTCGAGGGCCGACAGCGTTTCGGTGTCGAGGTCGTTGGTCGGCTCGTCGAGCAGCAGCACGTTGCCGCCGGCCTTCAGCATCTTGGCGAGATGTACGCGGTTGCGCTGCCCTCCCGACAGGTTGCCCACCTTCTGCTGCTGGTCGCCGCCCTTGAAGTTGAAGGCGCCGCAATAGGCGCGGGAATTCATCTCGTACTTGCCGAGCTTGATGATGTCGTTGCCGCCGGAGATCTCTTCCCAGACATTCTTGTTGCCGTCGAGCGAGTCGCGGCTCTGGTCGACATAGCCGAGGTGGACGGTATCACCAATGCGAATGTCGCCGCTATCGGGCTTTTCCTGGCCGGTGATCATCCTGAAGAGCGTCGTCTTGCCGGCGCCGTTCGGGCCGATCACACCGACGATGCCGCCGGGCGGCAGCTTGAAGGACAGGTTTTCGAAGAGCACGCGGCCGTCATAGGCCTTGGTGATGTTCTCCGCCTCGATGACGACATTGCCGAGACGCTCTCCGACCGGGATGATGATCTGGGCTTCGCCGGGACGACGATTTTCGGCCGCGGCCACCAGTTCGTCATAGGCGCGAATACGGGCCTTCGACTTCGCCTGGCGGGCCTTTGGGCTCGAAGCGATCCACTCCTGCTCGCGCGACAGAGCCTTCTGGCGACTGCCTTCCTCACGCTCTTCCTGCGCCAGGCGCTTCGCCTTGGCCTGCAGATACGCGGAATAGTTGCCTTCGTAAGGAATGCCACGGCCTCGGTCGAGTTCGAGGATCCAGCCGGTGACGTTGTCGAGGAAGTAGCGGTCGTGGGTGACCATCAGGATGGCGCCCGGATATTCGCGCAGGTGCTTTTCGAGCCAGGCGATTGTCTCGGCGTCGAGATGGTTGGTCGGCTCGTCGAGCAGCAGCAGGTCGGGCTGGCGCAACAACAACTGGCAGAGCGCGACGCGGCGCTTCTCACCACCCGAGAGGTTGTCGATCGTCGCATCACCCGGCGGGCAGCGCAGGGCCTCCATCGCCATCTCGACCTGGCTTTCGAGGTCCCAGAGGTTCTGGCTGTCGATGATGTCCTGGAGCTTGGCTCCCTCTTCCGCCGTCTCGTCGGAATAATTCATCATCAACTCGTTGTAGCGGTCGAGGATCGCCTTCTTGTCGGCCACGCCTTCCATCACGTTGCCGAAGACGTTCAGCGCCGGATCGAGCTGCGGCTCCTGCGGCAGGTAGCCGAGCGTCGCCCCTTCGGCGAGCCAGGCTTCGCCCGTGTATTCCTTGTCGAGCCCGGCCATGATCTTCAGCACCGTCGACTTACCCGCACCGTTCGGGCCGAGGATGCCGATCTTGGCGTCCGGATAGAAGGACAGGTGGATGTTCTCGAGGATCTTCTTGTTGCCGTAGGACTTGTTCAGTCCGGCCATGTGATAGATGAACTGGCGTGCCATGAATTGAATGCTCCAGGCGGGAATGGAAGTTGCCGCTATGTAGGCGAAATGCGCCGCGGGGGCAATGCGGGCACACGGAGGGGACGCGATGTTCGAAGAGACCAGGCGGCTGGAGAGCGCGACCGGCGCGAGCCTCGCCTACCATTACCAGCCGGCCGCCGGAAGCGCCCGCGGCATACTGCTGATATGCCACGGGCTGGCCGAACACTCCCGCCGCTACGGCGAGTTCGCGGCGCTGATGGCCGGCCGGGGATGGCATGTCTATGCCCACGACCACCGGGGGCATGGCGCGACCACCGCGCCGGACGCGCCGCTCGGCCGCTTCGCCGCCCGCAACGGAGACCGCAAGGTCGTCGAGGACGTCCACATGATGCGCATGCACGCCCTTGACGCCCATCCTGGCCTTCCCGTCCTCCTGTTCGGCCACTCGATGGGGGGGCTGATCGCGCTCAACGCCGCCTCCGACCGCCCTTCGGACTATCAAGGCCTCGCAGTCTGGAATTCCAACCTCCATCCGGGCCCGTCCGGCCGCTTCGCACAACTCGTCCTCAAGGCGGAGAAGGCCCTGAAGGGTGCCGACGTACCGAGCACCATTCTTCCCAAGGCGACCTTCCGCGCCTGGGGCCGCTCGATGCCGGAAAAGAGGACGGACTTCGACTGGCTGAGCAGCGACCCGAAGGAAGTCGATAAGTACATTGCCGATCCGCTCTGCGGATTCGATGCCAGCGTCTCCCTCTGGATCGACCTCTTCGCGATGACCTTCCGAGGACCGGCGCTGGTCGGACGCCTGCCGAAGACCATGCCGGTTCACCTCATCGGCGGGACGGACGACCCGGCCACCAATCGCGGCAGGGAAATCCTCTGGCTTGCCGAGCATCTGCGCCGCGCAGGCCTGTCGCAGGTGACCGCCAAACTCTGGCCGGACACCCGTCACGAGACGTTGAAGGAGAAGGTGCGCCGGCAGGCCATGGAGGAGTTCGCGGACTGGGCAGAGGGGGCACTTCCGCTGCAAACGGAATGAACTGTTGATATTTCATCAAGTGCGTTTCCGACCAAGCTTGGCTATAGATTGTGCGCGGCAGCGGCGTCGGGCGCTCCGCATGTCGCAAGAGTGGAACGCATGACTTCACCGGCCGGTGGCCCTGCCACGCCATCCGCACCCACCTCGGCCATCGTGAACGGCCTCCTGCTGATGCTGCTGGCCATGCTGGCGGCACCGCTGATCGATATCTTCGCGAAGCTCGCGACCGTCACCACATCCCCGACGATGATCAC
This sequence comes from Pseudorhizobium endolithicum, assembly GCF_902153245.2. Classification (GTDB taxonomy): domain Bacteria; phylum Pseudomonadota; class Alphaproteobacteria; order Rhizobiales; family Rhizobiaceae; genus Neorhizobium; species Neorhizobium endolithicum. Next base: position 288,993 of record NZ_CABFWF030000001.1, read on the forward strand.
CGCCGCGCGCTTCGTCTTCCAGGCCCTGTTCATGCTGCCCATCGTGATGTGGAACGGGCTCTGGCGGAATTTCTCCTGGCGCATGAGCGCCTGCCACGCGGTCCGCGCTGCGATCATAACCCTGTCCATGATCTGCTTCGTAGCAACGCTTGCCGTCATGCCGGTTGCCGACGCGATCGCCATCTTCTTCGTTGAACCAATCATCCTGACCATCCTTGCCAGCATCTTCCTCGGCGAGACGATCGGCTGGCGGCGCTATACTGCCTGCGGCATCGGCTTCTTCGGAGCGATGATCGTGATCCGCCCGAGCTTCGAGGAGGTGGGGCTGATCTCCGTGTTGCCGGTCATCACCGCACTCTGCGTCGCGGTCTTCGCGCTGATGACCCGGGCCCTGGCACAGAAGGAAAATCCGTGGGCGATGCAGTTCCAGATGTCGCTCTGGGGCGTGCCGATCTGCGGCGTGCTGCTTCTGATCGGCGACTGGACGGACGTCGCCTTCCTGGCGCCGTCGATCCCGGATCTCACCGTCTGCCTTTGGCTGGTCGCGGTCGGCTTCTTCGCCGCGCTCTCCGGCATCCTCGCGACCTATGCCTACCGGGTCGCACCCGCATCCGTGCTCGCGCCGCTCCAGTATTTTGAGATCGTCTCCGCGACGCTCTTCGGCTGGCTCGTCTTCCGGGATTTCCCGGACGCGGTGAAGTGGCTCGGCATCGCCATCATCGTCGGCTCCGGCCTCTACATCATCTGGCGCGAAAGGCGCGTTGCCTCCAGTCCTGTCACCACGACCGAAACAATGGCCGCACCGTGAACGAAGTACCCATGACCCAGAACAGTCCGAAGAAACCGCCGCTTGCCGGCATCCGCGTCATCGAACTCGCCCGTGTGCTCGCCGGCCCCTGGGCCGGACAGATGCTGGCCGACATGGGCGCCGATGTCATCAAGGTTGAGCATCCCGAAGGCGGCGACGATACTCGTGCCTGGGGGCCTCCCTTCGTCGAGGGCAAGGACGGCGAAAATCTGTCGGCCGCCTACTATCACTCCACCAACCGCGGCAAGCGCTCGATCGCGGTGGACCTCAAGACGGAGGAAGGCCAGGAGATCGTCCGGCGGCTCGTGGCGACTGCGGACGTGGTCATCGAGAACTTCAAATTGGGCGGCCTGAAGAAATACGGCCTCGACTACGAAAGCCTGAAGGCGATCAACCCAAGGCTCATCTACTGCTCCATCACCGGCTTCGGCCAGGACGGCCCCTATGCCAGCCTCGCCGGCTATGACTATATCGTGCAGGGCATGTCCGGCTTCATGTCGATCACCGGCGAGCCGGACGGCCAGCCGATGAAGGCGGGCGTCGCCATCGCCGACATCTTCACGGGTATCTATGCCGTCACCGCGATCCAGGCAGCCCTCATCCACGCCATGAAGACAGGCGAAGGCCAGTTGGTGGACATGGCGCTGCTGGACGTGATGTCAGCGGTGCTGGCCAACCAGAACATGAACTACCTGATCTCGGGCGCTGCACCGTCTCGCCTTGGCAACGCACATCCGAACATCAGCCCCTATGAGGTGATCCCCGTCGCCGATGGTTACATCATCCTCGCGGTCGGCAATGACGGGCAGTTCCGGCGCTTTTGCAAGCTTCTCGGCGTGGAACACCTCGCCGACGACGAACGCTTCGCCACCAACAAGGCGCGTGTCGCCAACCGCATCGAGGTCCGGCGCCTGCTCTTGGCCGAAACGGAAAAACGGTCGAAGGCCGACCTGCTCGCCGCCTGCGGCGAGAACGCCGTGCCGGCCGGACCGATCAACTCGATCGCCGAGATGTTCGGCGATCCCCAGATCGAGGCCCGCGGACTGCGCGTCGATCTCGAGGCAGCAGACGGCACGGTCATCCCGAGCGTCCGCACCCCGATCATCCTGACCGAGACGCCGCTCACCTACGACCGCCCGAGCCCGGCGCTCGGCGAACACACGGCCGCCGTTCTGGCGGAACTGGAACAGATGGAATTGAAGGGGAAAGATCTATGAAGACGGGTGGCCAACTGATCGTCGAGGCGCTGAAGGCGAACGGCGTGGAGCGCGTATCCTGCGTGCCGGGCGAAAGTTACCTGGCCGTCCTGGACGCACTCCATGACAGCGGCATTGACGTGATGGTCTGCCGCCAGGAAGGCGGCGCCGCGATGATGGCTGACTGCTGGGGAAGGCTTACGGGTGTGCCGGGCATCTGCATGGTCACCCGCGGTCCGGGCGCCACCAATGCGTCGGCCGGCCTTCACATCGCCCGGCAGGATTCCATCCCGATGATCCTCTTCATCGGCCAGGTACAGCGTGACGCCCGCGAACGGGAAGCCTTCCAGGAGGTCGAGTACCGGCGCGCCTTCACCGAGTTCGCCAAATGGGTCGGCGAGATCGACGACGCCCGGCGCATCCCCGAATTTGTCACGCGTGCCTTCGCCGTCGCAACCTCCGGTCGCCCCGGCCCTGTCGTGCTGACTCTGCCGGAAGACATGCTGGTGGACGAGGTGGAGGCTCCGGCAGCGCAAGCCTACACGCCCGTCGAAGCCCATCCGGGCCCCAGCCAGATGAAGCAATTCGAAGCCATGCTGAAGGAGGCGCAGCGGCCGATGTTCATCCTTGGCGGCACGCGCTGGAGCGAAGACGCGATCGCCGGGTTCCAGGAGTTCGCCAGCCGCTTCAAGGTACCGGTTGGCTGCTCCTTCCGCCGGCAGATGCTCTTCGACCACCTGCATCCGAGCTATGCCGGCGATGTCGGCATCGGCATCAATCCGGCGCTTGCCAAGGAGATCAAGGGAGCAGACCTGCTTGTCCTCGTCGGCGCTCGCATGTCCGAAATGCCGTCATCCAGCTATACACTGATCGACATCCCCTACCCGGCCCAGAAGCTCGTTCATGTCTATCCCGATCCGGAGGAACTGGGGCGCATCTACCGGCCGGATCTGGCCATCTGCGCAGCACCCGCAGAATTTGCCGCCGCGCTGCAGGATCTCGAGCCGCCGGCGGCTCCGCTCTGGGCGGAGCGCAAGTCCGCGATGCACGACGTCTACCTGAAGTGGTCAACCCCGCCGCAGACCGGACCCGGCAAGGTCCAGATGGGGCCCGTCATGGACTGGATCGAGGCCAATACGGCGCAGGATACGATCTTCACCAACGGCGCCGGCAACTACGCAACCTGGGTTCACCGGTTCCACCGCTTCCGCAGGTTCAATACCCAGGCAGCTCCCACCTCCGGTTCCATGGGGTATGGCCTGCCGGCAGCGGTTGCCGCCAAGCAGCTCTTCCCGGAGCGCGAGGTCATCTGCTTTGCCGGCGACGGCTGCTTCATGATGCACGGCCAGGAATTCATCACGGCCGTCCGCTACAACCTACCGATCATCACAGTGCTGGTGAACAACGGCACCTACGGCACGATCCGCATGCATCAGGAGCGGGAATATCCCGGCCGCGTCAGCGCCACCGACCTGGTGAACCCCGACTTCGTCGCCTTCGCCCAGGCCTATGGTGGGCATGGGGAACTGGTGGAACGGACGGAGGATTTCGCGTCCGCCTTCGAACGGGCACGGGCCAGCGGCAAGCCGGCGATCCTCGAGGTCAAGCTGGATGCCGAAGCCATCACCCCGACGCGGACGCTGACGCAGATCCGCGAAAAGGCCTGACCTGTCCCGGAATACGAAAGGGCCGGAGCATCGCTGCTCCGGCCCTTTTTTATTGTCGGCAGATCCGATCAGATCGCGGCAGTAACGGTGAACTCGACCTTGTACTTCGGCGCCGCAAGCTTTGCTTCGCTGGTGGCGCGGGCCGGCGTGTTGGCCGGATCGACCCAGGCTTCCCAGGCGGCATTCATCTCGGCGAAATAAGACATGTCCGAGAGGTAGATCAGCGTCTGCAGGATCTTCGACTTGTCGGAGCCTGCGGCTGCCAGCAGGCGATCGACCTCGCGCAGCGCGTATTCGCACTGTTCCTTCACGGTCTCGCCCTCACCGACCTGGCCGGACAGATAGACGGTATTGCCGTGGACGACGGCGCCGCTCATGCGGGCGCCGGGTTCGATGCGCTTGATGCTCATGAATGCTCCTGGAAGGTTCGAGCTGCTGAGGATTGGCCGGCGCAAACCGGCCTCGGAGGGTGCTAGCCGCGGAGGTGCTGGCTCTTTTCGTAAATGGTGGTGGAACGGGCGCCGGAGCGGCAATAGCCGAGCATCGGCCGCGGCAGTTCGTCGAGCGCATCGACCATGCCGTTGACCGCGTCCGCGTCGACGCCCATGCGACCGACGGGAACGTGCTTGATCTCGAGGCCCAGTTCTTCGGCCCTGGCGGCAATCTCTGCGAAGCGCGGCTGGCCGGGCTCCTCCTCGTCGGGACGGTTGCAGACGATCGACTTGAAGCCCATCGCCTTGATCTGGTCGAGATCCTCGATCCGGATCTGTCCGGTCACGGCGTATTCGTCGTTGATCTGGCGGATATCCATGGGCGTCTTCCTCCGGCTCTCTGTCTGGCTGAACCCTTACGCCGCAGCCGGCAGGGCGTCAATCGAGGGAAGGTCAGGCAAAGCAGAACCGCAGGCCGTATTCGATGCTCTTGCCCGGCTTGAGCGGCTTCATCTCGCCGCGCTCGGCGAGCTCCTCGCGGTTCACCCAGCGGTGCGAGACGGGCTCGATGCCGAGGACATGCGCCGGCGCCTCCTGGTTGCGCCAGACCTGCAGCCAGGGGAGCGTATCGGTACGGAACTTCACCTTCAGAGTAAGGCCGCCGATCGCCGCGATCGGTCCCAGGCAGACCTCCGCCCAGGCCTCGCCCTGGCGGGCCGCCGGCACACAGAAGACACCGCCGGGATCCTCGCCGAAATTCCAGGGCAGACTGCCGTTTTCCAACATCTGTCCCGTGAGCCGCACCTCGCCGTCGAACAGCCAGGCACCGATGTTCATATGGTACATCTGCACGGGCGGGAAAGGACTCGTCCCGGTATTGGTGAGCCGGTCGGACAGGCAGACTTCGCCGCTCTTGCCATCGATGCGCCAGTGCCGTTCCAGCAGAGCCCTGCCGCCGTCCGCAAGAACGACCGGCACCCGCGCCCGGCATTCCGCGTCCCCCTCCTGCACGTCCCAAAAGAGGATTTCCGCGGGATGAGACGAAAACGAACCGTGCAGAGGATATTTCTTGCCATCCTTGCGCCCGGATATCGGCTCCGGATGCCGGACATGGTCCGGCCCGCAGGTGAAGAGAAAGCCCTGGAGCGAATGATCGATTCGCGGATCACCGTCGTCCGGAATGGCGCGACCGGGCGCCAGATCCACGGCACCGACGAAGCAGGAGCCCACGTCGAGCACGGAGCCCTCATCCAGAAAGAGGCGCGGACCGGCGGATGCTGAGAAGGCTTTCATGCGGATGTCCTCGTTCCCCAAACAAACTCGTTACCAGATCGTGAGGAGAAATTAACGTCGCGTTCATGACGAATTCACCTTTTTCACACTAGCGTCAAATTCTGCTTGTCTGTGGCGAACCACGCACGCGCGGGAACGTTGGGCCGCTTTGGGATTTTATGAGACATGACGATCAAGAATGCTGGTGGCACCGTGAAGTATCTTCTCACCGCAACCGTCGGGCTGGCACTCCTGGCGACGCAGGGCGTTACGCCCGCTTCGGCACAGAGCTTCTACGACCCCTACGCCCCCGATACGCTTCTCGTCGCTCCCGACGGCAGCATTCTGGATTACGTTCCCGAGCAGGATGAGGTCGTTATCAGCCGCGACCGGACCGGGCGGCGCATCCTGATCGACCGTTATGGCGAGGTCGTCGCGACGGAAATACCGCGCGATGCCTATGGCGCGCCGGACTTCGACCGCTACCCGCCGGCGCCGGGCGGCTACAGGCGCTACCGGGATGAGGCTGGATACCGGGACTACCGCGAATATCGTCCCGGCGAACCAGGTGAGTTCACCGGGTCCGTGCCCGACCGCGGCTCCATCACCCGGTTGCCGCTCGAGGACCAGCCCTTTCCCGGCGACCAGCCGGAGGACGATTACGCTTCCATTGACCGCGAGCAGCAGCCGGCGCGAGCCCTGGAGCCCGAAAAGCCGATCATTGCCGTTACCAAGAAGCCGCAGGCGGAGATCGCCGCCTTGCAGGTCTTCCTCGACCGCGAAGGCATCTCGCCCGGCGTCATCGACGGGCATCTGGGCGACAACGTGAACAAGGCCATCGCCGCCTGGCAGGAGATGACCGGCGAAACCCTCGACCCGAACAATTCCGAGGACATCCTGCAGAGGCTCGCCTATTCCGGCGGCCTGCCGATCGTCGACTACACCATCACGGCTGCCGATGCGGCCGGCCCCTTCGTCGCATCCATTCCGGATGACTACGCCGAAAAGGCGCAAATGCCCGCGATGTCCTATACCTCCACCAGCGAAAAACTGGCCGAGCAGTTCCACATGGACGAGAACTACCTGAAGGCGCTCAACCCGGACAAGGACTTCTCGGTCCCCGGGACGATCATCAAGGTCATCAATCCCGGCCAGCCGAAGAAGGGCACTGTCGCGCGCATCGTCGCCGATAAGAGCAAGAAGCAGGTCTTTGCCTATGGCGAGGACGGCGCGTTGATCGCCGCCTACCCGGCCACGATCGGCTCTACCGACACCCCTTCGCCGACGGGCACCCACAATGTGGAGCGCGTGGCGCTCGATCCCGGCTACACCTATAATCCGAAGATCAATTTCAAGCAGGGCAACAACGACAAGATCCTGCAGATTCCTCCCGGACCGAATGGCCCCGTCGGCACCGTCTGGATCGCGTTGTCCAAGCCGAGCTACGGCATCCACGGCACGCCTGAGCCGTCGAAGATCGGCAAGACCAACTCCCATGGCTGCATCCGCCTGACCAACTGGGACGCCACCGAACTGGCAAAGATGGTCAAACCCGGCGTGAGCGTCGAATTCGTGGAATAGAAAAAGGCGCCTCGCGCGCCTTTTTCGTGGGGAAGCAGGTCTTACGGTCAGTTCAGGCCGCCAAGCGTCCTGAGGCGGCCGGCCGCAATTTTCCCGAGCGCACCACCTTGGCCGGCATCAGGCGAAGCACCTCCTGGGCAAAGGCGGCGGCATTTTCCCGCCCTTTATCGAGATTGCTCACCCTGGCAGGATCGAGCGTATGGAGCGTGCCGCCCGTCTCGAACAGTTCCTTGAAGGCGTTGCGCTCACCGATCGGGGTGTTCAGGACGTTGACGCCGCGCGCGGCAAGCAGGCCCTTGATGGCGACCAGCGCCTTGGTCGTGACCATGGAGGTGACGCGGGTCAGGACGACGGAATGGGAAATGACGAGGTTCGCCTTCTCCTTCATCAGGTTCAGGAGATCGAGGATCTGAGCCGCACCCTTCGCATCCATGGCCGAGCCCTGGACCGGGATCATCACGTGGTCGGACAGGCCGACTGCGGTCGTCACCAGCGCATCCCTGGCTCCGGCAAGATCGATGACGAAGAAATCCACCTGCCCCGCCATCTCCCGCAGGTGACACTGAAGCGAGGCAACGGAAACCTCCGAGATCACCTCCAGATTGCGCACCGGACCGGATATCTCGGCCCACTGGCTGATCCAGTGCTGCGGGTCGCAATCCATGATGACGACGCGGTGGCCCTGGTGGGCGAGTTCAGTTGCGAGGAGGAGTGCTGCGGTGGTCTTTCCGGCTCCACCCTTGGCATTGGCAAAGGAAATTACGGGCATTCTCGATCCTTGAGAGGCATGAGCCGTATCGCTCAGATGCGCACCGGAGAAGCATGGTGCATTGCCGGCATACTTGCTTAATCATGGTTAACGAACCGTAAATTCAGCGAGCGACGATATAGTCCCTGATTTGTGGTGCCCAATGAAAAAGACCCCGGAGCGAACGCTCCGAGGCCAGTGGCTGCGTAGGTCCGGCGAAGCTCAGAAGCAGTCGTGAAACAGCTGCCTGGTGTTCTCCAGCGTCATGGGCACCGGGTTCCCCCCGCAGCTAGGATCCTCGATCGCCATGGCGGCCAGTTCATCGATCCGGTCCGGCTTGATGCCCATGGCAGTCAGATTTTCCGGCACGTCGAGTTCCGCCCGCAACGACAGCACATAATCGTAGAAACCGTCGAAGCCCCCGGAAATGCCGAGATAGGCTGCGGCGCGCTCGATCTTTTCCTCGATCGCCGGACGGTTGAAGCGCAGCACCGGCGGCATGACCACGGCGTTCGTCATCCCGTGATGGGTGTTGTAGACCGCTCCGATCGGGTGCGACAGCGAGTGGATGGCGCCGAGCCCCTTCTGGAACGCGACCGCTCCCATCGCTGCCGCGGCCATCATGTTCGTGCGGGCCTCGATGTCCGTCCCGTCCTTGTAGGCGCGCGGCAGGAATTCCTTCACGAGCCGCATGCCTTCCAGCGCAATCCCCTGGCTCATCGGATGATAGAAGGGCGAGCAATAGGCTTCGAGGCAATGGGCGAAGGCATCCATTCCGGTTCCGGCGGTAATCATCTTCGGCATGCCGACCGTCAGATCCGGATCGGCGATCACCACGCCCGGCAGGAACTTCGGGTGGAAGATGATCTTCTTCACATGCGTTTCGGAGTTGGTGATGACCGAGGCGCGGCCGACTTCCGATCCCGTGCCCGCGGTCGTCGGCACGGCGACAATCGGCGCGATGCCTTCAGTGCTGGCACGGGTCCACCAGTCGCCGATGTCCTCGAAATCCCAGACCGGCCGCGTCTGGCCGACCATGAAGGCAACGGCCTTGCCGAGGTCGAGACCGGAGCCGCCGCCGAACGCGACGACGCCGTCATGCCCCCCGTCGCGGAAGGCCTTCACGCCCGCCTCGAGGTTCTTCTCGTTGGGGTTCGGGTCGACATCGGCGAAGATCGCGCGGCCGAGGCCCGCCTGCTCGAGAATATCCAGCGCGTGGGTCGTGATCGCCATGGAAGCAAGCCCCCGGTCGGTGACCAGAAGCGGCTTCTTCATGCCGAGCGACTTGCAGGCGTCGGCAAGTTCCTTGATCCGGCCACGGCCGAGCTTGAAGGCGGTCGGATAGCTCCAGTTCGCGACGATATTCATTTCGTGACTTTCTTCAGATGGTAGGACTTGGGTCTTGTCAGGTTGTGGAAGCCGAGGACGGACAGCGAGCCGCCGCGGCCCGTTTCCTTGACGCCGGTCCAGCACAGTGCCGGGTCGAGATAGTCGGCACGGTTCATGAACACGGTGCCGGTCTCGATCTCGCGGCCGATGCGGCCTGCCCGCTCCGCGTCCTGCGTCCAGAGCGAGGCGGTCAAGCCGTATTTGCTGTCGTTCATCAGCGAGATGGCCTCGTGGTCGTTCTTCACTTTCATGATGCCGACGGCGGGACCGAAGGTTTCTTCCGTCATGAACGGCATGGAGTGATCGACGTTCACGAGCACCTGCGGGGCCAGATAGGCGCCACCGTCATCGGCCGGGAAGAGCTTCGGATCGACCAGCGCTTTTGCGCCACGAGACACTGCATCCGCGACCTGCTCGCGCACCACCTTGGCAAAACGCTTGTTCGCCATCGGCCCGAGCGTCGTTTCCTGCTCCAGCGGATTGCCGAGCTTGTAGTTGGATACCCATGCGACCGACTTTTCCACGAACCGGTCGTAGAGCGACTCATGCACGTAGACGCGCTCGATGCCGCAGCAGCACTGGCCGGAATTGTAGGTGGCACCGTCCATCAGCGTATCGACGGCGGCATCGAGGTCGGCATCCTCCATGACATAGCCCGGGTCCTTGCCGCCGAGCTCCAGCCCAAGCCCGGTGAAGGTCCCTGCCGCAGCCCGCTCGATGGAGCGTCCGCCCTCGACCGAACCCGTGAAGTTGACGAAGTTGAACTTGCCCGCAGCGATCAGCGCCGAGGTCGTGTCGTGGTCGAGGAACAGGTTGACGAAGACGTCGTCCGGAACCCCGGCCTCCACGAACGCACGCACGAGCCGCTCGCCGACGAGCAGTGTCTGCGAGGCGTGCTTGATGACGACCGTGTTGCCGGCCATCAGCGCCGGCGCCACCGTGTTGATTGCCGTCATGTAGGGGTAGTTCCACGGCGCGATGACGAAGACGACGCCGTGCGGCTCGCGCTCGATGCGACGCTCGAAGCTCGCGCTTTCCTCCACCACCATCGGCGCCAGCGCATCGGCTGCAATCGAGGCGACGTAGTTGGAGCGCTCGTTGAAACCCTTGAACTCGCCACCATAGCGGATCGGGCGTCCCATCATCCAGGCGAGTTCCGGTACCACCTCATCGGCCATCTCGTTCATGCGCGCGACGCCCTTGAGCACGAGTTGCACGCGCTCCTCAAGCGGCCGCTTGGCCCAGCCCTTTTGCGCCTTTCGGGCTCGCTCAACGGCGGCCGAAGCCTCCTCAAAGCTCATGGCCTGCCTTTCGGCATAAACCGAACCATCGATAGGCGAGATACATTGGATCATGGTCATGATCACACTTCCTGTGGTTTATGATCTTGTTGGCCGAGTACTAAGCCCGCTCGAAGCCGCGCGCCACTTCCCAATCGGTGATGCGACGATCGTATTCTTCCTGCTCCCATTGCGCCGCCCGCGTATAGTGGTCGATGACGTCGTCACCGAAGGCGGAGCGCAGCATGGCGGAGCCTGACATCAAGGCCGTTGCGTCGCGCAGCGTGTGCGGGATCTCGCGAATGTCCTTGCCGCCATAAGCATCACCCTCGAAGGCTGGCTCCAGTTCCATCCGGTTTTCGATCCCGTCAATTCCGGCGGCGAGAAGTGCCGCCATGGCGAGATAGGGATTGAGATCGGAGCCACCGACGCGGCACTCGATGCGGATGCCTTTCGTTTCCTCCCCGCAGAGGCGATAGCCAGCCGTGCGGTTGTCCTTCGACCAGATGGCCTTGGTGGGCGCGAAGGTGCCGGCCATGAACCGCTTGTAGGAATTGATGTAGGGCGCCAGGAAATAGGTGATCTCGCCGGCATGGGCGAGCAGGCCCGCGACGTAGTGCTTCATCGTCTCCGACATGCCGTGCTCGGCGTCCTTGTCGAAGAAAAGCGGCGTCTTTCCATCCCCGCTCCACAGCGACTGGTGGATGTGTGAGGAGGACCCGGCCGCATTATAGTTCCACTTGGCGAGGAAGGTGATCGCCTTGCCTTTCGACCAGGCGATCTCCTTGCAGGCATTCTTGATGACTACGTGCCGGTCGGCCATGGTCAGTGCATCGGCATAGCGGACATTGATCTCCTCCTGCCCGGCCGAGGCCTCGCCCTTGGAATTCTCCACCGGGATGCCGGCGGCCTGCAACCCGTTGCGGATTGCCCGCATGACGTCCTCTTCCTTGCTCGTCTGGAAGATGTGGTAGTCTTCATTATAGGCGCTGGCGGTCTTCAGCCCGCGGTAGCCGGCGGCATGCGCCTGTTCATAGGTCTGGTCGAACAGGTAGAATTCGAGCTCGGTCGCCATGAAGGCCTTCATGCCCATGGCTTCAAGGCGGGCAACCTGCTTCTTGAGGATGGCGCGCGGCGAATGTGGCACGTCCTCATGGGTGTGATGGTCCAGCACGTCGCAGAGGACGAGAGCGGTTCCTTCGAGCCAGGGCACGCGACGTAGCGTCGAAAGGTCGGGCTTCATCGTGTAGTCGCCATAGCCCTTTTCCCAGCTGGTCGCCTTGAAGCCAGAGACGGTTTCCATCTCCATGTCGGTGGCGAGCAGGTAGTTGCAGCTATGGGTTTCCTCATAGGCGCCTTCCACGAAGAATTGCGCCTGGAAGCGCTTACCCATCAGGCGACCCTGCATGTCCACGAGGCAGGCGAGAACGGTATCGATCCGGCCATCCGCGACATCGCGTTTCAGGTCGTCAAAGCTATAGTTTGTGGTCATGGAGGCTTCCATCGGGACGAGCATTGGAGGAATGGCGGGGCGCGCCGGAGCCGCCCCGCCTCTGTCTTGTCAGCTGTAGCGGTATGGAGGCCCGGCCTTCTCCATCGTGTCGCGGTACTTCTTCAGGATCTCCACGACCTTCGCGCAGCGGGGGCTAGTGGCCGCGATCTCATCCCAGAACTTCAGGGCTTCCGTTTCAACCGTCTTCCACTCCGCCTCCGGAATGGTAGTCAGTTCGAGCTTGGTGCCCTCGGTGCGAAGCTGCGCCTCGCCGCCCCAATACCAGTACTGGCGGTAGTAGTGCGAGGAATCCATGGCAAGCTTGAAGAGCTCCTTGAGATTGTCCGGCACCTCGTTCCAGCGATCGGCATTGGCAAAGAACGACCCGCACCAGGCGCCGGAGATATTGTTGGTGAGGAAATATTTCGTCACGTCGGCCCAGCCGACCGTATAGTCCTCGGTGATGCCGGACCAGGCGATGCCGTCGATCTCGCCCGTCTGCATGGCGACCTGCACGTCTTCCCACGGCAGCGTCACCGGCACGACGCCGAAGCGGGTGAGGAACTGGCCGGCGGTCGGGAAGGTGAAGATGCGCAGGCCCTTGAGGTCTTCCAGGCTCTTCAGCGGCTTGTTGGTGGCGAAGTTGCAGGGGTCCCAGGCGCCGGCGGAGAGCCACTTCACGCCGACCTCGTTATAGGCCTCCTCCCAGATATCTTTCAGCCCGTACTGGTGGAACAGCGTCGGCACGTCGAGGCTGTAGCGCGAGGCGAAGGGGAAGTAGCCGCCGAACACCTTGATGTCGACCGGCGAGTTCATCGAGTCGTCGTCCGACTGGACCGCGTCGATCGTGCCGGCCTGCATGGCGCGGAAGAGTTCGCCCGTCGGGACGAGCTGGTCTGCGGTATAGAGTTCAATCTCCATCTGCCCTTCGGCGATTTTGTTGAAGGAATCGATCGCCGGCTTGATGACGTGCTCGGCAAGTGCCGGACCCGCGTAGGTCTGCAGGCGCCAGCGGATCGGCGCCTGCGCCTTCACATAGGGTGCGGCCAGCATGGCCGGGCCGGCTGCGGCAGCCGTGAGCCCCGCCGTCTTCAGGAATTGTCTTCTGTTGGTCATGTCTGTTCCCTCTGTTGATGATTGATCCAGTCACGCCACGCCGGACGGCTCCGGCGGGTGAAGATGGCCCGTGGACCGGGCTCTTGTGATGCGTTTCGATCAGCCGCGGACATTGACCTGCTCCGGCAGCCAGAGTGCGATCTGCGGGAAGGCCATGATGATGGCGAGCCCGATCATCATGACGATGACGAAGGGCCAGACGGACCGATAGATGTCCGCAAGCGAAATCTCCGGCGGCGCCATGGCCCGCATGAGGAAGAGATTATAGCCGAAGGGCGGGGTCATGTAGGAGATCTGGCAGGTGATCGTGTAGAGCACGCCGTACCAGATCAGGTCGAAGCCGAGCTTGCCGACCAGCGGGATGTAGAGCGGCGCGACGATCACCAGCATGGCGGTGTCGTCGAGGAACATGCCCATCAGGATGAAGGAAAGCTGCATCATGATGAGGATCGTCCAGGGTGAGAGGCCCCAGTCGTTGATCAGCAGGCCCTCGATTGCCCGCACCGCCCCCAACCCGTCGAAGACAGCGCCGAAGCAGAGGGCGGCGAGGATGATCCACATGAACATGCAGGAGATGCCGAGCGTCTGCTCGATCGTACGCGTAAGCACGCCATTGCCGAGCCTGCGCTTGAATGCCGCCACTGCGAGGGCGGACAGTGCGCCCACCGCGGAGCTTTCCACAAGGCTCGTATAGCCCATCAGGAACAGGCCCATCATCAGGAAGAAGATGAGGAAGGGAAGTATCCCCGCCTTCAGGAGCTTCAGCTTCTCCGACAGCGGCAGGTCGCGCTCTTCCTTGGGAAGGACCGGACCGAGCGATGGATTGAGGTGGCAGCGGATCACGATGTAGATCGCAAAGAGTGCCGCGAGCAGCAGACCCGGAAAGACGCCTGCGAGCCAGAGCTGCCCAACGGGCTGGCGGGCGATCATGCCGTAGAGCACCAGCACGACGCTCGGCGGCACCAGGATGCCGAGCGAACTGCCAGCCTGGATGACGCCCGACACCATGATCTTGTCATAGCCGCGTTTGAGCAGTTCCGGGAGCGCTATGGTGGCGCCGATGGCCATGCCTGCGACCGACAGGCCGTTCATGGCCGAGATGATGACCATCAAGCCGATCGTGCCGAGCGCCAGGCCGCCGCGCAGCCCGCCCATCCAGACGTGGAAGGCTTTGTAGAGATCCTCGGCGATCCCCGATTCCGACAGCAGGTAGCCCATGAAGATGAACATCGGTAGCGTCAGAAGCGGATACCACTTCATCAGTTTCATCGCCGCGGCGAAACCCATCTCGAAGCCGCCATTTCCCCACAGGATCGCGGCAGCCACGACACCCACGAACCCGATGACGGCGAAGACGCGTTGGCCCGTCAGCATGCTGAGCAGCATGGACGAGAACATGAAGAGGATGATCAGTTCCGCGCTCATGCCAGCGGCCTCCCGAGCGCGACGGCAAGATCCTTGATGAAGATCGAGGTCGCCTGGAGGAAGGTCAGGAAGATGCCGATGACCATCATGATCTTGATCGGCGCCATGTAGGGAGACCAGGAGGAATAGCTCGTCTCGTTGTACTGGATGGCGTAAGCCGTGCTGGAGACGCCGCCGTAGAGGAGGAAGAAGAGGTAGACGAACAGCATGAAGATGGTGATCACGTCCACCACCGCCTTGGTCTTCGGAGACCAGCGACCATAGGCGAGGTCCATCCGGACGTGTGAATCAAGTTGCAGGGAGTATGCGCCGCCGAGGATATAGTAGGCAGCCATGACGAACTGGGCCATCTCGAGGGTCCAGAGAGACGGCAGGAAGAACGATTTCGAAACGGACGACCACAACAGGATGCCCATCATCACGAAGATCAGGTACATGGTGATGCGTCCGACACCGCGGTTGAAGCGGTCCACGACCCGCACATAGGTTTTCAGCACGTCAGGCATCAGGGCCTGCCGCAGCTAGGATTATGTGATTGAGCACCCTTTCATTCTCCCAGTCTGTTCCACCTCATTACGCGCCGCTGTTCTTGTTATCTGCCTTCAGCGCATCCATGCTTTCCCTCAGCAGCCCGCTGAGGAAATCCGCCGCCACTCCCTGCCCCGTCTCGTCGACGATCAGGTCGTTGCGGATCTCGATCATTACGTTCAAAAGCCCGGCAGGCAAGGCGTGAACTTCAAGCGTATGGGTCACGCCGTCGGCGGCACCATAAGGCTCGTTCCGTTCCACCCGGTAGAGATTCGTATCCACCGCGGACCTGAGCATCGCATCCGCCAGCCGGCTGTCCTTGTCGTGCAGGATGCCGATCTCGACCGCCCGCTTCCGCCCAAAATAGACCGGCGTGAAGCTGTGAACGGTGACCAGAACCGTCTCCAGCCCCCTTGCCCGCCGCGCCGCTATCTCGTCGCGGATAGCCCCCTGGAACGGCAGATAAAGCGAAGTCGTGCGAAGGGATTTCTCCGCCTCCGACAGGTTCTCGTTGCCCGGAATTCGGAAGATCTCGCTGACATCGCGCATGGCGGCGGGCGATTCGGGCGGCCGGTTGCAGTCGTAGATCAGACGGGAAAACCGCTGATAGATCAGCGTGGCATCTAGCTGCCTCGACATCACCTGCGCGACGGCAAGCGCACCCGGATCCCAGGCAATGTGGGAGGCGAGCGCATCTTCAGAGAGGCCGAGATTTCCGTATCTCTCGGGCAGCCGGCGGGAGGCATGCTCGCAAACGAGCAGGATTTCGCTTCGCCCCTGGACGTTTTCGACCGCCACCGGCTCACCGTCGCTTTCCGTGAAGAATGTCGTTTCGGCCAGCATGGCGCTCGGATTGAGAGTGTGGAACACGAAGAAGAGAATTCTTCATCTTTCGCCTTCCGTCAATGCGGCTCTGAAAAATTCTCTTCATCATCTCAGTTGACTCGAGAAACAAAAGAAGAGTTAAATCTTCTTCAACCGGCGAAGACCGGAAGGGAATAGCTTCAGTGCCAACAGCTGCACGCACCGTCTCGGATGTCATCCGCTCAAGCTACGACAGCCTGACGCGTGCAGAAAGGCAGTTGGCCGACAGGATCTTGGAGAACTATCCGGTGTCGGGCCTCGGGAGCATCACCACGATCGCGGAAAACGCCGGTGTCTCGACGCCGACTGTGGCCCGCATGGTGCAGAAGCTCGGCTTCAAGGGCTATCCCGAGTTCCAGTCCCACCTGCATCACGAGTTGGAGGAGACGATCTCCAACCCGATCGCCAAGCACGACCGCTGGGTGCTCAACGCACCGGGAACGCATATCCTCAATCGCTTCGCCGAGGCGATCACCGCCAACCTTCGCGACACCCTTTCGGAACTGGACACCAGAACCTTTGAGGATGCCGCGGCCCTCCTGGGTGACCGGGAACGCAGCATCTACTTCGTCGGCGGGCGCATCACCGGCGCGCTGGCGGAATACTTCTTCACCCACATGCAGGTCATCCGTCCGAAGACGACGCTGATCTCCACGAACTCCAGTTCCTGGCCGCAGCATGTTCTGAACATGAACCGCGGCGACGTCCTGGTGATCTTCGACATCCGCCGCTACGAGCAGGAAATGGCCACGTTGGCGGAAGTGGCCAAGGCGAACGGCATCGTCATCATCCTGATGACCGACGTATGGACTTCGCCCGTCGCCAAGCATGCGAGGCATACCTTCCGCGTGCGGATCGAGGCACCGAGCGCCTGGGATTCCTCTGTGGTGACACTCTTCGTCGTCGAGGCGCTGATCGAAGCCGTGCAGAGCGCCACCTGGGACAGGACGCGGGAGCGTATGAATTCGCTCGAACAGCTCTTCGAGCAGTCGCGGCTTTTTCGCCGTCCCCACCGGCATAAACTCGAATGAAGGGCGGGCGAAATACCTGCAGCGAAAGACACTTATCAGCGAATGCTCACCTGTGCAGACTGTCACATACGGTACATGAACCGGCCCTACGAGTCGCCGCCACACGACCAAACCTCAGGAGGATATCGTGCTCAACAAGACCCACCGCCTTCTCTCACTGACGACCGCCGTCGTCATCGCCTCGACGAGCGTCGCTTTCGCCGAGCCGAGCGCGGAACTGATCGAAGCCGCCAAGAAGGAAGGCATGCTGACCACCATCGCCCTGCCCCACAGCTGGTGCGGCTATGGTGAGGTCATCGCCGGCTTCAAGGCCAAGTACCCGGAAATCCAGGTCAACGAACTGAACCCCGATGCCGGCTCTGCCGACGAAGTGGAAGCCATCAAGGCCAACAAGGACAACAAGGGCCCGCAAGCTCCCGACGTGATTGATGTCGGCCTGTCCTTCGGCCCACAAATGAAGGAAGAAGGCCTGCTCCAGCCCTACAAGGTTTCGACCTGGGACGAGATCCCGGACGAGATCAAGGACCCCGAAGGCCATTGGTACGGTGACTATTACGGCGTTCTGTCGTTCATCGTGAACAAGGACATGGTCGAGACGGTACCGCAGGACTGGGCCGACCTCCTGAAGCCGGACTACGCCGGTCAGGTCGCCCTTGCCGGTGATCCGCGCGCCTCCAACCAGGCGATCCTTGCCGTTCTCGCCGCAGGTCTCTCCAAGGGAGCGAAAGCCGGGGAGGAATCCGGCAAGGCGGGCCTGGAATATTTCGCCGAGTTGAACAAGGCCGGAAACTTCGTTCCCGTCATCGCCAAGGCCGGCACGATCGCCCAGGGCGCGACACCGATCTCCATCGCCTGGGACTACAACGCGCTCGCATGGCGCGACGAACTGAAGGACAATCCGCCCGTGGAGGTGGTCGTTCCGAAGACCGGTGTGCTCGCCGGTGTGTATGTTCAGGGCATCTCCGCCTACGCGCCTCACCCGAATGCCGCCAAGCTGTGGATGGAGTATCTCTACTCCGACGAAGGCCAGAACCTGTGGCTGAAGGGCTATTGCCACCCGGCGCGCTTCAACGCCATGGCCAAGGCCGGCAAGATCCCGCAGGAACTCCTGGATGCGCTGCCGCCGGCCGAAAGCTATGAGGCCGCCGTCTTCCCGACCGTTGAGGAGCAGAACGCCAACAAGGCTGCCGTCACCGGCGGCTGGGACAGCGTCGTCGGCGCCAACGTTCAATAAGTACGCTACTTCCGTGAGCCCGGCCCGACTCCTCGGGTCGGGCTTGCCATTTCAGCCGAGCTTGCCGTAGTTTTGCCGCAGACGGGAATGAGCCAAAGGGGGAAGACCGCGCCGATGAACCAAGCCTCTCCCGCCCCACGGCTGCGTCTTTCGCTGACCTGGCTGGGCCTGATGCCCTTCGCCGTGTTCGTCCTGCTGTTCCTTCTGCTGCCGACCATGCACATCGTGATCGGTGCCTTCCAAACGCGTGACGGCTCCTTCACGCTCCAGAACATCCTGGATCTCAATAGCGGTACGATTCCCTCGAGCTACTGGGTCTCGATCAAGATTTCCGCGACCTCGGCCGCGCTCGGCTGCCTTATCGGTTTTGGCATGGCATCCGCGGTGGTCTTCGGAGCCGTTCCTCGCTGGATCAGGTCCCCGCTGATGACGTTCTCCGGCGTCGCGTCGAACTTCGCGGGCGTGCCGCTCGCCTTCGCCTTCCTGGCCACCTTCGGCCCGGTCGGCCTCGTCACGCTATTTCTCCGCCAGAACTTTGGGATCGTCCTGCAGCGCGACCTCGGGTTCAATATCCTGAGCTTCTGGGGTCTCACCGTCACCTACCTTTTCTTCCAGATCCCGCTGATGATCCTGATCATCACGCCCGCTCTCGAAGGCCTGCGGCGCGAATGGCGGGAGGCCGCACAGGTTCTCGGTGCCACGACCCTGCAATACTGGCGGATGGTGGCCCTGCCGATCCTGTTTCCCTCGCTGCTCGGGACCTTCGCGCTGCTGTTTGCCAATGCCTTCGGCGCCGTGGCGACCGCCATCGCCCTGACGGGCTCCAGCCTCAACATCGTGCCGATCCAGCTCTTCGCGCAGATCCGTGGCGACGTGCTGGGCAATCCGAACCTCGGCTATGCCATGGCCTTCGGCATGATCGTCGTCACCGCGATCGCCAACATCGTCTACATCTGGCTGCGCATCCGCGCCGAAAGGTGGCTGAAATGAGTATCGGCGCGCGCATCATCGGCTGGGCCGTCCTGATCTTCGGGCTGCTCTATTTCTTCATACCGCTGGGCGGTCTTTTCGAGTTTTCCCTGAAGGCGCGGCGCGGCGTCTATTCCTTCGATGCCTACCGGGAGGTCTTTGCCGACCCGCAGTTCCAGGCGACCTTCACCTATTCGGTGGTGATGGCCCTGGTGACGATCGCGATCGGCATCCTGATCGTCGTGCCCACGGCCTTCTGGGTGCGCCTGAAGATGCCGTGGGCCCGGCCCTACGTGGAATTCGTGACCCTCCTGCCGCTGGTGATCCCGGCCATCGTTATCGTCTTCGGCTATATCCGGCTCTACAACACCTCGAGCTGGCTGCCGCTGACCGGTTCCGTCTTCGGCACGAACGCCCTGCTCGCATTCGGCTATACGACCCTCGCCCTGCCCTACATGTATCGGGCGGTCGATACCGGGTTGCGGACGATCGACGTGGCCACTCTGACTGAAGCGGCACAGAGCCTCGGCGCCGGTTGGTTCACGATCCTCCGGCGCGTCATCCTGCCGAACGTGGTGCCGGCGGTCCTATCGGGCGCCTTCCTCACCTTCGCGATCGTCATCGGCGAGTTCACCCTGGCCGCGCTCCTCGACCGCCCCGCCTTCGGACCGTATCTCCAGCGGATCGGCGCCAACAAGGCTTATGAACCCTTCGCCCTCTCCGTCATCGCCTTCGCCATCACCTGGGGTTGCCTCGGTCTCATCCAGATCGTGTCGCGCTTCAGCAAGGCGGCGCCCTCGCGCATCTAAGGATTTTCGCTGCATGTCGTTCCTGGTTCTCGACAACCTCCAGAAAAGCTTCGGCGCCGTCCAGGTGGTGAAGGACTTCAACATGTCGATCGATAAGGGCGAGTTCGTCTCCTTCCTCGGCCCGTCTGGCTGCGGCAAGACGACAGTCCTGAGAATGATCGCGGGCTTCGAGACGCCAAGCGGCGGCACGATCAGCATCAATGGAAAGGACCAGAACCGGCTGAAGACGAACCAGCGCAATATCGGCATGGTGTTCCAGGCCTATGCGCTGTTTCCCAACATGAACGTCTTCGACAACGTCGCCTTCGGGCTGAAGGTCGCCGGCACGCCCAAGGCTGAGATCCAGGCCCGGGTGAAGGAAATGCTGGCGCTCATCCGCCTGGAGCACCTCGCCGACCGCTACCCCTACCAGATGTCCGGGGGCCAGCAGCAGCGCGTGGCACTTGCCCGGGCGCTGGCGCCTAAGCCGCAGCTCCTGCTGCTCGACGAGCCGCTGTCGGCGCTCGATGCCAAGATCCGCATCTCGCTGCGCGAGGAGATCCGCCAGATCCAGCGGCAGCTCGGCATCACCACGGTCTTCGTCACGCATGACCAGGAAGAGGCGCTGTCGATTTCGGACCGTATCGTGGTGATGAATGCAGGCCGCGCCGACCAGATCGGCACGCCCTCGGAAATCTACAACCGCCCCGCCACCCGCTTCGTCGCGTCCTTTGTCGGCACCCTCAACATGATCGATGCGACAGTGGAAGACCCGGCTGCCCGCACCGTGCGCATCGGGGACCAGGTGATCGCGCTGCGAGAGATGCCGGGGAGCCACAAGGCCGGGGACCCGATCCTCCTGGCACTGCGTCCCGAGGCGGGTTCCCTTTCCAGCACCGGCGACAGCCGCCTTCAAGGAGAGGTCATTTCGTCCAGCTTCCTCGGATCCGTCGTGCGCACCAAGATCGCAGTGGGCGCAAACGCCGTCTCCTTCGACACGTTCAACGCACCCGACCTGACGATGCCGACACCGGGCGAGAAGGTGACCCTCAACTTCTCGTCCCAGGACCTTCTGGTCGTTCGCGACTGACGCGAATCCCGGCCTGGCTGCCGCTAGGCCGCCTCGTCAGCTGTTTCTCCCGCTCGCGCCGGCATGTAGTTGAGAACCGGGCCCAGCCATCGCTCGACCTCCTCTACCGGCATGCCTTTCCGCGACGCGTAGTCCTGCACCTGGTCGCGCTCGACCTTGGCAACACCGAAGTAGTACGCATCCGGATGACCGATATAGAGGCCGGAGACGCTGGATCCCGGCCACATCGAATAGCCTTCGGTCAGGGTAACCCCTGTCTGCGCTTCGGCATCGAGAATACGGAAGAGCGTGTCCTTCTCGGTATGGTCCGGCTGGGCCGGATAGCCCGGCGCCGGACGGATACCGCCATAGGCCTCGCTGACGAGCTCGTCATTGGTGAAGTTCTCCTCCGGCGCATAGCCCCAGAACTCCCGGCGCACCCGCTCGTGCATGCGCTCGGCAAAGGCCTCTGCAAACCGGTCGGCAAGCGCCTTGACCAGGATTGAGGAGTAGTCGTCGTTTGCCCGCTCGAAACGCTCGGCAATGGCAATCTCCTCGAAGCCCGCTGTAACGACGAAACCGCCGACATAATCCTCAATGCCGCTGCCCGCAGGTGCCACGAAGTCGGACAAGGCGACGTTGGGACGTCCGTCCCGCTTCGACAACTGCTGGCGGAGCGTGAAGAAGGTGGCGAGTTCCTGCGCGCGGGTCTCATCGGCGAACAGCCGGATGTCGTCGCCGACAGTATTGGCGGGCCAGAAGCCGATGACCGCGCGCGGCCTGAACCATTTCTCCTCGATGATCTTGGCGAGCATCGCCTGGGCGTCGGCCCACAGATGGCGGGCCGCCTCGCCCTGCTTCTCGTCCTCCAGGATGGCCGGGAAGCGTCCCTTCAGCTCCCATGTCTGGAAGAACGGCGTCCAGTCGATATAGCGGGCCAGTTCCGCCAGGTCATAGTGATCGAAGCTGCGCGTCCCAAGGAAACTCGGCCGCGTCGGGCGATAGTTCGCCCAATCTAGTTTCTCGGCATTTTCACGCGCCCGTGCCAGCGGCAGGCGCTTCTTTTCCAATTCGGCCCGCGCATGGGCCGCCGCGACCTTGGCATATTCCGCCCGGATGGTCTCGACGTAGCCGGACTTCGCTTCAGGCGAAAGCAGCGAGGACACCACGCCGACCGCACGGCTGGCATCGGTGACATAGACCGCCTGTCCGCGTTCATAGCGCGGGTGGATCTTGACGGCCGTATGGACGCGGCTGGTCGTCGCTCCGCCGATCAGCAGCGGGATGTCGAAGCCCTGGCGCTCCATCTCGGAGGCCACATGCGCCATCTCGTCGAGCGACGGCGTGATGAGGCCCGAGAGGCCGATGATGTCGACCTTCTCCGCCACCGCCGTCTCCAGGATTTTCGTCGCCGGCACCATCACCCCGAGGTCGATGATCTCGTAATTGTTGCAGGCCAGAACGACGCCGACGATGTTCTTGCCGATGTCGTGGACGTCGCCCTTCACGGTGGCCATCAGCACCTTGCCGGCGGACTGGCGCCCCTCGCCGCCGTTCAGGCGCTTCTCTTCCTCCATGTAAGGCAGCAGGACGGCGACCGCCTGCTTCATCACCCGGGCGGACTTCACCACCTGCGGCAGGAACATCTTGCCGGAACCGAACAGGTCGCCCACGACGTTCATGCCGGCCATCAGCGGCCCTTCGATCACGTCCAGCGGACGCTTCGCCTGCAGCCTCGCTTCTTCCGTATCGGCGTCGATGAATTCGGTGATGCCGTTGACCAGCGCATGCTCCAGGCGCTTTTCGACCGGCCACTCACGCCATGTCAGATCCTGGGCCTTGGCTTCCTTGCCGGCCGCACCGCGGTAGCGCTCAGCCACGTCCAGGAGCCGTTCGGTCGCATCGGCGCGGCGGTTGAGGACGACGTCCTCGCAGGCCTCCCGCAGTTCCGGATCGATCGATTCATAGACCGCCAGCTGGCCTGCATTGACGATCCCCATATCCATGCCGGCCTGGATGGCATGGTAGAGGAACACCGCATGCATCGCCTCGCGCACCGGCTCGTTGCCGCGGAAGGAGAAGGAGAGGTTCGAGACGCCGCCGGAGACGTGCACGAGCGGCATGCGCTCGCGGATGGTGCGCGTGGCCTCGATGAAGTCGACGCCGTAATTGTTGTGCTCGTCGATCCCCGTCGCGACCGCAAAGATGTTCGGATCGAAGATGATGTCTTCCGGCGGAAAATTCACTTCCTCCGTCAGAAGCTTGTAGGCGCGCGCGGAAATCTCCACCTTCCGCTCGTAGCTGTCCGCCTGGCCTTGCTCGTCGAAGGCCATGATGACGACGGCCGCACCGTAATTGCGCAGGAGCCGCGCCTGCTCGAGGAACTTCTCCTCGCCCTCCTTGAGCGAGATTGAATTCACCACCGCCTTGCCCTGCACGCATTTCAGGCCTGCCTCGATGATCTCGAACTTGGACGAGTCGATCATCACCGGCACCTTGGCGATGTCCGGTTCCGCGGCGATCAGGTTCAGGAACTCCACCATGGCGCGGCCGGAATCGATCAGGCCTTCGTCCATATTGATGTCGATGATCTGAGCGCCGTTCTCCACCTGGTCTTGCGCGACAACGAGCGCGGCGGCATAGTCGCCCGCGGTGACAAGCTTGCGGAACTTGGCCGAGCCGGTGACGTTGGTCCGCTCGCCGACGTTGACGAAGGGAATGTCCTTCGTCAGGACGAAGGGCTCCAGCCCCGCCAGCGACATCAGCGGCTTGTGCTCCGGTACGGTCCGCGGCGCGAAGCCCGAGACCGCCTCGGCGATCGCCCGGATGTGCTCCGGCGTGGAGCCGCAGCAGCCGCCGATGACGTTGATCAGCCCTTCGCGGGCGAATTCCGCCACCTGCCGGGCCATGTCGGCCGGCGTCTCGTCGTACTGGCCGAACTCGTTCGGCAGGCCTGCGTTCGGATAGGCGCAGATGAAGGTATCCGCGACGCCCGAAAGCTCCTGCAGGTGCGGCAGCATGGCGTCGGCGCCGAGCGCGCAGTTGAGGCCGATCGTGAACGGGTTGGCGTGCCGCACCGAATACCAGAAGGCGGAGGGGGTCTGGCCCGAGAGGGTGCGGCCGGAAAGATCGGTGATCGTGCCCGAGATCATCACGGGCAAACGGATGCCCTTCTCCGCGAAACGCTCCTCGCAGGCGAAGATCGCCGCCTTGGCGTTCAGCGTGTCGAAGATCGTCTCGATCAGGATGATGTCGGCACCGCCGTCGATCAGACCGTCGATCTGCTCGGCATAGGCAAGTCGCAGGTCATCGAAGGTCACGGCCCGGTAACCGGGATTGTTCACGTCGGGCGAGATGGATGCGGTGCGGTTGGTGGGGCCGAGCGCGCCTGCCACGAAACGGCGCTTGCCGTCTTCCTTCTCCGCCCTCAGCGCCGCACGGCGTGCAAGCCGGGCGCCATCGCGGTTGAGGTCGTAGACGGCGTTCTCCATCTGATAGTCGGCCTGCGCGATCCTGGTCGAGGAGAAGGTGTTCGTTTCGAGGATGTCCGCGCCCGCCATCGCATAGCGATAGTGGATCTCCTCGATCGCCTGCGGCTGGGTCAGGATGAGCAGGTCGTTGTTGTCTTGCTGGTGACAGGCACAGCCGGCAAAACGCTCACCGCGGAAATGATCCTCGTTAAAGCCAAGCCCCTGGATCTGGGTACCCATGGCACCGTCGATGATCAGTATCCGCTCGCGGGCCACCTTTTGCAGTGCGGCGAGCACTTCGGTTCCATCGCGTGGCGCAGCCTGCGGGCCAAACAGCTCGTCGAACATAGACGTCTCCCTTTCCGATTTGCGCCATAAGCGCATAAACATATCTTTATGTCAAACAATAACCCACCTTGAGGATTCAACAAACGCGGTGACACGATTGCTCGCGCGGGCTATACGCTCAGACGCTAAATCTTTGACTTCCGGAGGAGTTTCATGAGCGGTCAGGGTTCGACGCCACGGACATGGGCCAAGCGTGACTATCACCGTCAGTGGCTCCTGCGCCAGGCGGATGCGCTGATGGATTTCTTCCAGTATCGCACCATCAACCCGAATGGCGGCTTCCACGAATTGACTGCGGAAGGAGTGCCGCTCGATCCGGGTAATGCGGTGCGGGGCATTCACGTCTCGGCGCGGATGGTTCACTGCTACTCGATCGCCTATCTCCTCGGCCGCCCCGGCGCCGGGGAAATCATCGATCATGGCATGCAATACCTCTGGAACCGGCACCGCGACGAGCGCCATGGCGGCTATGTCTGGTCGCTCGACGACGACGGCGCTGTCGATGCGACGAAGCAGGGCTACGGCCATGCTTTCGTGCTGCTGGCCGCCTCCTCCGCGAAGACGGCCGGCCACCCGCTTGCCGACCGGATGCTCGCCGACGTCAGCGAAATCCTCGATACGCGCTTCTGGGAAGAGCACCACGGCGCCATCGCCGAGGAGTTTGAGAACGACTGGTCGCCGATCGGCGGCGGGAAATACCGCGGCCAGAATTCCAACATGCATCTCACCGAAGCGCTCATGGCGGCATTCGAGGTTACCGGAGAGAGACTTTACCTCGATAGGGCCGAACGCATCGCCGATCTCGTCATCCGCCGCTCCGCCGGCAGTGTCGGCTTCCGCGTGGCCGAGCATTTCGACGCCGATTGGCGGATCGACCGGGACTACTACCATCCGAACGAGATGTTCCGACCGGCCGGGACCACCCCCGGCCACTGGCTGGAGTGGTCGCGCCTGCTGCTGCAGCTCTGGTCGCTGGGCGGCAAGCAGCACGGCTGGATGGCGGAAGCCGCCAAGGCGCTCTTCGTCCAGGCGATGTCACTGGGATGGGACAAGGAGCGCGGCGGGTTCTTTTATACGCTGGACTGGGAGGACCGGCCGGCAAAGACCAGCAAGCTCTGGTGGCCCATGTGCGAGGCGGCGGGGGCCGCGCACTTCCTCAACGAGCACCTGCCGGCCGATGACTTCTACGAGGACAGCTACCGGCTGATCTGGAGCACCATTGCCAATCGTTTCCTGGACCATGCCCACGGCGGCTGGCACGAGGAACTGACGGAAGACCTCGTACCGGCACATACGCTCTTTCCGGGAAAAGGCGACATCTACCATGCGCTGCAGGCCTGCCTCATTCCGCTCTTTCCGGCCAGCCGCAGTCTGACGCGCGTCGTGCACGAAGTCGAAGGCAGGATCTGAGGGGGCCCAGCCTCTGCGGAACCCACCGGGGCGGGTTTCCGACCGAGGATGTCAACGGCGCCGGGTCACCATGGATCGGATGCGTATCGCGAGCAGATCGTAGTCATAGGGCTTGGTGATCAGCGCCGTCTGCTCCAGGGTCTCCGCGCCCGGCACGCTCCGGTCGCCCGTCGCGAAGATTACGGGCAGGTCCGGCAAGGTTTCCCGCAGCTTCAGCGTCAGCTGCAGGCCGCTCATGTCGGGCAGATGAACATCCGCCACGAGGATGTCGATCGGATGGCTCTCCGCAGCCGAGATGGCCTCGGCGGCGGTACCGGCCTCCACCACGTTCATGCCCGCATCTTGCAGGAAGTCGGCCGTGGAGATGCGGATGAGCGCCTCGTCCTCGCAGAGAAGCACGGTGATCGGCAGCGCCCGCTCCTGCTCCGGCGGCGCGGCGGAGGCGACGGTCATCGGGTCGGCGATGGCAGCTTGTTTCTCCCGGCCCTGCTCGATCGCCTGCCTAATCTTCCGTGCGAGCGCCTCGCGGGTATAGGGCTTGCTGAGGAGGTTCACGCCCGGATCGAGCCGGCCGCCGTGAACGATCGAATTTTCCGTATAGCCGGACGTGAAGAGCACACCCAGCATCGGAAGCCGTTCCTTTGCCTTGCGCGCGAGGTCGCGGCTCTTCAGCCGGCCGGGCATGACCACATCCGTGAACAGCAGGTCGATCGGTGCGCCGCTCTCGACGATCGCAAGGGCGCTGTCGGCATCCTTGGCCTTCAGCACCTTATAGCCGAGCTCCGTCAGAAGCCCGACCGTGACTTCCCGCACCGCCTCGTCATCCTCGACGACCAGCACCGTTTCCGATCCACCGGTGACGGGACCCGTAAGGGCATCCGTCACGACGTCTTCCGCCTCGAGCGAGCGCGGCAGATAGATCCGGACCGTGGTGCCGTTGCTCGGCTCGCTGTAGATCTTGATATGGCCGCCGGACTGCTTGACGAAGCCGTAGACCATCGAAAGCCCGAGGCCGGTACCCTTGCCGTCAGGTTTGGTGGTGAAGAACGGGTCGAAGACCTTCTCCAGGATGTCCTGTGTCATTCCGCAGCCGGTATCGCTGACGGCCAGCATCACATACTGGCCCGCCTTCACGTCATAGGCGCTGCGCGCATATTCATCGTCTAGGAAAGCATTGCCTAGCTCGATCGTCAGCTTGCCCTGCCCGTCCATGGCGTCGCGCGCGTTGATCGCCAGATTGAGCAACGCGTTCTCCACGTTGCTCGGATCCACCAGGGTATTCCACAATCCTCCGCCGACGATCGTGTCGATCTCGATCGCCTCGCCCAGGCTACGCCGCAGCAGGTGGTCCATTTCCCGGATCAGGCGGCTGAGATTGATGACCTTGGGCTCCAGCGGCTGCCGGCGGCCGAAGGACAGGAGCTGCGAGGCGAGCCGGGCGCCGCGCGCTGCCCCGGCAAGCGCGCTGCTCACCCGCCGTTCGGCCACCTCGTCTCCCGCTATCTGCCGGTTGAGCAGTTGCAGGTTCCCGGTGATCACCTGCAGCAGGTTGTTGAAATCATGGGCGATGCCGCCGGCCAGGTTGCCGATGGCCTCCATCTTCTGGCTCTGCCTCAGGGCCTCCTGGGTCCGCTCCAGTTCCTGCGTCCGGGCCTCCACGGTCTGACCCAGCGATTCGGCCAGATGTTCGAGATGGGACTCCGTCTTCTTCTGCTCTTCAATGTCCGTATTGGTTGCAACCCAGAGAATGATGTCTCCGTTGTTGTTGGTGATCGGCGCGGCGCGGCTGATGAACCACCGGTAGGTTCCGTCATGCCGGCGCAGTCGCATCTCCGTCTCGAAGAGACGGCCGGACCTCAAACAGTCCTGCCAGTGCCTGGTCACAGACTCGACATCGTCCGGGTGGATCATCGGGGAGCGGGTGGCCGCGTCAAAGAAGATCTTGTCCAGGCCGCTGTAGCGGTAGACCTGGTCATTGCACCATTCCACCTCCCCGTTAGGCTGGGCAGTCCAAACCTGGTTGGGAAGGGATTGCGCCAGCGTACGGAAGCGGTTTTCATTCGCCCTCGCCGTTTCCTGCGCCTGTCTCAGGGCAGTGACATCGTGGCCTTGGACAAAGATGCCTGTAACGCGGCCTTCCACGTTTCGGATCGGCTGATAGACGAAATCGAGATAGTGCTCGTCGCCACCCTCGCGGTCACCCCGTTCAAGCATAATCCTCGCCGCATGGGCGGTATAGGAGACCCCCGTTCGATAGACTTCGTCGAGCAATTCGTAGAAGCCCTGCCCTGCGATATCCGGCAAGGCGTCACGAACCGGCTTCCCGATCAGATCATCACGCCCGACCAGCTCCCGGAATGTCCGGTTTGCAATGGTGAAGATGTGCTCGGGTTCCTGCAGGACGGCCATGAAACCGGGCGCCTGCTCGAACAGGCTGCGGAGATACTCCCGCTCTTCTCCAAGCGCCTGGTTTTGTCCCTGGACGGCATCGGCACGCCGCATGATATCCGTCTGCATCTTCCAGTCGTCGCCGCCGCTCGCCTGGCGCAGATGGTGCAGTTCGGTGACATCGACCGTATGTTGCAGGATGAAGGCGACCTTACCGCCGGCCGCATGGATGGGCGTATGGGTGGCACTCCAGTAGCGGTTCGTCATCGTCCCATCGGGAGCAGAGATCGGATAGGGAATGACCGGTACGTGATCGATCTCGCCGGTTTCGAATACCTTGGCGAATGACTGCTGCAGTAGACGGTGTGAAGGAGAATCCGGCTCGCTCGGAAAGGCATCGAACATTTTCCGGCCGAGGATATCCTCCTCCCGCCGCATGGTTACCGCGAGATAGGCGCCGTTCATTCCGACGATATGAAGGTCCCGGTCCAAAAGGACATAGGGGTTCGGCGAGCGGTTGAACAACTGGTTGACGTCGATGTCGGACAAACCTGCGCGGCGAAACATACCCATTCCCATGCCAAATACAGGGATCGGTTATAGACGTTCCGCCGACGATGACAATTCCCAACGCGCGACGGATCGGGATCTATACGCACGTTGACTCTGCACGCCTGAGTGAGTTCTTGAATTAGATCCGGACCGGGCCGATATTCCTCCCGCCGCAGCGATCGCCGCTCTGTTTGTGGCGCGGCTACCGAGGCGGCAAGTCTTCGAAACTGGTCATGCACAGGAGGAGAAGTGATGGACTTGAAGTTCGACACCCCCGTGCCGATCATTATCGGCCTCGGCTATCCGGCAACCGTGGATGGCGTGATGGCAGCCTGTTCGTTTCTCGACGATTGGCCTGCCTGGAGACGGGACAAAAGTTATTCCCTGGCCTTGAAGGCGTGCAAGGCTGCGCTTGCAGGCGAGGTGGAGCCCTCCACCACCCGAACCGCCTTCCTGGCCTTTGCGCGTTGCCACGACCTGCTCGCCTACGAGGATGAACCGCCGGCGGCGGTCGCGCCGGCGCTCGCAGATCCCGCCGTGTCGCGCTGACCGCGGCGTGCCGGCGCCTGTTGCCAGCCAGCGGGCGCCGAAGCTGCCTTCAAGTCAGTGCAGCTTGAACTCCCCGTCGATCTGCCTCCATTCGTGCGGGCCGATCAGGCGCTTGTGGGTGTAGCGGATAGAATGGAGCGGTCCTTCCAGATTTGTCTCCCAGAAGTCGAGGAACTTGCGCATCTCGGGGAAATCGGGCGCAAGATCGTAGTCCTGCCAGACGTAGGTCTGCAACACGGAGCCGAAGTCAGGCATGCGGTAGAGGATATGCGCGGTCGTCAGGCCGTAGCCGTTGAGTTGATATTCCAGATCAGACGAAAATCTCATTCTCATCTCCGTTACATCACCTTGATCAGGCTGCCGCAAAACCGCAGCCTGATCAACATCAACTCCAATGCAGATAAGAAATAATTGTTCCAGTTCAGTATGTTAGCAGCCACGCAAGGCGAGTGCTGATTTTTTTCTGAAATCCTCTTGAATCTGCAAAATCTACCAACCAAATCGTTTGCCGCCGGTTGCTCGATAGAGGACCGGCACCCGTCCGGATCAGTCATCCGGTCCGGTAGGGGGATTGATCATCATTGTTTGTCCAGGAGGAAAACATGACGTTCCGACCGCTTCATGATCGCATTCTGGTGCGCCGGGTCGAATCTGAGGAGAAGACCAAGGGCGGCATCATCATTCCCGACACCGCCAAGGAAAAGCCGCAGGAAGGCGAAGTCATCGCCGTCGGCCCCGGAGCCCGCAACGAGCAGGGTCAGATCCAGGTGCTCGACGTGAAGGTGGGTGACCGCATCCTGTTCGGCAAGTGGTCTGGCACCGAGATCAAGATCGACGGCGAGGACCTTCTGATCATGAAGGAAAGCGACGTGATGGGTGTCATCGAAGCCCGGGTCGCCGAGAAGAAGGCCGCCTGAGGCCAGCATCAGTCATAACCAGCTGCCTATAGAGGAGTGAACCATGGCTGCTAAAGAAGTCAAATTCCACACCGATGCCCGCGAACGCATGCTGCGGGGGGTCGATGTTCTTGCCAACGCGGTAAAGGTCACGCTTGGTCCGAAGGGCCGCAACGTTGTGATCGACAAGTCCTTCGGCGCACCGCGCATCACCAAGGACGGCGTTTCCGTCGCCAAGGAAATCGAACTGGAGGACAAGTTCGAGAACATGGGCGCACAGATGCTGCGCGAAGTCGCCTCCAAGACCAATGATCTCGCTGGCGACGGCACCACGACCGCGACCGTTCTAGCCCAGGCCATCGTCAAGGAAGGTGCCAAGGCTGTGGCCTCGGGGATGAACCCGATGGACCTGAAGCGTGGCATCGATCTCGCGGTGGATGCTGTCGTGAATGAACTGAAGAGCAACGCCCGAAAGATCTCCAACAATTCCGAGATCGCCCAGGTCGGCACCATCTCCGCCAATGGCGACACCGAGATCGGCCGTTATCTCGCCGAAGCGATGCAGAAGGTCGGCAATGAGGGCGTCATTACGGTCGAGGAAGCCAAGACTGCCGAAACCGAACTGGAAGTCGTCGAAGGCATGCAGTTCGACCGCGGTTATCTCTCGCCCTACTTCGTTACCAACCAGGACAAGATGCGCGTCGAACTCGAGGATCCCTACATCCTGATCCACGAGAAGAAGCTCTCCAACCTGCAGGCCCTGCTGCCGGTTCTCGAAGCCGTCGTTCAGTCGGGCAAGCCGCTTCTCATCATCGCCGAGGACGTCGAAGGCGAAGCGCTTGCGACGCTCGTCGTCAACAAGCTGCGCGGCGGTCTCAAGGTTGCTGCCGTCAAGGCTCCGGGCTTCGGCGACCGCCGCAAGGCCATGCTCGAGGACATCGCCATCCTGACGGGCGGCACGGTGATCTCCGAAGACCTCGGCATCAAGCTCGAGAACGTGACCCTCAACATGCTTGGTCGCGCCAAGAAGGTGTCCATCGAGAAGGAAAACACCACGATCATCGACGGCGCAGGTTCCAAGGCTGAGATCGACGGACGCGCCAACCAGATCCGCGCCCAGATCGAGGAGACCACCTCGGACTACGACCGCGAGAAGCTGCAGGAGCGCCTGGCCAAGCTCGCCGGCGGCGTTGCCGTGATCCGCGTCGGCGGCTCGACGGAAGTCGAAGTGAAGGAAAAGAAGGACCGCGTCGACGACGCGCTGCATGCAACCCGCGCGGCCGTCGAGGAAGGCATCCTTCCCGGCGGCGGTGTCGCCCTGCTGCGGGCGGTGAAGGCGCTTGATGCGGTCAAGACGGCCAATGCGGACCAGCAGGTCGGCGTCGAGATCGTCCGCCGCGCCATCGAGGCTCCGGTCCGCCAGATCGCCGAGAATGCCGGCGCCGAGGGTTCCATCATTGTCGGCAAGCTGCGCGAGAAGGCCGAATTCTCCTTCGGCTGGAACGCTCAGACCAACGAATACGGCGACCTCTATGCCATGGGTGTGATCGATCCGGCCAAGGTAGTTCGCACCGCGCTGCAGGACGCAGCCTCGGTGGCCGGTCTGCTCGTCACGACCGAAGCCATGATCGCCGAGAAGCCGAAGAAGGAAGCTGCTCCGGCAATGCCCGCTGGTGGCATAGACTTCTAAGCAAACGATCGCCACGTCTCAGCCCGGCCTCCCGGAAAGGCCGGGCTTTTCCCTTTAGGACGCCCTCGTTCTCGGATCAGGCAAAATAGCGGTAGGCTCCCGCCGAGATCATGTTACACTTCCTTGGCAGTGCAACTGCTGCAACTCCTGGGCGTTCATTGGACGTCGCGGCCGATCCGGCCAAAGACCTGAGACATCATGGGAGGATGATATGCAGAACGACGTTTGGCAGAGACCGGTGAATACCAGTGTCACCGCCGTGTCCAGCGCCTTCGAGGCCCTCGATCTCCTGGACCACCACTGGCCCAATATAAAGGGTCCCAGATTCATAAAGGCGCGTTACGCCTGCCTGGCCGCGCTGGACGGTCGCGAGAGTGCCGAAGCGGCGCGCGAAAAGTTCAAGGACGCCGTCGCTGAGGCACAACTGATGTAGTCCCGATCCGGCTGGAACAACGCAAGGGCCTTCTCGTTTAGCTCACGAAGCCAAACGCAAGGCCCCCGCGATGAATACAATTCCGACGCTCGATGCTCCGGTCTCCCGTGTCACACAGCCTCCCAGGATCTATTACGTCCACCCGCTTCAGCTGAAGGGCTACGACGCCTGGGAGCAGGTTTTCGCGCACGCGCAGGCGCTCGGCTTCGACACCGTCCTGACGGCGCCGCTTTTCCAGCGCGGCACGAACTCCAGCATCTTCGTTTCCGGCGGTTTCGACCGGTTGGAGCCGGAGCTCGACCTGGGCGCGGACGTCTCCTCCTCGCTCTCGCGCCTCACGGCGCTCGCCCGTGGATACCAGCTTCGGCTGATGCTCGATCTGGTCATCGACCGGGTGGCGCAGGAGGAGCGCGGTACCGACCGGATAGCCGCCGACCCGCGTGTTTCGCCCGAATGCAACTGCAGCCGCTCCTTGGATCTGTCGCCCAGCGATGCCACCTATCACTACCTGGAGGAATGGCGTCAGCGGATCGGGACGCTCGTTGAAGCAGGGATTTCAGGCTTCCGCTGCCTTGGCGTGGAGCGGGTGCCCGAGGAAGCCTGGGCGTCGCTGATCAAGGCCACCAGGGCTCGCAAGGCTGAGACGGAGTTCTTTGCCTGGACGCCCGGCACTGACTTCGAGCGCAGGCGAGCGCTGCGCGGTGCTGGTTTCGACGGCTGCTTCTCCTCCTTTGCGTGGTGGGACCTGCAGTCCAGATGGCTCGCGGAAGAACACGAGGTCCAGCGCGCGCTCGGCCACCAGATCACCTTCCCGGAGCCTCCCTTCGGCAAGCGGCTCGCCCACGGGACCGAAAGCTGCGAGGTCCTCCAGCGAAAGTCGCTGCGGGCCCTGAAGCTTGCGGCTTGCTTCGGTAGCGGCCTGATGGTGCCGATGGGTTTCGAGTTCGGCGCCTCCAAGCCTCTCGATCAGATGCATGGCGACGGGCTGGGTCTCGCCGGCCTTCGTGACCAGTCCTCCTTTGATATTTGCAGCGATATCCGCGCCACGAACGAGATGCTGCGACAGGATCAGGAACCGTTCCGCCTGCGCCCCTTCACTCTGATTGCGGCGACCCACACCCCGGCGGTCGCCCTCATCCAGTCCAATCGCGAAGACGTGCGGAGTTCGGAGAAGCTACGCGTGATTCTGGTCAACCGCGATCTGCGGCAAACCGCGCCGCCTCCGCTTAACGCCGTCAACCAGGTCGCCTCCTCCTTCCTTCCCCTGACAGAGGTCGAGGGGCACTCGGGGCCGCGCCTGAAGCCCGGCGAGGTACGGATACTGGAAGGGCGTGTGTCTGCACCCATCCTGTCCGCCTCGCCGCTGCCCGATATCGACGTCGCCGCCGCCGCACCGCGCCTGGCGATCGAGAAGATCACGCCGTCCGTCGACGAAGGTCGCTTCACCGTCAAGCGCGTGGTCGGGGAGACGGTCCGTGTCGAAGCCGACATCTTCGGCGACGGCCATGATCCGCTTGCGGCCGTACTGCTCTGGCGGGCTGCCGATGAGGACGAGTGGCAGGAAGTCCGCATGCAGTTGTTCGAGAACGACCGCTGGCGGGGCGAATTCACGCCGAGGCGCATGGGGCGCCATGAATTCGCGATCGAAGCCTGGCGCAACCCCTTTGCCATCTTCCGATACGAATTCACCAAGAAGCATGACGCACGGCTGGACCTGACGCTGGAGATCCAGGAGGGTATAAACCTTGTCCGGGAGGCGCTCGCTTCGGCGAGTCCCGATTTGGAGGCCGAGCTTCGAGCGCTGCTCGATGAGATGGATGGTGCGGCGGAATCGCGACGGATCGAGCTCCTGCTCGCCCACGAGACATCCGAGCTCATGGCAAGAGCCGATCGCCGGCCCTTCAGGCTACGCTCGCAGATCATCCCGCTGGATGCGGAGCGGCTCGGAGCGTCATTCGCCAGTTGGTACCAGATCTTTCCCCGCTCGCAGAGCGGCGACCCGAACCGTCACGGAACTTTCGACGACGTCATCAATCGGCTTCCCGCAATCCGGGAAATGGGTTTCGACGTCCTCTACTTCCCGCCCATCCATCCGATCGGCTCCACCAACCGCAAGGGGCGCAACAACAGCCTCAAGGCGCTTCCGGGAGACCCCGGCAGCCCTTACGCTATCGGATCGGAGGATGGAGGACATGATGCGATCCATCCGGAACTCGGGACCTTCGAAGACTTCCGTCGGCTGGTAGCGGCCGCCCAGGACCACGGACTGGAAATCGCTCTCGACCTCGCGATCCAGGCCTCGCCGGATCATCCCTGGCTAAAAGAGCATCCCGGCTGGTTCGACTGGCGTCCGGACGGCACGATCCGCTACGCAGAAAACCCGCCGAAGAAGTACGAGGACATCGTCAACGTCGACTTCTACGCCAAGGATGCCGTTCCGTCTCTCTGGCAGGAACTGCGCGACATCGTTCAGATGTGGGTGGACCAGGGCGTCAAGCTCTTCCGCGTCGATAACCCCCACACCAAGCCATTTCCCTTCTGGGAATGGCTGATCGCCGACATCCGTTCGCGTCATCCCGATGTGATCTTCCTGTCGGAGGCCTTCACCAAGCCGAAGGTGATGTACCGGCTGGCGAAGATCGGCTTCTCGCAATCCTACACCTACTTCACCTGGCGCAACACCAAATGGGAGCTCGAGCAGTACATGCGCGAGATCACCACGGAAGCGCCGAAGGACTTCTTCCGTCCGCACTTCTTCGTCAACACGCACGACATCAACCCCGAGTTCCTGCAGAACGCGCCCCGGCCCGCCTACCTGATCCGGGCCGCCCTGGCTGCGACGCTTTCCGGCCTCTGGGGCGTCTACAACGGCTTCGAACTCTGCGAAGGCCGGCCCGACGCCAAGCGCAAGGAATATGCCGACAGCGAGAAGTACGAAATACGGGCCTGGGACTGGGACCGCCCCGGCAACATCAAGCACGAGATCGGGCTCCTGAACCGTATCCGCAAGGAAAATCCGGCCCTCCACTCGCACCTCGGCCTCACGCTCCTGACGGCCTGGAACGACAACGTGATGTTCTTCGAGAAGGCGAGCGCCGGCCGCGAGAACGTGCTGCTCATCGCGATCAGCCTCGATCCGTATAACGCGCAGGAGGCGGATGTCGAAATCCCCCTCTGGTCGTGGAACCTGCCCGACCACGGATCGCTTCCCATGGAGGACCTGATCTCGGGCAACGCCTTCACTTGGACCGGGAAACGGCAGCGGCTGCGGCTGGAGGCGGACATGCCGTTCGCCGTCTGGCGTGTGAGATAAGGGAGGAACCGAATGGATACCCTGCAGTCGCAGGCTCAGATCGTCAACGATCCCCTGTGGTACAAGGATGCCATAATCTACCAGCTTCACATCAAGTCGTTTTTCGACGCCAACGGCGACGGGATCGGTGACTTCAAGGGGCTGCACGAGAAGCTGGACCACATCGCGTCGCTCGGGGCGACCGCGATCTGGCTTCTACCCTTCTTTCCTTCGCCTCGCCGGGACGATGGCTACGATATCGCCGACTATGGCGATGTCAGCCCCGACTACGGAACGATGGACGACTTCCGGGCCTTCGTCGACGCAGCCCACGAACGAGGCATCCGGGTCATCATCGAGCTCGTCATCAACCACACCTCCGATCAGCATCCGTGGTTCCAGCGCGCCCGCCACGCGCCGCCCGGATCGCAGGAGCGCGATTTCTACGTTTGGTCTGACACCGACCAGAAGTTTCCCGAGACGCGGATCATCTTCCTCGATACGGAGAAATCGAACTGGACCTGGGATCCGGTAGCGGGCGCCTATTACTGGCACCGTTTCTATTCCCATCAGCCGGATCTCAACTTCGACAATCCGGCTGTGCTGGAAGAACTGCTGCAGGTGATGCGTTTCTGGCTCGAAACCGGCATCGACGGCTTCCGGCTGGACGCGATCCCCTATCTGATCGAGCGCGAGGGCACGATCAACGAGAACCTGCCCGAGACCCACGAGATCCTGAAGAAGATTCGTGGTGCACTGGACTCGACCCATCCGGGAAAGATGCTGCTCGCGGAGGCCAATCAATGGCCCGAAGATACCAGCGAGTATTTCGGCGATGGCGACGAATGCAACATGGCGTTCCATTTCCCGCTGATGCCGCGCATGTACATGGCGATCGCCAAGGAGGATCGCTTTCCGATCACCGACATCATGCGGCAGACGCCGGAAATCCCGGAGAACTGCCAGTGGGCGATCTTCCTGCGCAATCACGACGAGTTGACGCTCGAAATGGTGACGGACGAGGAACGCGATTACCTGTGGAACACCTATGCCGCCGACCGGCGCGCCCGGATCAATCTCGGCATCCGCCGCCGGCTTGCGCCGTTGATGGAACGCGACCGCCGCCGAATAGAGTTGATGAACGCGCTTCTCCTTTCCATGCCCGGCACCCCGGTCCTCTACTACGGCGACGAAATAGGAATGGGCGACAACATCTATCTGGGCGATCGGGATGGTGTGCGGACGCCGATGCAATGGTCGCCGGACCGCAATGGCGGCTTCTCCAAGGCTGATCCCGCCCGTCTCGTACTGCCGCCGATCATGGACCCTCTCTACGGATACGAAGCAGTCAACGTCGAGGCGCAGGCAGCAGACGCCCACTCGCTGCTCAACTGGACACGCCGGATGCTGGCGCTGCGCGGCAAGCACGCCGCCTTCGGCCGCGGCACCCTCCGTTTCCTGGCTCCCGGAAACCGGAAAATCCTCGCCTACCTCCGAGAATACCAGGGCGAGACGATCATGTGCGTCGCCAACCTCTCGCGCCTGCCGCAGGCAGTCGAGCTCGATCTTTCCGAGTTCGAAGGACGCGTACCGATCGAGCTGACCGGCATGTCGCCCTTCCCGCCGATCGGTCAGCTGACCTACCTCTTGACCCTGCCGCCCTACGGCTTCTTCTGGTTCCAGTTGGTGGCCGAGGCCGACGGTCCGGCCTGGCGGAACGAACCGCCGCAGCAGCTTCCCGACCTCGTCACCATGGTCGTGCGCCGCGACCTGCATGAGCTTGTGGAGGAGCCGCGGCTGGCAGCCACCCTCTCGCGGGATATCCTGCCGGCCTATGTCTCGAAGCGCCGCTGGTTCGGCTCAAAAGGCGAGCAGCTGAACGGGGTGAGGCTGGTGTCGGCGACGCCTCTCCCCTTTGGCGGCAACGTCCTTCTCGGGGAACTGGAAGCCGATCTCGAAGGCCATACGGAGACCTACCTCCTTCCGCTCGCAGCAGCCTGGGACGAGACCCATCCTACCGCCCTTGTGCAGCAGCTCGCGCTCGGCCGCATCCGCCAGGGACGTCGCGTCGGCTTCCTGACAGACGGATTTGCGATGGAAAGCATGGCGCGCGGCATCATCCGCGCCCTGTGCGAAAGGTCGCGGGTTTCGGGGCGGGCCGGAACGTTGGAATTTGTCGGCACAGAAAACCTCGACTGCATGGGCATCACTGACGAGATGCAGGTGCACTGGCTTTCGGCAGAGCAGTCGAACAGTTCGCTGATCGTCGGTGATACGGCGATGATCAAGCTCATCCGCCACATCTTCCCGGGCGTCCATCCGGAAGTCGAAATGACTCGCTACCTGACGAAGGTGGGATATTCAAACACCGCTCCGCTGCTGGGCGAAGTGGCACGGATAGCACCCGACGGCAGCCGCTACACGCTGATCATCATCCAGGGCGCAATCCGCAACCAGGGTGATGCCTGGACGTGGATGCTGAGCAATCTGCGCCGCGGCATGGACGAAATCCTCGTGGCGAGCGGCGAGGACGAGGTGATCCAGGACCAGTTCCAGCCGCTCGT
Organism: Pseudorhizobium endolithicum; assembly: GCF_902153245.2. Classification (GTDB taxonomy): domain Bacteria; phylum Pseudomonadota; class Alphaproteobacteria; order Rhizobiales; family Rhizobiaceae; genus Neorhizobium; species Neorhizobium endolithicum. The sequence goes on from NZ_CABFWF030000001.1 coordinate 327,473, forward strand.
GGATTTCGCCGGCACGGTGGGACAGAGGCTCGGCGAACTCCATGTGGCGCTTGCGCAAGACACCGGCGATCCGGACTTCAAGCCGCTGAAAGCGACGTCAGCGGACATCGAGGCATGGCGGCAATCGGTAACCCTCCAGATCACGAACGCGCTGGACATCCTGGCGAACGAAGTGGGAGGTCTCGAACCTGGGGTCACGCAGCTCGTGCAGCCTCTGCTCGACCGCCGGGACGAGCTTCTGCGTGCCGCGGCGAAACTTGCCCACACGGCGGTCGGCGCCTTGATGACCCGGCATCACGGTGATTTCCATCTTGGCCAGATCCTCGTTGCCGAAAGCGATGCCTACCTCATCGATTTCGAAGGTGAACCCGCCCGGGATCTTGCCGATCGGCGTGCCAAATCGAGCCCGTTGCGCGATGTTGCAGGTCTCCTGCGCTCGCTGAGCTATCTGGCCGCGACGGCGGACCTGGAGCAGGACGTAGTCGTTGATACCGATCAGGCACGACGCCATGAGATCGTCAGTATCTTCCGGCGGGAGGCAGAGCAGGCATTCCGCCAACGGTACTTCGACGCCGTAGCCGAAGCGTCAGCGCTGAACATGGACGAAGCCACCCGCGAGGCGCTGTTGGACCTGTTCCTTCTGGAGAAGGCGGCGTATGAGATCGCGTACGAGGCGCGCAACCGGCCGAAATGGCTGCCGATCCCGCTCGAAGGCTTCTCTGACATTTCAATGAGGCTCATGGAGAACTCCGAATGAACCTTGAGCGCGCAGAACTGCTCGCCAATATCGACGCTGGCGCCCTGCATGCGCTGGTGGAAGGACGTCATGGCGATCCCTTTGCAATACTTGGCCGCCATTCCGTGGGACAGACCAACGTGGTCCGCGCGTTGTTGCCCGGTGCGTCAATGGTGGAAGTCGTCGATGGCGAAACTGATGCCATCATCGCTCGAATGGAACAGGTCTTCGACGGCGGGCTGTATGCGGCAGACATTGGCGGGCGCGGCACCTACCGGCTCCGGATCCACTGGCCGGATGCGGTCCAGGAGACCGAAGACCCCTACTCCTTTGGGCCATTGCTTGGGGATCTCGATCTTCATCTGATTTCTCAAGGCACCCACTACGACTTGGGCAGGACACTCGGGGCACAGCCTATGGATGTCGATGGCGTCTCCGGCGTGCGCTTCGCCGTCTGGGCGCCGAATGCGCGTCGTGTCTCTGTTGTCGGCGACTTCAACGCGTGGGACGGCCGACGCCATCCGATGCGCCTGCGCCCATTCGCCGGAATTTGGGAGATCTTCTTGCCGCGGCTGGGCCCAGGTGAACGCTACAAGTTCGAGATCGTGGACCGCAACGGCCACACGCTTCCGCAGAAGGCGGACCCGGTCGCGCGTGCGAGCGAAGCGGCACCCTCCACCGCTTCCATCGTCGCGTCCAATATACCCTTCCGCTGGAGTGACGACGAATGGATGCGCCGCCACGACGCGCGGGAGGGCAAAGGCGCGATGTCCGTCTATGAAGTCCATCTGGAGTCATGGCTGAGGGTGCCGGAAGAAGGCAACCGCAACCTCGACTGGATCGAACTCAGCCAGCGGCTGATCCCGTATGCCGCCGACCTCGGTTTCACCCATATCGAGCTTCTGCCGATCATGGAGCACCCGTTCGGCGGCTCCTGGGGGTATCAGCCGCTCGGGCTCTTCGCACCGACCGGGCGTTACGGCACCCCGGAGGACTTCGCCTATTTCGTCGACCGCTGCCATGCCGCGGGACTGGGCGTCATCCTCGACTGGGTGCCGGCGCATTTCCCGACCGACGTCTGGGGCCTCGCCCGCTTCGACGGCACCGCGCTCTATGAGCACGAGGATCCGCGGGAGGGCTTTCACAAGGACTGGAACACGCTGATCTACAACCTCGGACGCAACGAGGTGAAAGGCTTCCTGATCGCCAGCGCCCTGGAATGGCTGGAGCACTACCATGTGGATGCGCTGCGCGTCGACGCTGTCGCCTCCATGCTCTACCGCGACTACAGCCGCAATGCCGGCGAGTGGATCCCGAACAAGTACGGCGGTCGCGAGAATCTGGAATCTGTGGAGTTCTTCAAGCACCTCAACAGCATCATCCACCAGCGCTGCCCGCACGCCTTCACGGTGGCGGAGGAGTCGACGGCCTGGCCGGGCGTCACGCGTCCGCCGGAGGAAGGCGGCTTAGGCTTCGACTTCAAGTGGAACATGGGCTGGATGCATGACAGCCTGCATTACATGCAGGAGGATCCTGTCTACCGGAAATATCATCACGGCATGATGACCTTCGGCATGGTCTATGCCTATTCGGAACGCTTCATGCTGCCGCTCTCCCACGACGAGGTCGTGCATGGCAAAGGCTCGCTCCTGGGCAAGATGCCGGGCGACACATGGCAGAAGCACGCCAACCTTCGGGCCTATTTCGGTTTCATGTGGGCCCATCCAGGCAAGAAGCTGCTCTTCATGGGGGGTGAGATTGCGCAGTCGAGCGAGTGGAACCACGACAGCTCCGTGCATTGGGACCTGCTCGACGATCCGCTGCATGCGGGGATACAGCGGCTGATCCGCGACCTCAATCGTCTCTACGTCTCGGAGCCGGCCCTCCAATATGGCGACCTTCATCCCGATGGTTTCCAGTGGGCGGTGGGCGACGATGCAGAAAACTCGATCTTCGGCATCTTCCGCTGGCCGCAAGACCGCTCCTCCTGCATCCTCGCCGTGTCCAACATGACACCGGTTCCCCGCCACGGCTACCGGGTGGGGGTTCCCCATGCGGGACAATGGGAAGAGGTGCTGAACTCCGACGCAACCTGTTATGGCGGATCGAACCTCGGGAATGTGCAGGCCTGGACGGAAGCGGTGCCTTCGCATGGGAAGGAACAATCGCTGCAACTGGCGCTGCCGCCGCTGTCGACGATCTATCTCCGCTGGAAGGGCTGATACGCCGTTTCAGCCGCCGTTCTGCCAGAGCTTGCTGACGGCATCACCGCCAAGCGGATCGGTCTCCGGCAAGGGCAGCGTCGCGATGATGTGAAGGCCCGCCTCCCCCGGCGCCTCTCGGCGAAGGTCCGGGTCCTGCCCCGGCGGATAGCCGCCGACTACCAGGAAATCCTCGCTTGCGGAGATCCGGCAATGGCCGGTGCCAGCCGGCAGGATCAGGCAATCTCCGGCGGAAACCTCGATCTCCCGCCCGCCAGGACCGCCGAGCATCACGACGCCGTGGCCGCGAGCGATCCCCAGCACCTCATGGGCCATGGTGTGGTAATGGTGGTAGTCGAAGATACCGTTCCGCCAGGTTCCCTGCCAATGATTGCCGGCGAAAGTTCGCTCGAAGGTCCTCGCAAGGTCGCCGCCCTCATCCGGCGCGACTCCGCGGTAGCCGATAACCGGCAGATGCGCATTGTTGGGAACCCAGCCATTCTCCGACAGGAAGAAATGTTCGATCACCATCGCCGCCTCCATTCTCGCTCCGTCCATAAAGCTAGGAGGCACGGCGGCGCAGACCAGTAGCGCACATCACTCGGCGGCGCTTTTCGCTTCCACCTCGATCTCGTAGGAATAGCCCTCGAGCATCTGGTAAGCCTGCTCGATCGTCGCGATCTGCGCCTCCGCCTTGGTGATCGCGTCGGTAATGGAATCGCTGCGTGCCCGCATCATGCTGCCGAGGAAGTCGGTCTCCGGTCGTTTGCCGATCCGGTCCAGGTGGTTGCGGATGCGCGCGCGGTGCCGCTCGAGCTCCAGGATGTGAAAGCGCACATTGACGATCTTGTCGGTCAGCTTGCGTCGCATCGCCGCCACGGGATCGAAGCTGCCGGGCTCCCGCTCGTCCAGAATGAAGTCGTTGATCAGTCCTTCGAGAACCAGCAGCCCTTCGAGATCCTTGGTATCGGCCAATGTCGGATCATAGCCGGTTTCATCGAAGACCTTGCGGCGCACGGGATCGGACAAAATCTCGAAGGAGATCTTCAGTTTGGAGAACGCGTCGGCATCGCCCCCCGTGTCCGGATGGGCGTTCTTGGCGCGCTTGCGATACGCGGTCTTGATCTGTGCGGTATCGGCGTCCCGGGCAACACCGAGGGTATCGTATGGATCGATCAACGTGTCCCACCTGATTTTCGCTGAGCCATGGGTCCAGCCGCCCAAGGCTTAGAGGTTGATGCCGCTTCGCTCAAGCGCCAACCTCGTTTTTCCCACCGGCCGGTCATGCGCTTAGCCCGGTGTTTGGGCGATATAACGGCGGGCGACCAGCCAGCAGACCAACGCCCAGGTCGCGCCGGCGCACCAGCCGCCGAGGACATCCGTCGGGTAGTGTACACCGAGAAAGACCCTGCTCAAACCGATGATGAATGTCAGAAAGACGGCGACGCCGATCATGTAGAGGCGCGTTACCCGCGTCGGCTGGGCACGGGAGAGGAGCGCCCCCAGCGTCAGGTAGGTGGCGGCTGAGACCATGGCGTGGCCGCTCGGGAAGCTGAGATCGTAGACCTCGACGAGATGCGGGACGATGTCCGGCCGCGGCCGCGCCACCCCCAGCTTCAGCGCCGCGCTCAGCGCCCAGCCTCCGGCCACCGAGGCGAGCGTGAAGACGGCGATCGCCCTGCGCCGTGCCAAAAGAAGGTAGCCCGTCACCATGATGGTCATCAGCGAAAGCACCGCCGTGCCACCAAGCGCGGTGATGTCGTCCATCGCATGCGACAGCCAGTACGGGCCGATCGGGGTTGCCGGATCGTCGGCGGAACGCAGCAGCAGGAGCAGCCGTTCGTCGAACGCGTGCGTGTCGCCCTCGATCACCTCACCGGTGAGTTGCAGGAACAGGAATAGTCCGCCGGCCGCGACGGCAAACAGGATCAGGCTCACCGGCTCGAACGTCATGATCCGGTCAACGATCTTTCGGCTGACCCTTTGATGGAACGCCATCCGTCACTCCGCTGAAGATTATGCCGCGGCTCAGGTCCGCAGCGCGTGCTTGGCATCACTTAGTGAGGGTTCCCGGATAATGCGATACCTGGCCTCGACCACACCATAGGCACCGAAGGCAAAAAGCCCGAGCGCCGCAAGAGCGTAGAGCAGGCCCCCGAAGGGCAGTCCCCGCACCCAGGCCAGCGCATCCGCCGTGCTCCCCGCCTGCCCCGGATCGACGGCCCAGGCCGCGTAAAGGAAGAAGCCGCCCAGAATGACGAAGATTGCGCCGCGGGCGGCAAGGCCATAGATGCAGAAGAGCTCGAGCAACCGCTTGTGCCGGCCGCTGATGCGGACGAACTTCTCGTAGCGCCGCGTTACACCCTTGACGATCTGCACCATGCCGGCGCCGATCACAGCAAGCCCGACCGCCGCTACGAGGTAGGGGCCGAAAGGCTGCTGCATCAGCCAGGCGGTCCAGCTTTCCTGGCTGTTGCCGGATCCGGCGCCGAAAGAAATTTTCAACGCCTGGCCGATGGCATAGGAGGCCAGACCGGTATAGGTAGCCGCACTGACGAGGAGGGCTGCCCGGATGACGAGGCCCTGGGCGTCGTTTTCATGCTGATCGGCGTTGAGGAAAGCCTGCGCCAGCCGCCACACGATGAAGCCGATCAAGCCGATGCCGATCAGCCCCAGCCAGATGGCGCCGAAGGGCGTGTCGAGCACCAGTTCCAGCGCCGAGCGCGAATCCGCCTCGCCGCCCCCCAGGGTCGAAAGCAGCGCCATGCCGCCGACGAGGATATAGACGACGCCCCGCGCCGCATATCCGGCACGCGCCAGCCATTCGAAACGCGGACGATCCTGCATGTCGTTCTCCGTAAAGACGGGCGAACGCGCGGACCTGCGGCCGGTTCCGAACGACGCGGTTACAAACGAGGAAGGCCTGCCAAGGCAAGCCTCGCCTTGCGCGTTTCCCGATCCTCAGCGGCGCTGGTTGTAGACGTCGACGCAGACGGCACCGAGCAGGACCAGTCCCTTGATCACCTGCTGGTAATCGATGCCGATGCCGAGGATCGACATGCCGTTGTTCATCACGCCCATGATGAAGGCGCCGATCACCGCACCCGTCACCTTGCCGACGCCGCCATAGGCCGAGGCGCCGCCGATGAAGCAGGCGGCGATGACGTCGAGTTCGAAACCGAGGCCGGCCTTCGGCGTCGCCGTATTCAGACGAGCAGCGAAGACAAGGCCCGCAAGAGCTGCCAGGACCCCCATGTTGACGAAGGTGAAGAAGGTCAGCCGCGCCGTCTTGATGCCGGAGAGCGCCGCCGCCTTCTCGTTGCCGCCCACCGCGTAGATCTGCCGCCCGAAGATCGTCCGGTTCGTGAAGAAGGCATAGGCCGCGATCAGGAGCGCCATGATGATCAGCACGTTGGGCATGCCGCGATGGGAGGCGATGAGATAGGCCAGATAGCCGATGATCGCGAAGATCACGAGGTTCTTGACGAGGAAGAAGCCGAAGGGTTCAGTCTCCACGTCATGCGAGATGCGCCGCGCCCGGCTCTTGAAGTTCTGCCACACGAGCAGCACCGCAAGCCCCAGTCCAAGCACCAGCGAGGTGACATAGATGCCGTTGGCCGAGCTCACCATCTCCGGGATATAGCCGGACGAGAGCTTCTGGAAGGTCGGATCGAACGGCCCGATCGAACGGCCGCTGAGCACGGCGATCATCAGGCCGCGGAAGACCAGCATGCCCGCGAGCGTCACGATGAAGGACGGGATCTTGAAGTAGGCGACCCAGAAGCCCTGTATGGCACCGATTACCCCGCCCAGCACCAGGCAGAGGATTGCCGCAATCACGAAGTGAACGTCGTACTGCACCATCAGCATCGCGGCGACGGCACCGATGAAGCCGGCGACCGAGCCCACGGACAGGTCGATATGGCCGGTGACGATCACCATCAGCATGCCCAGCGCCATGATGACGATATAGCTGTTCTGCAGGATGATGTTGGTGAGGTTGAGCGGCTTGAGGATCACGCCGTCGGTCGTGAAATAGAAGAAGACGACGATGGCGACCAGCGAGATCATCATCCCGTATTCGCGCAGGTTCTCCTTCCAGAACCCGGTGCCGCGCTGCGGGGCAGCCATGGTATTGGGCGGGTTGCTCATTGATCCCTCTCCTTGCGGCGCATGATGGCGCGCATGATGTTTTCCTGCGTGGCCTCCTCTCCGGCCACCTCCCCGACGAAATCGCCCTCGTGCATCACCATGATCCTGTCGCAGATGCCGATCAGTTCCGGCATTTCAGACGATATCACGATGACAGCCTTACCGGCGTCCGCCAGTTCGTTGATGATCGAATAGATCTCGTACTTGGCGCCGACATCGATCCCGCGGGTGGGCTCATCGAGGATCAACACGTCCGGGCCGGTGAACAGCCACTTGGACAATACTACTTTCTGCTGGTTGCCGCCGGAAAGCTTTCCGGTTTCCTGGTAGACGTTGTGGCTGCGGATGCGCATGCGGTTGCGGAACTCCTGCGCCACCTTCATCTCCCGGATGTCGTCGATGACGGCACGCGTCGAAACGCCGCCGAGATGGGCGAGAGAGATGTTCTTGCGGATGTCCTCCGGCAGGATGAGGCCGAGTTGCTTCCTGTCTTCCGTGACGTAAGCAAGGCCCGCCTTGATCGCCTTGTGGACGTCGGAAAGATCGACCTCCTGCCCGCGGATACGCACCGTGCCGGTGATGTTGCGGCCCCAGGACCGTCCGAAGACGCTCATGGCGAACTCGGTGCGGCCGGCTCCCATGAGCCCGGAGATGCCGACGACCTCCCCTGCCCGCACCTGCATGGAAACCTTCTTCACCACCTGCCGTTCGGAATGCTGCGGATGGTAGACGGACCAGTTCGCCACCTCGAAGATCAACTCGCCGATCTTCGGCTCCCGCGTGGGGTATCGGCTCTCCAGGTCCCGATCGACCATCCGGCGGATGATCTCGTCCTCCTCCACCACGCCGTCATGGCAGTCGAGCGTTCCGACGGTCCGGCCGTCACGCAGCACGGTGATGCGATCGGCGACGGCGGAAATCTCGTTGAGCTTGTGCGAGATAAGGATCGACGTGATGCCCTGCTCCCGGAACTCCTTGAGAAGTTCGAGCAAGGCCGCGCTGTCCTTTTCATTGAGGCTCGCAGTCGGTTCGTCGAGGATCAGCAGGCGCACGTCCTTCGACAGCGCCTTGGCGATTTCCACCAGTTGCTGTTTGCCGACGCCCATATTGGTGATCAGCGTGTCCGGTGCTTCGCTGAGGCCGACTTTTGCAAGCAGCGCCTTTGTGCGCTCGTGGACGGCCGACCTGTCGATGATGCCGAAGCGCGACGGCGGGTTCGACAGGAAGATGTTCTCCGCGATCGACATCAGCGGAATGAGTGCCAGTTCCTGATGGATGATGATGATGCCGAGCGCTTCGGAATCGTTGATGTCGCGGAATTGGCGCTCGTGACCGTCGAACAGGATCGAGCCTTCGTAGCTGCCATGCGGATAGACGCCGGAGAGGACCTTCATCAGGGTCGATTTTCCCGCTCCGTTTTCCCCGACCAACGCGTGAATCTCTCCTTCGCGCACGGTGAAGCTAACGTCGGAAAGCGCCTTAACGGCGCCAAATGATTTCGAGATGCCACGCATCTCGAGAATGGGCGGTCGATCCGCCGAAACCACGGGTGCAAGCATCCGGAACTCCGTGTGAGATGAAGGCGCCCTCATCGGGCGCCTTCCGATGCCTTACTTGATCTGGTCGGCGGTGTAGTAGCCGCTGCCAACAAGCACTTCTTCCCAGTTGTCCTTGTTCACGACCACCGGCTTCAAGAGGTAGGACGGTACGACCTTGACGCCGTTGTCATAGGTCTTGGTGTCGTTGACTTCCGGCTCCTTGCCACCCATCACGGCATCGACCATGTCGACCGTCACCTTGGCAAGCTCGCGGGTATCCTTGAAAATCGTCGAGTACTGTTCGCCGGCAAGGATGGACTTTACCGAAGGCACTTCCGCATCCTGGCCGGAGACGATCGGCATGGGCATGTCGCCGGAACCGTAGCCGACGCCCTTCAGCGACGACAGGATACCGATGGAGATGCCGTCATAGGGCGACAGCACCGCATCGACGCGCTTGTCGGCATAGGTCGAACTCAGGAGCGCGTCCATGCGCGCCTGCGCAGTCGCACCGTCCCAGCGAAGCGTCGCCACCTTGTCCATACCCGTCTGGCCGCTGCCGACAACGAGCTCGCCGCTGTCGATCATCGGCTGCAGCACGCTCATCGCGCCGTCATAGAAGAAGTAGGCATTGTTGTCGTCCGGCGAGCCGCCAAAGAGTTCGATGTGCCAGGGGCCTTCCTTGCCGCTGGCCTTCAAGCCGTCGACGAGGGACTGTGCCTGCAGCACGCCGACCTGGAAGTTGTCGAATGTGGCGTAGTAGTCGACGTTAGCGCTGTCACGGATCAGGCGGTCATAGGCGATGACCTTGATGCCCTGGTCGGCCGCCTGCTGCAGGACGTCGGAAAGGGTCGTGCCGTCGATCGATGCGATGACCAGCACCTTGGCGCCCTTCACGATCATGTTCTCGATCTGCGACAGCTGATTAGGCACGTCGTCTTCCGCGTACTGCAGATCCGTCTCGTAGCCGCGCTCCTGCAGCACCTTCACCATGTTGTCGCCGTCGGCGATCCAGCGCGCTGATGACTTCGTCGGCATGGCAACGCCGACGAGGCCCTTGTCCTGGGCGCCGGCCGGAGCGGCGAACGCCATCGACGCCAGCATCGCTGCGGTCGTCAGCAGTTTCATCAATCTCATGACATCTCCTCCTCAAGGGCGGGTCTTCTACTCCCGCCGAAAAACCGGGCGACGGCCTCCTGCCGCCGCCCCACTCCAACTCAGTGGTTGTCGCGCGGAATGCCTTCCGTCTGCGCGATCCGCTGGTATTTCACGGCCGGCTCCAGCACGGCGCCGGTCTCCATCTGCCCGACAACGGACCGCTGGATTTCCTGCCAGGGCGTCTGGTGCTTCGGATAGCGGTAGCCGCCCTGCGCTTCCAATTCCCGGCGACGTTCCGCCAGTTCCTCGTCAGAGATGAGGATGTCCGCCTTGCCGCGGCCGACATCGATGCGCACGCGGTCGCCGGTCTTCAAGAGCGCCAGACCGCCTCCGGCAGCGGCTTCCGGCGAAGCGTTGAGGATGGAGGGACTACCCGAGGTTCCCGACTGGCGGCCGTCGCCGATGCAGGGAAGCGAAGTGACGCCCTGCTTGAGCAGGTAGTCGGGCGCACGCATATTCACGACTTCGGCGGCGCCCGGATAGCCGATCGGACCGGCACCGCGCATGAACAGGACGGTGTGCTCGTCGATGGCGAGCGCCGGGTCGTCGATCCGCTTGTGGTAATCCTCGGGGCCGTCGAAGACCACCGCCCTGCCCTCGAAGGCATCCGGATCATCGGGGTTCGACAGGTAGCGGTCACGGAATTCCGGAGAAATGACGCTGGTCTTCATGATGGCGGATGAGAACAGGTTGCCGCGCAGCACGCGGAAGCCGGCGCGCTCCTTGAGGGGCTGCTCGAACGGCCGGATGACTTTTTCGTCCTCGATGATCGCGCCGCGGCAGTTCTCGCCGATCGTCTTGCCGTTCACCGTCATGGCGTCCTCGTGAATGAGGCCCTGCTTCATGAGTTGGTTGACGACGGCCGGAACGCCGCCGGCATGGTAGTAATCCTCACCGAGATACTCGCCAGCCGGCTGCAGGTTGACGAGCAGCGGCACGTCCTCGCCATAGGTCTGCCAGTCGTCGACCGAAAGCTCGACGCCCATGTGCCGGGCCAGGCCGTTCAGGTGGATCGGGGCGTTGGTGGACCCGCCGATCGCTGAGTTGACGCGGATGGCGTTGATGAAGGCCTCGCGGGTCATGATGTCGGAGGGTTTCAGATCCTCCTTGACCATTTCCACGATCCGCAGTCCCGTCAGGTAGGATACTTCCTGCCGGTCGCGATAGGGAGCCGGGATGGCGGCGGAACCCGGCAACTGCATGCCGAGCGCTTCGGCCAGCGAGTTCATCGTGGTCGCCGTGCCCATGGTATTGCAGTAGCCAGTCGACGGGGCCGACGAGGCAACCAGCTTCACGAAGCCGGCATAGTCGATCTCGCCCTTGGCCAGCAGTTCGCGGGCCTTCCAGACGATGGTGCCTGAACCGGTGCGCTCGCCGCGGAACCAGCCGTTCAGCATGGGGCCGACCGACAGCGCGATCGCCGGGATGTTGACGGTCGCTGCCGCCATCAGACAGGCCGGCGTGGTCTTGTCGCAGCCGATCGTCAGCACGACACCGTCCAGCGGATAGCCGTAGAGCACCTCGACGAGGCCGAGATAGGCGAGGTTGCGGTCGAGACCGGCGGTCGGACGTTTTCCCGTTTCCTGGATCGGATGGACGGGGAATTCGATGGCGATGCCGCCTGCCTCACGGATGCCTTCGCGCAGGCGGTGGGCGAGTTCCAGGTGATGGCGGTTGCAGGGCGAGAGGTCCGATCCGGTCTGGGCGATGCCGATGATCGGCCGATCCGACTGCAGCTCCGCCTGGCTGAGGCCGAAGTTCATGTAGCGCTCCAGGTAGAGCGCCGTCATGTCGGCATTGGCCGGATTGTCGAACCAGGCGCGGGAACGCAGCTTGCGCGCTTCGCCCCGTGTTCGATCGGTCTCGGCGATCTCGGTGGAAGGCAGGTTTTCGGAGTTGCTCATGATCTTCTTCTCAAGCGTGAAATGAAAGGAAAGACGGCCGCAAGACCGTCAGTCCTCGAAAGCCTCGACGGCCGTTCGGCGTCCCAGCATGAAGGCATCGGCCACATGCACCAGCGGTGCAAAGTCGGCATCGATGCGCCCGTCACCGACCAGCGACACAAAGTGCCGGTAGAGGTTGCGGTATTCCCGGTCCTCCTCGACGATGCGCGGTTCCCCGTCCACCATCAGGCGGCTGCCGCCATGGGTCAGCACCACCGGCCCCTCCTCCGTTTCGATCCGGATGTCCCAGGTTTGCGGCCCGGTCTGCCGCCAGTCGAACTCGGCCTCGACGGGCACGCCGGACGCGGTCTGGAAGGCGAGGCTCGCGGCGATCGGCGCCGCACGGTTTTCTGGAAAGAAGAGTTCGCAGCACACGAGATGGAAGGTCTCGGGCAGGATACGGGTGACGATCGACAGCGCGTTGATGCCCGGATCGAAGACGCCCAGGCCACCGGGCTCCCAGATCCAGGCTTGGCCCGGATGCCAGTGACGTACGTCCTCCTTCCATTCGACCGCAACGCGGCGAATGGTCCGGCCGGCGAGGAGCGCCCGCGCCGGCTCGACGGCCGCGGCCTCGCGCGAATGCCAGGTGGCGAAAAGGGTGACACCCTTGGCCTTCGCAAGGGCCTCAAGGGCATGGACCTCCGCCAGCGTCGCGCCGGGAGGCTTTTCCAGCATCACGTGCTTGCCCGCAGCGAGCGCCGCCCTGGCCTGCGCGAACCGCCCCTGCGGCGGCGTACAGAGCGAAACGGCATCCACCCAGACGTCCGACGCCAGCAACTCGTCGATGTCGTTGAACGAGGCAAATCCCTCCAGCGCCGCATTGCGGCTCGCCACGGCGACAAGGTCGATGCCGTCGGTCGCTGCGATCGCGCCGAGATGCTGATCCCTGGCAATCTTCCCGAGCCCGACGATGGCGAGGCGGATGCTCATCGAACCCCTCAGAGCTTTCGGACGGAGACGGAGGTGGCGGCGGCGACCGTCAGCCTGTTGACGAGCGACAGCTTGAAGGGCTCGGCGGAAATCTCGAACACGTCACCCGGCTCGGTCTTCACCCCTTCGGAGAAGGAGAGCGTCGCGGTGCCGAAAAAGTGGACGTGCAGGTCGCCCGGCCGACGGAAGAGATCGTACTTGAAGTTGTGATGTTCGAGGTTGGCGATGGAGTGGGACATGTTTGCCTCGCCGGAAACGAAGGGCTTCTCGAAGATCACTTCCTCGCCGCGGCGGATGCGGGACATCCCCTCGACGCTCTGCGGCAGCTCACCGACGATCAGTTCCGGCCCGAGCGCCGCCTGGCGGAGCTTCGAATGGGCAAGCCACAGATAATTGCCCTTCTCCGTCACGTGGTCGGAGAATTCGTTGGCAAGACAGAAACCGAGGCGATAAGGCGTTCCGTTCGCGCCGATCAGGTAGATGCCGGCAAGCTCCGGCTCCTCGCCGCCGTCGAGCGCAAAGGCCGGCGACACGAGATCCTCGCCGGTGGCGCGCAACTGCGAGCCGTCTCCCTTGTAGAACCATTCCGGCTGCACGCCTTCCTGACCTTCGGAAGGCTTGCCGCCCTCGACGCCCATCTGGAACATGCGCATGGAATCGGTCGGCTTCTCCGCCGATTGCGCCGCCTTGTGCATCTTGTCGCGGCCGTCGGCCGAGCCGAGATGCGTGAGACCGGTGCCGGCAACGAAGAAATGCGCCGGATCGGGATGCGAGGCGGGAAGCCCGAGACGCCCTTCCCTCCGCGCAAGCTCCAGATCGACCTCCGCCCCGTAACCGAGGGCGTCGATTCTTTCGGCAAGCGACTGGCCGGCCTCGATGGCGCTCTTTGCCAGCTCATAGGTGGACGTCACGCCGCGAACGGCCCGCGCAGATCCAACACCATCCCATGCGACAACCACCTGGCCATCGCCATCACGCACCTGAAGAATTCGAAGCATGGATCCTCTACCTGAGCATTTGCCGCGATGCCGATGCGGCATCCTCCTCCCATCACCGGGTGACGGAACATAAATAGGACTATTTGAGGCGAGGCTTGCTTGTCAAGGCAAGAGCAAGACATCAGGCTGTCTGACAACTATATTCCGAGCAGTCTATTTCGATGATTGATATCAAGGCCTTACTGCGAAAATGCTGCAGCCGTCGACGAAGATTCCAGCTGACGGCTGTCAAAACCCCTTGCAAAAGTATGACAATATGTCGATGGTTGTGCTGTCCATACGCCATCATCTTCTGGGAGGATTAAAGATGAAGAAGGCTCTCGCGGCGTTCACCGTCGCCTTTTCCGCATGCCTTGCGTCGAGTGTTTCCGCACAATCTCTGACTGTCGGCTTTTCGCAGATCGGCTCCGAATCCGGCTGGCGCGCCGCCGAGACGACGGTCACCAAGCAGGAAGCCGAGAAGCGCGGCATCGACCTTAAATTCGCCGACGCGCAGCAGAAGCAGGAGAACCAGATCAAGGCGATCCGCGGCTTCATCGCCCAGGGCGTCGACGCCATCCTTGTCGCCCCGGTCGTCGCCACCGGCTGGGATGCCGTCCTGCAGGAAGCCAAGGAGGAAGAGATCCCGGTCATCCTGCTCGACCGCCAGATCGAGGCGCCCGAGGATCTCTATCTGACCGCCGTCACCTCCGATCAGGTTCACGAGGGCAAAGTCGCCGGCGACTGGCTCGTGAAGGAAGTCGGCGACAAGGAATGCAAGGTCGTGGAGCTTCAGGGCACCACCGGCTCCTCACCGGCAATCAACCGCAAGAAGGGCTTCGAGGAGGCCATCGCCGGCCACGCCAACATCACCATCGCCCGCTCGCAGACCGGTGACTTCACCCGTACCAAGGGCAAGGAAGTCATGGAGAGCTTCATCAAGGCCGAGGGCGGCGGCAAGGACATCTGTGCCGTCTATGCCCACAATGACGACATGGCGGTCGGTGCCATCCAGGCGATAAAGGAAGCCGGCCTAAAACCGGGCTCCGACATCAAGATCGTCTCGATCGACGCCGTGCCGGATATCTTCAAGGCCATGGCCGACGGCGAAGCCAATGCGACGGTCGAACTGACGCCCAACATGGCAGGCCCCGCCTTCGACGTGCTCGATGCCTACCTGAACGACAAGAAGGAGCCGCCGAAATGGATCCAGACGGAATCCAAGCTTTATACGGCCGCCGATGATCCGATGAAGGTCTACGAATCCAAGAAGGGCCTCGGCTACTGATCGACCCGGAGGAGAGGCTTGCCGTCTCCTCCCTCAATCCAACGGCCGGAACTGCCGCCTGCGGCTCCGGCCGCAGGCCGCAGGACGTCCGCACATGGAACAAACTCCCCTTCTGGAAGCGCGCGCCATCGGCAAGAGCTTTCTCGGCATACCCGCACTCGACAACGTCGATTTCACGCTGAACCGTGGCGAGATACATGCCCTGCTCGGCGAAAACGGCGCGGGTAAATCCACGCTCATCAAGATCCTGACCGGCGTCTATACCCGCGATCGGGGAAGCGTGACGCTGGAGGACGCGGAAATCGCACCCGCCAACGTCGCGGAAGCACAGGCGCTCGGCATCGGCACCGTCTATCAGGAGGTAAACCTGCTGGAGAACCTGACGGTCGCCGAAAACCTGTTCCTCGGGCGGCAGCCGCGGCGCTTTGGACTGGTCGACAAGCGGGAGATGCGCAGGCAGGCCCGAAGCCTGCTTGAGGGCTACGGCCTCGCGATCGACGTCGACGCCCTCCTCTCCTCCTACTCCGTCGCGATCCGGCAGATCATCGCCATCGCACGCGCTGTCGACCTTTCCGGCAAGGTCCTGGTGCTGGACGAGCCGACGGCCAGCCTCGATGCCCATGAGGTCGAGATGGTGTTCGCCGTGCTGCGCCGCCTGCGCGACCAGGGGCTCGGCGTCATCATCATCACGCACTTCCTGAATCAGGTCTACGCCATCGCGGACCGGGTGACCGTGCTGCGCAACGGCCGCCTCGTCGGCAGCCGGCCCACCGCCGAACTTCCCCGCATGGACCTGATCTCGATGATGCTCGGCCGCGAACTGCAGCACATCACCCGCGATCATCATGCGGTGGAAGCCACGGTCGACAAGGGCGAGGCGCCGATCCGCTTTTCCGGCTACGGCAGGCGCGGCAGCGTTGCTCCCTTCGACCTCGACCTTCGCCCGGGCGAGGTGGTGGGCGTCGCGGGCCTGCTCGGCTCCGGCCGGACGGAAACCGCCTTCCTGCTCTTCGGCGTGGAACCGGCCGACAGCGGCATCGCAAGCATCGACGGCCGCGAACTCCGCATCGCCTCTCCGGAGGCTGCCATCCGCCACGGCTTCGGCTTCTGTCCGGAAGAGCGCAAGACGGACGGCATCATCGGCGAGTTCTCCGTCAGCGAGAATATCGCGCTGGCGCTGCAGGCCAGGCAGGGCTGGGCGAAGCCGATCGCCTCCCGCGAAAAGCGCGCCCTTGCCCAGGAGTTCATCAAGTCGCTCGATATCCGCCCGCCGGATCCCGACCGGCCGATCAAGTTCCTCTCCGGCGGCAACCAGCAGAAGGCGATCCTGGCGCGCTGGCTCGCCACCCATCCGCGCCTGCTGATCCTCGACGAGCCGACCCGTGGCATCGACATCGGCGCCCATGCCGAAATCCTCAAGATGATCGAGAGGCTGTGCGCAGAGGGAATGTCGCTTGTGGTCATCTCCTCCGAACTTGAGGAACTGACGGCCGTCGCCCACCGCGTCATCGTGCTCTCCGACCGCCGCCACGTGGCGGAACTCACGGGCGAGGCGATCACCGCCGACAACATCATGAAGGCGATCGCCGCACCCTCGCAGACGGAGGCCGCCTGATGAACGCGCTGACCCGCCGCCTGCGCCGGATCGCACCGCAGCTCGCCGCGCTGGCGATCATCATCGCGCTGATCAGCCTTCTGTCGCCGGGCTTCCTTGACGTGACCTTCCAGAACGGCCGCCTCTACGGCAGTCTCGTGGACGTCATGGTGCGCGCCGCACCCGTCGCGCTGCTGACGATCGGCATGACGCTCGTCATCGCCACGCGCGGCATCGATCTCTCCATCGGCGCCGTCATCGCCATCTGCGGCGCCGTGGCGGCAACGCTCATCAGCGACGGTCACTCCCTGGTGACCGTCATTGCGGTATCACTCGCAGTCGGGCTGGTCTGCGGCCTGTGGAACGGCTTTCTCGTGGCCGTCCTGGACATCCAGCCGATCATCGCGACGCTGATCCTGATGGTCGCCGGCCGAGGCATCGCCCAGCTCATCACCGAGGGCGTCATCCTCACCTTCAACAACGAAGGCTTCGCTGCCTTCGGGTCCGGCGCGTTCCTGGGCGTACCGATCCCGATCCTGATGTGGATCGGCGCAGCGCTCCTCGTCGGCCTGCTGGTGCGCCGCTCGGCCCTCGGCTTTCTTATCGAGGCGACCGGCATCAATCGCCGCGCGGCCATGCTCGCCGGCATCCGCGCCCGCTTCCTCTTGTTCTTCGTCTATGCGGTGTCCGGCATCATGGCGGCGGTGGCCGGCCTGATCGTCACCGCCGACATCCGCGGCGCCGATGCCAACAATGCCGGGCTCTGGCTGGAGCTCGACGCGATCCTCGCCGTGGTGATCGGCGGCAATTCGCTGAACGGCGGCCGCTTTTCGATCCTCGCCTCGCTGATCGGTGCGCTGATCATCCAGTCGATCAATACCGGCATCCTCGTTTCCGGCTTTCCGCCAGAATTCAACCTCGTCATCAAGGCGGGCATCATCATCCTGGTACTGACGCTGCAGTCTCCGGCGGTCGGCACGCTGCTCGGCTTCCTGAAGCCGCTGCGACGGACGGCGCAGCCCGGCCAGGCCGAAAGGACGGTGCCATGATCCATGCCCGCAACCTTCCGTTCGTCGCGGCGCTGGCGATCTTCTTGCTCGCCTACCTCGCCTGCGTCTTGCAGTTCCCGAACATGCTGTCGACACGGGTTCTCGGCAATCTCCTGACCGACAACGCCTTCCTTGGCATTGCGGCCGTCGGCATGACCTTCGTCATCCTCTCGGGGGGCATCGACCTTTCGATCGGCTCGGTGATCGCCTTCACGAGCGTCTTCGTCGCCGTCATGGTCGGCAGCCTCGGCGTCAACCCGGTCCTGGCCTTTGTCGCCGTCCTCTTCATCTCCACCGCCTTCGGGGCAGCCATGGGGCTGATGATCCGCTTCCTTGCCATCCCGCCCTTCGTGGTGACGCTGGCGGGCATGTTCCTTGCGCGTGGTGCGGCCTACCTCATCTCGACGCAATCAGTGCCGATCTCCCACCCGGTTATCGATGCGATCCAGGGCTTCTATTTCCGCTTCCCCGGGGGCGGCCGCCTCACCGCCATGGCCATGCTGATGCTGCTCGTCTTCGCGATCGGCGCTTTCGTGGCCGGACGCACCCGCTTCGGCGCCAATGTCTATGCGCTCGGCGGCAATCCGCAGTCGGCAGAGCTCATGGGCGTGCCGATTGCCCGCACGACGATCGGAATCTATGCGCTGTCGGGTTTTCTGTCCGGCCTCGCGGGCATCGCCTATACCCTCTACACCTCTTCCGGCTATTCGCTGGCGACGGTCGGGGTGGAACTGGACGCGATCGCCGCCGTGGTCATCGGCGGCACGCTGCTCACCGGCGGTGCCGGCCTTGTGGCGGGAACACTTGTCGGCATACTGATACAGGGGCTCATCCAGACCTATATCGTCTTCGACGGCACGCTGTCCTCCTGGTGGACGAAGATCGTGATCGGCATCCTGCTGTTCACATTCATCGTGCTGCAGCGCGCCATCGTATGGTATTCGGATCGGAAGCTCGCCGAGGGTCGCCTGAAGGAGGTTTGATTGGGACTGCTGGAATCGACGATCACCGGACGCAAGCGGCGCAGCAGCCATGCGCATGTGGTCGCGGAACTCGGCAGCGCCATCGTATCCGGCCGCATTCCCGAAGGCTCGCTGCTGCCCGGCGACGCGGAACTCTCTTCCCGCTTCGGCGTCTCCCGCACGGTGCTGCGAGAGGCGATGAAGACGCTGGCCGCCAAGCGGCTGGTTGAACCCAAGGCAAAGGTCGGCACCCGGGTCGTCGACCGCTCGAACTGGAACTTCTTCGATGCCGACGTGCTGGGATGGCGCTGCGAATCCGGCTTGGACTTCGAGTTCATAGAACATCTCGCGGAGATGCGCATGGCGCTCGAGCCGGCCGCGGCCGCGGCCGCCGCCAGGCGCGCGTCCAACGACGACATCGTGCAGCTCTACGCGATCGCTGCCAGGTTCGACGACCTCGCCCATACGCCGGAAACCATCGCCAAGGTGGACCTGGAATTTCACCTGGCGATTGCACGCATGTCCGGCAATCCCTTCATGCGCTCCGCAAGCGCCATCGTGGAGGCGGCGCTCGCCATTTCCTTCCAGTTGTCCTCGCCTGCCGCCTCGCCTGAAAAAATCGACGAGGTGGCGACCAATCACCTGCGCATCGTCCATGCCATCGCCTCTCGCGATCCGGAAAAGGCCGTCCAGGCGATGCGCCACGTGATCGATGTCGGCAGGAGCCGCATTCGTTCGTCGCTTGCCTCCTCGCCGCATGCATCCGGTGAGACCGCGGCCCTCGTTCCTGTCCGCTAACGTTTGGAACCAGTCTTCAGCAGGTCTTCCAGCCGCACCGGGTGCAGACCCCGCGCATCGACCCCCACATCGAACTGGCGAGGCACGGGCTTCAACCTGCCGTGGGAATGGCCATGCAGGTCGATCGATCCTTTACCCATCTTGTTCCAGGTGCGGAAGGCATAGTGGCAGAGCACCAGCAGGTGCTCCCCTGCCCTCAATTCGGCATAGTGCTGGACGCTTGCCCATCCCTTTGCCTCGGTAACCGCAACCGGGTCGTTGTTGCCGATGACCAAATGCTTCGCGCCGTTAAGGCGCGCGAGCAGAAGATCGGGATCGCCGGCGCGCAACGACATGAAGTCTCCCAGATGCCAGACCTCGTCCTCCGTGGAGACCATCTGGTTCCAGTTTTCGATCAGCGCCTCATCGTGCTCCGCCATGTTCGCGAACGGCCGGCGGTCGATCCGCAGGACCCGCGGATCGCCGAAATGGGTGTCGCTGGTAAAGTGGATCATGCTGGTAAACGCTCTATTCCTTCGGTCGGCCGGAAGCGGCTGCCGAGGTGGCATTAGACTTTGGGTTAAAGGGACGCTTGCCGGGAATCAAAGCCTCTGCCATGGTCCGCGCGACCTTAGAATCATCTAATATGAATTTTCCGCCAGCAAGTTAGACAGTGTCGCCAGAAACGCTCGTACAGTATCAGCATGATGGAATGAAGGCGAGGTCACGCGGCCTCGACTACGGAAGCAACCCGTTCATGGCAAGGGATCGCATGCCGCAGGTTACCGGAGAGCCCGTTGCCGAATGGCGCCAGAAGGCCGAGGCATGGCTGTTCGGCTGGCTGCTCGAAAACACCTGGTGCGAGACGGACTAGCCGCCGTCACTTGTAGACGGGCGTCGTTGCCGGAGGCTGGTAGTCCGAAGGCGGTTTGGTGGCGCAACCGGCGAGCAGCAGGGCGGCGAACAGGGCAAGAGTCTTCACGGCAGTCTCCGAATCTCTGCCGAAGAGCTTACGAAACCCTCGTTACCAATCTCTGAATCCGCCTGCCGATAGCCGCGATGCCACCGCCCTCCGCGTCCCGCAGGAGCAGCTTTCAGGGGAACTCCTTCCGCTGGCCTGCATTCTACGCAGGAATGCCGAATGCGGAGAATGCCATGAAATCGCTCGTGTCTCTGGTGCTGGGCGTCAGCCTTGCCGTCGCACTCTTCATCGGTGCCGTTGCCGCCGTTGCATGGCTGATTTCGGAGCACAATCCGCATCGGTTCGCCAATCTGGATGAACGGCCCCTCTGGACCAACCGCCCGGTAAAGATCGATCCTGCCTCGCAGGACTACGAGCGGGTTGCCGCCGCCCCCGTCCCGCCAGTCTTCCAGGCCATGGCCGTCGATATTCCGGAAGATCAGGAAAGAGAGATGCGGATGGCCTCCCAGGCGCAATCGCAGGAGCCCGGCATAGACGAGACGACCACGGGTGCCGTTGACGCCAGCATGGAACTGGCCGGCACGCCGCATGCCGACTGGTGCTCGCAGAAGTATCGCTCCTATCGGGTCGGCGACAACAGCTACCAGCCCTATAGCGGCCCGCGCCGGCAGTGCATGTCCCCCTATATGGGCAGTATGCAGGTCACGACCGGCCCGGACGAGCCCCAGCCGGAGCCGGGCTTCCATGACGTGGCCGAGTCGGGCTACCCGTCCGAGGATCCCGTCTACGCCGCCAGCGACGCTCCACGCGGTCCCGGGTCGATGGAAGCGGACGCGCATCTCGAATGGTGCTTCGCCCGCTACAATTCCTACCGCCCGCAAGACAATACCTACCAACCCTACAACGGCCCACGCCGCCAGTGCACGTCTCCTTTCGGATGATCGATGGTAATGAGGGTGGTGGGCCCGGAGGGACTCGAACCCCCAACCAAGCGGTTATGAGCCGCCGGCTCTAACCATTGAGCTACAGGCCCTGCCCAGGGGGCATAGGGAGGCGCAATGGCTCGCCTGCCCCGGACGCCCGCTCTAACGCAATTCCGGCGATGCCACAAGCCGTCGCCGCAATAGCCACACAATCTCCGGCAAGCTAGTCTTCAGGGACAAGAACTGAAGAGGAATCATCATGCTCCGCTCCACCCGCTCGACGGTTGCCGCCTGGACACTCCCCGTCCTCCTGGCGTTCTCCACCACGACCATAGCCCTTGCCCAGGAACCCCCTGCCCCGCGCGAGCGGGTGATCCTCGTCTCGGCCGAGGGAGAGGCGAGCATCGCGCCGGACATCGCGATCGTCAGCTTCTCGGTGGTGCGCAATTCGCAAACCGCCCAGGTGGCGATGGATCAGAACAGCCAGGCGATGAATGCCGTCATGGCGGCGCTGAAGTCGCAAGGGGTGGAAGCCAGGGACATCCAGACCAGCAATTTCTCCATCCAGCCGCAGTACCGGCATTTCCAGCCCAAGGAGGACGGCACGATCGATCCGCCCGAGGTCGTGGGCTACGAAGTGACCAATACGCTAATGGTGAAGATCCGCGACATTGCCAAGGTCGGCACCATCCTTGACCGCGTGGTCAAGCTCGGCGTCAACCAGGGCGGGCAGATCGTCTTCACCAATGACGACCCTGAGGCCGCGTTCACCGAGGCGCGCAAGCAAGCCGTCGAGCGCGCGATTGCCAAAGCCCGCACCCTGACGGAGGCCGCGGGCGTCAGGCTGGGACAGGTCATCCAGATCGACGAGAACGCTCGGCCGCCGATGCCGCCGCAGCCCATGTCCCGCATGGCCATGGCCAAGGAGGCGGCGTTCGATGCCGTTCCGGTCGCCGCCGGCGAGAACACCTATGCGGTGCGGGTTGACCTCACCTTCGCGCTGGAACAGTAGAATGCACCAATGAGAAGCCCCCGCACGCCCAATGGGCCTGCGGGGGCGCCTCCTCCGTCAACGGGCGAATGGAGACGGAAGCCTTAACGGCGGATCAGCGGGCAGCCGCGGTCATTGGCGAAGACGACGCGGTCGCGCCCACGCCGGTCACGTCCCACGACGGTGACCGTACGGCGGTCGACATCGACGACGCGGGCGCGACGCAGGCCCATATGGCGCGCCTTTTCCTCCGCGAGCCAAGGAGCGCAACGGCCGCCACGGTCGCGGCGCGGCCTGTCCCACCGGTCATGATGACGATCGCGGCCGCGGTCATCCCAGCCATGCTGCACGAGGATGCGGAACTCCGAGCCCGATGCGGCAGCCGTCGAAGCGGAGGCGGAAAAGCCGGCGAGCGCGATGAGAGCGGCGATCCCGGTCTTCACGAGGATATTGGTCATGAATGTCTCTCCCGAAAGGGCCAGAAACTGGCGCCGTTAAACTCTCCCGTCTGCCGGGATTGAGAACACACTATCCAAGACCCGCTGAACGCTCTCCGAATCCTCCATTCAGCGCAGGTTCATCGACGTCAGGGGGAGAGATGCAATACGACACTGCGGCTGTGCGGGCGGTCGCGGTGTTCGAAAAGGTAGATGCCCTGCCAGGTTCCGAGCATCGGGCGACCGCCATTGACCGGAATGGTCAGCGATACGGCCATAAGGGCTGCCTTGATGTGGGCCGGCATGTCGTCGACCCCCTCCATGGTATGGGTGACCCAGCTCATCGACGGCGCGTCCGAAGGCGGCACGAGGCGCGAGAAGAAGGTCTTCAGGTCGCGCCGAACATCCGGGTCGGCATTTTCCTGGATCAGGAGCGAGCAGGAGGTGTGCTGCACGAAGACCGTCAGCACCCCTTCCTCTGCCTTCTGCCGCCTGACGAACTCCGCGACATCGTCGGTGAACTCGTAGAGCCCCTGGCCCCGGGTCCGAATCGTCAGTTGCGTCTGCGGCATCGATGTCCTTCCACCATGGCGGGAGCGCCCTGCGGGCCCCCCTATCGTGTCAGAAACGCTTGAAAGCCGCCATAGATCATGCGTTTTCCGTCGAAGACCTGCTTCCACTCGTCACCGGCCAGCCGCGGATCGGCCATCACCTTTGCGCAGATCTCGTCCCGCCGCTCGCGGTTCTCATAGGTGATCCAGGAGAAGATCACCGTTTCATCCCCGCTTGCCTGCACCGCACGCGGGAAGGACGTTACCTCGCCATAGGGGATGTCGTCGCCGATGCATTCCACATAGGAGAGCGCCCCGTGCTCCATCCAGACCTCTGCGCCCACCCGCGCCATCTCCTTGTAGGCCTCGAGATTCGCCTTCGGCACCGGGACGATGAAGCCATCCACATAAGCCATTGTCTTCCTCCTTCTGTTGCTCGAACGAAGATATGACGGATGACCGTCCGCGTGTCCGACACCGGCGGCGATTTTTCCCGGTGCCTGCGTCAGAAGCCGGTGATGACGCTGATCCCCGGCGCCGTCGCGCGATCCATCGCCATCAGTGCCGGCACCGCCTCTTCCAGGCTGATGCGTGACGAGATCAGCTTCGACGGCGCCATCCGGCCCACGGCGATCATCGACATCATGGCATCATAGCGCCATGCCTGCATGCCATGGCTGCCATAGATCTCGAGTTCGTGGCCGATCACCTGCGCCATGGGGATCTGCGGCGTTGAATGCTGGCCGAGCATAAGCCCGACCTGCACATGGCGGCCCCGACGGCGGAGGTTCTTGATCGAGTTGAAGCAGGTCACCGGATGGCCGAGCGCATCGATTGAGACATGCGCACCACCGCCCGTAATCTCCCGCACCGCCTCGACAGGATCCGCGACGCTGCTGGCGTTGATCGTGGCGACCGCACCGCAGGCGCGGGCGAGATTCAGCTTCTCGTCCGACAGATCAATCCCGATCGCATTCGCCCCGAGCGCCGTGGCGATCATGATGGCCGAGAGGCCGACGCCGCCGCACCCGTGCACCGCGATCCATTCCCCCGGAGCGGTGCGCGCCTGGTCAGCCACGGCGCGGAAGGAGGTCGCAAAGCGGCAGCCGAGGCTGGCCGCGGTTGCATCGTCGATCGTCTCCGGCAGGTGCACCAGATTGGTATCGGCATAGCCGATCGCGACATATTCGGCAAAGGAGCCCCAATGGGTGAAGCCGGGTTGGAACTGGTTCGAGCAGACCTGTTGGTTACCAGAATGGCATTCGCTGCAATGGCCACAGCCGGAGACGAAGGGCACTGTCACCCGGTCGCCGACCTTGAAGCGCATCACGCCCCTGCCGGTCGCCACCACTTCGCCGGCCAATTCATGGCCGGGCACATGCGGCAGGCGGATATCCGGATCGTGCCCCATCCAGCCGTGCCAGTCGCTGCGGCAAAGGCCGGTGGCACCGACCTTGATGACGACGCCGTCATCCGTCGGGGTGGGATCGGGAAGATTGAGGATTTCTGGTGCCTTCTCGAAGGCGTCGTAGAGCATGGCTTTCATGAGTCTACCTTCTGATGTCGTGCGCAGCATATTCGCGAGCTTCAAGCGGTCAACGACGGATCGGAACCGCGGCTTGTCCGTTACCGAAGATCGGGAGGTGCCGGATGGATCAGCATGGCGAGAAGCAGGTGGCGACGGGACAGCGAATGCGCCCAAGAAGGCTTGGCTTCCCCGTGAAGGTCATGGCGCGTGATGACCTCAAGAGCAATGACAGCCGCCGGTCCGTCAACAACCCGCACCTCAAGGTCTCGCTGGCATATGTCGACTGGATCCTTGATCACCTCCACCGGCATGACATCCGGATGTACCGGCTGTCTTCCGACCTCGCACCGTATGCGACGCATCCCGACTTGCCGCAATTCCATGACATGGTGGCCGAAAGCGACGCGGATCTAAAGGCGATAGGAGAGAAGGCGAAACGGCTCGATATCCGCCTCTCCTTCCACCCTTCGCAATTCGTCGTCCTGAACAGCCCGAACCCGGAACTCGTTCGCAAAAGTGTCTGGGATCTGCAAAGTCAGGCAGAGATGCTGGACCGGATGGAGCTTGGGCCTGAAGCGGTAATGGTGATCCATGTGGGTGGCACCTATGGCAACATCCAGGAGAGCCGCGCCCGCTGGGTTGACACTTGGCAGAGCCTTCCGGAGCCGGTCCGCCGACGCCTCGTGCTGGAGCACGACGATCTTCGCTTTTCGGCAGCCGATGTCCTCTGGATCCACGAGCACACCGGCGTGCGCCTCATATTCGATTACCAGCACTTCTGGTGCCTCAATCCAGAGCGCGCCGACCTGCGCGAGACGCTGGCCAAGATCCTTCGCAGCTGGCCGGATAACCAACAGCCAAAGATCCATTTCTCCTCGCCCAGGACGGAACTGCGCGAGCAGGTGCGGGTCGATCCGAAGACTCGCAAGAAGACAGTCAGGCATGTGGCACCGGTGTTCACGGGACATGCGGATTTCTGCAACCCCTTCGAGTTCGCAACCTTCATGCGAACGGCCGAGGGCCTCAACTTCGATGTGATGCTGGAGGCCAAGGCGAAGGATCTGGCGCTGCTACGGCTGCGCCCCGACCTCCTCCGTTATGCACCGGACGTTGCCGCCCAATTCGGCTTGCAGGCAGAAGAGGCGGAAACACTGGAAGAGGAAGCAGACGCCGTGATGGATGAGGGTGGCGAAGCCGGGGGAGCCTGATTTCAGGACCCGGGAAAGCCGCGCCGACGCCATTCGCTGCGCGGAACCGGAGCGCCGATGCTAAAGGCGAAGCTCACCACCTTCGTGGCATCTTCGTTGATCTCGCAACGGAAGCTCAGGTCGTACCATTGTTCCTCGGCCCGGAAAGCGGTCCGCCGCAGTTCCAGAACCGTCCCTTCCGACAGCGGCGAGCGAGGGATGAAGTCCGGATCCTGCGGCGGTGAGGCATTTCTTAGCTGCTCGGTCAGTTCAGTCTCACACAACTGCGTCGCCCGCATCGCGCGTGGCATCCCATCCATGGCAGTGCGCGCCACCGGATCCTCGGTCATGTCCGGGGAGAACAGCGTCTTGGCTTCGGCCAGTTCGTCGAGCGGTTCCTCGGTCGGCTGTTCCTCGGTCTCGGTCGCATCCTCCAACGTTTCGGGCGGGGCACTCGCCGCCTCTGCCGTCTCCGGATCCTCCTGCGGCGCGACGGTCAGCGGCTCGGGAGCATCTGGCGGGGCGCTTGCGGAAGCGTCAGGCTCCTCCTCGGCCGGCGCTTGGCCAGCTTCCTTAGAGGAATTGCCGCCGGGCGCATTCCTTGGTCCCGTCGTTTCTTCACCGAATTCGAAGACCGGACGCAGTGTCGGTATGGGCGGGGCTGCGGCCTCCTCCTCTTCGGCGGGCGTTTCCGCCTCAGGGGGTGGCGGGGGCGGTTCCGCCGGCTGTTCTTCGGCTGGCGGCGGCGGTGCGGGCGCCTCCTCCGCCGGCGGCATTTCCTCTTCCTCTTCCGCTTCCGGCTCAGGCTCCGGCGGCGGCTCGATGATCTCGACCGCCACCACCTCCTCTTCCGGAGGTGACGGCAGTTCTATCGGCAGGCCGAAGATGAGGATGACGGCGACAACGGCATGCGCGGCGACGGACATCGGGATGCCCCATCGCATGTCGCTTCGTCGCTTTTCAACCTCGTCTGCCATCGCACGGGATGTAAGATGGAATGATGCGCGGATCGAGTCCCGACGCATCAAAAGAACAGGGTGCCTCAATGAACCCCATGCTGTTGACCTATGTCTCTCTCGCTGCCGCGATCGTTCTCGAGGTCATCGGAACCACCTTCCTGCAGCAGAGCCAGCAGTTCAGCCGCCCGCTGCCGACGCTGCTCATGGCTCTCTGCTACGGCGCGGCTTTCTACCTGCTGTCGCTGGCGCTGCGCACGATGCCGGTGGGGGTCGCCTATGCAATCTGGAGCGGCCTCGGCATCGTCCTCATCTCTGCCGTCGGCTTCTTCGTCCTCGGCCAGCGTCTCGACCTGCCCGCCATCTGCGGGATCGGCCTCATCATCGCAGGCGTTCTGGTCGTCAACCTGTTCTCGTCGTCCGTCGGCCATTGAAAAGCCCCGGCAAGCTTTCGATCGCCGGGGCTTGAGGTCTTTCCGTTTCGAAGCCGGATCAGCTGTCGAGGAAGCTCCGGAGCTTCCTCGAACGGCTCGGATGCTTCAGCTTGCGAAGCGCCTTTGCCTCGATCTGGCGGATACGCTCGCGCGTGACCGAGAACTGCTGGCCCACTTCCTCAAGCGTATGGTCGGTGTTCATGCCGATGCCGAAGCGCATACGAAGAACACGTTCTTCACGTGGGGTGAGCGAGGCAAGCACGCGGGTCGTCGTCTCGCGCAGGTTCGCCTGGATCGCGGCATCGATCGGCAGAAGCGCATTCTTGTCCTCGATGAAATCGCCGAGATGTGAATCCTCCTCGTCGCCCACAGGGGTTTCGAGCGAGATCGGCTCCTTGGCGATCTTCAGGACCTTGCGGACCTTTTCGAGCGGCATGGCGAGCTTCTCGGCCAGTTCCTCCGGCGTCGGCTCGCGGCCGATCTCGTGCAGCATCTGGCGCGAGGTGCGGACGATCTTGTTGATCGTCTCGATCATGTGCACCGGGATGCGGATCGTGCGGGCCTGGTCGGCGATCGAGCGGGTGATCGCCTGCCGGATCCACCAGGTGGCATAGGTCGAGAACTTGTAGCCGCGGCGATACTCGAACTTGTCGACCGCCTTCATCAGGCCGATATTGCCTTCCTGGATCAGGTCCAGGAACTGCAGGCCGCGGTTCGTGTACTTCTTGGCGATCGAGATCACGAGGCGCAGGTTCGCCTCGACCATCTCCTTCTTGGCGATGCGCGCTTCGCGCTCGCCCTTCTGGACCATGGACACGATGCGGCGGAATTCGGCGATCGAAATGCCGGTCTCCGTCGCAAGGTTCTGGATCTCCTGGCGGATCTCGCGGATCGTCTGGTTCTCTTCCTTTGCGAATTCCTTCCAGCCGCGGGCGGACAGGTTGGCGATCGACTTCATCCAGTTCGGATCGAGTTCGGCCCCCTGGTACTGCTCCAGGAAGGAATCGCGCTTGACGCCGTAGGATTCCGCCAGCCGCAGCAGGCGCCCTTCGTTCTGCATCAGGCGCTTGGAGATGTCGTACAGCTGCTCGACGAGGCTCTCGATGCGGTTCTGGTTCAGCGACAGCGACTTCACCGCCGTGATCAGCTGATCCTTGAGCTCCTTGTAGCGGCGCTCCTGCCCGGACGACAGCGTGCCGGTGCAGGACAGGCGGGCCTCGACCTGCTGGTCCTGCAGCTTGCGCAGCTTCTTATAGGTATCGGCGATCAGGTCGAGGGTTTCCATGACCTGCGGACGCAGTTCCGCTTCCATGGCGGCGAGAGACAGGCTCGACTCGTCGTCGTCCTCCTCTTCCTCCTCGGGCGGAAGGCCTTCCCCGCCGACGGCGGTGATGTCGTCGTCGTTGGCGGCCGTCCGCGTCTTGCGCGCCTTTTCCTTTTCTTCGGCCGCCTTGCGGTCGGCCTCGATCTTCTCGGGGCTCTGGAACTGGGGGGCAGCCTTCGCCTCGGGACCGGAATAGGTGGTTTCCAGATCAATGATCTCGCGGAGGAGCGTCGTGCCCTCGTTGAGCTCGTCGCGCCAGATGATCAGCGCCTGGAAGGTCAGCGGGCTTTCGCAGAGGCCCGCGATCATCGTCTCCCGACCCGCCTCGATGCGCTTGGCGATCGCGATTTCACCCTCGCGGGACAGGAGCTCCACCGAGCCCATCTCGCGCAGGTACATGCGCACCGGATCGTCCGTGCGATCGGTGGGCTCCTTCTTCTTGGCCGTCGCCAGCGCCGTGCCGGACGTCGGAGCGATCTCGCCGCCTTCGCCTTCGCCGTCGTCCGAGCTATCGTCATCGTCCGAGGCGGCTTCTTCGACCTCGTCGTCCTCGACGACATTGATTCCCATGTCCGACAGCATGGCCATGGTGTCTTCGATCTGCTCGGACGTGACCTCCTCGGAGGGCAGGACCGAATTCAGTTCGTCCATCGTCACATAGCCGCGCTTCTTGGCGGCCTTGATCATCTTCTTGACCGCGTCATCCGAAAGATCGAGAAGCGGTCCGTCCTGCGTGCCTTCGCGCTCGGTTTCCGCTTCTTCGTTCTCTTTGACTTTGGTTGCCATGAATTTTCGCTTTCCCTGAACGCCACCTCGCCGCGGTGGCCGCCGGCTGGGATCAAGTCCTCAGCCGCGAATCACTGTTCAACACGTACGGAATGTTCTTTAATTCCGGATTACCACCGAGGCGGACGTCACCTGCAGAGACCGCTGGTCCACGCTTCGCCGCTCGTGGCCCGGTGTGCTTGACCCACTCCACCTTTTCTGCCTGATGTGGTGATTCCCACAAATTAACGCTCCGTCAAGCTTTTCTAAGGCGACCAGCCTATGAAAAGTGGAAAAACCGTCTCTCTAGGGCTTTTAGGGCTACGCGCACACGTTTCGCCCGATATGTAGGCAGTGACGGCCGGATGACAAGGGCGTTCTCCGGCTTCCCGCATCTCGGAACGAGGAGTTCCCCCGCGGCCGGAACCGTCATCCGATTCGCCTAACCGTGGCTGATCGCCGGCCCCTTCACCCGCCCGGACATCACACCGAAGCCGTCGATGATCGCCTCCTGGTTTTCAAGCCGCGCAATTTCCATCTGAACCTCCGAGAGAGCCCGGATGAGCGCCGTGCCGCGCTCCATTTCATCGGGGCCGGCCTCTGCCAATTCCCGCTCCAGCTCGATCTTCTGCCATCGCAGTTCCTTGTTGCGGGAATGCAGCGCATAGGCCTGACGATAGGCCTGCACCACGTCCTGAAGGTCCGCTTCCTCGGTGGCGGTCCAGAGGCGGGCATTGCGCACCTGCTGGTTCATGGACTTCAGAAGCGCCTCGAAGCCGTTTTCCTCGAGTTGCTCCTTCAGATGCTGCCGCTCCAGCCCGGCGCCCGCCGTGGCCGCCACCGTCAGAAGACAGGACCAGAAGCGCTGCAGGTCGCGGTTCTCGAACTCGATGCCGGCAATCTCGTCATAGTCTTCGAGGAGGAGTTGCGGATGGTTCGCGACGGTAAGCGCCAGCACGCTTTCGCGCAGCGCCGGCAGGTCCCGGTGCCCCCGCACGAGCCCCGAGCGGGCCAGCCGATCCGAAACGGCCACGCCCCGGCCTGCTGCTCTCGGCCCCTGGACGGCAGGGCCGCGCTGGGAGCCTGCCTGTCCCTGCCTGCCGCCTCTCGGCTGGAACGCCTGGCGCCGATCGCCTCCCCGCCCGGCCGCCTGGAAGAACCCATTCAAACGGTCGCGGACATCCTGCTGATAGTGTCGGCGAACGTTCTCGTCCGCGATCACGGACACGACCTGCTTCAGCCGCGCCTCAAGCTCGGCGCGCCTTTCGGGCGTATCGAAGCTGGCGCCTGCGGTCTCGCGCATCCAGATCATTTCCGCCAGCGGCCTCGCCTCAGCCAGCACCCGGTCGAAGGGCGCCCGCCCCTCGTGCCGGACGAGATCGTCCGGATCCTTGCCCTCCGGAAGCAGGGTGAACCGGACCGACCGGCCGGGCTTGAGGAATGGCAGCGCGAGGTCGGCTGCACGATTTGCAGCCCGCATGCCCGCGCCATCGCCGTCAAAGCACAGGATCGGCTCCGGGGACATCCTCCAGAGCAGGTCGAGCTGGTTTTCCGTGAGTGCCGTTCCGAGCGGGGCCACCGCGTTCTCGACCCCTGCCTGATGCAGCGCGATCACGTCCATGTAACCTTCGACGGCGATGACCGCGGCACTGTCGCGCTCGCCGGCCCGTCCTTGGGCACCACGCCGTGCACGGGCGACATTGTAGAGCACCTGCCCCTTGTGGAAGAGTTCGGTCTCGTTGGAATTGAGATATTTCGCCGGCGCATCCGGTGACATGGCACGCCCGCCGAAGGCGATGACCCTTTCGCGCGCCGAGAGGATCGGGAACATGATGCGGTCACGGAACCGGTCGTAGGAGACGGCAATCCCCTCCCCGTGCACGACCAGGCCGCAGGCCTCGATCTGCTCCTTCGGCACACCCTTGCCCGCCAGATGCTCCTTGAGGGCATTGCGGCTCTCGGGCGCATAGCCCAGCCGGAAGGTTTCGATGGTCCTGCCGGTCAGTCCCCTGTCCCGCAGATAGGCCCGCGCCTTGGCGCCGGCAGCGCTCTGCAACTGGTCCTGGAAGAACCGCGTCGCCATCTCCATCACGTCGAGGAGAGACGTCCGCTCCTTCTCGCGCCGCTCCGCCTGCGGATCGGGTTGCGGCAGCGCGACACCCGCCATGTCGGCGATCTGCTGCACCGCCTCCGGAAAGCTCATCCCCTCAAGTTCGGTCAGGAAGCGGAAATGATCGCCGGACACTCCGCAGCCGAAGCAGTGGTAGCGGCCCTTGCGGTCTTCACAATGGAAACTGGGGCTCTTTTCGCCGTGGAAGGGGCAACAGGCCCAGTAGTCGCCGCGCGAGACGTTGGTTTTCTTGCGATCCCACGTCACGCGGCGTCCGACGACTGCCGATATCGGCACCCGGTCCCGGATCTCGTCGAGAAAGCTGTTGGAGAAGCGCATTATGACCTCGAGGCAGGCCTCTTCTATAGAGCCTGCCGATGCAGCAATCCACCATGACCGGAATGATACACGGTTTCCACAGGCTCCATACGCCTCGAAACGAGAAAGGCGGGACCCGGTGCGGCCCCGCCTTTTAGATCACTGGAGGCTGCTAGTTACTTCAGCAATTCCTTCACCATCCCGGAGGCCTTGGCAAAGTCCATCTGGCCCGGATACTTTTCCTTCAGCGCGTTCATGCACTTGCCCATGTCGCGCAGGCCCTGTGCGCCTGTCTCGCTGATGACGGACTGGCAGAGCTGGCGGACCTTTTCCTCCGGCAGCTGTTCCGGCATGAAACTCTTGATGACGTCGATTTCCTCGCGCTCCTGCGTGGCGAGTTCGGCGCGGCCGGCCTCTTCGTAGATCTTGGCCGATTCCTCGCGCTGCTTCACCATCTTCTGCAGGATCTGCATGATCTCGTCATCGCCGACCGGATCCTTGCCGGCACCGCGATGGGCGATATCCCGATCCTTGATCGCCGTCTGGATGAGACGCACGGTGGAAAGGCGACGGCTGTCCTTGGCCTTCATCGCCTCTTTCAAGGCATTGGCGAGCTTGTCTCGCATCATTGTCTCTGCTCCTTCGGAAAGCCGTCGCTGGTATATGAATTGCGGCTTTTCCTTGTCATTCGGGCGGCCCTCATAGACAAGCATTCGGCTGCGATCAAATCAAATCCGCCAAGCCCTTGAATTTCATGGGAGCAGATTCCCATGTAGAAAGGACGAGGTCGACATTGACCGCTCCGCGCGCTTTGTCTATTTTCCGGCACCTGCACGAGATTTAAGTATTCAGGCTGCGCGGGTCGTCCTGCGCGCCTTTTTCTGCGACCATAGATGGCCCTGTTTTCCTGCGACTTCAAGTGGCGGGCCGGCAGGGCGGAAGGATAGAGATGACCGCGACCTCCCCTTGGACCAGCAAGAAACCCACCGCCGTTCTCGTTCTCGCGGACGGCACGGTCATCGAAGGCATCGGCGTCGGAGCAACCGGCAAGGCGACGGCGGAAGTCTGCTTCAACACCTCGCTCACGGGCTACCAGGAAATCCTGACGGATCCCTCCTATCTCGGCCAGATACTCACCTTCACCTTTCCCCATATCGGCAATATCGGCACCAATGACGAGGACATCGAGGATCTGACGCCCGCCGCGCGGCGGGGCGCCGTCGGCGTGATCTTCAAGGCCGACATCACCGAGCCCTCGAACTACCGCGCCGCAAAGCATCTGGACGATTGGCTGAGATCCCGCGGGATCATCGGCCTGTCGGGCATCGATACGCGTGCCCTCACCGCCTGGATCCGGGAGAACGGCGCACCGAATGCCGTTATCACCCATGATCCGAACGGCGTCTTCGACATCGAGGCACTCAAGGCCGAGGCCCGCGCCTGGAGCGGCATCGAAGGCCTCGACCTTGCGAAGGAAGCGACGTCCGGCCAGTCTTCGCACTGGACGCAGACGCCGTGGGTCTGGAACGAGGGATATGGTGAAGCGGATCCGGCCGAGGCGAAGTATCACATCGTCTGCGTCGATTACGGCGTGAAGCGCAACATCCTGCGGCTCTTTGCGGGCCTTGACTGCAAGGTGACGGTTGTTCCGGCCGAGACTTCAGCCGAAGACATCATGGCGCTCAACCCCGACGGCGTCTTCCTGTCGAATGGTCCCGGTGACCCTGCGGCAACCGGTGAATATGCCGTGCCGATGATCCGCGGGGTGCTCAACAAGGACATCCCCACCTTCGGCATCTGCCTCGGCCATCAGATGCTGGGCCTCGCGCTCGGAGCGAAGACGACGAAGATGCACCAGGGTCACCACGGCGGCAATCATCCCGTGAAGGACTACACCACCGGCAAGGTCGAGATCGTCTCCATGAACCACGGCTTCGCGGTCGACTCGAGCTCGTTGCCGGAAGGCGTTGAGGAGACTCACGTTTCCCTGTTCGACGGTTCCAACTGCGGACTGCGCGTCAGCGGCAAGCCGGTCTTCTCCGTTCAGCACCACCCGGAGGCCTCCCCCGGCCCACAGGACAGCCATTACCTCTTCCGGCGCTTCATCAACATGGTGCGCGAGCGCAAGGGCGAACCGGCAGTCGCCGAGCGCTGATCTCTCCCGAAGGCCCGCGCGCGGGCCTTCTCATTTCCGACGCACCAGAAGA
Source organism: Pseudorhizobium endolithicum (assembly GCF_902153245.2). Taxonomy (GTDB): domain Bacteria; phylum Pseudomonadota; class Alphaproteobacteria; order Rhizobiales; family Rhizobiaceae; genus Neorhizobium; species Neorhizobium endolithicum. The sequence goes on from NZ_CABFWF030000001.1 coordinate 361,434, forward strand.
TAGAAGCGTCCGCAGAGCATGGCCGCCGCCGCCGCAAGACCGGTGACGAAGCCGAACCAGACGCCCGCACCGCCATATTCCAGCGGAAACGCGAAGATCCAGGCACAGGCAAAGCCGATCGGCCAATAGGCGATCAGTGCCAGGATCATCGGAATCGTCGTGTCCTTGAGCCCTCGCAGCAGACCCGCCCCCACCGCCTGCAGCCCGTCCGCCATCTGGAAAATGCCGGCGATGACGATGAGCGAGGCCGCAAAATCGAGCACCGCCACGGCATCTACCCTGTCGGTGTCCAGAAAGAACGATCCCAGCGCGCGCGGAAAGAGGGCAAACAGCGCGCTGCCGCAGATGGAGAAGCAAAGGCTGACCAGCAGCACCGTGATGGCCGCCTTGTGCACGCCCTGCATGTCCCCGCGCCCGTAGGCAAGTCCGACGCGGACCGTCGCCACCTGTGCCAGGCCCAGCGGTATCATGAAGGCGATGGACGCCAGTTGGAGCGCGATCCCGTGGGCAGCCAGTTCCATCGTTCCGATCGTGCCGATCATCAGCGAGGCCCCGGCAAACAGACTCGTCTCGGCCAGGATCGTAAAGCTGATTGGCAGTCCGAGCCACAAGTTCTCGCGGATCGCCCCCCAGTCTGCCCGCCAGAACCGAACGAACAATTCATAGGCCCGCGTCTCTGCCTGGCTGTTGATGTAGAGGATCATCGCGACGCAGCCGAAAGTGCTGGCACAGACGGATCCGACCGCCGCGCCCACGAGACCCCAGGCCGGTGCGCCGAAGTTTCCGAAGATCAAGGCGTAGTTCAGGACGGCATTGGTCAGAAACATGCCGATCGTCACGTAGAGGATGATGCTTCCCCGCTCCAACCCGCTGAGGAAGCTGCGCAGCACCATCAGTGTCAGGGCCGGGAAAATCCCCCACACGGCAACACGCAGATAGGCCTGGGCGAGAGCGGAGACCTGTTCGTCCTGGCCGAGCATCATCAGGATCGGTTTTGCAAAGAACAGGATCGGCGTCGTCAGCAGCCCATAGCAGAGAACCACCCAGATCCCCATCCGCACCGCACGTCGGACCGAAGTCACGTCCCCCTGCCCCATCGCATGCGCCACCATGGGCACGACTGCGGCCGCGAACCCGGAGCCGAAGATGAACACGATGAAGAACATCTGGCTTGCAAGAACCACGGCCGCAAGTTCCAGCGTGCCGAGCCAGCCCACCATGATCACGTCGGTGGTATTGATGGCCATCTGGGCCAGTTGCGCCCCGACGAAGGGGATGCCGAGACCGATGGTCGACCGGATATGATGCCCCCATGAATTGGCCTGCACAGAGGAAGCCGCGGAAGCAGAGAGGCTCGACATGACGGTTCTCCAGACGAAAAAAGCCGCTTGCGGGCATGGCGAGCGGCGATCCCGGAAGCTTTAGATCAGCCCCTGGCCACCGGCAAGCCAAGCCGGCGGCCCAGAAATATTTGTGGCCTATACTTCACCATAGGTGATGGTTGAGCTCTTGGCGGTTTCCCGGTCGGGGGTAATCCTGCGCGCCAGCACGAGGGCGGCCAGAAGGATGAATCCCGCTGCCAGGAGGTAAGCAGCACCCGCGAACTCGATGGGGGCGCCTTCTCCCGTAGAACTGCTGAACACCTGGGTGAAGATCAGCGGACCGATGATCGTCGTCAGGCTGGTGATGCTCGTCATCGCCCCCTGCAGTTCCCCCTGCGCGGACGGCGGGACCTTACCGGCAGCGATGCTTCGCAACGGCGGGTCCGCCACGTTCTCGATGGTCGTCAGGAGGATCACCGCGTAGACCATCCAGCCTTCCCAGGCGAGCGCGTAGCCGAGAAGGCCGATGCACGCGAAGCTCAGGCCCAGCAGGGCCGTCCGCCACTCGCCCAGCACCGGCACGATGCGTGGCAGGACGGTCGCCATCACCACCGCCGCACAGATGCCGAACAGGCCGAGCGAAAGGCCAATCTCTCCTTCGCTCCAGCCATAGCGATAGGCCGAGACGAACGCCCAGACAGAAGGGTAGACCGCATGTGCCAGCCAGTACAGGAACAGCACGGTCAGCACTGCGCCGATCCCCGGATAGTGGCGCATCTGCTTCAGCGCTCCCAGAGGATTGGCGCGCCGCCAGTCGAACCGCCGGCGATTGGCGGCGTCCAGCGTCTCGGGCAGCAGGAACCATGCAGCGACGAAGTTGACGAACGAAAGGGCCGCCGCGCCGAAGAACGGCACGCGGGGGCCGAACTCCCCGAGAAACCCGCCGATCACCGGCCCCACGGTAAAGCCGACGCCGAAGGCAATTCCGATCAGCCCGAAGTTCTTGGCCCGGTTCTCGTCGTTGCTGATATCGGCGATATAGGCCGAACAGGTCGCGAAGCTGCCGCCGCTGATGCCCGCGAGTACCCGGCCGAGGAACAGCATCCAGTAGCCGGTGGCGATCGCGCAGATGAAATTGTCGAGCGCAAAGGTAAGGACCGAGAGCAGCAGGATCGGCCGGCGGCCGAAGCGGTCGCTGAGGTTGCCGAGGAGCGGAGCGAACAGGAACTGCATCGCCGAGTAGATCAGCAGCAGCCAGCCGCCGTCCACCGCTGCGTCACTGACGCTGTCGCCGGTGAGTTCCTGAAGGAAGGCCGGAAGTACCGGCATGATGATCGCGATCCCGATGATATCGAGGAAGAGGATCATGAAGACGAGGAAAAGCCCCCGCCGGACGAATTTGGGATCAAGCATGGCGCGTCTCTCAACAAAATCCTCTCCGGAAAGACGAGCGGCTCGTCAGGCAGCCTACATAGCCGCCCGAGAAAAAGGAAACAATACGAGAACATTCAATGTTTTTGATGCTCCCGCCAAGAATGTTGATGATGTAACGGAACCTTCGCGGCACGAAGCCGGAACGGAGACAGGCCGCATGCGGAAGTCTGCATGCGGCCTCCTCCATGTCGGCTAGAGGTCGGCGGAGAAGGTATCGCAGGCGTTGACGTCGCCGCTTTCGAAGCCGCGGCGGAACCATTCCATCCGCTGCGCCGACGTACCATGGTTGAAGCTCTCGGGAACGACATAGCCCTGGCTGCGCTTCTGCAGCGTATCGTCGCCGATCTGCTGCGCCGCGTTGAGCGCCTCCTCCAGGTCACCCTGTTCGAGGATGCCTTTCTGGTCGGTGAACTTGCCCCACACGCCTGCGAAGCAATCCGCCTGCAGCTCGACGCGCACCGACATCTGGTTGGCCTCCACCTCGCTCATCCGCTGGCGCGCCTGGTTGAAGCGCGGCAAGACGCCGATCAGGTTCTGCACGTGATGGCCGACCTCATGGGCAATCACGTAAGCCTCCGCGAAATCGCCGGCGGCGCCGAACTGTCGGTCAAGTTCCTGGAAGAAGGCGGTATCGAGGTAGACCTTCTGATCGCCGGGGCAGTAGAAGGGCCCGGTAGCCGACGATGCGAAGCCGCAAGCCGACTGCACTTGTCCCGAGAAGAGAACGAGGGTCGGCTCCCGGTAGTCCTCGCCGCTCGCCTGGAAGATGCCGCTCCACGTATCTTCCGTTTCCGCCAGTACGGTTCGCACGAAGGCGGTCATCTCGTCGTTTGCGGGCGTCGAGGTGCCGGTCTGCTGCTGCTCGTAGCCGCCCCCATCGAGGCCCATGTCCCCGCCGGACAGGAGCGTCAGCGGGTTTATGCCGAGGACCCAGGAGATGATCAGGATCAGGATGATCCCGCCGATGCCGATGCCGCCCCCGGCCCGCCGCACGCCGCCGCGTCCGACGGGGATGCGCAGGCCGCCGCGGCCGAAGGGATTGCGCCCTCCCGCTCCGCGCCGGTCCTCGATATTGCTCGACTGGCGGCGACCTCTCCATTCCATCTGATGTTCTCCTCCGGGCTTTCTTAGGACGATACAACGCGGGGCGCGTGAAGACGATCCCTCTCACGCCACCCGCAAGGCCCGCTTTCCCGGAAGAAAGACGGTCAGCAGCCCGAGTGCCGGCAGGAAGGCGCAGATGGTATAGACGGTCGAGATACCGTGACGGTCCGCCAGCACCCCGAGCAGGGCGGCGGCTATTCCGCCCACGCCAAAGGCGATGCCGAAGAAGATGCCGGCGATCATGCCTACCCGTCCCGGCACCAGTTCCTGCGCCATGACGACGATGGCCGGGAAGGACGAGGCCATGAGGAAGCCGGTGATCGCCGAGAGCAGGATCGTCATCGGCAGGTTGGCATAGGGCATTGCGAGCGTGAAGGGCAGCACGCCGAGGATGGAGATCCAGATGACGACCTTGGAGCCGAACCGGTCGCCGACAGGTCCCCCGACGACGGTGCCGAGCGCCACCGCCCCCAGGAAGACGAACAGCATGATTTGGGACTGCTGCACGGACACGCCGAAGCGCTCGATCACGAAGAAGGTGTAGTAGCTGCTGATCGAGGCCATATAGGAATTCTTGGAGAAGGTCAGGATCGTCAGAACCACGAGCGCAATCACTACCGCGCGTCTAGGAAGACTGTGGGCGTGAAGTGCCTTCTTGCGTCCTTTGTTGGCCATCATGTGCGCCTTGTACCAGCGCGCGATCCAGGTCAGGACGACGATCCCGAGCAGAGCGATGCCGGAGAACCAGGCAACGCTGCCCTGCCCGTTCGGCACGATCAGGAAGGCCGCCAGCAGCGGCCCGATCGACTGACCGAAATTGCCGCCGACCTGGAACGTCGCCTGGGCGAAGCCGTAGCGCCCTCCGGCCGCCAGGCGCGCCACGCGGGAGGCTTCGGGATGGAAGACCGCCGACCCGATCCCGACAAGCCCTGCGGCAATGACCAGCATCCCGTACGACTGGGACCAGGCAAGCAGGATAAGCCCGATGAAGGTCGATCCCATGCCGACCGGCAGCGAATAGGGATAGGGCTTCCTGTCCGTGATGGTGCCGATGACGGGCTGCAGCAACGAAGCCGTGCACTGGAATGCGAGCGTCAGCATGCCGATCTGCCAGAAGTCGAGATTGAAGTCGGCTTTCAACATGGGGTAGATCGCCGAGATCATCGACTGCATGATGTCGTTGAGCATATGGCAGAAGCTCGCCGCGAGAATGATCGGCAGAACCGTCTTCTCCGGCGCGACATGCGGTTTGCCGATTGGCTTGGACGTGGCATCGGCCATGATGTCTCCTTTGAGCATATCGGCGGGCAATTTTCTGTGTGGTCGCAAACTGCTGGTCTATTCCGGCGCCGCCACCCTGTCCATGGCGATACATCGCAACCCGGTACGGCCCGGGGTGCATTTTTGTGCGCCCTCTCTGCTGCAGGACGCCGAATTCCTGTCGATTTCCAGATTCAGGGGTTCCGTTCATCAAGACATTTGCCTATAAGCCGCGTCTAGCCTCAAAAGACCATGCTCGCGCGCCCGGCCGGTGATCTCCCACCCTGGCCGGTTTTTCGCGCAGCCGGAAATAGCGGAAAGAGATCATGCCCAAGCGCCAAGATTTGAAATCGATCCTCATCATCGGCGCGGGTCCGATCGTTATCGGCCAGGCCTGCGAATTCGACTATTCCGGCACCCAGGCCTGCAAGGCCCTGAAGGAGGAAGGCTACCGCGTCATCCTCGTCAACTCCAACCCGGCGACGATCATGACCGATCCGGGTTTGGCCGACGCCACCTATGTCGAGCCGATCACGCCGGAGGTCGTCGCCAAGATCATCGCCAAGGAACGCCCGGACGCCCTGCTGCCGACCATGGGCGGGCAGACGGCCCTCAACACGGCGCTCTCCCTCAAGCGCATGGGCGTGCTCGACCGCTACAATGTCGAGATGATCGGGGCGAAGCCCGCGGCGATCGACAAGGCCGAGGACCGCGCCCTCTTCCGCGAGGCGATGGCCAAGATCGGGCTGGAGACACCGCGCTCCATGCTCGCCAACGCCACCGACATCAAGGATGCCGACCGCAAGGCGCACGAGGCCGAACGCGCCAAGCTGCGCGAGACCTTGTCCGGCGCCGAACTCGACAAGGCGCTCGACGAGCTCGAGAACCAGTGGAACCTCGGCGAAACCGACCGCAAGCAACGCTACATGAGCCACGCCATGGCGATTGCCGCGCAGGCGCTGGACGTTGTGGGCCTTCCCGCCATCATCCGTCCGTCCTTCACGCTCGGCGGCACCGGCGGCGGCATCGCCTACAATCGCTCCGAGTTCTTCGAGATCGTTTCGGGCGGGCTCGATGCTTCCCCCACGACCGAAGTACTGATCGAGGAGTCGGTGCTCGGCTGGAAGGAATACGAGATGGAGGTGATCCGCGACAAGGCGGACAACTGCATCATCATCTGCTCCATCGAGAACATCGATCCGATGGGCGTCCACACCGGCGATTCCATCACGGTCGCGCCGGCGCTGACGCTGACGGACAAGGAATACCAGATGATGCGCAACGCCTCGATCGCGGTGCTGCGCGAGATCGGCGTCGAGACGGGCGGCTCCAACGTCCAGTTCGCCGTCAACCCGAAGGACGGCCGCCTCGTCGTCATCGAGATGAACCCGCGCGTATCCCGCTCGTCCGCACTCGCATCGAAGGCGACCGGCTTCCCGATCGCCAAGGTCGCCGCCAAGCTCGCCGTCGGCTACACGCTGGACGAACTGGAAAACGATATCACCGGTGGCGCGACACCTGCCTCCTTTGAGCCGTCGATCGACTACGTCGTCACCAAGATCCCGCGCTTCGCCTTCGAAAAATTCCCGGGCGCCGAGCCGACCCTGACCACCGCGATGAAGTCGGTCGGCGAGGTCATGGCGATCGGCCGTACCTTCGCAGAATCCCTGCAGAAGGCGCTGCGCGGCCTCGAAACGGGGCTGACCGGCCTCGACGAAATCGAGATCCCCGGCCTTGAGGACGGCGAGAACGCCAACAATGCCATCCGCGCCGCGATCGGCACCCCGACGCCGGACCGGCTGCGCATGGTCGTCCAGGCGCTGCGCATGGGCATGTCGGAAGCCGATGTCCACGAGGGCTGCAAGATCGACCCCTGGTTCATCAGCCAGTTCAAGGCGATCGTCGACATGGAGGCCCGCATCCGCGAGCACGGCCTGCCGACCGACGCCGAGAACCTGCGCATGCTGAAGGCCATGGGCTTTTCCGATGCGCGCCTCGCCAGCCTCTCCGGCAAGCGGCCCAAGGAAGTCGCCGAACTGCGCAACGGCCTGAACGTCCGCCCGGTCTTCAAGCGCATCGACACCTGCGCTGCCGAATTCGCGTCGCCGACGGCCTACATGTACTCGACCTACGAGACGCCGTTCGTCGGTGCCCTTCGCTCGGAAGCCGAAGTGTCGACCGCCAAGAAGGTCGTCATCCTCGGCGGCGGCCCGAACCGTATCGGCCAGGGTATCGAGTTCGATTATTGCTGCTGCCACGCTGCCTTCGCGCTGAAGGATGCCGGCTATGAAGCGATCATGATCAACTGCAACCCGGAAACCGTGTCGACCGACTACGACACCTCCGACCGCCTGTATTTCGAGCCGCTCACGGCAGAAGACGTGATCGAGATCCTGCGCGCGGAACAGGAAAAAGGTGAAGTCGTCGGCGTGATCGTCCAATTCGGCGGCCAGACGCCACTGAAGCTCGCCGAGGCGTTGGAAAAGAACGGCATCCCGATCCTCGGCACCGCGCCGGACATGATCGACCTCGCCGAAGACCGCGACCGGTTCCAGAAGCTTCTCATGAAGCTCGACCTCAACCAGCCGAACAACGGCATCGCGTACTCGGTCGAGCAGGCGCGCCTCGTCGCGGCCGAGATCGGTTTCCCGCTGGTCGTGCGCCCGTCCTACGTTCTCGGCGGCCGGGCGATGCAGATCATCCATTCGGAATCCATGCTGCAGACCTATCTGCTCGACACGGTTCCGGGCCTCGTGCCGGAAGACATCAAGCAGCGCTACCCGAACGACAAGACCGGCCAGATCAACACCCTGCTCGGCAAGAACCCGCTGCTCTTCGACAGCTACCTGACCAACGCCGTGGAAGTGGACGTAGACGCGCTCTGCGACGGCACGGACGTCTTCGTCTCCGGCATCATGGAGCATATCGAGGAAGCCGGTATCCACTCGGGCGACTCCGCCTGCTCGCTGCCCACTCGCTCGCTGTCGAAGGAGACGGTCGACGAGCTGGAGCGCCAGACGACGGCACTCGCCAAGGCGCTGAATGTCGGCGGCCTGATGAACGTGCAGTACGCCATCAAGGACGGCACGATCTATGTGCTGGAGGTCAATCCCCGCGCTTCGCGTACTGTGCCGTTCGTGGCGAAAACCATCGGCGCTCCGATCGCCAAGATCGCCGCCCGCATCATGGCAGGCGAGACGCTCGATGCGGCAATCACCGCCTATGGCGCCAGGCCCGACCCGCGCAACCTGAAGCACATCGCCGTCAAGGAAGCCGTCTTCCCCTTCGCCCGCTTCCCCGGCGTCGATATCCTGCTCGGACCTGAAATGCGCTCGACCGGCGAAGTCATCGGCCTCGATACCGATTTCGCCTTGGCCTTCGCCAAGTCGCAACTGGGTGCGGGCGTCGAACTCCCCCGGGAAGGCACGGTGTTCGTGTCCGTCCGCGATGAAGACAAGCAGCGGGTCCTGCCGGCAATCCGCATCCTGACCGAAATCGGCTTCAAGGTCCTCGCCACCGGCGGCACCCAGCGCTTCCTTGCCGAACAGGGCATTGCCGCGACGAAGATCAACAAGGTTCTGGAAGGCCGTCCGCACATCGAGGATGCGATCCGCAACCGGCAGGTCCAGCTCGTCATCAACACGACGGACGGCAACAAGGCGATCTCGGATTCGAAGTCGCTGCGCCGCGCGACGCTGATGCAGAAGGTCCCCTACTACACGACCATGGCCGGTGCCGAAGCCGCCGCCATGGCGATCCGGGCGCTCAAGGCCGGAAATCTCGAGGTTCGGCCGCTGCAGAGTTATTTCTGAGCCGCTGCCGGAAACCCGCGCCTGCATCAAGGGAGGCCCGCACCCGCGGCGCCTCCCTTCATGTTTGGAACGTACCGGAACGGACGACTTGACCTCCGGCGGAACTGACGGCCCGCGGAAACGTTCCAGAGCCCACCACCACCGGTCATCACGAGCCGGTGAGGTCACGGCTTCACAGCGGGTTTCGAACATGACCTTCTTGCGCAACAACGGTCTCAGCATCGCCCTTCTCCTGGCAACGCTCCTCACGCTCATAGGCATGCTCTTCAGCGGCTGGCACGTCGGCCAGGAGGAAGCCTTGCAGCACGGCGACCTCCCACCCCCTCTTTGGGAATATGCAACCTCGGGCGATTTCCTGTCCGCCCTCTTCGAAAACTGGGAAAGCGAATTCCTGCAGATGGCCATGTATGTCTGCCTGACCGCCTTTCTCTACCAGAAAGGCTCGGCGGAATCGAAGGATCCGGAAACACCGCATGAGGAGGTCGATGAGGATCCGGTACTCCATAAAGACGACCCGGAAGCCCCGTGGCCCGTGCGGCAGGGGCCAGTGATCCGCGGCCTCTATTCCTATTCGCTCGGCATCGTCCTCGCCCTGCTCTTCGTCGCCTCCTTCATCCTCCACCTCGTCAACAGCGCAGCGGCTGCCAGCGAGGAGGCCGTGCGCCACAATCAGCCGGCGACGACCGTGGCCGAGCATCTCGTTTCGGCGCAGTTCTGGTTCGAATCCTTCCAGAACTGGCAGTCCGAGTTTCTGTCGACCCTCGTTCTGGTCGTCCTGTCGATCTTCCTGCGCTTCCGGGGGTCGCCGGAATCGAAGCCTGTCGCCGCCAGCTATGGAAAGACCGGCTAGCTCACGGAGAGGGTGAGCTTGCTGAATCGATTGATGCGAAACTCGCGACAAGCCGTTGAATGGATTCCATATCCTTTTGGAAGCGCCTGAGCTCCGCCGCTTTGCGCGCAGCATCCGGAATCCGGAGAAGATAGGAGGGATGCACCGTCACGAACAGCGTCCGCCCGTCCGGAAAGGGAAGTGGTCGGCTGCGCACGTCCTCGATCCGCTCCTTCTGATCGGTCAGGGAATAGAGCGCCGTCGCGCCCATTGCTACGATCAGCTTCGGCTTCACCAGCTCGATCTCCCGGGTCAGCCACCAGCGGCACTGCTGGATCTCGCTCTGGTTCGGCTTCTGGTGGATGCGTCGCTTGCCGCGCGGCTCATACTTGAAGTGCTTGACGGCATTGGTCACGTAGAGCGCTTGGCGGTCAAGCCCTGCGTGACGGATCGCCTCGTTAAACACTTGTCCCGCGGGACCTACAAACGGCACGCCCGCTAGGTCCTCCTGATCGCCCGGCTGCTCGCCGACGATCATGACCTTCGCCTCCGCCGGCCCCTCCCCGAACACCGTCTGCGTGGCCCGGCAATGCAGGTCGCAGCGTGTGCAATGGCGCGCTTCCTCCTTCAGCGCCGCGAGCGTTCCCGCCGACAAAGGTTCCGGCTGCGGCTGACGTGCGGCAACCGCCTGGAGCCGGTGATGGAACGGTTGCGGCTCGCTGGCGGCCCGCTCCGCCATCTGCAAGACGCTTGATTCCGCCCCGGCGATCAGTTGCGGAATGAGCTCGGCTTCCGGCAGGTTCCTCCAGTATTTCTTCGGCATCTCCGCCGTCATGGCCTTCACCTTCAACCGCGCCGGGTTGAAGATCGAGGCATAGTAGGTCCGCCAGAGATCGTCGGTGTCATCCTGGAGATCAGGCTTTTCCGCCGGCTCCTCCGTCGTCCGCAGCGTCCGGCCGTCCCAGGAGGCGGATCCCTTCGGCGTGGCGATCAGCCAGTCCATGTCGTTGAACCGGCGCTGGAAGAAGGGTGCTACCCGCTCGACAATGTAATGATCCGGCTCGAACCAGGCCACGAACTGCCGGCGCGCCGCCGTATCGGGTGGCAACCGCAGTTCCTTGAAGCGCACAAAGGCCGTCATCTTGTGATAGTCGCGCCCCACCGACTTCGCCATCTGCCGTGCCGCCACGACATCCGCATCGGCGGCCATCGAAAGCAGCTGGCGATTGCGGCTCAGCCGGAAAAGGAGCCGGTAGAGCAGCGAAAACCGCGCCGGATCGCTGTGGCAGACCACGGTAGCGGCGAGCTTCAGGAAATCGGAAGAAACGGTGATGGAACCGTCGTGAGGCAATGCCGGCGGAAGATCGGCGGGCGCTGCTGCGAAAAGGCTTCTTTCCTGCTCCAAGGTGCGCCAGAGGATCTGCTCCGGCCGCACCCCACCCTGCAGCAGTGCCCGCGCAGCATCCCGCCACTCCTCCAGATCTCCCCTGCCCTTCAACGTGATCGTGTACATCAAAGCAGCGACAGTTGTTCCGGCTTCGGCTCGAACATCGCCCGCAGGTCCGGCCGGTCAACCAGCCGGTGCGGCGTCCACCCTTCCGCCGTGATGAACGGCTGAACCTTGCGCAACGACACACCGAGCCGCTTCAGGTCGTCGAGCCGGAGCCGGGAGAAGCGGCGCGCCGCGATGATCGCCTTTACCGTCTTGGTGCCGAGCCCCGGCACCCGAAGCAGCATTTCCCGCTCCGCCCGGTTGATGTCCACGGGAAACCGCTCCCGATGCCGGAGCGCCCAGGCAAGCTTCGGGTCAAGGTCCAGATCGAGCATTCCGTCCGGCCGCGCCGACGTAATCTCGCCGATCTCGAAGCCGTAGAAGCGGTAAAGCCAATCCGCCTGGTAGAGCCGATGCTCACGCATCAGCGGCGGCTTGATGAGCGGCAGGTTCTTCGACGAATCTGGGATCGGGCTGAAGGCCGAATAGTAGACGCGCTTGAGGCCGTAGCTGCCATAGAGGCGTGCGCTCGTGCCGAGGATGGTCGCGTCATTGGCTCCGTCCGCGCCGACGATCATCTGCGTGCTCTGGCCGGCCGGCGCGAACCTCCGCACCCGCTTCGTCTGCATGGTCGGCTCGCTCATCTCCTCGATCTTGAGGCGCAACTCCCCCATCGACCGGCGGATGCTGTCCGGCCGCTTTTCAGGCGCATAGCGGGTGATGCCGGCATCGGTCGGCAGTTCGATGTTGAGCGACAGGCGGTCAGCGTAAAGCCCCGCCTCCTCGATGAGATGCGGCGACGCTTCGGGAATCGACTTGAGATGGATATAGCCGCGGAAGTTATGGGTGGTGCGCAACTCCCGCGCGATCCGCACCATTTCCTCCATCGTGTGGTCGGAGGAGCGGATGATGCCGGAGGACAGGAAAAGGCCCTCGATATAGTTGCGGCGGTAAAATTCCAGCGTCAGCCAGATCACCTCCTCCACCGAAAAACGCGCTCGTTCGACATTGCTGGAAGATCGGTTGATGCAATAGGCGCAGTCGTAGATACAGAAGTTCGTGAGCAGGATCTTCAGGAGCGAGATGCACCGCCCGTCCGGGGCATATGCATGACAGATGCCGGAGCCTTCGGTAGAGCCGAGGCCTCCCGACGCGCCGGAATGGCGGCGGGCGGTACCGCTCGAGGCGCAGGACGCATCGTATTTCGCAGCATCGGACAGGATGGCCAGGCGTTCTTTGAGCGACTTCTTCATTAGCTTGTTCACTATATGTTCCGGCTCCGCCAGTCAACCATTCGCGTGTCGACGAAGAGAACGGTGTTGAAACCGGCCCTGCCGCGCCTATTTCGAAAATGCTGGAAATCGCAGATCGTCCTCTGCTATAGTTCCCGAAATTTAGCTGTGTGGATGGTTCCGAAGTTTCACTCCGGAACCTGTTTCTTTTTGTGGCCGCGCCCGGCGCGTCCACTCGCGAAGGACAAGGAAATGGTCGAAAAGGTACCGATGACGCAGAACGGCTTCAACCAGTTGCAGGAGGAACTGCGCTGGCGCCAACAGGAGGAGCGTCCCCGCATCATCGAGGCGATCGCCGAGGCGCGCGCCCATGGCGACCTTTCGGAAAACGCCGAATACCATGCGGCCAAGGAAGCCCAGAGCCACAACGAGGGCCGCATCACCGAGCTCGAGGACCTGATCGCCCGCGCCGAGGTCATCGACCTGTCGAAGATGTCCGGCTCCAAGATCAAGTTCGGCGCCACCGTCAAGCTTGTCGACGAGGATACCGACGAGGAGAAGACCTACCAGATCGTCGGCGACCAAGAAGCCGACGTGAAGGCGGGCCGCATCTCCGTCTCCTCCCCCATCGCCCGTGCCATGATCGGCAAGGAGGTCGGCGATTCGATCGAGGTGAACGCACCCGGGGGCGCCAAGGGCTACGAGATCCTCTCCGTCAGCTGGGGCTGACGGCCCCATTGGTGTCCCTGCGCCACATCACCGTGATTGCGCCGCACTTCAAGCGGCGCCTTTCCGGCGTGACTTCGACTGTCGTGCAACTCGTCCCCGAACAGGTGCGGCTCGGCCGCGGCATCGTTACCCTCGGCCCCGGCCTTCCCGACCACCTGCCGAAGATGCTATGGAGGCAGCTTCCCGCGCTCTGGCGGCGGCCCGAGCAAGCCCGCTGGCGGGTCTGGCCTGCCCGCCGTAACACTGAGATGTTGCCCGGCATCCTGATGCGGTCCGTGCTGCGCATGCCGCTGAAGCTCCTGTTCACCTCGGCCGCACAGCGCAAGCATTCGCGGTACACGAAATGGCTGATCCGCAACATGGATGCGGTGGTGGCGACGAGCGCGCGCTCCGGCTCCTTCCTGGAAGTGCCGCACACGGTGATCCGCCATGGAATCGATCTCGAGGTCTTCCATCCTCCTCGATCAGCGGACGATGCGATGGCCGCGACCGGATTGCCCGGACGGTACCTGATCGGCTGCTTCGGGCGCGTCCGCCATCAGAAGGGAACGGACCTTTTCGTCCGCGCCATGATCGAACTCCTGCCGCAGCATCCGGACTGGACGGCAGTTGTCTGCGGCCGCGTTACCGCCGAGCACCACGCCTTCGGGGAAGAATTGAAGGCTGCCGTCGCGGCTGCCGGCCTGTCCGACCGTATCCGGTTTCTGGGCGAGGTCGACGACATCAAGCCCTGGTACCGCCGCCTGACGCTCTACGTCGCCCCCTCCCGCAACGAGGGCTTCGGGCTCACCCCTCTGGAAGCCATGGCCTCCCAGACCGCCGTGGTCGCAAGCGATGCCGGTGCCTATTCCGAGCAGATCGCTATTGGCGAGACGGGTGCGGTCGTCCCCGCCGGAAACTACGAGGCCCTGCGCGACGCGATACGTCCCTACCTGGCAAATCCCCGCCTGGCACAAGAGCATGGCCGCAAGGGGCTGGAGCACGTGCAGGCAAACTTCGCCCTTCGCCGGGAGGCTGAGGCGCTGGAGGAGGTTTACAGTGCGATGATCAGTCTCTAACCCCACCGGCTGAGTGATCCTGCCACTCGTTTCTGTCTCTGTTTGCTGGTATCGGCACCCCATGAACACTTCCAAATCCAACGACCTCGTCAACGTGATCTGCATGAAGTGGGGAACCCTGTACGGCCCGGAATACGTCAATAACCTGTTCCATGGCGTAACTCGGCACCTGCGGCGCCCGCATCGTTTCATCTGCTTTACCGATGATGGCTCCGGTCTGGAGACGGACATAGAAGTGCAGCCCCTGCCAATCTTGAAGATGCGGCTGGGAGAGACGGACCTCCGCTGGCGGAAACTCTCTGTCCTGGCCGTCGATCTCGCAGGCTTGAAGGGTCCCACCCTCTTCCTCGACCTGGATCTTGTCGTCATCGACTCCCTTGATCCGTTCTTCGATCTGGAGGGACGCTTCTTCATCATTCGCGACGATGACCTGTTCAGGTCCAAGCCGTTGAGAAAGGTCAACCCTTCTCGCGATCGCTTTCTGGCAATGGTCGGAAACAGCTCCGTCTTTCGCTTCGAGTTCGGGAGCCATGCGGATATTCTGGAAGACTACCTGGCCGATCCGGAGAAGGCGGCACAGGATTTCGAACATGAGCAACAATTCCTGAGCGATCGCATCTTCAAGGCGGGACAACTGAGATACTGGCCGGCGGAATGGTGCGTCAGCTTCAAGAATGCCTGCGTCCCGCGCTATCTGAAGAGCTTCCTTGCCGATCCTTCGCCACCCGCGGGCGCGCGCATCATCGTCTTCGCCGGCAATCCGAAGATGAGCGACGTGTTGGCCGGAGGCGGTCAGAAATGGTACCGGCGGATTGGAAACGTGGACTGGCTAAAGCGGGCCTGGCGGACAGGACAGGTATGACGCTAGAACGACAGAGATGGATGGCTGTGGGCAATGAGCACGTGTGATGCCGAGAAAAAAGACCAAATTTGAAAACTTCTTCTCATTCACCCGGCACCAGCGCCGATGGGGCGGACGCAAGCATTCAGAACTTCCTGACGACCTCGAAGGTCTGAAGACGATACTGGTCGAGACGGACGCCAGGCCGGCCGAGATGGGCCAGATCAAGTCGCTCGACAAGCACGTGGAAAACCTGCGCATTCAATTCTCGGGCAAGCCGGAACTTCTCTTCCACCATGCTAAGCTGATTGTCCTCGTCCGGCGGGAATTCGATACGAAGGAGAACTACAAGCGCTTCCGGGGTCTCTGGGATCAGGAGAGTGCCTTCCTCCGCAAGCAGTCCGATCTCCGATGGCTGATATCGGCCGCGGACACCTTTGCCGACCACGACGAGGATCCCCTCACGCGGTCCATCGCGATGATGACGTCGCTGCTGGTCAATACGATCAAGGTCTGCGAGACCGACCGTTTCATCCGCGGTTGCGAGACTGCCCCCGTGATCGGTGAACGTATCGAACGGATCAACAACGGCCATCGCGCGCTCTTCGACGGCATTACCTTCATCAATGTCGGGATCGACGACACCCTTCGTAACATGCGCTGGAGACTGGAGTCCTATTTTCGCCATGGGCCTGCCGGAGAGATCGCGGCAGAGGTGTTCGCCCGCCTTCAGGAGCATGATACGGCCTATGGCCGGTTACGCGCGCTTCACCACCGGGAACGAAACAACTGGTGGGACTGACGTTACCGGAGAGGACGACGTCTCACACCTCCACCAGCCCCAACTGCTTCACCTGCCGGATCGTCAGCATGGTGCGGACGGTATCGACGTGTTCGTCGGCGGTCAGCACTTCGATCACGAAGTTCTGGAACACGGTCAGGTTCTCCGCCGTGCAGCGCAGCAGGAAATCGCTGTCGCCGGAAACCATCCATGCCTCGCGCACGATCGGCCAGGCTTCCACCCGCTTCGCGAACGACTTCAGGTCGGCGTCGGACTGGCGCCTCAGGCCCACCATGCAGAAGGCCACGAGGTCGAAGCCGAGCTTCGGGCCGTTGAGAAGAGCGTGGTAGCCCTCGATGATGCCGGCCTCTTCGAGCTTGCGCACGCGGCGCAGGCATGGCGGCGCCGAGATGCCGACCCGTTCGGCAAGCTCCACATTGGTCATCCGGCCGTCGCGCTGCAACTCGCGAAGTATCTTGATGTCTATTGCGTCCAGGTCGGCGCGAAGCACGGGCATCCCCTTCGTTTTCCCGAAGCTTTTAGCCGAAAGTGGATTGGACGCAAGGATCGGGCGCGGCATATTTCCCGTGCCGTGCCAACTGATCTGTTGTTAACGCAAGGCTGCCCTTGATGTAGCGCATGGATCATCCTTAAATGACGCGGCACAGGCGGCAGATCGCCATCCGCTTCTTATATGAGAGACGCGCGAGCGCGCGACGATCGGCCCGCTGAAAGGAAAGTCAATGTCAGCCCGTCATACCGAAGTCCTCATCATCGGTTCCGGCCCCGCCGGTTATACCGCCGCCATCTATGCTGCCCGCGCCATGCTGAAGCCGGTGCTGATCGCGGGCATGGAACAGGGCGGCCAGTTGATGATCACCACGGATGTCGAGAACTATCCGGGCTTCGCCGATCCGATTCAGGGACCCTGGCTGATGGAGCAGATGCTCAACCAGGCCGTCCATGTCGGGGCGGAGATCGTCAATGATCTGGTCACCGAGGTCGAGCTTTCCCGCCGGCCCTTCACGATCAGGACCGATTCCGGCGCCGTCTGGACGGCGGACACCCTTGTCATCGCAACGGGCGCCAAGGCGAAGTGGCTCGGCATCGAGAGCGAGCAGCGCTTCCAGGGCTTCGGCGTCTCGGCCTGCGCCACCTGCGACGGCTTCTTCTACCGCAACAAGGACGTGATCGTGGTCGGCGGCGGCAATTCCGCCGTCGAGGAAGCCCTCTACCTGTCCAACATCGCCAAGTCCGTCACCGTGGTGCACCGCCGCGACAGCTTCCGTTCGGAAAAGATCCTGCAGGAACGCCTCTTCCAGCGGCCGAACGTCAAGGTGCTGTGGAATACGGAGATCGCGGAGATCACCGGGGAACCGGCAAAGCCGCCGATGCCGCCGTCCGTCAACGGCGTACGCCTGCGCGACACGCGCACAGGGGTGGTGAGCGAACAGACGATCGACGGCGTGTTCATCGCGATCGGCCATGCACCGGCAACCGAACTTTTCAGGGACAAGCTCAAGATGAAGCCAAACGGCTATCTCTGGACGGCGCCCGATTCGACCGCCACCAGCCTTCCCGGCGTCTTTGCGGCTGGCGACGTTACCGACGATACATTCCGGCAGGCGATCACCGCCGCCGGCATGGGATGCATGGCGGCCCTCGAAGCCGAGCGCTACCTCGCCGGCATCCAGCCGATCGTTCAGGCTGCGGAGTGATGGGTTAGCATGGGGGTACCTCTCGACTGGGACAAGTTGCGAATTTTCCACGCGGCCGCGGAGGCGGGTTCGTTCACCCATGCGGCCGACAAGCTGCATCTGTCCCAGTCGGCCATCAGCCGGCAGGTCAGCGCACTGGAGCAGGATGTCGGCGTAAAACTCTTCCACCGGCACGCCCGCGGCCTGATCCTGACGGAACAGGGCGAACTCCTGTACCGGACGGCCCATGACGTGCTGCTGAAACTGGAAACGGTCAAGGTCCAACTGACGGAGACCACGGAAAAGCCTTCCGGCAAGCTCCGCGTCACGACGACTGTCGGCCTAGGCCAGGGCTGGCTGACCGACAAGGTGCAGGAATTCCTCCAGCTCTACCCGGAGATGTCGATCCAGTTGATCCTCGACAACGAGGAACTGGACGTCAACATGCGCCATGCCGACTGCGCCATCCGCCTTCGCCAGCCGCAGCAGTCGGACCTGATCCAGCGCAAGCTGTTCACGGTGCACATGCACGTCTATGCAGCGCCCTCCTACATCAACCGCTTCGGCGAGCCCCATACGATCGAAGACCTCGACGATCACAGGGTCATCACCTTCGGCGAGCCGGCACCCAACTACCTGCTCGACGTGAACTGGCTGGAAACGGCTGGGCGATCTTCGGACAATCCGCGCGCGCCGCATCTGCAGATCAACAGCCAGACATCCATCAAGCGCGCCTGCCTTCTCGGCATCGGCATCGCCGTGCTGCCGGACTATATCGTCGGCCGCGATCCGGGCCTCATCCAGTTGCCGCTTTCAGCCGACATCCCTTCCTTCGACACGTATTTCTGCTACCCCGACGAGATGAAGAACGCCGCGAAGCTGAAGGTCTTCCGCGATTTCATCGTGGCCAAGGCGCGGAACTGGAATTTCTGACGCATCCGTGCCGAGAAATCTGCATCGGCCAAGGGGTGCGCCATCTGCATGGCTGTCCTGCACATTTATGCATTGTTCGCTGCACAAAAAACCACCATATCGCACACAGCTGATGCACATGGTGGCTTTCCTCCCAGTTCCACCGCAGCAGCTGTTCCCCTCTGGAGGTTTTTTGACCTTCACACTTATAGGGCCCTGGAGCGATCCGGTGGCCCTCTTTTTTTGCCTTTCATCAAAGCCGGCTGCCCCCTTGCCGGCGAGCAACCTCTTCCCATATTGCGCCCGGTTGGCTGCTGACGGCGACTCCCGGTTGCCTTGCCAGCTGTTCCCCTCTGGAGGTTCAACCTTCACACCTAAGGGCCAGGAGCGATCCGCGGCCCTTCTTTTTTGCCTAGGTCTTTAAATCGCCTTTTCACGATCCATATATCGTCCATGGTCGATATGAACCCCTGCCCCGTGAAGGTCGAAATCCTCAAGGCACTGGCCCACCCGGCACGTCTGGAATTTCTGGAGTGGATGCGGGAGCCCCATCGGCATTTCGCCTCGCAGGTCCATCCTCTTGAGATGGGTGTTTGCGCCCAGCAGTTCGAACGGCGCTGCGGCCTCTCCCAATCGACCGTTTCGGCCCACCTCGCCGCATTGGAACGAGCGGGACTGGTCGTGATCGAGCGCGTCGGGCAGTGGTCCTTCTATCGCCGCAACGAAACCGCCATCCAGGGCTTTCTCGCCGAGCTCGCCAGGACGCTCTGATTACCTCGCATCATCCTCCCAGGACAATAAGGACATTGCAATGACCAGTCTCTTCGACCCCATCAAGATCGGCGACATTGAGCTTCAGAACCGTGTGGCGATGGCACCACTGACGCGCAACCGGTCACCAAAGGCCGTTCCAAACGACCTCAATGTTACCTATTACGAGCAGCGCGCGAGCGCCGGCCTGATCATCACCGAAGGGACGCCCGTCACCCAGCAGGGCCAGGGCTATGCGGATGTTCCCGGCCTTTACCTGCCGGAGGCGGTCGAAGGATGGAAGAAGGTGACGGCCGCAGTACAGGCGAAAGGCGGCAAGATCGTCACTCAGCTCTGGCATGTCGGGCGTGTGTCGCACGTCTCTCTGCAGCCGGACGGACAGGCGCCGGTCGCTCCGTCCGCTATTCCTGCCGGAGGCAAGACCTACATCGTCAACGACGACGGCACAGGCGCTTTTGTCGAAACCTCGGCACCCCGCGCACTTGAAGCCTCCGAAATTCCCGGCATCGTCGAGGACTTCCGCAAAGCAGCCCGCGCAGCGATGGATGCCGGCTTCGACGGCGTCGAGATCCATGGCGCGAACGGCTACCTCATCGACCAGTTCCTGAAGACCGGCGCCAACCAGCGCACCGACGAATACGGCGGGTTGATCGAGAACCGTGCCCGGTTCCTGCTTCAGGTCGTGGACGCCGTTGCCGGAGAGATCGGCGCAGGGCGGACCGGCCTTCGCCTGTCGCCGACCACGCCCGCCAACGGCATTTCGGACAGGGACCCGCAGCCGCTCTTCAGCTACGTGGCTGAGCAACTGGCCAAGCGCGAACTATCCTTCATCCACGTCATCGAAGGCGCGACCGGCGGAGACCGTGGCTTCCAGTACGATGGGACCACGTTCAACTATGACGCCTTCCGTGATACGTATCGCAGGGCAGGCGGCAGGGCCGGCTGGATGGTCAACAACGGCTATGACCGTGAAGCGGCCATGGAGGCCGTTGCAAGCGGGCGCGCCGATCTGGTTTCGTTCGGCCGCCTCTTCATCGCCAATCCCGACCTTGTCGAGCGGCTGAAGGCTGGGACCGTTCTCAACGACCCGGACCGCAATACCTTCTACGGCGGCGGCGCGAAGGGCTATACCGACTATCCGTCGCTCGACGCGGCAGCCTGACGGATGCCGGGGCGCCTTCGGGCGCCCCTCCCCGCCGAACCTCCCCTATCCGGCCTCCGCCGCTCGGGGCCGGCGGCCCCGCTCGCTCGTCGACGGAAGTTGAGCGTCACGCCTGGTTCTGTTCGACCTCGTCATCGCCGTCGACCACCTCGGCTTCGGGCCGGTCGCCACCGTCACTATATTCGGTGTGCCAGACTCCCTTTTCGTCCTGCCAACTGATCTCTTCCGGCTCTCCGCCCACCTGCTGTTCAGCCGCGACGATGCGCGCCGCCTGCAAGGCGTCGGAATGTGTCGGAAAGGTCTCTGAATAGACATCGCCAAGACGATAGGCCCATCCGCCGTCATGCTGGACGACCTTATAGACAACCTTGGTCATGCTCCCTCCTGTCCTTTCTCCTTTTCCCATCGCGCCGGGCACCCCGCGGCGCGTCGGTCATGAGAAAGCGCAGTCGGCGCCGCAAGGTTCCAAGCCACCTGCGGAATATGACAGCAAAAGCCAATCCCGCAAACGAGACCGCCGCACCGCTTGATGGACAGCCACATCGCCATAGATACCCCGGCGAAGCAAGGAGCAGCACGTGGCACTGCCGTCCATTCTGAAGCAGGAGAAACTTCTTCCCATTGCCGCCGTCGCTGCGGTTCTTGCCTACTTTTCCGAGAATCCCCTCATGGAAGGCGGCAAGACCGTCTCCCTGCTTGCTGCGGCCGCACTCATCGCCGTTATCATCCTGGCCTCCACGCGGGTGGCGCATCATGCCGAGGTGCTGGCACGAAAGGTTGGCGACCCCTACGGCACGATGATCCTCACCCTGTCGGCCGTCGCGGTGGAAGTGCTGATCCTGGCGATCATGATGCGAACCTCCACGTCGCCGACGCTGGTGCGCGACACGATCTATGCGGCGGTCATGCTCGACATCAACGGCATCCTCGGGCTGGCCGCCCTGCTCGGCGGACTGCGGCACGGCGAGCAGGCCTATAACGACGATTCCAGCCGCACCTACAGCGTGATGATCCTGACAGCCATGGGCATCTCCATGGTCGTTCCTGAATTCGTGCCGCGCGACCGCTGGCACATCTATTCGGCCTTCACGATCGGTGCGATGATCGCTCTCTACGCCCTCTTCCTGCGCATGCAGGTGGGCACCCACAGCTATTTCTTCAGCTACAGCTATCCCACCGCCCGCCGACGCACGCCGCCCGGCGAACCGCCCGTGGCAGAGGAACCCGATCATGAACACGCCGCGGAAGAAGAATCCGCTACTGCTTCAATCGCAATCATCCTCGTCGGCGTGGTCATCATCGGCGTGCTGGCCGAATTCATGTCGGCTCTCCTGAGTACGGGCCTGGAAGGAAGCGGGGCACCTCCCGCCCTGATGGCGGTCGTCGTTGCGACAATTTCCGCCGCGCCGGAGATCCTGACCGCCCTGCGGGCGGCGCTTCGCAACAGGATGCAGGCGGTGGTCAACATCGCTCTCGGCGCCTCGCTTTCCACCGTCATCCTCACCGTGCCGGTGATGGAGGCGATCGCGCTCTATACGGGGCAGCCCTTCCTGATGGCAATGACCCCGGTGCAGACGGTGATGGTCGCGATCACGCTAATCGCCGCCGCGATCAATCTCAACGACGGCCAGACGAACGCCATCGAAGGCATGACCCACTTCGTCCTGTTCGCCACCTTCGTGATGCTGACAATTCTCGGATTGTGAACGATGCCTCCACGCTTTCCGAGATAACCAAATCTTGAAGAACACGTGTAGGGCAAGCCGCAGCGCCCGACCTAGATCATTCGTCGCTGCGGTATCGCCAAGGTGGCCGCACCGCTGAAGGTGAAAAAGGGAGATTTTCGATGAACCGCCTGATCGTTCTGTTGTCCGGAACCATCCTTTCGGCCGCCCTGCTCGCGGTGCCCGTTCAGGCCCAGCAGGGCGTTCAACCGGCCACGGGCGCGGAAAACAGCAACGCCGGCGAACCGGTCGAGACCGAACCGGCCAATGCGCCGGATCAGGAGCCGGCCTTCGGCGGCCAGACCCGCGCGCCGCAACCGGCCGAAATGCCGGAAGTCCAGACGGAGGTCGTGGCGGACGGATTGCCCCACCTCTGGGCCATGGAATTCCTGCCCGACGGCCGCATGCTGGTGACCGCCAAGGAGGGCGCCATGCACATCGTTTCGCCAGACGGCGACGCCGGGCCAGAGATCGAAGGCGTTCCCGAGGTTCTGTCCGGTGGACAAGGCGGCCTTCTCGATGTCGCCCTCGCCCCCGACTTTCAATCCTCCGGCATGATCTTCTTCTCCTTTTCCGAGGAACGCGAAGACGGCAACGGAACATCCGTCGCCTCCGGCAAACTTGTCATGGACGGGCAAGGCGGCGGGAAGCTGGAGAACGTCGAGGTCATCTTCCGGCAGATGCCGAGCTATGATGGCAACAAGCACTTCGGTTCGAGGCTGGTCTTCGGCCCGAACGGCGAGCTCTACGTCACCGTCGGCGAGCGGTCCGACCCGGAGCCGCGGGTTCAGGCACAGGATCTCTCCAGCGGTCTCGGCAAGATCTTCCGTATCGACGCGAAGGGCGAGCCGCTGCCGGACAATCCGTTCGTCGGCCAGGACGGCGCACTGCCGGAGATCTGGAGCCTCGGCCATCGCAATCTCCAGTCAGCGACACTGGATGCTCAAGGCCGCCTCTGGACCGTCGAGCACGGACCGAGGGGTGGCGACGAGTTGAACCGGCCGGAAGCCGGCAAGAACTACGGCTGGCCCGAGGTCACCTACGGTGTCGAATACAGCGGCGATCCCGTCGGCGAAGGCATCACGCAGCGGGCGGAGACCGAGCAGCCGGTCTATTACTGGGATCCTGTCATCGCCCCTTCCGGCATGGCCTACTACGATGGCGACGCCATTCCGGAATGGAAGGGCGCCTTCCTCGTCGGCGGCCTCGTCTCCCAAGGCCTCGTCGTGCTGCACATGGAGAACGATCGGGTGAAGTTTGAGGAACGCGTGCCGCTCGAAGCCCGCATCCGCGACGTGAAGGTCGGCCCTGACGGCGCCGTCTACGCGGTGACCGAACAGCGCGGCGGTGGCGGGTCAACGATCCTCAAGCTGACGAAGGGGTGACGTGCCGAAACGGCACGTTTCCTGGCTCTAGAAACGGAAAGCCAAGCGATGGTCGGCGAGAAGGCGGTCCACCGTCACGAGCAGAAGACCTTCCGCTTGGCACTGCCCCAGGAGCAGACGATCGAATGGATCGCGCGTCCCTGGTTCGGGTTCAACAGCCTTGATGACGTGGGGAACGCCGATCGGCATGATGGTAAGGCCGGAGGCCTGCAATACCGAGGGCATATCGTCCAGCGCCATGCCAGGATCGAGTTTGCCAAGCCGCCACTTGATCGCGATCTCCCATAAGCTGGCTACGCTGACGAAACCATCAATGTCGGCCTCGTCAAAGAATTGGGAAAACCGAGGAAAGCGGGAAGGAAAATCCTTCCGAAGGAAGGCCAGCACGAAGTGAGTGTCAAGGAGAAGCCTCATCTCGCCGGCAGAGGTTGAATCAGGAAATCCTCCGGGAGCGGATCATCGAAATCATCAGCGATATAGGAAACCGGATCGCTGATGCCTTTGGTTCGCAGATAAGCCTGTCCCGCCTCGAAATCGATGCGCCGCTTGGGCTTATCCTGATGCGGCACCAGGTCGAATACGGGTTTCCCATCCCGCGTTACAGTCACGGTTTCGCCCTGCGCTACATCTTGCGCGAGTTCGTCCAGGCGAGCCTGAGCTTCACGAAGGGACACCGTCTTCATAGACGGGAATGTAATTCCACTCCCGCACCTCGTCAACGAAGGCAGGAGCAAGAGGCCCGCCAACTCCTTGGGGGCCTCTGTCGCTATCAGCGGCAGGCGGCGCAGAAGCGCTGGATGCGCTTGCAGGCTTCCTCGAGCTGCTCCTCCGACGTTGCATAGGAAATGCGGAAGTTCGGGCCGAGGCCGAACGCGGAGCCGTGCACCACGGCCACGCCTTCCGACTCCAGCAGTTCGGAAACGAAATCCTCGTCCGTCTCGATGACCTTGCCCGAAGGTGCGGTTTTGCCGATCAGGCCTTCGCAGGACGGATAGACGTAGAAGGCGCCCTCCGGCGTCGGGCATTTGAGACCCTTGGCCTGGTTGAGCATCGACACCACGAGGTCGCGGCGGCCTTCGAAGATCTTCTTGTTCTTCGCCACGAAATCCTGCGGCCCCTTCAACGCCTCGACCGCCGCCCACTGCGCGATCGATGATGCACCCGAGGTCTGCTGTCCCTGGATCATATCCATGGCCTTGATGAGTTCGATGGGGCCTGCGGCATAGCCGATACGCCAGCCGGTCATCGCGTAGGCCTTGGAGACACCGTTCATCGTCAGCGTGCGGTCGTAGAGTTTCGGCTCCACCTCGACGGGCGTCACGAACTTGAAGTCGCCGAAAGTCAGGTGCTCGTACATATCGTCGGTCAATATCCAGACATGCGGATGCTTCAGCAGCACGTCGGTCAGTGCCTTCAGTTCGTCCTGGCCATAGGCGGCACCGGTCGGGTTCGACGGCGAGTTGAAGATGAACCACTTGGTCTTCGGCGTGATGACGCTTTCCAGTTCCTCCGCCGTCAGCTTGAAATTGTTCTGCTGCTTCGTCTCGACGAAGACCGGCGTGCCGCCGCACAGCGCCACCATTTCAGGATAGGAAACCCAGTAGGGAGCGGGAATGATCACTTCATCGCCCGCATTGAGGGTCGCCATGAAGGCGTTGAACAGGATCTGCTTGCCGCCCGTGCCGACGATCGTCTGCTCCGGCTTGTAGTCCAGCCCGTTCTCGCGCTTGAACTTCTCCGCGATCGCCTTGCGCAGCTCGGGAATGCCCGACACCGGCGTGTACTTCGTCTCGCCGCGGTTGATCGCGTCGATGGCTGCCTTCTTGACGTTGTCCGGCGTATCGAAATCCGGCTCGCCGGCGCCGAGACCGATGACGTCGCGTCCCTTGGCCTTGAGCTCACGAGCTTTCTGGGAAACGGCGATGGTGGCGGAAGGCTTTACGCGGGAAAGGGCGTCGGCAAGAAAGGCCATTATCGTGGTCCTGAGGGTCGGTTGAACAAGGCGGAGCCGCGCGCCGGAACCGCCGAAAGCTGTATGTCGAATGTAGGTCAGGGTTTCAAGCCGAAACCGACAAGGTATGGGACTGACGCCAGGACGGATAGGTGGAGGACAGCAAGCACGGTGGCGGCACGGCTGCCTAAAATCCGCCCTTCTTGCATTGCCTCCTGCTGTCATCAGTGATGCGCCGGAGACGGGCACTGTTCATCGACGAGAGAAAGCGGCCCGGAAAGTTCGACCTGTTGCGCTCGCCGTTCGTGATCGCGCTCGGTGCGCTCGGTGCCTGCATCACGATGATGACGGCGCTGGTCGAGGACCCGGCACTGGCGGGCGCGGCGGTGGTCAGCTTCCCGACGGCGCCGACCCTTCATGCGGCGAACCTCCTTTCGGACGATCGCCTGGCCTTCCTCGTTCTGCTCGGCGGTTTCATTGTGATGGCGGGAGGGTGCTTCGTGCTGTCGAGGCGCAGTCTGCGGGATGTGCTGAGGGCCGAAAGCCAGCGGACCAAACCTCGGTAAAACCCGACCCTGGAGGCGGCCGCCGCTTGATGAGCCTCGGCGCGGCTGATACGGCATCGTCTCCACGCCAACCGCAGCCGCTGCCGGTTTCCCTCACCTCTTTCAAGGTCTTCCCCAAGGTTTTCCATGACGCGCATCCAGGCGAATCTCGTTCTTCTGCTAGCAGCCGCGATCTGGGGTGGCGGCTTCGTGGCGCAATCGACGGCAATGGACGACATCGGGCCGTTCTGGTTCGTCGGGCTGCGCTTCGCGATCGCCGCGATCGCCGTCATGCCGTTCGCCTGGCTGGAAGCGCGCAGGGCGGAGGTCCGCCTGACCCGCCGGGACTGGCTGTCCTTCGCGGCGGTGGGGCTTGCGCTGTTCGCAGGCGCCATAACCCAGCAGATCGGGCTCTTGACCACGACCGTTACCAACTCCAGTTTCCTGACAGGTCTCTACGTCGTCTTCGTCCCGCTCATCACCGTGGTGGCCCTGCGGCGGTATCCGCACTGGATCATCTGGCCGGCTTCGGGAATGTCGCTTCTCGGCATCTTCCTGATGAGCGGCGGGCAACTGGCGAACCTGACGCCGGGCGACCTCCTCACCATCGTCTGCGCGTTCTTCTGGGGCATCCAGATCATCCTCGCTGGCCTCTTCGTTACTTCCACCGGCCGGCCGTTGGCCTTGTCCGTCACCCAGTTCGCCGTCTGCTCCCTGATCTGCCTGGCAATCGCGCCCATGACGGAAACGATAAGCTTCGACATCGTCCGCGCATCCTACCGTGAGATCCTCTATGTAGGCCTGGTCTCCTCGGGGCTCGCCTTCGTGCTGCAGGTGATCGGCCAGCGTTACACGACCGCACCGCAGGCCGCGATCTTCCTGTCCAGCGAGGCGCTTTTCGGCAGCCTCCTCGGAGCCCTCCTGCTCGGAGACGTGCTGCCGCCGGTGGGCTATGTCGGCTGCGCCATCATATTTGCCGCGATGCTGATGGTGGAAGTCGTACCCGAACTCACGCGGCGAAAGTCCCGTCTTCCGGCCGCCTGACAGGATGCGACATTTATTTTTCCCGCAACGCCGGAAATGATCTTCCAGCGAGGATAATTCCGAACAACGATCGGCAGCGGGAAAAATAATGCTGGATATCTACTGAAATTCCACTTTGGTTCCTGCCTTTGATCTTGACCTGGGAAGGAGCCGGCCGCCGCCCGGAGGGCGACTCAAAACTTTTTCTTGCCAATTCCCGATAAACACAGCAATCTGTGAATGTTCGGGCAATTTTCGAGCATGGGAAGACCTATAATAATGCGCTCCGAAGGCGTCAAAACTTCGGGCGGAGTTCTGGGGGGGACGGTCATGAATCTAATCCATCCAGATACCGCGGTAACGACAGGGACCCTTTCTTAAAGCTGCCTGCCGCCCACCCTACGGGGTGTTACTGTGATGCTGTCCGCCGCTGAACACGGACAGATAGAAAAGGACCTGATGCATGGCCGAAACTGGCACTGTAAAATTCTTCAACACCGACAAAGGCTTCGGCTTCATTAAGCCAGACAATGGTGGCGCCGATATCTTTGTTCACATCTCCGCCGTACAGGCTTCCGGCCTGTCCGGGCTTTCAGAAAATCAGAAAGTAAGCTTCGACACGGAACCGGATCGTCGCGGCAAGGGGCCCAAGGCGGTCAACTTGCAGATTTCCGGTTAAGCCAAGGAAGGCTTTCTATTCGAGTTGAGGCCCGGCAGTCATGCCGGGTTTTTTTATGTCGTCCATCCCCTGCAGGAACGGATTGGTGCGCCGCTCGTCGCCAATGCGCCCGCCCGGCCCGTGGCCGCACAGGAAGCCGACATCGTCGCCGAGCGGCAGGACCTTTTCGCGGATGGAGCGCAGCAGCGTCGCATGATCGCCGCCCGGCAGATCGGTGCGTCCGATGGAGCCGTTGAAGAGAACATCGCCGAGATGCGCGAAACGCTGCTCCCGATCGAAGTAGATGACATGCCCGGGCGCATGGCCGGGGCAGTGGAACACCTCGAAAACATGCCCCTCGAAGGAAACGGTGCCACCGTCCTCCAGGAACCTGTCGGGCGTGACGTTGCGGACCGTCATGGGCACGCCGAACATCCGGGCCTGCGCCTCCAGCCCCTGAAGAAGCGGCATGTCGTCCCTGTGCGGGCCGATGACCGGGACGCCGAGGGCTTCCCTCAACTGGTCGGCACCGCCGGCATGGTCGATGTGGCCGTGGGTCAGCCAAATCTCACGGATGGCCAGGCCGTTCCGCTCGATCACATCGATGATCTGCTCGACGTCGCCGCCTGGATCGACCACGACGCCGACCTTGGTCTCCTCGTCGAAGAGTATCGTGCAGTTCTGCTGGAAGGGTGTCACCGGTACGATGCCGGCTTGCAATCTGCCCATGATCGACTCCAGGATTGTCGGGCGGATCTATAGCGGCTTCCGGCTGGCGGCGAAAGGATAATGGGAACGCGGGGCGCCTTTCCTCTAGTTCATCGTGGCCATGTAGCTTCCGTTGGCCGAAACGGGCGGCGCGAAGCTGACCGTGGCGAGCAGGAAGGCTGAGACGACCACCTTGGCGGTGAAGACGGTGACCAGCAGAGGCCGAAGCGAATGGGAAGGGCTGGTCTGAATCGATGGGGCTGTGGCTGCCGTGGATTGCGAAAGGGTGGTCATGTCTCTCTCCGATCATTTTGCTCGTGGCAACGACGCTCGCTCGTCAAAAGTTCCGCTCTTTCGCATGCATTCATGCCCGACCTCCGCACGAAGGCGCATCATGGGAAACATCAGGTGATCCCCTTCCCGCCGGAGCGGCCAACAATCCAGTTGATTGTTCCGGCCGTTCGCGCTTTATCGATCCAAGTACGAAGGAAGAAGAAGCGGCGTCTCTGGCAAGGTCGCGGAACGAGGGCGAAAGGACACGGGTGTGTCGCGATCACCGGCAGCGAAAGCAGTGAAGAAGAACCAGCCGTCCATGCCGCCGGTCGATGAAGCGCAGATCGATTTCGAGACCATCGAACTCCTGTTCTTCGCCTATCGCGACTTTGTTTCCGACCCGGACGCCATCCTCGCCGGGATCGGCATGGGGCGCGCGCATCATCGCGTCGTCTACTTCGTATCGCGCCGCCCGGGCATGATGGTCACAGACCTCCTCGACATCCTCCAGATCACCAAGCAGAGCCTCGCCCGGGTCCTCAGGCAACTGATCGAAATGGGCTATATCCGCCAGATGGCCGGCGCGAAGGACCGCCGGCAGCGACGTCTCTATCCGACGCTTGCCGGCCGCGAACTCGCCCTTGCCCTTTCCGAGCCACAGTCTCGTCGCATCACCCATGCGATGCGGTCCCTGTCTTCGGAGGGTCGCAGCGCCGTTCTGGAATTTCTGCGCGAGATGCGGGGGCGCGACCCGGATCTGCAGGTCATTGAAAGCGAGCTGGATTGATGGCGGTACTTCTTTCCGACGATGCCCCTCACCTTCTGGTGGTCGACGACGACACTCGCATCCGCGACCTGCTCAGCCGCTATCTTGCCGAGCAGGGCTTTCGCGTCACGGTGGCGGCCGACGCTGCTGAGGCGCGCCGAAAGCTGGACGGACTGCAATACGACCTGATCATCCTCGATGTGATGATGCCCGGAGAATCGGGGCTCTCCCTGACGGAATCCCTCTACCGCGACAAGAAGACGCCCGTCATCCTGCTGACCGCGAAGGCGGAGGCGGATTCGCGCATTGCCGGGCTGGAGGCCGGTGCCGACGACTACCTGTCCAAGCCGTTCGATCCGCGCGAGCTCGTGCTCAGGATCAACAACATCCTGCGCCGCAACGCGGTCCCGGATGCGCCCAAGATCGAGCAGGTGATGTTCGGGCCCTTCACCTTCTCCATCGTCCGCAAGGAACTGCGCAAGGCGGCGGAACACATCCGGCTGACGGACCGCGAACAGGAGATCATGATGCTGTTCGCATTGCGCGCGGGCGACACCATCCCCCGCCACGAACTGATCGGCGACGATGCCGAGGTCGGCGAGCGGACCATCGACGTCCAGATCAACCGGCTGCGGCGCAAGATCGAGGAAGACCCAGCCAATCCCGTATATCTTCAGACGGTCCGAGGCATCGGTTACCGGCTGAGCATCGACTGACGCCGGGCCGGCCGATGGGGAACAGAAGCAGCAAAGCGATGGCATGGTTCGATGCCTTGCGGCGAGGTGCCCGGCATCTTCAGGTTCCGGGATGGCGCAGGTTCAAGCGCCGCGCGAAGCGCCTCCTCCCGACCCGGCTCTACACCCGTTCCGTCCTGATCGTGATCATCCCGATGCTGCTGCTCCAGTCGGTGGTGGCAGCGGTCTTCATGGAGCGTCACTGGCGCATGGTGACCGAGCGGCTTTCGGAAGGCGTCACCCGCGATATCGCAGCCCTGATCGCTACAATCGAGATCTACCCGAACGATCCGGGCTATGCCAATATCTCGCGGATCGCCGACGAATTGAACCTGACGGTCGCGATCGAGGAAGGCGGCCAACTGCCTCCGCCGCGCCCCAAGCCCTTCTTCTCCATTCTTGACGGCATCCTTGCCGACCAGATCAGCGCCCAGATCCAGCGGCCGTTCTGGATCGATACCGTCGGCGACAGCCGCCTTGTCGAGATTCGCGTCAAGCTGGAGGACAAGGTCCTGCGCGTTTTCACTCGCCGCAACCAGACCTATGCCTCCAACACCCACATCTTCCTCGTCTGGATGGCGGGCACGGCCCTCGCGCTCATCGGCATTTCCATCCTCTTCCTTAGGGGGCAGATCCGCCCGATCCTGATGCTGGCCCAGGCGGCGGAAGCCTTCGGCAAGGGGCAGAAGATGCCCGAGTTCACGCCACGTGGTGCCGATGAGATCCGACTGGCGGGATCGGCATTCATCCTGATGCGGGAACGCATCGAGCGGCAGATCGAACAGCGTACCGCCATGCTCTCCGGCGTCAGCCATGACCTGCGCACCATCCTCACCCGCTTCAGGCTGCAACTGGCACTCGCGGGCGACAGGCCTGAACTCCAGGGCATGGCGCAGGATGTAGACGACATGCAGAAGATGCTGGAGGGCTACCTCGCCTTCGCCAAGGGAGACGCCGAGGAGGATGTCGGCAGCCTGCAGTTGAGCGAGCTCCTGGAGAAGATCAGGAGCGACTTTGCGCTCAAGGGCAAGCGGATGACCTATGAGGTAGAGGGCGAGGATGTCATTGCCGTGCGGCCCAATGCCTTCGGAAGGCTCGTCCACAATCTCGCCGCCAATAGCGAGCGCTATGCGGATACGCTGCATGTGGAGGCAAGGCATACGGCACGCTGGCTGACCCTCACCTTCGACGACAACGGACCCGGAATTCCGGAAGGGTCGCGCGAGGAGGTGTTCAAGCCGTTCTTCCGCCTGGACGAGGCCCGCAACATCGATACGTCCGGCACCGGACTGGGCCTCTCGATCGTGCGCGACATTGCGCATGCCCATGGAGGCAACGTCACCCTCTCCGACAGCCCCCGGGGGGGGCTGCGGGCGGTGGTCCGCGTTCCGGCCTGAAACGGGCCGGGATCTGGATCACATCAGCTTCTTGCCGTCCGGCACCGGCCGCTCGACGGCGGCAAGAACGATGGCACCTGCCTCGTCCTCGAAACCCAGCGTCAGCACTTCCGAGCGGAACGGCCCGATCTGGCGCGGAGGAAAATTGACCACCGCCAGAACCTGCCGTCCGACAAGGTCCTGCTCGGCATAGTGCACGGTGATCTGGGCCGACGATTTCTTTACGCCGATCTCCGGACCGAAATCGATCTTCAGCTTCCAGGCTGGCTTGCGGGCTTCGGGAAAAGGCGAGACCTCGACGATCGTACCGGCGCGGATGTCGACCTTCTCGAAGTCGCCATAGGAGATTTCGTTCGTCATCAACGCCTCAGCTTCCGAGTTCTTCCGCCCGCCGGCGAGCGGCGGCGATCGCCTCGTCGAACAAGGGCTGCATGCCGTCCTCCGCCATCAGCACGGCCAGCGCTGCAGCCGTCGTGCCGCCGGGTGACGTGACGTTCTGGCGAAGACGCGAGGCAGGCTCGGGGGACCGGTTCAGCAGTTCGCCGGCCCCCGAGACAGTTTCCCGTGCGAGACGCATGGCGAGGTCCGCCGGCAGGCCCAGTTTTCGGCCTGCCTCCGCCATGCACTCGACGAGATAGAAGACATAGGCGGGTCCGCTGCCGGAAACGGCCGTCACCGCATCGATATCCCGTTCGCCCGCAACCCACTCCACGGGGCCGCTGACGGCTAGAAGCGCCTGCACCTGCGCCCGCTGGGCCTCGCTGACCTTGGGATTGGCATAGGCGCCGGTCACACCCCGGCCGATCATGGCCGGCGTATTGGGCATCGCCCGCACCATTCCCGCCTCGCCCAGATGGGCTTCGATGGACGCCAGCGTCTTTCCCGCAGCGACTGAGACGACCACCGTATCCGCTGACATCACCCCTTTGAGCGGCGGCAGAACCGCGTCCATGACCTGTGGCTTCACCGCGATGAAAATGATCTCCGGCTGAAGACCGGCGGGAGGAGTGACCGCATGCCGGGCGCCGGCTTGGCTGATCCTGTCGGCTATCTCCGGTGACGGAGACGGGTCGATCACGGTTATCACTTGTCCCGGTACGCCGCTGTTCAGCCATCCGGTCAGCATGGCGCCGCCCATGTTTCCGGCGCCGACCAGCACCAGCGACCGGAATGGAGGCAGTGACGTCATGCTTCCCCCACGGTCTCGAACAGAACCGCTTCCATGGCGCTCTTGGCGTCCATTCCCGACCAGACCACGAACTGGAAGGCCTGGAAATAACTCTCGCAGGCGTCGAGGGCGCTGGAGAGAAGCACCTCCACCTGCTGGCTCGTGGGCTCGGCGCCGCCCGCCAGGAGCAGCGACTGACGGAAGATGACGACGTCTTCCTGCCGCCACAGGTCGAAATGCCCCATGAGCACCTGACCGTTGACATGCGACAGCAGCCGGATGACCTCGTTCACCCGTGCGTCGGGAATCCTGATGTCGAAGGCGCAGGCAAGATGCAGCGCCTCGAACTCCTCCATCCAGGAAAAGGAGACATGGTAGTCTGCCCAGCGCCCCTCCACCGTCATGGCGATCTCGTCTTCGCCGGAGCGCTCGAATGTCCAGTCGTTGGATGCCGCGACGACTTCGATCATGTCGACGGGGTTTGACTGACGACCGAATTCAAATTCCATAAGGCTCATGCCGCACCTTTTCGACCGGAATGAATCTGACGTTCGTGAAGGACGCGAGACGCAAAACACATCACCGGAAAACAACACCTCAGATGATCGTCCGACCTTGGCAGGATACTGCCGCGAGTCTGCCCGGAGCTTACCGGGCCGTTTCGAATCATCATTTAAAATCAGTGTATAGTTGGAGAGTCCGGCTGCCAGCCCCTCGCCATGATTTTGAAGTGGAGAGTGTGTCGGAACAGTTCCCGCGCGGCTTCAGCCGGGAGTCATAAGCGACTCTGGAGATTGTCTTTTTTGAGCCTGTCCACAGGCCGGAAATTTATTCGAAATTAACCACATGCGATACCCCGGGAAACTCCCGGGGCCAAGATCCTGCCGATGGCACCGGACGCCTGCGCGCCTCAGCCCTGTGCTGCAAGCTTCGCTTCGAGCGCCTCGATGCGCGCCTTCAGCGCATCGTTCTCGTCACGGGCCCGCGCCGCCATTTCGCGGACCGCCTCGAACTCCTCCCGCTTCACGACATCCATGTTGTTGAGGAACCGCTCCGCCTGAGACTGGAATGCCGTCTCGACCTCCCGCCGCAGCCCCTGGGCCGCGCCCGCCGCATCGGTCATCAGCTTGGCAAAATCATCGAGGATACGGTTCGTGCCGTTGGACATGGTCTTGTGCTCCCATCATTGCGGCCGAAGCCGTATTCGTCGCTGTAAATGAAGTAGGGTCTGGCGCCTTGCGATGCAAGCGTCACATCCTGCCGGGGAAATTCGCCTTGACCGCCGATTTGGGTGTCGCCATGTTCCCGCCCTGTCGCATATTAGGGAAGGCCCTTCCTTGACTGAAATCTTGAAGACGTTCGCCCTCATGCCGTTCCCGCAGATCGATCCGGTCGCATTCTCCCTCGGCCCCATCGCCGTGCACTGGTACGGCCTGGCCTATGTCGCCGGAATCCTGTGCGGATGGCTTTACGCACGACGGTTGGCGGCCAACGATTCGCTGTGGCCCCATGAACGGTCGCCGATAACGGCCGCGCACCTGGACGACTTCCTGGTCTGGGTGGCCGTCGGCATCGTCCTCGGCGGACGTCTGGGCTACGTCCTCTTCTACGATCTGGCGGCGGTCTCGGAGAATCCGGTTCGGGCGCTCGAGATCTGGAACGGCGGCATGTCCTTCCACGGCGGCTTCCTCGGCGCCACATTGGCGATGGTCTTCTTCTCCCGCCGCAACGGCATCCCTGTCCTGAGCATGTTCGACATCGTCTCCGCGGTCGTCCCGTTCGGTCTGTTCTTCGGGCGCATCGCCAACTTCATCAACGGCGAACTCTGGGGCCGGTTGAGCGACGTGCCCTGGGCCGTCGTCTTCCCGACGGGCGGCCCCTTCTCACGCCATCCGAGCCAGCTTTACGAGGCCGCACTGGAGGGAATCCTTCTGCTTCTCGTCCTGGCGGCGCTCGTCTTCGGGATGAAGGCCTTCAAACGTCCCGGCTTCGTCTCCGGCGCCTTCGTCTGCGGCTATGGCCTGTCGCGGATTTTCGTGGAATTCTTCCGGGAGCCCGACGCGCAACTCGGCTACTTGGCGTTTGGTTGGCTCACCATGGGCATGCTGCTGTCGCTGCCGATGGTCGTTCTGGGTCTCTGGCTGATGCTGCGGACCCGCCTCAGAGCTGCCGCGGATGCCTGAAGGAAAAGGTGCACCATGAGCACGCCGCTCGCCGGGAAGATCAAGGCGCTGATCCGCGCAACCGGGCCTCTCAGCGTGGCCGACTACTTCGCAATGTGCCTGTCGGATCCTGAACAGGGCTACTATCGGACCCGCGAGCCCTTCGGGACGGCAGGCGACTTCATCACCGCGCCGGAAATCAGCCAGCTGTTCGGCGAGATGATCGGCATCTTCATGGTTCATGCCTGGCAGCAGCACGGCGTCCCCGGAAATATCCGGCTGGTCGAGATCGGCCCCGGCCGCGGAACGATGATGGCGGACATGCTGCGCGTCATCCGGCGGATCGCCCCTCCGCTCTTCGACGGCATGACCGTGCACCTGGTGGAAACCAGCGAGCGGCTTCGCGGCGTGCAGCGGGTGACGCTCGAAGCCTATTCCACGAAGATCAACTGGCACGATCGCCTGGAGGATGTGCCGGAAGGACCCGTTCTCATCGCCGCCAACGAGCTGTTCGACGCCATTCCGATCCGCCAGTTCGTCAAGACGCAGGGCGGCTTCCGCGAGCGTCTCGTCGGCCTCGACGGCGATGACGAGCTGACATTCACGGCCGGCATCGCTGGTCTCGATCCAGCCGTCCTCCCCTCTCCCGCCACGCCCGTGCCCGACGGCAGCATCTTCGAGTTCGCGCCGGCGCGCCAGGCGATGATGGCGATTCTCTGCGACCGCCTGAAGGCCGCGGGCGGCACGGCCCTCGTCATCGATTACGGTCACATGGTCACCGGCTTCGGCGACACGCTCCAGGCCCTCCACCATCACCAGTTCGATCCGCCCCTCGCACACCCCGGTGAAGCGGATTTGACGAGCCATGTGGACTTCGAGGATCTGGCACGGGTCGCGCTGGATGCCGGCGTCCACCTCAATGGCGGACTTAGGCAGGGGGATTTCCTGCGCGGGCTAGGGCTTGCCGAGCGTGCCGCAGCGCTTGCGAACGGCAAGGAGCCGGCGGACCAAAAACTCATCGCCGCGGCGGCGGATCGCCTTGCCGGCGAGGGAGCCGGCAAGATGGGAGAGCTCTTCAAGGTCATGGCGGTCTCCCATCCCGCCCTGGACCTTGCACCCTTCCGGACGCGGTGATCTGCTCGGCGATTGACACGCAGGGCATGCTTGCGCAACATCCGCGCGAAACGAAGCAGCAGCATCACAGCCTGCGCCGCCGCCCGATGGCTCGCCCCTCCAGCCCCGAAAGATATGCTCGCCGATGAAGGACCAGTCCTCGCCGACTCCCCTCCAAAGCCCCCTGCTGAAGCAGCATGGCGGCTCGCGCATCCGGCATGGCTACTTCACCCGGCAGGGCGGGGTCTCGAACGGAATATATGCAGGGCTGAATGTCGGTGTCGGCTCGAATGACGAGGCGGAGAAGGTCCAGGAGAACCGCTCGCGTGTCGCCGCCTGGTTCGGCCAGCCGGTGGAACGGCTGGCAACCGTCCACCAGGTGCACTCGCCGGACGTCGTCGTGGTCGACGGCACCCATTCCGGCGAGCGGCCGAAGGCGGATGCTCTCGTTACCGCAACCCCGGGCATCGTCCTTGGAGTCCTGACGGCCGACTGCGGCCCGATCCTGTTCTGCGACGGCATCAACGGTATCGTGGGAGCCGCCCATGCGGGCTGGAAAGGCGCACTGGGAGGCGTCCTGGAAAACACCGTCGAAGCGATGGTCAGCCTGGGAGCGGACAGGGACGCCATCGTCGCCTGCCTCGGCCCCTCCATCGGCCCGAGGAGCTATGAAGTGGGACCGGAATTCATCGAGCGTTTCCTGGCCTTCGATGCGTCCTACGACCAGTTCTTCTCGCCCTCGGAAAGAGACGGCCACGCCTATTTCGACCTGCAGTCGCTGACGCTCCGGCGGCTGACGGCTGCGGGCATCCGCGCCACCCACCTGGACCTTGATACCTATCCGGATGAGGAAATGTTCTTTTCCTATCGCCGCACCACCCATCGGGGGGAGCCGGACTATGGGCGGCAGATTTCGGCAATCGCGATCACGGAGAACTGAGATGGCTCTGCATTTCGAACGGGACGAATACGCCGGCCGCCTCGAACGCCTTCTGGAGAAGATGCGGGAAGAGAAGCTGGACGCGCTCCTGCTGTTCGCACAGGAGAGCATGTACTGGCTGACCGGCTATGACACCTTCGGCTACTGCTTCTTCCAGACGCTCGTCGTGAAGGCGGACGGCACCATGGCGCTCCTGACCCGCTCCGCGGACCTCCGCCAGGCCCGCCATACGTCGATCATCGAGAATGTCGTGGTCTGGGTGGATCGCCTCAACGCCGACCCCACTCTCGACCTCAAGAACCTGCTGAGCGACATGGACCTGCTCGGCGCCCGCATCGGGGTCGAATACGATACGCACGGCATGACGGGACGAATCGCCCGCCTGCTCGACAACCAGTTGGCATCCTTCGCACAGATCATCGACGCCTCCTACCTCGTCAGCGGCCTGCGTCTCGTGAAGAGCGCGGCCGAGGTCGCCCATGCGAAGCGGGCGGCGGAACTGGCCGACGATGCGCTGGATGCCGCCCTGCCGCTGATCAAGGCCGGCGGGAGCGAGGCCGATATCCTGGCTGCCATGCAGGGTGCGGTCTTCAGCGGCGGCGGCGACTATCCGGCAAACGAATTCATCATCGGGTCGGGCGCCGACGCCCTGCTCTGCCGTTACAAGGCGGGCCGCAGGACCCTCGACGGAAACGACCAGCTCACCCTCGAATGGGCCGGCGCCAGTGCCCATTATCATGCGGCCATGATGCGCACCGTCGTGATCGGCGAGCCCAGCGCACGGCACCGCGAACTCTACAAGGCATGCGTGGAGGCCATTACCGCCATCGAGGATGTCCTGCGTCCCGGCAACACCTTCGGCGACGTCTTCGA
The DNA here is from genome assembly GCF_902153245.2 of Pseudorhizobium endolithicum. Taxonomy (GTDB): domain Bacteria; phylum Pseudomonadota; class Alphaproteobacteria; order Rhizobiales; family Rhizobiaceae; genus Neorhizobium; species Neorhizobium endolithicum. Next base: position 399,290 of record NZ_CABFWF030000001.1, read on the forward strand.
TACCCATGCACGGATCCTCGACGAGCGCGGCCTCACCCGGCATCGCCTGAATGCCTGCGGCTATTCGCTCGGCGCCCGCTTCTCTCCGTCATGGATGGAGCATCAGATGTTCCATGTCGGCAACCCACAGGAAATCCTGCCAAACATGACGCTGTTCACCCACATGATCATCATGGATTCCGACGCGGGAACGGCCATGACGCTCGGCCATACCTACCTCACCACCGACGGTGCGCCGCTGGCGCTGTCCCGCCACCCGTTGGACCTGATCCAGAGGTAGCCCTTCCACAGGGTGGATTTGACACCCGCGACTCTCGCCCCCTAAGTTTGCGTCGGCGGACTGAGGAACGGAGGCAGGCATGCGGATATCTGGAACGGCAGCATTGCTCGCCGTATCTGCAGCACTCCTTTCAGCCTGCAACACCACCGACGCGCTGACACCGCCGGCCGACGTCGGCGGCGGGCTTCGTGCCTCAAGCCCGGTGACGCAGGACGAGGCGGACCGGCTCGCACGCTCGGCGGAGCCGCAGACCTATCCCGTCTATCCTCAACAACAGGCGGATCGACAAAGAGCGCCGCAGAACACGCTGGAGGCGCAGGCTCAGGCGCTGCAGTCCGGCAACGCTCCCGCTTCCCCTTCGCCCGCCTCGCAAGCGGCGCAGGCGCCGCCATCTCTGAGCACGGCCTCCCCCTCTCAGCCTTCGTCCTCCGGCGAAGCCGCTGCGCAAGGCACGATCCGCTTCCTTCCCATCATCGGGGCGCCGGTCCAGGCTGTCACTCCCCTCTCCCGCAGGCTCGGCTCCCAGGCGCGCGTAAGCGGCCTCTCCATCCGCGCGTCGGGAGACAACAGCACCGACCATATCCTCAAGGGCTACTTCTCCGCTTTCTCCGACGGCGATGCCGTGACCGTGGTCTATGTCTGGGACATTCTGGATAACACCGGTTCCCGCCTCCATCGCCTGCAGGGACAGGAGCGCCTGCCGGGTGCCCGTGGCGACCCCTGGGCGTCCGTGCCCGCCGCCACGATGGAGACCATCGCGACCAAGACGATCAACGAGTATGTCGCCTGGAAGAACGCTCGCGCAGGCTGATGCGCGTCACCGATCGTTCATAAAAAAACGGGACGCGGGATCAATCGCTCTTGCATTCGCCTTGTGCGACGGTAAAAGGCGCCCATCCAGCGTCAGAACGGGCGGACCGCAATGAAGGTTTTCGCAGGCAATTCGAACCGGCAGCTTGCCGATGCGATCTGCAACTATCTTAACGTACCAGTCGGAAAAGCCAGCGTCAGACGCTTTGCAGACCAGGAAATTTTCGTAGAGATCCAGGAAAACGTCCGCGGCGAGGATGTCTTCGTGATCCAGTCTACATCCTTCCCGGCAAACGACCACCTGATGGAACTGCTGATCATGATCGATGCATTCCGCCGGTCGTCGGCCAAGCGCATCACGGCGGTTCTGCCCTATTTCGGATATGCGCGGCAGGATCGCAAGGCCGGCCCCCGTACGCCGATCTCGGCCAAGCTCGTCGCCAACCTGATCACCGAAGCCGGCGCCGACAGGGTCCTGACCCTCGACCTCCATGCGGGCCAGATCCAGGGCTTCTTCGACATCCCGACCGACAACCTCTTCGCGGTTCCGATCCTCGCCCGCGACGTCAAGGAAAACTATGACGTGAAGAACGTCATGGTCGTCTCGCCGGATGTCGGCGGCGTCGTTCGCGCCCGCTCGCTGGCAAAGCGCATCGACTGTCCGCTTGCGATCGTCGACAAGCGCCGCGAACGTGCCGGTGAATCCGAAGTGATGAACGTCATCGGCGAGGTTGCCGGCAAGGACTGCCTGCTCGTGGACGATATCGTCGATTCCGGTGGAACCCTCTGCAATGCCGCCGAGGCGCTCCTGAACAAGGGCGCTACCAGCGTCACCGCCTACATCACCCACGGCGTTCTATCTGGCGGCGCAGTCGCCCGCATCACCTCTTCCAAGCTCCGCGAGCTTGTAATCACGGATTCCATCCAGCCCACCACGGCCGTCCAGTCGGCCCATAACATTCGCGTGGTGACGACGGCGAACCTGCTTGGCGAAGCGATCAACCGGACGGCATCCGAGGAGTCGGTATCCAGCCTGTTCGACTGATGTCCAGCTGCCGATGATGGCAGTATACCGGAGTCGACATTAACACTGCCGCAATGAATTCCTGACAAAGATTCAACACCATTAGTTTGTGTGTGGGGGAAATCATTGCCATGTCGCAGCCATTCAAGCCTGCCGGCGCAGGAAAGTCGTGGTCTATCAAGGCCAAGTTCGCCGGCCTCGTCGTCGGCGCCACCTTCGTGTCCTGCTTGTCCGTCGGCCTCCTGAGCTACCAGATCGGCAAGGGCGGTCTCATCGAGGCGAGCCAGCTTCGGCTGGAATCGGTTGCCGGCAACCAGTCGAAAGGTCTGGCGACCTATCAGGCCCGGATCACCCAGGCGCTGACCGAGCTCGGTCAGAATACGGCGATCGGCCAGGCGGTCGATACGATGACCAACATCATCCCGAGCGAAACGAAAGACATCAAGGCCGCCTATCAGCAGGCCGAACTTTCACCCGCGGAGCGTGCGGAACTCGACGGCGCCGGCCTCAAGCTTCTTTATGCGATCCACCACAGCGCCATCCACGGCACGATTGCCAGCGCCTGGAAAAACTCGGGCGTCAGCGACATCTACATCGTCGACATGAAGGGCCAGGTGGTCTACTCGGTCACCAAGGGCCCTGAACTGCTCGAGCAGGCTTCCGCCATTCCCAGCATCAACGAGATTGTCGGCCGCATCAACAGCGGCTCCGCCGAACAGGTCCACACCTCGGCATTCGCCGCCTATGACGCGGATGGCGGCAAGCCTTCGGCGCTGATCGGCAAGCAGTTGGCCGTCTCCTCATGGGGCGATACCGTCGTCAAGGGCGCGGTGATCTTCAGGGTGTCCGCGGAGCAGTTGAGCCGCGCCGTCACGCCGGAGGAATACGGCAAGTCGATCGACGAGGCGCTGCTGCTCGATGGCAAGGGCGCCTTCCGGAGCGGCTCCTTCGTCGGCGGACAGCCGCACGAAGTCCCCGCCGAGCTTGTGGAAGCAGCCGGTGCACAGACCTCGGGATCGGCTTTTGCCACCGTGGCCGACAAGCCCCTGTTCTTCGCCTACCAGCCGGTTTCCCTTTTTGGTGAAAACCATCTTCTCGCCATGGGCCAGGACGAGGGCCAGGTGCTGGCATCGGCGCGCGACCTCGCCTACTGGGCAATCTTCGCCACGCTGGCGGTCCTCCTCGTCATGGGCGTCGTCGGCACCTATATCGCCGCCCGCCTCACGCGGCCTCTGACCGAACTCGCCAAGCTGATGAACCGCCTCAACGACGGCGACAAGTCCATCGTGGTCGACTATGTTGGCCGCGGCGACGAAGTCGGCACCATGGCGCGCGCACTGGAATCCTTCCGGCAGGGGGCGCTCGACAAGGAGCGCATGGAAGACGAAGCGCATCGCAAGAGCGAGGAGCTCGACGAGGAGCGTCAGCAGCGCGAGGCCGAGAAGGCCGCGAGCGCCCGCGAAATCGAGGAGGCCGTTTCCGCCCTCGCAACCGGCCTTGCCGCCCTGTCGCGCGGCAAGCTGGATCAGCGGATCACCAAAGCCTTCGCGCCGTCCCTCGACCATCTGCGCCACGACTTCAACAACTCGCTTGCGGGTCTTGAAGCGACCATCGCGTCCATCGGAAGCAGCGTCACCACGATCCGCGCGGGATCGAGCGAACTGAAGATGGCCTCCGACGACCTGTCGCGGCGCACCGAGCGGCAGGCTGCCGCCCTGGAAGAGGCCGCCGCCGCACTCGCGGAAATGACCGGCGCCGTCAACAGCGCCCTCACCCGTTGCGAAACGGCGGTGGACGTCGCGGCCGATACCTTGAAGGGTGCCCACACCTCCACCGATGTCGTCCGCAACGCCATCCAGGCCATGGAGCGCATCGAAAGCTCGTCTTCCAAGATTCGCCAGATCATCGACGTCATCGACCAGATCGCCTTCCAGACGAACCTGCTCGCGCTGAACGCCGGGGTGGAGGCCGCCCGTGCCGGCGAGGCAGGCAAGGGCTTCGCGGTGGTGGCGCAGGAAGTGCGGGAACTGGCCCAGAAGTCGGCAACCGCCGCCCGCGACATCGGCGCACTGATCACGGCCTCGGCCTCCGACGTGGAGAATGGCGTGGCCCTCGTCCTGAAGACAGGAGAAAGCCTGGAGCACATCCAGGGCAACATCCAGTCGATCAACGAGCATATCGGTGCAATCGTCGGCTCTTCCCGGGAACAGTCGTCGCGCCTGAACGAGATCAACTCCGCCGTCAGCGGGCTTGACCAGGTCACCCAGCAGAATGCGGCAATGGTCGAGGAAACCTCCGCGTCTGCCCATTCGCTCGCCAACGAGGCGGAAGTGCTGAACGAGCAGATCAGCCACTTCTCCGTCGGCAGCGGGCCTGCTGCACAGGACCGGCAGGCGGCTTGACGCCGCTGCTTTCCTCTATCCTCGCCCATCGTCAAACGCCGGCTGCCAGCAGCCGGCGTTTCTTTTTTCTTGCATCCGCGGCCTGCGTGGCTAGTTCTGCAGCCGACCACGACAGAGCTGGAGAAGGCATGGCAGCGCGCGACCGCTATTCGAGAAAGCTGGAATGTTCGGAATGCGGACATTCTGGATATGCCGAGGTGTCGGAAAGTGATGAACGTCGCGCCGGCAACCGGGATTTCCGCATCGACGAGATGCCGGCAGGCTTCTCGCCGGAATTCCCGTCATCGGACCCGCGCAAGTACATGGTCCGCTGCCAGTGCGGGCACAAGTTCCGGTTCGAGCGGAAGACGGTCTACCCGCCGGGCGGCGAGCCGGCCTGACGAAGAGCGTCAGCCCGCTCGGAAGCTCGCGTCAGGCAACCTTTTTCCGACCGGGTGGGTGGTCGGGGATGGAATTGACGATCGTCTCGATCTCGGCGCGCGGCACGGGCTGGCCGAAGAAAAAGCCCTGCAGTTGTACGCAGCCCTCCTCCCGCAGGAAGTTGACATGGGCGTCCGTCTCCACCCCTTCAGCCAACACCGGGATTTCGAGGCTCGAGGCCAAGATGAGCGTCGAGCGCACGATGGCCGCGGACTGCGCGCTGGTGGCGACGCCGTCGACGAACTGACGATCGATCTTGATCTTGTCGAAGGGAAAGGCAAGCAGCATGGAGAGCGAGGAATAGCCGGTTCCGTAGTCGTCCATGGCGATCCTGACGCCCAGGCTCTTCAAGTGGCGTATCGTCTGCAGGGCCCGCTGATGGTCGGCGATGATGCCGGTCTCGGTGATTTCCAGTTCCAGGCGCGCCGGATCGAGCCCGCTCTCCTGCAATATCTCCTGCACGAGGCCTGGAAAGCGGGGATCGGCCAGTTGCTGGGTCGCGATGTTGACGGCGATCGATAGCGGATTGCGCCAGCTTGCCGCTTCCCGGCAGGCTTCCCGAAGTACCCATTCCCCCAGTTCGACGATGAAGCCGCTGCGCTCGGCGATCGGTATGAATTCGGCGGGCCGGACGCTGCCGCGATCCGGGTGGTTCCACCGGAGCAGGGCTTCGAAACCGACCACGGCGCCGGTAAAGGTATCGTTCTGCCGCTGATAATGGAGCTGGAATTCACCCCGCCGAAGCCCTGCGCGCATGTCCATCGCCAGCACGTTGCGTTCCCGCACCGCACGATCCATCGAGGGGTCATAGAAGCAGACGGCATTCGAGGCGGTTTCCTTGGCGCGATACATGGCGACGTCCGCCCGTGCGAGGAGGTCGTCCACCGCCACGTCGTCGTCCAGTACGGCGATGCCGACGCTGGTACCAATGTTCAGTGTGTTGCCGTTCCATTCGATCGGCTTGACGATCTCGGCGATCATCCGCGCAGCCAGGCGCGAGGCGTCGGCACGCGCATAATAACGGCGGGTCAGGGCGACGAACTCGTCGCCACCGATGCGCGCAACGAACTCGTCGTCACCGATGGCGCTCGCCAGACGGTCGCCGATGGCACGCAGCACAGCGTCGCCCGCGATGTGCCCGTGCACGTCGTTGACCTCCTTGAAGCGGTCGAGATCAAAGGAAAGGATTGCGACCCTTACCCCCAGTCCGGCCGGATGATCCGAGGCATTCGACAGTTCCTCCTGGAACGCGGCGCGGTTCGGTAGCCCGGTCAGCGGATCCTGGAGGGAAAGCTGTCGGTAGCGCTCAACCGCCTCACGCATCGCGCTGGCATCGATGAGATAGCTCGCCGCCGCAAGCGCCAGCAGTACCATCATCAGACCGAGCACTCCGAGCCCGAGCATGGCCGGCGAGATCACCGACTGCGGGACCTGCAACGTAGCGTCCGGCACGACGTCGACGGCAGCCATGCCAATGAAATGCACCGAAGCGATCGCCAGGATCAGCGCGGCGATCGAGCTGTAGCGGCAGAACCGAGTGACCGGTCGCGCTGCACGGTTCATCGCCACCGCGGAGAACACGGCGCTCGCCAGCAGCGATATCACGACATAGTCGAAGCGCCAGACGAGGTTGCCCTGGATCTCGTAGGCAGCCATGCCGAGATAGTGCATGGCACCTATCCCGAGGCCGAGCACCACACCGCCGGCCTCCAGCATCCGGCTCCGCCCGGCATAGGCGGAAATCGCGAGGCCCGCCGTGACACTGCCGATCGCCACCGCAAGGGAGGCCAGCGTCAGGCCAGGCTCGTATCCCGCGATCCCGCCCGTCGTGTATCCCAGCATCGCCAGGAAGTGCGTGCCCCAGGTGATCGACCCGCCGATGAAGCCGGCAAGGAACAACCACATTCCCCTTTCCATTCCCCGGCGCCTGGTGACCCGCGAAAACAGCCGGATCGTCAGCGTCGCCCCCATAGCAAGAACAACAGCGGCGGCGGCGAGGTAGCGTAGATCGTGTTCGACAAAAAGGCAGGAGAGAATGCGCGACATGATGAGCCGGTCCAATGGGAATATGAACGGCTCCTAACATCCCACTGGTGTCCTATCCGTTCGCACACATGGTAAAGACTTGAAGAACGCCAGGCACTGCAGGGCCGGCTTGCCATCCGGCACCCTTTGTATTATAGCCCGCCGGTCCGCGTAGACACCCTTGGAGGCAACGCGGATGGAGAGCATCGCGAGGTGTCCTCCCAGTCTCCTCCGTGCACCGGTTGCATGGTCAGACTCTCCAAACAACCTCGAAAGGACATGCCATGAGCCAGGAATCATACGAGCTCAAGGCCGAGGCGCGCGAACGGGTCGGTAAGGGGTCCGCCCGTGAACTTCGCCGCAACGGTTTCATCCCTGCCGTCATCTACGGTGACAAGCAGCCCCCCATTTCCATCGCACTCTCGACCAACGAAGTGACGAAGCGCATCCACGCCGGCGGCTTCATGACCACCATCGCCACCATCGACGTCGGCGGCAAGAAGTACCAGGTCCTGCCGAAGGACTACCAGTTGGATCCGGTGCGCGACTTCACCATGCACGTCGACTTCCTGCGCGTCTCCAAGGACACCGAAGTAACCGTCGAAGTGCCGGTCCACTTCATCAACGAAGACAAGTCCGGCATCAAGATCGGCGGCGTCCTGAACGTTGTTCGCCACACGGTCGAGTTCCAGTGCCCGGCCGATGCGATCCCGGACTCCATTACTGTTGACCTCGCCGGCCACAAGATCGGCGACAGCCTGCATATCTCGCACGTTACCCTGCCGAAGGGCGTCAAGCCGGTCATCACCGACCGCGACTTCACGATCGCAACGATCGTCGCTCCGGCAGCTGGCGTTGAGGAAGAACAGGCAGAAGGCGAAGCTTCCGAATAAGCTTCCATCCTCTCCACCAAGGCCCGCCTCCCTCGAGGCGGGCTTTTTTTGTTTCGTATTTTTCCGCCGATCCTCTTTCCGGACCGACGTCAGGCGACCGGAGCGCTTCAGCTTGGCATGAAGTTTCACGATCAGCTTTAGCGAAGTTTAACAGGTTTTTGGCAAGACTGCTCCCCTAGCGCCGGAGTCCGGCTAGCCGCGACGGGGTCAAACAAGAGGGGACGCAGGGGAGACAATGACGCGCTCGGTGGAAAGCCGGTTCATTGCCATCGTGTCGACCGCACTGCTCGTCGTGGTCGCCCCCCTCTTCACGTTGTTTCTGGCCCTTTCCTCGCAGAAGGCGACGGAGACGCTTCGGGAGCAGGTCAGGCTGATCCTCGCCACCAACGCCCATGCCCTGGGCAAGCCTGTCTGGGAACTGGACGCCGAGAGCATTCGCGGTACGGCCCTTGCCATCCTCGCCGAACCCACCGTCCGCAGCGTTTATATAGATGACGAACTGGGCAAGGTGACCGTCGTCGAATCGGACATCAATCCGGCGGATTTCCGCGGGCTGGAAACGATGTCGATGCCCATCACCTACAGATCGCCGGACGGCGAGAAGGTGGTCGGCAACGTGACCGTCTATGTGCAGACGGGGGGATGGTTCGCGGCGCTCGACGAGATGGAGCATGCGTTCATCGCGATCTTCGTGCTCGCCGTCCTCACGGTTTTCCTGGCGGCGATATTCGGCAACCGGATGATGGTCATCCAGCCGCTCATGCGCCTGACGGCGGCGATCGAGGCGACCCGCAGGCTCGGCTCGCGCCACCACGTCGACTGGCAATCCAATGACGAGATGGGCCGGCTGGCACAGTCCTTCAACGAGATGCAGACGCTTCTGGAGCGCGACGAGCGTGATCTGCGGCGGGCGCACCGGCATGCCACCGAGACATACAACCGGACACCGGCCATGCTGTTCTCGCTGGATGGCGCCGACCTGATCCTGGCCGTAAGCGACTACTGGCTGCTTGCCACAGGCTATGATCGCGAGGAGATCATCGGCCAGCCCTTCATCCGGTTTGTCGTGCCGGCGGACCATCAGATCTTCGCCAATCGAAAAACCCGGAACCGCATGGAAAGCCGTCCCGTGGAAGCAACTGTTCGGTTCATGTGCAAGGATGGCCGCGTCATGGACGTCCTCATCGTGGAGCGTGAGATGGACGCCGACTACGACGCGGCGAGCTCGCTGAACGTCATGACCGACGTGACGGAGCTTCGACAGTCCGAACTGCGCAACGGGCGCCTTGCAATCACCGACCATCTCACCGGGCTGGTAAACCGCCAGGGCTTCGAAGGGATTCTCGAAGAGCGGATCCGCGAGGCGGACGAGGCGGGCGTTCCCCTCGCCTGTCTCTTCGTGGATCTCGACCGTTTCAAGTCGGTCAACGACAATTTCGGCCACGCAGCTGGGGACGACGTCCTGCAACAATTCGTAGAGCGTGTGAGGCCCCTGCTGCGCGAGGAGGACACTCTTTCGCGCCTCGGCGGCGACGAGTTCGCCATCCTGATCGGCAACCATGATGCGCAGGCCGCCGCAGAGACGCTCTGCGGGGAGATAATCGCCATCTTCGACGCACCCTTCCTCGTCAACGGTGCTGCCGTGCGCCTCAGCGCCAGCGTTGGTGTTGCCTTTTATCCAGATCATGCCGGGGACGCCGCGGAACTCCTGCACAAGTCCGACCTGGCAATGTACACGCGCAAGCGCGAGGGCAAGAACGGCGCACAGATCTTCGATCCGGTGATCCTCGACCGCACACGCCAGAGGGCGGAAATCGAACACGACATCCATGAAGCCCTGGACAACGACTGGTTCGAGGCGCATTTCCAGCCGATCGTTGACACATCGTCGGGCGAAGTCGCAGGCTTCGAGGCGCTGATGCGGATGCGCCATCCCGACAAGGGGCTGCTGTCACCGGCCGGAATCATCGAAGTGGCGGAGGAGACGGCCATCATCGGCCGCATCGGCGACCGTATCCTCGAAGCGGCCATCGCCAACCTGGCGCGGCTCACCTCCCATACGGGCATGAGCGACACCTATGTGGCGGTCAACTTCTCGCCCATGCAGTTCGAAAGCCCGCTGCCGCTGCGGCTGGTGCGCCTGCTCGATCGGTACGGGATACTGCCCCACCGCCTTGTGGTCGAGATAACCGAAGCGGTCCTGATGCATGACAATCCCGAAATCCGGACGATTCTGAACGAGATCCACACCCTCGGCTGCCGGATCGCCCTGGACGACTTCGGGACGGGCTATTCTTCCCTGAGCTACATGAGCCGCTTCCCCGTCGATATTGTGAAGATCGACCAGTCCTTCGTGCGGTCGATCGAGGACGGCAGCGGGATCGGCCAGAAGAATCGTATGCTCGTGGAAGGCATCGCCGCCATTTCCCACAAGATGAACTGTCTGGTGGTTGCCGAAGGCGTGGAGACTGCAGCGCAATACGGCGTGCTGAGGGAGATCGGCATCGACTGCGCCCAGGGCTATCACTTTGCACGGCCGCGTCAGGTGGATGACATCCTTGCAGAGCTTCAGCAGCGGAAACATATCGTGCCCCAAAAGGGTTCGTGAACAACCTGCTTCCCCATGCTTCTGACGCGCATGGCATCGACCGGTCTCACGGAGCGTTCGGAACGGATACGGGCGCGCGCAAGATCGCTGAACGAAGCTGATGCAGGGCAAAGGCCGTCGCAGCATCGGCGGCTCCCGCCTTTGCTACCGTGAAGACCATCGGGAAATCGGTTGACTTCCTCCCGCGTTCACGGTGGAGAAGGAGATCGGATCAAACGGAATTTTCCCCATGCAGATCATCGCCGGCCTCGGCAATCCCGGGACGAAATATGCGGGCAATCGCCATAACATCGGCTTCATGGCGGCCGATGCGCTGCAGCGGCGACCGGCCTTCGGGCCGTGGTCGAAGAAGTTCAGGGCGGAAATCTCCGAAGGCGAGATTGCCGGTGAGAAGGTCCTGCTGATGAAGCCGCAGACCTACATGAACCTCTCGGGCGAAGCCGTCGGCGAAGCGATGCGTTTCTACAAGCTTGCGCCGAAGGACATACTGGCGATCTATGATGAACTGGATCTCGCTCCCGGCAGGGCTCGCCTCAAGACCGGAGGCGGCCACGGGGGACACAACGGCGTCAAGTCCCTGGACGCCCATTGCGGAAAGGAATACCGCAGGCTTCGCCTCGGTATCGGCCACCCGGGGGCCAAGGAACTGGTCCACAATCATGTACTCGGGGATTTCGCCAAGGCCGACCGGGCATGGCTCGAGCCTCTTCTGGATGCGATTGCCGACAATGCCGAAATGCTGGTGCGCGGCGAGGACTCCCAGTTCCTGAACAAGATCGCCCTGGCCGCCGGTGAAAAGTCCGCTCCCCCACCCGCCACGCCTGCTCCGCGGAAGGCAACGAGCCAGTCGCACATCCATCAGGCGCGAAGCGGCAAGCTTGCCCTCCCGGCCACCGGACCGATGGCGGACATGCTGAAGAAGATGTTCGGCGGCAAGGGAGACTAGGCCGGAACCATTGGGCGCAACCGGCTTTTCCCTTGAACAAGGAGACGCCGCCAGATGCTCGACCTCGCCGTTCTGCCCCTGCCTCGCCCGGTTCACGACCGGCTGGATAGCGTCGCGGAGGGCTTCCTGGCCGACGCCGGCATCCGCTTCGACTTCACCTCCCCGCCGGGCGAACCCGCCCTGGTGCCTCCCGATTCCGTTTCATGGCGCATCTTCAAGAACCAGGTCGCTTTGTTCATCGGCGGGGTCGCAGCCGTCCTGCTCGAACTGGGCGAGCCGAAGGTCAGGGACGGCGTCTGGCATCATACGACATTCCGAACCGAGCCGTTGAAGCGCCTCCAGCGCACCGGCTTGGCCGCCATGGTGACGGTCTATGGCGCGCGAAGCCGTGCCGAGCAGATGATCGGCGGCGTCGTGCGAGCCCATGACCGCGTCACGGGCATCACGTCGGAGGGTGAGCCATATCATGCCAACGACCCCGTTCTCCTGGACTGGGTCCAGGCGACCGCCGGTTTCGGCTTCATGGAGGCCTATCACAGCTACGTCCGCCCCTTGTCGCCGATGGAACGGGAATCGCTCTTCGCTGAAGCTGTCCCGGCCGCTCGCCTGTATGGCGCCACCGGAGCCCCCTCCTCCGAGGCGGAATGGAACCGGCTGCTGGAGAGCATGCGGGAGCGCCTGGCCCCCTCCCCCGTCATCTTCGAGTTTCTCGACATCATGAAGCGGGTCGACGCGCTGCCGCGGGTCGCCAATCCGGTGCAGGTGGCTTTGGTGAAGGCGGCCGTGGAGCTTCTCCCTCCGTGGGTTGCGGCGCGGCTGGGAATCGGGACCGAATACCGTCTCTCCACCCGCGAGCGGATCGTCGTCGGTCTTGCGGCAAAGGCAGCCGACAAGCTTCTGCTCAGGTCGTCGCCGCCGGTACAGGCCTGCCGGCGCCTCGGGCTGCCGGACGATTATCTGTACCGCCGATCCCGCTGATCACTCCTCGGGTTCGGTCGTGAACATCAATGGATACCCGGCCTCCTTCGCCAGATCCACGGCCTCCTTTGCCCTGGTCTCGGCAATGTCCTTGGCGCAAACCACCACGACGGCGGCTCCCATCCGGTGTGCCGTCAGCATGACCCGGTAGCCCGTCTCTTCGCCCATGCGGAAGACGGCCTTGAGCACCATCACCACGAACTCCCGCGGCATATAGTCGTCGTTGACGAGAATGACCTTGTAGAGCTTGGGCCGCTCCACCTTCGGCTTCGTCACCGTTTTCGGCAGGAGGATCGTGTCGTCCTTCGTCGGCATCCGCGACTCGCGATGACGTCTCTTGATGGAGCAAAATATCGCATTCCCGAGGCAGGCGATCAAGCCGCCGCCGGACTACGACCCTTGACCCCTGGGGCCGTTTATCCCATAGCCAAGCCAAAGATCGTTCCAGCAACAGGTATATCTACCGATGGGTTTCAAGTGCGGCATCGTGGGCCTGCCGAATGTCGGCAAGTCGACGCTCTTCAATGCTCTGACCAAGACGGCTGCGGCGCAGGCGGCCAACTATCCCTTCTGCACCATCGAGCCGAATACCGGGGAAGTGGCCGTGCCGGATCCGCGCATGCAGCAGCTTGCGGCCATTGCCGGATCGAAGGAGATCATCCCGACCCGCATCTCCTTCGTCGACATCGCCGGCCTGGTGCGCGGCGCCTCCAAGGGTGAAGGCCTCGGCAACAAGTTCCTCGCCAACATCCGCGAGGTCGATGCGATCGTTCATGTGCTGCGCTGCTTCGAGGACACCGACATCACCCATGTCGAAGGCCGTATCAATCCCGTCGGTGACGCCGAGACCATCGAGACCGAACTGATGCTGGCCGATCTGGAAAGCCTGGAGCGGCGCGTCGAGCAGACCCGCAAGCGCGCCACCGGGAAGGACAAGGAAGCGCTGGCGCAACTGCCGGTCATGGAAGCCGTCATCAAGCTGCTTCAGGACGGAAAGCCCGCCCGCCTGCTCCTGAAGAGCTCGAGCGCGGAAGACATTGCCGTCCTGAAGGGACTGAACCTCCTGACCTCCCACCCGGTCCTCTATGTGTGCAACGTCGCCGAAGCCGACGCCGCCACCGGAAACACGCACACTGAAGCCGTCGCAAGGATGGCGGCCGAACAGGGTGCGGAATGCGTGATCATCTCCGCCGCGATCGAGGCGGAGGTCGCACAGCTGCCGGAAGGCGAAGCAGAGGAATTCCTCTCCGCGCTCGGCCTCGAAGAGGCCGGCCTCGACCGCCTGATCCGCGCCGGCTACCACCTGCTCGACCTCATCACCTACTTCACCGTAGGCCCGAAGGAGACGCGCGCCTGGACGATCGTCCGCGGCACCAAGGCTCCGCAGGCGGCGGGCGTCATCCATACGGATTTCGAACGCGGCTTCATCCGCGCCTTCACTATCGGCTATGACGACTATATCGCCTACAAGGGCGAAGTCGGTGCGAAGGAAGCCGGTAAGGGCCGCGACGAAGGCAAGGAATATGTCGTCCACGACGGCGACGTCATCCACTTCCGCTTCAACACGTAGCCTTTCGGCGAGGCGATGTCCGCTATTCTCTACCACTTCGAGGACTTTACGCCCGGACGCATCTTTCCCCTGCCGGAGCGACAGGTGAGCGCCGAAGAGATCGTCGCGTTCGCGGCGGAGTTCGATCCGCAGCCGATGCATCTCGACGAGGCGGCGGGAAAGGCCAGCATCCTCGGCGGCCTCTCCGCCTCCGGCTGGCATACGGGCAGCATGTTCATGCGCATGATGTATGACGGGTGGCTCTCCCGCTCCTCCTCCGAAGGGTCTCCCGGCATCGAATTGATGGAGTGGAAGAAACCGGTGTTGGCCGGCGATACGCTTTCCGGGCGCTCGACGGTGGTGGCGAGCCGCGTGCTGCGCTCGCGGCCGGGCATCGGCCTCGTCACCTTCCTTCACGAGGTTGAAAGCCAGCGGCGCGAGGTCGTGATGAAGGGCGAAAACCCGATCATGATGCGCCTTCGTTCTCCGGACGGAGTACCGGCATGAGGCTGATCGAACTGTCGCCGCCCGGCAAGAAGGTCACCACCGGAACCCTGCTCTTCACGGCCGAGGACATCATTCGCTTTGCCCGCCAGTATGACCCGCAGCCCTTCCACACCGATCCGGAGGCGGCAAGGCATTACGTCTTCGGCGCTCTCTGCGCCTCCGGCTGGCACACCTGCGCCGGCTGGATGAAGTGCTACGTCGCCTACTGGAGTGCCGAGGTGTCGAGGCTGGAGAGCGAGGGCCTGGTCGCGCCGAAGCTCGGCCCTTCGGCCGGCTTCAAGAAGCTGCAATGGCTGAAGCCCGTCTATTCCGGCGACAGCATAACCTATTCGGTCGAGGTGGTGGACAGCCGCCCGCTCATGTCGCGTCCCGGCACCTGGATCAACTTCACGACGAACGACGGCGTGAACCAGCACGGCGAGGTCGTGATGCGTTACGACGGCACCGTGCTGGAATTTGAGTAGGGCGCCGGAGGCTGTGTGAGGGCCTAGTGTCCCTCGAACTCCATCAGCGTGCGCACTTCGACCCCGAGTGCCTCGAGTTTCCTGCGTCCGCCCAGATCCGGCAGATCGATCACGAAGCAGGCGGAGACAATCTCCGCCCCCTGCTGGCGCAGCAGTTTGACCGCCCCTTCCGCCGTCCCGCCGGTGGCGATCAGGTCGTCCGTCAGGATGACCTTCTCGCCCGGCTTGACGGCATCCACATGCATCTCCATCTCGTCGACGCCATATTCCAGGCTGTAGGCGATCCGTACCGTCTCGTGCGGTAGCTTTCCCTTCTTGCGGATCGGAATGAAACCGGCCGAGAGCTGGTGCGCCAACGCCCCTCCCAGGATGAAGCCGCGCGCCTCTATACCGGCGATCTTGTCCACCCCCAGCCCCGTATATGGCCGCACAAGCTCGTCCACCGCCTGGCGAAAGGCAACCGCGTCGCCAAGCAGGGTGGTGATATCCCGGAAGATGATGCCGGGCTTCGGATAATCCACGATCGAGCGGACGGAAGCGGCGAGGTCGATGGACTTTGTCATGGGGATCCGGTGCTTTGGATTTTGAATTCGGCAGAACTTACCAAGGAGGACGTATCGTCCCAACTAAAAAGGCGGCCCGAAAGCCGCCTTTTCCTGTTCGTTATCGAGGACCTGCCTCAGTGTTCCTTGCTCGCATAGACCGACTTCTTGGTCAGGTAGATGAGCCCGGTGAAGATCAGCAGGAAGACCATGACCATGAACCCAGTCCGCTTCCGGTCCTCGAGATGCGGCTCGGCGGCCCACATCAGGAAGGCGGAAACGTCCTTGGAATACTGGTCCAGCGTCTCCGGAGAACCGTCGTCATAGGTGACCTGCCCGTCCGAGAGCGGCGGGGCCATCGCCAGCGAGGCGGAGGCGATGAAGTACGGGTTGTAGTAGGTTCCTTCCGGCACCTCGACACCTTCCGGCGGCTCCTGGTAGCCCGTCAGCAGCGAATAAATATAGTCAGGGCCGCCTTCCTGGTACTGCGTGAACATGTCGAACACAAACTGCGGAAAGCCGCGGGTCACGCCGCGCGCCTTGGCGATCAGCGAGAAGTCCGGCGGAGCCGCGCCGTTGTTGGAGGCGGCCGCCGCCTGGGCGTTCGGGAACGGCGACGGGAAGTAATCCGACGGAACCGCGGTCCGCTCGAACATGTCGCCATCGTCGTTCGGGCCGTCCGTCACCTGGTAGTTGGCGGCAAAGGCCTTCACCTGCTCCTCGGAATAGCCAAGGTCCTCAAGGGTGCGGAAGGAGACCAGCGACATCGAATGGCAGGCGGCGCAGACTTCCGTGTAGACCTTCAGGCCGCGCTGCAACTGTCCCTTGTCATAGTGACCGAACGGTCCGGCGAAGCTCCAGTCCACTTCCCGCGGCTTGTTGATCGGATAGTGCGGCGTCGCCCCTTCTGCATGGGCGTCGCCCTCAGCCGCGTGATCGTCCTGCGCCAGGGCGGCAGTGAAGCCGAGACCCGCCACGAAGGCCAGCGAAAGGAGGCTTGTAACAAGCTTTCTCATAGTTCTTATTCCCTCTCGGTCTCGGCTATCGGACGCTCGCTTCGGCGGGCGGCAGCTTTTCCATGTCGGACTTGTTCTTCTTCGCCAGCACGGCCTCGGTGATCGAGTTCGGAATGCGCCGGGGCGTTTCGAACAGGCCGAGAAGCGGCATGATGACGAGGAAGAAGCCGAAGTAGTAGAGCGTGCCGAGCTGCGACAGGATGACGTAGATGCCTTCCGCCGGCATTGCACCGAGCCAGCCCAGCATGATCGCGTTGGCCACGAAGATCCAGAAGAACAGCTTGTACCAGGGACGGTAGACGGCCGAGCGGACCTTGGACGTGTCGAGCCAGGGCAGGAAGAACAGCACGATGATCGAGCCGAACATCACCAGCACGCCGCCGAGCTTGGAGTCGATCGGGCCGATGTTGAAGGTGATGGCGCGCAGCATCGCGTAGAACGGCAGGTAGTACCACTCCGGAACGATGTGAGCCGGGGTCTTCAGGGCGTCGGCCGGGATGTAGTTGTCCGGGTGCCCGAGGTAGTTCGGCATGTAGAAGATGAACCAGGCGTAGACGATCAGGAAGACCGACACGCCGAGCGCATCCTTCAGCGTCGCATAGGGCGTGAAGGCGACGGTGTCCGTCTTCGTCTTCACCTCGACGCCGGTCGGGTTCGTCTGACCCGTGACGTGCAGCGCCCAGATGTGCAGCACGACGACGCCGGCGATCATAAACGGCAGCAGGTAGTGCAGCGAGAAGAAGCGGTTCAGCGTCGGCTGATCGACGGCGAAGCCGCCGAGCAGGAACTGCTGGATCCACTCGCCGACCAGCGGGAAGGCGGAGAAGAAGCCGGTGATGACGGTCGCACCCCAGAAGGACATCTGCCCCCAGGGCAGGACGTAGCCCATGAAGCCCGTTGCCATCATCAGCAGGTAGATGACCACGCCGAGGATCCACAGGATCTCACGCGGCGCCTTGTAGGAGCCGTAGTAGAGACCGCGGGCGATATGCAGGTAGACGGCGATGAAGAAGAACGACGCGCCGTTGGCGTGCATGTAGCGCAGCAGCCAACCGTGGTTGACGTCGCGCATGATCTTCTCGACGGAGTTGAAGGCGACGGTCGTCTCGGCCGCGTAGTGCATGGCGAGAACCACGCCCGTCAGGATCTGCACGATCAGCATCACCGACAGCATGGCGCCGAAGGTATAGGCATAGTTCAGATTGCGGGGAACGGGATAGGAGACGAAGCTGTCGTGGATCATGCGCGGCAGCGGGAGCCGCGAGTCGATCCATTTCTCGATGCCGGAGGCCGGCTGGTATGTGGAATGACCGCTCATTATCTAGAACCCCTCACCCGATCTGGATCACTGTGTCGGACGTAAACGTGAAAGTCGGCACCGGCAGATTGGTCGGTGCCGGACCCTTCCGGATGCGGCCGGCCGTATCATAGTGCGAACCGTGGCAGGGACAGAACCATCCGCCGAAATCGCCGGCCTGGCCGAGCGGCACGCAGCCGAGATGCGTGCAGGAGCCGATCATGACGATCCAGTTCTCCTTGCCTTCACCGGCGGAGCGGGCGAGATCGGTCGCCTCCGCGCTCGCGTCGATGTTGTCGTTGCGGGCGATCGGGTCCTTGAGCTCGTCGAGCGCCACGGCATTGGCCGCTTCGATTTCCTGCTCGGTCCGGTTGCGGATGAAGACCGGCTTGCCGCGCCACTTGACCGTCAGCGACATGCCCGGCTCGACGCCCGATACGTCGACCTCGATCGAGGCCAGCGCCAGAGTCGAGGCGTCCGGCCGCATCTGGTCGATGAAAGGCCAGGCCACTGCCGCCGCTCCGACCGCGCCGGCCATGCCGGTGGTCAGGTAAAGGAAATCACGGCGAGTGGGCTCGCCCAGTGTTTCGCTGTGTGTCTCGTGCTCGCTCACGGCTCAAACATCCTTCTCACGCAATTCGCGAAAACCGCATTTGCCCCTCAGCCGGAGAAGTGGAACTGGCCTTAATTGGAACACAGATTCCCCCGGCAATCCGGCGCGTTCTATGCTTGATCGTGAAATATGTCCAGCCTTGGCAAGCCGATAGGAGCCAGTTTGTCGCGGCCTTTCCGAACACTCTCAGACACCGTGGCGCCCCCATTGGCCGAGGCTCATTGAGCCGCTCTCCGTACCCGCCGCGGCCGTGATTTGCCGGTTAACCGCTGCACTGCCTTTGCATTGCGACGCAGCAACCCGCATGGTACAGCCCGACGCGCGGAGGCGACCCTGGGGATCGGGCTGGATGAGACACCTACTGTCGGTGGCATTATGCGTCATCGTGTCGCTTGTGCTCCTGGGGATCGGCGCCCGCTATGTCAGCGGGTTCTGGCTCTTTACCACCCTGCACAGCCTGCAACTGCATCTCTCCCTCCTTTGCGCGCTCGCCCTTGTCCTGGCGCTTCTGCTTCACCGCACGAGGCTGCCCGCCGTGCTTCTGGCGTCATCCCTGGGAATGGCGGGGCACGCGATCTGGATGACGCAGGATCTGGCGCAGGACGACTGGAGAGGCGCAGGTTCTCCCGTCCTCAGGCTGATGTCCTTCAACATCCTGATGGACAATCTCGAGAACGCGCCGGCGATCCGGGACGCGATCCTCGGATCGGGGGCCGATGTCGTGAACATCATGGAGGCGGCGCCGCTGAAGCCAGAGCTCCCGGCACTATCGGCGGTCTACCCCTATCGTATCGGCTGCGGCGAGATGACGAAGCACTGCGATCTGATGGTCCTCTCGAAGACGCCGCTGGAAGCCCGCTCCATCCATTCGCTGAGCACCGTATTCGAAGAGCGCATGATCGTCTCCGCCCTTTCCTGGCAGGGCACGACGATCCATCTTGCGGCGATCCACACGACCAAGCCTTATTTCGACAGCTTCCAGACCCATGAACTGGTTCGCGCGGCGCAGGTACTGGAGCGCCTGGAAGGCCCGCTGCTGGTATCGGGCGATTTCAACGCCTCCAGCCTCGCGCCCAACATCCGCATGTTCCTCCATTGGACCGGCCTGCGGACGGCCCTGTGGGAGCCCGCCACATGGCCGCAATGGGCCGGCCGGCTGGGCGTGCCAATCGACCATGTCTATGTGCGGCAACCCCTGCGGATAAGGTCGCTGGAACGCCTTTCGTCCTCGTTCGGCTCCAATCACCATGGCCTGGTAGCCGAGATCGTCCTCGGCGATCGCTGAAGGAGGTTATTGCGCGGCATCCGCGGCCAGAAACCCGCCGGACTGGCGCGCCCAGAGGTCTGCGTAGATGCCGTTGGCCGCCACCAGTTGCGCATGCGTGCCCTGCTCCACGATACGCCCCTGGTCCATAACGATCAGCCTGTCCAGCGCGGCGATCGTCGACAGCCGGTGGGCGATGGCGAGCACCGTCTTGCCCTGCATCAGCCGCTCCAGATTGGATTGGATCGCCGCCTCCACCTCCGAGTCGAGCGCCGAGGTCGCCTCGTCCAGCACCAGGATGGGAGCGTTCTTCAGCATCACCCTTGCAATCGCGATCCGCTGCCTCTGGCCGCCGGAGAGCTTTACGCCCCGCTCCCCCACATGGGCATCGAAGCCCTTCCGGCCACGCTGGTCTTCCAGTTCGGCGATGAAACCTTCCGCTTCCGCGCGCCGCGCCGCCTGCCGCAACTGGTCCTCGCTCGCGTCCGGGCGCCCGAACAGGATATTGTCGCGGATCGACCGGTGCAGGAGCGACGTATCCTGCGTGACCATGCCGATCTGCGCCCTGAGCGATTCCTGCGTCACACCGGCGATATCCTGTCCGTCGATCAGGATGCGGCCCTGCTCCAGTTCGTAGAAGCGCAGCAGGAGATTGACCAGCGTCGACTTTCCGGCTCCGGAGCGTCCCACGATGCCGATCTTCTCGCCCGGACGAATGGTGAGGCACAGATCCTCGAGCACGCTCCTGCCCTTGCCGTAGTGAAAGCTGACGTTCTCGAACCTGATCTCCGGCGCACGCACGGTCAGCGTCTCCGCGTCCGGCTTGTCGACGAGTCCGATCGGCTGGGAAATGAGCTCCGCCGAGTTCTGGACTGTGCCCAGATTGCGCATCAGCCCGTTGAGCTGGGTCATCAGCCGGCCGAGCAGGAAATTGAGGCGCAGCATCAAGGCCATGGTGAAGGCAACGGCCCCGGAACTGATGAGACCGCCGAGCCAGAGGTGGATGCTGAGCGCTCCCATCATCACGATCATCGTGCTCGACAGCAGCGCCATGGAGGCGCGCACACCGGTCAACAGGCGGGTGAAGCGGAGGATCGTCGCCTGGAAGCTCTCGAAACCGGAACGCATGTAGCGGTCGTTGGCTTCGTCGCTGCCGAAGAGGCGAAGCGTCTGGATATTGGAATAGGAGTCCACCATGCGTCCGCTGATCATGGAGCCGGCCTCCGCCGAAAGCTTCGAGTGCTCCCGGATGCGCGGAACGAAATATCTTGCCAGGAATGCAAAGACGATCAGCCAGATCAGGACGACAACGGCAAGGCGAAGGTCGAGCTGCGCGACCAGCACCAGCGTCGATACCGAATAGATCAGCACGAACCACAGGCTTTCCATCAGCGTCGTCAGCACATCGCCGGCCGCCTGCCCCGCCGACCAGACCTTGGTGACGATCCGGCCGGAGAAATCGTTCTGGAAGAAGGAGAGCGACTGGCGCGAGACATGGACATAGGATTGCCAGCGCACCAGGTTGTAGAAGCCCGGCGTGATGATCTGCTGGTCGACGAGCGCCGT
Organism: Pseudorhizobium endolithicum; assembly: GCF_902153245.2. GTDB lineage: Bacteria > Pseudomonadota > Alphaproteobacteria > Rhizobiales > Rhizobiaceae > Neorhizobium > Neorhizobium endolithicum. The sequence continues at coordinate 420,494 of NZ_CABFWF030000001.1, forward strand.
GAGAGAGGCGATCACGAAACGTCCGACACCGATCACCAGCGCCATCAGCAGCAGTTCCCCGCCATGCGCCTCCATCAGGCCTGACCATCCCGCGGCCCGGTCGATGGTGGCGAGGATGTCGACGACGCGGCCGACGAACCAGAACATCGCCGCCTCCACGCCGGCGGCTGCCCCGCCGAGCACCAGCATCGCCAGGAACGGCGCCTTCGCCTGCCGCACATAAAACCAGATGAAGGCCGAGAGACCGGGGGGTGGATTGAGGTCGTCGCACCGTTCGAAGGGGCGGATCCAGTTTTCGAAATAGCGGAGGACGGACTTGATCATCGACGGGATATAGGTGCTTTCCCTCTCCCGGCAAAGCCGAGGCAAGCTCCAAAACGGCTTGCATCTTGGCAAGGTCTGCCGGAGCAGCAAATGCTTGGACGACGTCGCGGCGGCCGGGAACAGGCATGGCGGCGGATCATTCCGCCGCCGCCTCCTCGATTTCGTGGCTGCCGAGGAAGCCGCCGGACTGGCGGCTCCAGAGGTCGGCATAGATTCCGCCGGATGCAGCCAGTTCCTGGTGCGTGCCCATCTCCACGATCCGGCCCTTGTCGAGCACGATCAGCCGGTCCATCTCGGTCAGCGTCGACAGCCGGTGGGCAATGGCGATCACCGTCTTGCCCTCCATGAGAGCGAAGAGGTTCTCCTGGATCGCGGCTTCGACCTCGGAGTCCAGGGCAGATGTCGCCTCGTCGAGAACCAGGATCGGCGCATCCTTGAGAAAGACGCGGGCGATCGCGATCCGTTGCCGCTGTCCGCCGGAGAGCTTCACGCCGCGCTCGCCGACATGCGCGTCGAGCCCAGTCCGGCCCTGCATGTCGGAGAGGCCCTGGATGAATTCCCAGGCATTAGCTCGCTTGGCCGCCTCGATGAGGTCGGTATCGCTCGCTTCCGGTTTGCCGTAACCGATGTTGTCGCGGATGGACCGGTGCAGCAGCGACGTGTCCTGCGTCACCACGCCGATCAGCGAGCGGAGGCTCTCCTGCGAGACCTGCGCGATATCCTGGCCGTCGATCGTGATCCGGCCCGCCTCCAGATCATAGAAGCGCAGCAGCAGGTTCATCAGCGTCGTCTTGCCGGCACCCGAACGTCCGACCAGCCCGACCTTCTCGCCGGCGGCGATATCGAGCGTCAGGTCCTCAATCACGCCCTTCTTCTTGCCGTAGTGGAAACGGACGTTCTCGTACCGGATATGGCCCTTCTTCGCCTGCAACTGCGGCGCGCCCTTCTTGTCCGTTACCTCATGCGGCTTCGTCATCATCGACATGCCGTCATAGACGGTGCCGATCGCCTCGAAGAGCGCCGAAATCTCCCACATGATCCACTGCGACATGCCGTTAATGCGCATTGCAAGGCCGATCGCCACCGCGACCGAGCCGACCGAGACCTCGCCCGTCAGCCAGAAGCCGATGCTGGCCGCTGCCACCGCGAAGATCGTCACCGCATTGTTGAGATCGACGCAGATGTTGAGAAGCGAGATCTGCCGCATCTGCCGGTGGACCGTTCCCAGGAACTCGTCCATGCCCTCGCGCGCATAGGTCTCCTCCCGTCCCGCGTACGAGAACAGCTTGACGGTACCGATATTGGTATAGCTGTCGACGATCCGGCCCGTCATCATCGAACGCGCGTCTGCCTGCTCGCTCGAAAGCTTTCGGAGCTTCGGGATGAAGTGCCAGAGGATCAGGCTGTAGAACACGAACCACAGCACCAGCGGCACGACGAGCCGCCAGTCGACGACGATCACCAGCGCCAGCATCGAGACGAAGAAGCTGATCGCGTAGACAAAGACGTCGATGATCTTCAGCACCGCCTCGCGGATGGCGAGCGAGGTCTGCATCACCTTGGTGGAAACGCGGCCCGCGAACTCGTTGGCGAAGAAGGTCATCGAATGCCGCAGCAGGAAGCGGTGCATCTGCCAACGGGCGATCATCGGGAAATTGCCGGCCAGCACCTGGTGCATCGTCATCGTATGGAGCGCACCGGCAAGCGGCAGCACGACGAGCAGCACCGCCGCCATCCAGAACAGCCTGCCGCCCTCCTGCTCAAGGAAAGTCGCGCGGTCGGCATCCGACAGCCAGTCGATGATATTGCCGAGGAACTGGTAGAGGAACACCTCGGCGATGGCGATCACCATCGAGCAGATCCCGAGCAGCAGGAGCCAGGGGGCCGTCGGTTTCGTATAGTGCCAGCAGAAGGCGAAGAGCCCCTTCGGCGGAAGGCCCGGCTGGTCCTGGGGATAAGGATCGACGCGACGCTCGAACCACGAAAACATCGTCATTCTCCATAATGACTGCCCGGGACAGGCCCACGAAATCGGCGTGGCAGTCCGGAAGGCAAGAGAAACCTAGATATGAGGCGGCAGGCGGCCGCAAACAAAGCAGAAGGAGACAGGAGGAAGACCGCGCCTAGGCTCGCAAGCGGGCGGCCCCTGACAGAAGGCGGGTACTCACGGCAAGATCCATGGGGGCCTCCTGATGCTGGCTTGAAAGGGTTATCTAGCCATGTTCGTCGCAATTTGGAAGGGTCAATCACCGCAGGCTGAGGAGACCGCCCTGCCGCCGCCTGTCCGTTGCCAGCCCCTCCAGCCGCCCTGCCGGCTTTGACTACCGCCGCCGGATCGCCTAAGGGCAGATCATGTTGGATCTTCACATCGCACTCTATCAGCCTGATATTCCGGGCAATACCGGAACCATCCTGCGCCTTGCCGCCTGCCTCGGGCTGAAGGTCCACATCATCGAACCCACCGGCTTCGACATCTCCGATCGCAACCTCAGGCGAGCCGGCATGGATTATCTGGCGAGCGCCTCCTTGACCCGCCACGTCAACTGGCAGGCGTTCCAGGAGTGGCAGCAATCCTCCGGTCGCAGGCTGATCCTGGCTTCCACAAAGGCCGCCTTGCCCTATGTTAGGTTCGAGTTCCGTCCCAGCGACGTGCTTCTCTTCGGTCGTGAGAGCGCCGGCGTTCCGGATCATGTCCATGAGGCGGCCGATGCCCGCCTTCTCATTCCCATGGTGGAAGGGCAGAGGTCGATCAACGTCGCCATGTCCGCGGCCATGATTGCCGGAGAGGCATTGCGCCAGACGATCTGGTCCTGAGGCCGGAACTGCACGGAAGACAGTCGCATGCGACATCTTCCTTAACCAATCTTCCGGCATATTTTCTTTAGCCGGCAACAGAACTACGTTGTCCTGAACGGACCGCTTCGGAATTCGGCATGGAATCGACGATCGTCATCATCAATCTCTTCGGCGCGGTGGCCCTGCTGCTCTTCGGCCTCGCCCAGGTGAAGGACGGCGTCACCCGCGCTTTCGGCTCCCGACTTCGCAGCGGGCTCGCGACCGGCACCCAAAGCGGCCTCCGCTCCTTCGTCTCCGGCTTCCTCGCGACTATTGCGCTGCAGAGTTCGACGGCGACGGCGCTGACCGTCGCCTCCTTCGTCGAACGCGACCTGATCCGCCCGCGCATGGCGCAGATCGTCCTGCTCGGCGCCAATGTCGGCACCGCCGTCACCGCATGGATCGTCGCGACCGGCATCGAGTGGCTCTCGCCGCTTCTGATCCTCGCCGGCGTCGTCATCCACCGCGGCGGATCCAGTGCCCGCAAGGGCGGCGGTACGGCCCTGATCGGCATCGGCCTCATGCTCCTGTCGCTCCATCTCCTGTCCATGGCGACGGAACCCATGCGGGAATCCCCGGCGCTCGCCGCCTTCGTGCGCCTGCTGGACGGCGCCTGGCCTGTTGCGCTGGCGCTGACCGCCGTGCTGGCCGTGGTGTCCTCCTCCAGTCTCGCCGTCGTCGTCCTCGTCCTGTCGCTCTCCTCCACCGGTGCACTGTCCACCGAACTCGTTATCGTCCTGATCCTCGGCGCCAATCTCGGCGGCGCAATTCCGCCGGTGCTTGCAACATTCTCGGGCCCCGCCTCCGCCCGCCGCATCACCACCGGCAATCTTGTGGTCCGGGCCATCGGCTGTCTGATCGCCCTGCCGCTGGTCGTCTTTGCAGCCGAACTGCTGGAAACGCTGCCGCTCAATCCGGCAAAGCTGCCGGTCGACGCCCATCTGGCCTTCAACATCGTCCTGGCGCTCCTCGCCTGGCCCTTCTCGGGCCTTCTCTCCAATTTGATGAAGCGTCTCATTCCCGCCGCCGAAGATCCGGACACCGGCCCTAAGTTCCTCGACGCCCAGGCGCTTTCCACCCCTGTCGTGGCACTCGCCAACGCAACGCGCGAGGTTCTGCGCGTCGGCGACCTCATCGAGCGCATGCTCATCCGTGTCGAGAACGCCTTCAAGAACAACGACCTCGCGCCGCTCGCAGAGATCGAAGCACTGGAGAAGCGGGTCGACAGCCTGCAGCAGGAGGTCAAGATCTACCTCTCCAAGCTTGGCCGCGAGGGGCTCGAGGGAGAGAACCTGCGCCGGTCGCTTGCCGTGATGGACTATGCCATCAACCTGGAGCACACGGGCGATATCATCGAGAAGGGTTTGGGCGAGCAGGTCCGCAAGAAGATATCGAGCAGCCTCAAGTTCTCAGAGGACGGCTACCAGGAGTTGAAGAACCTCTTTGACCTCACCATCGAAAACCTGCGCATCGCCCAGACCATCTTCGTCACCGGCGACTTCGACCTCGCACTCAGGCTGATGGAGATGAAGGTCGACGTCCGCAAGGCCGAGAAGCTGTCGGCAGAACGACATCTGGAAAGGCTCCGGGACGGGCGCGTGGAGAGCCTGCAGACGAGTTCCCTGCATCTCGACATCCTCCGCGACCTGAAGCGCATCAACGCCCATATCGTCTCCGTCGCTCACCCGATCCTGGACGATAGCGGTCTGCTGCGGGAGAGCCGCCTGCGCCAGGCCGAGCCCGGCGCCTGAAGTCGCAAGCCTCGTCGTCATGACGCGCCTCCCCGCCTGACCTGAGCAAGGACCGGCATCCCAAGCCGCACGGCCAGCGAACCGCATGCAACGGCGAGTGCCGCGAGCCCGGCCAGACCCCATGCTGCGGAAAATCCCGCGGCCCCGATCACCGGTTGCGAAATGAGCGGCGACAGGAACTGGCCCAGGAAGATGCTGGAGACCAGCAGGCCGGATAACCGGCCACGCATCTGCGGCGGCGCAAGCAGCATCACCACTCCGGCGAAGTTCGGCATTACGGTTCCCATGCCGATGCCCGAGATGGCCAGCGCCATCAGCACCCCTGGGTAGCTGTCCGCGAACGACAGCAGCGCGAAGGCCGACCCGATCGACCCGAATGCCAGTGCAAACACACCCATCACACCCAATCGCTGCCGTACCCTTGCGAACAGCAGCGCGCTGATTACGCCCACTCCCTGCCCGAGACCGATCGCTCCGCCGGCCAGGCTCGGTGATGGATGTCCCATCGACTTCAGGAAGAAAGGCAACTGCGTCGGGATCATGTAGAAGACGACCATGTTGAAGATCGCGCCGACCAGCAGCAATCCGAGGAGGATCGTCGTTCGCCGGTCGAGCGGCCGCGCCTCCAGCATCCTCTGTGCCGCCGTCGACCGTTGCGGTTCGGTGATGAAGAACAGCGCGGCCGGAAGGAGCAGGAAGGCGAGCGCATACACCAGGAACGGCATGCGCCAGTGGATTTCGGCGAGCAATCCGCCGCCCGTCAGGAACAGGGTCCCGCCAAGGCCCACGAACGCCTGCTGCAGGCCCATGTAACGGTCACGAGCAGCGCCGGCAAAATAATCCCCGACGAGCGCCGTCGCCGAGGTCATGATGCCGCCGACGGCAATGCCCAGCACCGCACGCCCGATCAACAGGCCAGGCAGCGTCTCGGCAAACAAACCCGACGATCCGGCGAGTGCGAAGGTCGCCAGCGCGAGGATGAGCAGGGGCTTGCGCCCGAACCGGTCGATCAGGAAGCCGGCGACCGGCGAGAACCCGGCGATGAAGATCGCCGACAGCGTCAGGACGAACCGGCTCAGCAGGTCGACATTCGGCGTGCCCTGGAAATTGGCCTCTATGCTCGGCAGCGACGCGGCGATCGCTGCGCCCGACATGATTGTCAGCGAACTGACGGCCAGCATTGTCGCATTGCGGGCGCGGTGGGTTTCCGGGGCCAGGACAGGCCCGGCAGACGGAAGTGAACGGAAGGCCATCACGCCACCTCCCTGAGGACGACCTTGTCCCGGCCGTGTTTCAGTGTCGTCATCCACCAGCCCAGTTGCACGACGAGCGTGCGAAGACGTCGCAGCACGTCCTCCGGCTCACGGGGATTTCCCTCCGCGTCAAACCGTTCCCAGGCATTGGCGAAGCTGACCGTCTCGCGGATTGTCGCAGCACCAACCTCGGCGAATACCTGTCGCAACTGCTCGACCGCTCGCAAGCCGCCCGACACGCCGCCATAGCTCACGAAGGCCACCGGCTTTGCCGACCAGGGCTTCTGGTAGCAATCGATCAGGTCCTTCAGCGCCGCGGGGTAGCCATGATTGTATTCGGGCGTCACGACGAGGAAGCCGTCCGCGCGGGCAAGGTCGCGGCCGATCCGTCGCTCGACCTCTGTCCGTGCCATTGAAGATCCGGCATTCAGATGGGCGGGATCCACCGTGAGGATATCGGCCGGCATCATGTCCGGCAGGTGCTGAAGCAGCCAGTCCGCGACCGTGTCGCAGAAGCGGCCGTCGCGCGCGCTGCCATAGATGAGGGCGAGCGTCAGTCTTGGTTTCATGGGTTGCTCCCTGGTTTGCGTTCAAGAGAGCACCTGCTATAAAACCTCAACTATAGTTGAGGTCAACAGCGACAACCGAGAAAAAATGAACGAGAAGATTCACGAAGCCATCCGGCGGGAACTGTCGGTTGGAGAAATCGCCCGGCGCAGCGGCGTCGCGGTCTCGACGCTGCACTTCTACGAGACGAAAGGGCTAATCGAGAGCTACCGGAACAGGGGCAACCAGCGCCGCTACCGGCGCTCCGTGTTGCGTCGGGTCGCCGTCATCAAGGTCGCTCAGAAGACCGGCATCCCATTGGCCGAGATCCGAGAGGCCCTTTCCGTTCTGCCGCATGATCGCCCGGTCACCGCCGAGGACTGGCGCAGGCTGTCGGAGACCTGGAAGCAGAAACTGGATGAACGGATTTCCAGCCTGACGGCGCTACGCGACCACCTCACCGGCTGCATCGGCTGCGGCTGCCTCTCCATGACGGACTGTCCGCTGCGCAATCCCTACGACGTGGTGGGTGAAAAGGGTCCCGGGCCGGTATTCCTGGAGGAAGAGGCGGGAAAGCAGGTTTCGGACTGATCAGTCGGCGCTCGGCAGCCGCCGCATGGTGAACTCGATCTGGTCGCCGTCGAGCTGCCGCCAGCTCTCGACCTCCGTCCAGTAGGCGGCCTTGGGATATTCTTCGAACCATTCCCGCGCCTTCTCGCGGGCCTCCTCGCGCGACAGGCGGAAGGTTTCCCGCACGAACATCGACGGACGCCCGGCCTTTTCACGGCGGTGCCGATCGATCCTGCGCTTCAGGCCGTCCAGTGGCGGCGCGGTAAACTTCGTCACGCAATCTACCTCTCTGGGCTGAAGATAATGCGCTGGCTCGTCTAATGCGAGTCGGAATTGCCGCAGAGCGGGTGGGATTGGCCGTCGAAAGCCGTTGCTGCTAAAGGAGTTCTGAACAGAGAATCGTCGAACGAGGGTAAATCGTATGGAGCGGCCAGTTTTGCCGAAGGGTCTGCCGGCAGACATCGAGGAGAAGAAGGCGGCAGCGAAAGCCTGGTTCGAGAGCATCCGCGACACCATCTGCGCCTCCTTCGAAGCGCTGGAGGACGAGCTTGAAGGTCCTCTGTCCGATCAGCCTCCCGGACGTTTCGTGGCAAAGGATTGGCTGCGCGAGGAAGGCAAGGGCGGCGGCGGCCGCATGTCGATGATGGAAGGACGCGTCTTCGAGAAGGTCGGCGTGCACACGTCGACGGTGCACGGCGAGTTCTCACCCGATTTCCGCAGCCAGATGCCCGGTGCAGACGAGGATCCGCGCTTCTGGGCCTCCGGCATCTCGCTGATCGCCCACCCCGTCAATCCGAACGTGCCCGCGGTTCACATGAACACCCGCATGGTCGTCACCTCCAGCCAGTGGTTCGGAGGCGGCGCAGACCTCACCCCGGTGCTCGACCGGCGCCGAACGCAGGAAGATCCTGACAGCATGATCTTCCACCGCGTCATGGAAGTTACCTGCAAGCGCCACGAGGCCGTCGCCGACTACGACCGCTACAAGCAGTGGTGCGACGAGTATTTCTACCTGAAGCACCGCAACGAGGCGCGCGGCATCGGCGGCATCTTCTTCGACTGGCTGCATTCCGACGAGGAAAAGGGAGGCTGGCACGCCGATTTCGCCTTCGTCCAGGATGTGGGCCGCGCCTTCAACCTCGTCTATCCGCGGATCGTGCGCGCCAACCTCAACACGCCCTGGACGGAAGAGGATCGCGACGAGCAGCTTGTCCGCCGCGGTCGTTACGTCGAGTTCAACCTGCTCTACGACCGCGGGACGATCTTCGGGCTGAAGACGGGCGGCAACGTGGAATCCATCCTCTCCTCCCTACCGCCGGTGGTCCGCTGGCCATAGAAAATGCCGGAGAGACCAGTCGAAAGACGGCAGGATCAGACCCTGCGCGGCCGCTGCCACGACCGCACACGCAATATGTCGCATTTCTAACATTTGACATATTCAACGACGGCTATTGATGCTAGCCTTCTTCTGGTTGCACCGGAGGAGGAACGCGATGATTGCGTCGAATAGCATGCCAGTGCCGCAAAGGAGCGCCGCCGAAAGAGGATCGGAACGGGCTCGTCTCCCGGATACGCCCGAAATGATCGAGCACCTCGCCGAGGAACTCCGCTCGCGGGGAGATCCCTGCCTGCCGCGGGAATACTATCTTGAACAGGTCAGGCGGCAGCTTGCCGGCCGCACCGGTCTGACGGGCGCGGCAGCACGGGATCATGTGCTCGGCCGGCGGCATATTCCGCTTCAATCGGCCTCGGTGTTCCACGCCTGGGCACTGCGCGAGTAAGCCGGCGGGAACGCCTCCCTTTTTCTCTTGTTATCCCGAACGCGAAGGTATCTCCCGGATGCCTTCGCCGGCATTGAAAGGAGGACGCAATGAGACTGTTCGAATGCGGAACCCTGGTTCCCGGATGCTCCTGGCACACCCGCGCCGCAGAGGGCGCGGAAATTGTCCGTCGCGCGGTCGAGCATCTTCGTACGGCCCACGGTGAAGAGATCATCCGCGAAAACATGATCGAGAACATCAAGGCGCGAATCCGCGACGAAGCGGCGGCGGCCTGATTGCCGCCGGCTTCAGAGCGAGTTCCGTATCATCTCGTCTAGCCGCCCGGCCAAGGCGGTCCGGTCCGGCGTGAAATTTCGCTCGATCCAGAAGGCCTCCAGCACGGCCAGCACTTCACCGACGCGCTTCCCCGGCGGAACCCCGGCAGCGAGGACGTCGGCGCCCGTCAGTGGAAACACCGGCCTTCGATAGCTGTCGCAGCGCGCCAGAAGGACCGTCAGCCTTGCCGTCTTGCGCATCGCGACCGGATCGCCCGGCGCAGACGAGCGTGAGGCCGCCAGCGCCAACCTCAGGCGCATCCCGATCCCCTCCCTGCCGTGGCGATAGAGCAAGCGGTCGAACCCGACATCGGTCACCTCGTCCGGAAGGACTGGGGCCGCAGCCCAGGCCTGCAGCCTGGCAGCTTCGGCATTCGACATGCGCAAACGCCTGGACATCGCCTCCAGCCGGTCAGGATCATCGGGCACGATGGCCGCCAGCCGCAGCAGCGGATCGGGCTCCCATTTCAGCGCCTGCTCCGTCGCGACGAGCCCGTGCACCGCGTCGATGCCCCATTTCTCCGTCTCCGGCAGGATCTCCGTGAGCACCCCGGTTTGGCGCATCCATAGAAGGGCGCGGGACGGATCGGGAGCAGCCAGCAGCTTCTTCGTTTCGCTCCAGATACGCTCCGCCGACAGCGTCTTCAGCTTGTCCTTCGCCCTGGCCGACGCCTTGAGGCCTTCCGCATCCGGCCGTCCGCTGCCGTAATAGGCGAAGAAGCGGAAGAACCGCAGCACCCGCAGGTAATCCTCGGCGATCCGCGTCGCCGCGTCGCCGATGAACCGAACCGTGCGCTTCTCGATGTCGGCCAGTCCGCCGACGAGATCGATGACATCGCCCTTCTCGTCCGCATAGAGCGCGTTGATCGTCAGGTCGCGCCGTTCGGCGTCCGTCTTCCAGTCGGTTCCGTAGGCCACCTGCGCCCGTCTGCCGTCCGTTTCCAAGTCGCGGCGCAGCGTCGTCACCTCGAAGCCCTGGCCGTCCAGCACCAGAGTCACCGTGCCATGCTCGATTCCGGTCGGCACTGTCTTGATTCCCGCGGCCTTGGCACGCTCGACAACGGCCTCCGGCACCAGCGTCGTGGCGATGTCGATGTCACCCACCGCCATCCCCATCAGGGCATTGCGTACGGCGCCGCCGACGACGCGCGCCTCGCCGCCGCCAGCGTTTAAGACCTCCAGTATCCGCCGCAATGCCGGATCCCGGAACCAAGCCTGACCGGCGATCGAAGTCATGCATAGAGCCTTTCGTAGAGCGTACGGACAATGCTTGCGGTAATGCCCCAGATATACCGTTCATGATAAGGCAGTTCGTAAAAATGCCGTTCGCGCCCGTCCCACACACGGCTTCCGCGCCGGTGGTTTGCCGGCTCCATCAAAAAGGAGAGCGGCACTTCGAAGACCTCGTCTACCTCATCGGGATTGAGCTGCAGCTCGAAACCGCGCCGCACGACCGAAAGCACCGGCGTGATCCTGAAGCCGGTCGGCGCCAGGTAGTTGGGCAACCGCCCCACCGGCTCCACGAAGGCCGGCGAAAGGCCGATTTCTTCCTGCGCCTCCCGGATCGCCGCAGTCTCGGGCGAAGCATCGCCCGGATCGATGGCACCACCGGGAAAGGCGATCTGGCCGGAATGCTTGCGCAGCGTCGCCGTGCGCTGGGTGAAGATCACCTTCGCCCCGTCATCGTCGTCGACCACCGGTACGAGGACGGCCGCATCCTTCAGTCTGAGCCCCTCAATCACCGGCATGAGGTCAGGATTGAGAAGATGGTCTCCATGGTTGCGCCAGGACTGCTCTATCGGCCCGCCGTTCTGGTTGCCGGCGCGTTTCCTGAACTCGCCGGCAGAGTATAGAAGCGCATCATTCATGCGAAAGCATGTCCAGGTCTGCGGCAGGCATGATGGGAAACAGCTCGCCGGCCGATCGAACCGCGAACATGGCCACCCCTCCGACCTCCGCCGTTTCACCGAGTTCGACAAGATCGTACATCACCGCCCGTGACACCAGGGCTTCCAGCCTTCCGCGCACCAGCAGATAGGGCTTCAGCTCACGGTTTTCTCCCGCGATGACGAAGCGAAGCGGATGCTCCGCACCCGCCTCCACGACATCGCCGACATTAGTCCGGAAGGTCAGCACCTGCTCGCCGTCGCGTTCCGAAGCATTCATCTCGACGGCAAGAAAAGGCGCGTCCTGGACGCGGATGCCAACCTTTTCCACGGGCGTGACGAGATAGGTCCTGCCGTCCTCGTCCTTCCGAAGGACGGTCGAGAACAGGCGCACCAGCGGCTGCCGGCCGATTGGCGTACCCATGTAGAACCAAGTGCCGTCGGCGCGGATTTCCATGTCGAGGTCGCCGCAGAAAGGCGGATCCCATCTCTCCACGGGCGGCAGGCCGGGCTTGGCGCCCGTCTTCTGCTCCGCCGCACGCGATATCAGCGCAGCAAGTCCGGCGGCGTCTGTCGCTGTCTGAATGGTGTGGTCTGCCATCTTTCAGTCCCGGTTCCGCTCTAGCACTTCTGTCACGAGATAGTCATTCGAGGCGTTCTTGTCAGCCGCTTCTGCGGTAATAAGTTCTCCGGTAGGAACTGGTTGTTGCAGCGCAACGATTCGTCCCGGCCGGAAGAATACCCGGTAAGGCCTCAGGGAGAGCGACATGGGTCTGATGAATTCCACCGACACTGTTCTGGACGAGAAAGCCGTTGTCGCCGCAGCCGAACAGGCGCTCGCCGACATCGCCGCCGTGCGTGCCGAGGTCGCCAAGGTGATCTTCGGACAAGAACGGGTGGTGGAAAACACCCTGCTCGCGCTCCTTTCCGGGGGGCACGCCCTTCTGGTCGGTGTTCCCGGGCTTGCGAAGACGAAGCTGGTCGCCACGCTGGGTGCCGTGCTCGGGCTTGATTCCAGCCGTATCCAGTTCACGCCGGACCTGATGCCCTCCGACATCCTCGGTTCGGAAGTCATGGACCAGGACGATACCGGCCGCCGCTCCTTCCGCTTCGTGAAGGGGCCGGTCTTCGCCCAGCTCCTGATGGCCGACGAGATCAACCGCGCCTCGCCGCGCACCCAGTCCGCCCTGCTGCAGTCCATGCAGGAATACCACATCACCGTCGCCGGCCACCGCTACGACCTGCCGGCGCCTTTCCATGTGCTCGCCACCCAGAACCCGCTGGAGCAGGAAGGCACCTATCCCCTGCCGGAGGCCCAGCTCGACCGCTTCCTGCTGCAGGTCGACGTGCTCTACCCGGAGCTCGATGCCGAACGCCAGATCCTGCTCGAAACCACCGGCACCTCGGAAGCCAAACCACGCGGCATCATCACGGCGTCGCGGCTGCAGGAAATCCAGGCGCTGATCCGGCAGATGCCGGTGAGCGACAAGGTGGTGGATGCCATCCTGGCCCTCGTCCGCTCCGCCCGGCCCGGCCACGGCAATGCCGCGACGGACAAGAACGTCGCCTGGGGTCCCGGACCCCGCGCCGGCCAGTCCCTGATGCTCACCGCCCGCGCCCGCGCCCTCTACGAAGGCCGGCTGGCGCCCTCGCTCGACGACGTCTACGCGTTGGCCGAACCGGTGCTCCAGCACCGCATGGCCCTCACCTTCGCCGCCCGTGCGGAAGGCATGTCCATTCGCGACGTCATCGGCGGACTGGTCAAGCAGGCCAGGGGCTGACGGCGCACCCATAGGAAGGACTGCCTGTGGCACCGATCGGCGAAATCGTTCAGCAAACGTCGGGAAGCGAGGTCCTGTCGCGCGCGCAGTCGCGCGCCGCGCTCGTGCCGGACTGCATGGTCGAGGCCAAGCGGATCGCCAATACCGTGATCGCCGGCTGGCATGGCCGCCGCAAGCGCGGTGTCGGCGAGAACTTCTGGCAGTTCAGGCCCTATGCGGAAGGCGAAAGCCTCTCGCGCATCGACTGGCGCCGTTCCGCCCGCGACGATCACACCTATATCCGCGATCGTGAGTGGGAGGCCGCCCATACCGTCTGGCTGTGGTGCGACCTGTCGCCGTCGATGATGTACAAGTCGAGCTTCGGGACGGTCTCGAAGGAAAGCCGCGCCCTGGTGCTCATGCTGGCGCTCGCCGAAATCCTGGCGCGCTCCGGCGAGCGGATCGGCTGCCCCGGCGTCATGGAGCCCGTTTCCGCGCGCAACGCGGCCGAGCGACTTGCCGCTGCCATCATGCACGCACCCCCGACGAACGGCCTGCCGGAAACGGCGATGATCCGCGGCCACAGCGACCTGGTGCTGATCGGCGATTTCCTGGACGATGCCGACCGGATCATGGAGCGGCTCTCGCCGCTCGCCCGTCGCGGCCTGCGCGGGCATGTGGTGGAGATCGCCGATCCGGCCGAGGAAACCTTCCCCTATTCGGGACGCACGGAGTTCACCGATCCGGAAACCGGCGAGAAGCTGGTTTCCGGGCGCGCCGAAACGATCCGGGAGGATTATCAGCGCGCCTACCTGCTCCGGCGCGAGACGCTCGGGGATTCACTGCGCCGCCTCGGCTGGAGCTTCGTCTTCCACCGGACCGACCACCTCGCCTCCGAGGCTCTGATCGCCGTTCACGGATACCTATCCGGCATGCCCGCCGCCGCCGTTGCGGGGGGACGCCGATGAGCGCCTTCGCCTTCGCCAACCCCGCGATCCTTCTCGGCCTGCTGGCGCTGCCGGTGATCTGGTGGCTGCTGCGGCTCACGCCGCCGCGTCCGAAGACGGAGGTCTTCCCGCCGCTGCGCATCCTGGCAAGCGTTTTGAAGCGCGAGGAAACCCCGGCCAAGAGCCCGTGGTGGCTGACCCTGCTGCGCATGCTGCTGGCGGCCGCCCTGATCCTCGCGATCGCCGATCCCGTCCTCGATCCGCGTACCGGCTCGTTGAGCGCAGACGGTCCGCTGGTCCTCGTGGTCGACAACGGCTGGGCGACCTCGACAGACTGGGACCGCCGCATCGAGACCGCGGAAGCGCTGATTGCCGATGCGGAAGGCGCCGACCTGCCTGTGTCCATCACATTCACCGCGGACCCGACCCACGATGCCGTGCCGGCAAGTGCCGCCTCGGCGCGGGAAAAGCTGGCGGCCGCCCGGCCCCGGCCGTTGGTCCCCGAGCGGGAGCGTGCCGCCAATGCAATCGGCGAAGCGTTGAACGGCACCGCCCCGGGCACGCTTGTCATCCTTTCCGATGGGTTGTCGGCGGCCGGCGACGAGGCCGCACTTGCCACCCTGGGTGGTCTTGCACCAGCCGATATACGGCTCATCGCAGGAGACGGCGTGAGCGCCGTAGCCCTCACCTCCGCCACCAACAGTGCCGAAACCATGTCCGTCACGGCGACCCGGCTGCCGGATGCGGCGGTCCGCAGCGTTTCCGTCAGCGCCCTCGACATCCAGGGCCGCCCGCTCGCCTCCGGCACGCTGCAATTTGCCGCCGGGGCCGCGACCGCCACCGCAGAGATCGAGGCGCCGTTCGAGCTGCGCAACGATTTTGCGCGCCTCGGCATCGACGGGCTGGCGACCGCCGGCGCCGCACATCTCCTCGATGACGGCTTCAAGCGCCGCCGCGTGGCTCTGCTCGCCGGCGAAAGCGGCAGCGACTTCCAGCCGCTGCTCCAGCCGCTCTACTATATCAGCCGGGCCCTGCAGCCCTATGCCGACCTGATCGAGCCGACGACGGCGGATCTGTCGGTCTCCATCCCGCAAGTGCTGGAACGCAATCCGTCCGCCATCATCATGGCCGATGTCGGACGCCTTCCCGCCGGTGCATACGAACCGCTGCAGCGGTGGATTTCCAGGGGCGGCACCCTGATCCGTTTCGCCGGACCGCGCCTTGCCGCCGCACCCTCCGACGACCCGCTCGTGCCGGTCATCCTGCGGCAGGGGGAACGTACGCTCGGTGGTGCGCTCTCCTGGTCCGAACCGCAGCCGCTGGCAGATTTTCCGGATTTCGGCCCCTTTGCAGGGATGCCGCGCGCCGCGGACGTGACGATCAACCGGCAGGTGCTGGCGCAGCCGACACCGGATCTCGCCGAACGCACATGGGCAAGTCTTGCCGATGGCACGCCGCTCGTAACCACGAGGGAACAGGAGGCCGGCCGCATCGTTCTCTTCCACACCAGCGCGGAAGCCACGTGGTCGAACATGCCGCTGTCCGGAAACTTCGTTGAAATGCTGAGGCGTCTCGTGCAGATGGCACGCGCGGGCGGCGCCACCACAACGAGCGATGGAAGCGAGGCCGCTTCCTCCGCCCTTCCGCCCTATCGCCTGCTTGGTGCCGACGGCATACTCACCACCGAGACCGGAACCGCCAAGCCCATATCCATCACTCCCGGGCGGACGCCGTCCGCAAGCTTCGACCACCCGCCCGGCCTCTATGGAACCGAAGACGGCTTTTCCGCCGTCAACCTCCTTGCTCCCGGAACGGAACTGTCGGCCTTCCAGGCCGACCTGATCGGCCAGTCGGTCGTCCGCGAGGCGCTGGCGGGCGAAGAAGCCACGTCCCTGCGGCCGCACCTTTTCGCCCTCGCCTTCCTGCTGATCCTGCTCGACAGCCTGGTCGTGCTCTTCATGAACGGCGCCTTCTCGCGCCTTCCCCGTGTCAAACGCGCGGCAGCCGCGATAACCGCCTTGGCATTGCTCCTCGCATTCCATCCGGACCCGGCAGGGGCACAGGATGCGAAGCCCGGCGACGAACTGCTCATGCAGCGGCTGGACACGACGCATCTCGCCTATGTCGTCACCGGGGATGCGGAGGTCGACAGGCTTTCGGAACAGGGCCTGGCGGGGCTCAGCGAATTCCTCACCTACCGCACGACGCTGGCGCCGGGCGCCCCTGTCGGCCTCGACATCGCCACCGACGAGCTCTCCTTCTATCCGATGATCTACTGGCCGATTTCCGCCAGCGCTCCGATGCCGTCGGCGGCAGCGATCTCCCGCATCGACGCCTATATGCGCAACGGCGGCACCGTTCTCTTCGACACGCGCGACCAGATCTCCAGCCTCGACGGTTCCGGCACGACCTCGGCCAATGGCGAGCGGCTCCAGGCGATCCTCGCCAATATCGACATTCCGCCGCTGGAGCCGACGCCGGAAGACCACGTGCTGTCCCGGTCCTTCTACCTGTTGAACGACTTCCCCGGCCGCTACGCGGGGAGTCCGCTCTGGGTGGAGGCCCGGCAGGAGGCAGCGGAGACCAACAGCGAATTGTCGTCGTCCGGCGACGGGGTCACGCCCCTTCTGATCACCGGAAACGACTTTGCCGGCGCCTGGGCGGTCGACAATCAGGGTAACGCGCTGCTTCCCACCGTTCCGGCTGACGAGATGCAGCGGGAATATGCCTATCGTGCGGGCGTGAACATCATGATGTATATGCTCACCGGCAACTACAAGTCCGACCAGGTCCATGTGCCGGATCTGCTCGAACGGCTCGGGCAGTAGGGAGCGGCCGGAAATGACGCTTGATTTCGCCCCCTTCCTTCCCTGGCCCGTCCTTGCAGGACTTGCGGTCCTCGCCTTACTCTTCTCCGCGCTCAGCCTGTGGCGGCGCATCCGCGGCGCGACATTGCGGACAGTGGCCCTCGCGGCTCTCCTGCTCGCTCTCTCCAACCCTCTGCTGATGCAGGAGGATCGCGAGCAGCTTTCGACCATCGTTCCCATCGTCGTGGACCGCTCCCAGAGCCAGGCGATGGCAGGGCGGAGCGAACAGACCGACCAGGCCCTTGCCGAACTGGAGGAACGCTTCTCGCGTTTCCCGCGGATCGAGACGCGCATCGTGGAAGTCGAGGATGATCCCGACACCGATGCTCCCGCGACGCGACTGTTCGGCGCGCTCTCCTCGGCCATTTCCGACGTTCCTCCGGGGCGCGTCGGTGGCGCTGTCTTCCTGACGGACGGACAGATCCACGACCTGCCTCCCGTCAACCAGGAGCTTGCCGTCGGCGCCCCCATGCACGGTCTCGTCACCGGCCGGCCGGACGAATTCGACCGGCGTGTTCAGGTGGTGCGGGCCCCGCGCTTCGGCATTGTCGGCGAAGAACAGGAAATGACGCTCCGGGTCTTCGACGACGGGCGGAGCGACGGCGGCACTGCCGACATCACCGTCCGTATGAACGGCGAGAAGATCGCGACGCTGCAGGCAGCGCCGGGGGCGGAACTGCCCTTTTCCTTCACCGTGCCGCGGGGCGGCGGCAACGTCATGGAGTTCTCCGTCGCGGAGGTGCCCGGAGAAGTCACGGCCGTCAACAACCGCGCCGTCCACGTCATCGACGGCATCCGGCAGAACCTGCGCGTGCTGCTGGTCTCGGGGGAACCGCATGCTGGCGAGCGCGCCTGGCGCAACCTCCTGAAGTCGGACGCCTCCGTGGACCTCGTGCACTTCACGATCCTGCGTCCTCCGGAGAAGCAGGATGGTACGCCGATCAACGAGTTATCGCTGATCGCTTTCCCAACGCGTGAACTCTTCGTGGAGAAGATCGAGGACTTCGACCTCATCATCTTCGACCGCTACACCCACCGCAACGTCCTGCCGATCCTGTATTACGACTACATCGCCCAGTACGTGCAGAACGGCGGGGCGCTTCTCATCGCTGCGGGCCCCGAGCACGCGGGCGACAGTTCGATCGCTGCCACACCGCTCTCGCAGGTTCTGCCGGCCGAGCCGACCGGAGAGATCCACAATGCCGGCTTCTACCCCCGCCTGTCCGACGAGGGCCGCAAGCACCCCGTCACCCGCGGGCTCGACGGAGCGGGCCAGGAACCGCCCTCCTGGGGTCGCTGGTTCCGTTCCATTGATGTGGCGCAGCCGCAGGGCGAAACCGTTATGCTCGGCGACCAGGGTCGCCCCCTGCTCGTCCTCAACCGCGAAGCCGAGGGCCGGGTCGCCATGCTGCTGTCCGACCACGGCTGGCTCTGGGCACGCGGTTTCGAGGGCGGCGGCCCGCATGTTTCCCTTTATCGCCGCATCGCCCACTGGCTGATGAAGGAGCCGGAACTGGAGGAGGAAGCGCTGACCGCGCGGGCCGTGGGACGCACCCTGGAAGCGACGCGCCAGACCATCGGGGCAGACCCCGGCCCGGCGACAATCACCTATCCCTCCGGACGGAGCGAGACGGTACCGCTCACCGAAAGCGGGCCGGGTCTTTTCCGCTTCGAGCGCCGGATGGAGGAAACCGGGCTCTTCGAGGTGAAGAACGGCGAGTTCTCGACGCTGGTGCATGTCGGCACCGTCGATGCCCCCGAATTCAAGGCGATGATCTCGACCGAGGAGACACTGGCGCCCTATGCCGGGAAGTCGAAGGGCCTGGCGACGCGGGTGGCCGACGGTGACGGCATCGCTCTGCCCGATATCCTGCCGGTACGCGGCGAGGTCCGGGTGCAGGACCGCAACCGGATGGTGATCCGCCTCACAGACGAGACCGTGCTGCGGGGTATCAACACGATCCCGCTCTTTGCGGGCTTCGGCGGGCTGTCGATCCTGCTCTTCGCGGTCGCCGCCATGTGGTGGCGCGAAGGCCGTTAGGGATAACCCTTTTTCCGGCTTCCCTCCCCTTGCCGCTGCTGATATCCGGCACGCCGTTCCACCACGACCGGCGTGCTGCATGCTTCCCGAACTGACGATCACCGACCATTTCACTCCGGAGGAGGAGCAGGCGATACTCGACCGCCTGCAGGCCTACAACATCGAGAATTTCGGGCCAACGGACCGAAAGGATCTCGCCATCCTCCTGCGTGACGATGCCGGCGAGCCGGAAGGCGGACTTCTCGGGCGTACCGGCCGCGGCTGGCTCTACGTGCAGATGCTGTTCGTTCCGGAGCACCTTCGCGGCCAGGGCCTCGCAAAGAGGCTGCTGTCGATGGCGGAAGAGGAAGCCCGGCGCCGCGGCTGCGTCGGCGCCTATCTCGACACGATGAACCCGCAGGCGATGCCCTTCTACCTCAAGCAGGGATACGAGATCATCGGCACGCTGGAAGGCCTCACCGGAGGCCATTCCGTCACCTGGCTGAAGAAGCGGCTCTGATCCGGATCAGGCCAGCGAGGCCGCACGGGTTTCCGCATCGATCAGGAAGGCTGCCACGCCGGCCAGAAGCAGCAGTGCCGCGAAGATTGCGATCGCCAGGCCGAAGCTCTGCGCCACGACCAGCGCCATCAGCGACGGCGCCAGGAGCCCGCCGAAGCGGGCCATGGCGCCCGCCGCCCCCATGCCGGTCGCACGCGATGCCGTGGGATAAAGTTCCGGGGTGAAGGCATAGAGCGCTCCCCAGGTGCCGAGCAGCGCAAAGCTCATGATCAGCAGGGACGCGCCGATCAGGATCCCGCTGCCGGCAACGACGAAAAGAAGGCAGCCGATGGCCGACAGCAGGCAGAAGCCGACGAGCGTCGGCCGGCGCCCCCATTTCTCCACCCCGTAGGCCGCCAGAGCATAGCCGGGAAGCTGGGCGAGCGCGACGAGGACGAGGAATCCGTAGCCGCGCACGAAGCCGAAGCCCTCGCCCGCCAGCCGCGGCGGCATCCAGGTGAAGACGCCGTAGTAGGAAATCGAAACGAGGAACCAGATCGCCAGGATGAGCAGGCTGCGACGGCGGAGCTCGCCCGCGAAGATCCGCGCCTCGCGAACCGGGGCCGGCACCGCCAGTTGCTGGCTGGCCGCGATCGGATGCTTGCCGTTGACCACCAGGATCTGGTCGATGATCGACTTGGCCTCGTCGCCCCGCCCCGTCCGCATCAGGTAGAGTGGCGATTCCGGCACGAGGAAGCGCAGCCCGAAGCCCATCAGCGCCGGCAGCGCCGTGACCGCGAAGATGTAGCGCCAGGCATCCTCGACGCCTGCGAGGCTGGTCGCCCAGGCGGCGAGCGCGACGATCAGCGTTCCGACCGCCCAGAAGCCTTCGAGCAGCACCAGCCAGCGGCCGCGGTTCTTCGCCGGCAGGAATTCCGCCATCATCGCATAATCCACCGGCAGCGTGCCGCCGACCGCCATGCCCGTCAGGAAACGCAGGAGAAGAAGGACCGTGAAGTCAGGCGCGAAGATCGACAGCGTTCCGAAGATCGCGTCGCAAAGGACCGTGACGATCAGGACGTTCCGGCGGCCGATCCGGTCGGCGAGCCTGCCGAACCCGATGGCGCCGATCAGCATGCCGAGAAAGAACAGCGTTCCCGTCTGCAGCGCCTGCGGCACCGTCAGCCCGAAGGTCGCGGCGATCGATGATGCGGTGAAGCCGACAGCGAGGACCTGCATGGCGTCTGCCGCCCATACAAGCCCGAAAATGCCGATCAGTCTCTTCTGATACGTCCCCGCCCCGGCGCGGTCGAGCGCCTCGTCTATCGTGATCGTCGTCATACCACCGTCCCCTGTGCTGACGAAACACCGGCAGGCCTGAGGTCAGGCCGAAGCCTCACTTAGAGGACTTGTCCTATTCGCGCCAGAGAATTGTTCCTTTGAGACGCTCGTGGACGTCGCCGGCCATCGGCACCACGAGAACCCGTGCCGGATCCACCGGACCGGGAAATGCCAGCGCACCGTATGCCACCTTCTCGAATCCGAGCGGCATGTAATATGGCGGATCGCCGACCAGGATCACCGCTTCCGACCCTTTCCGCCGGGCCGCGTCGATTGCGATCCGAACCAGTTCGCGGCCAATTCCCCTGTTC
Source organism: Pseudorhizobium endolithicum (assembly GCF_902153245.2). Classification (GTDB taxonomy): domain Bacteria; phylum Pseudomonadota; class Alphaproteobacteria; order Rhizobiales; family Rhizobiaceae; genus Neorhizobium; species Neorhizobium endolithicum. Next base: position 441,499 of record NZ_CABFWF030000001.1, read on the forward strand.
TTGTGCGATGGACGGACCGCAAGCGGGCCGAGCAGGTGCCCCCTTACCGAACCGGCCAGCACCGGCGTCATCCTCACGGAAGCGATCGTCTCGCCGTCATCGGCGCAGACGAAGGACAGCGCCCGGTCATGCGGACCCTGCTCACGAATGCGTGCCGCCGCGCGCGTATGCCGTCCCGGCCCGAACGCTTCCGCGTTGATAAGTTCGATGACGGCATCGTGGGACGCGTCCTCGGTCAGGTAGACAAGATCGTGCTTGGGCGAAAGTTGCGGAGCCATGGTGAAACCGAAGCCTTGGTAGTTACGGGCAGGACAGATGATCTGGATGACGCTCATGGAGCGCCATGTCAGTGGATCAGCGTCGTCGCAGTGCCCGTGCTTCGGTCATGAGGGGTCCCGGAATTGTGGCAAGCCAGATAGCAGCAAATATTGCCGGCGCCAAGATGAAAAACACATCGTTCGCAGACCAGCCTCTCGCAATTCTCCGCACCTGCGGCAAGTATACCTGGCAGCGAAAGGAGATGCCGATGGGAAGACTGGTCGAGGGAGAATGGCAGGACGTCTGGTATGACACCAAGGCGACCAGGGGACACTTCAAGCGTTCGGAATCGCGGTTCCGCAACTGGATCACGGCCGACGGCTCCCCCGGCCCCAGCGGCGAAGGCGGCTTCAGGGCGGAGCCGGGGCGCTACCACCTCTACGTCTCCTATGCCTGTCCCTGGGCTCACAGGACGCTGATCTTCCGGAAACTGAAGCGCCTCGAGGACCTGATCTCCGTCTCGGTGGTCGACTACGTCATGCTGGAGAACGGCTGGGAATTCAAACGTGGCGAGGGATCGACCGGAGATCATCTGTTCGACTGCGACTTCCTCTATCAGGTCTATCTGAAGGCCGACCCCCGCTACTCCGGCCGGGTTACCGTGCCTGCACTGTGGGACCGGCAACGGAACACGATCGTCTCGAACGAGAGCGCCGAGATCATCCGCATGTTCAACGCCGCCTTCGACGGCCTCACCGGCTCGACTGACGACTACTATCCGCAGGATCTGCGGGATGGGATCGACGCGATGAATACGCTGGTCTACGACACCGTCAACAATGGGGTCTACAAGGCGGGCTTCGCGACAACGCAGGAGGCCTACGAGGAAAACGTCGTCCAACTGTTCGCGACCCTCGACAGGCTGGAGGAGCGCCTGGCAACCAGCCGCTACCTCTTCGGCGACCGGATCACCGAAGCCGATTGGCGGCTCTTCACGACACTCGTCCGTTTCGACACAGTGTATGTCGGGCACTTCAAGTGCAATATCCGCCGCATTGCCGACTATCCGAACCTGAACGGTTATCTTCGCGACCTCTATCAGGTGCCGGGCGTGGCTGAGACCGTGCACCTCGATCACATCAAGGGCCACTACTACCGCAGCCACACGACCATCAACCCAACCGGCGTCGTACCGGTGGGGCCGGCACTGGACCTCGACACGCCCCACCGGCGCGACAGCGTGGGGGCCTGACTCACCACATATCCGAGGGAGGCTCCTGCCCCGTCAGTTCACGAATGCGCCTCAGCGTTGCGGAGGTGACGTCCTTCGGCAGATCGTCCAAGGCAAAGAAGCCGCTTTCGGCAATCTCGCGGTCCGGCGGGCGCGGTGCGGTCTGCTCCACCTCGACCCTGTAGAAAAGCACGTGGTCGCGCTTGCTGACCAGCCGGTTGTAGTAGACGTGAAAAAGCTGCGGCGCGGCCGTCATCACCAGATTGCCTTCTTCGCGCAATTCCTTTTCGAGCGCCTGGAGCACCGTCTCGTGCCGCTCGACGCCGCCGCCCGGAAGGTACCAGCCCGGCACATAGGTATGGCGCACCATGAAAATGCGCCCCTCCCTGTCGAAGCACGCTGCGCGCACGCCGAGCGTCATGCCGCGCCTCAACATGAAGAACCTGTGGAAAAGCCACACCGCAAGACGGCTTTTGAGGCCGCTGACCTCCGGAATACCCGGCCCCGTCATCTCATGCTCCCGTGCGCCGAGAAAAGGGATAACGAAACGGCGGCTCATGCGTTATGTGTGCGCCATGTTCAAGTTCGCGCATATTTCCGACATCCATCTCGGGCCGCTTCCCAAACTGACGCTCCGTGAACTGTTCTCGAAGCGGATCACCGGCTTTGTGAACTGGCACCGCAACCGGCGCAAGCACCTTTTCGTCAACACGCTCGACCTGCTGCTGAGCGACCTGAGGACACGTGAGCCGGACCACCTCGTCATCACCGGCGATCTTGTCAACCTTGCGACGGGCATCGAGATCAAGCTGGCCGCGGAATGGCTGGAGACCATCGGAGACCCCCGGGAGACAACCGTCGTACCAGGAAACCACGACGCCTATGTGCGCGGCGCCCATGACCGTTCCGTCAAGGCCTGGTATCCCTTCATCATTGGCGACGAAGGCACGCGCAACTGGGACGACGAAACCAAGATCTTCCCGACCATCCGCCGCCGCGGGCCGGTCGCCATCATCGGCTGCTCGACGTCGGTGGCCACCCCTCCCTTCTCCGCCTCCGGCTATTTCAGCCCGCGGCAGGCCCGCGAGACGGTCAACCTCCTGAAGAAGGCGGGCGAAGAAGGACTGTTCCGGGTCGTGCTCATCCACCATCCGCCCATCCACGGCGCCGCCTCCTCCCACAAGCGCATGATCGGCATACGCCGTTTCGCGGCCGCGATTTCCACCGGCGGAGCCGAACTGGTCCTGCATGGTCATACCCATCTCAACACGATCTACTGGCTGAAGAGCCATCACGGGCAGGTGCCGGTCGTGGGAATTGCCTCGGCATCCCAGGGGCCATACGGGCACAAGCCGCGCGCGGCCTACAACCTCTTCACCCTGTCGGGGGAGCCCGGCGCCTGGAACCTCGTCTGCGACCGCTACAGCCTGACGGAGGCTGGCGATGCGGTCGCGCTCGATAACAGCCGCCTCTTCTATGGGGAGGCGATTTCACCGATGTCGGTCCCGGAAGCGGCACGGATGATTTAGGCGCCGGCGTTGTCGAATCGCCACAATCCCTTCATATCTGAAGGTTAACCACCTCGGCCATGAAACGAGTTCGTTCCAACGCATGACCCATTTCCACCCATCGCTGGACATCAGGCAAACGCGACACGCCCGCGTTTCGTCGGCCCCGGCCGTCTCGATCCGGTTGACGCGGTCCCGGATCGCTGCCGGCTGCCTTCTCTTCTTTGCCCTGGGCGGAGGCCTCGGCTACATGCTTGGCCTGCAGCCTGCCGCACCGGTCCGTCCGGCGATCGCCGACACGACCGACGACTGGCTGGACGACGTGGTGGCGCATTACCGGACCTTCTCGCGCCCCGGCGCGCGGCTGGCGGAGCTTTCCGCCTCCGATCCGGCGGCGATCGTGGAATGGCTGCTGGCCAATACGGGCGTGAATTTCCGCATTCCTGATCTGTCCGCGAACGGACTGACGCTCCAAGGCGCCCGGCTCCTGGTGGCAGGAGGGCTGCCCGTCGGGCACCTCGTCTACACCTCCGCCGATGGCGAGATCATCGGGCTCCTGTTCCGCAAGAACCTGCCGAACGAAGACGGATTCTCCGAACTGATCCGGGACAACATCGCCCTTCTCTCCTGGAGAAACGTCACCGCCACCTACGTCGTCGTCGGTCCCTCCTCGACCGCCTCTCTTGACGAGATTGCTGCAAAGGCCGCCGGGCTGATCTGATCTGCCGCGGCGATGATGCCGCGGAGCGCTTGCATAACCTCCTCCGGACGCTCTTCGACCAGCATGTGTCCCGCCCCCGCCAGCCGTCGAACCGCAACCGTCGGCGGCAGGTCATCGGCCTGTCCTGCGGGAAGAATGGGATCGGCGGTGCCCCACAGGACCTGCACCGGCATGGGCAGGCGTGCGAGGTCTTCTGTCGGCAGTACGCCCTGCGTCCGCCCCTCCGGATCGGCCAGGATGACCTTCAGGATCTTTGCCAGCGCCTCGCGCGCGCCGGGCAGCCGGCGTGCATCGAGAACCGCCTGGACCTGCCGGTTGTCGAGGCCATGGTCTGGCCCGCACATTGAACCCAGCGCCTTGGCCATCTGCGCGACGTCTTCGGCAAAGGCATAGCGGCGCAGTGCCGCGCCATTGATGTGCGGCCCGAAGCCGCCCGGCGCCAGAAGCGTCAGGCTGGCGAGACGCTCCGGCTGCCGCAGGGCAAGAAGCGCTGCCATGGCGCCGCCCATGGAATGACCGGCAAGGTGGAAGCGGTCGATGCCTCGCTCCTTGAGAACGGAGGCGATCGCCTTGGCCATGAACCCGGCCCCGCCGGTTCCGGCGGGAATCGATCCACCGTGCCCCGGCAGGTCGAGAGCGAGGACAGGTCGCTCCGTCGCCAGCGTCGCAGCCAGCGGGCACCAGAGGGCGGAGCACCCGCCGAAGCCGTGGAGCAGGACCAGCGGGATTTCTCCGCCAGCGCCCCCGCTCCACGTCTCGCAATGGAGCACGGGGTCAGCCCTTGGCCGCACGCTCTTCCAGCACGCGGTTGGCGGCAGAGACGATCGCCTCCAGGGAGGCCGCGACGATGTTCTTGTTCACGCCTGCTCCGAAAAGCTTGCCGCCGGGATGTTCCACCTCGACATAGGCGATCGCCGAGGCATTGGAGCCGTGCTGGAGCGAGTGCTCGGAATAGTCGTTCACCGAAAGCTCGATCCCGATATAGGCCGACAAGGCGTTGATGAAGCCATCGATCGGCCCGGTACCCTTCCCCTCGATCCGTTTCGTCTCGCCGCGATCGGTAATTTCCGCCGCCACGATCCGCACGCCCTTGTGGTCGGTGCCCGCCGGATAGGTGTGGTGATCGACGAACTTCAGACGCGCGTCGGGCTGCTCCACGTAGCGCTCGATGAACCGGTCGTAGATGCGCCGGGAGGGAAGCTCCACGCCTTCTTCGTCGGTGATGCGTTGGATGTCCTCGCGGAACTCGACCTGCAGGTTGCGCGGCAGGTTCAGCCCGTAGTCCTCCTGCAGGATATAGGCGATGCCCCCCTTGCCGGACTGCGAGTTGATGCGGATGATCGCTTCATACGAGCGGCCGACGTCCTGCGGGTCGATCGGCAGGTAAGGCACTTCCCAGACGGGCGAGTTCGCCTTGCGGATCGCCTTCATGCCCTTGTTGATGGCATCCTGGTGCGAGCCGGAGAATGCCGTATAGACCAGTTCGCCGACGTAAGGGTGGCGCTCCGGGATCGTCATCTCGTTCGAATATTCGTAGACGGCCTTGATCCGCTCGATGTCGGCGCAATCCAGTTCCGGATCGACGCCCTGCGTATACATGTTGAGCGCCAGCGTCACGATGTCGACATTGCCGGTGCGCTCGCCATTGCCGAACAATGTTCCCTCGACGCGGTCGGCGCCGGCCATCAGTCCCAGTTCGGTCGCGGCGATGCCCGTGCCGCGGTCGTTATGCGGGTGCAGCGAGACGATGATGTTCTCGCGGTTGTCGATGTTGCGGCACATCCACTCGATCTGGTCGGCATAGATGTTCGGCGTCGCCATCTCCACGGTGGACGGCAGGTTGAGGATCAGCTTGTTCTCCGCCGTCGGCTTCACCTCGGCGATCACCGCATTGCAGATCTCCAGCGCCACCTCCAGCTCGGTGCCGGTAAAGCTTTCCGGGGAATATTCGAAGCGGTATCCGCCGCCCGCCTTCGCCGCCATGTCGGTGATCATCTTCGCCGCATCGACCGCGATCTGCTTGATGCCCGCCACGTCCTTGCCGAACACGACGCGCCGCTGCAACTCCGAGGTAGAATTGTAGAAATGGATGATCGGCCTGTGCGCACCCTCAAGCGCCTCGAATGTCCGCGTGATCAGCTCCGGCCGGCACTGGACCAGCACCTGAAGGGACACGTCCTGCGGCACCCCGCCCTCTTCCACGCACCATCGCGCGAAGTCGAAATCCGTTTGCGAGGCGGAAGGGAAACCGATCTCGATTTCCTTGAAGCCCATGTCGAGCAGCAGCTTGAACATACGCGCCTTGCGGTCGTGACCCATCGGGTTGACCAGCGACTGGTTGCCGTCGCGCAGGTCGACGGAACACCAGATCGGCGCCTTGTCGATCACCTTCGACGGCCAGGTACGGTCAGGAATATTGATCTGCGGATAGGGCCGGTACTTTACTGCCGCGTCCGGCATGCCCTTGGCTGAAATGGGAGTTTTTGCATCCATTGTCGTCGTCTCTTCTCGCTCACGCACCGCCGGTCATATACCGTTGCGGGTGCGGACCCTCGCGGGTCTTCATGTGGTCCGTCTGAATGATTGTGAGAGGAGCTCTTGCGCCGGCATTGGCTTTTCGGCCGCCGGGCGCTCCTCAACGGACCCGGCAACCGCGCGTAAGGTCGAGGCTAAGAAGCGAGAGAGGCGCGAAAACCGTCGCGCCGGCTGCGGTGCAGCGGGCGGTCGAACGGTCGGACATGATCGCGCCTGTCATGGTCATGGGTAGAGTGATAACCTTTGAAGCAACAAGGTGCAAGCCTGTTACTCGGCGGCGGTGGAGGCTTTTTCCAATCGTTCGCGAACCCATTGCGAGATCAGCCGATCACGGCTGATGTTCAATCGAGTAGCTTCGGCATCAAGGGCCGCAAGCCGCTCCCTTGACAAATCCAGCTCGACAAGCTCGCGCTCGCTGTTGACGCGGCGGACTCGAGCCAAGTCAAAATACTGCAGCACGTCTTCTTCACCTTCATCGAAAAGCTTATCGAGATCTTTGGCTTTCATAAAGCGCAACCTCCTGCTTACGGGAACGGCGCACCGAGACGATCCTGACTCGCCCGTCTCGGCGAACGACGATGGCCGACCAATGCTTGTCCGCGATCCTGCCGATGACCATCATGCGCGGCTCATCCTTGTCGCGTGCCGGCAACTCAATCGAGAAGCTGTCCAGCCACAGGGCCTGAGCCTCGTCGAAATCGATCCCGTGCTTCTCCGTGTTGATGGCGCTCTTTGCAGGATCGAACTCGAACTCCATGACCAAACATAGCGCCGAGCAGGCTTCTTGGCGAGTCGGTCAGCCCCGGCGCACAACCACCCGCTGCAGCCCCATCATCAGCCCGCCGGCGAGCAGCCCCCAGAACGCACCGGAGATCCCCGCAAACGAGACGCCCGAGGCCGTGATCAGGAAGGTCACGGCCGCCGCCTCGCGCGTCTCCGGCTCCTTGAAGGCCGCCACGGCCGAACCAGAAAAGGCGCCGATCAGCGCAAGCCCCGCAACCGCCTGGATAAGGATCGGCGGCGCCAGCGATACGAAGGCCGTCACCGCTCCGGCCAGCAATCCCAGGGCCACATAACCGGCCCCGCCGATGATTGCCGCCCAGTAGCGCTTTGCCGGGTCGGGATGGGCATCCTCGCCCGCGCACATGGCCGCAGTGATCGCCGCCAGGTTGACCGCATGCCCGCCGAACGGCGCCGACAGCAGCGAGAAGACCCCGCTCGTGGCAAAAAGCGGCCCTGGACTGGGCTCGTAGTGGTTGACCTTCAGCACCGCGATGCCGGGGATGTTCTGTGAGGCCATGGTGACGATGAAGAGGGGCAGCGCGATCGAGATCAGCGCCGGCAGCGTGAATGCCGGCGCCACCAGTTCCACCGGCGGCGCAAGCGCCTGCGACCACTCAGCCATCGCCCCCTCCGGCAGATCGACGCCAAAAACCATGACGGCCACGAAGGCGGCGAGCGCGGCCGGGACCGCATAGAGCCGTTTCACCATGAGCACCGCCGCCCAGGCAACGAGGATCGGCAGCCCCAGGAGCGGATCGAAGGCGATCGCCTTGAAGGGGGCGAAGCAGAGCCCGAGGATGACGCCGGACAGCATGGCATTGGCGAGCGGCGCCGGGATGGCGGCCACAGCCCGGCCCAGTGGCCGGAACAGCCCGGCGATCACGATGAGCAGACCACAGACGAGAAAGGCTCCGACGGCGGCTGGAAAACCTCCCTCGACCGTTCCGGCCGTCGCCAGCAATGCCGCGCCGGGCGTCGACCACGCGATGGAGACCGGCAGCCGCGTCCAGCCGCTCAGCACGATCGCGCAGACTCCCATCGAAACCGACAGCGCCATCAGGCCAGAGGCAGCCTGGAGATCGGTGGCGCCGACACCCTTGAGCCCCTGTAGTACCACGGCGAAGGAACTGGCGAAGCCGACGAAGGCCGTCAGGCAGCCCATGAAGAAGCTCTGGGCGGAAAGGTCTTTGAGCATGGGCGACTCTGCAATGGCGGCTCTGAAAGTCGCTAGCGAGATCAAATAACGATGTTTTTGGCAAGCCGCCTCCGGCGCCCAACCGTTCGCGGACCTTCTGCGCGCATCGGATGGTTCCGCTCAGCCCATGCCCGCCTTGGCCAGCCGGTAGAAGGCGCCGTCCCGGTTGGCGACCAGCGCCTCATGTGATCCCTTCTCGATGATCCGCCGGCCGTCCACGACCAGGATGCGGTCCGCCTTTGTCACCGTCGACAGCCGGTGTGCGATGACCAGTGTGGTGCGTCCCTCGGAAAGCTCCGCAAGCGACGCCTGGATCGCCTGCTCCGTCTCGGTATCGAGGGCGGAGGTCGCCTCGTCGAGGATGAGGATCGGCGGGTTCTTCAGGAAGATGCGCGCGATTGCCAGCCGCTGCTTTTGGCCGCCGGAAAGCTTCACGCCGCGCTCCCCGACGATCGTGTCGTAGCCGTCCGGCAGAGCCGCGATCATCTCGTCCAGCCGCGCCCGCCGCGCCGCATGCCGCACCTCTTCCTCCGTGGCGTCCAACCGACCATAGAGGATGTTGTCGCGGATCGTGCCGGCAAACAGGAAGACGTCCTGCTGGACGATGCCGATATTGTCGCGCAACGACTTCAGCGTCAGGTCGCGGATGTCGATGCCGTCGATGGAGATCGATCCTTCAGTCACCTCGTAGAAGCGCGGCAGAAGCGAGCAGATGGTTGTCTTGCCGGCACCCGACGGTCCGACGAAGGCCACCGTTTCCCCCGCCGCGATCTCGAAGTCGAGGCCCTCCACCACACGGCGTCCGCCGCGGTAGCCGAAGCCGACGCGGTCGTAGCGGATGCGTCCTTCCGCTCGCGGCAGGTCCTTCGCGCCGGGACAGTCGGCAATATCCGGCCGGGTTTCCAGGAACTTCAGGTACCGCTGGAAGCCGGCGATGCCCTTCGGATAGCTTTCGATGACGGCATTGATCTTCTCGATCGGCCGGAAGAAGACGTTGACCAGCAGCAGGAACCCGACGAAGCCGCCCGCGGTGAGATCCCCCCGCGTCACGAACCAGGCGCCCGCCAGCATCACCACTACCTGCACGAAACGCATGGAGAGGTAGCTGAGCGAGGTCGCCGCCGCCATCACCTTGTAGGCCTGAAGCTTCGTATCCCGGTAATTGCGGTTGTCCTCGTCGAAGAGGCGTCGCTCGTGGTCCTCATTGGTGAAGGCCTGCACCACCCGGATGCCGCCGACATTCGCCTCGATTCGCGTGTTGAAATCCGCCACCCGTCCGTAGAGCGCATGCCAGGTGCCGGTCATGCGCTGGCCGTAGAAGGTCGTGACGATCGCCGTGAGCGGCACGATGACCGCCGTGATGGTCGCGAGCGGCGGATGCACCCACATCATCAGCGCAAAGGCGCCGATCAGCGTCATCACCGCCAGGAACAGATCCTCCGGTCCGTGATGGGCCACCTCGCCGATCTCCTCGAGGTCCTTGGTCAGCCGCGCCACGAGATTGCCGGTCTTCTCGTTGTCGAAGAAGCCGAAGGAGAGCTTCTGCAGGTGGTCGAAAGCCTTGCGGCGCATCTCCGTCTCGATGTTGATGCCCAGCATGTGGCCCCAATAGGTCACCACCACCTGCAGGCCCGCATTCAGCAGATAGACCATGAGAAGACAGAGCGCGGCGAGCGCGATGAGGTCCAGCCGCCCCGTCGGCAGCAGGCGGTCGATGAACAGCGTCACCGCCATCGGAAAGGCGAGTTCAAGCAGGCCCGCCGCCACGGCGCTCGAGAAGTCCATCAGGAAGAGCTTGCGGTGCGGCCGGTAATAGACGGCGAAGCGGCGGATGAGATCGGTCATGCGGAGGGCCTTCATGGCAGGATTACCCGTCGCTCTTACGGCCTAGCAGCCAAAGAAGATAGGGGCCGCTGATCAGCGCGGAAAACAGGCCGAGCGGTATCTGGTAGGGATAGATGACGAGCCGCGACAGCCAGTCCGCTGCGACGAGGAGGCCGGCTCCGATCATCAGTGCGGCAGCCAGTTGGTGGCCCGGGCGGCGAAAACCTGACATGCGGGCCAGATGCGGCGCCACGAGGCCGGTCAGGCTGAGCGGCCCGGCGACGAAGGAGCCGGCAGCGGTCAGAAGCGCCGCCAGCAACGCCAGCAGCAGGCGCGTCCCTGCCACCGGAAGCCCGACGCTGCGGGCGACATCCGGTCCGAGCGGCAGGAGCGCCAGCCAGCGGCCGAGGAAGAACAGCGGCGCCGTCAAGAGCACGAGCGCGCCGATCGTGATGGCCGCCTCCATCGCCCCCACCCGGTTGGTCGAGCCGGAAATCCACAGGAGCAGGATATAGCTGCGCATGTCGCCTTGGGCGAGCACCAGCGACACCAGCGCCATCCCGAGCGCGCCGGCCGCCACGCCGGCCAGCAGCACCCGTTCGGCGGAAAAACCGGAGCGGGCCATGAGCGCCATCATCATGAGGAAGGTGAGAAGCGCCCCGCCTGCCATGGAGCCCAGCATCACCGGCAGCGACGGGAAGGCCACCACGAAGAGCGCGACCGTCAGGCCGGCACCGGCGCCGGCGCTGACACCGAGCACCTCGGGGCTGGCCAGCGGATTGCCCGTGATCCGCTGCATCACGAGCCCCGCCGCCGCAAGCATTGCCCCTGCCCCACCGGCAGCGAGAAGCCGCGGCAGCCGGAACGGCAGGAGTTCCGTGAACGCAGGTCCCGCGCTCATCACCAGGCCGTCATCGGAAACGCCGAGCGTCAGCGTCAGCGCAAACAGGAGAATGAGACCGACAGCCAGGAGAGCCAAGCCGGTCTCCGGACGCCGGAGCCGGCGCAGCGGGACCGCCGTCGCCGTCTTCAGCCCGAGCGTGCTCCGCACCCGCGGCAGGAGGAGGAGCAGCAGCGGCCCGCCGAACAGGGCGGTGGCCGCACCCGCGGGAGCGAGATCGGAAAAGCCCGGTCCGAGGATCTGCATCAGGCTGTCGGCGGAAAACAGGAGAAGCCCGCCCGCAATGGCCGCCCCGAAGGCGATCTCGCCCGTGGTGCGCGCGCCACGGTAACGGGCGATGGCCGGTGCCGCCAGGCCGAGAAAACCGATGACGCCGACAATAGCCGTCACCGAGGCGGCAAGCCAGACGGCCAGCGCCAGGACGGCGAGCCGGGTCGCATGGATCGCCACGCCGAGGCTTCGCGCGGCCGAGTCGTCCAGCGACATCACCCTGAGCGGCCGCATCAGGAGCACGGTGGCGATCACTCCGAAGATCAGCCGCGGCACGAGCGACAGCACCCCGCTCCAGTCCTGTTGGCTGAGCGAGCCGGAGCCCCAGATGAAGATCGACATGACATATTCGCCGCGCGCGAGGATGATGGCGACGCTAAGCGCCGAGGCGATCATCGTCACGATCATGCCCGACAGCGCCACCGTCACCGGATCGAGCTGACGCCGCCAGCTCAATCCCAGGACCACAGCGAGCGACAGGAACCCGCCGGAAAAGGCGATCATCTCGCGCGGCAGCACCAAAAGCGCCGGCCAGAGCGCCAGCGCCACCGTCAGCGCCAGCTGCGCACCGGACGCGATCCCGAGAGTCGAGGCATCGGCAATCGGGTTGCGCAGCACATGCTGGAGCAGCGCTCCGGAAAGGCCGAGCGCCGCTCCGGCGAGAACCGCGAGAAGGGCGCGCGGCATCAGGCTCTGCCAGAGCAGGATCGACCGCAGCCGCTCGGCCTGCTCCGCGGGCCCCGGCACCGCCGGCATCATCCACACGGTCATAAGCAGCAGCGCCAGGCACCCGATGCCCGTCGCGGCAAACGCAAGACCACGCCGCTCTAACGGGCGCGGACGGGCGATCTCAGCCATTCCATGCACGGGTGAGCCCCTCCGTCAGAAGATCGGCGAAACGGCCGGCTGCGGGCAACGCCCCGTAGGGATTGACCGGTCCGAGGATCAGCACCCGCCCTTCCCTCACCTGCGGCAGTGCGTTCCAGAAGGCGCTCGTCTCCAGCGTCCCTATCGCATCCGCCGGATGCGGCGGAATGAGGAGGCCCCATGCGTCCGGCATCGTCGCCAGCGTCTCGATGCCGATCGGCGCCGTGGCGGTATAGGCGGTCGGCCCCGTCCAGGCATTGGCCAGTCCCAGCCGCGCCAGCACCTCGCCGAACATGCTGTCGCTGCCGAAGACGCGGAAATGCCGCGCATCGCCCAGATTGATCGGCAGCACCGGCCGGCCGTCGCCCGACGACAGCGCCCGGCGCTGGCGGTCGAGTTGCGCCGCCAGCGCCTCGATCATCGCCGTGCCGGCGGATAGTTCCAGCCGCTCCCCGATTGCCCGCGTCGCCTCGACGGCAAGCGCGAACGGGCTGGTTCCCGGCAGGTAGATCGAATGGGTCTCGACGGGCGCGATGCGGGCAAGCACCGGTTCGTTGGCGGCATAGAAGTTGGAATTGAAGATCAGTTCCGGGCGGGCGTGGTGGAGCGCCTCGAAATTCGGCAGTCCACGCAGCCCGAGATCGGTCACGCCAACAGGCACGTGAGGCTCCACCGCCACCTGCCGGAACTGGCGGAGCTCCGCACCCGCCACCACGTTGGCGCCGATCGCCAGGAGCGTTTCGAGCAGCGCCCAGTCCAGCGTCGCAACGCGCGGGCTCACGGATGCTGCAGCATGGGCACGCCCCGGCACGGCCAGGCCGGCTGTCAGCGCCGCCAGCATCTGCCGCCGCGTCAGGGAAGTGGATGCGCCGGTCACAGCAGGTAACTGACCGGCTGGCGGTGCTGCGGATGCTCGAAGACCCCCATCTCGACGCCGAAGATCTCTCTCAGCGGTTCCTGCCGCATGATCTCGGCGGGAGGGCCGCTCATCAGGATGCGGCCGCCGCCGAGCGCCGTGATCCGGTCGCAATAGCGGGCCGCGAGGTTGATGTCGTGCAGCACGACGATGACGGTCAGCCCACGCTCCTCCGCGAGGCTCCGCACCAGCGAAAGCACGCCGGTCTGGTGCGCAAGGTCGAGGGCGGAGGTCGGCTCGTCGAGGATCAGGCAGCGCGCGTCCTGGGCGAGCATCATGGCGATCCACGCCCTCTGCCGCTCGCCCCCGGACATCTCGTCCACACGGCGGTCGGCGAACTCCTCCAGTTCGGTCCGGGCAATTGCCTCCTCCACGGCGCGGGCATCCTTCTCGCCGAACCGGCCGAGCGTGCCGTGCCAGGGAAAGCGCCCGAGCGCCACCAACTCGCGCACGGTCATCCCGTCCGCGGCCGGCGTGAACTGCGGCATGTAGGAGACGTGCCTGGCGAAGGCGCGGTTGCTCCACGCAGAAGCAGGCCGCCCGCCCCACATCACGCTGCCGGAGGTGGGAACCACCTGCCGGGCGATGATCTTCAAGAGCGTGCTCTTGCCCGAGCCGTTCGGCCCGACGAGGCCGCAGACCGTGCCGGGCCCGATATCGAGGTCGATGCCGGACAGGATCGCCTTCCGCCCTGCCGAGAACCCGATATCCCTCAGCGAAAGAAAGTCTCGCCGCACCCCCTCATCCACCATCGGTTCTCCTGCTACCACGTCTTGCTCAGCTTGAAGGTCACGGTGCGTGCCTCGCCATATCCGCAGACGGTCAGGCCCTGGCACCCGCTGACATATTTTTTGTCGAACAGGTTGGCGACATTGAGCGAGGCCGTCCAATCGTTCTTCTGGTAGCGGATCGCCGCGTCGAAAAGGGTCGCGGCGGGCACCTTCTCCGTGTTTGCTTCATCCGCCCAGGACTCGCCGAGATAGCGAACGCCGGCGCCGATGCTCAAGCCTTCCAGCGCATCCGTCGTGAAGGCATAGTCAACCCATAGCGCGGCCGTCATCTCCGGGGTGATATAGGGCGAATTGCCAACCAGCGACGGGTTGAGGTCGTTCTTGACGATCTCCACATCCGTATACGCGAGGGAGGCAAGGAGCTTCCAGTTCTCGTCGATGTTGAACTTGCCTTCGAGTTCGAAGCCGCGCGATTCCACCTCGCCGAGTTGGTCCTGGGCGAAGGTGGCGGGATCGGTGACCGTGTAATTTTCCTTGGTGATATGAAAGACTGAGGCAGTGATCGAACCGTCGACGAATGCCGGCTCATATTTCACGCCGCCCTCCACCTGATAGCCCTCTTCCGGCTCCAGTGCGCCGGAGACGCCGGTTCCGATCAGCGGATTGAAGAAGCTCGCTACGCTTACATAGGGCGTCAGGCCGTTGTCGAATTCATAGGCCAGGCCGGCCCGACTGCTGAAGGCCCTGTCCGTCGTGTCGTAGATCGTGCCCACAACTGCATCGGAGTCCGTCGAGACCCAGTCATGGCGGCCGTTCAGCGTCAGCAGCCAGCCTTGGCCGAAGTGGATCTGGTCCTGCAGGTAGAGCCCGAGCTGCTTCTGCGTCACCACCTGGTCGATCTGGATGTCATTGGCCGGCTGCGCCACCCCGTAGACGGGATCGGTGGGGTCGATCGGTGTCGCGGTGGTCGGCCATGTCGGCCACCGCTGCACGTGATCGAGCTTGTAGTACTTGTAATCCAGCCCGGCGATGACGTTGTGTGTCGCGCCGCCGAACTCGAATTCACGCTCGGCTCTGTTGTCTACCGCGAAGCTGTCCGCTTCCGTCTCACCCTCGAAGCCGATGCGCCCCATCCAGTAGTAGTAGGGCGCCGTGGGGTCAGTGGTGTTGACGTAGCCGTTGCCGTAGGGACCGATCTCGTGCTTGTCGAGATGGCTGTAGCGGAGGTTCTGGGAGAGCTTCCACCCAATGTCAAACTCGTGCTCGACCTCGTAGCCGACCATCTTCTGAGTATACCTGCCCTCGTCGATATCCGGCTCGCCGACGAAGAAGTCCCGGTCGATCCGGCCGAAGGGTGCATCCACGACGGTACCGACATAGGGGAAAAAGCCGTTGCCGGTGTGGACCTGGTCGAGGCCTCCGAGATAGCCCCATACGGTCAGCTTCGTTGCATCGTCGGGCGAAACCGTCAGCTGCGGCATGATGAAGCCACGCAGGTCTTCGGAGTAATCCGAATAGTTGTCGCCGCCGGCCACCTTTCCGGTCAGGCGGTAGCGCATCGTGCCGTCTTCACTGACCGCATCGGAAAAGTCAAAGCCGAAGAAGGCGTTGCCGTTCGAGTTGATGCCGGTTTCCGTATAGTAGAGCGGCTCGTCCGTCGGCCGCTTGCGCACCATGTTGATGAGCCCGCCCGGATTGGCGCCGCCATAGAGCACCGAAGACGGTCCCTTGAGCACGTCGATCCGCTCCAGCATGAACGGATCGATCTGGAACCCGCCGAAGCCATAGCTGAAAAGGTTTAGGTTATCCAAATAGACACCCGTCTGCGTCGCGTCGAAGCCGCGGATGAAGTACCAGTCGGTGTCCGGATCGCTGCCGAAGGGCTGGCTGACCACACCCGGTGTGTATCGCAGCAGCTCGTCCACCTTGTTGGTGACGCCGCGATCCTGGAATTCCTGCTGGCCGATGACAGAGACCGATTGCGGGATCTCGTTAACCGGCGTGTCCCCCTTCGATCCGGCCGAGGAGGTCTTGGCCACATAACCTTTCAAGGGTGCAACGGCACTCTGGCTGTCGCCCGCGCCTTCCGTCTCGATGACGATCGTCTGGAGCTGCGTATCCTGCGCCCTCGCCGGCCCCGGCATCACCGCCGCGATTGCCGCAACGGCCGCACCCGCCTTCAAAAGCCCCGTCTTCACCTTCAAATCGCATGTCGTCATGAAACAACCCCACCTCGGCCGCAGCCCCTGCTTACGGCATAAATAAGATGAGCCGATAACTCATCTTTGTAGGCGCGGATTGAATGCATTTGCGTCTTTTGAACGATCCCGACAAATCCGGCGGCTTTTCGCCTATGTCTGTGCCTTGCGCCAATGGGCGGGGGTGGTCCCGACCACCTGCCGGAACATGCGCGTGAAATGGGCCTGGTCGGCAAATCCGGTTTCGGCCGCGATCTCGCTCAACGAATTTTGGCGCGACAGCAGCAGTTGCTGGGCCCGCTTGATGCGCATCCTCATCTGCCACTGGTGCGGCGAAGCCCCTGTCGAGGCCTTGAAGGCGCGGCTGAAGTGCGACTGGGAGAGCCCCGTCAGCGATGCCAGTTCTTCGAGCCGGATATTGCGCAGGCAGTTCGCCTCGATGAAGTCCAGCGCCCGCCGCAACTGCCATGAGGCCAGCGCACTCCGCGGCTTTGCGGGCTGGCGCGACAGCTTCATCGCATCGACGATCAGCGCCAGCGAAAGCCCGTCGCCGTAAAGATCGTGCAGCGGCTGCGGATTGGCACATTCCGCCGCGATCAGTTGGCCTAGCGCCAGGATCCGCTGGTCGCTGAACAGGAGGTTTGCATCCTCCAGCCGCCTCGGATCGAGATCCTCGCCCAGCCGCTGCATCACGACGTCCGCATCGAAGTGGAGGTCGAGATGGCGCATCCGGCGCACGCCCACGACATCCACCCAGAGGTCCATGCCCGCCGGCACGAAGGAAATCGGGCGATGCTGCGTATCCTGCGGCAGGCCGGCCCCGTTGGACGTCATCTTCACCAGCGGCCGCCCCTCGCCCTCCGCGTCCAGCAGAATGAAGAGCCGCGGGTCCCGTGCGACGTAGTAGCCGCCCGCATAGGGCGCGCACTCCACCTCGGTCAGGTCGGCGATGATGCCGTTCCACCGGCGGCTGTGGATCTGGCCCACGACCTTGAATCCGTCGATGCGGTTGTTCATCCGGGGCTGGAACGTCAAGGCAGGCGCCATAAGTGGAGTTTGAAGCGAAGCTTTCATGCGTGATGGCGGTGGCGCTGTCAATCCCGGACAGAGGCCCATTCAAGACGGCAAAAGCCCCGCCGAACCTGCCGGCGGGGCTTTTGATACTTCTACCGGCGATAGGGTCAGCCGATCTCGGACTGGTTCACCACAACGCGTGAGGCCAGGCCGTAGGCCACGCCCTCTTCGGCGGACAGCCAGTAGTCGCGGTCGATGTCCTTGGCGATCTTCTCCTCGCTCTGGCCGGTCGCCTTGGCGAAGATCTTGATCAGCCGCTCATTCATCTTGATGATCTCGCGGGCCTGGATCTCGATGTCGGAGGCCATGCCGCGCGTGCCGCCGGACGGTTGGTGCAGGAGGAAGCGCGTGTTCGGGAGCGCAATGCGGCGCTCCTTCGGAGCCGCGACATAGATCAGCGCGCCGGCGGAGGCGACCCAGCCGGTGCCGATCATCCAGACCTTCGGCTTGATGAACTTGATCATGTCGTGGATCGAGTCACCCGATTCCACGTGGCCGCCGGGCGAATTGACGTAGATGCGGATGTCGTCGTCGCTGGCTGCGGCGAGCGCCACCAGTTGCGTGTTGACCTTCTGCGCCAGTTCCTGGGTGATCGGACCATAGATGAAGATCGAACGCGACTTGAAGAGGTTCGCTTCCGTTTCCTTGCCGAGCGGCAATTCCTTGACCTTGTCTTCGTCGTTTTCGTCGTTCATCAGCATCTCCAGCATGGAATTGTCCTCAGGGACATAATGCGTTCGCGGCCGTAAAACAATGCGCGAAACCGACTAAGGTGAATGACGTAGGTGCAGCGCCTCCGTGGGTCCGTACCGCCATGGACACGCGCCCTCGGCCTGTCTTATCGTGTCCGCCGATATTGCTGCCTCGCGCCCGCCAGGGTCCGAGGCGTCTTCCAGAGGGTCAAAGAATGTTGAAACGCCTTTCCGTCGCCGCAGCCATGTCCGTCACTGCCGCCGCACCGGCCTTTGCGCATCTCGACCCCACAGAACACGGCTCTTTCATGGCTGGCGTTTCGCACCCGCTCTTCGGCGCCGACCATATTCTTGCGATGGTGGCTGTCGGACTCTGGGCCAGCCAGATTGCGGCAAACTCCGGAAATCGTCGCCCGCTCTGGATCGTTCCTGCAGCCTTCGTCGGCACTATGGCAGTCGGCTTCCTGGCTGCGGTGGCCGGCATCGGCCTTCCCTTCGTCGAGCCCGCCATCCTCGCTTCGGTGGTGGCGCTCGGCCTCCTCGTCGCGATGGCGGCTCGCCTGCCGGTCGCAGCCTCGGCCGCCATCGTCGCCGTCTTCGCCCTCTTTCACGGCCATGCGCATGGTGGCGAACTCGGCTCGGCCGGCACCCTGCAATTCGGCATCGGGTTCATGGCTGCCACGGCCCTGCTTCATGCCGCCGGTATCGGACTCGGGCTCGGCATCGGCCATGTGGCGCCCTGGGCAACCCGCCTAGCCGGCGGTCTCACCGCCCTTGCCGGTCTTACCCTCGCCTTCGGCTAAACCTCAGGCCAGAAGGGCACCCGACGAGGTGCCCTTCCTATCTTCAGTTCAACTGCCGCCGATCAGCCGCGACCGCGATAGCTCGCCACGCCCTGCTCCGGCAGCCACACGCCCTGCGGCGCGTCGCCCGTCTGCCAGAAGACGTCGATCGGAATACCCCCGCGCGGATACCAGTAGGCGCCGATCCGCAGCCACTTCGGCTCCAGCAGTTCCACCAGCCGCTTGGCAATGTAGATCGAGCAGTCCTCATGGAAGGCGCCGTGGTTGCGGAATGAATGCAGGAAGAGCTTCAGCGACTTCGATTCCACCAGATGCGCGTCCGGAATGTAGTCGATGACGATATGGGCGAAGTCCGGCTGGCCCGTCATCGGGCAGAGCGAGGTGAATTCCGGCGCCGTGAAGCGCACCACGTAATCCGTCTTCTGGTTGCCGTTCGGCACCTTTTCCAGCACCGCCTCCTCCGGGCTTGCAGGCGCATCCACCTGCCGGCCGAGTTGGGAGAGGCTCGAAGTGTCAGTCATGCTCACTGGGATGTTCCTTCTACCTTGACCTTGATGCCGTGCGCCCGCTCGCCCTCCGGCTCCACATGGATGGCGAGGCTTGCGCCCGGTATGACCTCCTTGATGGCGTCTTCCAGCCGATCGCAGATCTCGTGCGCCTCCGCCACCGGCATCTCCGCCGGCACGACCAGATGGAAGTCGATGAAGGCAGCCGCCCCCGCCCGCCGGGTGCGCAGGTCGTGCACGCCCAGCGAGCCAGCGGAATTGGCCTTGATCGCCGCGCGGATGGCCGCCTCTTCCTCGGGCGTCACGGCCCGATCCATCAGCCCGCCCAGCGAATGGGAGATCACCTTGTAGCCTTGGTAGAGAATGTGGACGGCCACGGCCATCGCCAGCAGCGGATCGAGGATCGCGTAGCCGGTCGACACTGCCAACAGCAGCCCGACGAAGACCCCCGCAGAGGTGACGACGTCCGACATGATATGGCGGCCGTCTGCCGCAAGCGCAGGCGACGCATGCTCCCGCCCCACCCGGATCAGCATGCGTGCCCAGACCAGGTTCACGACGCCCGCAGCGGCATTGATCCCGAGACCGAGCACCGGCGCATCGAGAAGCTTCGGTGCAAAGAGCTCGCCCCAAGCTTCCCGGAAGATGAGGAGTGCTGCGACGATGATCAGCGCGCCCTCCAGCACCGCCGACATATACTCCGCCTTGTGGTGCCCGAACTGATGGTCGTCATCCGCAGGCCTCGCGGCATAGCGGATCATGAAATAGGCAATGAAGGCGGCGACCACGTTGACGGTGGATTCCAGCCCGTCAGACAGCAGCGCCACCGACCCCGTCACCCACCAGGCGAACAGTTTCAGTCCCATGACCCCGAAGGCAAGCGGGATGCCCCAGAAAGCCAGTCTCTGGACAACCGGATCGGTTCTCGCTGTCACGTGCAAGCCCCCTCTGCGCATGCAAACCACTTGCAGGAGCCAGGCTCCTGAACAGCGAAACCGCCCGGGCGGGACCCGGGCGGTTTCGAATGCTGGGCGTATGGCCCACGATAGCTTGTTTGTCAAAGCGTAAGACGCGCTGGCCGACACGTCCGACGCTAATTTTGCGCCGGCGCCGCCGGATTCTGCTGCTGGTCTCCGACTGCCGGCGGCGGTGCGGTGTTGTCGCCGGATTCCGGCATCATCGTCAGCGCCATCACCACGACAACGAGGACGGCGACAAGTCCAATCAGTACGTTTCTGCTCATCTGTCTTTCCCGGTTTGAGAGGTCGGTCGACCCCTAAACCCGGCACCGGCACAAAGGTTGCGGCCGTCACTCAGGCGGCCTGTACCTTCCGCTTTCTCGACAGATGCGCCACGACGTTCTCGATCATCCGCATGCCGGCGTCCTGGCCGAGCGTCATGATCGATTCCGGATGGAACTGTACCGCGGCGATCGGCTCCTTCACGTGCTCGATCCCCATGATCGTGCCGTCCTCGCTTTCCGCCGTGATGGTGAAGTCGGCGGGCAGGGTCTTCGGGTCCGCGAAGATCGAGTGGTAGCGGCCGACCGTCACCTCGTTTGAAAGCCCCGAAAAGACGATGCCCGGCTCCAGGACCCGGATGCGAGACGGCTTGCCATGCATCGGCACGGCGAGTTGCCGCAGTTCCCCGCCATAGGCTTCCGCCAGCGCCTGCAGGCCAAGGCAGACGCCGAAGATCGGCAGCCCCTTCGCCCGAGCCGTCCTGATCGTCGTCTTGCAGTCAAAATCCTTTGGGTTGCCCGGCCCCGGCGACAGGACGACGAGATCCGGGTCGACCCGGTCGAAGATCTCCTCCGGCACCGGTGTCCGCACCGTCGACACCTCGGCCCCCGTCTGGCGGAAATAATTGGCAAGGGTGTGGACGAACGAGTCCTCGTGGTCGACGAGCAGAATCTTCACTCCCTGCCCGACCCGCGCCACGTCGCGCGCCACCTTGCCGGAATTGCCTGCACGTGCGTCACGGATTGCCGAAATCATCGCCGATGCCTTCAGTTCGGTTTCTGCCTCTTCCTCATGCGGGTCGCTGTCGTTCAGGAGCGTCGCACCCGCGCGCACCTCGGCAATGCCATCCTTGATGCGGATGGTGCGGAGCGTCAGGCCTGTATTCATGTCGCCGTTGAAGCCGACCATGCCGATCGCCCCGCCATACCAGGCGCGCGGGCTCTTTTCATGGTTCTCGATGAAGCGCATCGCCCACAGCTTCGGCGCTCCCGTCACCGTCACGGCCCAGGCGTGGCTGAGGAAGCCGTCGAAGGCATCCATGTCCTCCCGCAGCCGCCCCTCGATATGGTCAACCGTATGGATAAGCCTCGAATACATCTCGATCTGCCGCCGCCCGATCACCTTGACCGAGCCCGGCTCGCAGACGCGCGACTTGTCGTTGCGGTCGACGTCGGAGCACATGGTCAGTTCCGACTCGTCCTTCTTGGAGTTGAGGAGCTTGAGGATCTGCTCGCTATCGGCAATCGCATCCTCACCGCGGCGGATCGTCCCGGAGATCGGGCAGGTCTCGATCCGCCGGCCGGAGACGCGCACGAACATTTCCGGCGAGGCGCCGACCAAGTATTCCTGCTGCCCGAGATTGATGAAGAAGGAATAGGGCGACGGGTTGATCGCCTTCAGCCGGTTGGAGATCTCCGACGGCTTCGAATCGCAGCGTTCCATGAACTTCTGCCCCGGCACCACCTCGAACAGGTCGCCGCGGCGGAAGCTCTCCTTCGCCTTCACCACCAGTTCCGCATATTCGCCGGGCTTGTGGTCGCCCTTCGGCGGCGTCACGGTGGTGCGCTGGAACGGCTCCGGCGCAATCTCGCCTGACTTGCCGGCAGTGGTCACGCCGTCCTTCTCAAAATCATAGCGGTCGATCCAGGCCTTGGCCGCATGGTGGTCGACGACCAGGATCTCGTCCGGCAGGAACAGCACCATGTCGCGCTGGTCTTCCGGCCGCTGCATGGAAAGCTTGATTGCGTCGAACTGGAAGGCAAGGTCGTAGCCGAAGGCGCCGAACAGGCCGATGGCGGAATCCGCGTCGGAGTAGAACAGGTCGACCACCGCGCGCAGCACGGTGAACACCGTCGGCATCTTCGAGCGCTCTTCCTCGGTAAAGGCGCGGGTCGGCTCGTTGACGGTTAGTTCGAGGCGGCGGGCAGCGCGCATGCCGAGCGTCAGGTCTTCAACGGTTTTCAGCCTGTCGGCGACGAAGGCGAGCAGCACCTCCCCCCGTTCGTTATAGGCCTCGATCCACACCTTGCGGCAGTGTGATGAAATACCGAGCGGCGGATCCACGATCGCCGTATCCCAGCGGGTATAGCGGCCGGGATATTCGTAGTTGGAGGAGAAGACGGCGCCTCGCCGCTCGTCGAGCTTGTCAACATAGCCGGAGACGGCATCCGCGTAGGGTGTCGGCCGGCGCGTGCGGGTGACGGCGATGCCGCCCTTGGTCTCGTAGGTCTCCGAACCGTCGTCCCTGATGATCGTCACCATTTCCTGCTCTCCGTTTCCCTCACCCGAAACCGCGGACAACAAAAAAGCCGCCTCGGTTTTCGGGCGGCTTTGGGGTCTTGTCGATGGACATGACTGGTCAAGGCCGCGTCAGCGTGCCCACCACCAGTTGCCGATGTTCATCGAATTGATCATGCCGCAAGAAATACCGTGGCGGAGGTTTCTCCGCAAGCGGATTTCTCACGGCTGCGACCAAATCCGCTTTGAAGCGTTGGTTATGGCCGATCCACGGAGCCTAGCCGATGCAGCGTCTCCCCGTAATTCTCCTCTTGGCCCTGCCGCTTCTGACGGCCGCCGCCCTGCCGCGCACCGGTCCCGTACCCGCACCGAAGCCCGCGGTCGAGGACGAAAGACAGGACGGCACCGCGGCACCCGGGAAGACGGCCGAAGCACCTCCGCCGGGTGCCGCGACTGTTCCGACGCCCGAGCCAAAGCCAAAGACGAAAGCGCCTGCTGCACCCTCCCGCGCTCCGGAAGAACCCTCGGACGCCCAATCCGCTGGATCCCCGGCTGAAGAAGGCGCGGGCGGCAAGACCCCGCCCGTGACCGCCGACGGGAAAGAGGAGCAGGCCGAACCAGCCAGGGAAGAACCAGAGAAAGAAGCGGAACAGAACGGAGAGGAGTCCACAGAGCCGGCAAAGGAGTCAGAGGAGCCTCCACCCCCGCCGCCGGTCGCCAAGGAAGACCCGGAGGCCTTGAAGGCGTGCCTCGCCAATCTCGCTACTTTAGGGACGAAGTACGACACCGCCGCTCCCATCGACGACGGCGACGGCTGCGGCATAGACCAGCCGCTCGAGGTGACCGAAGTCCTGCCGGGCATCGATACCGGCGGCGCGCAGATGCGCTGCGAAACCGCCCGCGCCCTCGCCCATTGGCTGAAGGATACGGTGAAGCCAGCGCTCGACATCGCCATGCCGGGACGAAAGATCACCGGCCTCACCACCGGCTCCACCTATGCCTGCCGCCTGCGCAACGGCGCCTCCACCGGGGAGATCTCCGAGCACGCCCGCGGAAACGCCATCGACATCGCAGCCTTCCGGCTGGACGACGGCACGGAGATCACCATGAAGCCACGCGACGAGGACGGCACCATGGAAGGCGCCTTCCAACGCACCGCCACCGCCGGCGCCTGCTTACACTTCACCACCGTTCTCTCCCCCGGCAGCGACGCCGCCCACCAGGACCACCTGCATCTGGACGTGCTGGAGCGGGAGAGCGGATACCGATATTGCCGGTGATCGCACGGGCCAACCGCCATCTCGAAGCGGCGGACGGACCAGGCCTGCAGTCTGAACAGCACGGCTAGAGATGAAGATCACCTGAAGATTCCGGCTGGTAGATCACCTTCTCTATCCGGATGCGGCGCGTTCGATCCGTCACCATCCAGTCTATGGCATCACCTTCCTGGTAGCCCAGGATCGCTGTGCCGATGTCGGAGAGAACCGACAGTTTTCGAGCTCGGTCTTCGGCATCTTGCGGATAAACGAGAGCGACTTCCTCTCGCTCGTCGTCGAGATGCAGGACGACCCTGGAATTCATGGTTACGACATCGCCGGCAACACGCTGAGGCTCGACGACGATGGCTCGCTCGATCTCGTGTTCGAGGTCGACCCTGGGCGCCTCTTCCTCAAATGCCATCAGGCTCTGGAGCCGGGCCTTGTCAATCTCGGTCACATAGATCTCGGCTGAACCTGCCATGGCGCCGTCGCGCAGAAGCTGGCGATAGCGGCCAGCGCTCATCGCCAAGGAATTGAGCGTAGGCGTTTCGCGTTGAAGATGAAAGCCGCAGCGCTCGAAGCCCCTCAGCGAGCGCGTGTTGTTCGGGTGGATCTTGGCGACGACATTTTCGGCGCGCATGTCGAGGAAGGCGAGCTTCAGGCCCTCCCGGATGGTGCTCCCGCCCAGCCCCTGCCCCCAGTTGTCGTGCTCGCCGACGACCAGGACGATTTCACAATCGGCGCCGCTCTTGACGAGCCGCACGAAGCCGACCGGGCGATCGCTTCGGTCGTAGGCCATGAAGAAGCGACCACCCTGATTGAACAGATGCGTCAGGATCGGCATCTGAGCCCGATCGACAGCCTGTTCGATGAACCGGGAAACGCTGCTGGAATCGCTCAGGTAGCGCGTGACCCGTTCGTCTTTCATCCAGTTCATCAGGGTGAATGCGTGCGTCCGGGTGATTTCCGGACGCAGCGAAATAAAAGGCTTGTTCATCTTCGCCACCTTTGGTCGCAAGAATGAAAGCCTGTCACAGTGTGTGTACCGTGCTGGTTCTTTCGGGGGAGTGCTGAAAACAGGAAAGCTCCTTTAGCAAAGATCCACCCGCGATGGCCAGCGGAGAAGCGCATCCTCATATGCCGCCGGCGCAAGCTGCCTTGCTGTCCTTCCCTCCTTTGTCCCCAATCCGCCCGCGGCTACCGCGACAGTTGAATCCCTAGGTTAGAAAAGCCCCTCTATGTGTCCGTCCCGATTCAGGAAAATCCGTTCTGCAGAGGGTGAACTCGGCAGGCCGGGCATGGTCATGATCTCGCCGGTGATGGCGACGACGAACCCGGCTCCGGCGGCAAGCCGCACCTCGCGCACCGGCACCACATGCCCCTCCGGCGCACCACGCAGGTTGGGCTCGGTGGAGAAGGAATACTGGGTCTTTGCCATGCAGACCGGCAGGTGGCCATAGCCTGCCGCCTCCCAGGCCTTCAACTGGTCGCGCACCGCCTTGTCAGCCGTCACCTCGCCGGCATGGTAGATCTTCGACGCCACCGTCTCGATCTTCTCCATCAGCGGCATGTCGTCCGGGTAGAGCGGCCGGAAGTCCGCCTGCCCGCTGTCGGCGAGTTCCGCCACGCGCTCCGCCAGTTCCGTGATTCCGGCCGAGCCTTCGGCCCAGTGGCGGCAGAGGATGGCATCGGCGCCGTGGCGCGCAACATAGTCCTGCAGTGCAGCCACCTCTGCGTCCGTGTCGCTGGTAAAATGGTTGATCGCCACGACCACCGGTACGCCGAAGCGCCGGACATTGGCAATGTGCCGGCCGAGATTGGCGCAGCCACGGGTCAGTGCCGCCACATCCTCCTGTCCCAGATCTTCCTTCTTCACGCCCCCGTTCATCTTCAGCGCCCGGACGGTGGCGACGATCACGGCGGCCGAGGGCGTCAGTCCCGCCTTACGGCACTTGATGTCGAAGAACTTCTCCGCGCCCAGATCGGCGCCAAAACCCGCTTCCGTCACCACATAGTCTGCAAGCTTCAGCGCCGTCTTGGTGGCGATCACCGAATTGCAGCCATGGGCGATGTTGGCGAAGGGCCCGCCATGCACGAAGGCCGGATTGTTCTCCAGCGTCTGCACCAAGTTCGGCTGCATGGCGTCCTTGAGCAGCACCACCATCGCCCCGTCCGCCTTCAGATCGCGGGCGAAGACCGGCGTCCTGTCGCGCCGGTAGGCGACGATGATCGAGCCCAGCCGCCGCTCCAGGTCCTGAAAATCCTCCGCCAGGCAGAGGATCGCCATCACCTCCGAGGCAACGGTGATGTCGAAACCGCATTCTCGCGGAAAACCGTTCGCCACTCCGCCGAGCGATCCGACCATCTGCCGCAGCGCCCGGTCGTTCATGTCCATCGCGCGCCGCCAGGTGATCCGCCGCACGTCGATGTCGAGCGCATTGCCCCAGTAGACGTGGTTGTCGATCATCGCAGCGAGCAAGTTGTGCGCCGAGGTGATCGCGTGGAAGTCGCCGGTGAAGTGGAGGTTGATGTCTTCCATCGGAACGACCTGCGCGTAGCCCCCGCCCGCCGCCCCGCCCTTCATCCCGAACGAAGGGCCGAGCGAGGGCTCGCGGATGCAGACGACGGCGCGCCGGCCGATGCGGTTCAGCCCGTCGACCAGTCCGACCGTGGTGGTCGTCTTCCCCTCGCCTGCGGGCGTCGGGCTGATGGCGGTGACGAGGATCAGCCTGCCGTCCGGCCGGTCACGCAGCGAGCGGATGAAGCCGGCGTCGACCTTGGCCTTGTCATGCCCATAGGGCGCCAGATGCTCGGCGGCAATGCCGAGCCCGGCGCCCACCGCCAGGATCGGCTTCTTCCGCGCCACCCGCGCGATCTCGATGTCGGACTTTACCGCCAATGTTTTCGTCCCCGTGGTCCCGTTACCGCCGACTTGGCCACAGAGCCGGCCGTCTGGCAAGCATCGGACCGGTACAGCGCAGGCAGATTCTACCTTATGGTGTAATTCGACTTGATATTTACTAATGGATGCAGCTACTGTCCTGCGGCTTGGGGAGGACACGATGAACATCATCGTCTGCTGCGACGGGACATGGAACACGCCCGATGCCATGGAGGACGGGCTACCCAGCCCCACCAACGTGGTGAAGCTCTATAATGCGCTGGCACATGTCGATGCCGCCGGGCAGGAGCAGAAATTCTACTATCATCCCGGCGTAGGGACAGACGGCACCTGGATCAGCCGCGCACTCAGCGGCGGCACCGGCAAAGGGCTCAGCCTCAATATCATGAGCGCCTACAACTGGCTGGCCCGCAACTATCGCGAAGGCGACCGCATCTGGCTCTTCGGCTTCAGCCGCGGCGCCTACACCGTGCGCAGCCTCGGCGGCATGATCTCCATGTGCGGGCTTCTGGATCTTTCGACGTTCAAGGGCCGTCCCAAGGATGCGTGGGACGAGGTGCAGAAGATCTTCGATGCCTACCGGGAGGAGAAGCCGGGGCGCATCAGCGCCTCGGCGAGGCACGCGTTCCATCACGCGCGTGCCGGCGAACCTCCGGCCGGCCGCACGCCGATCCATTTTATCGGCGTCTGGGATACCGTCGGCTCACTCGGCATTCCCGATGACATGGCGCTCCTCAATCTCCTCGACGATCCCGAAAACCACCGTTTCCACAACACTACCCTCGGGCCGGTCGTCCGCCATGCCCGCCATGCCGTGGCATTGGATGAATTCCGCCAGAGCTTCCTGCCGACGCTCTGGGAGAAGCCGGAGGGCTGGGACGGGACGCTGAAGCAAGTCTGGTTCCCCGGCGCGCACGGGGATGTCGGCGGCGGCTACAGCCAGTGCGGCCTTTCCGACGGAGCGCTCTATTGGATGATGCAGGAGGCGGAGGCGGAAGGCCTTTGCTTCAGCCTCGGGGCCATCAACCAGTTGAAGCCGGATCCCCGCGGCCTGCTGCACGATTCCGTGCAAGGTCTCTTCAAGGCGCTGAAGACGAGACCGCGGGCCACGCCGGCCGTCACGGAGGAAGCAACGGACGCGGTGCATGAATCAGCCAGCGACAGGCATCGCAACCCGCCCCTCACCCAGGGCCGTTACCGGCCACGCAAGCACCTTCCCGTCACGCTGGATATCTTTGCCCGCGACCACTGGAACGACACGGGCGTCTACCTTGAAGGCGGCAGGACCTATCACCTCGAGGCAAGCGGCGAATGGATGGACGGTGCCTCGATCAAGTGCGGCCCCGGCGGCGCCCGCGACGGCAAACTGCAGGCCGCTGAAATCGCCCATATTGCCTCCTCCGTCTGGGGCGGTATCGAGACGGTCTGGAAGAAGGTGACCGGCAACAGGCAGATCGACTTCTGGTGGACGCGGCGCGAGGAAGACATGCCTTGGTTCTGCCTCGTCGGTCTCGTGGCGAACAATGTGCCGCCTCCCAGGAAGGACGAGGACCAGAAGATCGAGCGCCTGCCGCACGAGGTGTTCAAGATCGGCGAGGGCCTGAAGTTGACACCGCGCAAGTCGGGCTATCTCTACTGCTTCGCCAACGATGCCTGGCACGCCTACGAGAACAACCGCGGCAGCGTGCAATTGACCATAACCGAAGTAGAAGGATCGGCCTGAGACGGGGCACTGCTTTCGCAGACCGATGGAGCGCGGCGCAATCTCCCGCGCCGCGCCTGCGGAAGGTCCGCCCTGCCCCTAGAACCGCTGGGTCAGCGAGATCTTGAACGTCCGGCCCGGCTCGGAATAATACTCATCCGGCTGCGGCGTCTGCCGCGTGGCAAGGTTCACCGCGTCGTAATAGGTCTTGTCGAACAGGTTGTAAACGCCGGCGCGGATGGTAAGCCCCTTCGTCTGTTCGGGCTCCCACCATCCGGTGAGGTCGAAGATGCCGTATCCGGGCGCGTCGATCGTGTTGGCGTCGCCATCATCGTCCACCCCCTGCGCGGCGGTGAAGATCAGGTCCGCTCCCCAGGTCTCCGTCGCATAGCCGGTTCCGAGAACGACCTTCAGCGGCGGCACCGAGCGGATGTCCTCGTCCGTGTCGAGATCCACGCCGTCCGCGAACGACAGGGCACCATAGACACGCATGCCGTTGTCGAAGCGCTTGTGACCGGAAAGCTCCACCCCATAGATCCGCACCTTGTCACGGTTGAAATACTGCGTGATGCCTTGCGGATAGGTGCCTGTGGGATCGGTGCGCGTCTCGCTGTCGATGAAATTGCGATAGCGGTTGTAGAAGGCGCCGAGATGGCCGCCGAAATCGTCGTCGCCTAGATTGGCGCCGATTTCGAAGCCGTTGCTCGTTTCCGGCTCGAGGTTCGGGTTTCCGGCGCGGAAGTAGGTTCCGGGGGCGCCGAAGTTGAGGTAGAGCTCGGAGACGTCGGGGGCGCGGAAGCCCATTGCCCACTGCGCATAGAGCTCGACCCGAGGATTCGGTTCGTAGGAAGCGCGAAGCTTCGGCGAGAATTGACTGTCCGACTGGCCGGGCGGCATGCCGGTATAGTTGGCGCCGTTCGTATAGGCATCGGTTTCCTTCGGATCGTAGTCGTACCAGTCGAACCGCAGGCCGGGCGTCAGGTAAAAGGCGCTGTCGCCGAGGCCGATCTTGTCTTCGATGAACAGCCCGACCGTCCTGCCGTCGACATCCGGCATGTCCGACTGGT
Organism: Pseudorhizobium endolithicum; assembly: GCF_902153245.2. Taxonomy (GTDB): domain Bacteria; phylum Pseudomonadota; class Alphaproteobacteria; order Rhizobiales; family Rhizobiaceae; genus Neorhizobium; species Neorhizobium endolithicum. The sequence goes on from NZ_CABFWF030000001.1 coordinate 470,921, forward strand.
TCGTATGCAGGAAGTTGCAGGAGTAGAAGGGCAGCCAGGGCGGGGTCGGATATGGCCCGGCCGGGCATGCGTCCTCACCGGCCGAATACTGGGAGGCCTTCGACCAGGCGACGCTGAGGCCACCCGTCAGGCGATGGGTAAGGTCGCCGGTGACGAAGGACTTCTCCGCATTGCCGGCGAAGCCGATGCTGCGTTCCTGGAACTCGTTGTCACGCGAATAGGCACCGACCGGCGAAGAAGACCGGTAGCCCTCGGCACCGCTCTCCCGCAGCACGTCCTGCCAGTAGAAGACGGCATTGGCACTGTCGACCCAGGCCTCGTCACCCACTGCCTCGAAGCGGTAGTCGAGCGACAGCCGGTCGCGCCTGATGTCTTCGTTGCCGTCGAGGTTGCCCGGCCGGTAGGTCCCGGTCAGGCTCTGGCCGGTCATGTTGTGGAAGCTCTCGTCCCGATCATAGCGCTCGCCCGTGAAACCGAAGACATGGCCTCCTTCCGCCTGCTGGCGCAGCTTGAACAACAGGTTATATTGGTCGAACTCTGCCGGATTGGGTTCGCTGCGGGCCGTCGAATAGCCGCCGACATCGCCTTGGTTGTCGCGCTCCTGCCCCCTGCGATAGCCGCCCTGGAACAGGATCGAGGTGTTCTCGATCCGCTTCGCCACTGCCGCCGAACCGCCGAAACTGCGATCTTCGCTGTCATAGAGGGACTTGGCGACACCGCCCCAGTCCCTGCCCTCGCCGATCAGGTCTTCCGGTTCCAGTGTCCGCAGCACCACGGCTCCACCCAGCGCCCCGGAGCCGGCACGGCTGGAATCGGCCCCACGCACGATGTCGATGGTGGATAGCGAATTGAAGTCGAAGCTGTCCGCGCCGCCGTCGGCATCGCGGGCCCCGTCGATCAGATAGGGGATCGGAATACCGTCGATGCTGGTCAGGATCCGGTTCTGCTCCAGTCCGCGGATGTTGACGCTGCGCGTCTCCCGGTTGAAGGACACGCCGGGCTCCAGGCTGCGGCCGAGATCCTCGAGGCTGGTGATCTGTCTTTCGTCGATCTCCTCCGCCGTGGTCTGCGAGGTGAGCGGCGTATCCGCCACGTCGCCTGCCGGCACGGCGATCCGCTTGCCCTTCAGCACGATCGTCTGCAGCACGGTCGCCTGGCCGGAGGCGGCATCCTGAGCCGTAGCGGGAGACGAAGCGACGATCACCATGGCCGTGCACGTCAGCAGGAGCGATCTGGTGGTCCGGGAGCTCATGATAATCCTTTCTCGAACCGGCATGCGACATCGACGGCGCGCTTGGGCACGCCGGGCAGGAGGTCCTTCCGGTGCTGGTTGGCAGGGCTGGGAGGCGGGCGGCCTCACTCCCGCCATCTAAAAAACATGATTTTTATTGTCAACATTAAAGATGACAGAACTAGTCATATTTTAGGAGCGCGGGCGAGGCCGGCGGCGCTGCAAAGCCCCCGGCGCAATGCCCAATGTATACCCTCTACCAATGGCGAGATTGTCAGAACCGGACAATCCGGCTAATTAGCTAAAATCTGATGATATGTCGTAAATGGGTGGAAGGGCCCGCCCTGTAAGGTCGACGGCATTCAACGAACCGGGCGGACATTCGCATTGTCAGTAGTGAAGGTGGAAACGCTGGAAAGGCAGGCGGCGCTGAGCGGCGCGATCGCCGCTGCCGAATCCCAGGCCGAGGTCCTGGCCGCGCTTGAGCGCGCGGCGCACGCCTTCGGCTTCACCTATGTCACGCTGATGGTGAAGTTCAACGAGGACGACGAATATATGGCGCGGCTCATCATCCAGAGCACGCTGCCGGCGGATTTCGTGCGCGAGTTCGACCGCAACCGGTTCCTCGCCAAATGTCCGGTTCTGCCCACCCTCTTCGATACCATGCTGCCGCAGGCCTGGACGCTGGAAAACCTGGAGCGGGAGGGAGTCGTTCCGGCTCAGATCACTCAGTTGTTGCGCCGCTTCTCGCTGTTCACGACGGTGGTAATGCCGCTGCACTCGCTGGACGGCGAACGCTTCCTGCTGCGTTTCGACGGCAAGCGCCCGCCGCTGCGCCAGTCGGAAGTCAACGAGTTCGCGATGATCTCGCTGCATGCCTTCGACGTGTTCGAGAAGATCCGGCGAACGCACCGCATCGCCATCCCGAGCCCCCTTTCCATGCGGGAACTGGAGGTCGTGCGCTGGACGGCGCAGGGCAAGACTTCCGTCGAGATCGGCCGCATCCTCTCGCTCTCCGATCACACGGTCAACGCCCACATGACCAACGCCATCAAGAAGCTCGATTGCGTCAACCGCACGCAGCTCGTCGCCAAGGCGATCCGGCTCGGCCTGATCGCCTGACGGGCTAGCGGTCGAGCACTGAGCGCACCTCCACCAGATTGGAGCGCACCCTCAGGATATAGAAGCCCATGGTCGCGAGATGCGTCGGCATGATCCAGCCGTCCTCGCGACCGTTGGAGATGATCGCCGGCTGGATGCGCAGCGCCGAGCGGAACTGCTCGAGCGTCTCCGTCCACAGCGGGCCGAGATTGCGCTCGCGGATGACCTGCGAGAAGTCGGCGCCGGCCGCGGAAAGAATGGCATAATACCCGTAGAGCTGGCCGTAGGCGAACCAGAAGCGGTCGTCCGCCCGCGTGTCGAACCAGCCGGCATTGTAGTGCTCCGAGCGCTCGCGCAGGATTGCGGAGGTGCTGCCGAGATCGTTGGCGATGCGGTCCACGAACTGCACGAGGTTGTCGGCGCGGCTGTCGAAGGTCGCGCGGCAGGCGGCAAGATCGGTGTTGAACTTGCGGAAACTGTCGATCGCCGCGCGGTAGTAGCTCGGCGTCGGCGTTTTCGGGCCGAATGGGCTCAGGCCGAAATACCAGGAATATTCGTCGAACTGCAGGTTGTTTCGGGCATCCTGCAGGTCGTTGTTGATCCCGGAGGTACCCCGCACGCGGGCAAGCGTATCGACCAGTTCGACCGAAGTCCTGCGCACCGCCTGGTTCACGCCCCGCTGGAAGGATGCCTTGTTGTCGAGGAAGGGCGTGTGGTCCCAGTCTATTCCGAACAGCCCCAGCCGGTAGAGCAGCATGGAGGAGATCCAGGCGTTCTGGTTGACGTTGACGTCGATCATGTCCGCGACCACGTCGACAATGGCGGAGGATTGGCACTGTTGCCCGCCCGCCGCCTGCGTTCCGGATGCTGCGGGTGCGGGCGCGGCGATCTCTTGTCCGGCGGGAGCCGTCCGCTCCGACAGTCTGTACTCCTCCACGAAATCGGGATCGAAGCTGCTCCAGACCTGCGTCTGCCAGAAGAAGTAGCCGTAGAGCCCGACGAACAGCACGATGAACGCCAGAAGCGGTCCTTTGATCATCCAGCTCCGGTGCGAATACCAGCCGCGCGCCGCCATGAACGGCCAGACCAGCCACGCGACGGCGAGCCCGGCGCCCCGCCCGGCCGCTGAAAAGACCCGGCGGAAGAAACGTAGGATCGCATCAAGCATGATTTGCCTCCGGCCCTGTCCCAAATCCTAAAGCCGCCCGTGTGCCCGGAGGCGCGCCGAAGTGCTCCGTGAAACGGCTGTCGATTCCAGCCTTCCGCCGGTCTATCTCCCGGCTCGAAAGCATATCCTTCTCGTAGAGATCGATCAGCGGCGCCAGGTGCGGCAAAGATTCGCGGTGGCGGAACTGAGGTGGCCCCGTCTCGCCCGCAGGCGAGAGGATGCCGTCGAGCAGTATCCCCCGCTCCGCCTCGATCGTCAGCTTGTTCATGAGCAGGTTCACATCCGCCACCTGCCGGTTGATGTCCACCAGCAGCGTCTGGAGCATCTGCAGGTAGTCCTCCACCCGCGCCGCCGCCGCCGTGACCTCGCGTCCCTGCCGTTTCGCCTCCGCCAGGAGGTTGTCGGCAAGCGCCTGTCGATGCCCGGTGAGGTCCACCAGGTCCGCCTCGATCGAGCGCCGTGCCGTCATCAACCGCTCCCGATGCCGCGACAGCATATCTGACAGCGCATCCGCCTCGGTCAGCGCCTGCCGGAGCATCGCGGCGGGCGTCCGGACCTGCGGGCGAAAGCGAAGCGAGAGTACGGCACGCGCTGCGTGCTGCAGCCGCTCCTTCACGGTCGGCTGCGGGATATCCTCCAGCGGAGCCTGCGCATGGTCGATGAGGTTTGCGACGCGGCCGACCATGGATGCGAGGGATGTCGAAGCCGATGACCACGCCGTGGCGATCGATCCGGCCGCCACGTCCTCCGACTCATCCTCCCGCGCCGCCGGAACAAGCTTGGTGCGGGCGGCCTCCGCTACCGTCCGTGCAGCCCGGCCGATCCGCTCGTCCAGCTCCGTCAGCACGCCTTCGAGCGCTGCAAGTCCGTTCCCGCCGCGTTCGGTCCTGCCCATTCCGCTCCCCAAGACATCTGGCACAATAAAAAGGCCACCATGGACTTATACCATGGTGGCCGGATGTAAAGCGGGACGGTCCTGTCAGAGGCCGAGTTCGGCGATCGCGGCGTCGACGCGCTCGCGTGCCTTCTTCGGCAGCTTGCCGGTCTTGACGGCATCCAGGTTTGCCGGGGCGTCACCGACAACGATGACCGCGACCATGCCCATGCCGAGATGCGGCGTGCACTTCACGACATAGGCGCCTTCCTTGTCGAGCGTGACGGAGAGTTCCTGGTTCATCTTGCCCTTGAACTCCTCGGCACCCTCCGGGATCATGCCCTTCATGGCTGCCGCGTCATGGCCCTTGTCGGAGGGAACGAACTTGATCGTGTCGCCCGGTGCGGCCTTGATGGCGGCCGGTTCGAACACCATGGCCTGACCGTCGCTGCCCTTGTTGAGCATCTTGACCTCGATCTCAGCGCTGAGGGCCGGAACCGCATACAGGGCGAGGCCAGCGGCGAGGACGAAGGCGGTCTTTGCAGTCTTGAACATTTTCAATCTCCTGAAACGAGCCTTGGGAGGCGTCGGGGACCTTCATAGGGCGATCCCGGCAACAGCTCTTTGACGAAGATCAAGTAACTAAGACGCAGCGGATTTTGTCTTCCCAGTGCCGCCGGCAGAAGGAGACGTACTTCTCGTTGCCGCCGACATCCACCTGCGCCCCATCGCGCACGAAATTCCCCTCCTCGTCGAGCCGCGCCACCATGGTAGCCTTGCGCCCGCAGAAGCAGATCGTACGCACCTCCCGCAGTTCGTCGGCGATCGCCAGCAGTTCCTGGGATCCGGGAAAAAGCTTGCCCTGGAAATCCGTTCGCAGGCCGTAGGTCATCACCGGCAAGCCGAGCCGGTCGGCAAGGCGGGCCAACTGCCACACCTGCTCCGGCGTCAGGAACTGCGCCTCGTCCACGAAGACGCAGGCGACCGGCTCCTCCGCATGCATGAGCTCGACAAGCGCGAAGAGATCGTCGCCCGGCTCGAAGGGAATGGCATCGGCGGCCAGCCCGATCCGCGAGGCGACACGCCCGACCCCCGCACGGCTGTCGAGCGCCGCCGTCAGGATCGCGGTGCGCATCCCCCGCTCCTGATAATTGTAGGAGGCCTGCAGGAGCAGGGTCGATTTTCCCGCGTTCATCGACGCGTAGTGAAAGTAGAGTTTTGCCATTCCCGCCTTCTCCTCCGCATTGCCGCTGAGAAAAAGTCCACAGAAAGCTGAAACCACAGGAAAGCCACCGGCTCTGACCACTGCAAGCCCGCCCGTTGCAAAGTCGACACGAACTGACGCGCTCGGGCTAGCTTGCCTCGACTTCGCATATATTTATAAATGGCCGGGAACAAAGACAGGAGCGCCAACCATGAACCATCCGATGAAGATCCTGCTTGCCGGAGCCGTCTCGCTGCTGGTCCTGGGCGAGGCCGCCCAAGCGGCGGAACCGGAATCCTGCGGCACGGTCCGCTTCTCCGACGTCGGTTGGACCGACATCACAGCCACGACCGCCACCGCATCGGTCCTCCTCGAGGCGCTTGGATATGAGACGGACGTCAAGGTCCTCTCGGTTCCCGTCACCTACAGTTCGCTAAAGAACAAGGACATCGACGTCTTCCTCGGCAACTGGATGCCGACCATGGAAGCCGACATCGCCCCCTATCGCGCGGACAAGTCCGTGGAGTCCTATGGTCCCAACCTGACAGGCGCGAAATACACGCTGGCGACCAACGCCAAGGGCGCCGAACTGGGCATCAAGGATTTTAAGGACATCGCGGCACACAGCGATGAACTGGGCGGCAAGATCTACGCCATCGAGCCCGGCAATGATGGCAATCGGCTGATCCTCGGCATGGTCGAGAACGACACCTTCGGGCTCAAGGATTTCGATGTCGTCGAATCCTCCGAGCAGGGAATGCTGGCGCAGGTGGCGCGGGCAGACAAGGCGGGAGAGCCCGTCGTCTTTCTCGGATGGGAACCGCATCCGATGAACGCCAACTTCGATCTCACCTATCTCACGGGTGGCGACGACGTCTTCGGCCCGAACTTGGGCGGCGCCGAAATTTTCACCAACCTCCGCGCCGGTTACGCCGAGGAATGCCCCAATGTCGGTACCTTCGTTAAGAACCTGAAGTTCACGCTGGCAATGGAAAACGAGATCATGAGCGCCATCCTTGATGATGGGGAGGACGCCGAAGATGCCGCCCGGGATTGGCTGAAGGCAAACCCCGACGCCGTCACTCCTTGGCTCGCGGGTGTGACCACCAAGGACGGTGGCGACGCCCTCGCTGCCGTGAAGGCCGAACTCGGCCTCTGACGATTTCTACGGGTCGCCCCGGCGACCCGTTCTCTATTTCTCGCGCAACACTTACGGAAGAGGCAAGCACCGCGTGACCTGGCTTCCTGAATGGCTCGTGGATTCCGATGGCCAATTGCGCCTCGGCACCTGGGCGAAGGACTTCGTCGACTGGCTGACCGACAACGGCGCCTGGTTCTTCGACTGGCTGTCAAGCGTGCTTGCCACCGTTATCGACGGGCTGCTCTACGTGCTCCAGACGCCCCATCCCCTGGTCATCGTCGCGGCGATGACGGGGCTTTCCTGGTGGTTCCGCCGCTCCATCGGTGTGGCGCTGTTCACTGCCCTCGGCCTGCTCCTCATCATCAACCAGGGATATTGGGAGGAAACCACCGAGACTCTGGCGCTGGTGGTCGCCGCCACCGCCGTCAGCATGCTGGTGGGGATCCCGCTTGGCATCGCCGCCGCCCGCCGCGCCTGGATCTACGAGGTGATGCGCCCCGTCCTCGACCTGATGCAGACCATTCCCACCTTCGTCTATCTTATCCCGGCGCTGATCCTCTTCGGCCTGGGCATGGTGCCGGGCCTGATCGCGACCGTCATCTTCGCGATCCCCGCCCCCATCCGCCTGACCCGCCTCGGGATCGTGTCGACCCCGGAGGCCCTCACCGAGGCGGCCGTCGCCTTCGGCGCCACCCCCGGCCAGGTGCTGCGGAAGGTCGAACTCCCCTATGCCATGCCGCAGATCATGGCCGGGCTGACGCAGACCATCATGCTGTCGCTCTCCATGGTCGTCATCGCCGCCCTGGTCGGCGCCAACGGCCTCGGTGTGCCGGTGGTCCGCGCCCTCAACACCGTCAACATCGCCCGGGGCTTCGAGGCCGGCCTCTGCATCGTCATCCTCGCCATCATCCTCGACCGGATGTTCCGGCCGGCTTCGGGAGACCCGACATGACCGATGCAGTCGTTTTCAGGAATGTCGACATCGTCTTCGGGGACAAGCACGCTGAGGTGCTTGGCCTGATCGATCAGGGCAGAAGCAGGGACGAGATCAGCGCCGAGACGGGCATCGTCGTCGGGGTTGCAAACGCCTCGCTCTCGGTCAGCGAGGGCGAGATCGTCGTCCTCATGGGCCTATCCGGTTCCGGTAAGTCGACCCTGCTGCGCGCCGTGAACGGCCTCGCGCCGGTGGCACGCGGCGATGTCGAGGTAACGACACCCGATGGGCGGATCGATCCCTACAAGACCAGCGCAAAGACGCTGCGGCAGTTGCGCACCGACACGGTCTCGATGGTCTTCCAGCAGTTCGGCCTCCTCCCCTGGCGCACGGTCGAGGAGAATGTCGGCTTTGGTCTAGAGCTTGCGGGCGTACCCGAGAAGGAGCGCCGTCGGCGGGTCGGCGAACAACTGGAACTGGTGAACCTCAGCCAGTGGGCGGATCGCAAGGTAGGCGAGTTGTCGGGCGGCATGCAGCAGCGCGTCGGCCTCGCACGCGCGTTCGCGACCGGGGCACCCATCCTCCTGATGGACGAGCCGTTCTCGGCTCTCGACCCGCTGATCCGCACCCGCCTGCAGGATGAACTTCTGGAATTCCAGCGGCGGCTGAAGAAAACCATCCTATTCGTCAGCCACGATCTCGACGAGGCCTTCCGCATCGGCAACCGCATCGCCATCATGGAAGGCGGCCGCATCATCCAGTGCGGCACGCCGCAGGAAATCGTCCGGGATCCGGCCGATCAGTATGTGGCGGACTTCGTTCAGAACATGAACCCGATCACGATGCTGACGGCGGGCGACGTGATGCGTCACGGCGTTGCTGCCGGCGGACCTGCGAACGGTGTCGCCGCGACCGCGCGTGTCGACACTCCTCTCGTTGACATCCTCGACGCACTCGCCCGCCAGCCCGGCACGATCGGCGTCATCGACAACGGCGCGGTGATCGGCACCATTTCCGCCGACGACATCATCGCCGGCCTTACCCGGCACAGGCGAAGGAGCACCGCGGCATGAACGACAGGCCGGCTGACAAGCAGACCGAAGGGCAGACCGAAGGGCGGACGGACAGGCCGAGCGTGCTGCGCGAGACCGACGAGGAAGCTCGCCGCCTCGCCCGCACCCTCGTGCGCGGCGCGCGCCAGATGGCCCTCGCCGTCATCGATCCGGATACCGGCTTTCCCTCCGTGAGCCGGGCGCTGGCCGCCACCGATCTCGACGGCACGCCCGTCATTCTGGCCTCCGCCCTCTCCGCCCATACGAAAGGTCTGCTGGCCGACGATCGCTGCTCGCTCCTCGCCGGAGAGCCGGGCAAGGGCGACCCGCTGGCGCATCCACGCATGACGCTGCAGTGCCGGGCAGTTCCGGTCGATCGCGATGGCGACCTCCACCAGCGGCTGCGCGAGCGTTTTCTCGACCGGCACCCGAAAGCCGCGCTCTACATCGACTTTCCGGATTTCCGCTTTTTCCGCCTCGTGCCGCAGGTGGCTTCCTTGAACGGCGGCTTCGGCCGCGCCTATGCGCTCCCCGGAAGCGACCTCATCCTGTCCGACTCACTCGAAGTAATGAAATGGCGCGATCTGCAGGCAAGGCTGCGGGAAATGCCTGAGGCCGCCGCGCAGATTGCCGCACGCTTGTCTTCTGCCAAATCGGCAAAATGGCGTTTTGGGGGTGTCGATCCGTCCGGTTTCGATCTGATCGGCGGCGATATCCAGCTCAGGCAGGAGTTTGAAGCGCCGATTTCGTCGCCGGAGACGGCATTCGATCACATTTCCGGGATGGCTGATTCCATAGGCACATCCGCCGTTTCACCTTAAATTTAGGGATATACAATTGTTACTAACCCTTGTTAATCTAGAGCTTTCCATGCAGGGCATTTTTTGAAGCGTTCCCGCTTCGAGGGGAAATAAAGACTTATGGATACGCTGCCACTTTCCGAGCATTCGCTCGCCGCCGCAGGTTTGCTGTCTGCCATGGCAAATCCCAAGCGCCTTCTGATCCTGTGCTGCCTCGTCAAGGGAGAAGTTGCGGTCGGCGCGCTTGCGGTTCGCGTCGGGCTGAGCCAGTCGGCTCTCTCCCAGCATCTTTCCAAGCTCCGCGCGCAGAAGCTGGTGAAGACCCGGCGCGACGCGCAGACCATCTACTATTCCTGCTCTTCTCCGGCCGTCCTGAAGATTCTCGACTCGCTCGAGGATATCTACTGCCAGCCCGCCCAGGCGCAGTCCGCCGCCGCTTGATGACAGCGCTGACATGATGGATAGGCCGAGGCGGCGCCGGTCTGGCCCCGCCCCGTCTTTGCGGAACTTGCTATCGGATACGGTCTGATCGCCGCGGCTTGACGGCGCAAATGCCCCTGATAATTTGACCATGCAGTCAAAAAAGCCGGCCTCTGCCGGACGGGGAGCATTTCATGTCCAACCGCCTCAATACCACGCCCAACGATCTTCGGGCGTTCTGGATGCCGTTTACGGCCAACCGTCAGTTCAAGAAGGAACCGCGCCTCTTCGTCGGTGCAAAGGACATGCACTACACGACGCATGACGGGCGCCAGGTGCTGGACGCGACGGCCGGTCTCTGGTGCGTCAACGCCGGCCACTGCCGTCCGAAGATCACCGAGGCGATCCGCGAGCAGGCGGGCGAACTGGACTACGCGCCGGCCTTCCAGCTCGGCCACCCCAAGGCCTTCGAGCTTGCCAACCGCCTCGTCGACATTGCCCCGGAAGGCCTCAACCACGTTCTCTACACCAATTCCGGCTCCGAGTCGGTCGATACCGCCCTCAAGGTGGCGCTGGCTTACCATCGGGTGAAGGGCAATGGCGCGCGCTTCCGCCTGATCGGCCGCGAGCGCGGCTATCACGGCGTCAATTTCGGCGGCATCTCCGTTGGCGGCATCGTCGCCAACCGCAAGATGTTCGGCACGCTTCTGACCGGCGTCGACCACATGCCGCACACCCATCAACCGGGCAAGAACGCCTTTACCCGCGGCGAGCCCGAGCATGGCGGCGACATCGCGTCCGAGCTCGAGCGGATCGTCACCCTGCACGACGCCTCCACCATCGCCGCCGTGATCGTCGAGCCGGTGGCCGGCTCCACCGGCGTGCTGATCCCGCCGAAGGGCTACCTGCAGAAGCTCCGCGACATCTGCACCAAGCACGGCATCCTCTTGATTTTCGACGAGGTCATCACCGGCTTCGGCCGCATGGGCACGCCGTTCGCCGCCCAGTACTACGGCGTGACGCCGGACATCATGACGACCGCCAAGGGCCTCACCAACGGCGTCATCCCGATGGGCGCCGTGCTCGTCAGCTCCGAAATCCACGACGCCTTCATGAGCGGGCCGGAGCACATGATCGAGTTCTTCCACGGCTACACCTATTCCGGCAATCCGATCGCCGCCGCCGCGGGCCTCGCAACGCTGGAAACCTACAAGGAGGAAGGCCTCTTCGACCGGGCCCGCGACATGGCGCCCTACTGGGAAGACGGCCTGCACTCGCTGAAGGACCTGCCGAACGTCATCGACATCCGCAATATCGGCATGATCGGCGCGATCGAGCTTGATCCGATCGCCGGCGAGCCCACCAAGCGCGCCTTCTCCGCCTTCCTGAAGGCCTATGAGAACGGTCTCCTGATCCGCACCACCGGCGACATCATCGCCATGTCCCCGCCGCTGATCGCCGAGAAGCACCATATCGACGAGATTTTCGGCAAGTTGCGCGAGATCCTGAAGTCCAACATCTGAGCGATCGTCGCCGACCTCCCGCCAATCGGGAAGAAGGCGCTGAGCCCTCCACTATCAAGAGGCCCGCCGGGGCCTCTTTTCTTTTTGCCTCTCCGGCGGAGGAATCTCTTCCTCCACCGGCCCACCTCCTGCGGAGGCTTGCCCTTGCTCCCCACCGGTTCTGGATTACTCTCAGGCGGCATCAAGTCTGCGGAAAAGAGGGGAATTCAAAATGTGCAATCACTGCGTCATCGAGAATGTGAAGCGGAACATGCTGTCGCGCCGGTCGCTGTTCAAGGGAGCAGCCTTTGCCGGAGCAGCCGCCATAGTCGCGACGGGCCTGCCGCGGGAGGTCGTCGCGCAACCGGCAAGCAAGGTCGTCGACCTCACCCATGCCTATGATTCGACCTTCCCGACCTTCGACGGCAAGCCGGGCATAGAATACGAGTGGGCCGTCGAGATGGCCCAGAGCGGCTACCAGCTTCACAAGCTGACCATCTTCGAGCACACCGGCACCCATATCGACGCCCCGCTCCATTTCAGCGCCGACGGCACCAGCGTCGATGAGATCGAGCCGGCAAAGCTCGTGGCGCCGCTCGTCATCGTCGACATCACGGATCGCGCGAAAGAAGACGCCAATGCCGCGCTTGAAGCGGCCGATATCGAGGCATGGATCAGCGCCAACGGCGATATTCCGGCTGGCGCCATCGTCACCCTGCGCTCGGGCTGGGCGAAGAAGGTCAAGGAAGCTTCCTTCCGCAACGACGAAGCCGGCAACTTCACCTTCCCCGGTTTCGCCAAATCGGCCACGGATCTGCTCCAGACCCTCGACGTCGTGGCCATCGGCGTCGATACGCTGTCGCTCGATCCGGGCAATTCCGCAGATTTCGCCGTCCACAACTCCTGGCTCCCGGCCGGCCGTTACGGCATCGAGGGCCTTGCCAACCTGGAGGAACTTCCGGTCAAGGGCGCCACGATCGTGGTAGGCGCACCGAAGCATCGCGGCGGCACGGGCGGCCCGGCCCGCGTGCTGGCGCTGGTCTAGGGAGACAGGAAGATGGCTGTCGTTCCCCTGTTGAATGACGAGGAGGCGAGCGCGGAAGCGCTCGCCGTCTTCAACGACATCCGCGAGGCTCGAGGCACCGATTACGTCAACAATTTCTGGCGCGCGCTTGCCCACGACCCTGGCCAGCTAAAGTCGGTCTGGGACAGGATACAGTCGGTCATGGCACCCGGCGCGCTCGATCCGCTGGTCAAGGAACTCATCTATGTCGCCGTCTCCACGGCCAATGGCTGCGGCTACTGCGTCCATTCACACACGGCATCCGCAAGAGCCAAGGGCATGACGCCGGACATGCATGCGGAACTGCTGGCGGTCGTCGCCATGGCAAGCCAGACCAATGCGCTGGCGACGGCCCTTGGCGTGCCAATCGACGCACCTTTCGAGGCCGAGCAGGCAAGGGCTGGAGACTAAAACCAGCCCGCCGCTCATCGGGAGCACCTGCGGAAGGCTTCTCCCGGCCTTCCCATGACATAAAACTCCCCTGCCGCTCAGATCTTCGGCAGCATCTCTTCGCGTGCGCCTCCATTTTCAGCAATATCCTTGCGAATGCCGCCCGGACGTCCTACCACAGGATCAAGCTCGCACGGCAGCCAGACATGGCCCGGCAAGCCAGGACCACGCTACGCAGCACCAGGAACGAGCAGAGGATCGAGGCGCTGCGGGACGGTCGTCGTTTTATATCGGGCGTTTTAGCCCAAGCAAGGAGAACGAAAATGAACCGGAAACTTCTCGCCGGCGCGACCATGCTCGCTTCGCTGGCTTTCGCCCCCCTCGCCCACGCCGAGATCGTCATCGGCCTCATCGCGCCGCTGACCGGTCCGGTCGCCGCCTATGGCGCGCAGGTCAAGAACGGCGCCGAAGTCGCCGTCGAGGAGATCAACAAGGCCGGCGGCATCAATGGCGAGCAGGTGGTGCTGAAGATCGCTGACGACGCGGGCGAGCCGAAGCAGGGCGTCTCCGCTGCCAACCAGCTTGTCGGCGAAGGCATCCGCTTCGTCGTGGGCCCGGTCACCTCCGGCGTCGCCATCCCTGCGGCCGATGCCTTGGCCGAAAACGGCGCTCTCATGGTCACCCCGACCGCCACTGCCCCGGACCTGACCGCCCGCGGCCTGACCAACGTCCTGCGCACCTGCGGTCGTGACGACCAGCAGGCGGAAGTCGCGGCGAACTACGTTCTCGAGAACCTCAAGGACAAGAAGGTCGCCATCATCAACGACAAGGGCCAGTACGGCAAGGGTCTCGCGGACGCCTTCAAGGCGACCCTCAACGCCGGCGGCGTGAACGAAGTCTTCAACGACGCCCTGACCCCGGGCGACAAGGATTTCAGCGCGCTGACCACCCGCATGAAGCAGGAAGGCGTCGAGGTCATCTATTTCGGCGGTTACCACCCTGAAGCCGGCCTGCTGGCCCGCCAGCTGGCCGATGCCGGCCTAGAGGCGACCATCATCGGCGGCGACGGCCTGTCCAACAGCGAATACTGGAACATCGCCAACGAGCAGGCCGCCGGCACCGTCTTCACCAATGCCACGGACGCCACCAAGAACCCTGACTCCAAGGCCGCTGCCGATGCTCTTGGCGCGAAGAACATCCCGGCCGAAGCCTTCACGCTGAATGCCTATGCCGCCGTCGAGGTGATCAAGGCCGGCATCGAAAAGGCCGGCAACGCCGAGGATACCGAGGCGGTCGCGGCAGCGCTCAAGGACGGCTCCCCGATCAAGACCGCGATCGGCGAACTCACCTATGGCGAGACCGGCGACCTCACCTCGCAGAGCTTCTCGCTCTTCAAGTGGGAAGACGGCAAGATCGTCGCGGTCGAATAACCGAGACAGCCGGAAACCAGGTGAGGCGTCCGCGAGGGCGCCTCACCTCTTTTGGGGGCATGGATACCTGCTGCGCGCTGGTATCGGCAGCAGTGGCAATGGGAGCCGCAGGGGTTCGCTCGCCTCCTTCTCGTCACATGCCTAGGACTGGCAGCGGCCCGATCCTCTGCCGGATTGCGCCACCTCATCCGGATGCCCTGGCTCTTCCCTTGGCCGATGTGCCGCACCGATCTCTTCCAGCGCCAGCGCATGCAGCAGGACCAGCAGGTCCCGCTTTATGTCCGGCCCGTCGAGAACGTCCGGATTTGTTGACGCCACCAGAATTGTTCTGCGGGCAATGCGGCTGGCGACAGCTTCGCATCGCGTGTATCTGCGGGCCCAGACCGTGAGCCAGGCAGCCACTTCGGGTTTCCGGGCGTCATCTGCGACGGTGGGAACGGCCATAGGCGCTCCTCCCCTGTCTCGGCAGGCGGGAGCACATAGTAACCCTCAGCCGTCACCGCCTACGAATTCATCTGGTGACGATGGCATTAGCATACGCGCATATCAACCAGAGTCCATCCCGCGGTAGAAATAACGGCAATGTCGATCGAGGCACCAGGGGGCTAGCGATTCCCCCGCGCCGTCACCCCGCGTAGATCATCTTCCGCATCATGCCGCCGTCCAGCGTCAGCACCTGACCGGTCATGAAGCCGGCGGACGCCAGGTAGAGAACGGCGCTGGCGATGTCCTGCGGACGCCCCACCCGTCCGGCCGGATGCTGCTCGTGGTCCACCGGCCGCAGGTCCGTCTCCCCCGAGATCCAGCCCGGCGCAATAGCGTTCACGCGGATCTTCGGCCCAAGGCTGATGGCGAGCGCATGTGTGAGCGCCACCAGTCCGCCCTTCGCCGCCGCATAGGCTTCGGTCTGCGGCTCAGACATGAAGGCGCGTGTGGAAGCCATGTTGATGATCGACGCCCCCTCCTCCATCAGCGGCACGGCCGAGCGCGTCATCAGGAAGGCGCCCGTCAGGTGGCTGTCGGTGACCCGCCGCCATTCGGAGAGCGAGAGCTCCGCGATCGATCCGTTGCCCGGTGAGGCGATACCGGCATTGTTGACGAGCAGGTCCAGCCTCCGCCAGCCCAGTTCACCGAAGGCGTCGGCCACCGATGCCTCGTCGGCCACGTCGCAATGGACGTGCCGCACACCCTCCGGTCCTGGCTCCATGTCGAAGGAGGCCACCTCATAGCCGTTATCGGTGAGGCTCCTGCAAAGTCCCGTGCCGATAAGGCCGGCACCGCCCGTGATGATCGCTGTCTTCATGGCGCCGAAGATAGGTCCCGCGCCCGCCCTGTCGAGCCGGCATGCTGGTTTTTGGAACTTCACGGAAGCAACGGAAGACGGTCGCTGCGGGTCGTGACCGGTTAGGACCGGACGAGGATGCCGGCTTCTGCCGCCGCCGCCACGAAGGCGGTCCGGGCATCTTCGGGCTTGCGCTTTCCGTCCGCCACCGAGGCGCAAACGAGAAGCGCCCGGTCGAGCGCCGGCCCCTCGTCGAGGGGCCAATCCTCGATCATCGCCCAGGAGGCGGCCTGCACGCTGTCGATGGCCGTCGCCACGGGCGGCTCGCCAATCGAGATCAGGACGGGGTTTTTCCAGCTCATCGGCAGACCTTTAGTCGATCTGCCCTGTCGCTTCCAGCACCATTTGGTCTCGCCCGCCCGACCGGACTTCCCTCGACGCCTGACAATCCTTAAAACCCTCGTGAAGACGAACTTTGCGGAGAAACGGTATGAGCCGGCGCCTCGAAAAGCTGATCGACCAGGGTACCGGCCGGGAGCCTGCCGATATCGTGCTGAAGAACGGTCGCTTCTTCGACCTCGTCACCGGCGAACTCGTCGCCTCCGACATCGCCATCTGCGGCGAGCGCATTGTCGGCACCTGCGGCAGCTATTCCGGGAAGACGGAGATGGACATCTCCGGCAGGATCGTCGTCCCGGGCTTCATCGATACGCATCTGCACATTGAATCGTCGCTCGTCACCCCGCACGAATTCGACCGTTGCGTCCTCCCCTATGGCGTCACCACCGCCATCTGCGACCCGCACGAGATCGCCAATGTGCTCGGCGAGGAAGGCATCCGCTTCTTCCTCGAATCGGCCGAGCGAACGATCATGGACATCCGCGTCCAGCTCTCGTCCTGCGTGCCCGCCACCCATCTGGAAACCGCCGGCGCCGACCTGCCCATCGAAAAGCTCCTGCCCTTCCGCGACCACCCGAAGGTGATCGGCCTTGCCGAATTCATGAATTTCCCCGGCGTCATCCACAAGGACCCCGGCTGCCTTGCCAAGCTCGACGCCTTCTGGGACGACCACATCGACGGCCACGCGCCCCTCCTGCGCGGCAACGACCTCAACGGCTACCTTTCCGCCGGCATCCGCACCGAGCACGAATGCACGACGGAGGAGGAAGCGCTCGAAAAGATCCGCAAGGGCATGCACATCCTCATCCGCGAAGGTTCCGTCTCCAAGGACCTCCACGCGCTGATGCCGATCCTCACCGAACGGCTGTCGCCCTTCCTGGCGCTCTGCACGGACGACCGCAACCCGCTCGACATCGCCGAGCAGGGCCATCTCGACTACATGATCCGCACCGCGATCGCCCACGGCGTCGAACCGCTCGCCGTCTACCGCGCCGCCTCGATCTCCGCTGCCCGCGCCTTCGGTCTGCGCGACCGCGGGCTGATCGCCCCCGGCTGGCGTGCCGACCTCGTCGTCGTCGACAGCCTCGATAGCTGCAAGGCAAGCATGGTCTTCTCCGCCGGCCGCCGCGTCACCGACGACCTCTTCGCCACCCGAAAGCCTGTCGCACCCGTCGGCCTCGACAGCGTCAGGGCCCGCCCGGTGCAGGCCATGCATTTCGGCGTGCCCGTGAGCGAGGGCGAGGTGCCGGTGATCGGCGTCGTGCCCGGCAAGATCATCACCGAGCACCGCCGCTACCGACTACCCGCCTCCGGCAACCAGACGGGCGTCGATCTCGACCGCGACATCATCAAGGTCGCCGTCATCGAGCGCCACGGCAGGAACGGCAACCATGCCAACGGCTTCGTCCAGGGCTTCGGGCTGAGGAGGGGCGCCATCGCCTCCACCGTCGGCCATGACAGCCACAACATCTGCATCGTCGGCGTCTCGGAGGACGACATGGCGCTCGCCGCCAATCGCCTCGGCGAGATCAAGGGCGGCTTCGTGGTGGTGGAAGACGGCAGGGTCACCGGCGAGATCGCGCTCCCGGTTGCTGGCTTGATGAGCCTGGAACCTTACGAAGTGGTGCGCGACACGCTGCACGACCTCCGCAAGGCCGCCTACGCCCTCGGCACGACACTGGAAGAACCCTTCCTCCAGGTGGCCTTCCTACCGCTGCCCGTCATCCCCCACCTGACGATCTCCGACAGGGGCATGGTGGACGTCGACCGGTTCGAGCTGATCTAGCGCGTGCAGCGCGCCGCCGGCGACGCCGCATGCCTGCCGATTTGGTACAAAGGGTCGCACATGCGCGCCCTTGTACTGGCGGATTCAATCACCAAGTTCATGATATGTCTAGTTTACTGCACAAACAGCTGCTCAAGGCAGATGCCTCCGCCCGGAGGGTGCGGGGCTCTTCCTAGCAGCCTGATCCTCCGGGCAACAACAGTCCAGATTTGCCTGTTTTGAAGTCGGGTTTCATCCCGGCGCCGGAGATATCATGCTTAGATCTAGAAACTGCCAGCTTTGCCATCGAAACCTGCCTCGCGCTGCCGTGCGTTGTCCTTGGTGTGCGAATGCCCCGACGGGCCTCATGCCGACGCAAGGCAGTAGGGGCGGCCCTGCCCCGACGAACCCCGTTATCACCTCCAGGCGCGCGTGGGACGCCCATCATCAGCGTTGAATGGGCTCCCATTCTTGCGGTGAGAAGTGGAATCCGGGGCTGCGCCCCCGTCACCGGGCCTGCGGCGCCAAGCGAACCGTCCATCTGGTGCGCCGCCTGGCTCCGACCTCGACCATGGCCTTCGCGATCGTCATTGAACGCGCGATGGCAACAATCGAATTGAGAAAGGAGACGTCATGATCAAGGGTGCTCAATGTCGTGCTGCCCGTGCACTTGTCGGTATCTCGACGGAGAAACTTGCAAAGCTCGCCAATGTCGATGCTGCGGTGATCCAGGCTTTCGAACTGAAGATTGCACGCCCCTCTGCGGACATCATCAGGAAGCTTGAGCGCGCCCTGGAATATGCAGGTGCGGTCTTCCTGCCCGAAGCAAGCGACGGAGTGGGCGTCGGCGTCCGCTTGAAGTTCGACAGCGCAACGGCGAGGCGCCTGGCAATTCTGGAAAATGAGGGCGGCATCGTTCGCCCCGACCGGCTTGCCTGGCCCTGAAGCCTCGGCCGAAACCCTGTTTCTGGCCGCTGGCAACGGTGGCGGGAGGCCACAGCTCCTGCATCGTCGAGCCTGACGGGCGAGGATGGCAGCCGGCCGGCTGCCATCTCACAAATCTAGAGCTTTGCCCCATCCAGAAGCGCCAGCAGCGAGTCACGGTCCGCGATCGACCGGACCCGTATCGTCATCTTCTCGCTTTTGACGGGCACTTGCGGAGGCAGGCTGAACGCTATGTCGGGGGCGTTTGCCGCCGCCCATTGTTTGAACCGCGGCAGCTTGTTCGGGCCGCTGATGGGGAAGGTGCAACTGCATCTGAAGGTCATGTCATCATCCAATAGGGCGCGATCATGCGCACCTCCCAGGAGGAGGCGCGGACTCGCACGAAATGAAAAAGGAAGGGTGCGAGACCTGGCACCGCTCTTGCTTGCGCAGGTAGTGGTGCCAGGCAACTAGCCGGTCTTGCGGCTAGCCCTGAAATTCATGGATCGGATGAACAGAAACCTGAACATGGCCAATCTCTCGGCCATTCGGAACGCAAAGTCAAACCGTCGCCACGCGTTGTTCTGCCGCAGCAGCATCGAGCAACCTATTCCCGGTCGCAATCAGGCCATCCGGAAGATTGGTTAGCGAACCGTTGCGCGATTTCCTTATATTTAACCATGCTGTTTTACGCTGTTCTTCATAGAGGCCTTCAGACGCGGCTCGGGGCGATATTCGGAACAGCGATGTTCTATTCCCCTACCCCGCGCGACGGTGCGTCAGCGGCTGCATTCTCAGAAGGGAACGGACATGAGAAGCATGAGAACATTCGGCGTCGTCGGGCGTCTGGCGGCAGGGTTCGGATTCCTGCTGCTTCTGATGGTAGGCCTGACCATCTATTCTACGATGCAAGTTGCGACCATCGACTCCAACCTGGAAGTGATCAACGACGTCAACAGCGTCAAGCAGCGCTACGCGATCAACTATCGGGGCTCCGTGCACGACCGGGCGATTGCGATCCGGGATGTCACGTTGGTGACCTCCGACGAAGAACGCAAGGCAGCGATCGATCTGATCGACAAGCTGGCAGCCGCCTATGCGGAAAACGAGACGAAGATGTCCGAGATGATGGCAACAGGCTCCTCGGCCGAGGAAACCGCCATCCTTGGTGAGATTGCCGACATCCAGTCGAAAACGAATCCGCTCGTCATGCAGATCATTGCTCTGCAAGGGCAAGGCGACGGAGAGACGGCCCGCAGGATTTTGCTGGAGCAGGCACGCCCGCTGTTTGTCGACTGGCTTGGGGCTATCAACAAGTTCATCGACTATCAAGAGGCTCTGAACAAGTCGATCGGAGCAGACGTGCGCAGCGCAGCGAGCGGTTTCCGCTCTCTTGCCGTAACCGCGCTGGGCCTCGCGATCGTTCTTGCCATCCTGGTGGCCGCCTTCACCGCTCGTTCGATCGTAACCCCGCTGGACAAGCTCCAGCGCTCGCTGAAATCGATGGCCCAGGGTGACCTGGAAGGCGATCGTTTCCTGGAAGGTCGCAGGGACGAGATCGGCATGCTGGCGAGGGCTGTTGCCGCATTGCGCGATGCAATTGCCGCCAAGGCCGCACGGGATGCCGAGAACGAGGCAAGGCGTGCGGGTGAAGAACACCGGCGAATCGAGGCCGAGGCCCGGGAGCGCCAGGAGCTTGCCGAGCAGACCGACAGGGCGGTCGAGCAGCTGGCCGGCGCCCTCCGGGCTCTTGCCGATGGCGACCTGACGCGGCAGATCTCCACGACGTTCCACGGATCGCTGGATCAGCTTCGGGTCGACTTCAACCAGGCGGTCGGCAAGCTCCGTGGCGCAATGCAGGATGTTGCCCAGAATGCCAGCGCCATAGCGGCCGGTGCCGCGGAGATCCGGTCCGCCTCCGACGATCTCGCCAGGCGGACGGAACAGCAGGCAGCCTCCGTCGAGGAAACCGCAGCTGCCCTGGAAGAGATCACCACCACGGTCACCGACTCCAGCAACCGCGCCCAGGAAGCGGGGCAACTCGTCCGGCAGACGAAGGAGAATGCCGAGCATTCCGGCCGTGTCGTGCGCGACGCCGTCCATGCGATGGGCAAGATCGAAGCCTCCGCCACCGAGATCGGCAACATCATCGGCGTTATCGACGAAATCGCCTTCCAGACCAATCTCCTCGCCCTCAACGCCGGTGTTGAAGCGGCGCGGGCGGGCGACGCCGGAAAGGGATTTGCCGTGGTCGCCCAGGAGGTCCGTGAGCTCGCCCAGAGGTCGGCTCAGGCTGCGAAGGAGATCAAGGAACTCATCAACACATCCAACAGCCACGTCAGGAGCGGGGTCGAACTGGTGGGACAAACCGGCATGGCCCTCGAACAGATCGTCGTCCAGGTCCAACAGGTGGACGGAAACGTCGGAGCGATCGTACAGTCGTCCAGGGAGCAGGCTGGCGGGTTGAGGGAAATTAACACCTCCGTCAATGCGATGGATCAGGGCACGCAACAGAATGCTGCCATGGTCGAACAGGCCACTGCGGCCGCGCATAGCCTGGCCTCGGAATCGGACGCCTTGTTCAAACTGCTGTCGCAGTTCAACATCGGTGTCGAGCCGTCCCATGGCCACGGACGGCCGGTGAACGTCGCATCCTTCGAACGCAGGAAGGCGATCGCCCGCTAGGGCAAGTCAAATCTGGGCTACGCTTCGAACCGAACCCGATGCGTAGCCCTCCTTTCATACCCTCCCGCAGAACGCATCGAGTGCCGCAAGCTTCACCGCACCACCCTCTACCGCGGGCGCAAAACCCGGCATCGGGATCGGCAGGCAGTTCCGCATCGTCGCCGGCAGAGGAAAATCCTGCGCCTCTCGGGTCAGGTTGAAGACGAAGAGCAGCCGCTCGCCCTCCTTCTCCCGGATGAAGGCCAGCAGGTCGCGGTTGTGCGTCTCGACGAAGGTCATCTCGCCGTCGAAAAGCGGCGGATGCGCCTTCCGAAATGCCAGTGCCTGCCTGTAGTGGTGGAGCACCGAATCCTGGTCCAGTTCCTGCACGTCGACGGCGGCGGTGGAATGCTCCGGCGGCACCGGCAGCCAGGTTCTTCCCGCTTCCGAGAAGCCGGCATGCTGCTTCTGCACCTCCCAGGGCATCGGCGTGCGGCATCCGTCGCGGCCCTTGAAGGCTGGCCAGAAGCGGATGCCGTAGGGGTCGGTCAGGTCCTCGAAGGCAAGCTCCGCCTCCGTCAGCCCCAGTTCCTCGCCCTGGTAGAGGCAGATCGAACCGCGCAGCGCCGCAAGAACGCTGATCGCAAGCTTCGCCACCCGCTCGCGCTCCGCCGGTGTTTGCGCAAACCGTGTCACGTGCCGCACCACGTCGTGATTGGAAAAGGCCCAGCATACCCAGCCGTTCACCACCGTATCCTGGAAGGTGGAGACGACGCGCCGGATGAAGCGGGCGGAAAACGCCGGCCCCAGGAGGTCGAAGGTGTAGCACATGTGAAGCTTGTCATTGCCGCTCGTGTAGATGGCGAGCGTCGTCAGCGAGCGCGGCCCGTCGCCCACCTCGCCTACCGTGGTGCGGTTCGGATAGCTGTCGATCAGCGACCTCAGCCGCTTCAGGAACTCGATGTTCTCCGGCTGGCTCTTGTCGTGCAGGTGGTTCTGCATCGAATAGGGATTGGTGTCCGATTCCAGCCCCGCCGTTTCCGTGTCGTAGATCATCGGCGGGTTGTCGCGCAGATGCTTGTCGTGGAAGTAGTAGTTCACGGTGTCGAGCCGGAAGCCGTCCACGCCGCGGTCGAGCCAGAAGCGCACGGCATCCAGCACCGCCTGCTGGACTTCCGGATTGTGGAAGTTGAGGTCCGGCTGCGAGGTCAGGAAGTTGTGCATGTAATACTGCTTGCGCACGCCGTCCCATTCCCAGCCCGGCCCGCCGAAGATCGACAGCCAGTTGTTGGGGGGCGTGCCGTCGGGCTTGGGATCGGCCCAGACATACCAGTCCGCCTTCGCGTTGCTGCGGCTGGCGCGGCTCTCGATGAACCATGGATGCTTGTCGGAGGTGTGGCTGATCACCTGATCGATGATCACCTTCAGCCCCAGCCGATGCGCCTCCGTCATCATCTCGTCGAAATCGGCAAGCGTGCCGAACATCGGATCGACATCGCAATAGTTCGAGACATCATAGCCCATGTCGGCCATCGGCGAGGTGAAGAAGGGTGACAGCCAGATCGCGTCGACGCCCAGCGATGCGATATACGGCAGCCGCTGCGTGATGCCCTTCAGGTCGCCGATCCCGTCACCATTGGTGTCCTGGAACGAGCGGGGGTAGACTTGGTAGATTACGGCGCCCCGCCACCAGTCTGCGTCTTCCAACCTGCTTCTGCCCGCTGCCATCGCAACCTCCTGTCTCGCATCGCGATGGCAACCTAGAGCCATGCCGCCAAAAGACAAACCCCTTCCCGTCCCCGTACTCCGATGCCGCCACGCCAGCTTGCCTTGGCCGAAAGTTCAGAATATTGCGAAACCAGACTGTTGAGGGGAGCGCGCGCGTGGCAGGACGTCTGTTATCCATCGGAGAATGCATGGTCGAGCTGTCGCAGGCGGGCGAAGGCCTGCTGCGCCGGGGCTTTGCCGGCGACACGTTCAACACCGCCTGGTATGCCCGCGCCTGCCTGCCGGCCGAATGGAGCGTCGACTACTTCACGGCCCTCGGCGACGATCCGATGTCCTCGGAAATGCTGACCTTCATGAAGGAAGCGGGCATCGGCACCGAAGGGGTCCGCCGCATTCCCGGCAAGACGCCCGGCCTCTACCTCATCACGCTCAAGAACGGCGAACGGACCTTCAGCTATTGGCGCGACACCGCAGCCGCCCGCAAGCTTGCCGACGACGCCGACCATTTGCGGAAATGCATCGAGGCGGCCGATATCGTCTACTTCTCCGGCATCACACTCGGCATCCTGACTGCGGAAGCGAACGACACGCTGCTCGCGGAGCTCCGCCGCGCCAAGGCGGCCGGCAAGCGGGTCGCCTTCGATCCCAACATCCGTCCGCGGCTTTGGTCCGACAAGGATACCATGCTGAAGACGATCAGCGACGGCGCGCGCGCCGCAACCCTCGTCCTGCCGAGCTTCGATGACGAAACCAACCATTTCGGCGACGCCTCGGTGGAGGAAACCGTCGCCCGCTACCATGGCCTGGGCGTCGAAGGCGTCGTCGTCAAGAACGGGGAGCACGGTGCGACGCTAAGCTTCGGCGCCGCCGCGACACATGTACCGGCCGTGACGGCACCGCAGGTGGTGGACACGACGAGCGCCGGAGACAGCTTCAACGGCGGCTTCCTCTCCCGCCTCGTCCGCGGCGCGCGCCCTGAGGATGCCGCCGCCTACGGAGCGGCCGTCGCCTCCGTCGTCATCGGCCACCACGGCGCACTGATCAGCCCGGCGCTGCTGCCGGGCTGAGGCACACCCGTTCGCATTCGCACCGGCTTATCCTGAAACATAATCCGGCCCGTGAGGTTCTGTCTCCGTCAAACCAGCCGGCACAGTCGGCTCAAACGGAGGAAACTCATGTATTCCAGACTTGCAGCCGCCCTCGCCCTCTCCCTCGGCCTTGCCGTCAGCGCAGCAGCCCAGACCAGCGGCGGAAGTGACGGCAGTGGCTCGGGTTCAGGCTCGGGTTCAGGTTCTGGCAGCCAGGGCAGCGGCTCCACGAGCGGCTCGTCCGATACGTCCGGCACCGGCACCCACAGCGGTGACCATAGCGACAACGCCGCCGGCACCGCCGATTGCGCGCCTGACAATCAGGCCGGTTCCAACACGGCAACGGCTGCCGGAACGCAAAATCCGGATAAGCCCGACAACTGCTGAGGTATCAGGCTGCGGTCGCAGTCACGGATGAATCAGCCTGTGAAGACCTTGAGGCGGCGGTACAGTTACCGCCGCTTCTTCTTTGATTCGAAAGGGTTTTCCGACGCTTTCAGATGAATGCGGATCGGCACCCCCGGCATCTGGAAATCGGTGCGCAAGCCATTGGTGAGGTAGCGCAGGTAATGTTCCGGCACAGCCTCGGGCCGCGTGCAGGAGATCATGAAGGCCGGCGGGCGCGCCTTCACCTGGGTCATGTATTTGAGCTTGAGGCGCCGGCCGGAAACCGCCGGTGGCGGATGCTGAACCTGTACGCCTTCCAGCCACTTGTTCAGCTTGGCCGTCGAGATGCGCTTGTTCCACACCTTGTCGGTGTCGATGATGTTCTGCATCAGCTTGTCGAGGCCGTAGCCGGTCTGGCCAGAGATCGGCACCGCGCGGATGCCACGCGCCTGCGGCAGGAGCCGGTCCGTCTTCTCGCGCAAGTCGGTGAGCACCGCCTGCGGCTCCTCGACCAGATCCCACTTGTTGAAGGCGAGCACTGCCGCGCGCCCCTCGCGCAGCACGAGGTCGACGATCTGCAGGTCCTGCTTCTCGAAGGGGATCGTCGCATCGAAGACGATCACCACCGTCTCGGCGAAACGGATCGCGCGCAGCGCATCGGCGACCGAGAGCTTTTCCAGCTTCTCCTGCACCCGCGCCTTGCGCCGCATGCCCGCGGTATCGAACATCTTGATGGTGCGGCCACGCCAGTCCCACTCGACGGAGATCGAATCGCGGGTGATGCCGGCCTCCGGCCCCGTCAGCAGCCGGTCTTCGCCGAGGAAGCGGTTGATCAGCGTCGACTTGCCGGCATTCGGCCGCCCGACGATGGCCACGCGCAACGGCTTCGTCTCGTCATAGGCCGGCTCGATCTCCTCATCCTCGTCGCCTTCCACCTCGGAAGCCCGAACGGTGACGTCGGTGACGGCTTCGTCCTCGTCATCGCCGAAGGCACGCTCCTCGCCAATCGCCTCGACGATAGCGTCGCGCAGGTCGATCATCCCCTGTCCGTGCTCGGCCGAGATCGGCACCGGCTCGCCGAGGCCGAGCGTATAGGCGTCGTAGAAGCCGCCGTCGGAGCCGCGCGCCTCGGACTTGTTGGCGACCAGCACCACCGGCTTGCCGCTGCGGCGCAAAAGTTCGCCGAAGGTCTTGTCCAGCGGCGTCAGCCCCATCTTGGCGTCGACGACGAAAAGCGTCAGGTCCGCCTCCTCGATCGCCAGTTCCGTCTGCGCCCGCATCCGGCCTTCGAGCGTGTCCGGTCCGGTTTCTTCCAGTCCGGCGGTGTCGATGATGGTGAAACGCAGGTCGACCAGCTTGGCGTCGCCTGGACGCCTGTCGCGCGTCACGCCCGGCGTGTCGTCCACCAGCGCGAGCTTCTTGCCCACCAGCCGGTTGAACAGCGTGGACTTGCCGACATTCGGACGTCCGACGATCGCGACGGTGAAGCTCATGCGTCTTTTCCTTCAGCCCATCCCTGCCGGGACTTAGGGCGCCTTGCCGGATGCGGCGATGTTGTCGAGCATGATCTGGGCGCGGCTTGCGACATTGCGGGGGGCGGTCGCGTCGTCGGCGATCGCCTGGAACCACTCCTTCGCTCGCGCCATGTCGTCGCCCTTGTAGGCGGCAAGGCCCAGTGCCTCCCGCGCGGAGTTGCGCAGCGCGTGGTTGCCGCCGGTCAGGACTTCGGCTTCCGCGGAAACCTCTTCATAGCTACCGGTATCGATCAGCAGCCACGCGGCACGCAGCCTCGCCACGTCGCGCATGGCTTCCGGTGCCGAACCTTCGGCGGCCACTGCCTTGAACGCCTGGACCGCACCCGCAACGTCATCCCTTTCCGCCAGGACCGCCGCCGCACGCATCTGCGCCAGGACCGGATAGGCGCCGCTGCCATCAGCTTCCAGCGCCTGGAAGGCAGCCAGCGCCTCGTCGTGCTTGCCTTCGGAAGCAAGGTTCAGTGCCGCCAGGAACCGGTCACCAGACTGGGATGCATTGTGCTCCTGCCAGTATTCATAGCCGCGATAGCCCGCCGTCGCGAGCACGATGACGACCGCGGCCCCGATGGCGATCTTGCCATAGCGGCTCCAGGCAGTCCTGAACTGGTCGGAACGCAGTTCCTCGTTCACCTCGCGGATAAAGCTGTCGTTGTCGTGCGCCATCAAAGTCTCCGGCCCCGCAGGGCCCATCCTCGTCCATCATGCGGAAAGGCGCCTTCTAGCGCATTTTCCGCATGATGTAAGGGGTGAGGCGGCGATTCTCAGATCGGCAGCGGCTGGACGCCGATCAGCCAGAGATGCAGGCGCCAGATGAAGAGGAGGTAGACGATCGTGCCGACCACCACGGCAGCGGCGTCATAGCGGGCCGAAAGGAAGGGCTTGCGCACCAGGTCGCCGCTCCGCTCGCGCCGCTTCAGGGCGATGCGCAGCACGACACCCCAGGCGAGAAATCCAGCGAACAGGATGACCGACGAGGTTTCACCGTTGGCGAGCAGATGCGCCAGCGCCCAGATCTTCACCGACAGCACCATCGGGTGCTTGGTCTTCGTGGAAATGTGCCCCGGCGGCATCAGGCTCGCCACGAGACAGATCATCGCCACCAGCATCAGCAGCGAGGAAAGATGCGCCATCCAGACCGGCGGCGTGTAGAGGATACCGGTCTCCTGGCGCGCCTGCCCGAAGGCGTAGATCACCAGGACGAGCGTCGCGATGCTGGCGACCGAATAGCCGAGTTTCCACGCGCGCTCACCCCTCGCCGCAATCACGGATGCCCGCCAGCCGGGCGCAACGACGCGGACGAGGTGGATGCCGAAGAACAGGATGAGGCTGATGACGAGCAGGAGCATGATCTTTCGTCCCCTTGAGTGAATCCCTGCTCTGGCATTAACCGCAAACGCAAAGACCTGCCAGTCTCTCCAAAGCTTCGCCGCATTCGCGCCACACAAGCACCCTTCCATTCTGTTTGCGGTGCCCATGCTTTATCGATTTTTCCTCTGCCTTGCGCTCGGCCTTTGCCTTCCCGCCCTCTCGCTTGCCTCCGAACCCGATCGGACGAGACAGCTTCTGCTGATCTCCTTCGACGGCGCCGGCGACAACGCGCTCTGGCAGCGAAGCCGAAACTTCGCCAGGACCGCCCAGGTCCGGTTCACCTATTTCCTCTCCTGCTCGCTGGTCATCGCCCGTGAGGACGCCGGCCTCTACAAGGGGCCGCACCACAAGGCGGGGCGCTCGAATATCGGTTTCGCGCAGACCCGCGAGGAAGCCCGCACCCGGCTTTTCCATGTCTGGCAGGCTCACCAGGAAGGCCACGAGATCGCCAGCCACACCTGTGGCCATTTCGACGGCGCCGATTGGTCTGTCTCGGACTGGAAGGCCGAGATGCAGAGCTTCCGCTCCATCCTCTCCGGCGCATGGGCAGCCAATGACGCCGCGACGGAGGAGCCGGAAGACTGGAGGAAATTCGTGGCCGGCATAGAAGGCTTCCGCGCGCCCTATCTCTCCGCGCCCGCCAGCCTCTTCGAGGCCGAGCGGCGGGAGGGCTTCGTCTATGATGCCAGCACGGTCACCAAGGGACCGCTCCACCCGTCCGAGAAGGGCGGCGTGCTGGCCTTCGGCCTGCCGCTCATCCCGGAAGGGCCGAAGGGCCGTCCCATTATCGCCATGGACTACAACCTCTTCATCCGCCATTCCGCAGGCGTCGAGAATCCGAGCCGCTCTGCGGAGTTCGAGGAACGCGCCTATGCGGCCTTCCGCGCCGCCTTCGACCGGCAATACGAGGGAGACCGCATCCCCCTGCAGATCGGCCTGCATTTCGTCAGGATGAACGGCGGCGCCTACTGGCGCGCCATGGAACGCCTCGTGACGGAGGTCTGCGGACGCCAGGACGTCGGCTGCGTCACCTACCGCGAGGCACTGCAGGAGCTCGGCTCGCACGCTGCGGATTCCTCTGGACTATAGCGTTTAATTGGAAACACTGGCCTGACGTGCTACATATGTTGCACATTCGGAGCGAGATGATGACCATCACCACTAAGATCAGGCGCCAGGGCGGAGCTGCCGTCGTGACCATTCCGCCGGCGGTCCTGAAGTTGATGCAGACGCAGGTCGGCGACCAGTTGTCGCTCGTGGTGGCAGACGGAGCTCTGGTCGCCCGGCCAGTTCAGAAGACAAGGAAGCGTTACACCCTCGGCGAATTGCTGAAGGGATCCGACGAGCTGCAGAAACTGTCCTCGGAAACGGCTCCGCTGGACGGTGATCCTGTGGGACGCGAGATCGGCTGATGATCCGCAGCAATGTGCCGAAGCGCGGTGACGTCTACTGGATCGACCCCAACCCCGTCGCCGGCCGCGAGATGAAGAACAGGCATCGCTATGTCGTCATCACGCCGCGAGAGATCAACGCGCTCGGCGTCTCCATGACAGTGCCCATAACGACGGGTGGAGCGTTCTCGCGCGACGTGGGCCTTGCCGTATCTGTGACTGGTCACGACACCACGGGCGTCGCCGTCTGCAATCAAGTCCGCAGCTTCGACATCCAGGCGCGAATACAGCAGCGGACGGCGCAGTACATCGAAACGCTGGACGAGGCCACGATGGCGGAAATCGTCACCCGCGTCATGAGCGCCATCGAACCGGAGTCGGATTGAGCAAGTTGCTCCGGGGATGTTTTCCACGCTCCCGCATTTTTTCCCTCTGGATCTTCAAAGACTTGGCGCCCGCCGCTCTGCCCGCTCATCCCCGCTGCCGCATCCGCTGCCACAATGGCTGCGTCATCGGACGGGGATGCCGGGTCGCGAACCGGCTGCCCACTTGGGTCAAGGCTCGGCGCCGATGATGGCTGTGAGGACTGCCGGATTTGCAGGAACGATTTCCGACAGAAACCACGGCCGGGGCAGGCGGAACGCCTGAAACACCAACCCCTTGTGCCACCGCCTGCCCTCTCCCCTTCCACCCGCGCGGAATTGTCCGGCGCGGGCGGCGTGCTGCGCGTTACGTCGGCCGGTCAGCCTCCAGTTCACCGCCGACGGCTTCCCGCTCCAGGTAATGCTGGTCGATCTCCGGCAGCGGCTCGTTGTCGATCGCCGCCTCGAAGGCGCGCAGGCGCTTGTAGATCGACAGAAGCTCGACGATCGTCGGCCAGGAGGACACCAGATACTGAAAGGATGACGTCACCTGGCCGAAGGCGCCGGAGATCTGGTTCAGCGCGCCAAGCGAGATCTTGCCGGCGATGATCGACGGCGCCAGGATCAGCAGCGAGAAGATGTTGTTGATCTGCAGGTAGAAGATGCGGGCGATGTTGAAATAGAGATAGTGGAAGTAGAGCGTGAAATAGTTACGCCGCACATTGTCGAAGAGCTCCGCCACCGTCATCGGCTCGGCCCGATCCGCATGGTCCTCGCCATAGACGAGTTCCTTCCGGTAAGCGGCCTCGACGCGCTGGTTGCGGAATTCGAGCCCCGGCAGCTTAATGCCCACCAGTGCCAGGAAGACGGTGCCGAACAGCGACCAGAGGATGGCCGCCGTCACCAGCGGGTAAGGAACCGCGCCGACCAGCGGCAGTTCCGTAATGTTCTGCGACAGGCGCATCAGCACCGGCGTGAACGCTATCAGCGTCATGATGGAATCGATGAAGCTGACGCCGAGGCCTTCCACAGTCGAGGAGAAGCGCATCGTATCTTCCTGCACGCGCTGGGAGGCCCCCTCGATATGGCGCAGCTTCGGCCACTGCGCCATGTAGTATTCGTTCATCGCCGTGCGCCAGCGGAAGATGTAATGGCTGACGAAGAAGCGCGTCATGACCGCGACCGCCACCGCCACCATGGCGATCCCGAGAAAGATGGCGATCTGCCCGTAAAATTGCTCGGCCGTTACCGGCGCCGACTGCGATACCGCCTGCTGCACGAGGTCCCAGAACGGCCCGTACCAGTTGTTGATCGCAACGCTCACCTGAACCTGGAAATAGGTGGTGAAGAGGATGAGCGCAGAGCCGAGGACCGACCACATCTGCCAGCGATGCGGCCGGTACCAGAACCAGAAGGCCGCAAAGATCAGCGTCACCAGGGCGAAGTAGATGTAGAACCACAGGAAGGCGGGCGACCAGAAGGTGGATATGCCGACCTCCGGCGCATCGTTGACGGGAACCGGCGGCATGCCGAACGAGGCGCCGAGGTCCTCGCCCATCGTGTACCAGAACACGATGGCGAGAATGGACCATATGGCGGTCGACGTGAAGAAGAGCTTCGGCTGCGGGAAGAATGACTTGAACACGTTGGCAGGCTCGCTTCGCTTTGTTTGCTGTCAAGGGCCGTCTGTCTGGTGGCGGCAAACTAGGGCAGAACGATGGGAGCAGCAATGGCGCAAGCCCCTTCTTACGGAATTGTAATCAGCCGCTTTCCTTCGGTCCCGCAAGCAGCGGCAGGACCAGTGCCCCCGAGAGCCCCAGGAGGGTTGCGGCAAGCACCGTCGGCAGGGTGAACGCGCCGCTGGCCTCCGCCAGCCACCCGGCCACAAGCGGTCCGATGATCTGCCCGGTCCCGAAGGCGGCGGTCATCAGCGCAAGCGCCCGCCTTGGGCTGCGGGGCGCCAGCCGGCGTCCGATCTGCAGGCCGTAGGCCGTGACGGCCATGAAGGTCAGACCGAGGAAGAGACCGCCGACGAGCGCGCCGGCCGCCGGAGGGAGAAGCACAGAGCCCAGCACGCCTGCCGCCTCGGCGGCCACGCAGGCGGCATAGGTGGCGACGAGGCCGAAGCGGCGCACGAAGCCGCGCCAGACGACCAGCGACACCGCTGCTGCCATCCCCGTCACCAGCCAAGCCAGGAACTCGGTCGTGGTACCGGCCGATGCATTGCGCGCCATCGTCACGAGAAAGGTCGAGGTGATCACGTAGCCGAAGCCGAACAGGCCGTAGGACGCGGTCACCAGCACGAGCGGCCGATCCCAGGCGAGCGGCGGCTCGCGCATCGCGCCCTGCCCGGCGGTCGGGTGGGGCAGAAGCCGCAGGGCGAGCATCACCAGCACGGCGGCGGCGATCGCACTGCCGGTCCACTCGTCCCGCCAGCCGTGCCCGGTGTCGCCGGCGACGAGGCCTATGACGAAGACCAGCGCCGAAGAGAGCGCGATGCCGAAGCCCACCCCGCCGAAATGGAGGATCTGCACCGCCTCGCTACGCGACGAATGCGCCAGCACGATGGAGGACGTGAAAACCATGGCAAAGGCGCTCGCCAGACCGGCGAGGAACCGGACCAGGGTGAAGGCCGCCAGGCCATCGACGATCGCCATGGCCGCAAGCAGGATGACGGTCGAGAGGAGGCCGCCGATTGCCACCGTCCTCTCCCGACCGGCTGCCCAGCCGAAGGCGGCAAGCACGGCGCCGAGCAGATAGCCGGAGAAATTGGCGCCGGCGATCAGTCCGGCATCGGCGGCCGAAAGGGACGCTCCCTCTATCATTCCCGGCAGGATCGGCGTATAGACGAACCGTCCGAAACCCATCGCCGCCGCCATGGCGGATCCGCCGGCAAGACCGGTCAAGATGGGCGAAGATAACGTCCGGGACGAGGAGGGCATGGCCTGCTTATCGCACTACCGTAGCCTCCCGGCAAACCAGCAGTTCTGGCGAACGATCTGCGCCGCTGATGGACCGTCACGCCCCTCCCCCCGCGACAGCAGACGGTTTTCCACAGGTCGCCTCCCTGCCCTGAAGCGACTAGTCCCATCCGTCCCGAACCGGGACATATCCGGCGCCCGCCGGCCGAATCCTGCGCCGCACGATTACCTTTTATTGACCTCGTCCAAGGAGTTCGGGACGGACGGCGAACCTAAAGCGGCTTTCGGACTTAGACTCGGATAGTCGGTTGAGTCGGACAGGCGACATGAGGTTGCTGGTGTCGGGGTGGCGGGTCTTAAGGCCCGCCACCCACTCGCGACGGTGCGGGATCCTGTCGAAGCGTGCCCAATGATTGGGCCGCCCGCCGGGCGTCCGCACCACAATTCTCCCGCCTTGCCTCGGTAGCCGGACTCAGCTCGCAAGCGTCAGGATGATCGGCCCGTTTCTGGTCGCCACGATCGTGTGCTCGTACTGCACGGTCAGCGCTCGCGGTTCGCTGTAGAGCGTCCAGGGGTCGCCGTTGTCCCCATCCTCGGCCCAGTCAGCGCCGAGCGACAGGAAGGGCTCGACCGTGAAGACCAGCCCCTCCTCGATCATCCGCCTCTCCGTCGGGTCGGGCCAGGTCGGCACTTCCTTCGGTTCGTCGTGGAGCGTGAGCCCGATGCCGTGGCTGGAAAGGTTCTGGATCAGCGTGT
Organism: Pseudorhizobium endolithicum; assembly: GCF_902153245.2. Taxonomy (GTDB): domain Bacteria; phylum Pseudomonadota; class Alphaproteobacteria; order Rhizobiales; family Rhizobiaceae; genus Neorhizobium; species Neorhizobium endolithicum. The sequence goes on from NZ_CABFWF030000001.1 coordinate 503,801, forward strand.
AGCGGTTCTTCTTGGCAAACGCCCCGATGGCATTGCCGATACCGGCGAGCGGCCGCCCGGTCTTCACCTGCTGCAGGCCGGTCCAGAGTGCCCGGCGCCCGTCGCGGCAAAGCTTCTCCACCTGCCGCGTCACCGGCGGCACCGCATAGGAGGCGCCGGCATCGCCGAAGAAGCCGTCCTTCACGGCCGAGACGTCGATGTTGACGAGATCGCCCGCCCGGATCACCCGCGCCCCGGGAATGCCATGGGCGACTTCCTCGTTGACGCTGATGCAGGTGGCGCCGGGAAACTTGTAGCAGAATTCCGGCGCCGACTGAGCGCCATTGTCCTCCAGCACCTTGCGGCCGATCCCATCGAGCTCGGCCGTGGTGATCCCCGGCTCCAGCGCCTTGGCCATGGTCTCTATCGCAACCGCGCAGAGGCGACCGACGTCCTTCAGCTTCTGCAGTTCTTCTTCAGTGGTAACGATCATTCCATCATCCGGTTTTGGCGGCCGGTTTCGCGCCATCCGCCGAGCCGGTCAATGCATTTCTGACGAGCGGGGCGACTTTCGTGCCGTAGAGCTCGATGCCGCGCATGATCTGGTCGTGCGGCATCAGCCCGATCGCCATCTGCAGGAGGAACCGGTCATTGCCGAACACCTTGTGGGCCGCGACGATCTTCTCCGCCACCAGTTCCGGATCGCCTACGAAGAGATTACCGGTCGGCCCGCGCGCCGCGTCGAAATGCGCGCGGTTCGTCGGCCCCCAACCGCGTTCTCGGCCGATGCGGTCCATCACCGCCGCCTGCGGCCCATAGAACTGATCCGCGGCAAGCTCCGTCGTATCCGCGATGAAGCCGTGGACGTTGATGCTGGTCTTCAGCATGGCGGGATCGGTCCCCGCCCGCCGCGCCGCCTCGCGATAGAGCTGGAAGAGCGGCGCGAAGCGCGGATACTCGCCGCCGATGATGGCAAGCGCCACCGGCAGGCCGAGCGCGCCTGCCCGCGCCACCGATTGCGGCGTGCCGCCCACGGCGATCCACAGCGGCAGCCTCTCCTGCAGCGGACGCGGATAGACGCCGCGGCCGTTGATCGGCGGCCGCAACTGCCCTTCCGACCACGTCACGACTTCCTCGTCTCGGATCGCCATCAGCAGGTCGAGCTTCTCGGCGAACAACTGGTCGTAGTCGCCGAGGTCGTAGCCGAAGAGCGGGAAGGACTCGATGAAGGAACCGCGCCCCGCCATGATCTCCGCCCGGCCGTTCGAGATGAGGTCGAGCGTCGCGAACTGCTGGAACACCCGCACCGGCTCGTCGGAGGAGAGCACCGAAACGGCGCTGGTGAGCCGGATGTTCTTCGTCTTCACCGCCGCGGCCGCCAGCACCGTCGCCGGCGACGAGACCGCATAATCAGGCCGGTGGTGCTCGCCCAGCCCGAACACGTCGAGCCCGACCTGGTCGGCGAGTTCGATCTCCTCGATCAGGTTCTTCAGCCGCCGCGCCCCCTCCGCTCCCTTGTCGGCGGCATTGGGATCGACATCAGCAAAGGTATAGAGTCCGAGTTCCATGGGGCGGCATCCGTTCCTTCTGTCTGAAGGGGAGATAGAGATCAGACCGGCAACGGCAAATGGGAATATCTCGAACGGTGCGTTCGAAGGAGTGGATAGCTGAGGCTTCCAATAATGGAACGAGAGAATGCCCGCAGAACTGAGGAACGGAAAAAGGAGAACCTTCCGTTCCTTTCCTATTATTCGATGGCCGCCTTACATCCGCGCAACGAGCGCCGCCAACTGGTCGGCCGCCTTGCCCCAGCCTTCGTGGAAACCCATCTCCTCGTGGGTCTTCTTGTCCGCTTCGGTCCAGTGGAGCGCCTTGGCGGTGTAGCGCGTGCGCCCGCCCGGCAGTTCCTCCAGGAGCACGACCCCCACCATGAAGGGCTTGCCGGTCGGCACCCAGCCTTCGGTGAAGGCGTCGGTGAAGACAAGCTTCTCATTCTCGACCAGCTCCAGATAGACACCCTCGTTCGGGATGACCTCGCCGTTCGGCCCTTCCATGACGGTGTTGCAGCGCCCGCCTGCCCTGAGATCCAGATCGGCCTGCGTCACCTTCCAGGGCTCCGGGCAGAACCACACCTTCATCAGCTCCGGCGTCGTCCAGGCCTTATAGATCTTCTCGCGCGGCGCATCGAATTCGCGCACCAGAACGAGTTCGTGGCCAGGTGTCTTGTTGGTCATGTCCATCTTCAATCCCTCCGATGATCTGATGATGCTTCAAGGACGGATGACGGTGGCGTTTGCCGACACGGCTGCCAGGTTATTCTCTCAGTGCCTGCATGTAAGAGACATTCTTCGTCCACCTTGACCATTTGTGGTTTGGATAGTCTCGGGTTAGATTATGGTGCCCTCTTGGTGTGAGTGAGGAACCCGTGTCGACAGAAACAGTCAGCCTCGAATTTCTCGCGAAGCAGGCAAAGCTCAACATGGACGAGTTACGTACCCTGCGGCGCGACCTGTCGGACATGATGCGTCTTCTGAACGCCAACTACGAGCTCACCAGACGGATCGAGCGGAGGGAGGGCGAACTCCGGGACGACCTCGAGCTGATGGTCAAGATGGAGCTTGGTGGCTCACTCGCCAACATCCAGACAGCAATCGAAGGCTCTCTGTCGAGAATCGAAGACAAAGTGGGCGACGTCATTCAAAGAGTTGAAGTCCTCGAAAAGAAGCCATGAGCAGCAGATCGTCCGGTGCTGCGGGTTGAAGACGGCGAAGATCACCCTACCGCCGCCTCTTCCTTCAGCTTGTCCAGTTCCTGCCGCACATGGGCGGCCTCCGCGGGCGAGCGGGCAAGGGAGATCGCCCGGCCGAAGGCCTCCCTCGCCTCCCTTGTCTCGCCTCTCTGGGCAAGCAGCGCGCCGCGCACGCCATGGAAGTAGAAATATCCGTCGAGCGCCTCCGCCAGCGGTTCCAGCATGGCGAGCGCCTCGGCAGGGCCGCGCAGCTTCGAAAAGGCGACGACTCGGTTGAGCGAGACGACCGGTGACGGATTGAGCTTTTCGAGAAGCTGGTAGAGGAGTTCGATTTCCTTCCAGTCCGTCGCCTCCGCCCTCTCGGCCCGGGCATGCAGCGCCGCGATTGCTGCCTGGACCTGGTATGGTCCTGGCTTGCGGTGGCGGATTGCCTTGTCGAGCAGCGCCAGTGCCTCGTCGATCTGCCCGCAGTCCCAGAGCGATCGGTCCTGATCCTCGAGCAGGATGATCTGTCCTTCCTGGTCGTGGCGCGCCTCGCGGCGGGAGTGCTGCAGCAGCATCAGCGCCGTCAGCCCCATAATCTCCGGCTCCGCCGGGAAGATGCGCAGCAGCAGCCGCGAAAGCCGGATTGCCTCCTCACAAAGCGCCGCGACATCCGGATTGTTCATGCCCGCGGAGTAACCCTCGTTGAAGACGAGGTAGATCATCGCCATGACCGGCGGCAGCCGCTCCGCCCTCTCGTTAGGGCTCGGCGCCTCGAAGGGCAGCCCGGCCTTCCCGACACGCGCCTTGGCCCGGGTGATCCGCTGCTCCATGGCGCTTTCGGAGACAAGAAAGGCACGCGCGATCTGCGTCACGCTGATGCCGGAAACGATCCGGAGTGCCAGCGCGATCTGCTGCGTGGCCGGCAGGCCCGGATGGCAGCAGATGAACATCAGCCTGAGGATGTCGTCGCGGTAGTGCGAACTGTCCAGCCGCTCGGCCATGTCGGCTTCAGCGTCGGAAAGGTCGGACAGCACCTTCTCGTCCGGCAGAGCGGTATTGCGCGCCGTCTTACGGATCTGGTCCACACCGCTGTTGCGGCCGACGAAGATCAGCCATGCGGTCGGATCGCGCGGCGGCCCCTTGTCCGGCCAGGTACGGATTGCCCTCAGGCAGGCCTCCTGGAAGGCTTCCTCCGCCGTATCGAGGTCGCGGAAGTAGCGCAGCAGCGCGCCCATGGCCTGCGGCCGGGCGGCAGTGAGCGCAAGATCGATCCAGGCGGGATCCTTCATGTGGGCGAACTCCCCGGATGGAAGACGTAGAAGGGCCGGATTTCGTAGGATGTGGAGCCCGGATTGGCGGCCGACAGCTCCTTGGAGAAGGCGATCGCCTCATCCAGGCTCTCGACATCCACGGTGTAGAAACCGAGCAGCACCTCCTTCGTCTCGGCGAAGGGGCCGTCGACGACCAGCGGCTCGTCCCTGCCCTTGCGCACCGTCGTCGCTGCCGTCGTCGGCATCAGCCGCCCGGTCGGACCGAGCTTGCCCGCCCTCGCCAGCGGCTCCTGCACGGCCTGGAGACGTCCCATCACGGCCGCCTCTTCCTCCTTCGACCAGGCGAAGACCTTTTCCTCGTCGGCATAGCAGAGGATGGCATACAGCATCGTGAACTCCTTCTCGCATGGAAGACGAAGGAGTAGCGCCCATGCAGACGGGACGCAGCAAAAAAATCTGCGGCCGGGAGCCTGCCTCAGGCGGCCTTGGGCGTACCGGACATCGGCCGTGGTTCCGCCATCAGGCCCTTGAACAGGCACCAGGTCGCTGCCAGCAGCACGATGGCGAACGGAAAGCCCGTCGAAACCGCCATGGCCTGCAGCGCCGCAAGCCCGCCGCCCAGCATCAGCGCGATCGCAACGAGTCCCTCGAACGTCGCCCAGAAGATCCGTTGAGGTACCGGCGCATTCACCTTGCCACCGGCCGCGATCGTGTCGATCACCAGCGAGCCGGAGTCGGACGAGGTGACGAAGAAGACGATCACCAGGATGATGCCGATCAGCGAGGTGAGCTGCGTCAGCGGCAGGTGCGCCAGCATTTCGAAGAGTTGGATCTCCAGCGCCGCGTCCTGCACCGAGGTCAGCCCCTGCGAAACGACCTGGCTGATCGCCGTGCCGCCGAGCGCTGTCATCCAGATCGTCGAGACGAGCGACGGGATGAGCAGCACCGCGATCAGGAACTCGCGCACCGTACGCCCCCGGCTGACCCTGGCGATGAACATGCCGACGAAGGGCGACCAGCTGATCCACCAGGCCCAGTAGAAGGCCGTCCAGCCATGGCGGAAATTGTCGTCATCGCGGCCGAACGGGTTCGACAGCGCCGGCAGGTATTCCACATAGGCGAGCAGGTTCAGGAAGAAGCCGCGCAGGATCTGCAGCGTCGGTCCGACCAGAATCACGAACATCAGCAGCAGGAAGGCGAGCGCCATGTTGACTTCCGAGAGACGCTTGACTCCTTTGTCCATGCCGGCGACCACCGAGGCGGTAGCGATCCCGGTGATGATGATCACCAGGAAGACTGTCATGCCCACGCCAGTGGGAAGGCCAAAGAGGAAGTTCAGCCCCGCGCCTGCCTGTTCTGCACCGATACCGAGCGACGTGGAAAGGCCGAAGATGGTGGCGAAGACCGCCAGGATATCCACGACATGACCGGGCCAGCCCCAAACCCGCTCGCCGAAGATCGGATAGAAGGCCGAGCGCAATGTCAGCGGCAGGCCCTTGTTGAAGGCGAAGAGCGCCAGCGACAGGGCGACGACGGCATAGATCGCCCAGGGATGTAGCGACCAGTGGAAGATGGTGGCGGCCATGGCGAGGCGCCGCGAGGCTTCAGTGTCCCCGGCAGTACCGCCCAGCGGTGCCCAGTCGGTCCGGACTCCGTCCTCGAATACCGGCCCTTCGAAGGCGGCGGTGTAGTTGCCGAGCGGCTCGGAGACGCCGTAGAACATGAGGCCGATCCCCATGCCGGCGGCAAAGAGCATCGAGAACCACGAAAGGCGGCTGTAGTCGGGCGTTGCCTCGGGTCCGCCGAGCCGGATGCGCCCGAGCGGCAGGAAGATCAGCGCGACGCAGACCACCACGAAGATGTTGCCGGCAAGAAGGAAGAACCAGGCGAGGTTTGAGGTGAGCGTATCCCGTATGGCGGTAAAGACCGGCCCAAGCGTCGTCTGGAACATCAGCGTCAGGAAGGTAAACGCAACAATGGTCAGCGCCGAGACGCTGAACACGACGTTGTGGATGTCGAGCTCAAAGACGAAGCGCCGGCGGTAATTGATGTTGTCCTGACCGATCTCGTAGTCGGTATCGATGATCTGCGTCCTGCCCTCCGGCGCGGGAATGGCTTCGTCTGCGCTGGAAGCGCTGATATCGGTCATGATTCACTCCAATCATTTTGCGATGCCGGCCGCAGGCCTTGTTACTCTGGAGTTGGGGAACACCCGGATGATGGCGCGGCACGCTTGGAAAATACCCGACAGCCGCGAAAGGCCAGCATGGCGCCGGCAGGCTGTGGGAGCGTCGAGGGGCGTAAATGGCGCATCGGAAACGGAAGGGCAACCCCTTCTGCCTCATTTTTGCCTTGAATGTCCTTGGGAGGTGGCCGAACCCGACGCAGGCCCTATAGTCTCACACGCTTCCAACCCGCGAGAACAATCATGGCTGATCTCTCCGCATTTCCGGTCACCAGCCGCTGGCCGGCGAAGAACCAGGACATCCTGCAGCTCTATTCGGCACAGACGCCGAACGGCGTGAAAGTGTCGATCATGCTGGAGGAGACGGGCCTTCCCTACGAACCGCACTTCATCAACATCGGCCAGGACGAGACCTGGGGCGCCGAATACCTGTCCCTGAACCCCAACGGCAAGATCCCGGCCATCCTCGACCCCGATGGCCCGGATGGCCGGCCGCTGGCGCTCTTCGAGAGCGGCGCCATTCTCATCTATCTGGCGGAAAAGACCGGCAAGTTCCTCCCAGCCGACTCCGGCCGTCGTTATGAAACCATCCAATGGGTCATGTGGCAGATGGGAGGCATGGGGCCGATGTTCGGCCAGCTTGGCTTCTTCCACAAGTTCGCCGGCAAGGACTACGAGGACAAGCGCCCGCGCGACCGCTACGCCAGGGAGAGCGCCCGGCTGATCCGGGTGCTGGAGACTCGGCTCGACGGCCGCGAGTGGATCATGGGCGACGACTACACGATCGCCGACATCGCCATGCTGGGCTGGATCCGAAACCTGACCGGCTTCTATGGCGCCGGCGAGTTGGTGAATTATGCCGAGCTGCAAAATGTGCCGGCATGGCTGGAACGCGGCCTGGCGCGGCCGGCGGTGGACCGTGGACTGAACATCCCGGCGAGACCGTGAGGAGGACGCCATGCCCATGCCCGCCCTGCCGATGGAGGGTTCCTGCCGCTGCGGACAGGTCCGAATCCGCATCCGCGTCCCGCCGCTCCTGACCATGGCCTGTCACTGCCGCGGCTGTCAGAAAATGAGCGCCGGCGCCTTCTCCTGCAGCGCCGCCATTCCGTCGCAGGGGTTCGAGGTGGTCGGAGGCGAGCCGGTGATAGGCGGTGCCCACGGCGACGACGTCCGGCACTACCACTGCCCGCACTGCAAGAGCTGGATGTTCACGAGGCCGGTCGGCATGGACTGGTTCGTCAATGTCCGTCCGACCATGCTCGACGACGTCTCGTGGTTCTCCCCCTTCATCGAGACCTATACGAGCGCAAAGCTGCCGTGGGCGACGACCGGCGCCGTCCACAGCTTTCCTGAGTTCCCGCCCATGGACGCCTATGAGGCGCTGACCAAGGAGTTCCTGGAGCGCGCCTAAAATCTCTCTCCGCGTGTCGGCTCCGCCTCCTCTCGCCCGTCCTTGAAGCACCCGCCCACGCGGGCGACCAACAGGAGGGTAATGAGATGGACACAACTGTTGACGCAAATACGGCACAGCAGGAACCCGAACCGGTGAAAGGCGGCATCGTCGCCTATCTCCAGGTGGACGGCGCGATGAAGGCGGCGGAGTTCTACAAGCGGGCGCTCGGCGCGGAATTCGCAGGCGCTCATCCGCCGGACGATCGGGGCCGTACCATGCATGTGCATCTTTATATCAACGGCAGTTCGCTGATGCTGTGCGACCCCTACCCCGATTACGGCTACCCGCTGGAAAAACCGCAGGCCTTCACGGTCATGCTGCCCGTCGAGGGCATCGACGCCTGGTGGAAGCGTGCCGTCGAGGCCGGCATGGAAGTGGTGACGGAGCTCCAGGTGATGTTCTGGGGCGACCGCTACGGCCAGTTGCGCGACCCCTTCGGCATCCTGTGGGCGATGAACGAGCCGGTGAAATAGAGAGTTTCGAGCTGGTATTGCGAGCGGGCAAGGCCGGGTGGCCGGCCGGTTCACGGACAGCCTCACCCGTTTGTGAGCGGGTGAGGCATCATTTCGGGGTGGGTATTAACTTCCCGCTAACCCTCCGCATCTGTATTAGACCCTCATCAGAGACGGCCGCGCAGCGACATGCGGGCCAAAATCCACGCACAGAAACAGATGGAGGCAAGATGTTCACCCGGACGTGCTGCTTTGCTCTTTCGCTCATGCTCGGATCGGCTGCGGTCGCCAGCGCACAGCCCACCAGGATCAAGCAATTCGACGCCTGGGGCGTCTATTCCTATACCGAGAACGGCCAGAAGAACTGCTACGCCCTGTCGGTACCCGTCACTCAGCAGCCGGGCAACGTCAACCACGGCGACAACTTCGTGCTGGTCGCGCCGCAAGGGTCGAGCTATGCGCCGCAGGCGATCATGGGCTACAACCTCAACCCCTCCTCCGAGGTGAAGGTGCGCGTCGACGACAAGAGCTTCACCATGGCGCCGAAGGACAACGCCGCCTGGGTGAAGAACCAGGCCCGCGAGCCGGAAATGGTCGACGCCATGCGCGCCGGCCGCGAACTCATCATCGAGGCGACCTCGCAGCGCGGCACCGATACCAGCTACGCCTATTCCCTGAAGGGCGTCACCGCCGCGCTGAACGAAGTGCGCAAATGCAACTGATGCGCACGGGTGCTTCCGCCGCCGGAGAGACGTCGACAGCATGAGCGGCATGTCATTTCCGCGGCGCTGCGCCGCCGCCGTCTTGGCGGCCATCACCGCATTCGGGCCTCTGCACCCTGTCATGCCGGCCGTCCGGCCGGCAGTCGCTGCGGATGTCGGATCCGGTTTCCGCAGCGGTCGAGAGACCGGCTATCCCGTCCCCCGCTTCGTCTCCCTGAAGGCGGCCAGGGCGCGCATGCGCATCGGTCCCTCCACCGACTATGCAACCAAGTGGATCTACACGCAGCGCGGCCTGCCGCTGGAGATCACCGAGGAATACGGCAACTGGCGCCGCGTGCGCGATTTCGACGGCGTTACCGGCTGGATGTCGGGCGCGCTGCTGTCGGGCGACCGCACCGCGGTCGTCGGGCCGTGGCTCCGCGAACCGATCCCGCTCCGGCGCGCCGGCGTATCCGGCGCGCGCATCACCGCGCAGCTTGCGCCAAAGGTCCTGATGCAGGTCGGCGGGTGCGACGGCAGGTGGTGCCGGGTCAGCCTGCCGCAGAACAACCTCGAAGGCTATGTCGAGCAGTCCTCCCTCTGGGGCGTCTATCCCGGCGAGCGCTTCGAGTGACCGCAGCCGTCACGGCGCACGTCAGGCATTCGTCAGCGTCCGCCTGACGGCGTCCTTCCAGCCGCGGATCTTCGCCTCCCTCACCGCCCCGTCCATCTGCGGCTCGAAGCAGCGCTGGCGCGCCCAGCGGCGGGCGAACTCCTCCCGGCCGGGCCAGACGCCGGCCTTCGATCCGGCAAGCCAGGCAGCCCCGAGCGCCGTCGTCTCCAGGATGGTCGGCCGGTCGACCGGCGCGTCGAGCAGGTCGGCAAGCCGCTGCATGGTCCAGTCGGAGGCGACCATGCCGCCGTCGACGCGCAGCACGGTCTGCCGGCCGTCGCTCTGCCAGTCCTTGTGCATGGCATCGAGCAGGTCGCGGGTCTGGTAGCAGACGGCCTCCAGCGCGGCGCGGGAGAGTTCAGCCGGTCCAGTGTTTCGGGTCAGCCCGAAGATCGCGCCGCGTGCCTCCGCGTCCCAGTGCGGCGCACCGAGCCCGGTGAAGGCCGGCACCAGATAGACCTGCTGCTCGGGGTCGGCGCTGTCGGCGAGTTGCCCCGTCTGCTCCGCCTTGCGGATGATGCCGAGGCCGTCCCGCAGCCATTGCACCGCAGCCCCCGCGATGAAGATCGAGCCCTCCAGCGCATAGGTCGTCCGGCCATCGAGGCGGTAGGCGATCGTGGTCAGCAGCCGGTTCCTCGACGGCACCATCTCGGAGCCTGTGTTCAGCACGGCGAAGCAGCCGGTGCCGTAGGTCGACTTGATCATGCCGGGCTCGAAGCAGGCCTGGCCGATGGTGGCGGCCTGCTGGTCGCCCGCCACGCCGAGGATGGGTATCGCCGCGCCGAACAGCCGCTCGTCGGTGACGCCGAAATCATCGGCACAGTCCTTCACCTCGGGAAGCATCGCCCCCGGCACGTCGAGGATCTTCAGCAACTCCTCGTCCCACCGGTTTTCGGCAATGTTGTAGAGCAATGTGCGGCTGGCATTGGTGGCGTCGGTGACGAAGCTCTTGGCCCCCGTCAACCGCCAGATGAGATAGGTGTCGATGGTGCCGAAGCAGAGCTCGCCGTTTTCGGCCCGCTTGCGCGCGCCCTCGATGTTGGTGAGCAGCCAGGAGAGCTTCGTGCCGGAGAAATAGGGATCGAGCAGCAGGCCGGTCCTTTCCGTGAAGAGCTGTTCCAGCCCCTCTGCCTTCATCCGCTCGCAGTCGCCCGCGGTGCGGCGGTCCTGCCAGACGATCGCATTGTGGATCGCCTGCCCCGTCTCGCGCTCCCAGACGACGACGGTCTCCCGCTGGTTGGTAATGCCGATCGCGGCGATTTCAGAGGCCTTGATGCCGGCCTTGCGGATCGCCTGGCGGATCGTCAGCACCACGCTGCCCCAGATCTCCTCCGGATCGTGCTCCACCCAGCCGGACTTGGGGAAGATCTGCGTGAACTCCTTCTGGCCGACGCCGGCGATCTTCATGTTCCCGTCGAAGACGATTGCTCGACTGGACGTCGTTCCCTGGTCGATCGCCAGCACATAACCCGCCATTCGGTCCTCCCTCACGCTCCTCGTTCCTTGCCACGGTTTGAGCAGATGCGCCGAAGGCCTGTCAACGGGTGGCGGCCCCGCCGCGTCAGTACCGCCAGAAGGTCGGCATTAGCAGCACAAGCACCGTCAGTACCTCCAGGCGCCCGAGCAGCATCAGCACCGACATCACGTAAAGAGCCGGGTCGCTGATCGTGGAGAAATTGCCGGCCGGGCCGATGATGCTGCCGATCCCCGGCCCGACATTGGAAAGCGAGGTGATCGACCCCGACATGGCCGTCATGAGGTCGTAACCGAGGGCTCCGAGCGCCATCAAGCCGAGCGCCCAGAGCAGCATGTAGAGGGCGAGGAACAGGAAGATGCTCCGCTGCACGTCGGGCTCCACCGTCTGGCGGCCGTAGCGCACGGAGGCGACGGAACTGGGATAGACGAGCCGCTGGAGACCTGCCCGCACGACGCCATAGAGGACGACGATACGATAGGCCTTGATGCCGCCGGCCGTGGAGCCGGTGCAGCCGCCGATGAAGGTGGCCATGAAGGCCGCGGTCACCGCGAACGGCCCCCACAGCGTATAGTCCTCGCTTGCAAAGCCGGTCGTCGACAGGATCGAGCTGATGTTGAAGAAGGCATGCGTCAGCGCCAACCCGATTTCCACGTCGTTGGTGAGATGATGATAGACGCCGACTGCCACCGAGAAAACCGTCAGGTAGCCCAGGAAGGCGAGGATCTGCGGATCGCGCAGCACGTTCAGCCGTTTTCGCACGGCAAGCAGGATCATCACCGAGAAGGGCAGGCTGCTGATCGTCATGAAGATGGTCCCGGCCCACAGCACGGCGAGGCTGTCGAAATGGCCGAAGGAGGCGTCGTGGGTGGAGTAGCCGCCGGTCGCGACGGTGGTCAGGGCGTGATTGACGGCGTCGAAGAGGCTCATGCCGGCCCAGGCATAGGCGAGCGTGCAGGCGAGCGTTATGCCCAGGTAGATCGCCATGAAGGCGCGCGTGAAGCTGGCGAACCGGGAGAAGGGCTTCTCCGTCGTATCGGAGGATTCCAGCTTGAAGAAGGACAGCCCGCCGACGCGCAGATTCGGCAGGATGAAGAGCCCGAGCCCGAGGATGCCGATGCCGCCGAGCCAGACGATGAGCGAGCGCCACAGCAGCAGGCCGGGCGGCAGGTTGTCGAGTCCGACGAGGACCGTGCCGCCGGTGGTGGTGATCCCCGAAACGGATTCGAAGACGGCCTGCGCCAGCGTCAGGTCATAGCTCGAAAGATAGAAGGGAATGGCGCCGACGATGGTGAACACGGTCCACAACACGTTGACGAGCAGGAAGCCGAAGCGCCGGGTGAAGACGGGCGGCGGGCCGCTCGTGGCGGCCGCGGTGAGCATGAAGACGCCTCCGCAGAGCGCGCCCGACAGGGCGAAGACCTGCCAGTCTGGATGTCCGACGTAGAGATCGGCCAAGGCCGGCACGAACATGGCGCTCGACAGGTAAAGGCCGCAGAGCGCCGCAATATGGAGGACGGAACGAAAAAGGGTCGCGTTCAAATTCAGGCCGTTCGATCCGCCGCCCGAAGACCTGAAGGTCCGCAGACTGCTTGGACAACTCCGGCGTCTCTAGCACGAGTCCGGGCCGCGCCAACAGCGCCGATGCGACAAGTTGCCGGAAAGCGGGGTCGGAAGGGTTATCGTCTTGGAACAAAATCGGCGCTCAGCCGTAAAGGCGGTGTCTGCCCCACCTGGATCCGAGGCGCCGCGATGACCACCACCTACACGACCACCACCACAGGAAGGGCCGGATTTCCGCTCAGGACCTTCTTCGTCCCCTTCCCGTTCGTCTGCTTCACCCTCGCCCTGATAACCGATATTGCCTACTGGCAGACGTCCTTCCTGATGTGGCACAATTTTTCCGCCTGGCTGCTCTTTGCCGGCCTCGTCTTCGGCGGCATCGGCCTGGTTGCCGGCGCAGTCGATATGTTCCGCCGGTCGACACGCATCCTGGGACCCGGATGGCTGGCCGCGATCGGCTACATCCTGATGCTTCTGCTGGCAGTCGTGAACAGCTTCGTCCATGCCGGCGACGGCTGGACGGCGATCGTGCCGAACGGCCTCGTTCTCTCCGCCCTCACCGTGGCGCTGGCGGTGCTGACCGTGATCTTCGCCGCCCGCCGCCGGTCCCGTGTGATCTGGAGTATAGAACGATGAACCGCCCCGCCCGATTGACCGCCCTCGCCACCGTCTCGCTCCTGGCACTGGCGCTTGCCGGCTGCAGCGACGACAATGGCGATTTCGACGTCACCCAGCAGATCGGCCCGGATCCGGTACTGCCGGAACCCAGGAGCGAACTCCTGCCGGATCTCAAGGTCGCCAAGGTGGTCGGCTGGCAGGACGGGGAGACGCCGACCGTCCCGGAAGGCTTGACCGTCACCGCCTATGCAACCGATCTTGCCAACCCGCGCACCGTCCACACGCTTCCCAATGGCGACGTACTGGTCGTGCAGGGCAAGGCACCGGAAGGCGGGCGCCCACTGGAGCGGCCCAAGGAGTTCGTGCGTGGCTGGGTCATGTCCCTTGGCCAGGGCGGCGGTGCGCCAAAGGAAAGTAACCTCATCACCCTGTTGCGCGACAGCAACCGGGACGGCGAGGTGGACGAGCGCCACGACCTCCTGACCAAGCTCGAGTCACCCTTTGGCGTCGCGTGGATAGACGACACGCTTTATGTGGCGGGAGGCGACTCGCTGCTCGCCTATCCCTATCGGCTCGGCGACAACGAGATCACCGGCGAGCCGCGCGTGATCACGGACCAGCTCAGCGGGCCGATCGATCACCACTGGACGAAGGACCTGGCGCTCAGCCCCGATGGCCGCTTCCTCTACGTATCCGTCGGCTCCAATTCCAACGCCGCCGAGCGGGGAATGGAGGCAGAGAGAGGCCGCGCGGCGATCTTCGAGGTCGACCGGCAAAGCCGGGCCATGCGCCTCTTCGCCTCCGGCCTGCGCAACCCGAACGGACTGACTTTCCACCCCGAGACCGGCGAACTCTGGACTGTGGTCAACGAACGCGACGAACTCGGCCCGAACCTCGTCCCGGACTACATGACCTCGGTCAAGGACGGCGCCTTCTACGGGTGGCCCTGGAGCTATTTCGGCAACCATGTGGACGAGCGGGTGCATCCGCCGCGGCCCGACATGGTGGAGAAGGCCGTCAAGCCGGACTACGCGCTGTCGAGCCACGTCGCCGCCCTCGGCATGACCTTCTCCCACGGCTCGGCCATGCCCGAGCCCTATGCGAACGGCGCCTTCATCGGCGAGCACGGCAGTTGGAACCGCAGTTCCTTCAACGGCTACAAGGTGATCTACGTGCCCTTCGAGAACGGCAAGCCGGCAGGCATGGCCCAGGACGTGGTGACCGGCTTCCTCGACGGCGACAATGCCCGCGGCCGCCCCGTCGGCGTCGGCATCGACGGTACCGGTGCGCTTCTGGTTGCCGACGATTCCGGCAACACCGTCTGGCGCGTGGCTCCCGCCGATGGCACGGTGATTCCCCAGCCGATCGCAACTGACCAGCCGCTGTCAGGTGCGCCCCCCGGCGCAGCCTCGCCTGCGGCATCCGGGGCTGCGCCGCCGGCACAGGCGGGGCAGACAGGCACGCCTCCCGCAACGCCCGCGGACGGTGCCGCTCCGGCGACGGCTTCGGAGACACCACCGCCTGCCACCGACCCCACGACCGATGAGCCTCCAGCCCCTGCGGCCGATGGCGAGGCCCCGCCACCTCAGCCGCAAACGGACGTGCCGGCCACCGAACCGGAAGCAGCCGTCGAGCCCGGCGGCTGACCCCCACTCGCTTTCCGGTCGCCCTCCTCCCCGGCGGCCGACGTGTCGCTCGCCGCCGGTGGACTGGCGGCGAGCGACATGGCATCGTCCGGGCGAATGACTGGGAGCTTATGGATGCGCGTCACCGTCTTCAGCACCAAACCCTATGATCGTCGGTTTCTCCATCGGGCATCAGGCGAAGGACTGGAACTGCAATACAGCGAGGCGCGACTGTCGCTCGATACGGCGCGTCTTGCCGAAGGCTCGACCGCGATCTGTGCCTTCGTCAACGATGACCTGTCGAAGCCGGTCCTGGAATACCTGACAGGAATGGGTGTGCGGCTCGTGGCCCTGCGGAGCGCCGGCTTCAACAACGTCGATCTGGCAGCGGCCGAAGCCCTGGGCATCGCAGTCGCGCGTGTGCCGGCCTATTCGCCGCACGCGGTCGCGGAACACACGATGGCGATCATCCTCGCACTCAACCGCAAGATCCACCGCGCCTACAACCGGGTTCGTGAAGGCAATTTCGCGCTCGACGGCCTGCTCGGCTTCGACCTCAACGGCAAGACGATGGGGATTGTCGGCACGGGAAAGATCGGCGCCGTCCTGGCCCGGATCGCCTCCGGGTTCGGCTGCCAACTGCTTGGACACGACATACGGCCGAACCCGGAATGCGAAGCGCTCGGCATGGCCTATGTCGGACGTGAAGAGTTGTTCCGGAGGTCGGACATTGTGAGCCTGAACTGCCCGCTGACACCCGACACCCGGCACATGATCAACGCCGAAACGCTGCCGGTGCTGAAGCCCGGCGTGATGCTGATCAACACCAGTCGAGGCGCGGTGATCGACGCCCAGGCGGCGATTGCGGGGCTCAAGGACGGGACGATCGGCAGCCTTGGCCTCGACGTCTATGAGGAAGAGGCCGACCTCTTCTTCGAAGACCTCTCCAACGAGGTGCTGCGCGATGATGTCTTTGCCCGCCTCCTGACCTTCCCGAACGTCCTGATCACCGGCCACCAGGCCTTCTTCACGCGCGAAGCGCTGGAGGCGATCGCCGAAACGACGATCGGCAACATCGTGAAGTTCCGCGAGACCGGTAAGCCGCTGCATGCGGTCACGGTCGAATATCTCGCCGCAAGGAACTGAGGCGTTTCGCCAAGGCATCCGGCAACACACCATCGAAAAGTATAAGTCTGAACCAGTTCCCTCTGCCCATATTCATCGGCAGATGCGCCAGGCCTCAACCTCGCCGGTCCATCAACTGACGCGCAGGATCAGCTGCGGCATGGCGGCGGGCGGCGCTACGGCCGCCCATCAGATCACACATACGGAGCGTATGTATCTCTCCGGTCCCATCAGCAGGCAGATGACCGGGCACCACTCCGGTCGCCCCGGCCCCCGTAGATTTGACAGGAGGCCAGGTCAGAACGCAACGCAGTCTTCCCCACCAATCGCCATGCCCTCTACGAACCGCACGGCTACTCCACCGCGATCCGGTCCGGCGATCTCTTGTTCGTCTCCGGCCAGGTTGGCAGCCGCGAGGACGGAAACCCTGAGCCGGATTTCGAAAAGCAGGTCGAGCGCGCCTTTGCCAATCTGCCGGCAGTCCTGGAGGCGGCCGGCTGCAGCTTCGACGAGATCATCGACGTCACGAGCTTCCATACCGATCCGGAGAACCAGTTCGAGACGATCATGGGCGTGAAGAACCGTGTCTTCTCAAGCCACCCTATCCCAACTGGACGGCAGTCGGCGTCAACTGGCTGGCCGGCTTCGACTTCGAGATCAAGGTAATCGCGCGCATCTCGCGGGACGCCTGACCGTCAGCCTCACGGGTGTGGAAGGCAATGCTTGGCGACATCCTGCGCGGCGTAAGCCGCGGCACGGCTCCATGCCTCGTCCGTATCGCCTCGGTAGCTGAGGAAGCGGTCGCAGGTCGGTCGGTTGGTATCGAGGTCGATGACCGCGAACTTCACGCCGCCGACCAGGGTGCTCATCTTGCGCACCTGACCGATGAGCAGATGGCTCGCCCCAGCCTCCACCGCTTGCCTGGAGAGGGCCTCGACGCCGGCGCTTCCGACAGTGCATTTGTCCGCGCAACCCAGCGGAACCGTCCTGAGGTTCTTCTCCGCGGCAAGGCTGTCGACGATGGTCCGGTCCAGCGCCTGAAGGCGACGGTCGTGCTCGGCGGTTTGATCCCGCATCTCGCCTGACGTGTCGACGAAGTCGAACCCTGCCGTGGCAACAGTGACGGGCTCTGCGGCCCAGGCGGGCACGGCTACCGTGACAGCCACTCCTATCGCGACGACAGCCGAACGGAGGATTGCGGTAAGCCGGTGGAATCCTGCATTCGATGCCTGTCGCATGCCTGCATCTCCTTCTCCCCGGCGTAGAAGATAGCATTAGTCAGCTTGGAGGCCAACAATGCAGCATGCGCCCGCCCTCATTGCCAGCGCCTGCCATTTGCGCATAACCTCACCAAATCAGTGCAGTGCACAACAAGCCACGGATTGGGAGGTCGGGCATGTCCAGAACCGTCGTCGTCACCGGCTCCACCAGCGGGATCGGGCTTGGGATCGCGAGAGCATTTGCAGCCGAGGGCTGTCACGTCGTCATCAACGGCTTCGGAAACCCCGGCGAGATCGAGGCGGCGCGGCGTGATATGGAGGTGCTCGGCGGCGGCCGGGTCATCTACCACGGTGCCGACATGACGAAGCCGGAAGAGATCGTCGACCTGATCGGCACTGCGAAGGAGACCTTCGGTTCGCTCGACGTCCTCGTCAACAATGCCGGCATCCAGCATGTCGCCAAGATCGAAGAGTTCCCGCCGGAAAAGTGGGACCAGATCATTGCCATCAACCTCACGAGCTCCTTCCACACCATGCGCGCCGCAATCCCGCTGATGAAGGAGAAGGGCAAGGGCCGGATCATCAACGTAGCCTCCGCCCACGCGCTGACAGCCTCCCCTTTCAAGTCTGCCTATGTTGCCGCCAAACATGGTATTTTAGGGTTGACGAAAACAGCAGCCTTGGAACTTGCCGAATTCGGGATTACCGTCAACGCGATCTGTCCCGGCTACGTGCTGACACCCCTGGTGGAGAAGCAGATCCCGGATACGGCCCGCGAGCGCGGCATTTCGGAAGAGCAGGTGAAGACGGACGTGATGCTGAGGCTGCAGGCGACGAAGGAGTTCGTGTCGATCGAGGAAGTGGCCGCGACCGCCGTCTTCCTGGCGAGCGACGCGGCACGGCAGATTACCGGCACCCATATTTCGATCGATGGCGGCTGGACCGCCCAATAAAGAGAACAAACGGAATGACAGACGCGATCCGCTTCATCCTCAACGGCGAGGATATCACCCTTGGCGGCTTCGGCCCGACGGAGACGCTCCTTGACTACCTGCGCCTCAAGCGCCGGCTGACCGGCACCAAGGAAGGCTGCGCCGAGGGCGACTGCGGCGCCTGCACCGTGCTGGTGGGACGGTTGATCGACGGGATCCTGCGCTATGAAACGGTGAACGCCTGCATCCGCTTCCTCGGTTCGCTGCACGGAACCCATGTGGTGACCGTGGAATATCTGGCGGCCAAGGATGGAACGCTGCATCCGGTGCAGCAGGCCATGGTCGACCAGCACGGATCGCAATGCGGCTTCTGCACGCCGGGCTTCGTCATGTCCCTCTATGGCCTCTGGCTGTCGAACGAAACGCCATCGCGGGCCGAGATCGAGAGCGCGCTGCAGGGGAACCTCTGTCGCTGCACCGGCTACGAGCCGATCGTGAAGGCAGCCGAGCAGGTGGCGACGGAGCGGCCAAGCGCACTGTTCGACCCGCTGGAACGCGACCGCATCGAGATCTCCGCGAAGCTCTGGGACATTCGCGCGCACCCCGAGACCATCGTCGTCGAAAAGGACGGCGCCCGATCCGTCATCCCCGCAGACCTGCAGGCCTTTGCCGACTTCCTGGCCGACGAGCCGAAGGCGACGATTGTCGCCGGCTCCACAGACGTGGGGCTGTGGGTAACCAAGCAGATGCGCTTGCTCGATCCGGTCGTCTTCATCAACCACCTGACGGAACTGCAGGCGATCAGCGCCGACGAGAGGGGCATCACGATCGGCGCCGGCGTCACCTATACGCAGGCTGTCGAGGTACTTTTCGAGGAACTGCCGCAGATGGCGCGTCTGATCGACCGCATCGGCGGCGGGCAGGTGCGTAACATGGGCACGATCGGCGGCAATATCGCCAACGGGTCACCGATCGGCGACACGCCCCCACCCCTTATCGCGCTCGGTGCTCAACTGACCCTGCGCTCCCACAGCGGCAAGCGGACCATGCCGCTGGAGGACTACTTCCTCGCCTATGGTAGGCAGGACCGCATGGCGGGCGAATTCGTGGAAAAGGTCTTCGTGCCGCGTCCGCGGGAGGACGCCTATTTCGCCGTCTACAAGATCTCCAAGCGACGCGACGAGGACATTTCCGCCCTCTGCGGCGCCTTCCATGTCGAGCTCGATGTGGAGGGCCGCGTGGCAAGCGCCCGCATCGCCTTCGGCGGCATGGCGGCGACCCCGAAGCGCGCGCGCCATGTGGAAGAAGCGCTGACCGGGCAGGACTGGAACTGGGCAACCGTTTCCGCCGTGCGGGACCTGTTCGACAAGGACTACCAGCCGCTCACCGATTGGCGTGCGACGGCGGAATACCGGTCGCTGACGGCCAAGAACCTGCTGACCCGCTTCTTCCTGGAGACCGCCGGCGCGCCGACTGAGTTGCGCCGCTTTGAATTGGAGGAGGCGTGACATGGACAAGGCAACTTTCGAGCCGAAGAACGTGATCAACGGGCCGATTCACGCCTCGATCCGGCATGACTCCGCGCACAAGCACGTCACCGGAACCGCCGAATATATCGACGATATTCGCGAGCCTGCAGATACGCTGCATGCAGCCCTCGGCATGGCCGACCGGGCCCATGCGGAGATCCTGTCGATCGACCTCGATGCCGTGAAGGCAGCCCCCGGCGTCGTCTGGGTGATGACGGCCGATGACATTCCCGGCTTCAACGACGTCGGCTCCACCGGCCGACACGACGAGCCGCTTCTGGCAACGAACAAGGTCGAATTCCACGGCCAGCCGATCTTCGCGGTGATCGCCGAGACGCGCGACCAGGCCCGCCGTGCCGCACGGCTGGCGAAGATCGAATATCGCGACCTGCCGCACTGGACCGACATCGAAGGCGCGGTCGAAAACGACGCACCGCTGGTCGTCAAGCCGATGACGCTGCAGCGCGGCGAGCCGGAAGCGGAGATCGGCAAGGCGCCACGCCGGCTGAAGGGCCGGATGGAGATCGGCGGCCAGGAGCACTTCTACCTCGAAGGCCAGATTGCCATGGCCATGCCGGGAGAAGACGATGACGTCATCGTCTGGTCCTCCACGCAGCATCCGAGCGAGGTGCAGCACATGGTGGCCCATGTGCTCGGCATCGCCAACAACGCCGTGACGGTCAACATCCGCCGCATGGGCGGCGGCTTCGGCGGCAAGGAAACCCAGGGCAACCACTTTGCCTGCCTTGCGGCGGTGGCGGCGAAGAAGCTCGGCCGCGCCGTCAAGTTCCGGCCGGACCGCGACGAGGACATGGCTGTCACCGGCAAGAGACATGACTTCCGCGTCGACTACGACGTCGCGTTCGACGAGGAAGGCCGCATCCATGCCCTAGACGCTACCTATGCCGCCCGCTGCGGCTGGTGCGCAGACCTTTCCGGACCGGTCACCGACCGCGCCCTCTTCCATGCGGATTCGAGCTACTTCTATCCGCATGTGCACCTCACCTCGCAGCCGCTGAAGACCCATACCGTCTCCAACACCGCCTTCCGCGGCTTCGGCGGCCCGCAGGGCATGCTCGGCGCCGAGCGGGTGATCGAGGAAATCGCCTATGCGCTGGGCAAGGACCCGCTCGACATCCGCAAGCTGAACTTCTACGGCCAGCCCGGCTCCGGCCGCACCACGACGCCCTACCACCAGGAAGTCGAGGACAATGTCATCGCCCGCGTGGTGGAGGAACTGGAACGCTCTTCAGACTATCAGGCACGACGCAAGGCGATCATCGAGTTCAACGAGAACAGTCCCGTCATCCGCAAGGGCATTGCCCTGACGCCGGTGAAGTTCGGCATCTCCTTCACCATGACCGCCTACAACCAGGCGGGCGCGCTGGTGCACATCTACCAGGACGGCTCGATCCACCTGAACCATGGCGGCACCGAAATGGGCCAGGGCCTCTACGTCAAGGTGGCGCAGGTGGTGGCCGACACCTTCAACGTCGACATCGAGCGGGTGAAGATCACCGCCACGACAACGGCCAAGGTGCCGAACACCTCGGCAACCGCCGCCTCCTCCGGCTCCGACCTCAACGGCATGGCGGCCTTTGATGCCGCGCGCCAGATCAAGGAACGGCTGATCGACTTCGCCATGCGCCAGTGGAACGTGCCACGCGAGGAGGTGGAGTTCCTGCCGAACCGCGTGCGGGTCGGCACGGAAGTGGTGCCTTTCGACACGCTGGTGCGCGCCGCCTACTACGACCGCGTGCATCTGTCCGCCGCCGGCTTCTACAAGACGCCGGACATCCACTGGGACCGCGAAGCGGGCCGCGGCCGGCCCTTCTACTACTATGCCTATGGCGCCGCCTGTTCGGAAGTGTCGATCGACACCCTGACCGGCGAGTACATGGTGGAGCGCACCGACATCCTCCACGACGTCGGCCGCTCGCTCAATCCGGCGATCGACATCGGCCAGATCGAGGGTGGCTTCGTGCAGGGCATGGGCTGGCTGACGACCGAGGAACTGTGGTGGGACGACAAGGGGCGCCTCAGGACCCATGCGCCCTCCACCTACAAGATCCCGCTTGCCTCCGACCGGCCGAAGGTCTTCAACGTCAGGCTTGCGGAATGGTCCGAGAATGCCGAACCGACCATCGGCCGCTCCAAGGCCGTCGGCGAGCCACCCTTCATGCTGGCGATCTCGGTGCTGGAGGCGATCTCCATGGCGGTCGCGAGCATCGCCGACTACCGTGAGTGCCCTCGCCTCGATGCACCTGCGACACCCGAGCGGGTGCTGATGGCAGTGGAACGGCTGAAGGCGCTGTGATGGTTACGGTGCGCCTTGCGCCATCCGGCGCGGCGCGCTTCCTCTTCCGAGCAGAACCAGCGCTCGCCATGTTCGTAGCGAATCTTGGTTGCCGCATAATATTCCTGTCCGGGCACGTGGTAGATGCGCTCCCCGGAATTGAGGGAGATATTTCCTTTGATGGTGCAAGCCGAGTCATAGGTTGCGCGCGGCAACAATGTATACCCGCCTGCGCCGATGAAGGCAGCGGCCGATGCGAGGACGACAACTCCGGTGAATTGGCTCATAAAGGCAGCTTAGCTGCGGTAACTTGCCGTTCCGTTAGGGAATTTCTTAAGATTCAATCAAGCGCCGGTGGCTAATTACGGAAATCGACCGCTTCCTCATGGCGATGCTCATTCAGCGGACGAGGTCGGCCACCTCGGTATCGGGAGCAACGACAAATCGGTCTCGTCCGCTGCGCTTGGCCTCGTAGAGAACCTTGTCCGCACGTGCGATCGCCGTTCCCAGACTGCCGATTGTAATCCCACCGGCGAAAACGCCGGCGCTGGCCGTCAGACCCGGCGTACCGCCCGCCTTCCAATGAAAATCCGCCGCGGTCAGGAGAGCGCGGATCCGGTCGGTCACAACGACGGCAGCATCAGATCCCACACCCGGGAGGAACAGGATGAACTCCTCGCCACCCCAGCGGCCGGCAAGATCATTGCCCCGGACACAGCCGCGAAGGATATCCGCAAACCGCACGAGGACATCGTCGCCGGCATCATGGCCGTAGCGGTCGTTGATGCCCTTGAAGTCGTCCAGGTCGAACAGCACGATCGCCGACGAGGCCGGCTGTCGCTCCTGCAGGCACCCGGCCACGCTGTCATGGAAGGCACGGCGATTGAGGAGGCCCGTAAGCGGGTCCGTCTGTGCCAGCCGCTGGAGCTCACGCTGATAGGAAATCCGCTCGGAGATGTCCCGGATGACCGCGATCATGATCGGCTCCGACGTCGCCGACGTCTTCAGAATCGTGATGCCGAGATGAACGTCGGAACCATCGGCACGCCGCCCGACGATCTCCGCTGTGCGGGAGCCCATGTAGCGCGCATCGTCTGCACCTACGCGGAAGTTCGAGACGAGCGCTTGATGACGTGTCCGCAGATGCTCCGGTAGCAGGACCTCGAGCGGCTTTTCCAGGAGCTCTCCGCTCCGCCATCCGAAAATGCGCTCCGCCGAGGGATTGCAAAGGCGAATGATACCGTCGGCATCTATGCCGATGACGCCATCATCGATTTCGAAGACGATTTTCCGGTAGACTTCCTGCGAGGCGGGCAGAAGCGAAGCGATCAGCGTCATGACATCATCTTTTATTCCGCAAGAGACCAGGCGGCACGGGTGTTTGACCGGCTGGCTCCCACGCTGGTTGTTAATAGCTGGATAGACATAAAATCTTAACGAAATCTCGATTCATACCGCTTGGGAGCACAGCAGATGCGTCGGCCCGAGCCACATGCTATGGTTTGCCGCCATGCTCCAGTCATCCCTCCTCACATTCCTTGCAGAACACCCGAATTCCGTCCTCGTCGAGATCGCGCAAGCAATGGGTTCGACCCCCCGTGAACAGGGTGCGTGGATGCTGGTGAGCGATGAAACGACCTGGGGCACGATCGGCGGCGGGCAGTTGGAGTTCATGGCCATCGACAACGCACGCGCCATGCTCGGAGGCGGCGGGAGCGAGGCGATGGACATCCCGCTTGGCCCGGAGATCGGCCAATGCTGCGGCGGACGCATTCGGCTGCTTTTCAAGCCGGTGACGGGTACGGTCGCAGCAGAGCTTG
Organism: Pseudorhizobium endolithicum; assembly: GCF_902153245.2. GTDB lineage: Bacteria > Pseudomonadota > Alphaproteobacteria > Rhizobiales > Rhizobiaceae > Neorhizobium > Neorhizobium endolithicum. The sequence continues at coordinate 527,454 of NZ_CABFWF030000001.1, forward strand.
CGCACCGGCAAGAATGGGAAACACGGACCAACCCCGCTGTCTTCATGTTCGGCGCCGGCCATGTGGGGCTGGCCCTTGCGTGGGCTCTTGCACCGCTACCCCTGTCGGTGACGGTAGTGGAAACGCGGGCCTATGCGCTTGAGGGGTTGCCCCACGAGGTAATCGGGCGGGTTGTGGCCATGCCGGAAGCCCTGGTGCCCGACATTCCGGCGGGTGGCGCGGCGGTAATCCTCACCCACGACCATGCGCTCGATTTCCTGATTGCCCGCGAAGCCCTCGCCCGCGCCGACCTTCCCTATGTCGGCATGATCGGCTCGCGGACCAAGCGGGCGACCTTCGCCGCCTGGGCGCGGCGCGAGGGCATGGCTCCGGAGATGGCGGAACGGCTGGTGCTGCCGATCGGCGGGAGCGTCGTGAAGGACAAGCGCCCGGAAGTGATCGCCGCCATGGTCGCCGCCGAACTGCTGACGGTGCTGTCGGCCACCCGCCTCAGAGGCCACGCGGCGGAAAGCTGAGCATAGTCTCCCGCCAGGCGGAACCGCAGGAGTCCTGCCGATGAACAGGCCGCCCATCGCGCAGGCCGATATCACGCAGCACATCTTCGGGCAGCTCGCCGACATCAAGCCGGCTGATGCCTTGTCGGCGGAAGGCAACGTGCTTCCATAGCTGCGACAAGAAGTGCCTGCGATCCGGCAGGCGAGGCGCACCATGACGAGAGCTCAGGGAAAAAGCCATTGAAACACCCACTTCATTCGTTTGTCTGGTGGGGCTAGGATGCACCTCGGTGCAGGCATGATCCAATCGAACGATCGTCTGCATGGATCAAGAGAACTTATCGATGAAGCTGTCGAGACAATTCCCGCTCAACGCCCTGCGCGTCTTCGAGGCGACCGCGCGCCTGAAGAGCTTCACCAAGGCCGGCGAGGAACTCGGCATGACGCAAACGGCGGTGAGCTACCAGATCAAGCTGCTGGAAGACACGCTTGGCGAACCTCTGTTCCTGCGGCGCCCCCGTCAGGTCGCGCTGACAGGGGTCGGCGAGCGGCTGGCCCCGAAGGTTGCGGAAGCTTTCGACATGCTGGCGGAGGCAGTGGGCGGCATCCGGGACCAGTCGGAAACGACGTTGACGATTCACACCACCGCGACCTTCGCTTCCCATTGGCTCGCCCATCACCTCGGCACGTTCCAGTTCGAAAATCCCGGCATTGCCGTGCGGCTGGAAACCTCGCAGTCCGTCGTAGATTTCACCCGCGCCGAAGGCGACGTCGCCATCCGCTCCGGCAAAGGTATCTGGCCTGGAATGAAATCGCACTTCCTGATGAAAAGCCATTTCACGCCCATGCTGAGCCCGGCGCTGGCACAGACGATCGGCGGCATTCAGGAGCCCGCGGACCTGTTGAAGCTCCCGATCATCGACCCGCAGGACGATTGGTGGCCGCTGTGGTTCTCCCGGGCCGGCCTGCCCGACATCGATCTCTCGAAATATCCCGCAAGCCAGTACGGCGCACAATACTTCCACGCGGCGGCGGCCATCGCGGGCCAGGGCGTGGCGATCCTGCGGCCTGAATTCTACGTGGACGACGTCACCCTCGGGCGGCTTTATCAGCCCTTCGACCTGCTTGCGAGCGATGGCTCCGACTACTGGCTCGTCTACCCCGAGTCACGCCGCAATTCCCGCAAGATCCGCGCCTTCCGCGACTTCATGCGCAAGATGATGCCGGATTTCCGCGACTGATCGGGACGCCTCAGAACGCCATGTCGGGCGCGTAGAAGCAGCGCAAGGTATCCTCCGTCGGATAGAGGCAGATGTGATATTCCTCGTCCTTCGAGCGGCGCGCCTCGCTCTGCGGCAGGCTGAAATTGTGCGGACGCGTCACCAGCCGGTGATCGCCGGGGCCGAGCGAGATCTGATAGCCGCCATTGATGATCCGGACGTTCTTCGTCGAGATCATCTGGCAGTCACCGCTGTGGTTGTCGCCATTGCAGCAGAACTTGTCATACTCCCAGCCCGTATGGGCATCGTGGGCAACGGCCGGGGCGGACAAGAGGAAGACCACAAGAAAGGTCAGTGGTGGGTTGCGCATCTGCTCATTCTCCGTTGACGAATGATCAACAGCCGGCGAGCCCCTTTCCTACCCTTGTCACCGGCTGGCATGCACTTGCTTGAGAGGCAGGCTTTCATCGCGCCTGATCCGCTCGCCACGACTGAAGCGGAAAATGTTCCAGCGCCGTGTACTCGCGCTAACCGGAGGTCGCGGAGGAAGTTCCGGCCGCGAGATTTTATCCCTCTGCCTCGCCCCTTCCCTCGCCAGCTGTTTTTTCGCAATGTGGCGAGTCGGAGAACAGGGGTTCCAGAGGATTGCCGAATGTATGAATATGCCGTGGCCTGGGAATGGCTGTCGTTTGCCGCGCGCTGGCTGCACGTAGTCACCGCCATCGCCTGGATCGGCTCGTCCTTTTACTTCATCGCGCTGGACCTGGGGCTGGTGAAGCGGCCGCATCTGCCGGTCGGCGCCTATGGCGAGGAGTGGCAGGTTCATGGTGGCGGCTTCTACCACATCCAGAAATACCTGGTGGCGCCAGCGCAAATGCCGGAGCACCTGACCTGGTTCAAGTGGGAAAGCTACATGACATGGCTTTCCGGCCTCCTGATGCTGGCGATCGTCTACTATGCCGGGGCCGACCTCTTCCTGATCGACCCCCACGTAATGGAGCTTTCGCAGTGGCAGGCGATCGGCATTTCGGTGGCCTCGCTGGCGGTCGGCTGGATCATCTATGATCAGCTCTGCAAGTCGCCGGTCGGCAGGAACACCTGGGGCCTGATGGCGATCCTCTACGCCGTGCTGGTCGCCATGGCCTGGGGCTATACGCAAGTCTTCACCGGCCGCGCCGCCTTCCTCCATCTCGGCGCCTTCACGGCCACCATCATGTCGGCGAACGTCTTCTTCATCATCATCCCGAACCAGAAGGTGGTTGTCGCCGATCTGATCGCGGGCCGGACGCCCGACCCGAAATACGGCGTGATCGCCAAGCAGCGCTCGCTGCACAACAACTACCTGACGCTGCCCGTCATCTTCTTCATGCTGTCGAACCACTACCCGCTGGCGTTTGCGACGGAGTTCAACTGGATCATCGCCGCACTGGTCTTCCTGATGGGGGTCACGATCCGGCACTGGTTCAACACCACCCATGCGCGTAAGGGCAGGCCGACCTGGACCTGGCTCGTCACCCTCCTGCTCTTCATCGCGATCATGTGGCTCTCCACCGTTCCGAAGGTGCTGACGGGGGAGACGGAGGGGGCCGTACTTTCCCCGGTGCAGCAGAAGTTCGCATCGAACGCGCATTTCGAGGCGGCGCGCGACGTCGTCTTGTCGCGCTGTTCCATGTGCCATGCGGCGGAACCGGTTTGGGAAGGGGTGAACTTCCCGCCCAAGTCCGTGAAGCTGGAGACCGACCGGGAGATTGCGGCCCACGCCCGCGAGATATACATCCAGGCGGGCGCAAGCCACGCCATGCCGCCCGGCAACATCACAGAAATTTCGGCCGACGAGCGCCAACTGCTCGCCGCCTGGTATGAAAGCACAGTTTCGCGATGACGAAGACCCTGATCCGCGGCCGCCTGCTCTCCTTCAAGCGCGCGCCGCAGAGCCTGACCGACACCGACAGCTACCATTACGAACATGATGGCGGGCTGCTGATCGAGGACGGCATGATCGCCGCGATCGGCGACTATGCGGAGGTCCGGGCGCAGGCACCGGAGGGCACGCAAGAGATCGACCACCGGCCGCACCTCATCCTGCCGGGGCTGATCGACACCCACCTGCATTTTCCGCAGATGCAGGTGATCGCCTCCTATGCCGGCAGCCTCCTGGAATGGCTGAACACCTACACTTTCCACGAGGAATGCCGCTTCGTCGAAAGCGACCATGCCGCCCGCATCGCCACGCATTTCTACGACGAGATGATCCGCCACGGGACGACGACGGCCGCCGCCTATTGCTCCGTCCACAAGGCCTCGGCCGACGCCTATTTCGCTGAAGCCATGAAGCGCGGCATGTGCATGGTGGGCGGCAAGGTGATGATGGACCGCAACGCGCCGCAGGGCCTGCTCGACACGCCGCAGATGGCCTATGACGAGACGCGGGCGGTGATCGAGCAATGGCACGGCAAGGGGCGCAACCACGTCGCCATCACACCGCGCTTCGCCATCACCTCGACGCCGGAACAGATGGCGGCGGCGCAGGCGCTGGCGGAAGAGTTTCCGGACCTGCACATCCAGACGCACCTGTCGGAAAACCTCGACGAGATCCGTTACACCTCCGAGCTTTATCCGGAGGCGAAGGACTATACCGATATCTACGCGCGCTACGGGCTGCTCGGCCGAAAGACGCTGCTCGGGCACGCCATCCACCTGTCCGGCCGTGAGGCCGACGTCCTGAGCGAGACGGGTGCGGTGGCAGTGCATTGCCCGACCTCCAACCTCTTCATCGGATCCGGGCTCTTTCCGCTGAACGCCATCCGGCGGCGCGAGAAGCCGGTGCGGGTAGCCCTCGCCACCGATATCGGCGGCGGCTCGAGCTATTCCATGCTGCGCACGCTGGACGAGGCCTACAAGATCCAGCAGATCCTCGGGCAGCGGCTGAACCCGCTGGACAGCTTCCACCTGATGACGCGCGGCAATGCCGAGGCGCTGTCGCTCGAGGGCCGCATCGGCACGCTGGACGTCGGCACGGACGCCGACCTGGTGGTGCTCGACGCCGCCGCGACGCCGGCCATGGCGCTCCGGATGGAGACGGTGACTACCCTGCCGGAGGAACTCTTCCTGCTGCAGACCATGGGCGACGACCGCGCGGTGGCGGAGACCTATGTGGCGGGACGGGCGATGAAGAAGGAACACCTTGAACCCAATTTGGGCACATAATGCGGCAACGTGGAACATGACTGAGCTCAGACCCATCCGCAGCGAAGGCGACTACGAGGAGGCGGTGGCGCTCCTCGAGACCCTGTGGGGTTCCGAAACCGGAACGCCCGAGGGCGACAGGCTCGACCTGCTGGTCACCTTGATCGACATCTATGAAAGCGGCCGCGATCCGATTGACCTTCCCGACCCCGTCGATGCGATCGCTTTCCGCATGGAACAGCAGGGCCTTACCCGCAAGGATCTGGAGCCTATCCTCGGCAGCCGCGGCAGGGTCGCAGAAATTCTGAACCGGAAACGCCCGCTCTCGCTCGAGATGATCCGACGTCTCCATGCTGAGTTGGATATCCCGGCCGAAGTGCTGATCCAGCCCATCCGTCCAGCCAAGACGGCTGCGTAAGGAGACCTCAGTTTCCCCCGGTCAGCTATTTTGCCGCCATGACGCTTCGCCTTATGCGCAATGCATACAGCGTACGATTCTGGATGTCTTTTTTGCTGACGCGCCTGAATGACTCATGCTAGCTGACGGTACGTTCTGCCGGGGGAGTACCGATCATGTCCAAGCCGCTGACCATCGCCGATCTGAAGACGCGCGCCCGGCGCCGGGTGCCGAAGATGTTCTTCGACTATGCCGACAGCGGCTCGTGGACGGAAGGCACCTACCGCGCCAACGAGGAGGACTTCGCCAAGGTGAAGCTCCGCCAGCGGGTTCTGGTGGACATGACGAACCGCTCGCTTGCGACGACCATGGTCGGCCAGGAAGCGTCGATGCCGGTGGCGCTCGCACCGACCGGGCTTTGCGGCATGCAACATGCCGACGGCGAAATGCTGGCGGCGAAGGCGGCGGAAGAATTCGGCGTGCCCTTCACGCTCTCCACCATGTCGATCTGCTCGATCGAGGACGTGGCCTCCGTCACCTCCAAGCCCTTCTGGTTCCAGCTCTACGTGATGAAGGACCGCGACTTCATCAACAACCTGATCGACCGCGCCAAGGCCGCGAACTGCTCGGCGCTGATGCTGACGCTCGACCTGCAGATCCTCGGCCAGCGTCACAAGGATCTGCGCAATGGTCTCTCCGCACCGCCGAAGTGGACCGTCCATCATGGCATCCAGTTGGCCACCAAGCCTTTCTGGTGCATGGACATGCTGCGCACCAAGCGCCGCGGCTTCGGCAATATCGTCGGCCACGCGAAGAACGTCTCCGACCTGTCCTCCCTCTCTTCATGGACGGCGGAACAGTTCGACCCCCAACTGTCCTGGAAGGATGTCGCATGGATCAAGGAACGCTGGGGCGGCAAGCTCATCCTCAAGGGCATCCTCGACGAGGAGGACGCCCGCGCCGCAGCCGATAGCGGCGCGGACGCGATTGTGGTCTCCAACCACGGCGGCCGCCAGTTGGACGGCGCGCTGTCGTCGATCAGCATGCTGCCGCGCATCGTCGAGGCGGTCGGCGACAAGATCGAGGTCCACCTCGACGGCGGCATCCGCTCCGGCCAAGACGTGCTGAAGGCGGTGGCTCTCGGCGCCCGCGGCACCTATATCGGCCGTCCCTATCTCTACGGCCTCGGCGCCATGGGCAAGCCCGGCGTGACGACGGCGCTGGAGATCATCCGCAAGGAGATGGACATCACCATGGCGCTCTGCGGCAAGCGGGACATTCAGACGGTGGACCGCAGCGTGATTGCGGAGGTGGGGTTCTGACAGAACCGTGCGCTCCTAGTGGGCGGCGTCAGTCACCCTCTTCCAGCTTCGCCTCGACCTTGTTCCTGCTGTTGCCGACTTCAAGTACGGCGTCCCGGACGGCCGCTTTTGAGACGCCTTCCTTGTGGGCCTCGTAGCGAACTTCATGATCCTGCCCGGCAGCAACGCGGGCGCGATCCTGGGCGCGTCCCCGGTTTGTCTGGCTCATCCTTCAATCCTCCTGAAAACTGTATGCCTCTCCAAAATCCGTGAGGATTCAAAAGGTTCCAGCGCCGCGAAGATGAGCGAGGAGCGCCAGCATGGCCGGGAAGGAAATGCGGGCTTCCTTCGATAGATTCAGCACCAGCCGCCTGCTGAGCCGGGCCGCCGGGCGAGACCTTCGCGCACGAGGATATCCGAGAGCGAGACGCCGTTGCGGCTGATCGCCCGTATTCTCTGTCCGCTGCTGTCCTCGTCGCCGGCATTGGCGGCATGCACTTCGAAGGGGCCGGAATCGAGGAAGGCACGGACGCGCAGCTTCGCGTCGCTTGCCTTGATCCGTTCGGCTTCGCAACGCGGTTTCTTGATATCCGGGACCTCTATCCCGGCGATCCGGATCTTCTGGCCCTTGAGCATGAAGCTGTCCGCCGTGATGACGCAGTCGTCCTGCTTGGCCGTGCCGCAGAGGAAGAACTTCGTCCGGTGACGGTTGCCGGAGACGGGCATGTCCGGCTTCATCGCCGCAGGCGTCGGCGCGGTTCGTCGCTCCGGGGCCGGCCTGCCGATCGGCGCCGGCGGCGCGATCGCCGCCGTCTGCAGTGCATCGGAACGCTGGGGTACACCCTGGCGCTTTTCGCTCCTCTGCGCGGACGTGACGTTCCGCTGCGGAACGGGTGTATCCGGACGAACAGCGGCATTGCTCGGCGACACCGGCTTCGGCTGTAGCTTCAGGGCCGCTGGTCGGGCGGCGACCTTCTGCTCCACGCCGCCCGTCAGATTGCCTGCAAAGCGCCTTAGTTCGGCGGAGTTGTCATAGGCGGCCATACCGGCAACAAGGGCAACGAGCGCGGCACCCCAGAGCCAGGTGGATCCGCCGCGGCCACTGGCGGAACGCTTTTTCCTGCCGCCGCCCCTGCGCTGCGGCTTTCGTCTGGAACTGGCCATGGGGAACCTCTCATCGATTCCGGCGCAGTATCCTCTCCGATGGTTTCCGAAAGGTTTCCGCCGCGGCCGGGAGAGACTCAACTGCCCCGGTAGGTGGAATAGCCGAAGGGCGAGAGAAGCAGCGGCACGTGGTAGTGCGCCGTCGTATCGGCAATGCCGAAACGGATCGGGATCCGGTCGAGGAAGGCCGGCTCCGGTAGCGAATGTCCGGTCGTGCGCAGGTAGTCGCCGGCGTGGAAGATCAGTTCGTACTCGCCCGCCCGGAACGCGTCGTCCGCCAGGATGGGGCCACCGTCGACGCGGCCGTCGGCATTGGTGCTGACCGTCTTCACCTTCTCGCGCCCCTCTCCGGACAGGCGGTAAAGATCGATCTTCAACCCGTTTGCGGGTACGCCGCGGGCGGTGTCGAGGACATGCGTGGTGAGACCGGTCATGGGCTTGGCTCCGAGATCAAGTAAGGCGTGTCGTAGAAAGACTCTTCGAGGTTGTTTTCAGGCCGGTCGCGGTCGACGACCAGGAAATCGCTGGGCGATCCGATCACCATCAGGGGATGATGCCAGACATTGCGGCGGTAGTTGACCCCTTGGTCGCCGCGGGCGAGGAAGACCTGGGGCGCGCCGGGCCGGCCGCCGACATCCTCGGCGACTGCGACCAGAAAGGGGCGCCCCGAGAGCGGCGAAAAGCTCTGGCTGCCGAAGGGATGCCGCTCCATCATGTGGATGGCATAGGGAAACTGCCGGGGCTGGCCGCGAAACAGGCTGATGATGGCGCCCTCGCCTTCCGTCTCGACCATCGCGAGCCGATGAAACCGCTCGGTCGTGCCGTTGTTGATCAGGCGCATGGTGGCCGCATCGGCTTCGATGACATCGCCGAACGGGGCAAAGGCGGCCTTTGTGAGGGGCTTGACGGGAAGATGCTTGGCCATGGTCATTCGCCTTGCGGGCGCCAATGGTGGAGGGCGTTCAGTTGAAGGACCAGATCCGGCAAAGCCTTCCGCACCGTCTCGAAGACAACCGGCAGATCAAGCTTGTAGTAGTCATGCACGACGACATTGCGCATGCCCTTGATCTTGTTCCAGGGGATTTCTGGATGCTCCACCGCGAAGTCGGGATAGTGCTGCATGATCCGCGCGGCTGCGTCTCCGACCAAGACGAGTGTCATTCCGACGGCCATCTGCGTCCGCTCGTCCGCAATGAACTCGTCATACGACATATCCGAAACGAAGCCGTTCGCCTTGACGGCCGCTTCCCTCATCTGAGCGATGTAATCCGTCAGACGATTGGCGGTCATATGGCTTTTGCTTCCGCGAGCACCCGGTCGCGCATCCTGTCGCGTAAAGCGCCTGGAGTGGCTACGTCCACCTTCACCCCGCCAAAAAGCTGCTCCAGCTCTTGCTGCAGTCCGCCGAGATCGAACAAGGTCATGCCGGGCAGCGCATCCACGAGAATGTCGAGATCACTATCCGGGCGATCCTCCCCGCGCGCCACCGAACCGAAGACGCGCGGGTTCGCCGCGTTGAAGCGCTTCGTCGCCTCGCGGATCGCCTCTCGGTTCTTCTCAAGCACCTCTGACGGTCTCATGCCGGTCTCCTTCCGATGAGAATATAGGCGACCGGCGCCAGCGAAGGAAGGAGCCATCCATCGGCGGCTATTCGCCTTGAGGACGCCAATGGCGGAGGGCGTGAAGACGGTCGAGAAGCTCGGGGAGCGAGGTCTGCGTCGTTTCCCAGACAATCTTCATATCGAGGGTGAGGTATCCGTGCGCCGCACGGTTCCGCATGCCGATAATTTGCTGCCACGCGATCTCGGGATGATCGAGAAGCAGCGACGGATAATCGCGATCAAGACGCATCACCGCTTCGCCGAGGATGATGAGAGTCATCCCGACCGCCTTCTGGGTCCGGGCGTCCGTGAGAAAGGTGTCGAAGTCCATTCCGCTCGTGAACTGGCATGCCTCCCGCGCCGCCTGCTCCATCTGTCCAAGGTAGAGCTGAAGCCGTTCGCTCATATGGCCTTCGCTTCGGCGAGGACGCGGCTACGGATGCTCTCGGGCAATTCGCCGGGAGTGAGAAGATCGACCCTTACACCGTTCATGATCGTCGCGAGTTCGGAATAGAGCCCGCCGAGCGTAAACAGGGTGGATCCGGGCAGCGCATCCACGAGAATGTCGAGATCGCTGCCGTCCCTGTCCTCGCCGCGGGCGACCGACCCGAAGACGCGCGGGTTCGCCGCGTTGAAGCGCTTCGTCGCCTCGCGGATCGCCTCGCGATTCTTCTCCAGGACTTCCGACGGTCTCATGGCATCACCTCATATGCCTCCTCAATATAGGCAGGGAAGCGAATTGAGGAAAGCCGCCTCATCCCTCCGGCAGGAGGGCCGCGAGCCTGAGGCCGGCAATGCGTTCCACCTGGGCGCAGGCGGTGTCGAACTCCTCGTCGAGGCCGTTGCCGATACGGCGTTCGAAGGCGGCGAGGATATCGTCCTTGCCGAGCCCTTTCACGGCGATGATAAAGGGGAAGCCGAACTTCTCCGTATAGGCGGTGTTGAGTTCGGTGAAACGGGCGTGCTCCTGAGGGCTCAGCCGGTCTAGGCCGGCGCCCGCCTGCTCCTTGCGGCTGTCCTCGGTGAGTTCGCCGGCAATGGCGAGTTTCCCGGCGAGATCCGGATGGGCGCGCAGGACGCCGAGGCGCTCTTCGCGGGAGGCTTGACGGAAGACCGAGACCAGCGCCTGGTGCAGGCCCTTGGCCGTCAGGGGCACGAAGATCAGGCCCCGGTCGTAGGCGCGCTCTGCGATGAAGGGCGAATGCTCGAAGACGCCGCCGAAGCGGGCGATGAAATCCTCGCGGGCGGTCATGCGGCATCTCCCGGCTTGTGATGCTCGTGCCAGTGGCGGGCAATCTCGATCCGTTGCGGGATCCAGACCTTCTCGTGCGAGAGGACGTATTCGATGAAGCGCCGCAATGCCGCAGCCCGGCCGGGGCGGCCGACGAGGCGGCAGTGGAGGCCGACCGACATCATCTTCGGGGCACCCTCCTGGCCCTCCCGATAAAGGACGTCGAAGGCATCCTTTAGGTAGGTAAAGAACTGGTCGCCCGAGTTGAAGCCCTGGGGCGTGGCGAAGCGCATGTCGTTCGACTCGAGCGTATAGGGGATGATGAGGAACGGCTTGCCGTCCAGCCCCGGCACCCAGTAGGGCAGATCGTCGGCATAGGAGTCGGAGGAGTAGAGGAAGCCGCCCTCCTCCATGACGAGCCTGAGCGTGTTGCCGGACGGCTTGCCCTGGTACATGCCGTAGGGGCGCTCGCCCGCCAGTTCCGTGTGCAGGCGGACGGCTTTGCGGATATGCTCGCGCTCCTTGTCCTCCGAAAAATCCTTGTATTCGAGCCAGCGATAGCCGTGGCTGGCGATTTCCCAGCCGGCCTCCTTCATTGCCGCCACCGCTTCCGGATTGCGCGCCATGGCAAGCGTCACGCCATAGACGGTCGTCTGTACCTTGAGGTCGGTGAACATCCGCCACAGCCGCCAGAAGCCGGCGCGGGAACCGTATTCATAGATCGATTCCATGTTGAGATTGCGCTGGCCGTGCCAAGGAGCGGCACCGACGATCTCCGACAGCAGGCATTCGGAGGCCGGATCGCCGTCGAGAATGCAGCTTTCGCCGCCCTCCTCGTAATTGATGACGAATTGCACCGCGACATACGCGCCGCCGGGCCATTTGGGATCGGGCGGATTGCGGCCGTAGCCGACGAGATTGCGGGGATAATCGTTTGAGGACATCAAATCACCTTGCCGGAATAATGCCCCACGGTAGCCGACCGGTTCGGCCGGTGTCGAGATGAAAGCTAATCGCCTGCCGGTTCACATCCGGCCTCGGCAATCCGCAGATGCTCGGCCGCCGTAAACGACGGCGGCAGGTCCATCGGCCGCCCCTGGACGGCGGCCAGCGCGGCATCCGCAAGCCTGTGGGCGAGCCCGAAGCTGACCTTGAAGCCACCGGTGAGCGCGACGATGGACGGGTGATCGGGGTGCGGACCGACCATCGGCTCGCGGCCGACCGCCTTCGGCCGCAGACCTGCCCAGCGCTCGACGACCGGCGCATCCTCGAGCGCCGGCACCAACCGACGCGCCCGGTCCAGCACGTCGTCCAGCTTGCCATCGGTGGCGAACGCATCGGAGAACTCCTCCTCGCTGGTGCTGCCGATCGCCACCGTTCCGTCATCATGCGGCACGACATAGAGGCCGTTCAGGAAGATCACCGGCTGCGCCGGATCGATGTCGGCCTTCAGGAGCGCAGCCTGTCCCTTGACCGGGCGGCCGAGGGGCAGGCAAGCACGCGGCGCGAGCGCCTGCAGCAGGCGGAATGATCCGTGGCCCGCGGAAAGGATGCAGCGGCCGAAGGCCGCGCTCTCGCCGTTTGCGAAATACGCCCTGTTCGCCACCGGATCGATCCGCTCCACCGGGTGGTTCTCCGCCACCCGGACCCATTGCGACCGGCGAAGGTGCTCGGCGAGTGCCGCCGTCAACAGGCGGGGCGAAACGCGGCCGGAGAGGGTCTCGTGGACGAGACCGGCTTCGCTGAAGCCGCCGCTCACCCATCGGGCATCGGGTGCGGTCTCCAAGACGTTCCAGGCAAAGCTGCGGCCGCCGGCGACCCATCTGCGTGCGGCATCCTCGCCGTTGCGCAGGGCGATGTCGCGCAGATGCGGCTTCGGCAGCGGAATGAGTCGTCCGGACCGGCGGTAGCCCGTGGCAAGGCCCGTCTCCGCTTCGAGCCGCGCGATCTCCTGCTCAAGCGACACCAGCGCCTCGAGCTGGAACTGTTTCTTGTCGTTCCAGCGGTCCGGCGTGTGCGGCATCAGCGCGCCTAGGAGTCCGCCGCTTGCGCCGCTGCCGGTGCGCCCGGCATCGACGAGAAGCGTCGGGATGCCGAGACGATCCGCCTTGACGGCTGCCCACAGCCCCATGACCCCGCCGCCGAGGATGAGGAGATCGGCGGATGCGGGAAGCGATTGACCGGCTCCGCCGGCGGGATTATCGGCTATGGCCATGAGCGGCGAGATTTCCGGAAATTCTGACGGGAGCCTGGAATGGCATGAGGGCGATATGCCCTACTCCACCCAGTTTGGCGACCATTTTTATTGCCGCAGCGACGGCAGGCTCGAATGCGGACACGTCTTCCTGGCCGGCAACGGTCTGCCGGAGCGATGGCTGGCGGCAGCGGACTTCCGCATCGGCGAACTCGGCTTCGGCACCGGGCTGAACTTCTGCGAGACCTGGCGGCAGTGGAAGCTTCACCGTGGCACCGGCACCACGCTGCATTTCACCTCGCTCGAGCTTTACCCGATGCAGGCGGGGGAAATCGACCGGGCGCTGTCGCACTGGCCGGAGATCGATGCGGAGCGCCAGGCGCTGGTGGGGAACTGGCCCGAGAAGCCGGAAGGACGGGTGGACCTCGATCTGGACGGGCAGATGCGGCTGACGGTGGTGATCGGGCCCGCATCCAAGGGCGTTAGGGCGATGCAGGCCGGCTTCGACGCATGGTTCCTCGACGGCTTCGCACCGTCCCGCAACCCGGACATGTGGTCGCCGGAACTGATGCAGGCCATCTACGAACGGACTCTTCCCGGCGGCAGCTTCGCCACCTATGCCGCGGCCGGATTCGTGCGGCGCAACCTGCAGGCAGCGGGGTTTGCGGTGGAAAGACGGCCGGGCTTTGCCGGCAAACGCGAGATGCTGTGCGGGAGGAAATAGGACCCGAGCGGAGTTCTATCGCCGGGATGCGTGTGCCGGCGATCAGCAGGCCTCAAGCCGAGGACGCGGAGGCGGAGGCTTCCCCCAGCCACGCCTTGATCTTCTGCTCCAGCAGTTCGGGGCTGATCGGCTTGGACATGTAGTCGTCCATGCCGGCGGCAAGGCAGAGTTCCTTGTCGCTCTCCAGCGCATGCGCCGTCACGCCGATGATGGGGACATGCCCGCCCGTCTGCTTCTCCAGTTCGCGGATCTTCTGCGTTGCCTGGTGGCCGTTCATGACGGGCATGGAGACGTCCATGAGGATAAGCGCGGGGTCCTTCGCCTGCCAGGCCTCGACGGCTTTGGCGCCGTTCTCGACGATCTCGAAACGCCAGCCGGTCCCCTGCAGGATCTGGGTGAAGACGATCTGGTTGACCTCGTTGTCCTCGGCCACCAGAACGTCGAGCACGGGTACCGAGTGAACCACGGGTGTCGAGGCGAGCAAAGCGGGAGGTTGCGAAGGCATGGGTTCGGGGGCGGACTGGAGAACGGGCGCGGCCGGGGCGGCGCGCCGCTTCATCCGCACGGACCGCACGACATCGATGATGGTGGCGCGAAGGAGATTGGCGCGGGCCGGCTTCATCAGATGCGCCTGGATGTTCAGTTCGGCGAACAGGGTCTCGTCGCCGGCCATGTCCATGGAGGTCAGGAAGATGATGCCCAGGTCGTTGAAGCGCCGGTCGGCGCGGATATGACGGGCCGCGTCGAGACCGTTCATCTCCGGCATGTGGTAGTCGAGCACGACGGCATCGATGACGAGCCCGAGGCGTGATGCCTCGTTCATGAAGGCAAGTCCCTCGGCACCGCCATCGGCGGCCACGGTATCGAACCCCCACATGGTCAGCTGTTCGGTCAGGATGCGGCGGTTGACGGCGTTGTCGTCGATCACCAGCACCCGTGCGCCGGCGGTGTTGATCGGCAGAACCGTGTTGGTGCCGCGCTCGCTGACGACCGGGAACGGCAGGTGTACCGTGAAGACCGAGCCCTTGCCGACCTCGCTCGTCACCTCGATATGGCCGCCGAAGAGTTCGACGAGACCGGCGGTAATGGCAAGGCCGAGCCCTGTCCCCTCGTGACGGCGGGTCGAGGAGGTATCGACCTGCGAGAACTTCTCGAAGACCGACTTCAGCTTCTCGTCGGGAATGCCGAGGCCGGTATCCTCGATCCGCACGGTCAGCATCATGTCGGTATCACTGACGGCCTCCGAGTGGAGGTCGATGAAGACATGCCCCTTCTCGGTGAACTTGATCGCATTGCCGACGAGATTGGTGATGATCTGGCGGAAACGGCCGGCATCGCCGAGTACCGTCTCCTTCACCGACGCGTCGCCGCGGACGATGAGTTCGATGTCCTTCTCCGCAGCGGACGACGAGAGGAGCGTCGCCACGTCCTCGATCGCCTCGACCGGATCGAAGGGGGCCTTGCGCAGCTTCATCTGGCCGGCATCGATCTTGGAGAAGTCGAGGATGTCGTTGATGATCGTCAAAAGCGCGTTGCCCGACTTGACGATAATGTCGATGAAGGTCTTCTGCCGCGTGTCGAGATCCGACTTCGCCAGCAGTTCCGCCATGCCGAGAACGCCGTTCATCGGCGTGCGGATCTCGTGGCTCATATTGGCCAGGAATTCGGATTTCGCCCGGTCGGCCGCCTCGGCGCGGTCTACGAGGCGCGTCAGTTCCGCCTCGCGGTCCTTGACGTCCGTGACATCGGTGAAGACGGCAAGCCAATGCTCGCTGCCGCTAAGCTTGGCCTCGACATTGACCCACTTGCGGCCCTCGATACGGAAGGTCGCCTGGACCGACCGGCCCTCGCTGACGTTTTCCTCCCACCGACGCAGGATCTCCATCGCCTCGTCCGTGGGGCCGAGATCGCCACGCTTGACGCAGAAGCGGAAGACATCGCGCCAGAGCGACCCGGGTGCGCCGAGGCTTTCGGGGATCTCCAGCATCGCCGGCAGCGCGTTGTTGGAGAAGACGATCGTGCCCTCGTGCAGAATGAGCAGGCCCTGCGACATGGCGCTCGTCGCCTCGCGCATCAGGACGCCCTGGCGGTCGAGCGCCTGCTGGGCGGCCCGCACCTCCTCGTCGCGCTTGCGGATGGCGGTGATGTCCATGTAGCTCAGCAGCAGCTTGTTGCCGGAGAGCCTGGTGCCGGAAATGAGGATCACCCGTCCCTGGGCGCTCCTGGCCTCGATCGGAGGCCGCTCGCCCTCCTGCGTCAGGTCCGCGATACGCCGCTGGTAGATTTCCTCGAAGGAAAGAGTGCCGACATCGCCATAGATGCCGTTGTCGAACATAGCCCGCATGAAGTCGCGATAAGGACGGCCGACCAGTTCGAACTGCTCGCCGGCGTCCCAGAAGCCGTAGAAGGCGGGGTTGGCATATTCGAAGACGAAATCGCCATCGAGGATGCCTATGCCAACAGGTATGCCGTGCAGGATCGTCTGCATGTCCTGGCGCAGCTTCTCGGCATGCTCCTTGGCCTGCTTGTAGGGCGTGATGTCGGTGATGGAGCCGACGAGGTGGGGCTGCCCATCCGCGTCGACCACCCGCATCTGGCGGGTGATGACCGGGATGACGCGGCCATCGGGGAAGGTCTTGTCCTCCGCCTTCTCGACCGCCTCTCCCTCGGCGAGGATACGGTCGTTCTCGGTCTGGCTGCGCTCCGCCTTCCAGGGGAACATCTCGGCATCCGTCTTGCCCAGGATGTTCTCGCGCTTGTCGCCGAACATTTCCTCATAGGCGGCATTGACGAATTCGAGGCGCTGCTCGGCATCGCGCATGAAGACCGCGACCGGCAGGTCCTCGAGCACGGCGCGCAGGATCTCGGTCTCGCCGATATTCTTGCGCAGCAGCAGTTCCTGGTCCTTGAAGTCGGTCACATCCGACCGCAGCGTGATGACGAGGCCGTTGTCGAGCCGCTTGTTGACGCTCTTCAGCCAGCGGCCGTCCGAAAGTTGCTCGATGTTTTCCGAATAGGGAAGCCTGAACGTCCTGATGCGCTCCTGCACCCAGACGGACGAGTTGGGAGCCTCCCGGCCAGCGAGGCGCGGACTGTTCCTCACGCTCTTCTCGTAGACCTGCTCGCAGATCTGCGCAAACGTCACGCCGATCCGCAGCCGGACACCGAAGGAATCGAAGAAGTCGCTGAGCTGCGCGTTGTAGTAGACGAGGGTATCGGCCTCGTCGTAGATGCCGATCCCGACATCCAGGAGGTCCAGAGCATCCTCCAGCTGCAATTCCTGATCGTTCCCGTCCCCGGTCATTGCGTTTTCTCCCCCACCCGCGGATTTGAGCACCGCCACCTGACCGGCCTCCCCCGCCGGCTGGAAAGATCCGAACAGATATGTCCGGTCGTCTTCGGTGACGAAGCGCTCGATCGTGATCTCATGGCAGAGCGCGCCGGATGCGTGGAGGCAGCGAACCGTTTCCTCCGTGCCGAAGATCAGCGCACGGCATTCCTTTTCCTTGCGCTCCGGATGCTCCAGAAGCTGCGGTCGGTCGCGTGTCGGGTGACCGACGAGCTCGCGCGGCTCCATGTCGAACAGCGCCGCATAGGCGCGGTTGACGGCGACATAATTGAGCGTGCTGTCCTTGATGAACGCCGGTTCGTGCAGATCTTCGATCCGCGCGCACGCCGTCCTCAGGAGTTCATGCATCTCCACCGTCTCTGCTCCAACCGCATCCGGCCGGCGCCGCAGCGATTCTGTTGTCCTCCGATCCGGCGATAACACCATAGCGAGCGTTAACAAGTTGTTGCCGGAGGCCGGACGAGGCTTCAGTTTCTGCAGATCCTCGAAATTTCCCGCTCAAGGCGCGGCCCTTTCTTTGCCGGCAATCCGCCGCAATGACGGCACAATTCCCGCGATCGGACCGATAGAAAAGAATGCGCTCAATCCAGGCGTGCATCAGCCTGAATGGCTGTTCAGACTACTCCCGCTCCTCTTCCATCAAACTGCCGCCTTTTCCCGTGAGACTTGAACGGTGCCCTGGAAAGGGAAAGGAACAAGAGATGACAGTCCTGAAGAAAAGCGCTTCCGCAGGCCTCGCCGCGCTCACCCTGGCCGGCGCCATGATGGCGACCGTACCGGCTGCGCAGGCCGGTGGCCGGCACAACGACGAAGTCTGGGCAGGCGTCGCGGCAGGCCTTGCCGGCGGCATTATCGGTGGCGCCATCGCGTCCCAGCCGCGCCGCGTCTATGTCGAGCCGGAGTATGAATATGCGCCGCCTCCGCCGCCGGTCTACCGCCGCACCTATTATCGTGCCGCGCCGCCCTGCCATTACGAATGGGTGGAGAACGAATGGGGCGAAGCTTATCGCGCCCGTGTCTGCTACTGACGGACACCATTGATCCCATACGCAAGGCCCGTATCCGAAATCCGGATGCGGGCCTTCTTTTTGCGCTTGCGAAATCACAGCTTGACTTTCGGGCGCCCATCCACCACATGAGGCTCAGCTTTCACCTTCCGGCCGCCGCGTGAGCTGGCCCTGCGACAACCGATCGCGAAGAAGGAACAAGGCGCACAGACAGATCGCCCTCGCTCTCTGAGGGTTTACGCGCTGGGAAGCAATTTCCAACACACAAGTTCCCACTTCACGCGGGGTTCTTGACGCCAAGGGCAAACCGGACGGCATGGTGCCGTGGCCGGTCGTGCGTCTTTGGCGCCCCGAAAAGGTATTCGACTTGACGAATTTCCATGAGCTTGGCCTCGCCAAGCACCTCGTAGCCACCCTTTCCTCGCTCGGTTACGAGAACCCGACGCCGATCCAGGCGGAGGCCATCCCCCATCTTCTCCAGGGCCGGGATCTGATCGGCCTTGCCCAGACGGGCACCGGCAAGACGGCCGCCTTCGGCCTGCCGCTGATCGAGATGCTGTCGAAGGACCCGAAGCGTCCCGACAACCGCACGACGCGGACCCTCATCCTTGCGCCGACGCGCGAGTTGGTGAATCAGATCGCGACGAACCTGAAGAGCTACGTCCGCGGCATGCCGCTGAAGATCAATTCGGTGGTCGGCGGCGCCTCGATCAACAAGCAGCAGCAGATGCTGGAACGCGGCACGGACATCCTCGTCGCTACCCCGGGCCGGCTGCTGGACCTCATCGCCCGCAAGGCGATCGGCCTGACCACGGTCCGCTATCTCGTCCTCGACGAGGCGGACCAGATGCTCGACCTCGGCTTCATTCATGACCTGCGCAAGATTTCGAAGATGGTGCCGAAGAAGCGCCAGACCTTGCTCTTCTCCGCCACCATGCCGAAGGCGATCGCCGAACTGGCCGGCGACTACCTGACCGATCCGATCCAGGTCTCCGTGACGCCTCCGGGCAAGGCTGCTGACAAGGTCGAGCAGTACGTCCACTTCCTCGGCGGAAAGAACGACAAGACGGAACTCCTGAAGAAGACGCTGACCGCAAATCCCGATGGTCGCGCGATTGTCTTCATGCGCACCAAGCACACCGCCGAGAAGCTGATGAAGCATCTCGACCAGGTCGGTTACTCGGTTGCCTCGATCCATGGCAACAAGAGCCAGGGCCAGCGCGAGCGGGCTCTGAAGGGTTTCCGCGATGGCGAAATCCAGACGCTGATCGCGACCGACGTCGCGGCCCGCGGCATCGACATCCCGGGCGTCACGCATGTCTTCAACTACGACCTGCCGGAAGTGCCGGATGCGTATGTCCACCGGATCGGACGTACAGCTCGTGCTGGCCGTGACGGGATTGCGATCGCCTTCTGCACGTCGGAAGAGACCGGCCTGCTGCGCGACATCGAGAAGCTGATGGGGATCGAGATCACCACGGCTTCCGGAGAGCGCCCGGAGGGGCTCAACCGCCCGGCGCGCGGCAACAACAACCGGGGCGGCAATCGCGGCCGTGGCAACGGCCAGCCGGCCGGTGGTGAAGGACGCCCGCAGCAGCGCAAGCGTCCGGCCCGCAAGCCGTTCTTTGCCGCGGAAGGCGGCGAAGGTCGCGGTGATGGCCAGGAGCGGGGCGCCCAGCCTCAGGCCAACCGCCCAGCCCGCAAGGACCCCCGCAAGGGCAATGCTCCGGCAGCGCACGGTGCCCACGAAAGCGCCAACCAGCGCAACCGCAACGGCCATGGCCGGCCCGCACAGAAGGCCAGCGGCAATCCCGGTCCGGTTCGCTTCGGCGGCGGCAACGAAGGCCGCAGCCGCCGTCCGGCCTGAGCGGTTCGCTCGCCCAGACAGGATACGAGGGAGGCCGCCGTTGCGGCCTCTCTCCGTTTCGGCTACTTGACCGCTGAATTGCCTCCATCGGCAAACAGCGCCGTGCCGGCAACAAAGCTCGCCATCGGCCCGGCGAGGAAGAGCGCAGCCCGCGCGATCTCCTCCGGCTGCGCGATCCGCTTCAACGCATGCAGCCCCGCCGCCCACTCCTTCTGTGCCCCATCACCCGCGGCTGGCGTATCGACGCCGCCCGGCAGCAGCGCGTTGGCCCGGATGTTGCGGGAGCCGTAGTCGGCGGTGATCCCCTTCACCAGTCCCATGAGCCCGGCCTTGGCTGAAGCATAGGCTCCCATGTTCGGGATACCCACGCTCGTTCCGACGAAGGTGGAGGTGAAGATGATCGACCCGCCGCCCCGTTCCAGCATGGCCGGTATCTGCCGCCTCGCCCCGAGGAAAGCTCCCGTGAGATTGACGGAGAGCGTCTCGTCCCACTCCTGCGGCTCCACCTCCGCAAGCGGCCTGTAAGGACCGACGGATCCGGCATTGTTGAAGGCGATGTCGAGGCCGCCGAACACCTCGCGTGCCGCCTCGACCATCCGGACATGCGTCTCGTCCCGGCCGACATCGCCGGCCACCGCGCAGGCCCGCCCGCCGGCGGCTTCGATCTCCTCCACCACGGCACGGAGGTTTTCGGGGCGGCGGGCGTTGAGCACGACAGCCGCGCCTTCGGCCGCAAACAGTCTCGCGGCGGCCCGACCGATTCCGCTGGACGCGCCGGTGATGATGGCAACCTTGTTCTCAAGCATCTGGATCTCCTTTTCCGTTGAGACCCATTGCCTAACGAGGAGCGGAGTCGACCGACACCCGTTTCATGACCCGAAAAGGGTCCGGTCACCCCTTGCGGTTCACCATGTAGACGCCGGCGACGACGATGGCGGTGCCGACGATCATCGGCAGCGTCAGCGGCTCGCCGAACAGGAAGAAAGCCTCGATGGCCACGACCGGCGGCATCAGGTAGATCAGCGAGGCGGCGCGGGAGACCTGGCCGCGGCGGATGAGGTAGAGGAGCAGGCCGACGGCTCCCATCGAGATGCCGAAGACCGACCAGGCCATCGCGAAGATCGCCTCCCCGGTCCAGTCGAAGCGGAGATCCTCCACCAGAAGCGCCAGCGGCAGCGTGACGACGAAGGCGCCGATGAACTGCAGCACGGCGATGGAGAGAAGGTCCCCCTGCTGCAGGTGCCGCTTCTGGTACAGCGTGCCGTAGGTGACGGAAAACATCGCCAGCAGATTGACCAGCACCGGGAAGCCGAGCCCTGCCAGCCCCTTCGCGACCGTATCGAGAAGCTGCGGCGAGATGGCGATGAGGATGCCCATGAAGCCGACGACGATGCCGATCTTCTGGCGGGGCCGCAGCCGTTCGCTGATCAGGAGCGGCGCCATGGCGGCGGTCAGCAGCGGCTGAAGGCCGGCGATGATGCCGGAAAGTCCCGCCGGCACCCCCTGCCCGATCGCCCACCAGACGCCGGCGAGATAGAGGCCGTGCAGGAAGACGCCGGAGACAATGCCGTGCCAGACGGCAGACCGTTCACGCGGCCAGGCTGCACCGACGGCAAGGCAGAGGCCGGTGAAGGCGATCGCCGCCAGCGCATGCCGGGCTGCCATGAAGGTGAGCGGATCGGCGTGCGCCACGGCGAACTTGGCGACCAGCCAGCCGGTGGACCAGAGGAGGACGAAGAGGGCCGGAGCCAGGCGGTCGAGCATGCGAGAATTCCGGCACGAGCGGCATCGCCGCGGGAAAGGCTTCCATAGGAAGGCGGCGCCGCACGGTCAAAGCAGAAAATCTGACAGGTCGGATCAGCGCCGTTGAGGCTCGCGGAACGGGATCGGTCCGCAGGCCCTTGCCCGCCACCAGGCCATAGCCCGTGCACCTTCCGCGGGTTCGCGTCGGGGAGCGGCCGCCCACTTTACCGGCTATTCCGCCGCACAGGGTGGCGGTGCCAGCTGCCGCAGGCGGGCGCGGAGGACGTTGTAGGCTGCCTGCATCATGTCCATGTCCTGCTGCTGGCTGAGGGCAGCGAGAGCGATCATCAGGTTGCCCACCGAGGTAGGCACGTCTTCGGGCTCCCGCTCGAACGCCTTGTGCAAGAGCTTGTAACCGGCATCCTCGGCGCCGCCCAGGTCCCGGTAGAGCGCCAGCGACGCCTGCAGCATCTGGAGCCGGAAATCGGGCTGCCTTCCGTCGCGCGACGCCTGCTCCAGCTGCAGAAGCTTTATGGTCCGGTTCTGGATTTCACTCATGACGCCCCCGCCTATAATCCGCGGCAAGACCATAATGGGAGCGGTTTTACAGCTGGTTAAAACACTTGCTCTTCGTCAGGTACGATCGATCCGCTGCGGCAGGCTCGCCACAAGCCCGGCACCACCTCCGGATGATCTAGTCGACAGGAAGGAGCGCGAGGCATGCTGGTCGGACAATCGCTGTTCCAGTCGGTGCTGACCCGGCTGGACGAAGAAGACAAAGGAGAGGACGACGCATCCGCCGCGCCCGCCTTCCGGCTGGCCGGGCTCAGCGCCGGCTTCGTTGCCTCGACGACGTATGAAAACGCGCCGGAGGCGGTCCAGGTGCCGGATTCCTATCTCGAGCTCTTGTCCGACATGCCGCCGCCCAAGCCCGAAACCGGTCCGGAGCCTCCGGCGCGGGAACCGGAGCCGCCGCCGGTGCCGGCGTACCTCCTGCGCCTTTCCGAGGCGGAGATCGCCGAAGACCTCGCCATCGCCGCAGCCGATACGGCCGAAACGCTGGCTGAGAAGCGCCGCCGCTTTGCCAGAAACAATCACCCGGACCTTGTGCCGGAAATCTTCCGGGCCAGGGCGACGCTCAGGATGAAGACGGCGAACCTCCTGATCGACCGGGCCGTGAAGGATCTTTACTGGCGCTCGTCCTGAGCGCCCCCGCCGGACGAGTGGCCGCCCGTTCCCCTGCGATGGAATTCATAGAAAAGCTTGTAGGCGGCGTAGAGGCCGAGACCGCCGACAATCGTGCCCCAGAGCGGTGCGCCGCTCCAGAATTCCAACCCAGACCAGGCCAGGCACACGCCGACGATCAGCAGCCTTGCCCAGAGCGGCCGGTAGAACGGGTGGTCGAGATCGATCATTCTTTTACTCTCCTGCCGCCTGAAGCGGCGTCCGCAGGGCAAGGATATCCCCGTCTATGCGCGAAAACGCAAGCCCGAGATGGCCTTCGTAGACGAGTGCCGGCTCGTCCGCCACGACCTCCACCTGCGGCATTCCCGAAAGGCGCACGACATGGGTCTGCGCCAGCCCTTCCTGGATACCCGACTGCAGGAGATCGTAATAGCGCATGCCGGGACCCGTGATGAAGACCGGCATGTGGCCATGCAGGCTCAAGAGCCGCGAGATGCCGTTGCCGAGCGCGATGCCCGCCTGGCGGAAGGCAAACCCCGCCATGCGCTGGCCCTGGCGGGCCCGCACGGCGATCTTGTCGACCTCCGACAGCGGAACGATCTTGGCCGGGACCGTGTCGAGCGGCACTTCGAACGCAGCCCGCAGAACGGCATAGAAGCCGGCATAGGCCTCGATGCAGCCCCGCGCACCGCAACGGCACAATGCGCCGCCCGGTATGTGCAGCATGTGCCCGAAGTTCGGCGCGGAGAGTTCCGTCTCGCCCTCCCGGAGCGTCCTCGCGATGCCGAGACCGATGCTGTGCCCGAGCGAAATGGCCGCGAGATTGGCGGGCGGCACGGCGCCATGGGCCAGACGCTGCTGCAAGGCCTTCGCCACCAGCAGCGTTTCGTTGTTCAGGACGGCCTTGGCTCCCCATTCATGGCCGAGCGCCACCCGAAAATCGACTGCCCTGGAGCCCAGCATCGGCGACCAGACGAGCACCGGTGCCTCCGGACTGACGAGCCCCTTGCTGCTGATCGAGACGAGGAGAACCTCTTCGGGATCGACGGCCGACCGCTCAGCCGCCCGTTTCAGGCCGGCGGAAATCGCCGCGACGAATTCCTCCGGCGATCCCTCGCGGCGTATCTCCGCGAAACGGTCGAGCAGCGTCCCGGCATAGTCCACCAGGGAATACTGGATGGCATCGGAGGAGATGATGACGGTGATGAGATAGCCGCAGCCGCGCCTCTGGCTGAACAGGACCCGCGGCCGTCCGCGGCCGGTGGCAGCCTGCTGCTCGCTCTTCTCGATGATGGCGCAGCGCTCGAGATCGGCCGTTATGGCGGAGACCGTGGCCGAGGAGAGGCCCGTAGCTTCCGAGATCTGTGTGTGCGACAGCCGGCCCTGCCGGCGCAGCACCGAAAGGACCAGGGCGCTGTTCTGTTGCCGGACCAGCTCGGTGCTCGACTTGGCCAGCATCTATGCCTGCGTCTCCCTCGGGTTTCTCATCCGATAGTCTAAGAGGCGGCATCACTCAATCCACCTGATTGACTCCCCTGAAAATCTCTGACAGTTAATTTCTCGACTGTCGAGAAAAAAGCGATCCTGCTTTGACCGGCAGCTAATCTGGCGGGGGGAGAGCACGGAGGCTTTGGCCATCCGCCGTCACTCGGGAGGACAATATGAAGTCGATCGTCAAGCTGATGGCCGGAGCAGCCATCGTCGTTTCCATGCAGACCGCAGCGCTTGCCCAGGAACTGGTCGTGGGCGTCTCCTGGTCCAACTTCCAGGAGGAGCGCTGGAAGACGGACGAGGCCGCCATCAAGGGGGCCCTCGAGGCAGCCGGCGCGAAGTATATCTCGGCCGACGCCCAGTCGTCCGCCGCCAAGCAACTCACCGACGTCGAGTCGCTGATCTCGCAGGGCGCCAATGCCCTGATCGTTCTGGCGCAGGATTCCGACGCCATCGGCCCGGCCATCGAGAAGGCGACCGCCGAAGGCATTCCAGTGGTCGGCTACGACCGCCTGATCGAGAACCCGGAGGCCTTCTACATCACCTTCGACAACAAGGAAGTCGGCCGCATGCAGGCCCGCGAAGTATTCAAGGTGGCGCCCGAAGGCAACTACGTCTTCATCAAGGGTTCCTCGTCCGATCCGAATGCCGACTTCCTCTTCTCCGGTCAGTTGGAAGTGCTGAAGGAGGCCATGGACGCCGGCAAGATCAAGAATGTCGGCGAGGCCTATACCGACGGCTGGAAGCCGGAAAATGCCCAGAAGAACATGGAGCAGTTCCTGACGGCCAACAACAACGAGGTCGACGCTGTCGTCGCCTCGAACGACGGCACCGCCGGCGGCGCGATTGCCGCGCTCGACGCACAGGGTCTCGCAGGCTCCGTTCCGGTCTCCGGCCAGGATGCCGACAAGGCGGCGCTGAACCGTGTTGCGCTCGGCACGCAGACCGTTTCCGTCTGGAAGGACTCCCGTGAACTCGGCAAGAATGCCGCCGAGATCGCACTGGCGCTTGCCGGCGGCAAGACCATGGACGAGATCCCGAACGTGCAGACCTTCACCGGCGGGCCGAAGGGCGCCGAGATGAAGTCGGTCTTCCTCGCACCGCTGCCGATCACCAAGGACAACCTCAACGTTGTCATCGAGGCCGGCTGGATCAGCAAGGAAGAAGCCTGCCAGGGCGTGAAGGCCGGCTCGGTCGCCGCCTGCGACTGATCCGCAGCCTGAACCGGAAGATCCCGGCGTTACCGCCCAGGCCGTAACGCCGGGTTTCGTCATGAGGAGGCAGTTCGGACGAACTGCCCGCAGCCGGCGCGATCGAATCCGAAAGACAGGGCGATCGTCGCGTCCAAGAGGTGGGGAACGGCAGGAATGGCCGATACGATGCATTCTACGACAACCAGCGGACCGCGACAGTCGGACGCCAACCTGGTGACGCGCTTCTTTCGCGCCACCGAGATCGATACGCGCCTGCTCGGCATGGTCGGCGCCCTGCTGATCATCTGGCTGGGCTTCCACTTCCTCACCGGCGGACTATTCCTGACCCCCCGCAATCTTTGGAACCTGACCGTCCAGACCTCCTCCGTGGCGGTGATGGCGACGGGCATGGTCCTGGTGATCGTCACCCGCAACATCGACCTCTCGGTGGGTTCGATCCTCGGCTTCACCGGCATGATCATGGGCGTGATGCAGGCGCAGATCCTGCCGCAACTGCTGGGCTTCGACCACCCCGCCATCTGGATCCTCGCGCTTGCCGCCGGTCTCGTGGTGGGCGGACTGATCGGCACGTTGCACGGCGCCATCATCGCCTTCCTCGGCGTCCCCTCCTTCATCGTCACGCTCGGCGGGCTGCTGGTCTGGCGCGGTGCCACCTGGTTCGTCACGAGCGGCCAGACGGTCGCCCCGATGAACGCCACCTTCCGCCTCATGGGCGGCGGCACCGAGGGTTCGATCGGCGCCACCTGGAGCTGGGTGGTCGGCGTGGTAGCCTGCCTGGCCATCGTCGCGGCGATCGTCAACGCCCGCCGCCAGCGCAAGCGCTTCGCCTTTCCGCGCAAGCCCGTCTGGGCCGAATACGTGATCGGGGCGATCGGCTGCCTGATCGTGCTCGGGGTCGTGATGGTCGCCAACAGCTACTACTGGCCCGTCGCCATCGCCCGCCGCCATGCCGAGGCGAACGGCATCGATTGGCCCGAGGGCGGGCTGTTGATCTCGCACGGGATCGCCGTGCCGGTGCTGATCGCCATCGCCGTCGGCATCGTCATGACCTTCATCGCAACGCGGCTGCGCTTCGGCCGCTATGTCTTCGCCATCGGCGGCAATCCCGAGGCGGCAGAGCTCGCCGGCATCAAGACCCGCTGGGTGACGATCCGCATCTTCGCGCTGATGGGCATGCTCTGCGCCATCGCCGCCGCCATCTCCACGGCTCGCCTCAACGCGGCCACCAATGCCCAGGGCGAACTCGACGAACTCTACACCATCGCCGCCGCCGTGATCGGAGGAACCTCGCTCTCCGGCGGCATGGGCACGATCGCCGGCGCCATGCTCGGGGCGCTCGTCATGCAGTCCCTCCAGTCCGGCATGGTCCTGCTCGGCATCGACACGCCGCTGCAGCGCATCGTCGTCGGCGCCGTCCTGGTGCTCGCCGTCTGGCTCGACACCGTCTATCGCGCCCGCGCAAAGTAACAGGAGTTTCATCGTGACGGACCAACACACTCCGCTCGTGGAAATGAGGAACATTTCCATCTCCTTCGGCGGGATCCATGCCGTGGAGAATGCCAGCATCGATCTCTATCCGGGCGAGGTCGTCGCCCTGCTCGGCCACAACGGCGCAGGCAAGTCGACGCTGATCAAGATCCTGTCCGGCGCCTACCGCCGGGATGCGGGCGAGATCCTCATCAACGGGGAGCCCGCCGACATCAAGAACCCGCGCGACGCCAAGAAATTCGGCATCGAGACGATCTACCAGACGCTCGCCGTGGCCGACAACGTCGATGCCGCCGCCAACCTTTATCTGGGACGCGAACTGCAGACGCCCTGGGGCACGCTGGACGACGTCGCCATGGAGGCCAACGCCCGCAAGGTGATGGGGCGCCTCAACCCCAACTTCAAGCGCTTCAAGGAGCCGGTGAAGGCGCTGTCAGGCGGCCAGCGGCAGTCGGTGGCGATCGCCCGCGCGATTCTCTTCGACGCCCGCATCCTGATCATGGACGAGCCGACCGCCGCCCTCGGCCCCCACGAGACGGCCCAGGTGGGCGATCTCATCAAGCAGCTGAAGCGGGAGGGGATCGGCATCTTCCTGATCAGCCACGACATCCACGACGTCTTCGACCTCGCCGACCGCGTCTTCGTGATGAAGAACGGTCAGGTCGTCGGGCATGCCCGGACCGAGGACGTGACCAAGGATGAAGTGCTCGGCATGATCATCCTCGGCAAGTGCCCGCCCGGTGCGACACCCGGACCGGGCGCCATGATGGTGGCTTGAGCGGACCAGCCCCTCTCCGTCCCCACCGCGGCCGGCGGGCGGCTTTAGAGGCCGCTCCAGCCCGCCTCGATTTTTCCGCGTCCCTTCCCGCGATGGGGCATTGATGCGGGCGACGTCCTGGGGTAAGGAAGCACCCATCGGAGCGGCGGGCCAGACTCGCCGGCGGTTAGCACCCGTAGCTCAGCTGGATAGAGTGTTGGATTCCGATTCCAAAGGTCACAGGTTCGAATCCTGTCGGGTGCGCCATTTCTTCTCGTGTCCGACCCGGAGACATAGGTAACAGACTGTACCTAAGACATGGGTGACAACCTCGTGCCGAAC
>NZ_CABFWF030000002.1:0-2320 GCF_902153245.2 Pseudorhizobium endolithicum
AAGCTTGCCAGAAACTTCCTCTCCGCAGTCGCCTTGGCCACCCTCGTCGCGTTCTGGCTATGATTGAGTCTGAACCCTAATAAAACAGTCACTACTTGTACTGAAAAAGTCATGACCACGGGCGATTTTCGCCACAATCGGAAGGCTATCTTGTGCCGCTACGAAGCATACCCCGTCCCGTGAAGGCCCCGACCATGCGTCTCCTGATAGCCGCGCTGCTTGCAACCGCCAGCATCCTTTCACCCTTGCAGGGCTTTGCCCAGAGCTCGGACGTGGAGGCGACCATTCAGTCGGTGGACGTCAATGACCTTAGCCTGACGCTTGACGACGGCAAGACCTACAAGGTGCCGGAAGAGTTCAACTTCGAAGGGCTGGAATCGGGTGTGAAGGTCCTGGTCTTCTATACGGAGGTCGACGGCAATCGCGTTGTCGACGACCTGGAGATCATCCAGTAGATCAGATCCAGCGTAGCGTGCCTGCGCCGAGATCGACCTGCAGGACCATGTCCTGGGGCACGGTCATTCGTGCCGCGTGGTCTTCCGAGACCTGGGCGACAAGGCGGAAGACCGATCGGACCACCCCGCCATGCGAGACGCAGATCGTCGGCGAACTGATCGATCTCAGCCATGCGCCGACCCGCCATGAGAGGATTTCGTAGCTTTCCGCGTCGTCGCCCGGCGGTATGAAGTTCCACTTCTGCTCGATGCGTGCGAGCAGGCGGTCGGGTGCGAAGCGGTTGACCTCCTCCAGCGTATGCCCCTCCCAGTCGCCGAAGGAAAGCTCCAGGAGGCGCTCGTCCGTCCGATAGCCTGCCGGATCAAGCCCCATGGCGGCCCGAAGCCGCTCCATCGTTTCCCTTGTGCGCGAAAGGGGGCTTGCCACGAAGTCGAAGGAGAAGAGATCGGCTCCCGCCAGGTCGAGGAGAACTTCCCCGTTGCGCGTCGCCTGCGCCCGCCCAAGGTGGTTGAGGGCGATATCCTTCTGACCCTGCAGTCGCCCCTCTGCATTCCAGTCCGTCTGGCCGTGTCGAACCATGTAGATGAGCACGGCAGGCGTCCTTGCGGTCAGTCCTTCACGACGGAGATGTCGGGGGCGCCCACCGCCTTCATGCCGACGACGTGATAGCCGCTGTCGGCATGATGGACTTCGCCGGTCACGGAGCGCGAGAGGTCGGACAGCATGTAGAGCCCGACATCGCCGACCTCCTCGATGCTGACCGTGCGGCGCAGCGGCGCGTTGTACTCGTTCCACTTCAGGATGTAGCGGAAGTCGCCGATGCCGGACGCCGCAAGCGTCTTGATCGGGCCTGCCGAAATGGCGTTGACGCGGATGTTCTTCGGGCCGAGGTCGACGGCGAGGTACTTGACGCTGGCCTCCAGCGCGGCCTTAGCGACGCCCATGACGTTGTAGTTCGGCATGACCTTTTCGGCGCCGTAATAGGTCAGCGTCAGCATGGAGCCGCCGTCCGTCATCAGCTTCTCCGCCCGCCGCGCCACCGAGGTGAAGGAGTAGACGGAAATCCGCATCGTCTTGTCGAAGTTCTCGGCGGTGGTGTCCACATACCGTCCCGTCAGCTCGTCCTTGTCCGAAAAGCCGATCGCATGCACGAGGAAATCGATCTTGCCCCAGAGCTTTTCGATTTCCGCGAAGGCGGAATCGATGCTGGCTTCGTCGCTGACGTCGCAGTCACCGGCAACCACCGCGCCGATCTCGGCTGCGAGCGGTTCAACACGCTTGCGAAGGGCCTCTCCCTGATAGGTGAAGGCGATCTCGCCGCCCTGTGCATGGATGGCCCTGGCGATGCCCCAAGCGATCGAGCGGTTGTTCGCGACGCCCATGATGACGCCGCGCTTGCCTGCCATGAGGCCTGTAGCCTGAACCATGCTGTGTCCCCTGAGACGAAAGTCTAGCTGCTGAAAACGGAAGGTTGCCTATGGCATAGGCGGCTCAACCGTTCAAGTTGGCCCGGATCATCTCGTGTAGCCTGCCGTAACAAAGAGTGCACGGCCGGATCGCCCGTGCAGGGAGGTCAGATGTAGAGACCTTCGCGCATGTGGCGCATCAGGTCGGTGACCTTCGCATCCGGCTTTTCCCAGAGCATGACGCGCAGTTCCACGACGAGCTTTCCGCGCTTGCCTTCGGCGTCCGGAAGTCCGAGCTCTTCCATCTCAATGGCCCTGTCGGATCCCGACCATGGCGGTATCGAGATCGGTTTCAGCCCTTCCGGCGTCTCGATCTCGGTCTCCGTCCCCAGCACCGCGTCTTCGAGCGAGATCGGCAGGATGGTGTGGATATCGTAGCCGTCGATTGCGAATCTGCG
>NZ_CABFWF030000002.1:2419-63537 GCF_902153245.2 Pseudorhizobium endolithicum
TGACATGCCCGGCGGTCATGCCGGCCTCGAGCGGGAAGCGCACGTCCCGGTCTTCAGGAAGTCTCACCGTCAGCCAGCTCTGCTTCAACAGGTCCTCGAGCGTGACATACGCTTCGACGGCGTGATCCGGCGCCTTGTCCGGGGCAGGGCCGACGCCGCGGATGCGGCGGACGAGTGATGCGATCAGTTCCACAGCCTGCGCCGGCAGCGGCTTGGGGTCCTGGGGCGTGGCGGCGGTCGCCGAACCTTCCTGCACCTGCGCGTCTTGGAAAGCGCCAGGGTCGCCGGCTGCGGCAGCCGTGGAAGATGCCGCCTGTGCCTGCCCCCCCCCGGACGTCCCCGTCTGCTTCGCGCCCCTGTCGGATGGGGATCCGAAGATCCGCTCGACCATGTCTTCTGCCGGTTCGGGTGCTGCGCCGGCCTGTGAATTGGCCTGAGCCTGAGCCTGGGCCTGGGCGCGCTGGGCGTTTGCTCTCGCCAGTTCCTCCATCACCTTCTCGGCATTCGCCTTGGCCGCCTTGGCGCGTTCGGCGGCTTCGCGGGCAGCCTGCCGCTGCTGAAGAATGGTCTGATGGGCCTCTACCGCGCGGTCGTAACGTTTGCGGCGCTCCGGATCCTTGAGTACCTCATAGGCGCGGCCAACTTCGGCGAAGCGGTTCGACGCGGAAGGGTCGTCCTGGTTATGGTCGGGGTGAACGGATTTTGCTTTGGAACGCCAGGCAGCCTTGATCTCGTCGGCGCCGGCATTCCGCTGCACACCAAGAACAGAATAGGGATCGCGCATGAATGACCACCGGTTCCAGTAGGTGGCGGGACCGGTCTGAGCCAAGATCCGCCGATACCCGCAACAACGCCCGCGGACTCCGCCGGTTCCCTGGCCGCGATCCACGTTCGGAGAAAGGCTAGCAGGAGAATCCTGAATCAGTGGTTACGTGCGCTGCGGCCTGCCCGACACGGTTAAAATTCTACTGACGGTCGAAAGCCGTCAGCAACCAGTCGCCGCGGCCGGTGAGGCAGGCCTGGCCGGAGAACATCGCGATCCCCTCGTAGGAATGGCGGGTGGTAGTGAAGTCGCGGCAGACGCGTCCAGTGTCTCGGGCTTCCTTGATGGTCGAGACCACGCCGGCGCTGCCCGTCGCGGCGTTGGCCCAGGGCAGCGGCGCATCCCCCAGTAGCGAAAGGTCGACGGATGTCACCGCGTTGCGAACCGTCGTCTCGTCGGAGAGCGTGGTGTCGGAGCCCTTGCGCGCAACGGTGCCGGTCGAGATGGACCGGTCCACTTTGGAAGCGCTGCCGAGAAGGTCGAGGCTGCTGGTGCAGGAGGCTGTGCAGAGCCCGGCGATGAGGAGGGCGAGCGTTCGTGCGGTGCTTCCGGCGGGCCACTTTGAGCGAGTGAGCGACTTTGCTATCAGTACCACCTTGCGTCCTGTCCGGGCGTGAGTCACGGGCAAATTCACCAGTCGGGAGTATTTTAGTCAATATGTCCGAAAGCGAGTTAACAAGCGGTGACTTCACGGAAGAAAGCGAACCCTTCGCGCTTTTCGCGACGTGGCTGAAGGATGCGGAAGCCGCGGAGGTCAACGACCCGACCGCCGTCGCGCTGGCGACGGTGGACGAGCACGGCATGCCCAATGTCCGCATGGTCCTGCTCAAGGGCTTCGACCGGCAGGGCTTCGTCTTCTACACCAACTTCGAAAGCCAGAAGGGCAGGGAAATCCTCGGCCAGAAGAAGGCGGCGATGTGCTTCCACTGGAAGTCGCTGCGCCGCCAGGTCCGGCTGAGGGGCGAGGTCGAGGTGGTGACCGATGCCGAGGCAGACGCCTATTACGCGACCCGCCCGCGCGGCAGCCGCATCGGTGCCTGGGCCTCGAAGCAGTCGCGGCCGCTGGAGGGGCGTTTCGCGCTGGAAAAGGCCGTGGCCGAGTTTACGGCGCGCTACGCGATCGGCGAGATCCCGCGTCCCGGCCACTGGTCCGGCTTCCGCATAAAGCCGCTGTCGATCGAGTTCTGGCACGACCGGCCGTTCCGCCTGCATGACCGGATCGAGTTCCGGCGTTCGTCTCCCGAGGGCGCCTGGGAAAAGGTCAGGATGTATCCCTGACCGAGCCCTTTACCGGGAAAAGGCGAATGGAATTCCCGAGGCCAGCGCGGAAACGTAGCGGGCGTGCTGGAAATGGCCGTTGAGCGATATCCTGGGCAGCCCGGTCAGCTGGTCAGTCCAGGTTTCGTCGATCGTTCCCGGCTGGGTGGTGACCGCGACCGTGAAGCCGAGCTCCTGCGCGATCCTGGTGTCGCGTGGAGATACGGCAGCCGGAAAGCCGTAAGGATAGGCCAAGGCAGGAGGTCGGTTGCCCGTCAGGCTCTGCAGCCAGTCCGCGGATTGCTGCATCTCGCGCCCGGCCTCGTCCGCCGGGAGCCGGGCAGTGGCGCGATGGCTGAGCGTGTGGGCGCCCAGGGATGCAAGCGGATGCGACGCGATCCGGCGCAACTCGTCGGCATCCATGATGAGATCTGCCGTCAGCTTCAAGGGATCGAGCCCGTGCTCCCGCGAGAATGCGTCGATCCGGGCGACCGCCGCATCTTCGTCCTCCGTTGCGACGAAGCCGGCGAAGCGCTCGAAAGCCCGCAGCTTCAGCGCCTCCGAGGACAGATCGAGCTCTTCTTCGCCGCCGCCGAAGTCGAACCGCGCGGCGTTCAGCCGGCCGAGGAGGCTTCCCAGCGTCTCCCACCAGAGGGAGCGGGTGCGTTCGGCAAAGCCGCGCGTGGCGAAGATGGTGAAGGGAACCCCATGCCGCTCGAACACGGGCAGGGCATGCTCGGCATTGTTTCGGTAGCCGTCGTCCAGCGTGAAGACCGCGAACGGCCGAAGCTCGGGGGAAAGGAGGCGGGCCGGAACCTTTTCCAGCGGGATGAACTCATACCCCTCGGCCCGGAGGGTCCTGATCGACACATCAAGGAATTCGGGCGTAACTTCCAGATGCTTGTTGGCGGCGAAGGAGGGAGTATCCGCCGGCCTGACGTGGTGGAGAGTGAAGATCGCTCCCCTGCCTCTTGCTCCGCGCATCAGCCCTGTCCGCGACAGCAGGCCGGCCACCTCCAGTGCTCCGGCGATCGCCAGTCGTTTTCCTCTGCGCTTCAACAGCGCCTTCAGTCCGCCACCCATGGTTGAACCAGCCCCTTTACCGCCTGTGGGGAAAGTTAGGCAGGATTGTCTTAACCCTTGTTGAACTCACCAGCCAAAGGGCCAGATCGGCTTTGGCTAGGGGAGCGACCGCGAGCCTAGATCCTCGCAGAGGCGGGGGAGGTAGCTGGGTCGGAGGCGACGCCAATCCGAGACCGCGAATTCCGGAACAAGGGCTTTCGCCGCCTCGCTAGGCCTTCGTGCCGCCGACGGTCACCTGGTCCATTCTGAGATGCGGCTGGCCGACGCCGACCGGCACCCATTGGCCAGCCTTGCCGCAGTTGCCGATGCCGGTATCGAGTTTGGAATCGTTGCCGACCATGGAAACCCGCTTCATCGCATCGGGACCGTTGCCGATCAGCATGGCGCCCTTGATCGCCGGGCCGATCCGGCCGTCCTCGATCATGTAGGCTTCCGTGCATCCGAAGACGAACTTGCCGGAGGTGATGTCCACCTGCCCGCCGCCGAAGGAGACGGCGTAGATGCCCTTCTTGACGGAGGCGATGATCTCTTCCGGTGTTCTGTCGCCGCCGAGCATGTAGGTATTGGTCATGCGCGGCATCGGCACATGCGCATAGCCCTGGCGCCGCCCGTTGCCGGTCGGCTGCATGCCCATCAGCCGGGCGTTCTGCCGGTCCTGCATGTAGCCGACGAGCCTGCCGTTCTCGATCAGCACGTTGTAGCCGGAAGGCGTGCCTTCGTCGTCGATGGTGATGGAGCCGCGGCGGCTGTCGATCGTCCCGTCGTCGACGACGGTGACGCCGGGGGCGGCGACCATTTCTCCCAGCAGGCCGGCGAATGCGGACGTCTTCTTGCGGTTGAAGTCGCCTTCCAGCCCGTGGCCGACGGCTTCGTGCAGCATGACGCCGGGCCACCCGTTGCCGAGCACCACGTCCATGGTGCCGGCCGGCGCCTCAATTGCCTCCAGGTTCACCAGCGCCTGCCGGAGTGCCTCGTCGGCGCCGGTCTTCCAGTTGCCGCTGGCGACGAAATCGCCGAAGCCCATGCGGCCGCCGGTTCCGAAGGAGCCCGATTCCTGCCGGTCTCCGTCGCCGACAACGACGGAGATGTTCACGCGCGTCATCGGCCGGATGTCCTGTACGCGGTGTCCGTCGGCCCGCAGGATGTCCACGACCTGCCAACTGGCCGAGGCGGTGGCGGTGACCTGCCGGACCTTCGGATCCCTGCCGCGCAGATAGGCGTCGATCTCGGTCAGGAGCTTCACCTTCTCCTCGAAGCTTGGCTGCCCGATCGGGTTCTCGTCGCCGTAGTATTTCTTGTTGGTGCGCTGGGGCGCTGCGGCATAGGAGCCGGAGTAGCCGGCCGTTACCGCCCTGACCGCATCGGCGGCGCGCCCAAGCGCGGCGGCTGACAACTCGCCGGCATGGGCGTACCCGACCGCTTCGCCGGCGACGGCCCGGAGCCCGAAGCCCTGATCGGTGTTGAAGCTGCCGCCCTTCAGGCGTCCGTTGTCGAAGGTCAGCGATTCCGCCTGCGCGTGCTCCACGAAGAGTTCGCCGTCGTCGGAGCCGGAAAGGGCATTCGACAGGATGCGGCGCAGCTTGGCCTCGTCGCAGTCGAACAGGCTGAGAAGGTCGGTGTTCATGAAGTCACTCCATTGCCCCCTTCTGGAGCGGGAGCGTTTCGACCGATGTAGGTCCGGCGGCGAGCCGAAGCAAGGATCAGGGGAGGGCGTCGTAGCCGGCGGCAAAGCCGGTGAGCTCGATCGGGATGCCGACGCGATCCTGGTCAACGGATTCCCGCAGCGCGAAGACGGCGCTCTTGCCGGCGCGCAGGATGCGCATCAGTTCGTCGTCGATTTCCACTTCCACGTAGCAGCCTTCGGAGAAACAACGGGTGAAATAGGCCCGCCCGATATTATTGTTGTCGACATAGAGCTCCATCCCGTCCTTGAGCAGGACGCCCAATGGTGCGAGGATGCGCAGGATCTTCGCCTTCCGGTCGGCGGTCTTGAGCACGACGACGGAAAGCCCGACTTCCGGCCGGTCGTCGGCGATGACGTTCTGCATCAGGGCGCACTGTTCCGCCGAGGCGCCTGCGGGGCGATCGCAGATGATCGACCATGCGCCATGGTTGGAGCGCACGGTTCCCGGCTGTTGTTGGGGTGCTGCAGGGACTCGATCCTGTGCCGCCGGAGCCGGGGTCGAGGCGCCGGGTGCCGGCGCCGTGGATTGCTGGGCGAGCGCCGGAAGCGCCGGGCCGGCAATGGCGGCAACGAGACAGGCGACGATGATCGAGGAACGACCCATGGAAACCTCTGGATGGCGAATCGGTGCGGCTATTCTTGGCGTCAGGGGAGCCAAATGAAAAGCCCCGACCTCATCCCAACCGAGTGAGGCGAAAATGGGACCCGGCTCGCCACTGCAGGGTGTGACGAGCCTGTATTGGAGCGCAAAATCCGTTGGAGCGCAGGCATTTGACGAAGCGCAAAAATGCCGCACGGGGTTTTCCCGCCAGATATTGCGGCGGCCGTCAAACTGTGATTGAAGCACCACATAGCCTGGATTCTGCGTTTGAGTTTGATGCAGATCAAACGCCTGAGGAGAATTTGTGATGAACAGAGCTTTTGCGGTGATGACGGCGCTCATCTGTCTGCTCTTTGCTTCTGCCGGTTTCGCCGATCAGCCCACCCCCTGGCAGGTCGACCTGCAAGCCCCCGCCACCCCGATCATGCAGGAAATCAAGTGGTTCAATAACTACACCCTGTGGTTTATCGTCCCGATCACCTTCCTGGTTCTGATCCTGCTGGTGGTCGTCGTGATGAGGTTCCGCGCCAGCGTCAATCCGGTGCCGTCGCGTACGAGCCACAACACGATGATCGAGATCATCTGGACGATCGGCCCGGTACTCATTCTGTTCCTTATCGCAATCCCCTCCTTCAATCTCCTCAATGCGCAGTTGACGATCCCAACCAATCCGGACCTCACCGTCAAGGCAACCGGCACGCAGTGGCTGTGGAGCTATGAATACGAAGGAGGCGAAAACCCGCTCTCGTTCGACTCCTATATGTTGAGGGATGAGGACCGTGCGGCTGCCGGCAAGGAAGATGTCGCTGCCTATCCGCGTCTGCTGGCCGTCGACAACGAAATGGTCGTGCCGGTGAACAAGACCGTTCGACTGCTGGTGACCGCGGCGCCGACGGACGTCATTCATGCCTTCGCCATGCCGGCCTTCGGCCTCAAGATCGACGCCGTTCCCGGACGGCTGAACGAGACCTGGTTCAAGGCCGAGAAGGAAGGCATGTATTACGGCCAGTGCTCCGAGCTCTGCGGCAAGGACCACGCCTTCATGCCGATCGCGATCCGCGTCGTCTCCGAAGAGCAGTACGCCGCCTGGCTTGCTGCCGCTCAGGAGGATCTGGCGGGCGCCAACCGTGCTCTCATGGCCGCAGTCGACAAGCCGGCCGATGCCCTCCGCATTGCGGCAACCGAATCCAAGTAACGAGGAGTGAGGACAATGGCTGGACCAACCTCTCACGACGATCACGCTCACGCCCGCACTGCCTCGCACGACGACGCGCATGCGCATGGGCATCACGACCACAAGCCGGGCTTCTTCGCCCGCTGGTTCCTGTCGACCAACCACAAGGACATCGGCACGCTCTACCTGATCTTCGCGATCATGGCGGGCCTCGTCGGCGGCCTGCTGTCGGTCTTCATGCGCATGGAGCTGCAGGAGCCGGGCATCCAGATCTTCCACGGCCTGGCGTCGATGGTCTACGGTTTCGAAGGTGAAGCCGCCATCGATGGCGGCAAGCACATGTTCAACGTCTTCACGACGGCGCACGCCCTCGTCATGATCTTCTTCATGGTCATGCCGGCGCTGATCGGCGGTTTCGCCAACTGGATGATCCCGATCATGATCGGCGCGCCGGACATGGCCTTCCCGCGCCTCAACAACATCTCGTTCTGGCTGCTGCCGCCGGCCTTCCTGCTGCTGATGCTGTCGCTCTTCGTCGAAGGGCCGGCCGGAGCCTATGGACCGGGTGGTGGCTGGACGCTCTATCCGCCGCTGGCGACCGCGGGTCATCCCGGCCCGGCTGTCGACCTGGCGATCTTTGCGCTGCACGTTTCCGGTGCGTCCTCGATCCTGGGTGCGATCAACTTCATCACCACGATCCTGAACATGCGCGCTCCAGGCATGACGATCCACAAGATGCCGCTTTTCGCTTGGGCCGTCCTTGTGACCGCATTCCTGCTGCTGCTCTCCCTGCCGGTTCTGGCCGGTGGCATCACCATGCTGCTGACGGACCGCAACTTCGGGACGACCTTCTTCGCCCCGGAAGGCGGCGGTGATCCGATCCTCTACCAGCACCTGTTCTGGTTCTTCGGTCACCCGGAAGTCTACATCCTGATCCTGCCCGGCTTCGGCATCGTCAGCCACATCATCTCGACCTTCTCGCGCAAGCCGATCTTCGGCTACCTGGGCATGGCCTATGCGATGGTGGCAATCGGTGCCGTCGGCTTCATCGTCTGGGCCCACCACATGTACACGGTCGGCCTGTCGCTCGACGCGCAGCGCTATTTCGTGTTCGCCACGATGGTGATCGCCATCCCGACCGGCATCAAGATCTTCTCGTGGATCGCGACGATGTGGGGTGGCTCGCTCACCTTCCGCACGCCGATGATCTGGGCGATCGGGTTCATCTTCCTATTCACCGTCGGCGGCGTCACGGGCGTCCAGCTCGCCAATGCCGGCCTCGACCGCTCGCTGCACGACACCTACTACGTGGTGGCACACTTCCACTACGTCCTGTCGCTCGGCGCCGTCTTTGCGATCTTCGCGGCCTGGTACTACTGGTTCCCGAAGATGAGCGGCTACATGTATTCTGAAACGCTGGGTAACCTGCACTTCTGGGTCATGTTCATCGGCGTGAACCTCGTCTTCTTCCCGCAGCACTTCCTGGGTCTGGCCGGCATGCCGCGCCGCTACATCGACTATCCGGATGCCTATGCGGGCTGGAACTGGGTCTCCTCGATCGGCTCCTACATTTCCTTCTTCGGCGTCATCATCTTCCTCTTCATGGTCTGGGAAGCCTTCGCCAAGAAGCGCGTGGCAGGCAACAATCCATGGGGCGAGGGCGCGAGCACGCTCGAATGGCAGCTGTCTTCGCCGCCGCCGTTCCACCAGTGGGAACAACTGCCGAAGATCCGCTGATCCGCACAATAATATTCAGGGCATCGCGGCAAGCGATGCCCTGATGACAACCAACAGGACGAGAGAATGACGGTAATTGACAATCACGGTGCAGTCGGCGGCGAGGGCGGCATTCGCCTCTCCGAAGCCGATGCGCGAGATTTCTTCGAGCTTCTGAAGCCGCGGGTGATGTCGCTCGTCGTCTTCACGGCGCTCGTCGGTCTCGTGGTGGCGCCGGGAGACCTGCATCCCGTCCTTGCCGTCATTTCCGTACTCTGCATCGCGGTGGGCGCCGGTGCTTCCGGCGCGCTGAACATGTGGTACGACGCCGATATCGACGCCGTCATGTCGCGCACCGCAAAACGTCCCATTCCCTCGGGCCGGATCGAGCCGCGCGAGGCGCTGGCCTTCGGCCTCACCCTTTCCGTGTTTTCGGTAGTCATCCTCGGATTGGCCGTGAACTGGGCTGCGGCCTCGCTGCTGGCCTTCACCATCTTCTTCTACGCGGTGGTCTATACGATGTGGCTGAAGCGCTCGACGCCGCAGAACATCGTCATCGGGGGTGCATCGGGCGCGTTCCCGCCCATGATCGGCTGGGCCTGCGTCACCGGCAGCGTCTCGCTCGACAGCATCCTGCTCTTCCTCGTCATCTTCCTCTGGACGCCGGCGCATTTCTGGGCTCTCGCCCTCTTCAAGATGCGGGACTACGGCTCGGTTGGAATTCCGATGATGCCGAACGTCGCGGGCGAACGTTCGACGAAGAACCAGATCGTCGTCTACGCGGTGCTGACGGCGGCCGTTGCTGTCGCCCCCTCCTTTACCGGACTGGCGGGGCTCGGCTACGGCCTGTTCGCCGCCGCACTCGGCGCGATTTTCATCTACTGTTCCATCGCCGTCTGGCGCATGCCTGACGGCGACCAGAAGATGATCGCCGCCAAGAAGATGTTTGCCTATTCGGTCTTCTACCTGTTTGCGGTCTTCTCCGCCCTGCTGGCGGATCATTTCGCGGCGGGCCTCGCAGGAGCAATGCTGTGATCGAGACTGTGAAGGTTACCGAAAAGCAGAAGAAGTCGCGGCGCAACCGCAACGTCGCGCTCGGCCTGGTCCTCGCGGGCCTCGTCGGCCTCTTCTATGTCATCACCATCGTCAAGATCGGTGGCATCGGCGGTTAAGGAGGGCAGCATGACGCAGATAACGGCACAACAGGGCAGGCGCGTCGGCAACGGCACGATCATGGCGATGTGCTTCGTCTTCGTCGGTGCCATGGTCGGCATGGCCTATGCCGCGGTGCCTCTCTACCAGCTCTTCTGCCAGGTCACGGGCTATAACGGCACGACGCAGCGGACGGAGCAGTATTCCGACGTCATCCTCGACCGGGCGATGCCGGTGACCTTCGACGCCAACACCTCGAACGGCCTCAACTGGGACTTCAAGGCTGCCGGGCGTATCGAGCCGAAGATCGGCGAGACGGTTCAGGTGGCCTTCACCGCCACGAACCGCTCCTCCACGCCGACCACCGGCACCGCCGTCTTCAACGTGACGCCGATGGAGGCGGGCGCCTATTTCAACAAGGTCGAATGCTTCTGCTTCACCGAAACGACGCTTCAGCCGGGCGAGACCTTGGAAATGCCTGTCGTGTTCTTCGTCGATCCGGAGATCACCAAGGCTGAAGAAACCAAGAACATCAAGACGATCACGCTGTCTTACACCTTCTATCCGTCGCAGCCGTCCAAGCCTGTTGCGGCGGTTCAGGAAAAGGGTAAGCCGGCCAATGGGCAACTTTGAGAGGATTCGCCGGTTTTCCGGCGAGCATGCAATGATCCGGGGATTCTGACATGGCCGACGCGCATCAGAAAAATCACGACTACCACATTATCGATCCGAGCCCGTGGCCGCTTCTGGCGTCCATCGGTGCCTTCGTCATCACCTTCGGCGGCGTCGGCTACATGCGCTACCTGAAGGGCGGCGAATTCAACATGCTCGGCATCAACTGGGCGACGCCCTGGCTGTTCTTCATCGGCCTGGCGATCATCCTCTACACGATGGTCGGCTGGTGGAGCGACACTATCAAGGAAGGCCGTGAGGGCGCCCATACGCGCGTCGTGTCGCTGCACCTGCGCTATGGCATGATCATGTTCATCGCGTCGGAAGTGATGTTCTTCGCGGCCTGGTTCTGGGCCTTCTTCGACGCGAGCCTCTTCGCCAACGAAGCAATCCAGGCCTCCCGCGTCGAGTTCACGGGCGGCCAGTGGCCGCCGGCCGGCGTCGAGGTTCTCGATCCCTGGCACCTGCCGCTCTACAATACGGTGATCCTGCTGCTGTCCGGCACCTGCGTGACATGGGCTCACCATGCGCTGCTCCACAACGACCGCAAGGGTCTCGTCAGCGGCCTGGCGCTGACAGTGGCGCTCGGCATCCTGTTCTCCTTCGTGCAGGCCTATGAATATGCGACCGCTCCCTTCGAGTTCTCCAACTCGATCTACGGCGCGACCTTCTTCATGGCGACCGGCTTCCACGGCTTCCACGTATTGATCGGCACGATCTTCCTGATGGTCTGCCTGATCCGCGCCATGCGCGGTGGCTTTACGCCGCAGCGTCATTTCGGCTTCGAGGCGGCTGCCTGGTACTGGCACTTCGTCGACGTGGTCTGGCTCTTCCTGTTCTTCTCCATCTACATCTGGGGTGGCTGGGGCGCACCGCTCGCCCATTGATCCGGCGAGGAAACAGCACATCTGGGAGGGCGGCGAAAGCCGCCCTTCTGCTTTCGAGACCTGCATGGGACGGGCATTGAACCGATGAATGAGAATACGAAATTTCAGTCCACGAGCCGCATCAAGTCCGTGGTGACGGCTGCTCTCATTCTCCTCGTCCTTGCCATCCTTCTCTCCCTCGGCACATGGCAGGCCCAGCGGCTTGTCTGGAAAGAGCAGCTCCTGGCCGACATCGCAGAGCGGCGCCACGCGCCGCCCGCGACCACGGCGGAAATCGAAGCTCTGCTTGCCGGCGGGGAGGACATCGAATACCGGACCATGAAGGCGACCGGTACCTTCGACCATGCGCGTGAGCGGCACTTCTTCGCCACCCACGAGGGCCGGACGGGCTTCTACGTCTATACGCCGCTGACGCTCGACGACGGGAGCATGCTTTTCGTCAACCGCGGCTTCGTTCCCTACGAGATGAAGGACCCGTCATCGCGCCAGGCGGGGCAGGTGGGAGGCGAGGTCGCGCTCACGGGGTACGCCCGCGCGGAACTCTCGGAAAAGCCTTCGGCCATCGTCCCGGACAATGCCCTCGACAAGAACCTGTTCTACTGGAAGGACCTGTCCGCCATGGCGGCCTCGACCGGGCTTTCCCGCGAGGACGTCCTGCCTTTCTTCATGGATCTGGATGCCGCGCAGGCCAATCCCGGAGGCTGGCCGCAAGGGGGCGTCACGCAGTTCTCGCTGCCGAACAACCACCTGCAATATGCGGTCACCTGGTACGGGCTCGCGGCCGCGTTGCTTGCCGTGGTCGCAGGGGTCTGGTGGCGCCGCCGCAGGGGCTCCGACGGCACCTGACCAAGTTTTGCTTGGCGGCGGGCGGAGCGCTCGCCTATATGAACGACACCATCATCCAACAGCCCGCGGAACGGAATGAATATCCAGTTTGACCATCAAGGCGCAAAGCCACCGCTGACCATCCGCCTCTGCGGCCCACGCGGCTTTTGTGCCGGCGTCGACCGCGCGATCCAGATCGTCGTGCTGGCGTTGAAGGCCTATGGGGCTCCCGTCTACGTCCGGCATGAGATCGTCCACAACCGATACGTGGTCGAGGGGCTGGAGGCCAAGGGTGCCGTGTTCGTCGAGGAGCTGGACGAGATCCCGCCGGAGCACCGCAATCAGCCGGTGGTGTTTTCAGCGCATGGCGTGCCCAAGTCCGTGCCGGCGGATGCCCAGGCCCGCAACCTCTTCTATCTGGACGCGACCTGCCCGCTGGTGTCGAAGGTGCACAAGCAGGCGATGCGCCATCAGCGCCTCGGCCGCCACGTCATCCTGATCGGCCATGCCGGCCATCCTGAAGTGATCGGCACCATGGGGCAGTTGCCGGAGGGCACCGTTTCTCTGGTCGAGACGGTCGAGGATGCCGAGGTCTATGTGCCGGCCGATCCGGACAATCTCGGCTTCGTCACCCAGACGACGCTCTCCGTCGACGATACGGCAGGCGTGATCGCCAAGCTGCAGGAGCGCTTCCCCAACCTGCAGGCGCCGGCGGCGGATTCCATCTGCTATGCCACGACCAACCGCCAAGAAGCCGTGAAGGAGGCCGCGCCCGGGTGCGATCTCTTTATCGTCGTCGGAGCTCCGAACTCGTCCAATTCGAAGCGACTGGTGGAGGTGGCATTGCGAGCGGGCGCAAGGCGCTCGCTGTTGGTCCAGCGTGCCGCGGAACTGGATTGGGAGGAGATCGGTGAGGTTTCCACGCTGGGGATTTCCGCCGGCGCTTCCGCCCCCGAGGTCATCGTGGACGAGATCATTGAGGCTTTCCGTGGCCGCTACGATGCGACGGTGGAACTGGCGATCACCGCGGAAGAGACCGAAAACTTCCTCGTCAATCGTGAACTGCGCGGGGTGCCGCTCACGCGTGAAGACATGGCTTTCGTGAACGGATGACTTTTCTGCCGCCGGCAGGATAGTGTAGCGCCGATTCTGCCGGGCGCCTCAGCGCCCGCGACCGTTCATTGCGAGAGACAGCCTTGGCCGTTTATACCGACATCACCGAAGACGATCTCAAAGATTTCCTGACCCAGTACGACGTCGGTGAACTTACATCCTACAAGGGCATCGCCGAAGGCGTCGAGAATTCGAACTTCCTGCTGCATACCAGCCGTGAGCCCCTCATCCTCACCCTTTACGAGAAACGGGTGGAAAAGGCGGACCTGCCGTTCTTTCTCGGCCTGATGCAGCACCTTGCCGCCCGGGGCCTTTCCTGTCCGCTGCCGCTGCCGCGCAAGGACGGTGCGCTTCTGGGCGAACTCTCCGGCCGTCCGGCCGCCTTGATCTCCTTCCTCGAAGGAATGTGGCTCAGGAAGCCGGAAGCAAGGCACTGCCGTGAGGTCGGCCAGGCACTGGCAAGGATGCATCTTGCTGGGGAAGGCTTCGCGCTGAAGCGCCCTAACGCCCTTTCGCTGGAGGGGTGGAAGAGCCTCTGGCAGAAGTCCGCCGCCCGCGCCGACGAGGTGGAACCGGGGCTCCGGGAGGAGATCGGCGCGGAGCTCGCCTTCCTGGAAGGACAATGGCCGCAAGACCTGCCCGCCGGCGTCATCCATGCCGATCTCTTCCA
This sequence comes from Pseudorhizobium endolithicum, assembly GCF_902153245.2. Classification (GTDB taxonomy): domain Bacteria; phylum Pseudomonadota; class Alphaproteobacteria; order Rhizobiales; family Rhizobiaceae; genus Neorhizobium; species Neorhizobium endolithicum. The sequence goes on from NZ_CABFWF030000002.1 coordinate 16,077, forward strand.
GGACAACGTCTTCTTCCTCGGCGACGAGCTTTCCGGCCTGATCGACTTCTACTTCGCCTGCAACGATATGTTCGCCTACGACGTCTCCATCTGCCTCAATGCCTGGTGCTTCGAGAAGGACGGCGCCTACAACCTGACGAAAGGTATGGCGCTGCTGGAGGGATACGATGCTGTCCGCCCGCTTCTGCCGCAGGAGAGGCAGGCGCTGCCCGTCCTCTGCCGGGGATCGGCGGTCCGCTTCTTCCTGACGAGGCTCTACGACTGGCTGACGACCCCGGAAGGCGCTCTCGTGGTCAAGAAGGATCCGCTCGAATACCTGCGGAAGCTGCGTTTCCACCGATCCATCGCCTCCAGCGTGGAATATGGGCTGAAAGTGGAGACCGGCGCATGAAGCACGTGGACATCTTCACCGATGGTGCATGCTCCGGCAATCCGGGACCGGGCGGCTGGGGAGCGATCCTCCGTTACGGTGAGACCGAAAAGGAAATGTTCGGCGGCGAGGCGGCGACGACCAACAACCGCATGGAACTGATGGCTGCCATCCAGGCGCTGACCGCGTTGAAGACCCCGTGCGAAGTCGATCTCTATACCGACAGCGCCTACGTCAAGGACGGCATCTCCAAGTGGATCTTCGGCTGGAAGAGGAACGGCTGGAAGACGGCCGACAAGAAGCCGGTCAAGAATGCCGAACTGTGGCAGCAACTGGAAGAAGCGCGCAACAAGCACAAGGTGACGCTGCACTGGATCAAGGGCCATGCCGGCCATCCGGAGAACGAGCGGGCCGACGAACTCGCGCGCCTCGGCATGGCGCCGTTCAAGAAGCGGTAGGATACTGCGCGGAACGGGGCGTTTTCATGTTGCCGTGACCGCTTCCATACCTATCCTGCTCGCTCACGGATTCGGGAGGTAACGATGATCCTTCATTGCGTTTTCTTGCGGTTCAAGTCTGCGATGCAGGCATCGGAGAAGCAGGCGATCTACGATTCGATCGCCGCCTTGCGCAATGTCGTTCCGGGAATCCTCGAGGTGAAATCCGGCCCCAATGTTTCGCCGGAGGGACTGAACGGCGGCTTCAGGGACGGCTTTATCGTGTCATTCGAGAACGCCGAGGCGCGCGATGCCTATCTTGTGCATCCGGATCACGTGGCGGTCGGAGACCGGATCGTCGCCTCGACCGATGGCGGGCTTGCGGGTCTGATGGTCTTCGACATGGACATATGACAAGGCAGCCTTTCGGCCCCCTTCGATACACAGCCCCGCCTCGGCCTTACAACTGTTCGATCATCGCCGCAGCGCCCGAGACCGTCGCCTGGCCGGGGCTTTCCTCGATGTTGAGGGACTTCACCACGCCGTCTTCGACGAGCATCGAATACCGTTTGGAACGGATGCCGAGGCCGCCGGCCGAAAGGTCGACGTCGAGGCCGAGCGCCTTCGTGAACGACGCATTCCAGTCCGCCAGGAAGTGGATCTTGCCTGCGGCGCCGGACGATTGGGCCCAGGCGCCCATCACATGCCAGTCATTGACGGCGACGACTGCGATATCGTCCACGCCGCGGGCAAGAATGGTATCGCGGTTTTCAAGATAGCCGGGAAGGTGATTGAGCGAACAGGTGGGCGTGAAGGCGCCCGGCACGGCGAAAAGGACGACCCGTTTGCCCTTGAAGATATCGTCGGTCGTGACCTCGACGGGACCGTCGGCGGTCTTCTCCTTGAAGGTGGCGCTTGGCAGCCTGTCGCCGATCGCGATCGTCATGAACATCTCCTGATTACCCGGCGCTCCGGCGCCATGCGGGCACTATAGATGGCGATCACTCGAACGCAAGCGAGGTCTCCATGGCGCGATCCCCGGCGATCACGAGGACGCCCCAGGTCTTGCCGCTTACCTCGTAGTCCGGCGGCAGTTTCCCGATCGGGATCTCCATCGAGTAATGCCGGCCGTTCTTCTTCACGTCTTTGCTGTCGAGGAAGGCATGTCCCTCCGGACCCGTCACGATGACCTGCGGGGCCTCGGCGGTGTCCGCCGGCAGGCGGAGCTCGAGCTGAAGCATGTTGTCAGCCGTCAGCGTGTGGTCGGTTACCGCGAACTCGCTGGAGGGGGCCTCCGGCAGCTGCGTCCCCGCCGAGGCCAGAAGCATCGCCTCTTCCATTGAATGCTGCGCATCGCCGAGATCGAGGGCGAAGTTGGCCTGGAAGGGGATGCAGATGTTGCGGCAAAGGCCGACGAAGGCCGAGACGCCGACCTCGACCGACTTGCCGGCGTCCTCCACCTTCAGTTCGAAGGGAAGGGTGACGGGATGGTCGTAGCCGATATCCCGCAGCTCGCCGCTGGTGATCCGTTTCGGCACCGGATAGGCCAGCTTCTTGAGGCTTACCCCGGCTTCTTCCGGCAAGATCAGCTGCGGCGGAATGCCGGCATCCCCCGGTTCCCGCCAATAGGTGATCCAGCCCGGCTTCGGTTCGATCTGAAGGGCGCCACGCACCGTTCCATCGCTGGCCGGGGGCAGGGCGATCAGGCGCATCCGCCCGCCCTCGTTGGAAGCCCAGGGCGTCGTCTCTGCCCGGCCTGCCGTCGCTCCGGCGAAAGCAAGAACCAGAGCGAGCGGCAGCCACCTGAACGGAGCGCTCGCGAAACTGTGTCCGGCTGCAACTGTTTTCATGGGTGCAAAGCTCTACCTCAAGCGGATGGGGCAGGCCAGCGGCAAGATCCGGGCGGCGATCATTTTCGGTTGATTGCAGTGGAGCAGTGCCCCATCTTGGTACGAAGAGCAGTCCGTTGCCGCCTGACCGGCCAGCGGACGGGCGAAGGAGGTCTGAATGGTCGTGACTAGTCTCCGGGATACGGGCGAGAGGGGCTTCCTCGACGGCCAGTTCCTGATCGCCATGCCGGGGCTGCAGGACGGCAACTTCGTCCGGTCGGTTATCTACGTCTGCGCCCACTCACCGGCGGGTGCGATGGGCTTCATCATCAACAGGGCGCAGCCCATATCCTTCGTCGATCTCCTGCTGCATCTCGAACTGATGGAGAAGGACGAGATCGCCACCCTTCCCGAAACTGCCCGCCGCGTGCCGGTTCTCATGGGCGGGCCGGTGGAGACCGGGCGCGGCTTCGTCCTCCACACCGAGGATTATGTCAGCGACTCCAGCATTCCCATGAATGACGATATCTCGCTGACGGCTACCCTCGATATCGTGCGCGCCATCAGCGAGGGGCGGGGCCCGCAGCGGGCGACGATGTTGCTTGGCTATGCCGGCTGGGGGCCAGGGCAGCTGGAGCTCGAACTCGCCAACAACGGTTGGCTGAACTGTCCGGCCGTCGACGACCTGATCTTCGATACGGCGCTCGACAGCAAGTATGATCGCGCTCTCGCGTTGATGGGCATCACGCCCGAGGCGCTGTCGCCCGATGCAGGTCACGCCTGACGTTCCGCGACATTGAGGAACGAAGCGGCCTCTGCCGCGTTCTCTGGACAGATGGCAATCTTGCCATGGTGAAAGGAGTTCACAGATGGGTAGCACGAGCGACAAGATGGCGGGCAAGGCCAACGAGATGGCCGGCAAGGCCCAGCAGGCCGCCGGAGACGCCATGAACGACCGTGAGATGGAAGCGCGCGGCGCAGCGCGCGAGGCAAAGGGTCATGGCCAGCAGGCGAAGGGTGAATTCAAGGAAGGTGTGAAGAACATCGTCGATCGCGCCTGATCCTGTCCCGCATCCTATCGATCAACCCCGCCTCGGTTCCCCCGGGGCGGGTTTTTCGTATGCGGCGCGTGCCTCAGGCCCGCTTGGTCAACGGGAACCGTTCCTTGAGAAGGCGCAGGGTCGCCTCGCCGCTGGTCGGTGGCCCGAACAGGAAGCTCTGGCCGAAGTGGCAGCCCATCTTCGCCAGTTCGGCTGCATCTTCGTCCGTCTCGATCCCCTCGGCGACGACCGACATTTCCAGTGCCCGTGCCATGGCGATCACCGAGCGCAGAAGCACGGCCCGCCGCTCGCGCACGTCCCGCACCAGCGCCTTGTCCAGCTTGATCGTGTCGAAGGGGAACTGCGTCAGGTAGGCGAGCGAGGAATAGCCGGTGCCGAAGTCGTCCAGGGCAAGACCGACGCCGATCTCCTTGAGCTTGGTCAGCACCAGTCGCGCCTGCTCCGGGTTCTCCATCATCACGGACTCGGTCAGCTCCAGCTTGAGCTGCCGCGGGTCGCATTCGCTCTTGGCGAGCAGGGCCCGTACCTCGCTGTAGAGATTGTTGTTGAGGACCTGCGCGCTGGAGAGATTGACGGACACGAAGATCGGCAGCTCGCCGGTCTGGCGCTGCCAGTCGATGAGATCGGACGAAGCGCGCTCCATCGCGAACATCCCGAGCGGGCTGATGAGATCGGAGGCCTCGGCGATCGGGATGAAATCCGACGGGGGGATGCTTCCCTTGCGTGGATGATCCCATCGCATGAGCGCTTCGAAACCCGCGATCTCGCCATCGCTGAGGCGAATGATCGGCTGGTAGGCGAGCGACAGTTCCTTGCGCTCGATGGCGCGGCGCAGGTCCGTTTCGATCTGCAGACGGTCGGTGCCGGAAGAGCGGAAGATCGGCCGGAACGGCTCGACGCGGTTTCCGCCGCCCCGCTTGGCGCGGTACATCGCAAGCTCCGCATTGCTGAGGAGTTCGATGCCGCTTTCCTGCTGGTCCACCCAGGAGGCGAGGCCGATGGATGCCGTCAGGATGATCTCGCGGTTGGCGAAGTTGATGGGCACCATGATCGCCTTGGAGACGGCGTCGGCGAAATCGGCGATCTTCACCGGATCCTGTTCGGAAACCAGGATCAGCCCGAACTGATCGCCGGAGAGCCGTGCCAGCGTGTCCTGCGGGCGCAGCAGGCGTCGCAGCCGGCGCGTCAGCGCGATCAGGATATTGTCCCCCGCAGCGATGCCGAGCGCATCGTTGACCTGCTTGTAGCGGTCGATATCGATGGACATGACGGTCGGCCGGACGTGTTCGCTCGTCGTAGCGAGCGTCAGCACGGCCTGCAGGCGGTCGAGGAAGACCTGGCGGTTCGGCAGGCCGGTCAGGTTGTCGTGCATGGCATCCTGGAGGAGCCGCTCGACCGAATTCTTCTGCTCGGTCACGTCGATGATGGTCCCGACGCAGCGGATGATCTCGCCGTCGGAGCCGAGCACCGGCCGGGCCCGGATCTGCATCCAGTGGAAATGCCCGTCCTCCGCCCGCACGCGGAATTCATGGCTGAGGCGGCCCCGTCGATGCTCGAGCAGCACGTCGAGCGTGGCCTTGAAGCGGTCCCGGTCGTCCGGGTGAAGCCGTGGCAGCCAGCCGCGGATGGGGCCGTGCATGGCGCCGGCGGGAAGGCCGAACCGGAGCGAGATGTCCGGGATCGTCACCACCCGGTCCCGGGAGACGTCCCAGTCCCAGACGGTGTCGCCGGAGCCGGTGAGCGCCAGCGACTGCCGCTCCAGGTCAGAGAACAGTCCCTGCTGATAGGCGCCGCCCGCAAAGGCGTGCTGCATGACCGTGAAGCCGATCAGCAGGACGATCAGCACGAGCCCGCCCCCGAGTGCCGGCTGGATGATGTCGTTGTCCAGTTGCCCGGTGACCGTCAGCCAGCCGCCGAACAGCCAGACGAGGATCAGCGCCCAGGTCGGCACGAGCAGGATCGCCCGGTCGAAGCGGTTGAGGCCCAGATAGATGATCAGCAGGATGCCGGCCGTCGCCGTCAGCGCGAAGGAAAGGCGGGCAATTCCGGATGCGATCGAGGGATCGTAGATCGCCACGCCGAACAGGAGTACGAGGCAGAAAATCCACGCAAACGTGGCATAGCCGAGATGGACGTGCCAGCGATTGAGGTTGAGATAGGTGAAGAGGAAGATCACCAGGCTCGAGGCCAGCGCAACCTCCGCGCAGGCCCGCCATACCCTCTGGTCGCTGGCGGTGATGCTGATCAGCTTGTCGAGGAAACCGAAGTCGACGCAGATATATGCGAGCACCGCCCAGGCCAGTGCCGCGGCCGCCGGCAGCATCGACGTTCCCTTGACGACGAAGAGAATGGTGAGGAAGACCGCGAGCAGGCCGGCAATGCCGAGCACGATGCCGCGGTAGAGCGTGAAGGCGTTGACGGTATCCTTGTAGGCGGCCGGTTCCCAGAGATAGAGCTGCGGCAGGGTCGGCGTCGAAAGCTCCGCGACGAAGGTGATCACCGAGCCTGGATTGAGGGTGATGCGGAAGACGTCGGCATCCGGGCTCGGCTCCCGGTCGAGCGCGAAGCCCTCGCTCGGCGTGATGGCGATGATCCGCTGGGCGCCCAGGTCGGGCCAGATGAGCTTGGAGCCCACCATGCGGAAATGCGGAGCGACGATGACCCGCTCCAGTTGCTCTTCGGAAACGTTCGCGAGCGCGAAGACGGCCCAGTCTCCCTGGTGGGACGGGGAGCTCGATCGGACCTCGATCCGCCGGCGGATACCGTCGGCCCCGGCGGCAGTGGACACCTGGAAGGCCTCGCCCTGGTTGGTGTAGATGTCCGTCATCTCGGTGAGATCGAGCGCGGTATCGTCGCGAGAGATCTTCACCGGCTCGGCGGCGCGGGCATACGGAACCTGCAGCATCGATGCCGCGAGCAGGCCAAAGAGCAGCATCAGCATCGTCTGCAGGAACGTCATGACGGGGATGCGGACGTTCATGGCCGCGTCATCTTCCCGAATTCGCCATCGTCCGGAAGCCGGGAATACATGACGTGATCGCGCCATTCCCCGTTGATCTTGAGATACTTTCGCAACAGGCCTTCTCGCTCGAAGCCGGCCTTCTCCAGTAGCCGGACACTCTTCCAGTTTTCCGGAATACAGGCTGCTTCAATTCGGTGCAACTGAAGTTGGCCATAGATATAGGGGATGGCGATATTGAGGGCGGCCAGCATGTGCCCCTGGCCGGAATGCCGCTCGCCCATCCAGTAGCCGATCATGCAGCTCTGCGCCGCACCCTGCCGGATATAGCCGATCGTCAACCCTCCGAGCAGCGTCAGGTCGGGCCGGCTGAATAGCAGCAGAGGGACGGCATAGCCGGCACGGTATTCCTCGTTCCCGCGCTTGACCCGCGCCCTGAAGGAGGACTCCGACAGCTCCTCGTCGCGCCAGGTCGGCTCCCACGGCTGCAGGAAGGCGCGGCTTTCGGCGCGCAGCGCGCGCCATTGGTTGTAGTCGGAGCGCTGGGGGAGGCGGAGCAGATGCCGGTCGCTGTAGATGAGGGGGCCTTGCGGTTGCCGTGACAAAAACCGAAGGATCGATCCCGTCATGTCCCACTCCAGATGTCGTCGAGCGGCTGCTGCGCGCGGTCCGTGCTGAGACCGTCCATGAAGGAGGCGGTCGATATGATGGTGCCGGGCGATCGCGGCGAAGGCCGCGTGCACGGCCTTTCGTCAACCGGCGGCGCGCCTCGTTCCCTTCGATGCAGGCGCCAGGGAGCCGGCGATATCCTCCATCGAGGCCAGCTTCTCGATCGGGCCGACGGCAGAGAGCGTCGGTGTCGTATCGAAGAACAACCGCCCGGAGAGGTCGGTCAGGCGCTGCGTGGTGATGCCTTCGAGCCGCTCCATCATCTCGTGGTTCGGGATCGGGCGGCCATAGAGGATCATCTGCCGGGCGATCTGGCCCGCGCGGGCGGCGGGGCTCTCCTGGCCCATCAGCAGTTGCGCGCGGATCTGCGCCCGTGCCCGGTCGATTTCCTGGTCGTGAATGGTCTCCGACGCCTTCCGGAGCTCCTCGATGACGACGGGGAGCAGCTTCGGAATGTCGTCGCCGCCGGTGGCGGCATGGATGCCGAAGATGCCGGTGTCGGAGAAGCCCCAATGAAACGCATAGACGGAGTAACAGAGGCCGCGATGCTCGCGCACCTCCTGGAAGAGCCGCGACGACATGCCGCCGCCGAGGATGTTGGCCAGGATCTGCGAGCAGTAGAAGTCCCGCATGTGGTAGGCCTTGCCCTCGAAGCCGATGAGAAGCTGTGCGTCCATGAGGTCGCGCACTTCGCGCATTTCCCCGCCGATGTAGCGGGCAGCCTCCAGGACCGGCGGCGCGCTCGGCGTATGGGGAAGGCTTTCGAACCGTTGCTCGACCTGCTTGCAGAACTGGTCGTGATCGACCGCGCCTGCGGCAACCACATACATCCGGTCCGTCGTGTAGTTGCGCGACAGGTAATTGCGGATCTGGGAGGGGGTGAAGCCCGTCACCGTCTCCGGCGTGCCGAGGATGGGACGCCCGATGGTCTGGCCGAGATAGGCGATCTCGGAGAACTTGTCGAAGACGACGTCGTCCGGGGTATCGTTGGCGGCGCCGATCTCCTGCAGGATGACGTGCTTCTCCCGCCGCAGCTCATCCTCGTCGAACAGCGACTCCGTCAGGATGTCGGCCAGCAGGTCTACGGCCAGTGGCACATGGTCCTTGAGCACGCGTGCATAGTAGGAGGTCGTTTCGGTGGAGGTGGCAGCGTTCAGCTCGCCGCCGACATTCTCGATTTCCTCGGCGATGTCGCGGGCGCTTCGCCGGGACGTGCCCTTGAACGCCATGTGCTCGAGAAGATGGGCGATCCCGTGCTCGTCTTCCGTCTCGTTACGGGAACCGGACTTGATCCAGACGCCGAGGGCGACGCTCTCCAGATGGGGCATGGCCTCGGTTACCACCGTCAACCCGGATGCGAGCCGGGTCACCTGTACATTCATCGCTTGTCTTTCCGGCGCCGCCGCCATTCATTTGCCTGCTCGGGCCTGGTCGCCGATGAATTTTTCGACGGCCTTGATCTCCGCAGGCAGGATGTCGAAGCGCTCCTCCCTGTTCATGAGATCGGCGAGCCATGATGGAAGCGCCGGGTCAATTCCGCAAGCGGATTTTACCGAAGCCGGAAACTTGGCCGGGTGCGCCGTCGCCAGAGTCACCATCGGGCTCGTTGTCTTTGCATGCTTTTTAGCGACGAAAACGCCCGTTGCGGTATGGGGATCGAGCAGGTAGCCGGTCTCGGCCAAAGTCTCGCGAATGGTGGCTGCCACCTGTTTCTCCGTCGCGCGGGCGGCGCGGAACTCCCGGCGGATCGTCCTTAGCGCCTCCGGCCCTATCTCGAACGCGCCGGACTGCTTGAGGCCGGCCATCGCCGTGCGGACGCAGGAGGCCTCGCGCCCGTGCGCCTCGAAGAGCAGCCGTTCGAAGTTGGAGGAGATCTGGATGTCCATCGACGGCGAGGTGGTCGCCTTCACCTCGCGCGTCTCGTAGCGGCCGGTCTTCAGCGTGCGGGCCAGGATGTCGTTGTCGTTCGTGGCGATGACCAGCCGCTCGATGGGCAGGCCCATGCGCTTGGCGACGTAGCCCGCGAAGATGTCGCCGAAATTGCCCGTCGGCACGGTGAAGGAGATTTTCCGGTCGGGCCCGCCGAGCGAAAGCGCGGCGGTGAAATAATAGACCACTTGCGCCATGATGCGCGCCCAGTTGATGGAGTTGACGCCGGAGAGCCGCACGCGGTCGCGGAAGCCGGCGTCGTTGAACATTTCCTTCACGAGGTTCTGGCAGTCGTCGAAGTTTCCTTCGACGGCCACTGCATGCACGTTGGCGGCCGTTGAGGTGGTCATCTGGCGCTGCTGGACCGGCGACACCTTTCCCTTGGGGAAGAGGATGAAGATATCCGTGCGGTCGCGCCCGGCGAAGGCGTCGATCGCCGCGCCGCCCGTATCACCGGATGTCGCGCCGACGATCGTGGCGCGCTCGCCCCGCTCCGCCAGCACGTGGTCCATCAGGCGGGCGAGCAACTGCATCGCCACGTCCTTGAAGGCGAGGGTCGAGCCATGAAAGAGCTCGAGCACGAAATCGTTGGGACCCGTCTGCACGAGAGGTGCGACGGCCGGGTGCCGGAAGGTCGCGTAGGCATCCTCGATCATCGCGCGCAGATCGTTCTCCGCAATTTCGTCGCCCGTGAAGCGCCGCAGGATCTCGAAGGCCACGTCCTGATAGCGTTTGCCGCGCAGCGCGCGGATGTCCCGCTTCGTCAGCGCCGGCCATTCGCGCGGCACGTACAGGCCGCCGTCGCGCGCAAGACCTGCGAGAAGCGCATCGCGGAAGCCGAGAGCAGGTGCTTCCCCGCGGGTAGAAATGTATTCCACGACCTTCAATCCCCAATCGATTTTTGTTCGCGCCGCTGATATAGACCAGGAAAATGGGCTGCGAAAGGTCGCATGGGCGGTATCTTTCGGGGCTTCAGGAGCGGGGCGGAACGGTGTTGAGAGGATCGGGTACGGTGGTTGGTACAATAGCGCGCAGTCTTTTGTCGGTATCTCTTCTGGCCGTGCTTGCCGGCTGCAATTCGTCCTCTCCGACATCCGGCCTGGCCGGAACTGCCCCCGCCGCGACGGCACAGCCGGAAGTGACACCAGTCGTCCAGGCCTTCTGCCCGCCGGTGGTGATGCGCGAGGAGACGGCCATCCACCGGGCCTATGTACGGGGCGGCCAGGACAATCCGGAGAAGCTGATGTACCAGGCCTCGCTCGCCGACGCGACGCGTGCCTGCACCGCCAACGACACGACGATCACCATCAATGTCGTGGCTCAGGGACGCATCGTGGCCGGACCGGCCGTAACCGCAGGCCAGGTCAATCTCCCCGTCCTGGTGGAGGTGGTCGATGGCGAAAACGTCATCTATTCGCAGACCGTCAGTTTCCCGGTGGAGCTTCCGACGGCGGGGACGCAGTTCGTCTTCAACAAGGCGGATGTGCAGATCCCGAATGCGCCCGGCGGTGCGTCCCGCTTCACGCGCGTGCGCCTCGGCTTCGACGTCGGCTCCAAGCGATAGCCTTCAGACGGCGCCAGCCCATTCGCTGAGCGCCGCCGTCACCGCCGGCAGGTCCGTCATCCGCGAGATCACCGTTTCCGCGCCGGCGTCGGTCAGCCGGTCCGCGTGGCTCGGATAGGTATGCGACGCGCCGGTGAAGCCGACGACGCGCATGCCTGCAGCCCGGGCGCCATGGATGCCGTGGACGGAATCCTCGATCACCAGCACGTTTGAAGGCGATACGTCGAACTGCTTTGCGGCATGGAGGAAGATGTCGGGCTTCGGTTTCACCCGGTCGGCTCCGAGATCCTTCGCCGAGAAGATGTGCGGCGCGAAATAGGGCTTCAGTCCGACCTTCTCCAGCATCATGTCCAGCCGGTGTGTGCTGGAGTTCGAGCAGATGCAGCGCTGCGTCGTCAGCCGGGACAGCGCGAACTTGACGCCTTCGATGATCTTCAGGTCCCGCGCCAGCCGCGCATCCAGAAGCTTTTCCGATTTGTCGATCAGCGAGGCGGAGAGGGGGATATCGACCTCCTTCTCGACCTGCAGAAGAATGTTACGCCATGTCATGCCGGCGAAGCGCTCGCCCATCTCCTCGACGCTGATCGGATAACCGGCCTCGGTCAGGAGCCTGGACTCCACCTGTGCCGCGATGATTTCGGAATCGACGAGCACGCCGTCGCAATCGAAGATGATGAGGTCGAAGCCGCTCATGATGGAAAACTCTTTGGCTGGGGAGGACGAGGGCGCTCTACCGCACGGCGGCGCCTGCCACAATGTGGGGATTGTCTATTCCAACGGAAAGAGGGCGAGAAATTGGCTTTCGCCCCTGCTCGTGAAATGTATCGCCCGGCTGTCGACGCTGCGCTTCCCCCAGCCCTGGTCGAGGAAGCGCGAGAGAAGTGCCTTCCCCAGAGTGCCTGCCAGATGCGAGCGGCGTTCGCTCCAGTCGAGGCAGGACTTGCAGAGCGGCCGCCGCGACGAGGACAAGCGGTCAAGGTCGATGCCGATCGCGAGCAGGTTGGAGCGTCCCTCTTCGGTTACCCTCAGGTCGTCGCCCGTGCTGACGATGGTCCCGCGCCGCATCAGACTATCGAGCATGCGCACGCCGTAATCGCCGGCGAGATGATCGTAGCACACGCGTGCCTTCCGCAATGCCGGATCCTTGGGACCCGGCCGGTGGCGCAGATGGCCGCGGCTGGCGGCAAAGCCCATGATGGCTTCGAGCAGCGTTCCGGTCGCGGCATCAGTCAGCGCGAAATAGCGGTGCCGCCCCTGCTTGCGCTGGGATACTAGGCCGCCATCCTCAAGCTTGGACAGGTGCGAACTCGCCGTCTGCAGCGTCACGCCTGCGGCCTGCGCCAGTTCCGTCGCCGTCAGCGCCTGCCCGCCCATCAGCGCGGTCAGCATGTTGGCGCGGGCAGGATCGCCGATGAGCGTGCCGATGCGGGCAATGTCCGGGCCTTCTTTCATACTTCGACGCTAGCCGAAGCATCTGTGGAAGGCAAGGCGCTATCCTGCCTCGGTCAAATGAGGAGATATCCATGATCACCTGCTTTATCCGCTACAAGATCGACCCGTTCCGGAGAGACGCCTTTGCCGAATACGCCCGCAACTGGGGCGAGGCCATTCCCCGCTGCGGAGCCGACCTCATCGGCTATTTCGGTCCCCACGAGGGGTCCGCCACCACCGCCTACGGCGTCTACAACATAGAGAGCCTGGCCGCCTACGAAGGCTACCGCCAACGCCTGGCGCAGGATCCGCTGGGCCGGGAAAACTACGAGTTCGCGAGCCGCGAGCGCTTCATTCTCCGCGAGGACCGCATCTTCCTGAAGAACGTCTCCCTGCCGCACGCTCCGCTGGTGAAGCCATGATCGCCGTCATCTTCGAGGTCGTGCCCTACATGGGGGAGCGCCACAGATACCTGGACCTTGCGGGCGATCTGCGTTCGGAGCTGGAGAATATCGATGGCTTCATCTCCATCGAGCGGTTCGAGAGCCTGACCCTGCGCGGCAAGCTGCTTTCGCTGTCCTTCTGGCGCGACGAGGAGGCGGTCCGGCAATGGCGGAACCTGGAAGCGCATCGCGCCGCGCAGCGGGCGGGAAGGAACGGCATCTTCGCCGACTACCGCCTCAGGATCGGCCATGTGCTTCGCGACTACGGCATGTTCGAGCGCGCGGAGGCGCCGCAGGACAGCAGGCAGGTGCACGCGGAGTGATCAACGTTTCGCGAGCACCTCGCTGATGGCTCCCATGGCCATCCGTAGCTTTGGAAGCTCGTCGGTCACGACGCCCCAGATGATCTTGTCCGACAAGCCGTGATACTCATGTCTCAGAACATTCCCGATGCCGCGGACCTTCTTCCAATCGATTTCCGGGCGCACTGCCAGCAGATCATCCGGAACTCTGCGGCTTGCCTCGGAAACGATCTCGATGGCCCGCTCCACCGCGAACCGAAGGATACTGTCTTTCTGGTATTCCTCCAGTGACTTGCCTTCGACTGCCTCATCTACGATGGCGATGGCTTCCAGGATATCTGCGATGAAATGACGGACTTCCCTTGCCATTAAAACACCTGGAGGGCGCTGGTCTCGATCCTGTCTTTCAACATGGGATGGAGGCTGTCGCGCGTTGTGATGTCCACGGGGTGCTGGAGTTCGTCTTCGAGAAAAAGCTTGATGCCTACAAGATCGAAGGCGTTGAAGCGGCTTGCAGGATCATAATCGATGAACAAGTCGAGGTCGCTCGTTTCGCCCGCCTCGTCCCGTGCAACCGATCCGAACAGGTAAAGTGAGGTCGCGCCGCGCGCCCGTATGGCGTCGGCCTGTGCCCTCAGTTTCTCGATCGCCTCGCTTCTCTTCATGGAGTTGAAATTACCGCAGACGCCGTTGCGTTGCCAGAGCCCGAACTTTTTCCCGAAAATACTGTGGCCCTTCAGGCTTTGGTAACCAACATGGGTAACCATAACGGTGTGTAAAAGTACCGAGTAAGCGTAACAGCGAGTATCCCATGGCAGCAGTCCTTCCGCTTGCCGATCTGCGTCAGCAGGGTCGGCCGGGCACCTGGCTCAATACCATCATCAAGGGCGACTGCGTCGCCGCACTCGAGGCGCTGCCCGATCATTCGGTCGACGCGATCTTCGCCGATCCCCCCTACAACCTGCAACTCGGCGGCACGCTTCACCGTCCGGACCAGTCGCTGGTCGATGCTGTCGACGACGAATGGGACCAGTTTGCCTCCTTCCAGGCCTATGACGCCTTCACCCGTGCCTGGCTGCTCGCCTGCCGCCGCGTGCTGAAGCCGAACGGCACGATCTGGGTGATCGGCTCCTACCACAACATCTTCCGCGTCGGCGCCATGCTGCAGGACCTGAACTTCTGGCTCCTCAACGACATCGTCTGGCGCAAGACGAACCCGATGCCGAACTTCAAGGGGCGCCGCTTCCAGAACGCCCACGAGACGATGATCTGGGCGAGCCGTGATGCCAAGGCGAAGTCCTACACCTTCAACTACGATGCCCTGAAGGCTTCGAACGACGACGTTCAGATGCGCTCCGACTGGCTCTTCCCGATCTGCTCCGGCGGCGAGCGCCTGAAGGGCGAAGACGGCAAGAAGGTCCACCCGACCCAGAAGCCGGAAGCGCTGCTTGCCCGCGTCATCATGGCCTCTACCAGACCGGGCGACGTGATCCTCGACCCGTTCTTCGGCACCGGCACCACGGGCGCCGTCGCCAAGCGCCTCGGCCGCAATTTCGTCGGCATCGAACGGGAGCAGGACTATATCGAAGCGGCCTCTGCCCGCATCGCCGCTGTCGAGCCGCTCGGCAAGGCTGAACTGACGGTGATGACCGGAAAGAAGGCGGAGCCCCGCGTGGCCTTCAACACACTGGTCGAAAGCGGTCTCGTTAAGCCGGGCCAGGTCCTGACGGACGCCAAGCGCCGCTGGAGCGCCATCATCCGCGCCGACGGAACGCTTGCCGCCGGTGGCGAGGCAGGCTCCATCCACCGGCTGGGGGCGAAGGTCCAGGGTCTCGACGCCTGCAACGGCTGGACCTTCTGGCACTATGAGGATGGGAAGGCTCTGAAGCCCATCGACGAACTGCGGGCAGTGGTCCGTAACGGTCTGGCGAGCATCGACTGACGATCCACCGTCGCGCCAGGCCCAGGCTTCCCCTGCCGGTTTTGTACCTCTAGTCCCGGCCGGGGATAAACGACGCCCGGAGGAGGCTGACCTCCGGGCGTCGTTTGCGTTCAGGTTGCAATGCCGAGCGCGGCGAGATCGCTTTTCAGCTTGTCGGCCCCGGTAAAGTGCACGGCCCGCCAACCGGCGGCGCGTGCGCCTTCCACATTGGCCGGTGAATCGTCTATGAAGAGGGTGGCCTCCGGCTTCAGCCCGAAGTCCCGCGCGTGTTTCTCGTAGATGGCGAGGTCCGGCTTGATGAGCTTGATCTCGCCCGAAACGGTCACGCCACGCGGCTTGTTGAGAAACGGGTAGAGTTCCCGTGCATGCCGGAAGGTATCGGCCGCGAAGTTCGTCAGCATGGTGACGTCCCGCCCGGCTTCGATCAGCCCTTCCATGATCGCCACACTGTCCTCGTAGGCGTAGGGAACCATTTCGTGCCAGTATCGGCGGAAATGCCGGATCTGTTCCTCCTTCTCCGGAAACTGCTCGATCAGCAGCGCTTCGGCATCCTCCCACGGACGCCCCCGGTCCTGCTCGAGGTTCCAGTCGTGGGTGCAGACATTCTCGAAGAACCACGCCCGCTCCGCATCGTCGGGAATGAGCCGGTGATAGGGAAGGTTCGGGTCGTAGTGGATCAGCACCTTGCCGATGTCGAAGACGATATGGTCGATCGGGCCTGCCATGGTATTTCCTTGCTAGGTCGGGTGTTTCTCGAAGGCCAGGGGAATAGCCTGGCTGATTACCTTTTTCATGACGGTCGGCAGCGCCTGCGCGCCGAGATTGGCGACAGGCTCCCACCATTCATCCAGCCCCCCGCGTCGGTCGGCCTTCGTGCGGAAAACCGAAAGCCGAAGCTCGAAGTGCGTGAAGACGTGGGTGACCGTCCCGCACGGCTCCCATAACGCCGGGAAGGGCGCATGATCGGCCGTCTCGCCGCCATTCTCTCGGGCGGTCCAGCCGGTCGTCGGAACTTCTGTCATTCCGCCGAGCAGCCCGCTTTCCGCGCGCCGCCGCAAAAGGATCTCTCCTTCCGGATTGACCGCGACGAAGGCGGCGCCGGCGCGGATCGGCTTGTCCTTCTTCGCCGCCTTCACTGGAAATCGCTCCGGATCGTGCTCGGCAAAGGCCAGGCAGTGCTCACGGATGGGACAGATGGCGCAAGCGGGTCTCCTCGGGGTGCAGATCGTTGCTCCGAGGTCCATCATCGCCTGGGCGAAGTCGCCCGGACGCTTCTCCGGCGTCAGCTCCCGTACCCGAACCTTCATCGCGGGCTTCGATGCGGGCAGGGGAGCATCGATGGCGTAGAGGCGGGAGACAACGCGCTCCACATTGCCGTCCATGACCGGCGCCTGACGGTCGAAGGCGATCGCCGCAACGGCTGCTGCCGTGTAGTCGCCGATGCCGGGCAGCTTGCGCAGCCCGTCTTCGGTGTCGGGGAAGACGCCGTCGTGCTCCTCCGCCACCGCTTCCGCGGATTTCTTCAGGTTGCGGGCTCGGGCATAGTAGCCGAGCCCCGCCCATGCCGCCATGACGTCTTCCGTCGGTGCGGCGGCAAGATCCTTCACCGTCGGCCACAGTGCCAGAAACTTGGCGAAATAGGGCTTCACCGCCTGCACGGTCGTCTGTTGCAGCATCACCTCCGACAGCCAGACATGGTAGGGGTCCGGTCGCCTGCTCCGTGCCGCAGCGGCAGGCGAAGTCCGCCATGGCAGGTCGCGATGGTGCTTGTCATACCATGCGAGCAACTGCCGGATGATGGCCTGGGGATCGTTCACGCGCTGGAAATGCCTGTGGTTCTGGTCTAAGGCTCTCCTATCGTCTCGACGATTGCCCCGTCAACGAGAGACGGCGGTATCGTCATGGGGACCTCCGCCGTTCGCCGGCTTGCCGAAGGATTGTTGATTGGCCTCCGAAGGAAAGATGTCCGGCCGCAGGCGGGAGATGCAGATCGCGGAAGTCGCGAATGGCATCATCGATCCCGTGCTGGCGCGCCGGGCCGGCATCTCCACCGCCCTGCTGGGCTCGTGGGATGAGATCGCCGGTGAGCAATTTGCCGACTGCAGCAGGCCGGAAAAGATCGCATGGCCGCGCCGGGATGCCTCCGACGAGGCGGGCGGCTACCAGGCGGGCGTGCTGACCATTGCCTGCGAAGGCGCACGAGCCCTCTTCCTCACCCATGCGCAGGGGGAACTGATTGCCCGCATCAATGCCTTCTTCGGGTTTCCGGCCGTGCGCCAGATCCGCATCGTCCAGAAGCCGGTCTCCCAGGCCGTCAGGCACAGGTGTCCGCCGCAGCCGCTGAAGGGGGAGGCGGCGAGACGGCTGGAAGACATGATGGAGGGGATCGAAGACGAGGCGCTGAAGAAGGCGGTCACCCGTCTCGGGACCGCCGTCCTTCAGAAGAAGCGATAGCCATACAGCCTCCGTTCAGCTTTCCGCTGTCACAAAGCTTTGAAGAATTTCACGCTGGCGTCCCTTGTTACGTCCCGGGCGGCAAGATACGGAATGGCCACCGATTTTGAACCTAAGGCAGGTGTTCGATGAAGACGATGGAAATCACCCTTACCAGACGCGCACTCCTCGGAGGCGTCGCTGCCACGGCTCTGGTCCTGGCGCTGCCGCTTTCCGCAACCGATGCCTTCGCCCAGGAATTGCCGGAAGCCCAGGGTGACGTCGACATGGCAGAAGTGCTGAAGCCCGGCCCGCTGCCGGAAATGGCGATCGGCGAGGAAAATGCGCCGGTGACGATCGTCGAATACATGTCGATGACCTGCCCCCACTGCGCGACCTTCCACAACAATACCTTCGACGCGATCAAGACCAAGTATGTCGATAGCGGCAAGGTGCGCTTCATCATTCGCGAATTCCCGTTCGATCCGCGCGCGGCTGCCGCCTTCATGCTGGCGCGCTGCAACCCCGCCAAGCCTGAAGAGGCAAGCACGCCTGCACAGTATTTCCCGATGGTATCCATGCTGATGAAGCAACAGGAAACCTGGGCTGCAGCAGAAGACGGCCGCGCCGCGCTGCTGCAGATGTCGAAACTTGCCGGTTTCTCACAGGAGACTTTCCAGGCCTGCTTGACGAACCAGAAACTTCTCGATGATGTGAACGCCACGATGAAGCGCGGTGCCGACGAATTCGGCGTCTCCTCGACGCCCACATTCCTCATCAACGGCAAGCGTTATGCGGGGGCCATGTCTGTTGAAAGCATGTCGGCTCTTATCGACAGCCTTCTCTGAGCCCGTTCATGACCTGAGCGGCGGCCGCACCCGTGCGACCGCCGCCTTTTTCCGGTGCGCGGCATGAAGTTCAACAAGCTGCGCCTCGTCGGCTTCAAGTCCTTCGTCGAGCCGACGGAATTCATCATCGAGCGCGGACTGACGGGTGTCGTCGGTCCCAATGGCTGCGGCAAGTCGAACCTTGTCGAGGCGCTCCGCTGGGTGATGGGCGAGAATTCCTACAAGAACATGCGCGCGTCCGGCATGGACGACGTCATCTTCTCCGGCTCCGGAAACCGGCCGGCCCGCAATACCGCGGAGGTGATGCTTTTCCTGGACAATTCGGATCGCACGGCGCCGGCTGCCTTCAACGATTCCGACGAGATCCAGGTGTCGCGCCGCATCGAGCGGGAGAACGGCTCCGTTTACCGGATCAACGGCAAGGAAGCCCGCGCCAAGGACGTCCAGCTCCTGTTTGCGGATGCCTCCACGGGCGCGCGCTCGCCCTCCATGGTCGGGCAGGGCCGGGTCGGCGAACTCATCAACGCCAAGCCCCAGGCGCGCCGCCAGCTTCTGGAAGAGGCGGCCGGCATATCCGGTCTGCACTCCCGGCGTCATGAGGCGGAACTGCGTTTGCGTGCCGCCGAAGGCAATCTGGAACGACTGGAGGACGTGACGGCGCAGCTGGAAAGCCAGATCGAGAGCCTGAAGCGCCAGGCGCGCCAGGCGAACCGCTTCAAGATGCTGTCGGCGGACATCCGCGCCCGCGAGGCCATGCTGCTGCATATCCGCTGGGCGCAGGCGAAGGAGGCCGAGACGGAGGCCACCACTGCGCTCAACCAGGCGACGATGGTGGTTGCCGAGAAGGCACAAGGCCAGATGGAGGCTGCGAAGGTCCAGGCGGTCGCGGGCCTGAAGCTGCCGGAACTGCGGGAGGAGGAGGCCAAGGCCGGCGCCGCCCTCCAGCGCATCCAGATTGCACGCACTCAACTGGACGACGAAGCGGGCCGGCTGATGAAGCGCCGCGACGAACTCACCCGCCGGCTCGTACAGCTTGCCGAAGACATCCGGCGGGAAGAGCGGCTGGTCCTGGACAATGCCTCGTTTCTCGCCAAGCTCGACGAGGAGGAGCGGGAGATCAACGATCTGCTGGCCGATTCCGGCGCGGAGGCGGATGAACTGAAGGAGGCCTTCGAGGCGGCCGCGGCCGCGCTGGCAGAGAGCGAGAAGCTGTTCGCCGCCGTCACCGCTGAAAGGGCGGAGGCGGCAGCGTCCCGCGGCCAGTTGGAACGTCTCATCCGGGAGATCGGCGAGCGCCGCCAGCGGCTTGACCGCCAGTCGAACGATGCCGAGGCGGAACTGCAGGCGATCGCAGACAAGCTGTCGGGGTTGGACGATCCGGCTGAGCGGCGCGAAGCGGTCGAGGCCGCCGAGTTCGCCCTGGAGGAGGCCGGCGCGGCGGCGGAGGAGGCGGAGGTTGCCCTCGGCGCCGCCCGCGCGGCCGAGGGCCTGGCCCGAAAACCCGTGGAGGCGGCCCGTTCGCGGCTGAATGCGCTGGAGACCGAGGCGCGCACCATTTCGAGAATGCTGGCGGCCTCCGAAGCCTCCGGTGATTTTTCCCCCGTGGCCGAGGCCATCCGGGTCGATCGCGGCTATGAGGCGGCCCTTGGTGCAGCCCTGGGCGACGATCTGGAAAGTTCTACCGACCCCGGCGCACCCGCATACTGGACAGTGAACGGCGACGCTGCGGGCGATCCTGCCTTGCCGGCGGGATGCGAGCCGCTGCTTTCGCGCGCCGCTGCGCCGCCGGAGCTGACGCGGCGCCTCGCCCAGATCGGTATCGTCGCGCAGGAGGACGCTCCCCGGCTGATGCCGCAGCTCAAACCTGGCCAGCGGCTCGTGACGCGGGAAGGGGCGGTCTACCGCTGGGATGGTCATGTAACCGGATCGGAGGCGCCCGGCGCGGCGGCTCTCCGGCTTTCTCAGAAGAACCGTCTTGCCGAACTGGAGGGCGAACTGGAGGAGGCGGGGACCGTCCTGGCCGATGCGGAAGAAGCCCTTGCGGATGCTGCCGCCGGCATAGCCGAAAGCGAGGCGCGGCTGGCGGATCTGCGCGAGCGCAACCGTATGGCCGCGCGGCGGCTCACGGAGGCGCGCGATGCGCTGGCCGTGGCCGAGCGGGCCTCCGGCGATCTGCTGCGTCGCCGGGACGTCGTCATGGAAGCCTTGAACCAGGTCAGGACCCAGATCGACGAAGCGCTGCTTCAGGAAGAGAATGCACGGGTCGAACTGGAGGATGCGCCCGATCTTTCATCGCTGGATGAGCGACTGCGCGACCAGCAGGCGGCGGTGGCGACGGATCGCGGCCTCCTTGCCGAGGCTCGCGCCCGCTACGAGGGATTGAGCCGCGAGGCGGAGGCGCGTCGCCGCAGGCTTTCGGCCATCGCGCAGGAGCGTTCCGCCTGGCAGGCCCGGGCGGCAAGTGCCGAGGATCATGTGGCGACGTTGCGGGAACGTGAGGAGGAGGCCCGCGAAGAACTTGCGGATCTGGAGGCGGCGCCGGAAGAGTTCGAGGACCGGCGCCGAGCGCTTCTTTCCGAACTGCAGAAGGCCGAGGAGGCGCGCCGCGTCGCCGCCGATCGTCTCGTGGAGGCCGAGGGCCGGCAGCGGGACGCCGATCGCCTGGCCGCCACCGCATTGTCCGAGCTTGCAGAGGCCCGCGAAAAGCGGGGCCGTGCCGAGGAACGGCTCGTCTCCGCCGCCGAGCGCCGCCATGACAGCGAGGTTGCGATCCAGCAGGCGCTCGGAGTGGCGCCGCATGAAGTGCTGCGGCTGGCCGGTATTGCTCCCGGTGCCGGTCTTCCGGACATGCGCGACATCGAGCGGGAGGTCGACCGGCTGAAGATGGAGCGCGAGCGTCTCGGCGCCGTGAACCTGCGGGCGGACGAGGAACAGAAGGAGCTTTCCGAAAAGCTCGACGCACTGATCCGCGAACGGGACGACATCATCGACGCCATCCGCAAGCTGCGCGGCGCGATACAGAGCCTCAACCGGGAGGGGCGTGAGCGGCTGATCGCGGCCTTCGACGTGGTCAACGCCGAATTCCAGCGGTTGTTCACCCACCTTTTCGGGGGCGGAACGGCGGAACTGCAGCTGGTGGAATCGGACGATCCCCTCGAGGCGGGGCTGGAAATCCTTGCGCGCCCTCCCGGCAAGAAGCCGCAGACCATGACGCTCCTGTCGGGCGGCGAGCAGGCGCTGACGGCCATGGCGCTGATCTTCGCCGTCTTCCTGACCAATCCGGCGCCCATCTGTGTGCTGGACGAGGTCGACGCGCCGCTCGACGACCACAATGTCGAACGCTACTGCAACCTGATGGACGAGATGGCGGCATCCACCGAGACGCGCTTCGTCATCATTACCCACAATCCGATCACCATGGCGCGCATGAACAGGCTGTTCGGCGTCACCATGGCGGAGCAGGGCGTGTCCCAGCTGGTTTCGGTCGATCTCCAGACAGCGGAGCTGCTGCGGGAAGCGGTCTGATTACCCCGCCTGCGCCTTTTGTTGCATTGCAACATAATCCTGCCCCCATACGTTTCCAAACTACGGCAAAAGCTGTAAGCCTCCTTGAAAACAGGCTGCGTGGGTGGAGAGCAGGCAATGGAGAAGTGGGTCTACCGCTTCGGTGGTGGAAAGGCGGAAGGCGGCGCTGCCGATGTCGACCGGCTCGGCGGCAAGGGCGCGAACCTTGCGGAGATGGCAAGCCTCGGGCTGCCGGTCCCCCCCGGCCTGACGATCGTGACCGACGCCTGTGCCTGGTATTTCAAGAACGGCCGCACACTGCCCGACGCCCTGAAGGCCCAGGTTCTGGAAGGCATCGTCGCCATGGAGGCCGAAACGGGCCGGACCTTCGGCGGCTCCGCAAAGCCGCTGCTTCTCTCGATCCGCTCCGGTGCGCGGGCCTCCATGCCCGGCATGATGGATACCGTCCTCAATCTCGGCCTGAACGACGAGACCGTCCAGGCGCTCGGCCACGATGCCGGCGACGCGCGCTTCGCCTGGGACAGCTACCGGCGCTTCATCCAGATGTATGCCGACGTCGTCATGGGGCTGGATCACGAGGTGTTCGAGGAGATCCTCGAGGACGAGAAGGGGCGGCTCGGCCACGACTACGACACGGACCTATCGGCGGTCGAGTGGCAGCATGTCGTGGGGCTCTACAAGCAGGTGGTCGAGGAAGAGCTGGGGGAAACGTTTCCGCAGGACCCCCACCTGCAGCTCTGGAAGGCGATCGCCGCCGTCTTTTCCAGCTGGACGAACCCGCGCGCCGCCACCTATCGCGCCCTGCACCGCATTCCCGAGCACTGGGGAACCGCGGTCAACGTCCAGGCCATGGTTTTCGGCAATCTCGGCTCGTCCTCTGCGACAGGCGTCGCCTTCACGCGCAATCCTTCGACCGGCGAACGGTCGCTCTACGGGGAATTCCTGGTCAATGCCCAGGGCGAGGACGTCGTGGCCGGCATCCGCACGCCGCAGGCGCTGACGGAGGAGGGGAGGCTGGCCTCCGGTTCCGACAGGCCCTCCATGGAAAAGCTGATGCCGGAGACCTTCCGTGAGTTCCGGGCGATCTGCGATCGGCTCGAGGCCCATTACCGCGACATGCAGGACGTCGAGTTCACGGTCGAGCGGGGCAAGTTGTGGATGCTCCAGACGCGGGCCGGCAAGCGGACCACGCGTGCCGCCCTGAAGATCGCCGTCGACATGGTGGACGAGGGCCTGCTCGGCGAGGAGGAGGCGGTGACGCGCATCGAGCCGCCCTCGCTCGACCAGTTGCTTCATCCGACCATCGATCCCCGCGTCGAGCGTGTCGTGCTCGGCTCCGGCTTGCCGGCCTCGCCTGGTGCTGCCGCCGGAGAGATCGTCTTCACCGCCGAGGATGCGGTCGAGGCGGAAGCGGAAGGGCGCAAGGTCATCCTGGTCCGGATCGAGACGAGCCCGGAGGACATCCATGGCATGCATGCCGCCGAAGCGATCCTGACGACGCGCGGCGGCATGACCAGCCATGCGGCGGTCGTGGCACGGGGGATGGGCATTCCCTGCATCGTCGGCGCGGGCACCATGCGCGTCGATCTCCGCAATGAGCAGCTTCTGTGTCCCGGCGGCATCGTGCTGAAGCGGGGCGACACGGTCACGCTGGATGGGTCGTCGGGCCAGGTCCTGAGGGGCAACGTGCCGATGATCCAGCCGGAGCTCTCCGGCGATTTCGGCCGGCTGATGGTATGGGCGGACAAGGCGCGGCGGATGACGGTCCGCACCAATGCCGATACCCCGCAGGACGCGCGCTCCGCCCGCTCCTTCGGCGCCGAAGGGATCGGCCTCTGCCGCACCGAGCATATGTTCTTCGAGGGTGACCGCATCCAGGTGATGCGCGAGATGATCCTGGCGGAGGACGAGGCGGGCCGGCGGCAGGCGCTTGCCAGGCTCCTGCCGATGCAGCGCTCCGACTTCACGGAGCTCTTCACCATCATGCACGGCCTGCCTGTGACGATCCGCCTGCTCGACCCGCCGCTGCACGAGTTCCTGCCGAAGTCGGACGAGGAGATTGCCGAGGTGGCGAAGGCGATGGACATGGAGCCGGGCTTCCTGCGCCGCCGCGTGGACGCGCTGCACGAGTTCAATCCGATGCTCGGCCATCGCGGCTGCCGGCTGGCGATCTCCTACCCGGAAATTGCCGAGATGCAGGCGCGCGCCATCTTCGAAGCGGCCGTCCAGGCGGCACGTGTGACGGGCGAGGCGGTCGAACTGGAGATCATGGTGCCGCTGGTCGGCCTTCGGTCGGAACTCGACTACGTCAAGGGCTGCATCGATCGGGTCGCCGAAGACGTGGCCCGCGAGTCGGGCGTGGAGATCGGCTACCTTGCCGGCACGATGATCGAACTGCCGCGCGCCGCCCTGCGTGCCCACGTCATCGCCGAGACCGCGGAGTTCTTCTCCTTCGGCACCAACGACCTGACGCAGACGACCTTCGGCATGTCGCGCGACGATGCCGCTGCCTTCATCCCCACCTACCAGCGCAAGGGCATCATCGAGCAGGATCCGTTCATCTCGCTGGATTTCGACGGCGTGGGAGAACTGATCCAGCTTGCCGCCGAGCGTGGCCGCCAGACCCGCGCGAACCTCAAGCTCGGTATCTGCGGCGAACATGGCGGGGACCCGGCCTCGATCACCTTCTGCGAGAATGCCGGGCTGGACTACGTGTCCTGTTCGCCTTTCCGCGTACCGATTGCGCGGCTTGCCGCCGCTCAGGCGGCAATCTTACGCCGTCGTGCAGATGCCTGAGGCGAAGCCTTCCGGATCAGTGGCTGGCAAAGATTTCCGTGCTCCCGTCCTTGTGGATGAGCAGCACGTCGTAGGGCTCTGCCCCAGCACCTTCCATTCCGGGTGAGCCGGCCGGCATCCCCGGCGCCGCTAGGCCGACGGCGTCCGGACGCTCGGCCAACAGGCGCTGCACGTCGGATGCCGGCACGTGTCCTTCGACGACATATCCATCGACCAGCGCCGTATGGCAGGAGGCGGTGTCCCCCGTGATGCCGGCCTTCGCCTTCACGACATCCATCTCTTCGGGAGAAATATCAGCCGAGGCGACGGTGAAGCCGTTTGCAGTCATGTGCGCGATCCAGCCGCCGCAACAGCCGCAGCCTGCATCCTTGAAGACGCTGACGGTGGCCGAAAGCGCGACGGAAGCGGAAAGGAAGCTGATTGCCGCAGAAAGGAGGAGAGTTCTGAGTTTCATCGAAGGGCTCCGGGGCTGTTGCCCGTCACTTGTGAATTCAACGAAGCACGTCGTCTTTGCGCTGCCTCAAGCGGTTACCTGCTCAATCGTCGTCCCTGATGATGATGCGGCGCTCGACATACATCGGGCCCCACATCGTGCTGGCCTGCCGGTCGCGCCAGCTGCGCATGTCCGCGCGGCGGTCGAGCTCCAGATCGAGCAGGCATTTCGCCATCGCGTCGGTGCCCGGCCTGAAGCCGTAGCCGGCACAGGCGCGCTCGTCGGCGGCGCGCCGCTCCTCGGGGCTCATGGTCTGGCACGCCGCGAGCGGAATCAGGAGGGCGATCGCGAACAGGTTGGAGAGGCGGCGCATGGCGGATTCCCTTTCCGGCATCGACAAGATGCCGATTCCTTTATCTGTCCTCCTGTTCTAAACAGGCAAGTGTGCCGCCGCAAACTCGGGTACCGCTGATTCCATGACCGTCCGCTATGTCCGGCCCGTTTCCCATTCCGCCTATGCTGCCCGCCGGATCGGCTTCGCGGCCCTTCTCCTGTTCGTCCTCGCGGTTCTCGCGCACAGGTTCGGTCCCGTGCGCACGCCGGATTTTCTGGCGCTCGTCCTGCTCTCGGCCGCGATCGCAGCCGCTGCGGTCCCGCTGGCGCTGATCGGGCTCGGACGCCTGTGGCAGAAGGGAGCGGAGGGCGGCATTGCCGCGGCGAAGGCACTTTTCTACTCAGCCGTGCCGCTTGCCGTCGTCGGTGCTGCCGCACTCCTCTACGTGACGAAGCCCCCGCTCTACGAGGTCAGCACGGATCTCGAGGATGTGCCGCCGTTCCTGGTGAAGCCGCAATACGATCAGCAGTGGCTGCAGCGTCCCGAATCCCTCGCGCCGGCCGGCCGACGGGAGCAGTTTGCCGCCTATCCGGGACTGACCGGCCGCCGGTATGAGGGAGCGCTCGACCGCGTCTACGAAGGCGTCCAGGCTGCCGCGCTCTCCGCACGGATCGCGATCCTCCATCGCGAAGGTACGGAACTGATGGAGCCGCAGCCGGTGGCGCCGGCGCCCGAGCAGCCGGTTGACGATGCGTCTCCGCCCCCCGACAACGTGCCGGTGCCGATGCCCCGTCCGGAGCCCTTGCTCCCGGCCGCTGTGCCCGCCGGAGATCGTGATGTCGTCCTGCAGGGCGAGACGGAAAGCCTCGTCCTCGGCTTGCCCTTCGATGTCCTCATCCGCCTGCGGGAAGATGCCGAGACCACTTCCGTGGACGTCCGCGTCGCTTCCCGCTTCGGCCACCACGACCTCGGCCTGAGTGCGGCGGTGGCGGAGGATTTCCTCGAACGGCTGGACGCCGAGCTGCTCGGGATCGCGGGCGGCTGACGCCGCCGCCCGCGTGTTCCTGCCGGTTCAGTCGTCGCCGAGGCCGAGCTTGGCGAGGTGGACGGCTTCCGCCTGCTCCAGCACCTCGCGGGTCAGGGTCGGCGCGGCGATGCGGATGCCGTCGTTCTCCGCCGTGATTTCCAGCGCGCTCCAGGCGACCAGCACGTCCTGCTCGCCGATGCCGAGGAAGCCGCCCACCTCCAGTGCGACGGCCGCTACGGTGCCGTCGAGATTGAGGACGATGTCTTCGATCTCGCCGATCTCCTTGCCGTCGGCGCCATAGACGTCATGATCGTCGAACTCGCCCGTCAGAAGATGCGTCGGGGCAGCACCCTGGGCCTGCGGCAGGACCACGATCGGGGCGGTGAGCGGAGCCTGCGCGAAGGCTGCTCCGGCGATGAGGGTGGCGGCGGCTGCAAGTGTGAACGTCTTCATCATCTTCCTCGTCTTCTTCGTGATGCGGCCGTCTGACCGCCCCCGACAACGGAAAGGCGACGATGATGTTCCGCCAGGCGTGCGGAGCCGAGGTTCAGGCGGGAAAATAGGTGCTCTTGAGCGATGGCGGCCCCTCGGTCGAAACCCGCCCCTTCTCGACGAGGTCCTCCAGATGCGCGAGCACCGAGAGTGCGGCGGCGCCGTGCAGCCGCGGATCGGTGCGCGTATAGATCGCCTTGACCATGTCGGCGATCAGCCGGTCGCCCGCCCTGATCCGCTCGAGCACGGCCCGTTCGCGCATCCGCCTGTGGGTCCTCAGGCCTCTCAGAAAGGATGCCGGCTCCCGCACCGGACCGCCATGGCCGGGCAGGAACAGGCGATCCTCGCGGATCAGAAGCTTCTCGATCGACTCCATGAAGTCGGCCATCGAGCCGTCGGGCGGTGCAACGATCGTCGTGGCCCAGGCCATGACATGGTCGGCGGAGAAGAGGATGCCGCTGTCTTCCAGTGCAAAGGCCGAGTGGTTGGCGGTATGGCCGGGCGTATGCACGGCCGTCATCCGCCAGCCGTCCCCCTCGACGGTCTGGCCGTCCGCGACGGCGATATCCGGTGCGAAGGCGCTGTCGGCGCTCTCGGCGAAGGGGTTGGCCTCTCCGGCAAACAGCGGCCGTGCCGCGCGATGGATGCCTTCCGCCACCGTGACGGCTCCGGTCGCCTCCTTCAGGCGGCGGGCCAGCGGAGAATGGTCGCGATGCGTATGGCTGACGAAGATGTGCGTGACCTCGCGCCCTTTCAGCGATGCCATCAGGGCCTGGAAATGCGCTTCGTCCTCGGGGCCGGGATCGACCACCGCGACCGAGGAGCGGCCGACGATATAGGTATTGGTTCCGTGAAAGGTGAAGGGCGAGGGATTGTTGACCGTCAGCCGCTGCACGTTCTCGGCCACAGGCACGGGCTCGCCATAGGCCGGCTGGAACGCGAGGTCGAAGCTCGGCTCCTCGGTCTCGTCTCTCTCGGCCATGTCTTCTCCGCCGGATAGTCGTTCGGTTCGCGCCCGCTCTACCACGAGCCTGTCCTGGAAATCTGCAAAAAACCTCTTCGGGAACGATTGCCGCCGGCAGGAAGCTTTGCTAGAGCAGGCCGCACTTGGCCCGGCAGTGAATTCGAAACTGCTCCATGGCCTGTCACGGTGGGGCGTAGCCAAGCGGTAAGGCAGCGGTTTTTGGTACCGCCATCCCCTGGTTCGAATCCAGGCGCCCCAGCCACACTCATTAACTGCATGTTTTTGAATTTATTTTAGGGAAGCAAAATGAACGTAACCGGAACAGTTTTCCGGGGCACTAATCCGGATCATGCTGCCGACCGGATGACGCGGTTCAGTTGAAAAGGCCCATTACCAAGTCAATGATTCTTCGGATGCCAGTTTTTGTGACCTCGTCTGTTGCTTTCTCAAGAAGATAACGAAGGGCAGGGATGACAACTCGCTTAACTAGGTTTCCATCAGCCTGATCTGCCTTGATTAGAATCCGGCCCGCTTCTAGCTCCGCTAGGCGCTGACCCGCTTCGGCACCTTCCGCCAGCAACGAGTTGTCACCCCGCAATATCTCGATCTGGTCGCGAAGGGCGCGATCAAGCGATTTGAAGTCCGGAGATAGATGATCGATCTGAATGACCTGAGGCGGTTCGGCTTCCCACGGATCGATCTGCACCAGCAGACTGTTGTCATTTTCGTTGGTTAGTATGTTCCCATGCTCGTCAGCTAGGGGAGTGGCATTGGCTTCATCGATCAATTCGTAAAGGTCAGTTGCCTTTTCCCCCGCAACTTCCTCCGCCCTCTCAAGACCTGCCCCTAACAGAGCATAAGAACCACCACCGCTCAGAAAAGTTGTGCCAGTAAGATAGCCCATTTCCGTCAGGTCAGCCGCAGCGCTCATAACCCATGTTGAGCTATATCTATCCTGTATCCGAAGGGCCACTTCTTCGGGATTGATGAACTTATTCGTCTCGCCGTTTGCCGATATGGCAATGGATAGAAGAAGCTCATCTTTGAATTCGCGGTATGAAAGTCGTTGCGTCACATAATCCCCAAATCGTGAACGTAGGTGTGAATCGATACTGTCCGGCCTTGCAACCTAAGGGCTAACTGCTCAATAGTTCAAGTGGGCCGGGAGATTCGCATGACACGCTTTAGTGTAGTTTTTGGATTGAGTAATACGCAGGCCACCCTGGACTTCGTTGACATCGATCTAGCAACAGACACGCCGCTATACATCGACCCATACGCTATTCAGATTCGCGATGATGAATGGTCTGCCAAGTGTGGAGACGCGATCAGATCCTTCTTTACGGAAGTTTTGAACCAGCTACGGCTAGGCAATGAGGGAAGGGTAGCTCATCTAATGAGCCGCCTTGGGGAACCCAACGAGACATACCTCGGCCAGTCTGTTGGGCGTCCCAGCGGACGAGGTGTGGGGTCAGATAAGGCGGCTAGGTTTGCGGACGCCCTCAGGAGAAGCCGAGCGTTCCAGACAGGGGTAATCGGGGACATTTCCGAAGCTGAGTTGTTTATTCATGGGGTCGGCCCGGACATGATTTCGGACCTGACAACTAACGTTCTGCGGGGGCATCTTGCGCAATACACGAAGGAACAGTGCGACCTTCTTGGCATTCCCACGAGAGTGGTTAGAAGCCTAGGTCCGACTTGGTCGGCAGAGCGTGCGGATTGGTTGGCGTCGGAACTAGAGCTTCCGGTTCATGGGGGGAAACCAATTCTCCTGGTCCCAAAGTTCAGCGTGCGGTTCAAGTTGTCGCTCGATAGCCAGGAGTTCTACAACCACTACATGGTCGAGTTCCTAAAACAGGAGTACCTGAACTCGAATTCGGCACTGGTTCAAGTTTTCAAGGGGACGGGTGAGAGGTACGTAACCAAAAAGGCCGTGAAAGAGAGACACCCATTCGTGAAGGATGATCTAGCTCGGTTCGTTCTAGATCACCCTGATGTTCTTGAGACCTACAAAAGGATCAAGGGCGCATCCGGACCAATTCCGCCAGATATGCTAGAAATGTTCTTCGACGAAGGTGCGTTCGCGGAGGCGTTAATCGATCGTTTGCGAGCAATTCCTGCTGGGAGTGCTGACGCTTCGACTTATCACCATCATGCGATGGCAATCTGTACGTTTCTTTTTCATCCCCAATTGATCACACCAGTAAAGGAGGCCGAACTGCATGAGGGGAGGAAGCGTCTCGATATTCGCTTCACCAACGCGGCAGAGCGGGGTTTCTTTCACGCAATGATGGTATCACCGCAAGGCCGGGCGTTAAGCATCCCCGTGGAGTGCAAAAACTACGTCAAGGAGATGCGGAACCCCGAACTTGACCAACTCGCCGGTCGCTTCAGCCACCACAGAGGGTTTGTTGGATTTCTATTGTGCCGCTCCATGGATAATCGGGAACGGATCGTGGCGGGCTGCAGGGACACCGCGAGCGATGGCAGGGGCTTTATGATAGTCCTAGAGGATTCTGATCTGATACAAATGCTCAACTTTGTGCGCAACAACGCGCGCTGGAGCATTGACGAACTTCTGCACGCTCGCTTCGCCGAGATTACCCACTAGTGATCATAGCTTCGGAAGCAGTGCAATGGTTACAGTCAGGCAGGCTCTAGGGACGTTCGGGGAGCAACGTATCGTTCAAGAGTGCATATGTCCTAAATGCAAAAGAGCGAAGAGCTTGGTTCGGTTGCCGCCGAACTTCAAATGCGCAGACGTCATCTGTGACTTTTGCGGCTACCTTGCTCAGGTTAAGACTTCAAGCACGAAGAATATTGACAGGATACCCAAAGCTATCCTAGGAGCCGCATGGGGCCCGCAGATTGCTAGGATGGAAGCAGCAATCTACTTTCCACTTTATCTTGTATTAGTTGATCCACTTCAGCAGTATTCGATTTTCTATCTGTCCGCCGACCTTCAAACAGTGGAAATGTTCAAGCCGCGAAAGCCACTATCTGAAAAGGCAAGACGTGCCGGCTGGCAAGGATTTGTTTATGACATGCAAGCTGTTGAGGAACGACTTGTCCGCCTCAGGTGAGTGGGGCTAAAAGAACAGCAGCGCGACAGCCCCGCAGAATAGCCCAATCACGAGGCCGATAATAACCCACTGCGCAGCGGGGCCAAACTCCGGTTCATACCGAGGTTCGGGCGGCGTCTTATCGTAGCCTGAAACCATTGGTGTGGAATCCCCTCCTGCAACCTTGTGGTTGCGGGAACCATCGCATATCACTGCATGGCAATCTAGGGTGAGGGGTAAATGAAGAAGATCATGTTCGTCGCCGCTGCCGGCGCTGCTTTGTCGGGCTGCGTGACACAAGGTGAAGTCGATAGGGTGATGGCCTCGCAGCGCCAGCCGACGCCTGCAATTAGAGCGGCCATCGTTCGGGATGCTCGCGACTATTTGATTGATCCATACTCAGTGCGAGACGCCGAGATATCGAGCGTGATGGACGCCACGCCAGACGGCAAGCTCCAGTTCGTATGTGTGAAGGCAAATGCGAAGAACCGCATGGGTGGCTATACAGGCAGGACGACTATTTCTGTCCGGCTGGTAGGGTCTAACCCAGTCAGCACTAATCCGAACGCTACAGCTTGCGCGATGCCGCTCTTGCGTTGGTATCCGTTCAATGAACTTGAGAACTTGAGAGACATCTAAGGGATTGCCCGGCGATGAAGATCGCCGGGCAAATCTCACAGGGCAAGTTAGGTAATTTTTCCGTACCTGTTTGGATCAGCCACGAACTGCTGCCACTCCTTTTCGATATCGGCCTTTGTCAGTTCACCGCTTGCATCCATTTCAGCAAGCTCGACCTCCGTCGCCATGAGGGCTTGTATAGCTTCCCGCGTCATGCGGTTTCCGGACAGTTCGTCTATGAGGCTTTCAGCGACCGATGCGAACCGGTCTGCCTTGGCCTCGTGATGCTTCCGCTGGGAGTTAACAAGCTGCTGTAGTCGAGGGCTAAGGGCCATTCTGGCGTCTCCTTTCTTAATACACCCCTCTGAATAGTCGCGAGATCGACGGACTGCACAAAAAAATTCCGCTGGTTTCAACTTTGCCTCATTCGACCTCAGCATCCGGCGTCCAGTAGTCCATGACCTGCTGCGGGTAAATATTGGCGATCTGCGCCAGGGCGATGACGAACGGTGCCGGATCATTGACGGCAAGCGCATCGGCGGCAGCAGCCATAAGGCCGTCCAGGAGGCGTGTATGGGTCGTGGAGTCGAGAATGATAGAAGTCATTGCGGGTATGTCCTTTCCGGTTAGTCCCTACAGCTTCTTCATCTGTGATCCGGCGAAATGAGTCCATTATAAGAAATGATTACAATAACTTAGCGAAGTCAGTATTGACTGATTACGGCGGGCCGGTCGCTGATCTGCGATGGAACTGAAGCGACCGGCAGACGCGCCGGGATGGCTGACGCCATGTTTGAGTCGGTGAGCGCCGCACAGAGCGATGGCGCGCCGGAGAGTGCCTGACATTAGCCGAGAGCTTCCGTCGCCGCTGTGGAGTCGCTGTGGCCGTTTTGACCGTCGGGTTGTCCTTCTTCCGGCGCCGGCTTTCCTTCTGCCGGTTGAGTTCGGCATCATGGTCGCTGAAGGCAAGGCGCTTCAGCTCGCGTGAGGCGTAGTCGATCTTCTCAGTGCCGAGCAGGGCAATGACACGATCCGCGTTCTTGTGCTGGTAGCCGGTCCAGCCCTTCCAGTCTTTTAGTCGGTCAACATCAACCTGCCGACCGCTGCCGCGACCATGCATAACCCCTCCCGCGCGCTTTAGGACGTGCCGGAACTTGGCAATCGTCTCCTTCTCCCAATCGGGAAGAACAGCGATGCCGTGGCAGTGCAGGCGGTCGTTATCATCAAGATCGAACTCAAAGCTAATGGGAAGTGCATAGCCGAGGATCGTCTTCGCGGAACGATTGATCTCGTTGTAGATGATGCGCACCGGATCGCTCGACGCCTTCAGTTGGGCGATCTTCCTCGGACTGAAGTTAAGGCTGAAGGCAATGGCCTCACGCTGGAAAGCACGTGCTGCGATGATGGTCTTCTTCTCATCCTTCGAATGCCGGGCCGCTGCTTTCGTGATCTTCTTCGGCTTACGTGCATGACGGCCACGAGGCTTCGGACGCTTAGACAGCCACTCTTTGCCCAGGCAAATGTAAGCAGGAGGATTGGAGGAAGGCCGGCTGGGGGATTGGTATGTAACTACACCAGGAGGCGATGAAACATGCCGAACGCCCTGCGGCGCAAGGGCTTCAGTCTGGTTTTCCGGCGACGGAAATGTTGCAAAACACTCGTTTTTGCGCGCCGTAAATCCGGCACCTTCACGAGCGGAAGAGTCACCTCCAACGACAATAGAATCTTGACCGGGAGCGCCGGATTCAGTATAGTTCATCGCATAGCACTTGTTTAAGGGTCGGTCTCCGTCGAAAGTTGACCGGCCCTTTCTGTTGTTGGCATCTATGATAGCAACGACAACGATGACCGGCAACAGATTTGCGCTGTCAAAACATCATCTAGACTATGGTGATTTGACAGCGAGAGCAGACATACTTGCTTGAAAAGGGTCTTAAACTGATGGATAATATTGCCTAGCAGTCTAGAAGGGGCTGCTGCTCCTGCATGAGCGCCCGGCCTGACTAGCCGGGCGTTTTGCTTTCAGCGGCTACGCCCGTTATTCAGCATGTTACCGGGGCGCATCTGCCGCCGAAGCTCATCAGCGACAACGCCACGCATCGTGGCTTCCATCTGCCGCGATACCTGCTTTGCCAGATCGGCGTTCTGCTCCGGAGTGCCACCGTTGGCATTCACAGTGACCGGAGCACTGATTGCGATCTGCGGTGCGTTCTGGTTAGCGGGTGCGACATTCGCCGCGGGAAGCCGAGGTTGCCCCACGTAACCGCCGTCGGCATAGCCGGCCTTCAGCGCGCCCCGGTGCATGGCTTCAAGGTTGGCAACACCAATGCGCTCAACCGCGCGCTTGCTCATCACGTATTCGCCGCGATGCACCACGCCTGCCGGTTCATGCTTTCCACCGTGACCGGTATAGCCGCCGTCCGCGAAGCCGAAGATTGCGCCAAGGATAGAGCCGAGGCCCTTCTTGCTGCTGCCGTTGCCGGTCGGTGCCTTCGGCTTTCCGCCAAGCAATCCGGCAAGCGGCCCTTCACCCAAGAGCGCGGCCTGAAGCGCTGCCTTCACGAGTGTTTGCAGCAACTGCTGCAACGCGTGCTCTGCGGTCATGGTGCCAGTGAGGAGGCCGGAAAGAGCATCGACGGCCTGTTGACCGAAGAACTGCGCAGCCGCTGAAGCCTGCTCCTGAGTTTGAACATAGGACTGAACCGCCCCTTCAGCGCCTGCCATGCCAGCGGCGAGATTGGCGATCTCCTGCCGCTGCTGGTCGGTTAAGGTGATGCCCGCGCGCTGCGCTTCAGCAAGCATCTGTTGCTCATACCGTAGAGCGGCAGCGGCATCGGTCGTCATATCGAGCGCCTGCCGTTCCGTCTGCTGGCCTAGAATGAAGTTGCGGGCCTCCGTCGTGATCTGCCGGTAAGCGTCCGCCTGTTCGGTCGCGACGGCAATCTTCCGCTCCATTTCCTGACTGTTGAGCTGCTGCCGGGCCTCAGCGTCTTCAATGTGCCAGTTCTCGTTAGAGAGCGGGAATGTCAGACCAAAGCGGGAAGCGTTGCCATGCACCCACTGCCGGGCGGCATCCGAGCTATAGCCCAGGTCGGCAGCGTTACCCTTGTTGTGCTGGCTATTGCCGGGCGGCGCTACCCATTTGCGCGCGGCGTCAGGTGAACCGTACTTCTTCAGTGCCTGAAGCCAAAGCTGCTGCTGTCGCTCAACCGAGCGATAGCCGGAATTGATGGTGACGCTGCCTTTCAAGTCATCTGGCATGGAAGCCAGCATCTTCGCCAGCTTTTCCGCGAAGGTGCTGGCAAGGCCGTTGATATGCGCCTGAGACTTGCCGGACGCCAGGACGTTGGTCAGGTAGCGGGTCGGGTCGTCGGTAGCCGAGCGAACGGCAACTGCGGAAAGAGCATTCCCGCGAAGCTCGTTGGCAAGATAGACCTCTCCCATGGTGCGGGCTTGGCCTAATGCGGCCCGATAAGCTTGATCGATGCGAGTTTGCGCGTCGAGTTGCGCCAGGCCGTTGGCGAGGTCAGGAACCTCATCCTTCAGCGCCCGCACGGCACTCGCAAAGCTATCCAAGCCCTTCGCGCCCGCCCCTGCCGCGCTGCCGGTCCCGGTTAGCGCGTTGTTCAGGCTATCGAGAGGTGGCTTTGCATATTTTGCGTCTTCACCGGTCTTATAGATGAAGTCTTCCCGGTAGCCGTTGCGCCTGTCCAGAATGTCGCGAAGGCGCATGGCTTCAGCCGTGAGGCGTTCGATCTCCTTCTGTGAGGCCGTGATGTTCATCAGGTCGGCAGGAGTGCCGAGGCTGATCTGCTGAAGGTCCGCAAGCTTCTGCTTCTCAGCGGCAATGTCGTTGTAGGTGTCCAGCAGTCGGTTCTGCACGTTCCGATCTGACTGCTCTTCGACCTTGTTGAACCGGTCTAGAAAGTCATCCATGGCACCGACTAAGCCAACCACGGCCTGCTTTGTGTAGGTGCTGATCGTGTTGCCGATAGCCTGAAACTTCCGGTCCAGTTCATCGGCGCGCCGGATAAGCTCATCATCCATGACGATGCCGAGATCATTGGCTTCCTTGATCGCGCGCCGGATGCCTTCAGCGCCTTGATCGATCAACTCGACGAAGCGCTCACCGCCTGTTCCACCGAAGATCTCATCTGCGATGCGGATCTGTGCCGCCCGATCCAACTGCTGAAGCCTGCCGATGATCTCCACCAACAGAGTCGAAGGGTCTTCAAGCTTACGCTTCAGGTCTTGCGCTGAATAACCGAGCCGTTGGAAAGCTTCAGCAGCGCTGCCCTTCCCGGTGACGACGAATTCATCAGCGCGAAGATTTAGCTCCTTCATGCCGTCGACAAGGGCGTCAACGGGAATGCGGTTCTGCTGCGCTACATAACCAAGCTCTTGAAAGGCCTTTGTGCTAAGGCCGGCGCGCTTCGCCTCATTGCCGATGCTGGCGATGTTCTTAGCGATATCGCCAACTCGCGACACGATCTGATCGAGGCCACCGATGGCGAGGCCACCGATCACGCCGCCCGCCAAGCCCTTGCCGAAGCTCTTGAGCGCGCCGGCCATGACGTTGTCCATCTTCTTCGCGCTATCCGCTGCCTGCTTCTCCATTGCCCGGAAGTTGGTGCGGGTGCGGTTTTTCGTCCTGTCGAGGTCGCGTTCGTACTTATTGAAGCGGCCTTCAAGCGAGATCAGTAGGCGTTGAACATCGTCCATTAGTTATTCCTCATGCTGCTTCAGCGCGAAGCTGGTCAAAATCGTCGGGATCGAGATCGAAGATCGAGCGCCTGTTGTCGTTGGCAACGGCACGCGAAACAGCCAGGGCGGACGCAATAGCGCCGTCGATATGATTACTGTGCCGGGTGCCCTTGTGCATCGTGGTCAACTCGCTTGCACTCGTTGCCCGTTTCACAACGACACTCTCAAAGTGATTGCGAAGAATCGGGTGCGCGCCGTGTCGGATGCGGCGGCCATTCACGACGCGCTCAAGATCACAGATCGGGCCGTGCATATGCTTTGCGGTCTGGGGAAGCTGAAGCACGTTGATGCCGTGATCCATGAGCTTCGCCATGATCGGCCCGGCAAGCGAAGGATCGAAGATGACTTCCTGCACGCTGTAGGTGCCGCAGAGGTCAATGATGCGGTCGGCTATCACGTTGGGTTCGATTACCGCGCCGTCGATAACATCAAGAAAGCCGTCATCGCGCCAGCGAAGATAGGGCACCTGTTCGAGCCTAGCCTTGTCTTCCAAGCCATCCGAAGGGAGGAAGAACCAGGGTTGAACTGAGATGCGTCCATCGTCGTGCCGGAAAGCTGCGACGATGGCCGTCAAGTCACCGGAGCGGGAGAGGTCCACGCCGAGGTAACAGGGCAGTTCCTCAAGCTCAGAGGGATCGAAGTGCGGATCACGCCCCTCATCATACACAGCCATATCGAAGAGCGGATCGCGGGAAGCCGCCTGCCACATATTCAGGTGGAACTGCTGGAACGCGAACCGTTCGGCGGGCCGATGTTCGGCTTCACGCGCCATCGTGCGAAGGCCACCGAGATCAGGGAAGCCGTGAGTGAGGCCTGGATTGACCTTGTGCCAAACGGTTTCGTCCTTCCAATCGTCGCCCGGCTCGGCTTCGAAGATGATGGGCAGGAAGGACGGATCATGGATCTCGCCAGTCGCGACCTTGCGAGCGTAATCATAGAGTTCGAAGCCGATATTCTCCTGTCCACGGCCTGCGGTCGTGGCGATGATCATGAGCGTGTCCGGCACCTTCGCCATGCCGGACTTGAGGGCTTCCCAAAGATCACGGCCCTTCCAAGCGTGGATTTCGTCAACAAGGACGAAGGAAGGCGTCTTGCCGTGCTGTGCTGCGCCGTCGCTGGAGATTGCCAAGAGTTCGGCGGCATTCGACCGGCAGGTGATCTTCTTTGCCGAGTTGTGCGCGTCATAGATGCGCGTCGCACCGACAAGCCGCTTGTCTTCCCGCACGATGTTCGCGGCTTCTTTGAAACCGATGCCGGCCTGTTCGCGGTTGGACGCGGCGAAGATCGCCTGTCCTGCCGGGCGGGCCTCAGGCCCGATGGTATGGAGAAGCGCCCATGCCGCCGCAATGCTGGTCTTCCGGTTCCCACGCGGCAGCATCAGGAAGACGGCGCGGACAATCCGCGAACCATCGGGGTTGCGCGGACCATAGATGCGGCGCGTCATGCGCTCCTGAAAATCGAAGAGTTGAAATCGGCCTTTCGGTGCGGTGCTTGCCGGATGCTTCAGCGCCCGAATGAAATCGACGGCTTCCTGCCCATAGCCGAACGGGTCAGCGATGGCGGTGCCGTCATAGATCCAATGGGGAAACGCGCTTTTGCTCACTGCCGGTTCCTGCCAATGGTGAGCGGGTTGTCGTCTTCATCATCGTCATTCGCGGCGCTGCCGACACGAGCGCGGGAAACCGGCGACAAGCCATATTCAGCGGCAAGCTGCCGGGCCGTCTGCATCGCCCGGTTCTGCATTCCGAAGAGAACCTTGTCTAAGCCAGCAGTGCGAAACAGAGCTTCGATCTCGCGCACGCGACCAACGGCAACGCAGTAGTTTTCGATGCCGGTCAGATCAGCCTTCGTGATGATCCGGTCTTCGATCAGGCGCGGCATGATGCGCTTCCACTCAGCGCGCGCTTCATCCGTCATCCACTTCGGCGCGGGCGGTGCCTTCGTGAGTGGAGCGCGGTCAGGTGCAAGAGAAGGCTTCACGCCGCGAAGGTGTGTCACCGCAGAGCCTCCCCACGAAGCTCAAGGGCATCCCGCCTGCCGAGCGTCTTGATCTCTTTCAAGCCGTAGTGTTGGCCGTCATAGGCCACGCGGTCGGCAGTTTTGATGCCAGGGAGATATCGGACGCGGAAGATCATGGTGCCAGTTTCGGCTTCACCGAAGCCGGTGAAGAACTCGCTTGCTGACTGCTGAAGAACCTCCGACCATACCGTTGCAACCGGCGTCCACACTTTCACGACGCTGCCGGAGGGTTTCACCGTCTCGGTTTCCCGCTCAATGGTAATGCGGCGATCAAGCTTCCCGATATTCAGCATCAGATGATCCACCTGATAAGAGCTTCGACCGACAGGATGCCGTGGCCGTAGGCGGGATCTGGATCACGCGGAAACCGAGAGCCGGTGACGCGGAAATGGTCGCACTCGCACCCCTCAAAAAGCAGGGGCTTGTCGAGTGCAGCCGTAACCGCTCCCGCGATCTCCTTCGCCGCATCCTCGCCAGCGTCCAGCGTCCAAACGTGAAGGTCCAGATAAACCCATGCCGTCCGTTGAGCGGTGTAGTCGTGGCCGCGCAAGGCGGTGTTGCCGTCGCTCATGATGATTGCCGGCGTCTTGTCAGGCCGGGTGCTGCCGGAACGGATATGATCAGCCGGGACGATGCCGGTCACGGCAGGCGAGTTGATCAGCGCCGTCCGGATTGCCGTCTGAAGTGCCAGTGTCGGTTCCATCACTGTTGCCCCTTCCAAGCCTTCTTGATCCGGCGCTTGAACAGGTTTGCTGCGTTCCGCTTCACCTTCTGAGCGTTGAGGCGGTAGGCAGGCCAGAAGAACGGCTGTGCTTCGGTGTTGGACGTGCCGTATTCCTGAAGGTGCGCATATCTGACATCTTCATTCCCGGCAGTTATGATCACTTCGGTTTCACCGGCCACGCGTGAGCCGCCCGGCTGGCTAAAGGGCGGGGTATGGGTGCCAGGAGGTGTAACTTCAATGCTATCGCGAAGATCGCCGCTATCGACCGGCGCGAAGGTGCGGGCCGTGACAGCTATATGGGTTGCCCCCTTCAGCAGCGACTCCATCACTGCCGCACGAGCTTCGGCTTTGACACGATCCATTGAGGCAAGGACGTTGCCGAGGCTACCGTCATTCTTACGCGGCATCGGTGAACCACCTTTCGCGGTAGCTATCGAGGATCGATGTCACGCCATGCGGAGCAAGTTGCATCGACAGGCCAAAGCTGGCGATGTTCCGGCACTCGAAATAGAAGGCGACAAGGCGCAAGATCGCGAGCTTGATATCAGCCGGGACAGGTTCAAGATCGGCAATCGCTTTTCCGATGTAGTTCCCACACCATGCTTCAGCGGCTTCGATGTAGAGCGAAATCAACGCATCTTCTGCGGTGTCATCGACCTTCATATGAGCCTTCGCCAATTCAAGACTTACTGCTGACATTCTCGCTTCCTGAAAAAGTTATTTTCGGTGTCTCTTGCGCGGTGCTCCCGGCGCCGGTCCCCGTTGAATGCACAAAATTGGAGACACCCCGGCACTTGCTTGAATCGCCTCGCGTCCTGGCCTAGCGTGCAACTCCGACTGGGAGGAAACCTGTTGCACCTTGACCTAAAAAAGCTTCTCGTTGGAACGCTGCTCTTCATCCTGCCGCTACAAGCGACAGCAGCAGATCTGTGGACTACGCGAACGAATGAGGTTAGCGGCCTCTTTGGCCAGCTTCCGATCTTCACTCCGTTCGCAGGGATCGAATGCGGCGAGCTGAGCAATGTAGCAGGCACCGAACCCACGGAAGGCTGTTCATTTTTTCTTCCGGGTGACCGTGATGTTCTTCTTTTCGCACTCGACTTCAATTCGGACGGTATCACCGATGCGGTAGACCTCTTTTGTATGACCGGATGCGACCTGCCAGAATTTTGGGATTTATGTGACAGGGTCGTCGCGTTCGCGACTGATACCAAGGACGATACAGTTTTGAGACTGGTTCGTGAGAAGGGGTATCTAAGCCTTCCAGGGATCGTGTTGATGACCGGCGAAGGCACAGATCGGATTGCAGCAAGCCTGAAGCTTTGGAAGCCTCGCTCCGAGTGAGGTTGGACTGCAACGGTCGTCAAAGGCGACGCTCCTGCCGTTGCTTGACCGAGTTGTGGCAAGGAGTGCAGAGAGGCTGCCAGTTAGCGCGGTGCCAGAACAGGCGCGTGTCGCCTTTATGCGGAATGATGTGGTCAACAACCGTGGCAACTCGCGTGATGCCGTTCTTGCTGCACTCGCGGCAGTGCGGGTGCATCGCGAGGTATTCGAGGCGGGCCTTGCGCCACTCGTGGTTATAGCCGCGTTCGCGGGCTGAAGGACGGCGGGCATCGTGACGCGCCTTACGCTGGCGTGATGCGAGGATCTGGCAAGCGCAGCGTTTGCCGTTGGGGACAATGCGACCGCAAGTGCAAAGATGGGGAGGCCTAGGCACGGCGTTGCCCCCTTGCGATGCTCTTTAGCTTGTTGATGCCTTCCCGAACCTCTTCCGGTGCGATTTCTTCGCGAGGATCGTAGGCAGGCTGATCATCTTCCGCGCCGCCATGGATGGCGCGGAGCATGGCGTATTTGCCAGCGGCTGCTTCTGTGATCTCAGTAGGTGTTGCGTTCCAAGCTGCTTCAGGCGTCCAACCAAGCCAGCCGGTCGCGATGCGGTAAAGCTCGCGATAGTAAGTGGGCCATGCGACGGGCTTGCCGGCTGCTCGCTTCGTCTTCGGATCGGGTGCCGGAATGAACATCGACACGAGTTCGACAAGCGGTTGGCGAACTGCGAGCATGAAGGGGAGAAGCGGCCTTGCCCAATGCCCTGAAAGGAAGGCCGCTGCATCCTGCCGACTGGTGGCTGTCGCCAGGATGATCTCGGAAACAATCGTAACGTTGAAGTCATCGACGGCGCGGAACAGCGTAGGAAAGCCATGCTGCTCAACGAGAGTAAGAGCGGCCCGCAAGGAAGGGCGAAGCGCCACGGTGTTTCCACCGTGCGCAATCGTCACTTCCTCATATGCCGGCCGCTGATAGGTCATGGTTAAGCCGCGACCTGAAGCTTCACGAAGCGGTCAGGATGGGTGACGTCACCACCGGTGCGCCGGCGCGCGTGGAAGCGAACCTGCCCCTTCGTCGCCAGCGTGTACGGGTCGCGAAGAACCGAAAGCTGAATGCGGTCAATGATCCGGTAGCCCTGAAGATCGCCAAAGACGATGGGCGTCTTGCCGGCCTCAATGTCGTCCATGTCAAGGCATTCGATCACCGGTCTGCCGAGCAAGGTCGTCGGCATCCCTTCGCTGATCGGATTAGCAACGAGATAGTTGCCTTCGCCGTCCTTCCACTTGCGGATTTCAGCGAGGGTGTTGCGGTTCATCATCCAGACGCCGCGCTGCGCGTGAGCGGTCGGCAGATGATGGAACATGCCAATCAAAACATCGGCAGGCGAGGACGCCGGGAAGCCAGCGGCATCGCCCGTAGTGACGGCTTCAACACTCGCGTTGGTCAACAGGCCAACCGGCTGATAGTTCGCGTTGCCGGTGCCCTTCAGGAAGGCGAGCGCTTCGGTCGTGGCAAAGGCTTCAGCAAACTCAGTCGCCAGTTCACCTTCGAGGTTGTAGGCGTTGTCTTCCAGAAGCTGATTGGAAACGTCCGTGTAGGTCGCCAGTTCGTGCGGTGTGATGCTGATCTGTGCATAGGCCGGTTCGGAATGGGTGCGATCTTCCGTCTCGCTCACCCAAAATGCGGTAGGGGAGCCGATGCGGCGGGGATACTTGATCTCCTTCGCGCCAATCGAGACAACGCGCGCATACTGCCGGATAGGATTGAACTCCTTCAGGAGCTTGATCAGTTCCGAGCCGAACTGCTCCGGTGCCAGATAGCCAGCGGTCGCATCTTCAGCCACCGTGAGCGCCTTGCGCTCTTCATCGGCGATGCGGGCTTCGCCCTTGCGCAGGACGTTGAAGAACGCCTTCTGCTCGCTGTTGTCGTTTTCGCCGTTGGGCTGGTTGTTGTTCGCAGCGGTCGGGCGGTTGAGCTTCGCCTTCAGCGTAGCGATGTCCGACTTCAGCGCCTTGATCTCTTCGGCAGTCACAACCGGATCGGCCTTGGCTTCCGGTGCATTCTCAAGTTCGTTTTCCATGGGCTTTCCTTCGATGATGGATTTGACTTCAATGGTGCGGGCGTCCGGGTGGACCGGGCGTCGGCATAGCGAGATTTCTGTGATGGTAAGGTCAGTCAGGACACGCCCACCTTCAGGGCGGGCCTTGTGTTCGTGCAGCCGGTAGCCAATCGACAAACCGGACATCGTGCCCGCCTTCAGTTGCTGGCGAGCATGGCGAGCAGGACCGATGCCTTCGACAAACAAGCGGCCCTTCACCTCAAGTCCCTTGTCGGTGACAGCGTATGAGTTCCAGATGCCAACGACCTGCCGCTGTTCATGCTCCAGGAGCATCGGGACTTCAGCGGCGAAGCGGAATGCGGTCGGCTCAATGAGATCACCATAGCTATCGGGCTTGCCGAACGGCCATGCGATGCCGGTCACGGTGCCGGCGTCATCAATCGAGACGTCCGCCTTCATTTCGAGGTTGGCAGTCTCTGTCATGCTGCCACCCGGTTCAGAGCTTCATTGACGGCAGCGGAGAGATCGCCGGACGCTGCGGCCTGTCGTAGATCGCTCTGAGGATCGGCTTCAGGCTCATCAGGACCAAAGAACAAGGTGCTGAGGATGCCGAGCGCAACGGCAAGGCTTTCGCCAAGTGGACGCGCAACGGCATAGGTGTTGATCAATGCGGCGGCTTCAGCCGGTGTAGCTCCACCACCGATCAAGCCGATACGGATGGTTTCGGCCATATCTGCAAAGGATGCCTGTCGCGTTTGAACGCGGGTGAAGAGCGCAAAGATGCCGTGTCCGGTCTTCCGCTCCAGCTCTAGAAGAAGTTCGTGGGTGAACGCGAAGGTCTTTTCACCGTCGCCAAAGAATGCGGTGTGCGTGATCATGCGGCTTCCTTCGGCGGTTCATGGCGTGCCGGTTGGCTCGTGGTGGTGTAGGGATTGCTAAGCTGATCACCACCGGGAAGCGGCGGCATGTTCATCGCAGCGCGAACCTCGTTAGGGGTCATCACGCGGGCCGCGATGAGCTTGCTGAAGATTTCGGCGCGGGCTGCGGAGTCTGCGCGCTGCAGGTCATCAATGACGAATTCGAAGTAGTGGCTGTCGCGCTCTTCCTCAGTCAGGAGAACGGTTGCATAGGCGTCCTGCCAACGATCCAACCACGGACGAAGGCAGAGCTGAAGGAAACTTGCGGCCATCTGTTCCGCATTGCTCCAGGTCGCCCGATCAAGCTGATAGAGCATATGCGGCGGAACGCCGAAGATGCGGGCAATCTCGTTGATCTGCTCAATGCGGTTTTCGAGGAACTGTGCATCGGTGGAAGCCATCGCCGGCTGCTCGTACTTCCAACCGGCATCCATGATTAGCGGGTCGCCATTGGCGCTTGTCTGCCAGAGCCGGAAGGATTTCTTGATGTTGGCTACGGTCGTAGCGCCGGCTTCGCTGCCTTGCGGTTTCTCATTGGTGATGATGCCAGAAGGACGTGCGCCGGAGCCAAAGAACTGAGCACCATGCCGCTCTAGGATCGATGCGAGGCCGATAGCTTCCTTACCGTAGGAGATCGGTGATCTTCCGAGGAAGCAGGGAATGTGCAGGATTTCAGTGAAGTGGTGATCGCGGGTGCCGGTCGCCTCGCTGACACGGTAGACCGGAGCGCCAGAAATCTCATCCTCCAGGATCATCACCTTCTCAGGCTTGATCCGGACTACCTCAAACGGACGGCCATCGGGAAAGCGGATGACGCGGGCAAAGCCGCCGCCGCGCAACACTGCATCGGCGGTAAGGACCGCACGAAGCTCTCCGGCGCCTGTCCATTCATTCGCCCGGCTGTGCACGATCTTATGTGCGGAATGATCCTTGGCAGCTTCCTTGCCAGCTTCAGTCTCTTCGTAGAGCTTGCAAGGCAATGATCCGATAGTTTCGGAGATAAGACGAACTGCCTGAAGAACAGCAGGAACATAAAGTGCCGCGTGTCCGCTCACATTGACGCCTGACATAGTAGGCGCAACACCAAAGAAATCGGAAATAGCGGGATCAGAAAGCGGGTATGCCTTCTTCTCCTGCAAGAAGCCTAGAGCTTTAGCTGTACGAGAGACAAAATTGGCGATAGCCATTTGCTAGTTCCGAGTTCAACTTGGAACTATTGTCTCATGCTCGGAATCCGGTGTGAATCCCTTAACTGAAAAAAATCCTAGTTAATAGGAAAGAAATCACATCTGATTCGTCCCCGCAGCTGTTTTTCGCGATAACCTTTCGCCTCTAGATGGGGAGACGCCCCATCCATAGGAGTGCGTCAATGAGCGAGATCACTGAACTGCTAACCGCTGTTTTTCTCATGCTGAAGATCGTGGAGCTTGGTCTAGCGATCTATCGCAGCATTAGGTGAGACAAGTCCAAGCCGGGATAGGCAATCGCGTTCACAAGCTCGACGCGCTGTTCAAGCATCCCCTGTGGGAGGATGCCGTAAATGCCGGTCGTGCTGGCCTTCGCATGGCCTAGAATGAAGCCGAACTGTTCATCAAGATAGCCGGCTCGTCGAAGGGCGTCTGTTGCGCCG
Organism: Pseudorhizobium endolithicum; assembly: GCF_902153245.2. Lineage (GTDB taxonomy): Bacteria > Pseudomonadota > Alphaproteobacteria > Rhizobiales > Rhizobiaceae > Neorhizobium > Neorhizobium endolithicum. Next base: position 60,984 of record NZ_CABFWF030000002.1, read on the forward strand.
TGTCGGAAACTGTACAGAGACAGGCCGCGCCCGTTCTTCATTCCAATCCGGATGAGGTAGCGGCCAAACTCACGGCTGAAGTCGGCAATCATCTGTCCGCGTGAGTTCCGCTCTGCTAGCGGGAACAGGCGGGTCTGACCAGCCTTCTTCATCCCGGCGTGATACTCAAGAAAGCCAAGCTTCACTAGTTCCGCATGAACCGGCACCACGCGCATAGAGCCTTTCGTCTTCACGCTCTTGTTGCCTTCACCTTCCTCTGTGATGTGCATGATCCAATGGCCGCTCTGTTCACGCACGTCCGCGATGGAAAGTTGTGCGATCTCTGCGGGCCGTGCGCCGGAGTAGAGCATGATAAGCGGCACCCAAAAGCGATGATCGCGGATTAGGGCGGTTCCCGCTTTGGCGATGTTGCGCCATTCGTCTGCGCTCTGGCAGCCGGTGAAGAGTGGCGACTTGAACAGGGTATTCATCTGCTCGATTGTGAAGGGCAGGGTGCTTTTCTTCTTCTCTTTCGCCAGCGACATTCCTTCGGTCGGGTTCTGGTCCAGGTAGCCATGCGAAACAAGCCAGTTGCAGAATGCGCCGAGGCTGGAGAGGTAGCGATTGACGGTTCGGGGCGTAAGAACTGGTTTGCCGACCTCCTCATTGTGCTTCACGATCTGCGCGATGTTCATTCCTCGGAAGGCCTTCGTTTCGGTTGCCTTCACTGGATACTTCATCAAGAGCGCCTTCCATTCGCGAATCGCCTTCTTGTCGATCCGGTGAACGGGATAGTTGCTGCCAACCAGTTCAACGAAAGTGCCTATGTCACGCCGAGCCTGCTTGAGCGTATCGGGCGTGATCTGGTTCGGGTTCTCCCGCTCATAGACCGCGAAGAGTTCCATGATCCTCTCGCCCGGCGCAGCTCGCTCCCGAACCGACGCAACAGCCGGTTTGATAATGGGGTCTTTGGGAGCGCCCGCAAAGTTACCCTGATCGCGCTCTAGGGTTCGCTCTAAACCTTCGATCTCTGCGCGGATAAACCGAGTGCAAAGCTCGCGGTAGTCGGGAGAGTCGTTGCCAACTATCAGCCGGTTGTCGTTGATGAACCGCGCCACGGCATCCAATACCAGCTTGTTCTCCCCCGTAAGCAAATGCTGCCGTAATACGTTGAGCCGACGCTGCCTCGATTTCGCGTCCATGTCTCGGCGCATAACCATGAGGTTGTAGTCTGTCTGCGCGTTGATCATGCCGGTGAAATCGTGCGAGCCGACCTCGCCCGCGCCGATCCTGCGCCAGATTTTTTCTTCTTCAGCTTCGATTTCGGCTGCGGTTGGCATGTTGCGCCGATTTTCCTCGTCGCGCTCCAGCGTTTCCTCGTAAGTGCTGCCATGTCGCCAGCGCCATGTCGTTAGCAGTGATCTCACGACGGGATCGGACTTCCTCAAACTCTGCCCGCCACTGTTCAATCACTGGCCACAGGGCAACCTTCGCAGTCCGCTCATCCTTTGTTCGAAGCGATTTCTTCCGGGTCGTGGTGCCGTAGTGCGGCACGAGATCAAGCGGAATATCGATCCTCGCATAGTAGGTTGCGCCGCGTCGTTCGAGGTAAGTCAGCCTTGCCATTTTCGTTCTTCCGTAGCACCATTCCGGAACGCCAAACCGGAACAGTCCTACTTAAAAAACAATAATAGATGCAATAGGTTGATCAAAATCAATGACCTGGAAATAGTTGGATTTTGTTCCAGGCGCCCCAGCCAAGCTCCCTTGGGTCCATTCTGGACACATGGGTTACGGTTTATTCCGGAGACATGGGTAACACTTTTGGACCGAAGGGGTTCGGCAAAGGTTCGAGCCTGCATGTCTCATCATCGAAGTATCCCAGATCGTATCGGGCACCGTCCCAAGCCGATAATCCAGGTTTTCCGGCACATCCTCGTTGGCGGTCTGAGCTTTCTCCCGGCCCGGTGCATGGGCAGAGACCTCTTGATATCCCTCCAGCGCCTCGGCTCCGGGCCAAGACAAGCTGCCTCGCGACGCGAACCGGCTGGCGACGCTGACGGCGATGATCGAGGCGAATACGCCGCAGCCGTAACCTCAAAAGAAGAGGGCGGATGGCTTGCGCCACCCGCCCTTGTTTTCATTCAGCTGAGGCCAGATTGCCTCAGAACTCTTCCCAGCTGTCATTGCTGACGGCGACGGCCGCAGAACCCTTGGCCGAGAAGGCATTGGCGATCTTGCCCATCATGCTGCGGGCCGGCGAAGCGACCGGAGCGGATTTGGCTCCGGCCTTGGCGACCGGTGCCGCTGCGCGCTGCGATGCCGGCTGGTAGGAGGCCGACGCCCCAAGCTGGAACTGGCCGATCAGGCCGCGCAGGCGGCTTGCCTCGTTGGCGAGGGTGGCGCCCGCCGCATTGGCTTCCTCGACCATTGCGGCGTTCTGCTGGGTCACCTGGTCCATCTGGTTGACGGCGGTGTTGACCTCGGACAAGCCCACCGACTGTTCGCGGGCGGACGTGGCGATCGCGTCCATGTGCTGGTTGATGGTGACGATATAGCTCTCGATCGTCTTCAA
>NZ_CABFWF030000003.1 GCF_902153245.2 Pseudorhizobium endolithicum
CCGCTAAGCCATTGGTAGATAACGGCGAATTAGACGAACCGCCGAAAACCACTCCCCCACCAGCAAAAACCGCGCGCCCTCCCCGCCATCCATCCAATCCCCCACACCCCCCGCCTCCAGATATTCACATTTCTAAGGTCTATACCCCCAATCCGTAAAATGGGCCGGCTGTTCGGTTCCGACGCGTCTCGCCGCCTTGTCTTGTCTTGTCCCCGCATGTCATAGGAAGAGCACTCCCGTGACAGAAGGTGGCCCGTGCGCGTCCTGACCGAAGCCTATATTCCCGAACTGCCCAACTACTACCGCGGCAAGGTGCGGGAGAACTACGACCTGCCGGACGGCCGGCGGATCATCATCGCGACGGACAGGCTGAGCGCCTTCGATCGTATCCTGACCTGCATCCCGGACAAGGGACATGTCCTGACACAAACTGCCCGCTACTGGTTCGAGGCGACAACCGATATCTGCCCGAACCACGTGCTCGCCTATCCCGACCCCAATGTCGTGGTGGGCAAGCGGCTGGACATCCTGCCGGTGGAAATCGTCGTGCGCGGCTACCTTGCCGGCACCACGGGGACCTCGTTGCTCACGCTCTACAAAAGGGGAGAGCGCAGCATGTACGGGCTGACGCTGCCGGACGGGCTCAGGGACAACGAAAGGCTCCCCGAGCCGGTGATCACGCCGACGAGCAAGGCCTTCGACGGCGGCCACGACGAGCCGCTGACGCCCGCGGATATCCTGGAGCGGGGGCTCCTGACGCGCGAACAGTGGGAGCGTGTCTCCAGCTACGCCTTATCGCTCTTCCGCCGCGGTCAGGAGATGGCGGCATCCCGCGGCCTCATCCTCGTCGATACGAAGTACGAATTCGGTGTCGACGGCGACGGCCATGTCATTCTGGCTGACGAGATCCATACGCCGGACAGCAGCCGCTACTGGATGGCGGAAAGCTACCGGCAGAAATTCGAGGCAGGCGAGCGGCCGGACAGCTTCGACAAGGACTTCGTACGTGCCTGGGTCGCCGAGCGTTGCGATCCCTACGCGCAGGAGATCCCGCCGATCCCGGATTCGCTGATCGAGGCGACTGCTGCCGTCTACCGCTCCGCCTTCGAGAGAATTACCGGCCAGGCCTTCATCGGGGATACCAGCGGCACTACGATCCTCGACCGGATTCGAAGGAGCCTCCAGCCCTACCTCACGAACGCCTGAGGACGAGGACAGATTGCGCAGACAAAGACGCAAAGCCGAGGAAACTCGGGAAGACATCTTGGCCACTGCCGAAACCCTGTTCCGGCAGCGCGGAGTGGCCAAATCCTCGATCGCCGACATCGCGCACGAGCTTGGAATGTCGCCGGCGAACGTCTTCAAGCATTTCGGTTCGAAGGCCGTCCTGGTCGACGCGATCTGCGACCGGCACATCAGCCGCATGATCGAACGGTTCACCCCCTTCGACGAACCCTTGCCCGCCCCGGATCGCCTTGCCCGCGTCGCCTGCAAACTGATGGAGGCGCACCTTCAGGATCTTCGCGACAACCCGTTCTTCCTGGAGATGATCTTCGTGATGTCCGATGCGGATCTTCCGAGCGGCCGCCATTATGAGGAGCTGGTGCAAAACCTGTTTCGCGATCTGATCCGCCAGGGCGTCGAGAGCGGTGTCTATCACTGCAGCGATTGTGCAGAGACGAGCCGCCACGTGGCAGCCGCCTTCGTAAGCGTCCTTCATCCGGTCTTCCTGGTCAACAGCGGCGAAGAGGAGTTACTGCAACGCTGCGCCGGAATTGCCGGTCTTGTGAATGCCGCGCTGCAAAATCCTCTTGAAAAGTGACGATTTCTAACTTACGTCACTTCCGCGCCGGTCCGCCGGTCGCGCCAACAGCCCTTTTCTGCCTGTCGATAACGGACTACCCTTCTCCGTCCGGCCCATCGGCCGCCTTCGCTCCATCGCTCGCACGCATAACCGGATGACGTCAATGAACGCACGCAAGCTACTCCTTCCTCTTTTTGTGTCATTGGCCCTCAGCGCCTGCAGTGATTCCGGCCAGGGCACGGCTACGGGAGACGGAGCTCAGGCACAGGAGCCACCTCCGACACCTGTTAGCGTTGTCGGTATGAAGCAGGGCGAACATCCGATCACCCGCGTACTTCCCGGTCGCGCTACCGCGTTCAGGATCGCTGAAATCCGCCCCCGCGTAACGGGTGCAATCCGCGAAATTGCCTTCAAGGAAGGCAGCGAGGTTAAGGCTGGCGACCTCTTGTTCCAGATCGAGGACGATACTTATGCCGCAGCGGTTGCCGAGGCCGAGGCTACGGTGGCCAAGGCCGAGGCAAGCGTTCCGAGCGCCCAGGCGAACCTTGCCCGTTACGAGCGGCTGGTCAACAGCGGGGCGACCCAGATCGAGTACGAGAACGCGCGCGTCACCCTTCTTCAGGCCGAAGCCGACGTGGCCCAGGCGAAGGCGGCCCTGCAAAGCGCGCAGATCGATCTCGACCTCACCAAGATCCGCGCGCCGTTCGACGGCGTGACGAGCATCTCCAATGTCAGCATCGGCAACATCGTGACGGCGAACCAGACGCAAGCCTTGACGACGTTGCGACAGCTGGACCCGATCTACATCGACCTGACGGAATCGAGCACCAATCTGCTGGAACTCCGCACTGCAATGTCCTCGGGCCGCCTCAAGGGCGACCCCAGCCGGGCGAAAATCAGCCTGACGCTGGAGGATGGTACCGAGTACGCCCAGTCGGGCAAGCTCGATATGTCGGAAATGGTCGTCAGCGAAACGACCGGCACCTATCAGATCCGCGCAGTCTTCGAAAATCCCGACGACATCATCCTGCCCGGCATGTACGTCCGGGCCACCGTAACGCTCGGGACAGAGAGCGGCTACCTGATCCCGCAAAGGGCAGCCACCCGCAACGCGCGCGGCGAACTGTCTGCAAAATTCGTCACGCCCGAGAACAAGGTGGAGACCCGGACCTTTGCGGTCAGCCAGGTTTCCGAAAACAACTGGCTCGTGACCGAGGGTGTTGCGGACGGCCACCGTCTGATCGTTGATGGTTTCCAGTGGATCGCGGACGGCGCAACGGTTGCCCCGGTCGAAGCGACGGTCGACGAGAAGGGTCTCGTCGTCCAGACGCCGGCCGGCGAGGCCTCCGAACCCGCCGCCCAGCAGTAAACCGTCGTCGCAAGGAACACATGCCGCAAGCTTGACGGCAGGGGATTTCAAATGGCCAAATTCTTCATCCGGCGACCGGTATTCGCTTGGGTTATCGCAATCGTCATCATGCTCGGCGGCGCACTCGCAATCACGACGCTGTCGATCTCCCAGTATCCGGACATCGCCCCGACCACCGTTCGCATCAGCGCCTCCTATACGGGAGCGAGCGCCGAGACGGTCGAAAAATCGGTGACCAGCATCATCGAGGACGGCATGACCGGTCTCGACGACCTCACCTATATGACCTCCTCGTCGAGCACCGGCAGCGCCTCCATCACGCTGACCTTCGGCACCGCGGTGGATCCTGAGATTGCCCAGGTTCAGGTGCAGAACAAGCTGCAGCTCGTCCAATCGCAACTGCCGGACGTCGTCCAGCAGGCGGGGATCTCCGTCACGCGATCGACCTCAAGCATCCTGATGGTCGGTGCGCTCGTCTCGACCGATGGAAAGCGCACGTCCGTTGATCTCGGCGACGTCTTTTCGACCAACATCGAGGACCAGATCAAGCGCCTGGAAGGCGTCGGCAGCATCGACATCTTCGGTTCTGGCTATGCGATGCGCATCTGGTTGGATCCTCTGAAGCTGCAGAAGTACCAGCTCACCCCCACCGACGTCACCTCCGCGATCCAGGCCCAGAACACCCAGGTCTCTGTAGGCTCGCTCGGCGGCCAGCCGGTCGTTGACGGGCAGCAACTCACGGTCACTATGACCGCCCAGAGCCAGCTGACCACGGTCGGAGATTTCGAATCCATCATTCTCAAGGTCGAGCAGGACGGCGCCACGGTAAGGCTGAGCGACGTGGCCCGCGTCGAGATCGGGCAGGAAAGCTACGGCAGCAGTTCGCGCCAGAACGGCCTGCCCTCGACCGGTTTCGCCGTCAACCTGGCCACCGGAGCCAACGCTCTCGATACGGCAGACCGGGTAAAGGCGGCTCTGGCGGAAATCGCGCCCGGCCTGCCGGAAGGTGTGGAAATCACCTATCCCTACGACACGACCCCCTTCGTCGAGCTTTCGATCGAGAAGGTGGTCCATACGCTTATCGAAGCGATCATCCTTGTCTTCGTGGTGCTTCTGATCTTCCTTCAGAACCTCCGCGCCACGTTGATTCCGATGATCGCCGTTCCCGTCGTTCTGCTTGGTACCTTCGGAGTCCTTGCGATAACCGGCTATTCCATCAACACGCTCACCATGTTCGCCATGGTCCTGGCGATCGGCCTTCTGGTCGACGATGCGATCGTCGTTGTCGAGAACGTCGAGCGTATCATGGACGAGGAAGGCCTGCCGCCCCTGGAGGCGACGGAAAAGTCCATGGGTGAGATTACCGGCGCCATCATCGGTATCGCCTTGGTGCTTACCGCGGTGTTCATCCCGATGGCGTTTTTCGGCGGCTCCACTGGCATCATCTACCGGCAGTTTTCGGTGACGATTGTTTCTGCCATGCTCTTGTCGGCGGTTGTGGCGATCGTATTGACGCCTGCGCTGTGCGCCACCATGCTCAAGCCAATCGATCATCACAAGAAGCGGCGCGGCATCGGCGCCTGGTTCAACCGCGGCTTCGATCGGTCTACCAAAGGCTACGTCGCTTCGATCGGCTATCTGCTGAAGCGTCCCTTTCGGGTTTTCATCATCTTCGCCGTCGTGATCGCCGGCTGCGCCTGGCTTTTCACGCGCCTGCCGAGCTCGTTCCTGCCGCAGGAAGACCAGGGCGTTCTGCTCACGATCATCCAGACCCCTGCGGGTTCGACGACGGCGCGCACCGATGCGGTGGTGAAGCAGGTCGAGCAGTACTTCCTGGAACAGGAAAAGGAGAATGTCTCGGACGTCTTCGGCGTGCTCGGCTTCAGCTTCGGCGGCGCCGGCCAGAACAACGCGATCGTGTTCACCAAGCTCAAGGATTTTGCGGAGCGGACCGGCCCAGGCCAGTCGGCCGCCGAGATCGTTCAGCGCGCCGGCGGATACTTCTTCACCCTGCGCGATGCCCAGGTCTTCCCTCTGCTTCCGCCGGCCATCCAGGGCCTCGGTACCTCCAGCGGCTTTTCGATGTACCTGGTGGATAGTGGCGGCAACGGCAACGATGCTCTCACCAACGCTTATCAGCAGCTGACCCAGAACTCGGCGACCAACCCGAACATCAGCTCCCTGCGCACCAACAGCCAGCGAGCCGAGACGCAGCTCAAGATCCTTCTGGACCAGGAGAAGCTCGGCGCGATGGGGGTCGACCTGGCCACCGTCAACGCGATGCTGTCGACGATCTTCGCCGGCCGGGACGTCAATGATTTCACGCTCAACAACGAGCTGAAGCCGGTCTATGTGCAGGCCGATGCACCCTTCCGGATGCAGCCTGACGATCTGAAGTACTGGTATGCCCGAAACAACGACGGCGAGATGGTTCCCTTCTCCGCCTTCAGTACCGTCGAATGGGTCGGCGGGACCCCCCAACTGGCCCGTTTCAACGGAACGAGCGCCATCTCCCTCGAGGGTGCCGCAGGGCCAGGCGTCAGCACGGGCCAGGCGATGGACGAAATGGAACGGCTGACGGGCGAGCTTCCGGGCGGCTATTCAGTCGCATGGCAAGGCATTTCCTATCAGGAGCGGCTGTCGGGTTCACAGGCTCCCATGCTTTATACGCTGTCCGTCCTGATCGTGTTCCTCTGCCTCGCAGCTCTCTACGAAAGCTGGTCGATTCCGTTCTCGGTGATCCTGGCGGTCCCCGTCGGGGTATTGGGTGCTTTGGCGGCGGCCTATCTCTTCGGGCAGGCAAACGACGTCTATTTCAAGGTCGGATTGCTGACCACGATCGGACTTGCCGCGAAGAATGCGATCCTCATCGTCGAATTCGCGAAAGACCGGCAGGAGCAAGGAATGGGCGTAATAGAGGCCACCCTCGAGGCCGCACGGCTTCGTCTCCGCCCGATCGTGATGACCTCCCTGGCCTTCATTTTGGGCGTTGTACCGCTGGCGATCGCAACCGGCGCGGGTTCGGCAGCGCAGAATGCCATCGGCATCGGCGTGCTGGGGGGTATGCTTTCTGCAACACTGCTCGGAATTTTCTTTGTTCCGTCGTTCTTTGTTGTGGTCAGGCGGTTATCAAATCGTGAAAAACGAGAGATGACAGCGTGCCATCCGTTAACGGATGAGTAGCGTGTCGCCGCCGGGACAGCCTCTCAAGCTCGGCGGGGATCGGCTCCGACGGTGCCGGCGCATTCGAAATTTTGTTAGGGCATTTGGGACAAAGATATGAGATCGATTCACGCAGCGGCGCCGCTAGCCTTGCTCCTCCTGTCCGGCTGTGTCGTCGGGCCGGAACATGCCGCACCCGAGATCACTCTCCCCGCCAAGTTCGCGGAAGGCTCCACGAAGAGCAACGGCGACGTTTCGGCCGTTGCCTGGTGGACCGCCTTCAACGACAGTCGCCTCAACGGCTACGTTGACCAGGGCCTGTCGCAGAATCTCGACGTGCTGCAGGCCCTCGAACGTATCAACCAGGCCGAAGCCGCGGTCGTCCAGGCCGGTGCCGGCGGGCTGCCCTCGCTCGACTTCGGAGCGCAGGGGGAACGGAGCGGCACAAGGGATATTGGCGGCCCGATCAGCCCGCAGTCTACCTCTCCGCAGACGACCGTTGCCGGTGGGCTTGATGCCTCCTGGTTCCTGGATCTCTTCGGACTGTACAAGAGATCGAGGCAAAGCGCCCTCGCCCAGCTCGATGCCGCCTATGCGAGCGTCGATGTCGCGCGCCTTACCCTGCTCTCCCAGGTTGTCGCAGCCTATATCGACGTACGCTACTTCCAGGAGCGTATCGCGCTCGCCCGCCAGAACCTCTCGTCTCGGCGCGAGACGCTGGATCTTACCCGCCTGCAGCTCGAAGCCGGGGCGGCTTCGCGGCTGGACGTCGTTCAGGCCGAAGGTCTGGTGAACAGCACGCTCGCCGAAATCCCCGGCCTCGAAACTCAGTTCCGCGGTGCGGCCCACCGGGTCGCCACGCTGCTGGGCCTGCCGGCTTCGACGCTTCTGCCGGAACTGCAGAAGGGGGCACGCCAGCCGGTGGCTCGCTTCAACGCGAAGGCGGGTGTGCCGGCGGACCTCATCCGCAACCGTCCCGACATCCGCGCAGCGGAGCGGCAGCTGGCCTCGGCAGTCGCCGAGATTGGCGTGGCGCAGGCGCAGCTCTATCCGGCCATCACGCTTGGCGGCTCGATCCGGCCGTCCTACACGCGCACCAGCAGCGGTGAGAGCGGCATCCTGTCCTGGTCCTTCGGCCCAGGGCTTTCGCTGCCGATCTTTGACGGCGGGGCACTGAAGGCCAACGTGAGCTCCTCCGAATCGGCAGCGCGCGAAGCCTATCTCGCCTGGAAGGAAACGGTTCTGAACGCCGTCGAGGAAGTCGAGAACGCCCTTGCTGCGGTCTCACGGGATGCACGCACCGTTGCCGCGCTCCGCGACACCGTCCGCTCCTACGAGGAAGCCCTCGAACTGGCGACGGCCAGCTACCGCGACGGCGCGTCCTCGCTGCTCGACGTCCTTGACGCCCAGCGGCAGGTCTCGACCGCTCAGGCCAACCTGGCGCAAGCGGTCCAGCAGATGGCGCAGGATTTCGTGTCGCTTAACGTTGCGGTCGGCGGCGGCTATGGCTATGGCGCGCCGTCCGCCAGGCTGGTCGCATCAGCGGCGGCCATGCCAACGAAGTAGCGGGCTTATTCTACCCAAAAAAAGACCTCCGGTGGCTCCCACCGGAGGTCAGACTGCTGACAAACCCCTGGCCTGGCTGGGGGTTTTGTGATTCACTGGGACATGTTGAAGAAACCTGCTCCCGAACAGACAGCTCTCGAGATGGTGACGC
>NZ_CABFWF030000004.1 GCF_902153245.2 Pseudorhizobium endolithicum
CGATCTGGCCGTCGAACCAGGCTATGCGGCGACGCAAGACATCGGGACGCTGCTGCTCTGAGGCATGCGCCGTCTTTTTTTTTTTTAACGTGATGCCGCGCCGGTCAAGAAACAACCAGACCGTCGAGGGCGCCACCCGCACGCCGCGCTCGCCAGCAAGGCGCTCGCCGATCTCAGCAAGGGTGATGTCCGGTGTCTTCTCGATGAGGCCCAGAATGAAGGCCTCGTGCGTATCAAGCTTCGAGCGCGACGGCTGTCCCTGCTTGCGCCCTTCCATCTCGCCGGTCTCGCGATAGCGGCGATACCAGGCCCCGGCCGTCGAGATGCCGATGCGGAAGCGTCGTGCCGCCTCCCGCGTCGAAACCCCATCTTCGATCGCTGCAATTACCCGACCGCGAAGGTCTCCGCTCAGGCTCCTCGTCATCATCTCCTCCTGGCAAATCACAGGAGCAGTGAATCAGACATTGTTCATCGCGTGAATCCTCAAAGCGACTCGGTGTTCGTCAAATTTGCTCTAG
>NZ_CABFWF030000005.1 GCF_902153245.2 Pseudorhizobium endolithicum
CATCTACAACGAGATCCATCCCCACTCCGCGCTCAAGATGGCTTCCCCACGGCAGTTCATCAGGGCTAAATCAAACTAGCTGACATGTCCGGCGAAACGGGGTGCACTCCACAGGCCGCTCGATGAGAACCTCTTGACGGCATTCATCCATGCCTTCTCGCATATCGAAGGAACGCATGTGAGCACCGGAGCCACCGTTGGCCCCTTTGCGCGGCTGCGTCCCGGAACTGATCTTGCCCCCAGGGCAAAGGTGGGGAATTTCTGCGAGGTGAAGAAGGCCGACATCGGCGAGGGCGCCAAGGTCAATCATCTCACCTATATCGGCGATGCCGTCGTCGGCGCCCATGCCAAAATCGGCGCCGGCACGATCACCTGCAACTACGACGGTCTGAACAAGCATGTCACGAAAATCGGAGCGCACGCCTTCATTGGTTCAAACTCGTCGCTGGTGGCGCCGGTCGCAGTGGGTGACGCGGCCTATGTCGGCTCGGGCAGCGTGATTACCGAAGACGTGCC
>NZ_CABFWF030000006.1:0-7496 GCF_902153245.2 Pseudorhizobium endolithicum
GTTCGGCACGAGGTTGTCACCCATGTCTTAGGTACAGTCTGTTACCTATGTCTCCGGGTCGGACACGAGAAGAAATGGCGGAGAGGATGGGATTCGAACCCACGATACGCTTTTGACGTATACTCCCTTAGCAGGGGAGCGCCTTCGACCACTCGGCCACCTCTCCGGTGCGGCCTGATTATTTCGGATGCAGGGGGATTGCAAGGTCTTTTCGAGGCGGCAGGCGAATTGCCCGTGAGATGGAGGAGGCACCCGCCTCCCCCTCAATATCCCGAACGTCCGCCGGAGCCCGGAACGCCGCGGCCGTAGCGGGCGGCAAGCGAGCGAAGGGCGCCGGCGAACTCGGCCACGTCGGAGCCGACGGCGACGAAGCGGGCGCCGAGATCGATGTAGCGCAGGTTGAGCGCTTCGTTGAACGTCAGGATGCCGGCCGCCTTGCCTGCGGCGGTGATCGTGCCGATGGCCTTCTCGATCACCTCCTGCACCTCCGGCGCCTCGATGCGGCCGATATAGCCCATGTCGGCGGAGAGATCGGCCGGGCCGATGAAGATGCCATCGATCCCATCCACAGCCGCGATGTTTTCCAGATCGGCGATCGCGGCTCTGGTTTCGGCTTGCACGAGGAGGCAGATCTCATCCGCTGCCGTGTCGGCATAGTCGGGAATCGTGTTGAAGGCGGAAGCGCGCGCGACGGCGGCGCCGACGCCGCGGATGCCGTGGGGGGGATAGCGCACGGCGCGAACCAACTGGCGCGCCTGCTCGGCCGAATCAACCATCGGCACCAGCAGCGTGCGGGCGCCGACATCGAGCAACTGCTTGATCATCCACGTCTCGCCCATCGGGGGGCGGACGACCGCTTCGGCCGGAGACGCCGACAGCGCCTGCAACTGCGTCATGATGCTGCGCAGGTCGTTCGGTCCGTGTTCGCCGTCGATGACCAGCCAGTCGTAGCCGGCCGTGCCGGCAAGCTCCGCCAGCAGCGGTTCGCCGGTGTTGAGCCAGAGGCCGATCTGCGGCCGACTGCCCGCGCGGAGGGCGGCCTTGAAGTGGTTCTTGGGTGCTGGCATCGCGAATGTCCTAGGAGAGAAGTTGCTTCAGATCGGCCGCCGGATCGACGAGGATGACGCGGTCCGGTCGAGGCCCATGTCGAGGAGTTTCTTGCCCGTCACATAGGCCTTGGCATCGTTGACGGCATCCACGGCGACGAAGCGGCCCTCGCGGAAATACCAGATGGAGACGCTGCCTTCGCGCATTCCAGGCCGTACCAGGGTTTCGTCATAGCCCAGGTTGAAGCCGGCGATCTGCAGCTTGAGGTCGTACTGGTCGGACCAGAACCACGGCTTCGGATCGTAGGGCGCGCCGCCGCCCGCCAGGACGCCAGCGATGGCCTCGGCCTGATCGACGGCGTTCTGCACCGATTCGAGGCGGATGCGCGTGCCCTTCCACGAAAGGAGCGTACAGTCCCCGGCGGCGTAGATCGACGGATCCGATGTGCGGCCGAAGGCATCGACCAGCACGCCGTTGCCGACATCCAGGCCGCACTCCCTGGCCAGCCGATCGTTCGGCGTCACGCCGATGCCGATGATGGCGAAATCAACGTCGATCACGCTTCCATCGCAAAGCTCCGCGCCGCAGACACGGCCGTCCCGGCCGAGCAGGCGCGCGAGGCCGGTGCCTTCGCGGATCGCCACGCCGTGCTGCAGGTGGACGGTTCGGATGATTTCGGCCGTCCGCGCCGATGCGACGCGTGACAGGATGCGGTCGGCCATTTCGATCAGCGTGACCTCCACCCCGAGATGCCTCGCGACCGCGGCCGCCTCGAGCCCGATATAGCCGCCACCGATCACCAGCAGGCGGCGACCCGGCCGCATTTCGTGCGCGAGGGCATCGGCATCACGCTTGTCGCGCATGAGGTGAACGCCCTCCAATCCGCCGCCGACGGAAGCCGGGAGCGTTCGAGGCGAAGCTCCGGTTGCGAGCACGAGGGTGCCGTATGCCAGCGAGGAACCGTCCTGCAGGAGAATCCGCCTTGCCGCCCGGTCGATCCGCTCCACATGAGCTGAAAGCCGCAGGTCCACGTGATGGTCGGCATACCAGCCTGCGGGCCGGAACGTCAGGCGATCGAACTCCATCTCTCCCATGAGGTATTTCTTGGACAAGGGCGGGCGCTGGTAGGGAGGCACGTCCTCCGCGCCAACAAGAGTGATCGGCCGCTCGTCCTTGAGCGCCCGCAGCTTTGCCGCCAGCGCAAAACCCGCCTGCCCCGCCCCAACGATAACCAGTCCGTCCGTCAAACGACCGCCCTTTCTGCCGACGCCGATCTTGCGACCGGCAGGGGTAGCCGCGACCTGCCGCGGCGTCAACCGGCGGGCCGGCCCGGCAATATGGAGAGACGACGGTTCGCCTGCGGCCATTTTACCCGCATCTGCGCAATTTGCAGGGGGACGTTCAGGATGTGTTAGTCCAAGCAGGCTAGAATTGTGCCGTGAGGAGACAGAAGGAGGGTGTCATGCCCTTGAACATGGACCGCGATCCCAAACAGAACATTCCCCGCGACCAGGTCTTCGAGAAGTTCGCCATCGACCGGCCGGGCAAGATCATCTTCGTCGGCCACCACCTCAGCACCAAGACCCACCTGCGCTGCCTGATCCGCACCATCTCGCTCTACGGCGCAGATCTGGAGGTGAGCCCGCATGTGCCGGTCCCCAACAATTTCTTCCTGGAGATCCTCGGCATCCATGACGACATCGGCTGCACGCTGATCCGCCGCGAGGCGGAGAAGGTGACCGTAGGCTTCAACATGCTGATCGACCCCGAATTCCTGCACCACGTCATCCGCCTCGGCTTCGATATCGATTGAGGCGGCCTGGGCGGTAAAACATCCGCCGGTACGTCCTTCGGCTGCCTTCACGCGGAACTGCCGACATCATCACGATCAATGGGATCGCCCAGAGGAAGGGCTGCCATTCCTTCCCTTCCAGCGGATCTGCAAGGGGAGAGCGCCGCCTCTTTTGCGCCTGGCCATGAAGCGCCAGCCATATCTGCATCCAACCCAGCCGCATCGTCACTCCTCCTGATGGCGTGGGCCTCAGGTGGATTTTGACGAGCATCGCTTGTAGACGGGGATAAGAAACGTTCATTTCACCGGTGAAAGATGCGCGTCCGCCTTCGGTCGGCTAGGATGGAGCCATGACCGAACCGGAATGGGACGATCTCAAGCTCTTCCTCAACGTCGCCAGGGCCGGCGGCCTCGGTGCCGCGGCCGCGCGCACCGGGATCAGCGCCCCGACGATCGGCCGCAGGATGCTGATGCTGGAGCGGGCCACGGGGCGCACGCTCTTCGTGCGCAGCCAGCGGGGCTACCGGCCGGCGCCCGATGGGGAAGTGCTTCTGGCGCATGTCAACGCCATGCAGGAAGCGGCAGGCAAGATCGCCGAGTGGCGCGGGCAAGCCTTCGCGCTGCCCATCGTCTCCATTGGCGCGGATGCCTGGCTCTCGAAGCTGATCGCGCAGGAGACATCGGACATCCGGGCATCCTCGGACCCGTTCAGGCTCTGCTGCCAGATGCATCGTGCCGGCATCGACTTCACCTATCGGCAGACCGATGTCGGCCTGATGCGCGAGCGGCCCGAAAACGGCAACCTCGCCATCCGCAAGTCGGTACAGGTGACCTATGCCGTCTACTCCTCCGCGGCCCTCAGAAAGGCGACGCCGCCTTGGGTGTCGCTCGGAACGCAGAGCGCCTATTCCCCGGCGGACCGGTGGGTGTTCGAGCATCATGAGGGAGAGATAAGGACCTGGGCCAATTCTCCCGAGCTGTTGCTCCAACTCATCATCGCCGGCAACGGCCGCGGCGTCCTCCCGTGCTTCGTCGGAGACGCGCAGCCGGGGCTGAAGCGGCCAAGCCCTATCCTTGAGGATCTGTCCTATACCCTGTGGATCGTCGCCCATGACGACGACCGGCACCGGCCGGAGATGCGGTTGGTCATGGACCGGCTCGCCGCGCTGTTCAAGCGGCTGGCTCCTCGCCTGGCCGGGCGAACCGACTGAGGCTTCGCGGGACTTGCGTGCGGGGACAGCGGCCCTATGGTGTGCCGATTCCACCAGCAGGTCCCTCAACATGTCCGCATTTTCCCGTTTCACCCCACTGATCCAGTCCCTCCCCGCCTCGGTGCCGTTCGTCGGACCGGAAGCGATCGAGCGCAACCGAGGGCTTTCGGTCAAGGCGCGTATCGGCGCCAATGAAAACGGCTTCGGTCCCGCTCCGTCCGTGCTTCGGGCGATTGCCGAGGCGGCTCCGGAGACCTGGAAATACAACGACCCGGAAAACCATGCACTGAGGCAGGCGCTCGCCGCACACCTGGGCTGCCGGCCGAACAATCTCGCCATCGGCGAAGGAATCGATTCCCTGCTGGGCCAGATCGTGCGGCTGGTCATCGAGCCCGGAATGTCCGTCGTAACCTCGCTCGGCGCCTATCCGACCTTCAACTTCCATGTGAACGGCCATGGCGGCCGGCTCGTCACAGTTCCTTACGTGAACGACCGCGAGGACCTGGACGGCCTTCTGGCGGCCGTGCGCCGGGAAAATCCGCCGCTCGTCTACTTTGCCAATCCGGACAACCCGATGGGAAGCTGGTGGGATGCCGACAGCATCGTCGACTTCGCCCGTGCCCTGCCAGAAACGACGCTCCTCATCCTGGACGAAGCCTATTGTGAAACGGCGCCCGAAGGTTCGACGCCGCCTGTCGGTGCACTGATCGACCAGCCAAACGTGATCCGTACCCGCACCTTCTCCAAGGCCTACGGGCTGGCAGGAGCCCGCATCGGCTACGCAATCTCCACGCCGGGGACGGCCGCGGCCTTCGACAAGATCCGCAACCACTTCGGGATGGCGCGCATCAGCACCGCCGCGGCGCTGGCTGCCCTGGAAGACCAGAGCTATCTGCGGGAGGTCCTGGAGAATATCGGGCGGTCCCGCGAGCGCATCGGCCGCATCGCCCGCGCCAGCGGCCTGTTGCCGCTCCCGTCCACCACCAATTTCGTCGCCGTCGATTGCGGTCGCGACGGCGCCTATTCGAAAGCCATCGTCGACAGTCTGATGGAGCACGGCGTGTTCATCCGCATGCCGGGCGTCGCGCCTCTCAACCGGTGCATCCGCATCAGCACCGGGCCCGAGGCCGACATGCTCCTGCTGGAACAGGCGCTGCCTCAGGTCCTGAAGACGGTCTGAGGTTCCGCGGGCGGGCGGGCGCTCAGTGCATCGTCATCCATTCGCGCGCGGCGCGAAGAGCGGTCGCCAGCTCCGTCTTGCTCATCGTCTGGGCCAGATCGGCACGGAGTTCCGCAGCACGGTCCGAGCCCTTGATCGCTGCGATGTTCAGCCACTTGTGGGCCGAAACCAGATCGACGGGGCAGCCGCGGCCAGTCGCATACATCAGTCCCATTTCGCAGAAGGTATCGGCGCGGGTTTCGCCGCCCATCGCGGCGTATTCGGAATTCTGCATTTCAAAGCGTGCCATCGTCTTTAATCCCTGTTCGAAGCCTGTTGCTTTGGCATGTCCCTGTTCTTCACCCCCTTTTCGGGAGCCTTCCGGAGTGCCGTCTCGCGCGGCTGTTTTCTCCGTCAGGCCGGCGGATTTTCCGCTCGGTTGTTGAGAGGGACTATGCGGCAGACCTTCCAACAGTCGGCTAAAAGGCATGATTAATTGTGAGAAAACAAAATACAAATGCTTGGTAAAATTGGGTTTTCGTTAAACATCGGACCGCCTGCCCCACCTGACATCCACTGAAATTTTTACGAAAACTTCAGATCCGCATTTAAACGCTCCACTAACCATCCTGGCGAGTGGCAGCGAACCGCGGCTGTCAGCCGCCGTAGCCGCGCTCCATGCGAAATTCGATTTTTGCCGCGCCTATCTCCGTTTACCTTTACGTGCGCGTAAGCTACTCTTTCGATCCTTGCCTTTTGGGCAGGCTGGAGGAACCGGTCCGCAGATAAGGACCGCAGGGATGGAGAAGATGATGATGCGTCATGTACTGGTGGCGGCCGCTTTCGTTGCGATGGCCGGATTTGCTCAGGCGGCAGAGCCCCTGGAAGGCAACTGGAAAACCGCAAGCGGCGAAACTGCGGCGATTACCAAGTGCGGCAGTGCCTATTGCGTTACGTTGAAGACCGGCAAGCACGCCGGAAAGCAGATCGGCAAGCTCGCCGGCACGGGCGGCAGCTATACGGGCGAAATCACCGACCCCGCAGCCGACAAGACCTATAGCGGCTCCGGCACCGTCAGCGGCAACTCGCTGAAGATGAAGGGCTGCGTCATGAAGATCCTGTGCAAGACCCAGACCTGGACAAGGCTCTGATCGAGAGGCGGCCCAAGGGCGCCGCATAGTTTGCGGCGCCTGCTTCCTTGTTGATGTTTCCGTGTCCGGCACGCTCATCGGGAGGCCGGACGCGAGTATCCGGTTCTGTAAAAAATTTGTGAAGGTTCTTGCACCGCCCGTCTGGTGCCGGCTCGCCCAGGAAGCGCCACATTTCGAGCGGGTGGGCGCGGCCCTTTCCACCATCGCTAGAATTCCCGATCTCTCATATAAAACCCCATGACAAATAACAACTTTATCTGTCCCGACAGGTGAACGGTCAGAGGGTGGCCCGCCCTGATCGACCGGGACCTGGGCCGTGTTCCCTCATGGGTTGAGGCAGCCAAGCCCGATGATGATTGTCAACGATGCGTTGACAGCGGATTCCATTTTCTGGTCTTCCGAACCGATCGTTTCGATCCGATATGTCAGCCAGCAAGCAGCACTGCTTCGCTCATGCCTACAAGGAATTCGAAATGACCAAGTCTCTCACACCCGTCGCCGCCGCCCTGATCGCCTCCGCAGCCTTCGGCACCGCGGCGCTCGCGTCCGGCGAGTACTATCAGGGTCTCTACCCGGAAGCGGCAGCAACCGTGGACACCTTCCAGACCAGCAGCGTCCGTGAGGCCTCGACCGCTCCGCGTCAGGACGCAGCCGTTCAGGTGGCCGGCGAAACCGTCGACCATGGCGACTACTACGAGGGCGCAACCCGCCCGAACTGAATAACGCGGTCCATTCAAGATCCCGGCTATCCCGTGCCTCAGGTCGCAAACTTTCCGGCACGGCAGCCCCACCTAAAGAAGGAAATATCAAGATGACCAAGTCTCTCACCACCACCCTCGCCGCAGCCCTCATCGCTTCCGCCACCTTCGGCGGTGCAGCAGTCGCAGCCGGCGACTACTACGAAGGCATCTCCAAGGACGCCGCCACCAGCCGCATCGACCGGGTGCAGACCAACAGCGTCGGCGACCGTGCGGATTTCGTCGGCCAGGACGTGCGCCAGGCGCCCGATCATGGCGACTACTACGAGGGCGCAAATCGCCCGAACTGAATAACGCAGTCCATTCAAGATCCCGGCTATCCCGTGCCTCAGGTCGCAAACTTTCCGGCACGGCAGCCCCACCTAAAGAAGGAAATAT
>NZ_CABFWF030000006.1:7506-156350 GCF_902153245.2 Pseudorhizobium endolithicum
CGAGCTTGCCAGCCAGGACGTGCGCCAGGCGGCCGATCATGGCGACTATTACGAAGGTGCAAACCGTCCGCAGTAATCGCGGCGGCCAGGAGGGCTCGCCGCATCTGATCCACCGCCGCGGCGACCCGTTTTGATGAAGGAGTTTTACAATGACCAAGACATTTATCGGCATCCTCGCCGCAGGCATGATTGCCTCGGCATCCTCTGCTATGGCTGGCGACGGCGAGTACTATGAAGGCGTAGCCAAGCGGCCCGCAGATGTCGTCGATCAGACGAGGACAGGCAGCATTCACGATCGCGGCGGAATAAAGTTCAAGACGTCGCGGGACAACCGCCTGCCGTTCGACGGCGAGGGAAATTACTATGAAGGTGCGCAGCGTCCCAACTGAGGCGCACCTGTAAAAACAGAAGACCAGCCGCGTGCGCGGCTGGTCTTCTGCAGTTCATTCAAGACACCGGCTGGACAGCGGGTCGCAATCGCCCTCCACCTGACGTGACGGCGTGGTCTCTCGGCAAGCCATCACGCAATAACGATAGTTCAACCGAGTATTCAAATCAACGAATCTTCCGGGTCCATGCAGGATTTCGCCGAGATACCCGGATGCCGCCCATCCTGGGCAAACCATCACATCCGTTTGATCTTGCTGCCCTACTTATGTGAACGGGAAACCTCATCTTTATCGGAACGATGTGGGGCGGAGTGTGTTCTCTCCTTTGCAAGCCGCGCCGAAGGCCTCGCTTGCAGTTATAAGAAGGAAAGGACAGGACATGAAAACCTATCTCACTTCCGGCATCGCCGCTGCCGTCATCGCATCTGCGACCTTTGCCGGCTCTGCCCTTGCTCAGTCGACGCAGTACGAGCCGTATGCGGAATCTCCGCCGAGCCTCGATGATACCCGCGTAGATACCATGTCGACGGGCAGCATCAACGGCGACCAAACCTGGATGATGCGCAGCCAGAACATGGGCGATACTACGGTCGATCGTTCGCAGGACACCGGCGACTATTACGAAGGCGCACTGCGCCCGACCAACTGATCGGTTCATTCAAGCCACCGTTCCCGCTCAGGTCGCATCCTTCGAGCGGGGTGAGAAAAAGCCGGCCCTCGCGCCGGCTTTTTTGTGCGCACTTTCCGCAGCGCCCTTTGCGCGCCGGGTACGGCCGCGGGCCACGCCGTCCGCTCGGCGGCGCATGAACCTTCGATGAATTAGCGGATCAGCGGAGGTTCACAGCCGCCGGCCTATCCTCCCCATCATGGTTTGGGGGAAGAGATATGTTCAAGCTGGCGCGCCGTCTCATCATCATCACCTTGCTCGGCACCAATTTCGCGCTCCTTTTCGGGATGCTGGCGAGCCAGTCAGGCCCGCGGATGCCGGGCTCCGAGCGCCTTCAGCCCCGCTCCTGCAGCACCTATCCATTGTTCTGCGGAGCCTCCCTATGATCCGGAGAAACCGCTTCCATAGGAGCCGCCGGCGGATGATGGCAACCGGCTTCCGGCTTGTGCTCGCGACCCTCATCCTCGTCGGGCCGTTGGCCGCGGTCGCCATCGGCACCAATGTTCAAGGGCTGGCGCCGAAACAGGGGGCGGGATTCGTGCTGTTCGTGAGCCTCCAGCGCCAGTCGATGAGTTGACGGCGGGCCATCGGATCGCGTCTTTTGCTTGTCAACGACTTCATCCTATAATGTCCCATGAGCAAACGAATCTTCTCCCTCTCGCCTCTTCCGTTCATCAGCCCGAGCCCCTACGAACCCCGCGTCTTCGACGACCCGGCTGAAGCCGTCGATGTGCTGACGGAGCTTTACGAGCGCAACACGCGCTTTCTCATCGATGCCTTCGGCGCGCTGGCGAACGGAAGTCCGGTAACGGGGCGGTACCGAGCCTGCTATCCCCAGGTGAGCATCGAGACGACCTCCTTCGGTCATGCCGATTCCCGCCTGTCCTATGGGCACGTCACCTCGCCGGGGATCTATACAACGACCATCACCCGGCCGAAGCTGTTCCGTCACTACCTGAAGGAACAGCTCGGTCTTTTGATGCGCAATCACAACGTGCCGGTCAGGGTGTCGGAGTCGACAACGCCGATCCCCCTGCACTTCGCCTTTGGCGAAGGCGCGCATGTGGAAGCATCGGCCACGGCGGGACTTGCGGACATCTCCCTGCGGGACCTCTTCGATACGCCGGACCTCAACAACACGGACGACCTGATCGCCAACGGCGAGTACGACCAGGTGACTGGCGAACCGGCCCCGCTTGCGCCGTTCACGGCGCAGCGCATCGACTATTCGCTCGCCCGCCTCAGCCACTACACCGCGACCAGCGCCGAGCATTTCCAGAATTTCGTGCTGTTCACCAACTACCAGTTCTATATCGACGAATTCGCCGCATGGGCGCGGGAACTGATGGCGAAGGGCGGCGAAGGCTATGATGCCTTCGTGGAGCCGGGCAATCTCCTCACCTATCCCGGGGCGCCGCGCGAGGATGCCGGGGTCGTCGGACGCCTGCCCCAGATGCCGGCGTACCACCTGAAGAAGAAGGGGCATGCCGGGATCACCCTCGTCAACATCGGCGTCGGTCCTTCAAACGCCAAGACGATCACCGACCACATTGCCGTGCTGCGCCCGCATGCCTGGCTGATGGTCGGCCACTGCGCCGGCCTGCGCAACAGCCAGCGGCTTGGCGACTATGTGCTGGCGCATGCCTATGTGCGCGAGGACCACGTGCTGGACGACGACCTGCCCGTCTGGGTCCCGATCCCCGCGCTCGCCGAGGTTCAACAGGCACTCGAGGATGCCGTGGAGGAGGTGACCGGCTACGAAGGCTTCGAGCTGAAGCGCATCATGCGCACGGGCACGGTCGCGACGATCGACAACCGGAACTGGGAACTGCGCGACCAGCGCGGCCCGGTGAAGCGGCTTTCGCAGTCGCGCGCCATTGCCCTCGACATGGAATCGGCGACGATCGCCGCAAACGGCTTCCGCTTCCGGGTGCCCTACGGCACGCTGCTCTGCGTGTCCGACAAGCCGCTGCACGGCGAGCTGAAGCTGCCGGGCATGGCGACCGCCTTCTATCGCACCCAGGTCAGCCAGCACCTGCAGATCGGCATCCGCGCCGTGCAGAAGCTCGCCGCAATGCCCATCGAGCGGCTGCACTCCCGAAAGCTCCGAAGCTTCTACGAAACGGCGTTCCAGTGACAACACGTCCCTCCGGGACTATATATTGGCGTAGATAAGCAGGAGGGTCCGATGCGCGCATCCTTGGACATTGATGACCGGCTGCTAAGCGAGGCGGAACGAATAACCGGGCTGCCAGCTGAGGCAACGGTGAAGGAAGCACTGCAGCGTCTTGTCGACAGCCATCGGCAGCACTCGGAATTCAGCAATGCTCCGCAAGCGACCTTCGAAGCTCTTGCCGCCGAATTCCGCGCCCTCGTCGCGGGCCGTACGCATACCCCGTCGGAAGAACTCATGCGTGAGGGGCGCAGTGAGCGGTGACGACACTCGTCGTCGATGCAAGCGTCGTCGTCAAATGGGTTGTCGATGAGCCCGGGACTGCGGAAGCTCTGGCACTACGCGCTCGCCACACGTTGACTGCGCCGGACCTTATCGTTTCCGAATGCGCGAATATCCTCTGGAAAAAGGTGCGGCGAGCGGAGCTATCAACGGCGGAAGCCCGATTTGCAGCACTGCTGCTGGAAAGCTCGGACTTGCATCTGCAGGCTACACTTCCTCTCCTCACGACCGCTACCGAGCTTGCTCTGTCACTCGATCATCCCGCTTATGACTGCATCTATATAGCACTGGCACTGCGAGAGGGATGCCAGCTTGTAACTGCCGATGAAACGCTTGTCCGGAAACTGCTGCAGCAACAGGATTCAGCTTTGCGAAATGTAGCCGTGCTGCTGCGCGACCTTGAGCCCTGAGCTCCCCCTTACTCCCTCACCGTATCGCGCAGGTGGTCGAGGGCCTTGCGGAGCTTGTCCGTCACCTCGTCCACTTCGGCGCGGCTGATGGTGAGCGCGGGGGATGCCAGCATGCGGTCGCCCGTGGCGCGCATGATCAGCCCGTTGTCGATGCAGTGGTTACGTACCAGTGTCCCGATATCGTCCGGCTTGGCGTAGCGCCGGCGGGTCGACTTGTCGGCGGCAAGCTGCAGCCCGCCCATCAGGCCGACGCTCTCGGCCTCGCCGACCACCTCGTGATCCTCCAGGCTCTTCCACGCGGCCGCGAAGTAGGGGCCGATGTCGTCACGCACCCGCTCCACCAGCCCCTCCTCCTCGATGATGCGCAGGTTCTCCAGCGCCGCGGCAGCACAGACCGGATGACCGGAATAGGTGAAGCCGTGGTAGAAGTCGCCCAGTTCTTCCACCATCACGTCGGCCACCCGGTCGCTTACCATCACGCCGCCGATCGGCAGGTAGCCGGAAGACAAGCCCTTGGCGATCGGCGCCAGATCCGGCTCGACGCCATAGTGCTGGTGACCGAACCATGTTCCGAGCCGGCCGAAGCCGCAGATCACCTCGTCCGAGACGAGCAGGACGTTGCGCTCCCGGCAGATGCGGGCAATTTCCGGCCAGTAGGTATCCGGCGGGATAATGACACCACCCGCCCCCTGGATCGGCTCGGCGACGAAGGCTGCAACATTGTCCTCGCCAAGTTCCTCGATCCTTTCCTCCAACTCGCGCGCCACTTTCAGGCCGAACTCCGCCGGCGTCAGGTCGCCGCCCTCGGCGTACCAGTAGGGCTGGTTGATGTGCGAGATGCCGGCGATCGGCAGGTTGCCCTGCTCGTGCATCCACTTCATGCCGCCAAGCGAAGCGCCGGCGACCGTCGAGCCGTGATAGGCGTTGCGGCGGGCGATCACCTGCGTCTTCTCCGGCTTGCCGAGCGCTCTCCAGTAGACCCGCGCCATGCGAAACCAGGTGTCGTTCGCTTCGGAGCCCGAGTTGGTGAAGAACACACGGTTGAGCTTGCCCCCCGCATGCGAGGCGATCTTCTGGGCAAGCAGCGTGGCAGGCGGCGTCGTCGTTCCGAAGAAGGTGTTGTAGTAGGGCAGATCCTGCATCTGACGGTAGGCGGCGTCGGAGATTTCTTTCCGGCCGTAGCCGACATTGACGCACCAGAGGCCGGCAAAGGCATCGAGATACATCCGTCCGGTACTGTCGAAGATGTAGACGCCCTCCGCCCTGTCGATGATGCGCGTTCCGGCCGCATTCAGCTTCTTCATGTCCGAGAAGGGATGCAGATGGTGGGCAGCGTCGATGGCGGAAAGGTTCGAGAGGGCGGGCATGTCGGTCATGGGGTGTTCCGGCGTCCAGATTGTCTGTCAAAGTCTTATCGGCTACGAACGGAACTCCGCAACTCCCTTCTGAAGACATCCCATGGCCGCCGAGACCGTCCCTCCCCGCATCGAAATCCTGGTCGTCGGCATGAACGGCGACCTGCGCGGCAAGCAGATTCCGCTGGAGGCGGAGAAAAAGGTGTGGGAGGGCACCGTCCGCCTTCCCTCTTCTACCCAATCCCTCGACATCTGGGGCGACGACAACGACGACATCACCGGGCTGTCGCTGTCCATCGGCGATCCGGACGGCGTCTGCATCCCCGACCGCCGCAGCCTTGCCCCCATGCCTTGGGCGACCGAAGGTTCACGGCAGGTGCTGTCAACCATGCACGAGCTCGACGGCAGCCCGAGCTTCATGGATCCGCGCGCCATCCTCTCCGCCATGCTCCAGCGCTACGAGGAGCGCGGGCTGACGCCTGTGGTGGCGACGGAGTTGGAGTTCTACGTGGTTGAGAAGGACTGGCGCGAGACCGGCAGGCCCCGCCCTCCGGAAAGCCTCACCTGGCGAGGGCAACCCAACGGCTTCCAGCTCTACGACATGGGCGCCGTGGATGCCCTGGAGGACTATCTGCAGACCGTGCGGGCCTGGGCGAAGGTCCAGGGTTTGCCCGCGGACGCCACCACCGCGGAGTTCGGGCCGGGCCAGTTCGAGATCAACCTCCTGCACCGGCCGGATGCGCTGGCTGCAGCCGACGACTGCATCTACCTGAAGCGCATCGCGGAGCAGGCGGCAAAGCGCCACGGGCTCAAATCCACCTGCATGGCGAAGCCCTACGCCGAGCATGCCGGTTCAGGACTGCACGTCCATGCGAGCGTCATCGACCGCGACGGCAACAACATCCTCGACGCGGCGGGCGGCGAGCCGCTGCTTTTGAAGTCGGTCTGTGCCGGCATGCTCGACACGATGCGCGAGGCGCAGCTGATCTTCGCGCCCTTCGCCAATTCCTATCGCCGTTTCCAGCCCGGTTCCTTCGCGCCCGTCGACATAGACTGGGGCTATGGCCACCGGGGCACGGCGGTACGGATACCGGACAGGGACGGGCCGGCAGCACGCATCGAGCACCGCGTTGCCGGCGCCGATGCCAATCCCTATCTGCTTTTGACGGCAATCCTGGGCGGGATGCTGCTGGGGATCGAGCGGACGCTTGATCCCGGTCCCGCGACCGAGCCGGGCGGGGCCGCGCCGGGCAACCGCCGCCTGACGCACGACTTCGTTACCGCCGTGGAGGATTTCGCGGGCTCCGCCTTCATCCGCGATATCTTCGGCGAGCGTTATCAGAAGCTCTATGGCGACACGAAGCGTAAGGAAGCGCTCGCCTATCTGCGAGCCGTCTCGGACTTCGACTATCGAACCTACCTGCCGCGCATCTGAAGGATCAGATGCCGCTGCCCTGTTCCTCCCGCTCAGCCTCTCCCGGCTGGCGCGGCACCAGGACCTTCAGTTCGCCGGCATGGATTCTCAGCTTCACGTCGCGATCCATGGGCAGCAATTCGCCGTCGATCACGCAGCGTACGTCGTGCCGTTCGCGCGGAAAATGAAGCTCCACCTCGGTGGTGGTCATCGCCGTGACCGACTCGTTTTCCTTTAGCCGGCCCCGCAGGATGTCGTAGGCGAGCTGGGCGACACCCCCGGGCGTCAGCGGGTCTGCGATGTAGAAGCCGAGATGCCCGCCCGTCACATCGGGGGCGACGAGAAGCGGATCCTGCCCGAATTCGTTGTTGGAGACCGAGATGGCGGAGACCTTGCGATGTCCCGCCGCGCCGTCGGCATTGAACTCGACTTCGAATTCCGGCGGGTTGAACATCACGCCGAAGGCGGCCCGGGTGCTGGCCCGGATCTTGCCCAGCCGCGAACCGAAGGTCATCGAGTTCCGGTAGCGCACCATGCGCGCGTGCAGCCCGGCGGAGAACTGGTGGATGAAACTCTTTCCGTTGGCGCTGGCGATATCGACCTGCTCGACCTTCCCCTGCGCCAGGACGTCGAGAACATTCCAGATATCGAGCGGCAGCTTGAGGGAGCGGGCGAAGAGGTTCATGGTCCCGGCGGGGACGATGCCGAGCGTCAGCCCGTTGCGCCATGTGATATCTGCCGCCGCCGAGATCGTGCCGTCGCCGCCGCCAGCGATCAGGCCCTCGACGCCGGCGATGGCCGCGACCCGCTGCATCGTCGATACGACATCCTCGCCCGAGACGACATGGCATTCAATCTGATGGCCGGCTTCCTGGAACACTTCGGCCGCGTGAGCGGCATAGGCGTCCATGTCTGTTGTCTTGAAGGTACCGCCATCGCGGTTGAAGACGGCAACAAGGTTCATCTGGCGCTTTCGCTTTGCCTGCAGGTCAGCCCGCCGAACAACGAGCAATATCAGAAATGGTTGCTCTGCAGCTCCTTCGCTAGCAGATGGCCGAAGATTTCCGGTGACTGAGGCCTTTCTGAAACGGTGGATTATCCTTGGTTCAGGCAGCAGCCGGCTGGGTCTCCGGCTCCGGCTTCACGACCGTCTTCTCACCGTTTCGGCAGAGAACGTGCTGCTTGCCCCAGGCATGCAGAGCCGCCACCACAGGCTCAAGGCTCTGCCCCAGCGGCGTCAGCGCGTAGTCGACCCGCGGCGGCACCACCGGGAAGATGGTGCGGGTGATGAGCTCCGCCTGCTCCAGTTCCCGCAACTGCTTTGTCAGCATGCGCTGGGTAACCGACGGAATGCGACGCCGCAGCTCGTTGAACCGCAACGTTCCGTCTGTGAGGAGATGATAGAGGATCACACCCTTCCACTTGCCGTCGAGGAAGCTCAGCGTCGATTCCACCGGACATCCGGGGAAGTTGCCGGTCAGCTTGGCGCGGGGACGGGACATCGACAGTATCCTTTTCGTTACTAGGTGCCGGAAATGTGCATTCTTGCGGTTCGGGAGCATAGGCTGCAACTATGGGGCACGCAATCAACGAACAGGGAGAGCCGCATGCGCGCCGTCGCCTTCAACAAACCCCAACCCATCGACGCGGATACCGCACTCATCGACATCGATCTGCCCATGCCGGAAGCTATCGGTCACGATCTCCTGGTCGAGATCAGGGCAGTTTCCGTCAACCCGGTGGACACAAAAGTCCGGGGCTCGGCAACGGTGGAGGACGGGCAGTACCGGGTGCTGGGATATGACGCGGCGGGTGTCGTCAAGGCGGTCGGAAGCGAGGTCACCATCTTCAGGCCTGGCGATGAGGTCTTCTATGCAGGTGCCGTCAATCGGCAAGGCACCAATGCGGAGTATCACCTCGTTGACGAGCGCATCGTCGGCAGGAAGCCCGCAACCCTCAGCTTCGCGGAGGCTGCCGCCCTGCCGCTGACCGCCATCACGGCCTATGAAGCCATGTTCCACCGCATGAAGGTGCAGGACCCGGTTCCCGGTGCCGCCAATGCGATCCTCATCATCGGCGGCGCCGGCGGGGTCGGCTCGATCGCGATCCAGCTGGCGCGCGAGTTGAGCGGCCTGACGATCATCGCCACCGGATCCAGGCCGGAAACCCAGGACTGGATCCGGCAACTCGGGGCCCATCACGTGGTCGATCACAGCAGGCCGCTGGCGCCGCAGGTCGAGGCTCTGGGCATCGGCGCGCCGGCCTTCGTCTTCTCCACCACCCAGACGGAAAAGCATGTCGCCGACATCCTGGAGCTCATCGCACCGCAGGGACGCTTCTCGCTGATCGACGACCCGAAGGAACCGATGGACCTGCGCCCGTTCAAGCGCAAGTCACTCTCGATCCACTGGGAGATGATGTTCGCGCGGCCCCTCTGGCAGACCGCGGACATGGTCGAACAGCACAAGCTCCTGAACCATGTGGCGGAGTTGGTGGATTCTGGCCGGATCAGGACGACCTTGGCGGACACCTACGGGACGATCAATGCCGCCAATCTGAAGCGTGCGCATGCGATGATCGAGAGCGGACGCGCCAAGGGCAAGATCGTCCTGTCCGGGTTCTAGCTCTCGCGTTCACGCGCCGGCGGCAACTTCAGCGGGCCGCCGGTCTTCACGCTGCGGATGGCGAAATTCGATTGGATGTCGGTGACCTGCGGCAGCACCAGCAGCTTTTCGGTAAGCAGTCGTTCGTAGGCGGCAAGGTTCTCCACGACGACCTCCGCCAGGAAGTCCGCCTGGCCGGAGATCATGTGGCAGGCGATAACTTCCGGTATGTCCAGCAGTGCCTGTTCCAGCGCCTTGGCGTTCTCGCGGGTGTGACGGATAACCTTGAAGGCGACGAAGATCGTCAGTTCGAGGCCGACCGCCCGCCTGTCGATCTCGGCACGATATCCACGGACAATGCCCGCTTCTTCCAGCATTCTCGTGCGACGCAAGCAGGGTGACGGCGACAGGTTGACCCGTTCGGCTACGTCCACATTGGAGGCGCGCGCGTCTTCTTGCAGGGCATTCAGGATAGCAATGTCGAAGACATCCAGTTTTGGCATTGTTACCCTGTTGACGAGGCTCGTCCGCAATATTCTGCCAAAACTATGTCTGCTGGAGGCGGACTTAGCAAGGACTGGCTCCGCAGTAGCCGCTATTCTGTTGCTCCGATAGCAGGGAGATTGGAAATGGCAACGACCGCACCCACGACTGCGAGCGGTTCGGCGGCGCCCGGCGCGGCGGCGGCCCTGTCGGTAGTCGGCATATGGGCCACGTGGCTGATCTCGATGCGCTACAGCAAGGGCGGCATGCTGACGCCTCTCGACCTTAGCCTTCTGCGCTTCGGCATCCCGGCGCTGGTTCTCTCGCCCTTCCTCCTCCGTACCGGGCTGTGGCCGCGCCGTGCAGGCACGCTACCGCTGCTCCTGATGATCGTGGGGGCCGGTGCGCCTTTCTTCCAGGTTGCCGCTTTCGGCCTCCTGGCCACTCCCGCCTCAGCGGCGGGCGTGCTCCTGCCCGGAACCATGCCGCTCGCTACGGCGCTGATCGGAATGCTGGTGCTCGGGGAAAGCCCGGACAGGCTGCGGCAGGCCGGCATGCTGGCGATCCTCGCCGGAGGTCTGCTGCTTCTCGTCGGCACGTCCTCCGGTACGACGCTGGGCTGGCGAAGCTATCTGGTCCTGCCGTTCGGGGCGATCCTTTGGGCGATCTACACGCACGCCTTTCGCAAGTCGGGGCTGAGCGCCTTCGAAGCCGGCGCGCTGATCTGCTTCTGGTCGACGGTGATCAATCTGCCGCTCATTCCGCTGCTGGGCTCGAACCTCGTGGTGGCGCCCATGTCAGAGATCGCCCTGCAGATTATCCCGCAAGGCCTGCTCTCGGGACTGCTTGCGACGATCCTTTACGGTGTTGCAGTGCGGATGCTGGGAGCCACGAAGGCTGCGGCCTACACGGCCGTCACCCCGGTTGCGGCAGCCATAGGCGGTGCCGCCCTGCTCGGGGAGACCTTGGATGGGCTGACGATCGCGGCGACCGTCGTAACCGGCGTTGGCGTGCTGTTGTCAACGGGATTGCTGTCGACGCGGCGCCCGTG
The DNA here is from genome assembly GCF_902153245.2 of Pseudorhizobium endolithicum. Classification (GTDB taxonomy): domain Bacteria; phylum Pseudomonadota; class Alphaproteobacteria; order Rhizobiales; family Rhizobiaceae; genus Neorhizobium; species Neorhizobium endolithicum. Next base: position 18,334 of record NZ_CABFWF030000006.1, read on the forward strand.
AGGTGACAAGCCTTTCCCGGTCAGGCCTGCAGAACGACGACGCGGTCTCCGACATTGACCCTGTTGTAGAGGTCGATCACGTCATGGTTCATCATGCGCACGCAGCCGCTCGACATCGCATGGCCGATGGTCTGCGGCTGGTTGGTGCCGTGGATGCGGAAATGCGTGTCGTTGCCGTTGCGGTAGAGATAGATGGCGCGGGCACCGAGAGGATTGTTCGGGCCGCCCGGCACACCGGCAGCATATTTCAGGTTCTTCTCAGGCTCGCGGCGGATCATGTTCGCCGTCGGCGTCCAGTTCGGCCATTCCGCCTTGCGCCCGACATAGGCGGTGCCTGACAAGGCGAGCCCCGCGCGGCCGACCCCCACGCCGTAGCGCATGGCCTGGCCGTTTTCCATGATGTAGTAGAGGCGGCGGGCCGGCGTATCGACGACGATCGTCCCCGGCTTGTGCGTCGTCTCGTAGGCCACGACCTGGCGGCGCAGTTCCGGCTTGATCTTGTCGAGCGGAACCGCCCTCAGCGGAAACTGCTCGTCCGGCAAAGCGGCATAATTCGCGCGGTGATCGACACCGCTCGACGCGCATCCGGTGACGAAGAGCGGCAGTCCGAGCAGAAACCCGCGGCGGGAAAGCGACATGAATCGTGTCCTTGATGTGTCGTTTCGGTGTCCGGAAGTTACGGAGATTATGGTTAACGGAGGGTTTAGACCAGCCGGACGCCTCCACACGCTTGCGTGATCGATCCGACGCCGCAGCGACGAGGGCCCGCTCATCGCAAGCCCTCGCCGTCCCATGCCGCAGGAAAATCAGATTCCTTCGATCGGGTGCAGCCAGCCGTGCTGGTCGTTGCCCTGGCCGCGCTGGATGCCGACCAGCGCCTGGCGCAGTTTCGTGGTGACCGGGCCGGTTTCGCCGGTGCCGATCTGGAATTCGCCACCCTTGAACTTGACCGTGCCGATGCCGGCGACAACGGCGGCGGTGCCGCAGGCAAAGGCCTCCCTGAGCCTGCCGCTTGCCGCATCCGCCCTCCATTCCTCGAAAGAATACTGCTTTTCCTCCACGACGATGCCTTCGTCGCGCGCCAGTTGGATCAGCGACTTGCGGGTAATGCCCGGCAGGATCGTGCCGCCGAGCGGCGGCGTGAGGACCGAGCCATCGTCCATCACGAAGAAGACGTTCATGCCGCCCAGTTCCTCGACCCAGCGATGCTCCGCGGCATCCAGGAAGACGACCTGGTCGCAGCCATGTTCGACGGCCTCCGCCTGGGCCACCAGGCTTGCGGCATAATTCCCACCGCACTTGGCCGCCCCGGTACCGCCGAGCGCGGCCCGCGTGAAATTCTCCGAAACCCAGATCTTCACCGGCTTGGCGCCGCCCTTGAAGTAGGGGCCGACCGGGGAGGCGATGACGCAGAAGATGTATTCCTTCGACGGACGGACACCGAGGAAGGTCTCGCTGGCGAACATGAAGGGACGCAAATAGAGGCTGCCCTCGCCTTCCGGGATCCACTTCGCGTCGATGCGGACGAGCTTTTCCACTGCGTCGAGGAAGGCCTGCTCCGGCAGCTCCGGCATCGCCATCCGGCGGGCCGACTCGTTGAAACGGCGGGCATTCTCCTCCGGCCGGAACAGCACGACGCGACCATCTGCGGCACGGTAGGCCTTCATCCCCTCGAAGATCTCCTGGGCGTAATGCAGGACGCTGGAGGCGGGGTCGATCGGGAACGGGGCCCGCGCCGTGATCTCGCCGGAGTGCCAGCCCTTCTCGCTCGTCCAGCGGATAACGGCCATGTGGTCGGAGAAGAGCGTGCCGAAGCCGAGGTTCTCGAAGGCCTTGAGGCGGTCGGATTCGGCGAGCGGTTTCTGGTTGGGCTTGACGTCGAATGTAAGGGCAGTTGAAGCTGGCATGGACTGTCGATCTTCCGAATGGTCTGAAAACGGTGGCTGCAAACTGCTCTTTCGACCGGCATTTTACAAGTCGTGAAATCGGCGGGCGGTACGGCGCCAGTGTCGAGAACCGTAGGAGCCCCCAGGCTCGCCAGCCTTCGGCAATGCCCGCATTGGTAGCTGCATCGACTGATGTTATTGTTGATGAAACAGGGAGCGGCCGATGCGCACGACAATTACGATCGACGACGAATTGCTGCAGACGGCGAGGGAGTTTACGGGCATTCACGAAACACCGATATTGGTGCGCCTTGCCCTGCAGGAAATGGTACAAAGAGAGGCCGCACGCCGCCTTTCGAGGCTGGGGGGCAGTCAGCCGGATTTCAAGGCGGCTCCCCGCCATCGACCTGACGACCAATGATCCTCATTGACACGAACATCTGGGCGGATCACATCGCCAAACCTATCCCGCTGATGAACGAGTTGGTCGAGACGGAAGAGGTTTGCTCTCATCCACACGTCATCGGCGAACTGGCGCTCGGCAACCTGCGACAGTTCGATCTGGTCATCCGCTTCCTGAAAAATCTGCGGCAGGTCAAACTCGCCGAGGAAGACGAAGTCCTGCACCTTATCAAATCTCACCGATTGTCCGGAACAGGCATCGGCTATACCGATGCCCACCTGCTTGCATCGCTTCTTCTGGAAACGAACGCGCGTCTGTGGACGCGTGACAAGCGTCTCGGTGCTGTGGCTCAACGCTTCGGCTTCGCATACTCGCCTTGATCGTCGGCATCAAGAGGCAGCACGTCCTGGGTCCGGCACATGGCATTCAACCATGCACCGGCTCCTTCACTCCACCTACATGCTCGGATAGACCGGCCCCTCGCCGCCCTGCGGCGGAACCCAGTTGATGTTCTGGTTGGGATCCTTGATGTCGCAGGTCTTGCAGTGGACGCAGTTCTGGGCGTTGATCACATAGACCTGCTCACCATCCTTCTCGACCCACTCATAGACGCCGGCCGGACAGTAGCGCGTCGAGGGACCGGCATAGACGCCGAGTTCGGAGCGCTTCTGCAGATCCATGTCCTTCACCTGCAGGTGAACCGGCTGGTCTTCCTCGTGGTTGGTGTTCGACAGGAAGACCGAGGAGAGACGGTCGAAGGTCAGCACGCCGTCCGGCTTCGGATAGGCGATCGGCTTGTGCTTGGCAGCCGGCTCGAGGCTCTCCGCATCGGTCTTGCCGTGCTTCAGCGTGCCGAAGAAGGAGAAGCCGAAGAGCTGGTTCGTCCACATGTCGAGGCCGCCGAGCGCCACGCCGAGGCCGGTGCCGAAGCGCGACCACAGCGGCTTGACGTTCCTGACGCGCTTCAGGTCCTTGCCGATGGCACCGTCGCGCCATTCATTCTCGATCTCCGCCACCTCGTCGTTGGCGCGCCCAGCGGCGATGGCGTCGGCGATCTTCTCCGCCGCCAGCATGCCGGAAAGCACGGCGTTGTGGCTGCCCTTGATGCGCGGCACGTTGACCATGCCGGCCGAACAGCCTATCAGGGCGCCGCCCGGGAAGGTAAGCTTCGGCACCGACTGATAACCGCCCTCGGTGATCGCACGGGCACCATAGGAGATGCGCTTGGCGCCCTCGAACGTGCCGCGGATCGCCTCATGCGTCTTGAAGCGCTGGAACTCCTCGAAGGGATAGAGATAGGGATTCTTGTAGTTCAGGTGGACCACGAAACCTACGGCAACCAGGTTGTCGTGCAGGTGATAGAGGAAGGATCCCCCGCCGGTCTTCAGGCCCAGAGGCCAGCCGAAGGAATGCTGCACGAGGCCTGGCTTGTGGTTTTCTGGCCTGACCTCCCAGAGCTCCTTGAGGCCGATGCCGTATTTCTGCGGCTCGCGGTCCTTCTGCAGATGGAAGCGGGCGATCAACTGCTTCGCAAGCGACCCGCGCACACCTTCGCCGATCAGCACGTACTTTCCGTGCAGTTCCATGCCGCGCGTGAAGTTCGGGCCAGGCTCGCCGTTCCGCTCGATGCCCATGTCGCCGGTCGCGACACCGCGCACCGCGCCGTTTTCGTCGTACAGAACCTCCGTCGCAGCGAAGCCAGGATAGATCTCGACGCCCAGCGCCTCGGCCTTCTCCGCAAGCCAGCGACAGACGAGGCCGAGCGACACGATGTAATTGCCGTGGTTGTTCATCAGCGGCGGCATCAGCGCGTTCGGCAGGCGAACCGATCCCGCGGGGCCGAGGAACAGGAACTGGTCGTCGGTCACCGGCGTGGTGAAGGGGTTCCCCTCCTCCTCGCGCCAACCGGGAAGCAGCCGGTCGATGCCGATCGGATCGACCACGGCACCCGACAGAATGTGGGCGCCGACCTCGGACCCCTTCTCCAGAACGACAACGGAAAGCTCGGGATTGACCTGTTTCAGCCGGATCGCCGCCGACAGGCCCGCCGGCCCGGCTCCGACGACAACGACATCGAATTCCATGCTTTCCCGTTCGGGCAGTTCCATTTGCTCGCTCATCACCTACTCCGCTTGCCGGCCCCACTCCGGCATCAGTTGTCTGACAACCTCATTGGCAAAAGCCGGCGCAGTTGTCGACCTCCAAAGCGACGGCTCCTCCCGCTTTCCGGCGGCCCGCGTCACTTACCTTTACGTGAACGTAAGAATAACGGCGTGCTCCCGAAAATCAAGTTGCCGTGGCTGCCCCCGATTCCCACGCCTTGCTCATTTCAGCCGCCCTGCTAAGACCAGGCGAACCTCCTTCCGACAGAGCAGCCTGCATGACCTTAACACAGCCCGCCGTTCCGACGCGCCAGGAACTTCACCGGCACCTGAGCGCCCTCCATCCGGACCTCGGCGTTCTTTCCGATCGGGACCTTGCCGGTCGCCATCCGGGAGAACATGCGGATAACTTCGGGGCGGGCGTCATGGCGCAGCCGGCCACCACGGAAGCGGCGGCGGCACTTGTTTCCTGGTGCCGGGCTCACGACGTCCCGATCGTTCCCCAGGGAGGGCGCACCGGCCTCGTCGGCGGCAATATCAGTCAGACCGGCGAGGTCATCCTGTCGGCCGGGCGCCTCAACCGCATCCGATCCATCGAACCCGAAGAGATGACCGCGACGGTAGAGGCCGGCGTGACATTGGAGGCCCTGCAGCAGGCGGCGGCGGAACACGGCCTCACCACCGGCATCGACCTCGGCTCGCGCGGCTCTGCCACCATCGGCGGCATGGTGTCGACCAATGCCGGCGGCATCCTCGCCTTCCGCAACGGCGTGATGCGCCACCAGGTGCTGGGCCTGGAAGCCGTCCTGCCGTCCGGGGAGATCTTCTCGGATCTGACACGCATGGTGAAGGTCTCGGCGGGGCCGGACCTGAAGCAGTTGTTCATCGGCGGCGAAGGCGCCTTCGGCTTCGTCACCAAGATCGTGGTGAAACTCGAGCCGCAGCGCCCGCACCGTGCGACCGCCCTTATGGGCGTGGCGGATGCGATGACGGCATTGGCCGTCATCCGCCGGCTCCGCGCCCTGCCCGGCGTGACCCTCGAAGCGGCGGAAATGATGTGGCCACGCTATATCCGCGACCATGCGCGCCTCAAGGGCCTCGACCTCTCCTGGCTGGAAGAGGACGCGGCGGCACTGCTCATAGAAATCTCGGGGGAGAGTGTCGATGTTGCGGCGGCAGCGCTGGAAGAACAGCTCTCGGAACTGTGGGAGCCGCTGGGGCTCAGGGGCGGCATCGTTGCCCAATCGCTCGACCAGGCGCGCCGGTTCTGGGACGTCCGGGAGGATTCCGGCTTCTACTACGCCGAAATTCCCGACGCGGCTTCGTTCGACGTCTCCGTTCCGCCGACATATCTCGACAGCTATGTCGCGCAACTGGAGAAGCGGCTGAAGGCCATCGATCCGACCTATGCAGCTTACGTCTACGGCCACATCGCCGACGGCAACCTGCACCTGACGCTGATCAAGCGGGGACCGCTCCCGGAGCAGGAACTCCGTGCCCTGGAAGATGCCGTCTACACCGGCATACGCGAGGCCGGCGGCAGCTTCTCGGCCGAACACGGCGTCGGCCGGGAAAAGCGCTACGGCTACGAGACCTTCACCTCACCGGAAAAGCAGGCGCTCGCCCGGACGCTGAAGAACGCGCTCGACCCGAAGGGCCTGTTCAATCCGGGCAAGGTACCGTTCTGACGGTACCACTCACCGCGGCTGGTCGTTGCCCTTGAACTTCCGGGGCTTGCCTCCATCCGGCTGGGGCTTGCTTCCGAACGCCTTGCCGCCGGCATCCTTGCCCGAAGGCTTGCCCTTGAACGGCTTGTCTCCGAACGGCTTGCCGCCACTCTTCTTGTAAGGCTTTTCGAAGGCCACGCCGGAGCGGTTGTCGCTTCGGGCAGGCTTACCCTTGCCGAAGCCGCCCTTCGGCTTCGGATCGCCCCAGACCTCGTCGTCAATGCTGCGCACGTCGCGCTGCGCGTCGCCGAACTTGGCCTTCGGCTTCCAGTCCTTGCGCGGGGCATCGCCCGCCGCCTGGTCGCGGAAGGGCTTTTCCCTGCCGCCGCGCTCGGTGCCGTCAGCGGATTTCCCGCCCTTCCACGGCTTGTCCATGCGCGGACCCTCGCGGCGCGAGAAACCCTCGTCGTCACTTCCCCGCGAGAACTTGCTGAAGTCCGGCGCCTGGTCGAGGCGGGTCACGCGGATGCCGCGGTCCATCATCCGGTCCTTGCCGAGCTTCGCCATGAAGCGTTCGGCATGGTCGGCGGCGATCTCCACATAAGTCTCGTCGGCCTGCATCTTGATCGCGCCGATCTCGTTCTTGCTGAGATCGCCATTGCGGCAGATGGTCGGGATCAGCCAGCGCGGCTCGGCGCGCTGCTTGCGGCCGACGGAGAGGGAGAACCAGACGGCCGGGCCGAAATCGCCACGCGGCGTCGGCGGCCGCGACGCGGGATCTCCCTGGCTTGCGTCGCGCGGCTTGCGGGAGCCGCCATCCAGCGAGACCGGCAGCAGGTCTTCCGGCGCGGCGTTCTTCGCGCGGTGGAGGTTGACGAAAGCAGCAGCAAGCTTTTCCGCACCATAGGTTTCCACCAAGCGTGCGATCAGGTCCTGCTCCTCTTCGCGCGGCGCCTCCGCGAACACCGGGTCGGCAAGCAGACGCTCCTGGTCGCGCGCGATCACCTCGTCGGCAGACGGCGGATGCGCCCAGGTCGGCGTCACGTCGGCGCCTGCCAGCAGGCGCTCTGCCTTGCGACGCTGGTTGACAGGCACGATCAGCGCGCTGACGCCCTTGTTGCCGGCGCGGCCCGTGCGGCCCGAGCGGTGCAGCAACGTCTCCGAATTGGTCGGCAGGTCGGCATGGATGACGAGGTCGAGGCCGGGAAGGTCGATACCGCGGGCGGCAACGTCGGTGGCGATGCAGACGCGGGCGCGGCCGTCGCGCATCGCCTGCAGCGCATGGGTGCGCTCGTTCTGCGTCAACTCGCCGGAAAGCGCCACGACGTCGAAATTGCGGTTGTTGAAGCGCGCCGTCAGGTGGTTTACCGCCGCACGGGTCGAGCAGAAGACGATGGCGTTCTTCGCATCATAGAAGCGCAGCGCGTTGATGATGGCATTCTCCCGGTCAGACGGCGCGACGAGCAGCGCCCGGTACTCGATGTCCGCGTGCTGCTTTTCCTCGGTCGTGGTCGAGATGCGCACCGCGTCGCGCTGGTAGCGCTTTGCGAGCTTGGCGATCCCCGAGGGCACGGTGGCGGAGAACATCAGCGTCCGCCGGCCTTCGGGTGCTGCGTCGAGAATGAACTCCAAGTCCTCGCGGAAGCCGAGGTCGAGCATCTCGTCGGCCTCGTCGAGCACCGCGACCCGGAGCTGCGACATGTCGAGCGCATTGCGGCGGATGTGGTCGCAAATGCGGCCCGGCGTACCGATGACGATATGGGCGCCGCGTTCCAGCGCCCGCCGCTCACTGCGGATGTCCATGCCGCCGACGCAGCTTGCGATCACCGCGCCAGTCATCTCGTAGAGCCAGGTGAGCTCGCGGTTGACCTGCATGGCGAGTTCGCGGGTCGGAGCGATCACCAGCGCCAGCGGTGCGCCGGCACGGTCGAAGCGCTCGCCGTCGTCCAGCAGCGTCGGCGCCATGGCAATGCCGAAGGCGACGGTCTTGCCGGAACCGGTCTGGGCGGATACGAGCGCGTCTGCCGTCCGGAGCGCCGGGTCGAGCATGGATTGCTGCACGGGAGTAAGCGTCGCGTAACCGCGTTTCGCCAATGCCTTGGCGATCGCCGGAACGGCGCCTTCGTAGTCGGTCATCTTTGTCTGGTCTTTCGGATGTTTCGTGCGCCGCGGCGCGTGGCTGCAACTCTCGCAGCTCTACATGGCGCCGTTCCTACTGACGGAAAGGGTAAATGTCAAAGAGAGACGCCAGGTTTCACCGCAACGGGCTTTGCAATCGCCCACCACCTTGCTAGCGTCCCGCACCACGTCGATACAGCATTGGAAGGACATCACCATGGATCTCGGACTGGCCGGCAAGCGCGCGCTCGTTCTCGCCTCTTCAAGGGGCCTCGGCCTCGGCATCGCCAAGGCCCTCGCAGACGAAGGCGCGCATGTCCTGCTCTGCGGCCGCAGCGGCGACAAGCTGAAGGCCAATGCCGAGGCCATCAACGCAGCGGGCAAGGGGAAGGCCGACTGGGTGGAGGCCGATCTCGCCGACGCCCATTTCGTCGATGCGATGCTGAAAGCCGTCCACGAGAAGCTCGGCGGCATCGACATCCTCGTCAACAATACCGGCGGTCCGACGCCGGGCATGGCCGAGGAGATGGACGCCGAAAAGCTCTACAACTTCTTCCAGTCCATGGTGGTCCGCGTCATCACGCTCACCAATGCGCTGCTGCCGCTGATGAAGACGCAAGGTTTCGGCCGCATCCTCACCGTCGCCTCCTCCGGCGTCTTCGAACCAATCCCGAACCTCGCGCTCTCCAACACCCTGCGCGGCGCACTGGTGGGCTGGAACAAGACGCTGGCGACCGAGGTCGCATCCTACGGCGTCACGTCGAACATGATCCTGCCCGGCCGCATCCACACCGACCGCATCGACGAGCTCGACGGCGCCAATGCGAAGCGCCAGGGCAAATCGATCGAGGAGATCCGCGCCGCCTCCGTCAAGTCGATCCCCGCCGGACGCCTCGGCAAGGTGGAGGAATTCGCCGCCGCCGCCGCCTTCCTCTGCTCGGTCCCGGCAAGCTACGTCACCGGCACGATGTTGCGGGTGGACGGCGGCGCCTCGAAGTCGATCTGACGCTTCCCGTCCCGTGCGGAGAAACAGCCGCGCGGGACTTGACGAATATCAAGACCTTGCGAAATCCCTGGAATCCAACCTCGTCTCTGCTAATGTCGGTGCGACAAATTGCTCCATGGGAGGGAAGCTTGGAGAAGATCAGGAACTGGATGGCCGCGGCAGGGTTTGCGATCATCGTCGTCGGCCTCGCCTGGGTCGGCCATGGCACGGGCATCATCCGCCTCCCCGCCACGGACTTCATGAGCGAGCTCAGCGTCTGGACGATCAACGGCTCGCTGGTGGTCGCCTTCGGCCTGATCGTGCTCATCGGCTCATGGAAGCTGCTGCGCGACGAACCGCACGGCCCCGGCTTCGGCGACGATCATTTCCTGGAAGAATCCTGATCCGCCCTTTTGCGCAGGAGGACCTCCGATGAAGCGCCTCGGCATCGTGATCGGCACCCTCGCCATTCTCATGGGCCTCCTCTGGATGGCCCAGGGCAGCGGCATCTTCCCCTATCCCGCCTCAAGCTTCATGATCGACCAGTCGCCCTGGATCCTCTACGGCGCGATCCTGGCGCTGGCGGGGTTGGTGCTGGCGTGGTGGGCGCGGCGCGGGTGAGAAGGAGCAACACGAGTGAAGAGCGAGCCTATCACTCTACCGGCTGATCCATTCAACGCGGAGGACTTCGACGTTACAGCCGAAGCATTGGAACGGGGTCAGCGAGCACGCCTCATCCGCCAGACGCGGACCGCGCTTGGCCTCTCCCAGTCGGCCTTTGCCACCCGATTTCGAGTGCCGGTCGGGACATTGCGTGATTGGGAACAGGCTCGCGTCACTCCTCCGGACTTCGCTATTGCGTATATCCGGGTGATCAGGCTGCACCCGGACATGGTCGCCACGGCCGTCGCCTAGCAGATCATCCGACGTCGCCGGCTATCTGTCTGCCACCAGTTCCGGCAGATCCTCGATCAGCGAATCCCGCACGACAAAGCTGATCGGCGGTTCGCCGTGCGGCTTGTCGTCGACGAGAAGCCGGGCGAACACCACCCGGCGCTCTTCCCTTTCGGCCCAGCCGACGAACCAGCCGATCGGGCGGTCGCTGTCGGGCTTGCCCTTGGCATCGCGCATCCGGCCGCTGCCGGTCTTGCCGTGGATCACCCAGCCGCCCGCCGCCTCGAAGCGCGGGATGATCGCCTGCGTCATCGCCTGGGCATGATCGGAGATCGCAAGCTTCCCGTTCAGGAAGCGGCGGAGGAAATCCGCCTGCTCGTCCGGCGAGATCTTCAGCGAAGACATCAGCCAGGATTCCGTCAGGCCATCGAGCTTGCCGGGTCCACCGGAGACGTCGCCATTGCCGTAGCCGAAGCGGCGGACGTAGTCGCCGAAGCGCTCCTCGCCGAGGCGACGGGTGATCTCCTGCGAATACCAGACGATCGATTCCCTCTCCCAGCCCGCCGGGTCGAAGGCCTTCCTGACCCGCGCCGGCCCGCCGAACCCTGCCTGATAGTTCCAGCGCGGCGTCGTCTCGTCCTTCAGGATACCGCTATCATAGCCCATCATGGCCAAGGGCAGCTTGAAGGTCGACATCGGGTAGACGCGCTGGTCGCAGGTCCCCTGCCGATGGACCGGCTCGCCGCTCTCCGCATCGAGGACGACCGTGCAGTGGATCGGATCGACGGCAAATGCGGGGCTTGCGGCACCGAATGTGGTCAAAAGGCCGATGGCAGCGGCGAGAAGGCCGCATCTTTGGAGGATCATGTTATGGCTCCCTCGATTTGAACGATCCTGTTCTAGGGTTCGTTGCAGGAAGGCCGCAAACGATGATAACTGGCGGGAGCCATAAGAAAATCTAGGGCATGCGATGGTCCGGCCACACCTTCCGCTGAACGCGCTGCGCGCCTTCGAAGCCGCTGCCCGACACCTGTCCTTCACGCGCGCGGCGATCGAACTCTGCGTCACCCAGGCCGCCGTCAGCCACCAGGTGAAGCTCCTGGAACAGCGGCTCGGGGTAACGCTCTTCCGCCGCCTGCCGCGCGGGCTGATGATCACCGAGGAGGGCTTGGCGCTCCTGCCGACGCTGAAGGACAGCTTCGACCGCATGGCCGACATGCTTGAGCGCTTCGAGGCCGGCCACATGCGCGAGGTCCTGACGCTCGGCGCCGTCGGAACCTTCGCCGTCGGCTGGCTCCTCCCCCGCCTCCCCGATTTCCGCCAACGCCATCCCTTTATCGACGTGCGCCTCTCCACCAACAACAACCGCGTCGACATCGCGGCGGAAGGGCTCGACTATGCGATCCGCTTCGGCAACGGCGCCTGGCACGATACGGAAGCGGAAGCACTGTTCGAGGCGCCGCTTTCGGCGCTCTGCGTGCCGGCGGTCGCGGCCCGGCTGAAGGACCCGGAGGATGTCGGGCGCGAGACGCTGCTGCGCTCCTACCGCACCGACGAATGGCCCGGCTGGTTCGAGGCGGCCCAGGCTGCCGCCCCGCCGATCACCGGTCCGGTCTTCGATTCATCCGTGCTGATGGTGGAGACCGCGCTGCAGGGGGCGGGCGTAGCGCTTGCCCCGCCGCTGATGTTTTCCCGCCACCTTGCCTCCGGCGCACTGGAACAGCCCTTCCCCGTCTATGTCTCCAAGGGCAGCTATTGGCTGACGCACCTCAAGTCCCGCACCCCGACGCCGGCAATGAAGGCGTTTGCCGAATGGACGGCCGAGATGGCGGCGGAGACGCGGGCGGCGGTAGCCTGATCTCGCCCTTGCCATGCCGCCCCGCCTGTGCCATCAGGCGCGCTCGAATTCACCAGGGCGCGCCAGGCGCCCTTTGGCGTTCCGGGCTTGTCGCTCCGGGTTCAACGATCACCACTGAACGAGGAGCACCGCCATGGCACGGGCGCTGGGGCTGGATTTCGGCACGACCAATACCGTCATCGCGATGGCGGAAGGCGATGGCGCGACGCAGTCCATGCCGTTCACCAGCAGTACCGGCACGGCCGACACGATGCGCACGGCGCTTTCCTTCATGAAGGACAGGCAGCTCGGCGCGCAGGCGCTGAAGGTCGAGGCCGGACAGGCGGCGATCCGGGCCTTCATCGACAATCCGGGCGACTGCCGCTTCCTGCAGTCGATCAAGACGTTCGCGGCAAGCGCGCTCTTCCAGGGCACGCTGATCTTCGCCCGCCGTCACCAGTTCGAGGACCTGATGGAGATCTTCCTGCGGCGGCTTTCCGCCTATGCGGGCGAGGCCTGGCCGGCCGAGGTGTCGCGCATCGTCGTCGGCCGACCGGTGCATTTCGCCGGCGCCAGTGCCGATGCGGACTTGGCACTCGACCGCTACAACTCAGCGCTGACGCGGCTGGGCTTTCCGGAGATCGCTTACGTCTACGAGCCGGTCGCGGCGGCCCATTACTTCGCGCAGAACCTCGAGCGCGACGCCAATGTGCTGGTGGCCGATTTCGGCGGCGGCACGACCGACTATTCGCTGATCCGCTTCGAGCGCCATGCCGGCCGGCTCACCGCCACTCCGATCGGCCATTCCGGCGTCGGCATCGCGGGGGACCAGTTCGACGCGCGGATGATCGAGCATCTCGTCGCGCCGGAAATCGGCAAGGGCAGCCGGTTCAGGAGCTTCGACAAGGTGCTCGACGTGCCGAGCAACTACTACACGAGCTTCTCACGCTGGAACCAGTTGTCGATCTTCAAGGGCTCCAAGGAGTTCGCGGACCTGCAATCGCTGGTCCGGTCTGCGCTGGAACCGGAAAAGCTGGAGCTCTTCGTCGATCTCGTCGAGCATGACGAAGGCTATCCGCTCTATCAGGCGGTTTCGGCGACAAAGATGGCACTGTCGGCGGCCGATGAGGCGGAGTTCCACTTCGCCCCCCTCGGCAGGGCGGGCCGCAAGACCGTCCGGCGACGCGACTTCGAGGCATGGATCGCCGAGGACCTCGCACGGATGGAGACTGCGCTCGACGCGGTGCTGGAGCAGACGGCGACGGAGGTCACGGCGATCGACAAGGTCTTCCTCACCGGCGGCACCTCCTTCGTCCCGGCCGTGCGCGAGATCTTCCCCGCCGCTTCGGGACGGAGAAGATCGAGACCGGCGGCGAGCTTCTCTCCATCGCCCACGGCCTGGCGCTGATCGGCGAAAGCGAGGATCTCGCGCAATGGGCGGCTTGATGCTTTTCCCCCGCGTCCGGCTTCGCTAGAGTGCGGGCATGATCCAGGCGAAAGATCTCCAGGCGGGCGAACTTTCCGCGCTTCTGCATTTCTATGCGGATGCGGGTGTCGGCTGGTTGCTGGAAGACGCGCCCATCGACCGCATCCAGGAGTTCGAGGCGCAGCAGGCAGCCCGCCGGGAGGCGAAGCAGTCCCAGCCGGCCCCTCCGCAGCGCCAGGACCGGCAGGCGAGCGCACGCGCCGTGGACGCGGCCCGCCCGCTCAACCCTCCCCCCGTCGCCATGCCGAACGTCGATGCGGTGGCGGCCGCGCAACTGGCCGCCGACAGCGCCCGCTCGCTTGCGGAACTGAAGGCGGCGATCGAGACTTTCGACAGTTGCAACCTCAAGAACGGCGCCCGCTCGACCGTGTTCGCCAGCGGCGACCCCGCCTCGCGGATCATGGTGATCGGTCCCATGCCCAGTGCCGACGACGACCGCGAGGGCCTTCCCTTTTCCGGCCGGACGGGCCAGTTGCTCGACCGCATGCTGGGCGCCATCGGCCTTTCCCGCGAGACCGTGCTGCTTACCAACATCATTCCCTGGCGCCCGCCCGGCAACCGGATGCCGTCGCCTGCGGAAACGGCGATCTGCAAGCCCTTCATCGACCGGCAGATCGCGCTGGCCGAGCCTGAGCACCTGCTGCTGCTCGGCAATTTTCCCGCCCGCTTCTTCTTCGGCGAGAGCGGCACGATCCACGGCCTGCGCGGCGGATGGCGCGAGGTTGCGGTGGGCGGCCGGTCCGTGGCGGCACTGGCAACCCTGCATCCGCAGGAATTGTTGGCTGCCCCCGCCACCAAGGGGCTCGCCTGGCGCGACCTCCTGATGTTTTCACAGGCGCTTTCACGGACATAGTGCCGACGCATTGATCAATGTTAACGGAATATGAAGCGGGCCATGCGTTTTGCGCATAGCAGCGGCGATTTATCTCGCATTGCCGAATCGATGCTGCACCGCAATATTAGGCGGGTCTTGGGAGGAACCAGAGATTTAAGGAACCAAGGCAATGACGACCCGTGCCCGCCCGATCCATTCCGGCTTCGAAAGCCTCCGCATTGCCGGCATGCCCCAGCGCTCCACGCAGGGCTATCACCGCTTCGGCTCTGCCACCAACGAGCAGTTGACCGCCCGGGCCATCGGCCGGATGGGCAGCATCACGCGTCCGTCCGCGATCTTTACCGATTTCCGCGAGCGCTGAACCGGCCCGAGAAAGGAAAAGGATCATGACCCAGCTCCATCCGCTTCGTGCACTGCGCGAGACCCTCGAAGGCGTCAGCGCCGCCGTGAGTGCCGCCCGCGAATACCGCCATGCCGGTGCCGTTCGCCGGGGCGACGCCCGTCCGAACAACGCCTCCACGGCCTATATTCCGCTCTGACCTGATCAGTTCGGCGGTGCCGACGCCTTGCGCGCCGCCTTCCGCTCCAGCCCCAGCCGGCGCTCGCGATAGACAATGAAGATTCCGGCGCCGATGGTGATGGCCGTGCCGGTCACCATCGGCGCCGTCGGAACATCGCCAAAGATCAGGAAGGCGATCGCGATTCCGAGGATGAAGGACGTGTATTCGAAAGGCGCCACCGCCGAAACATCCGCATGCCGATAGCTTTCCGTCAGGAATATCTGCGCGATCCCCCCGCAGATTCCCGATGCGATCAGCAGCATCGCCTGCTCTCCCGTCAGCACCGCCCAGCCGAACGGCAGGCTCACCAGCGAAAGCAGCGCGCCGGTGAGCGAGAAATAGAACACGATGGTTGGCGTCCGCTCCGTCTGCACCAGTTGCCGCACCTGCACCATGGCAAGCCCGCTCAGCACCGCGCCCATCAGCACGGCTGCGGCGCCGAGCGCTTGGGTCGATCCGAAGCCGCTGCTGCTGAACAGCGTCAGCTTCGGCCATGAGACGATCAGCACGCCCGCCATGCCGGCGACGACCGCGGTCCAGCGGTAGAGCCGCACCTGCTCGCGCAGGACAAGCGCCGCGAAGACGACAGCCATCAGCGGGGATGCGTAGCCGATGGCGATCGCCTCCGGCAGCGGCAGGTGGACGAGACCGTAGAAGCCGAAGGCCATCGACATGACGCCGAAAAGGCCGCGCTTGAAATGACCGAAGGGACGATCGGTGTGCACCGCGGTCCGCAGGTCGCGGCGCCAGGCGAGATAGGCGATGATCGGAATGAGCGCGAAGGCGGAGCGGTAGAAGGTGATCTGGCCCGCCGGCACGCCGCTCCCGGCTGCCTTGATGCAGGTCTGCATCATCACGAAGATCACGACGGAGAGGATCTTGAAGGCGATTCCGCGCAGGGAACTGCCCGCTTCAACGGTCATCTGGCATTCTCGGACATTGGAAACTCGACGGGGACATGGTGGCGGGTGCAACCGAAACTATCGGAGTACGGCTGAGATCAAAGCAAATAATGTCGAGTTCCCATCAATGTTGCTTATGGATCCTTCCGCCGGTGCCCTCGGTAACGCCTCAGCGCCTGCGATCCCGTCGGTCTCGGACCGATCGTGAAGGTTGACGAACACTGCCCTGGTCGCCGCGATCGGCGGTCAACAAGGAACAAAGGCTTCTCCGACGATGTTCGTCAGTCGGCAAAGGAGGATGCGCCATGAAAATGATTGTCTTGATGCCGGCAACTATCGCTTTGATAGCTGCTACCCATAGCCCAAGCTTCGCGGACTGCCCGGAAACAACCGGCTCGGTCAGCACCGAGCAGCAAGCGGGAATCGCAAAGGATGGAACCCATGCCCCCCTGGAGGGCGATGCCGGCCAGGTGAAGACGGAATCTTCGACCGGAACGACAACTACCAGTAAAGAAGCTCTTCCAGAAACGGCGGCAAAGGACGGCAAGGACATGCCGATGGGAGAAAGCAGCTCTCTCGCCACGTCCGGGCAAGATGTCGCCGCCCAGCAGGAAGGTGGGAAAACTGCCGCTGCCACCGCCGCGCAGGAAGCGTGCGAATAATACGAATAGATTTTATCCGCCCCCAGACCATTCGTCTGGTGGCGGTGTTTCCATTCCAGCTGTCGGGCAAGCTGGTCCCCTATCTCAAATTCTGCTGGCGTCTTCTGGCGGCACCGAAAATCCTCAGGGCCATTACCGGATGGACTTCGCCTCGACAGGCTTGCACTTCACAGAAGCTGCGAGCCGTTAGGATCATGTTAGCAACCCATTGATATCGTGGCGCCGTCTCGCTTACCGAAGGACCCGTGCTTGCCCTATTTTGCAGACCTACCGAACCGCGCGGCGGGATCCTTGAGTGGTAAGGCCGGTTATAGGACGATTCAGGTTCGGTCGCGTTCGCAGGCCTGCTGCGCAGGCCTCTCGTTTTTCAAGCACGCATAGGAACCCTGTACTTATGGGTACATCCGATACCAAGACGGTTGAACTTGCCAACTACCGCCCGACCGATTTCGTCCTGGAAAGGGTCGACCTCACCTTCGAGCTCGACCCCACGAATACCAAGGTCGACGCCAGGCTGATCTTCCACCGCCGCGAGGGTGCCGATCCGAAGGCGCCTCTGGTTCTCGATGGTGACGAGCTTACCCTTTCCGCCCTGCTCCTGGACCAGAACGAGGTGCCGGCCGGCCAGTACAACGCCACACCGCAGAGCCTGACGATCCGCGACCTGCCGGAAAGCAGCCCGTTCGAGATCACCGTCACCACCTTCATCAACCCGGAAGCCAATACCCAACTCATGGGTCTCTACCGGACCAATGGCGTCTACTGCACCCAGTGCGAGGCCGAAGGCTTCCGCCGCATCACCTATTTCCCGGACCGGCCGGACGTGCTGGCGCCCTATACGATCACCATCATCGCCGACAAAGCCGCCAACCCGCTGCTTCTGTCCAACGGCAACTATCTCGGCGGAGGCAATTACGACGAGGGCCGGCACTTCGCCGCCTGGTTCGATCCGCATCCGAAGCCGAGCTACCTGTTCGCGCTGGTCGCAGGCGATCTCGGCGTCGTGGAGGACACGTTCACCACCATGTCCGGCCGCGAGGTCGCGCTGAAGATCTATGTCGAGCACGGCAAGGAACCGCGCGCCGCCTACGCCATGGACGCCCTGAAGCGCTCCATGAAATGGGACGAGGAGCGGTTCGGCCGCGAATACGACCTCGACATCTTCATGATCGTCGCCGTCTCCGACTTCAACATGGGGGCGATGGAGAACAAGGGTCTCAACGTCTTCAACGACAAATACGTGCTCGCCGATCCGGAGACCGCGACCGACCAGGATTACGCCAATATAGAGGCGATCATCGCCCACGAATACTTCCACAACTGGACCGGCAACCGCATCACCTGCCGTGACTGGTTCCAGCTCTGCCTGAAGGAAGGGCTCACGGTTTACCGCGACCACGAATTTTCCGCCGACATGCGTTCGCGCGCCGTCAAGCGGATCGCGGAGGTACGGCACCTGAAATCGGAGCAGTTCCCGGAGGATGCCGGACCGCTGGCCCACCCGGTACGGCCGACGAAATACCGCGAGATCAACAACTTCTATACGACGACCGTCTACGAGAAGGGCTCGGAAGTCACCCGGATGATCGCCACGCTTCTTGGCCGGGACGGCTTCAAGAAGGGCATGGATCTCTATTTCGAGCGCCATGACGGCGAGGCCGCCACCGTCGAGGATTTCGTCAGGTGCTTCGAGGACGCGACGGGGCGCGACCTCTCGCAATTCTCCCTCTGGTACCACCAGGCCGGCACGCCGCTGGTCACCGCCTCAGGCGCCTACGACGCTGGAGCCTCCACCTTCACGTTGTCGCTGGAGCAGATGATCCCGGCAACCCCGGGCCAGCCGAACAAGGAGCCGATGCACATCCCGCTCTCCTTCGCCCTGATCCTCGACAACGGCTCCGCGGCGACGCCCGCTGCCGTGGCGGGCGGCGAAGTGGCCGGCGACGTGCTGCACCTGACCCAGCGCAAACAGACCTTCACCTTCTCGGGCATCTCGTCACGGCCCGTGCTTTCGCTCAACCGCGGCTTCTCGGCACCGATCAACCTCCATCTGGATCAGAGCACGGACGATCTCGTCCACATCGCGCGCCACGACAGCGACCTCTTCGCCCGCTGGCAGGCGCTGAACGACCTGATCCTGCCGGTGCTGATGCAGGCGGCGCGCGACATCCGCAACGGCGAGGAGGTTGCGTGCCCGCCCGCCGTCGTCTCGGCGCTGATCGAGACCGCAGGCAACGAGACGCTGGAGCCCGCGTTCCGCGCGCAGGTACTCACCCTTCCGAGCGAAGCCGATATCGCGCGCGAACTCGGCAGCAACAACGACCCCGACGCCATACATGCGGCGCGCACCACCGTCCTCGCCACCGTCGCCGAGGCCGGGCGGCAGGTCTTCCAGCATCTCTTCGAGAATTTGCAGACCAATGACGGCTTCAGCCCCGACGCGGCAAGCGCGGGAAGGCGCGCCCTCCGCAACAGCGCGCTGAGCTACCTCACCTATGCGGAACAGTCGCCCGCACGCGCGGCCGAAGCATTCGCGTCTGCCGACAACATGACGGACCTCGTCCATGCGCTGACCGTGCTGGCACACCGCTTCCCGGAGACCGACGAGGCCGACGCCGCCCTCGGCGCGTTCGTGACCCGTTTCGACGACAACCCTCTGGTCATCGACAAGTGGCTGGCGGTACAGGCGACCATCCCCGGCGCCGGAGCGCTTGGCCGCGTGAAGGCCCTGATGGACAACCGCCACTTCGTTCCGAGCAACCCGAACCGCGTCCGCTCGCTCGTCGGCAGCCTTGCCTTCTCCAACCCGACCGGTTTCAACCGGCCCGATGGGGAAGGCTATCGCTTCCTCGCCGAACAGATCCTGGCGATCGATCCGAAGAACCGGCAGCTCGCCGCCCGCATCCTCACCTCCATGCGCTCCTGGCGGTCGCTGGAGCCGGTGCGCGCCGACCACGCCCGCTCCGCCTTGATGACGATCGACCGCAGCGGGACACTTTCCACCGATGTCCGCGACATCGTCGAGCGCATGTTGAAGGGTTGAATTTCCCCCTGCCACAACCCCTGATTCCGCTGCCCACGCGGCGGTTTCCCTAGATTAAAAAACTCTTAAGGAACCTCTGGACACGGCGAATCACTCGTGATTCATTAGCTTAGATTCGGGCGAGCGGCGCACCGGATTTCCATGAGGGGTCTGATGAAAACGATGGCGAACGTGCGGCGGGAACCCGCCGGCGGGGGATGGTTGCGTCTCAATTTCTGGGGCGGCAGGAATGGTTCGGGCTTCTTCCCGCGCCGTCCCAACCTCACCGTAACGCCCATCTCGCGCCAGATGCCGCGGGTGGAACTGGTGCTGAAGCGTTCGATCCCGCTTCTCATCCTCGCCTTTCTTGCCGTCGTCGCGACCTCCCGCAGCCTCGGCCTCGTCAGCGAGCATGCCCGCATGGAGGACGCCGCCCGCCAGGCGACATCGCTGATGGCCGCAGCCGCCGTCGCAGCCTTTTCCAGTCAGGATCAGATCATCGCGGTGGGAGACCGCGCATCCGCCGAAGCGCGACTCAAGCAGTTCCTTCCGTCGGACCGGCTGCATCCGGAGGCCTTCCTGCTGCTGGTCGATCCATCCGGCAGGATCTTCGGTGGCGTCGGCGCTGGCCCCTATGTCGGCCGGCAACTGACCTCGCTTCTTCCCGAGACCGCGGCCCTGCGCCGCTTCGGCGGCTCGGGCCTTATCGAGACGGCGATCGGCGAGGAGGCGCATTATGCCGCCATCCAGCCGCTCGGCAACGACGGCGGACTGATCGTCGCTGCCCGCTCCCTCGCCTCGATCCACTATTTCTGGCGCCACGAAGTGTCGCTCAACGTCACGCTGTTCGCCTGCATCTCGATCATACTGCTGGTCATCCTCTACGCCTATTACATGCAGGTGAAGCGCGCCCGGGAAGCGGACGAGACGTTCCTGGAAGCGAACCTGCGCATTGAGACCGCTCTGTCGCGCGGGCGTTGCGGCCTGTGGGACTTCGACGTCGCCAACCGGCGCCTGTTCTGGTCGGGATCAATGTACGAGATGCTCGGTTACCCCCCGGCCGGCAACGTCATGTCCTTCGCCGACGCGGCGCGGATGATGCATCCGACGGACGGCAACCTCTACGCTCTGGCCCGCGCCATCAGCCGCGGCAATGCCAAGCAGGTGGACCAGATCTTCCGCATGCGCCACGCCGCCGGCCACTATGTCTGGATGCGCGCCCGCGCCCAGGTGGTGCGCACCACAGCCGGCCGCACGCATGTCATCGGCATCGCCATGGATGTCACCGAGCATCACCGGCTGGCACAGCGCTACGCCGAAGCCGACCAGCGGCTGGCAGACGCCATCGAATGCACGTCCGAAGCCTTCGTGCTGTGGGACAAAAACGACCGCCTGGTCATGTGCAACACGCATTTCCAGCAGGCCTACGGCCTTCCCGACAGCGTGCTGGTGCCGGGCACGGAACGCACCGTCGTCAAGGCTGCCGCGGCACGGCCGGTGATCGAGCGGCGCATCGCCGATGCGGACCAGAACGGCCTGTCGCGGACCACGGAAGTGCAACTTGCCGACGAACGCTGGCTGCAGATCAACGAACGCCGCACCCGCGACGGCGGCATGGTCTCGGTGGGGACCGACATCACGTTGATGAAGCGCCACCAGGAGAGGCTGCGCGATTCGGAGCGCCGCCTGATGGCGACTATCGGCGACCTTTCGGCCTCGCAGAAGAAGCTGGAAAAGCAGAAGGAAGAACTGTCGATCGCCAACGCCAATTATCAGGCGGAGAAGGAGCGCGCCCAGGCCGCCAACAAGGCGAAGTCGGAATTCCTCGCCAACATGTCCCACGAGCTGCGCACGCCGCTCAACGCCATCCTCGGCTTCTCGGAAATCCTGGTCAACGAAATGTTCGGCCCGGTCGGATCGCCGAAATACGGCGAATATGCGCGCGACATCCACGACAGCGGCAAGCACCTTCTCAACCTGATCAGCGATATCCTCGACATGTCGAAGATCGAGGCCGGCCACATGACGATCCAGTGCGAGGCGATCGACCTCGTGCCGCTCGTCGAGGAAAGTCTGCGCCTTACCGCCATCTCCGCCCAGGAGAAGAGCATCACCATCGAGCAGCGGCTTTCGCGCGATCTGGCAATGGTCGGCGACCGCCGTGCCATGAAGCAGGTCATGCTGAACCTGCTCTCGAACGCGGTGAAGTTCACCGACGAGGGCGGCCGGATCATCGTCCGCGCGCGCCGCTCCGAATCCGGTTTCCTGCTGACGATCGCCGATACCGGGATCGGTATCCCGAAGGCGGCGATGGGCAAGATCGGCCAGCCCTTCGAACAGGTGCAGAGCCAGTACGCCAAGAGCAAGGGCGGCTCCGGCCTCGGCCTTGCCATCTCGCGTTCGCTGGTGGCGCTGCACGGCGGCAGAATGCGGATCCGCTCCTGCGTCGGCAAGGGTACCGTCGTTTCGCTCAGCATTCCGGAATGCGCGACCTTTGCGGTGCCGCGCCAGGCCGTCAGCTGACCAGCTTCCGGAAGATCGCCCGCACCGCCTTCGACAGACGCTTCACCTCGCCCTCCAGCGTTCGGATGTCCGGGCAGTCCCCCGCCCGGCAGACGCGCTCCACCAGTCCGACGGGCGCTTCCTTCGGATCGAAGCCGCCGTCGATGCAGAGCCGGATGATCTGCGAGAGCTCGGTGAAAAGGCGCAGCGCCTCCCGCATGGTGGCCAGGTCATCGGCCGAGAGCATCTCCCGCCCGAGCGCCTCCAGCGCCTCGTCCGTGCTCATCCCGTTCGTGTCGACGGCAAGACCCTTGCCCGGCGCGACCAGCCGCAGATACTGGGCGATGAACTCGATATCGATCAGGCCGCCCGGAATGAGCTTCAGGTCCCATATGCCTCGCGGAGGCTTTTCCTGCTCGATCAGGTCGCGCATCTCCCGGATATCGGCCGCAATCTTTCCGCCATCTCCCCTGCGGGACAGGACGTCGCTGATCACCGCCTGCGCTTCCTCCACCAGGCTTGCCTCCCCGCAGACCATGCGCGCGCGCGTCAGCGCCATGTGCTCCCAGGTCCAGGCCTCCTCCTGCTGGTACTTGCGGAAGGCGCGGATGCGCGTGGCGACCGGCCCCTTGTTGCCCGAAGGCCTCAGGCGCATGTCCACTTCGAACAGCACGCCCTCCGCCATCGGCGCCGAGAGCGCGGCGATCAGGCGCTGCGTCAGCCGGGTATAGTAGCGCGTGCTGTCCAGGGCCTTCGGGCCTTCCGACTCGAAGGCTTCGTCGTCGTAGTCGTAGAGCAGGATCAGGTCGACGTCGGAGGCCGCGGTCAGTTCGAAGCTGCCGAGCTTGCCCATCCCCATCAGCGCCACCCTGCCGCCGGGATAGCGGCCATGCGCCCCCTCGATCTCGCGCTCCACGGCAGCCAGGGCCTGTTCGATCAGAAGATCGGCGAGATCGGTGAAGGCGCGGCCGGCCTGCGCTCCGTCGATCGCTCCCGTCAGCAGCCGGATGCCGATCAGGAAGCGCTGCTCGGCCGCGAAGATGCGCAGCCGGTCCAGCAGTTCCTCGTAGTGGCGCGAGGCCATCAGGAAGACCCGCAGACGCTCCGACAGATAGTCGCGCGTGGGAAGCTCCGCCATCAGGCCCGGATCAAGCATGCCGTCGAAGACATGCGGCCGCGACGAGATGATGTCCGCCAGCCGCGGCGCCGCCGACATGACGGTAACGATCAGCGAAAGCAGCGCCGGATTGTTGCCGATCAGCGAGAAGAGCTGGATCCCGGCCGGCAGGCCGGAGAGGAAACCGTCGAAGCGCAGCAGCGCCTCGTCCGCCCGGCTGCTCTCGCCGAAGGCCTTCAGGAGGTCCGGGGTCAGTTCCGTCAGCCGCTCGCGCGACTCCACCGATTGCGTCGCCCGGTAGCGGCCGTAGTGCCAGGTGCGGATAACGCGCGAAATATCGGAAGGCCGGTGGAAGCCGAGTGCCGCCAGCGTCTTCAATGTCTCCGGGTCGTCCTGCTGGCCGGTGAAGACGAGATTGCCTTCGACGCCCGAAAGCTTCGTCTCCTGCTCGAACAGCCGGGCATAGCGTTTCTCCACCGTCCGCAGCACGCCCTCCAGCCTAACGGCGAAGGATGCCGTGTCGGGAAAGCCGAGCATGAAGGCGATCCGCTTCAGCTCCGCCTCCGTTTCGGGAAGGCTGTGCGTCTGCTCGTCGCGCACCATCTGGATGCGGTGCTCGACGTCGCGCAGGAACCAGTAGGCTTCGGTCAGTTCCGCGGCGATCTCCGACGTGATCCAGTTCGCCTCCGCCAGCTTCTCCAGCGCCACTTTCGTCTGGCGGGTTCTGAGCGGCGGCATGCGCCCGCCGGCGATCAGCTGCTGGGTCTGGGCGAAGAACTCGATCTCGCGGATGCCGCCGCGGCCGAGCTTGACGTCATGGCCCTTGACGGCGATCGCGCCATGACCCTTGTGGACATGGATCTGCCGCTTGATGGAATGGATGTCGGCGATCGCCGCATAGTCGAGGTACTTGCGGAAGACGAAGGGCACCAGCTGGCGCAGGAACCATTCCCCGGCGGCGATGTCGCCGGCCATGGCGCGCGCCTTGATGAAGGCCGCCCGCTCCCAGTTCTGGCCGCGGCTCTCGTAGTAGAGAAGGCCCGCCTCCACCGGCACGGCGAGCGGCGTCGAGCCGGGATCGGGCCGCAGCCGCAGGTCGGTGCGGAACACGTAGCCGTCCGCCGTCCGCTCCTGCAGGATGCGCACGAGGCGCCGCATCATCCGGCCGTAGATCTCGGAACCGTCCAGCGGATCGGGCAATATGCCGCTCTCCGGATCGAAGAAGACGACGATGTCGATATCGGAGGAGTAGTTGAGCTCGTGGCCGCCCAACTTGCCCATGCCGAGGACGATCAGGCCGGATCCCTCGCTCGGCCGCTCCGGGTTCTTCAGCACCATCTTGCCGCTTTCGTGGGCCGCGAGCAGCAGGTGGTCGATCGACGCCGCCACCACGGCATCGGCGAGGAGCGTCAGGTAACACGTGGTGTCGCGCGCGGTGAAAAGCCGGGCGAGATCCGCCAGTGCCGCCAGAAACGAGACGCTGCGCTTCGCAATCCTCAGCGAAGCCATCACCTCCGCCTCAGAAGGCGTCCTGCCCTCTCTGGGGCGCCAGCAGGCACGCGCACCGTCGATCATCCGCCGAAGCGTTTCTTCCAGCGGCTCGGTGATCGCCGTCGTCAAGAGCCGGGGCGAGATCGTCGCGATGTCGCGCAAGTAGGGGGATAGGGAAAGGGCCGCGATCAGGAACGGCTTGAGGGGACCATTCCCGTTCATGACCTCCGCCAGCGCGGCGTCGTCGCGCGCCAGCTCCTTCAGAAGCGCGGTCACCGCCTTCGCCTCGGTCTGGCTCTGCGGCCGGATGACGTCCTCTCCGACATCCCTGAGCTTGATCGCATTGTCTCCCACGGCGTCCTCCCTCTACACCCTTTCTTAGGGCTTCAACGCCGGGAATACCATCGTCGCTGTCAGGCCCTGTGCCGTCCCGTCGTCCGGATGCGTCGCCGACAGGCTCAGCGATCCGCCATGCAGGTCCATCACCGCCTCCACCAGGGAAAGCCCGAGCCCGGTGCCGGGCTTCGAGCGGCTGGCATCGAGCCGGACGAAGCGCTTCGTCACCTCGTCGCGCATGTCCTCCGGAATGCCTAAGCCGTTGTCACAGACCGAGAGACGGACGGCACCGTCGTCGGCGCTCAGCACCAGCCTTACCTCCGGCTTGCCGGCCCCCTCCCCGCCGTACTTGATGGCATTGTCGAGAAGGTTGAATATCGCCTGTCCGATCAGTTCCCGGTTTCCCTTCACCTTCACGCCAGCAGCGATCGAGGTCGTCAGCGAAAGGCCGGCCTCCTCGGCCACCGGCTCGTAGAGCTCGCAACTGTCGGCAGAGATGGCGGACAGGTCGACCTCGCTCATCTCGGCCGCAACCGAGCCTGCCTCCACGCGCGAGATCATCAGGAGCGCATTGAATGTGCGGATCAACTGGTCGGATTCGCCTATGATGCCCTCGAGCGCTGCGCGGCGGCTCTCCGGGGCCTCGTCGGCCAGCGCGTCGGCCGCCTTGTTGCGCAGCCTCGTCAGCGGCGTCTTCAGGTCGTGGGCGATGTTGTCGGAAACCTGCCGCAATCCCTCGTTCAGCTTTTCGATGCGGCCCAGCATCGCGTTCAACGATTCCGAGAGGCGGTCGAACTCGTCGCCGGAGCGCCCGACCGGCAGGCGCTGCGAAAGGTCGCCGGCCATGATCTTCTGGCTCGCAGCCGACATCCGGTCGATGCGCTTCAGCGCATTGCGTCCGATGCCGAACCAGATGAACAGCGCGCCGACGCCCATGATCGTCAGCGCCACCATCAGCGCGCGGCGGACGATGCCGCGGAACCGTCCCGGCTCACCGAGATCGCGGCCGATCATCACCCGCAATCCGTTTTCCATGAACAGCACGTTGGCGATCGCCATGTGCCGCCGCGCAGGACCGCTTTCGGCATAGGGCTCGTAGGTGAAGGGGAAGCGGGTCCAGCCCTCGTCGTCCAGGACGCCCGGCTGGACGGACGCCACGTTGCCGGCTAGGATCTCGCCGGTCGGTCCCGTGACGACGTAGAGATTGGCGCCCGGCTGGCGCGCCCGGCGCTCCATGATGCGCAGCATGGCGTTGATGCCGCCGCGCTCGTAGGCGCGCTGCATGTCGCCCACTTCCTCCACGAGGTTCTCGCGCGTCTGCTGCACCAGGATGCGCTCCGACATTGCGGTGACGTAGAAGACCAGGAAGGCGGCGCAGATCGCGAAAAGCAGGATGTAGAGGGCCGACAGCCGCACGGCCGTCGAACGGAACATCAGGCGAAGCCGGGTCAGCACGCGCTCAGGCCTCGTCCTTGATCATGTAGCCCGCCCCCCGGATGGTCTTGAGAAGCGGCCTTTCGAAGTCCTTCTCGATCTTCGAGCGCAGCCGCGAGACGTGCACGTCGATGACGTTCGTCTGCGGGTCGAAATGGTAGTCCCAGACATGCTCCAGCAGCATGGTGCGGGTCACCACCTGCCCGGCATTCTTCATCAGGTATTCGAGCAGGCGGAATTCGCGCGGCTGCAGCAGGATCTCCTTGCCGGCCCGCTTCACCTCGTGGGACAGCCGGTCGAGCTCCAGATCGCCGACGCGGTAAACCATGTCCTGCTCGGGCTTGCCCTTGCGGCGGCCGAGAACCTCGACGCGGGCCAGCAGTTCGGAAAAGGCGTAGGGCTTGGGCAGATAGTCGTCGCCGCCGGCGCGCAAGCCCGTGACGCGATCGTCCACCTGACCCAGCGCCGACAGGATCAGGACCGGCGTCTCGACGCCGCGCTTGCGCAGTTCGCTGATCACGGAAAGTCCGTCGCGCCGGGGCAGCATCCGGTCGATCACCATCACATCGTAGCTGTTCTCGGTGCCCATGAAGAGCCCGCTTTCGCCGTCGCTCGCGTGATCGGCCACGATGCCGGCCTCGCGGAACGCTTTCGTCATGTAGGCGGCCGCCTCAAGATCGTCTTCAATCACCAGAATCTTCATGTGCGGCACAATAGCGTCAGCGGCTTCCTTTGCACTACCGGATTCGAGCGGCTCCGGCCGGTTCAGCGTGTCCATCGGACGCTCCCTGCGATCAATCCCGAATTGCCTCGGGGTTCTGCTTGTGAAAAGGGCGCCGGCCTTGCCGGCGGCGCCCTTGCATCATGCGGGTGTGTACTGCGGTCAGCCTTCGTTGATCGGCAGGGCCATGAACCGGCTGCCGCGGTCGGATTCGACTTGGAACAGCGCTCGGGTGCGGCCATCCTCGCGGGCCTGCTCGATCGCCGCCTCGACGTCGCTGGCCTTTTCGACCGGCTTGTTGTTGACCGAGACGATCTTCTCGCCGGTTCTCAGCCCGCGGGCCGCAGCCTCCGAGTCCGGATCGACGTCGACCACGGAAAGCCCGGAGCCGTCCTCGGCCGGCGCCACCGTAATGCCGAGGCTGGCGAGTGCCTGTTCGGTGGAAGGAGTCGGCGTTTCCGGCTCTTCCGTCTCGGCGCTGGCGGCGTCCTCGCTGGCGAGGTTGCCCAGCGTCACTTCAAGGTTCTGCGCCTTGCCGTCACGCCAGACCGAAACCTCGATCTTCTTGTTCGGGCCCATGGCGGCGACCTTGCGCGCGAGGTCGCGTGCATCCTTGACCGGCTCGCCGTTCAGAGCCGTGATGACGTCGCCTTCCTCGATCCCGGCCTTCTGGCCCGGCGAGCCTTCCTGCGGAGCGACGACCAGTGCGCCTTGCGGCTCGGAGAGACCCAGGGACTCGGCGATATCCTTGTTGACCGGCTGGATCTGCACGCCGAGCCAGCCGCGCTCGACCTTACCGTCTTCCATCAGGTCCGTCACCACGTCACGGGCGACGGCTGCGGGAATGGCGAAGGCGATGCCGACATTGCCGCCGGAGGGCGAGAAGATCGCGGTGTTGATGCCGATCACCTCGCCTTCGAGGTTGAAGGCAGGACCGCCGGAGTTGCCGCGGTTCACTGCGGCATCGATCTGGATGTAGTCGTCATAGGGACCGGAGCCGATATCGCGGCCGCGGGCCGAGATGATACCGGCCGTCACCGATCCGCCGAGGCCGAACGGGTTGCCGACCGCGACGACCCAGTCACCCACCCGAGCCTTGGAATCGTCGGCGAAGTTGACATAGGTGAACTTGCGGTTTGCCTCGACCTTCAGCACGGCGAGGTCGGTGCGGCTGTCCTTTCCGATCAGCTTGGCATCGAGCTCGGTGCCGTCATCGAGCACCACCGTATAGGCGGCGCCGTCGGCGACGACGTGGTTGTTGGTGACGAGGTAGCCATCCTCGGAGATGAAGAAGCCGGAGCCCTGCGAGGTCGGACGCATGCGACGCGGGCCGCCGCGTTCGCTTCGATCGCCATCGGGGCCGCCACGGAACTGCGGGCCGCCGAATTCACGGAAGAACCGCTTGAGGGGATGGTCGTTCGGCAGGTCTTCGAAACCCTGGCCGCCGAAATTGAAGGAGAAATTGCTGTTGTCGCTGGCGGCCTGCGTCTCGGACTGGACGCGCACGGAAACGACGGCCGGGGAAACGGCGGAAACGACGTCGGCGAAGCTCGGAGCCTGCGGCGCCTCGACCTTGACCGGGTCGGCGAAGGAATTGATGACCTGCCCCGGAATGCCGGTCGACAGCATCACCGCAGCCAGGCCGGCGACCGTGGAGGTCTTCAGGACTGTCTTCAGCGAGGGCCGTCCAATTTTGCTGTTCAGCATCGTGAGTACCTTTTTCTCTTCATTGTGACTGGTTCCGGGACATCCCGGAAGGCGGTGGATGCGAAGAGATATAGGGAGGCTCACCTTAACTGCAGGTGGCGGACGGATGAAAACTTCGTAATGTTGCCGCCGGCCGCTAGCGCTTGCCGACAAGCTCGTCGAGGCGGGCCTGCTCCTCCGCCGTCAGGGGGGCGGGCGTGCGTGCCTGCAGGCGTCCGCGCGCTATCAGCACGAGCACCAGCGCCCCGCCCAGGAGCAGCACCGCCGGCGCAGTCCACAGAAGCAGCGTCCGCACCGAAAAGCGCGGCTTCAGCAGCACGAATTCGCCGTAGCGGGAGACGACATAGTCGATCACCTCCTCATCCGTGTCGCCGTTCTGGAGCCGCTCGCGGACGAGCACCCTGAGGTCACGGGCAAGTTCGGCATTGGAATCGTCGATCGACTGGTTCTGGCAGACCATGCAGCGCAGGTTGACGGAAAGATTTCTGGCCCTCTCCTCGAGCACGGGATCGTCGAGCACCTCGTCCGGATTGACGGCCAGCGCCGGGAGGGGAGCGAGCGCCAGCATGGCCGCGAGGAGAAGCTTCCGGATCATTCCGCGGCCTCCATCGCGAGCCGGGCCGGCCGGGCCTTGCGCCGCGGCGCGCCCACCCGCAGCCGTCGGTCGGAGAGCGACACGAAGCCGCCGACCATCATGATCAGGCTGCCGCCCCAGATGCAGAGAATGAACGGCTTCCACCAGATGCGGACCACCATGCCGCCGCCGGCGATCGGATCGCCGAGCGAAACATAGAGCTGGCTGAAGCCGAAGGTGACGATGCCCGCTTCCGTGGTCGGCATCCGCCGCGCCGTGTAGAGGCGCTTGGACGACCATGTGTCGGCAACCACCACCCCGCCCTGGCTGATCGTGAAATGGCCGCGCTCTTCCGTGAAGTTCGGCCCCACCGCCTCGCGCATGCCGTCGAAGACGAGCGAATAGCCGCCGGCCTCCACCGTCATGCCCTGCTTCATCTCAACGACCGTCTCCGTTTCATAGGTGGTCACCATGATGATGCCGAGCACCGTCACGCCGAGGCCGAAATGGGCGAGCGCCGTGCCGAAGGCGGATCGTGGCAGGCCTGTCAGCCGGCGCCATGCCACGCCGACGGGCAGCTTGCCGAAGTTTGCCCGGTACCAGAGATCGGCCAGAGCGCCGAACATGCCCCAGAAGGCAATCACGAGGCCAAAGACGGCCATCACCGGTCCGCCGTTCTCGATGTAGTAGAGCACGAGGCCTGCGACGAGCGCCAGGCCGGCCGCACCGTAGAGGCGCTGCATGGCGCCCAGCAGATCCCCCCGCTTCCAGGCCAGCATCGGCCCGAAGGGTACGGCGATCAGCAGCGGGATCATCAGGAGCCCGAAAGTCATGTTGAAGAAGGGTGCGCCGACCGAAATCTTCTCCCCTGTCAGCGTTTCCAGCACCAGCGGATAGAGCGTGCCGATCAGGATCGTCGCGGTGGCGACCGTCAGGATCAGGTTGTTGAGGACCAGCGAGCCTTCCCGCGAGATCGGCGCGAACAGGCCGCCCGCCTTCAGCATCGGCGCCCGCCAGGCGAACAGCGCGAAGGCACCGCCGATGAACAGCATCAGGATCGCGAGGATGAAGATGCCGCGCGTCGGGTCGGTCGCGAAGGCGTGGACCGAGGTGAGCACGCCCGAGCGGACGAGGAAGGTGCCGAGCAGCGACAGCGAGAATGTCATGATCGCCAGCAGCACCGTCCAGATCTTCAGCGCCTCGCGCTTCTCCATGACCAGCGCGGAGTGCAAGAGCGCGGTGCCGGCGAGCCAGGGCATGAAGGAGGCGTTCTCGACGGGGTCCCAGAACCACCAGCCGCCCCAGCCGAGCTCGTAATAGGCCCAGTAGGATCCCATGGCGATGCCGGCGGTCAGGAAGGTCCAGGCGGCGAGCGTCCAGGGCCGCACCCAGCGCGCCCAGGCCGCGTCGATCCGTCCCTCCATCAGCGCCGCGACCGCGAAGGAGAAGCAGACGGAGAAGCCGACATAACCGAGATAAAGCAGCGGCGGATGCACCGCGAGACCCGGATCCTGCAGGATCGGGTTAAGGTCCTGCCCCTCCGCCGGTGCCGGGTTGAGGCGCAGGAAGGGGTTCGATGTCAGCAGGATGAACAGGGTGAAGGCGGTCGTGATCCAGGCTTGGGCGGCCAGCACGTTGGCCCTCAGCGTATCGGGGAGGTTGCGTCCGAAGAAGGCGACGAGGGCGCTGAAGAAGACGAGGATCAGCAGCCACAGCATCATGGAGCCTTCGTGATTGCCCCAGACGCCGGAGAATTTGTAGACCGCCGGCATCATCGAATGGGAATTCTCCCAGACGTTCTTCAGCGAGAAGTCGGAAACCACATAGGCCCAGGTCAGCGCCGAGAAGGAAAACAGCACCAGCAGGAACATGACGATGGAGCCGACCGGCGCGAGCGCCATCATCGCAGCGTCGTTGCGGCGCGCGCCGATTACCGGCACGATGGAGACGACGAGCGCGGTCGCAAGCGCGAGAACCAGGGCGTAATGGCCGACCTCGATGATCATTGCGTCGCCCCCTCGCCGCCGTGCTGCCAGACTCCGTCTTCCTTCAGGCGGTCGGCCACTTCTTTCGGCATGTAGTTCTCGTCATGCTTGGCGAGTACCGAGTCGGCCACGAAGGAACCGGTCGCCGCGTCGAACGCCCCTTCGGTCACCACGCCCTGCCCTTCGCGGAAGAGATCGGGAAGAATGCCTTTGTAGCTCACCGGTACGGTGTTGGAGCCGTCGGTGACCGAAAAGCTCACCGTCGAACCCTCGCCGCGCTTCACCGATCCTTCGGCGACGAGGCCCCCGAGACGGATGCGCGTGCCGGGGGAGACCTCGGTCGTGGCGAGATCCGCCGGCATGTAGAAATAGGCCACCGACTGGCTGAAGGCGAACATGACGAGCAGGACCGCGGCGAGGATGAAGCTCATGCCGCCGGCGATGATCGCCAGCCGTTTCTGTTTGCGTGTCATTGCGTCACTCCTTCGACGGCAAGGCCGACTTCGCGGGCGAGCGCAATCAGCTGCCGCCCCTCGTCGCCTTCCGCAGGAAAATTCCTCAGTCCGGTCCTAAGCGCTTCCGCCGCCTTGTCTTTGTCGCCTAGCACGGAATAGGAGCGCACCAGCCGCAGCCAGCCCTCCAGATTGTTCGGGTCTTCCTGCAGCCGCGCCGCCAGGCTGT
Organism: Pseudorhizobium endolithicum; assembly: GCF_902153245.2. GTDB lineage: Bacteria > Pseudomonadota > Alphaproteobacteria > Rhizobiales > Rhizobiaceae > Neorhizobium > Neorhizobium endolithicum. The sequence continues at coordinate 50,241 of NZ_CABFWF030000006.1, forward strand.
CCACCATGCCGCGGATCATGTCCTGACGGTCGCCTTCGGACATTTCGCCTGCTGCGGCCATGTCGTCGGCCGTGGGACCCTTCGGGGCCTCTGCCGTCTCGGCGGGCGCGCCACCGGTAGCCGCGATATGCTGCCGGATCAGGTCCATCCAGGGCGCATCGGTCGGCGAATCCGCGGCGATCGCCTCGAAGGCGGTCCGTGCCTCTTCGTTGCGCCCCGCCTGCTCCAGGCCGAGCGCGACATAGAAGCGTGCGCGCGGATTGTTCGGCTGAAGGCGGATGCTCTCCTCGAAGGCGAGCCGCGCATCCTCGGTCACGATGCCGTCATTGGCGGCAATCAGCGTCTCGCCCAGCCCAGCCAGCCTCTCCGGACTTGTCCCCAAAAGGCGGATGGCGTTGCGGTAGGCGAGCTCGGCATCGCCCAGCCGCATCGCCTTGAAGTAGATCGGCGCCAGCAGATCCCACCCGGCCCCGTCATTGGGGTTCTGGGCGAGGTGGCGTTCCGCCTTGGCGACCAGCAGCGCCATGTTGTTGCCGGGGTTTTCCAGGCGCGCCTCGAGCGGCTGGTCCGGCAGTTGCGGGCTGCCGAGCAGGAGATAGAGCGAAAGTCCGACTGCCGGGACGAGAAGGGTCACCGCAACGCCTGTCGCGGTCATCCCGGTGCGGGCCGTGGGGCAGTCTGCGCCCTTCTCCGCCTCGCCGGCCACGGCAAGCAGCCTGCGGCCGATCTCGGCCTTGGCATATTCCGCTTCGGCGGCCGAGATCAGGCCATGATCGCGGTCGCGCTCCAGCTCGGCGAGTTGGTCGCGATAGACGGCGATCTCGCCGGCGCGGTCGGGCGCGGAAGACCGGGCGCTCCGCGCAAGGGTTGCGAGCAGGACGGCCGCGACGGCGGCGGTCAGGACGGCGAGGATGATCCACAAAAACATAATGGTCCAATTACTGGAACCGGCCTGGCTTTCCAACTGTCAAGCCGGTCATGACGCGGATTTGAGGCGTTTGGCCGCAAGTTTCCTGCGCTCCAGATGCGCCCTTACCGCCGGTTCCACCATGATTTATGTCAAATCTGTCGGATCGGCACCGTCTCAGATCAGCGGCGTCCAGGTGCCGTCCTTGTTGCGGCAGGCGGTCCCGCGGGCGATGACGTCGCGGCCATCCGCGTTGATCGTGTGCTTGTACTGCCGGCAGTTCTGCGAGCCCACCTGGTAGGGAGCCGCCGCGGTGACCTGCCCGCTGACGCCGCGGCCCGTCCACTGGATGGGCTGCCCCACGGCGGCCGCCTCCAGCGCCCGGTACTCCGCCTCCAGTGCGCGGGACCTGTCGCTGCTGCTGACCGTCACGCCGCTGCGGCCGACCATGCCGCCCTGCAGGGCGGCGATATAGGGCGTCGAGGCTGCTGGCCGGGAGGACAACAGCCCTCCGGAACTCCCGGAACTGGTCGAGCATCCGGCGAGTGACGCCAGGGCGAGCGACGCGACACCAACTTGGAAAGTTCTAGAACGCATGTCTTCGACACCGGTTGGGAGGATTCTGGTGCATGTGCCGCAGCCCGCCGATCTTTCGTCAGATTGCGTCAGGTGGATATGGCGTCTTTGTACGCATCAGGCAACATCCTTGGTGACCGACGGCAGCAGAAGTGTTGCGCGCAAGCCACCCCTGCGGCTGCGCTCCAGCTCGAAGCGGCCCTGATACTCGCCGGCGATCTCCCGCACGATCGACAGGCCGAGCCCCGCGCCGGGCCTGCTTTCGTCGAAACGGCGCCCGCGCTTCATGGCCTCGCCGATCTGCTCCGGCGCCAAGCCCGGGCCATCGTCCTCGACCGAGACCTCCAGCCATGTGCGGCGGGGGCCATCGGCCACGTCGCCGGCACGAGCATCGGCCGCCGCCGTCGCGCTGATCCATACGCGGGTCCGGCAGAACCGGGCGGCGTTTTCCAGAAGGTTACCCACCGTCTCCTCGAAATCCTGCTGTTCCATCGCCAGCACCGCGCCCGCATCGATGGAGAGGCTGAATTCCTTGTCCGGATTGAGGCGCCGCATCACCCGCACCAGCCGTTCGAGAACCGGCTCCGCCTCCGTGCGCACCAGAACGGATTCGCGCTGCGCCGCGATCCGCGCGCGGTTGAGATAGGACTGTACCTGCGCCTGCATCGCCTCGGCCTGCGATTCGATCAGTTCGCCGTGGGACGGATCGAGCGAGCGGGCCTCGTTCAGGAGCACGGCGAGCGGGGTCTTGAGGGAATGCGCCAGGTTGCCGACCTGCATGCGCGCACGATCGACGATGCGGCGGTTGCTCTCGATCAGCGCGTTGATCTCGTTGACCAGCGGCAGCACTTCGCGGGGGAACTCTCCCTCCAGGCGCTCCGCTTCGCCGCGCCGGATCTTCCCAAGGGCCCGGCGCGCGCGATCGAGGGGCCGCAGGCCGAACAGGATGGCCGCGCCGTTGACGACGAGACTGCCCAGGCCGAACACGGCGAGCGCGATGTAGAGGCTGCGGTCGAAGACGCGGATGTCCTCCTCCATGGCATCCAGGTTACCGGCGACGCGGAAGCGCGCGGCGCGCCCCTCGCTGTCGAGCACCACTTCGGTTTCCGCCACCAGCACGTTGTTCCCGAACGCATCGACGACGGGGTAGAAACGCTCGTAGCGGTTGTTGAAGGGGACGGCGAGAATGGTGGGAACGGCGATCTTCGACACGCCGAGGGAGGGAGAGGAAAGGGGGGCGGCCGCAAAGGTGCCGAGCGGCTCGATGATCCAGTACCAGCCGGTCTCGGGCTGCGAATAGCGCAGGTCGCCCAGCTGCGGATTGCCGACGAGGTTGTTGTCCTCGCCGATCGATACGGAATTGATGACGTTGTAGAGCTGGGCGCGCAGCAGGTCGGTGAACGCCCGCTCCGCCGACTGGCGGTAGAGCGCCGAGATGACCAACGCGATCACCACCAGGGCCAGCCCCGACCACAGCGTGGCGAGCAGCAGGACGCGGGCGGTGAGGGAGCGCGGCCCGAGCATTGCCGTCAGTTGACGTCGGTGGGGGATTGCATCCTGTAGCCGAGGCCGCGCACCGTCTCGATCAGGTCAACGCCGAGCTTCTTCCTCAACCGGCCGACGAAGACCTCGATCGTATTGGAATCGCGGTCGAAATCCTGGTCGTACATATGCTCGACGAGTTCGGTGCGGGAGACGACCTGTCCCATGTGGTGCATCAGGTAGGAGAGCAGGCGGAACTCATGGGAGGTGAGCTTCAGCGGCATGCCGTCGACGCTGGCCTTCGATGCCTTCGTGTCAAGCCGGACCGGTCCGCAGACGAGCTCCGACGAGGCATGGCCAGCCGCCCGGCGGATCAGCGCCCGCACGCGAGCCAGCACTTCCTCGACATGGAAGGGCTGGCCACATAGTCGTCGGCGCCGGCATCGATACCGGCCACCTTGTCGCTCCAGCGGTCGCGCGCCGTCAGCATCAGCACGGGCATGCGGCGGCCCTCGGCGCGCCATTTCTCCACCACCGTGATGCCGTCCATCACCGGCAGGCCGATATCGAGGATGACGGCATCGTATGGTTCCGTATCCCCGAGGAAGTGCCCCTCCTCGCCGTCGAAGGCCTGATCGACCACATAGCCGGCCTCCTTCAGCGCATCGGCGAGCTGCCGGCTGAGATTGACGTCGTCTTCCACTACGAGGATGCGCATGTCTTGCCCTACCCGTTCACGGCGACCGGAACCGCCGCTTCCTGCCCTACATCGGCACCCGCACCGTTACCTTGCGCGGCCGTTCGCTGCCACTGCCCTGGACCAGGACGGTGACGATGCAGGTCTGGCCGTCGGCGGACGGCTGGGCTGAGAGCAACTGGCCGCCCGTCTCGGAGACGACCCGGCTTGCGGCATCGCCGCAGTCGGCCGCGGCGAGGATGAAGTAATCGCCGGCTGCCGCCGGACCGAAGGCGGCAAGACCGGCAAGGCCGGCGATGATCATCGCAGGGATCGGCAGTCGCGCCATCGTGCTACTATTCCATCTTCAGAACGGATCGAACAGACCCAAAGCATCTGGTGGAATATGTAACGAACAACGTCTGAATGGCAAATGAATGCCGACGGCGCCCGCCCTTATCGGCGGCGGATGGCGGTGTCGGCCGAGATACGCCCGTAGATGGAGAGCGCCCCGCCGATCGCGCCGCCGAAGGCGATCGCGAGGTCCGCAAGGTCGCTCTGGATATCGGGCGTCAGGTCCACGCCGGCGACCTGCGCCAGCGAGGCGGCCACCGCGATCAACGCGCCCCACACCGTTTTCGATTGATACCACGTCTTCATGCCGTCCATGCGCTTTCTCCTTCCTAGAGTGAAATGTTTGCCGTCGCGGGCAGCCCGAGCGGTATCGCGCGCCCCCTCTGCCGGACGCGAAACGTCAATGCCGCCTGCGGCTCGCCGAAGTCGGCGATCTCCTCCGCCGGGGCATAGAGGGCGCTTGGCCCGGTAACGTCGATCAGGCGCTTGACCACGCTCCCGTCGAGGATCTCCAGGCGATAGGCCTCCTCCGGCTCGTCGAGCGGGATCTCCGCCGCCTCCCAGTCGTCGGCATTGATCCTGCCGCGTCGCACCCAGGAAAGACGGATGCCGTCCGCTCCCCGGGCGGCGCGCAGGTGCACGGGAGCCAGCGGGGTCTCCGCCCTCTTCCCGCCTGCGAATGCGATCGGACCGATCCGCCCGCCGGCCGAAGCGGCGGCCTCGGCCATCCAGTTCAGTTCCCGTCCGCGCTCTTCGAGCGAAAGTCCGAGCGGCACCACCGCCTGGTCCAGCACCACCACCGCTGCAGCGGTCGCGGATCCCGTCGCCATCGCGTCCTCGGTGCCCGCGAGGCCGCGCGCCAGCGTCCACAGCCGCCACCGGCCCGGCCCGATCTCGGCGGCATCGCAGAAGCCGATGATCTCCCAGGCGCCGTTTGCCGACCGCACGGCAAGCCGGTTCTCGCCCGCGAGCACGGCGGTGCGGGAGGCGGAGGCGAGCCCGCCGAAGAAGAGGTCGCATTCCAGCACCGACCTCCGGTCGAAACGGCCGCTCACACCCGGAGCAAGAGCCGCCGCGAGACGGCCGATCCGTGCCGGGCGGTCGAGGCCCGTCCGCAGGGCATAACCTTCCGTCGTCGTCGATGCCGACAGGAGGATCCTGCGCCACGGCCTTCCGAACGCGGCGGCACGGGCGAAGCTCTCGGCGGCACCGCCGGTGAAGCGCGGCAGGTCCATCAGGTGCAGGACCGGCGAGAAGGCCGCCGAAGCCGTCCCACCGCCGCCCGGCGTGCCGCCGTCCTCCACGGGTGCTGCCGGCGGCTGCGCCGCATGCTGGCGCGCCTGCACGCGCCGGATCTCCCCCTCCTCGACCCGCTCGACGATGAAGTCACCCTCCACCTCCACCAGCCGCACCGGATCGCCCGGCTGCAGCGCCACATCGGCGGGGGATAGGCCAAAGCTCAGCGTCCGGCGGGAAATCCACTGGTCCCTGACGGCCGCTTCCGCCGCCGCAAGTGCCGTTTCCTCGGCCAGAACGGCCGGAAGGTCGTGGGCCAGCACCCGCTGGCTGCCGGTTCGTGTCCGGCGCGAGCGGGCGCTGGCCTGCTCGTAGTCGAGCGCCGGATTGTAGGAGCCGATGACGACCTCGGCTGCAAAATCGCCGTCATGGCCGCGCGTTTCGCTCCACAGCGGCTCGTCCTCCCGATCCGCCAGGACGGTGACGATCCGGGGCGGAAGGGCCGCGGCGCCGCGAGACCGGAACCGCAACCTGCCGGCATCCTCGACCACGTCGACCCGGAACACTTCGAGCAGCGGCTGGAGCAAGGCCCGCGCCGACGTCACCTCCGCCTGCACGTAGCCCGTCAGGTCGCCGCTCACTTCGGAGACGTCGAAGTCCTCGACGCCGTGGTCTTGCAGGATGGCGGCCATCGCGTCGGCAAGGGTCGTCGCTCCCAGCCGGCCGTTCAGCCAGTGTCCGGCACGCCAGTTGCCGCCGTCGCTCCAGGCGGAAAGATCCGCCGGAAATGCCGGATAGGGCCGCGCATCCCAGGTCCAGACGAAGACATGGCCGGGATCGACCACACCCTTTGACGGAGCGGCCTGCCACCGTTCGTGATGCGCCTCCAGGAAGCGCCGCTGCAGGGCGTCGGCGCGCGAGCGGGTGGAAAAATAGGGTGCGGCGCTTTCGGCCGACTTCGCATCGACGAAGACGTTCGGCTGGTTCGCGCCCTTGTCGACCGCCGGGCAGCCGAGTTCGGTGAACCACACCGGCTTCATGCCCGGCGCCCATGCCGTGGGCTGCGCCACCTCCATCCCGCCGACGCGGTTGAAGTGGTGGTTCGCCCACCAGGCGACGATGTCCTTGTAGCGGAACATCCACGGCTTGCCGGCGGCCCCGTCGGTGATCGGCGTGCGCAGGCGGTCGCGACGGTCCGCCTCGCTCGCATAGTACCAGTCGAAGCCCTCGCCCGCTTCGATCTGCCCGCCCATCGCCGCAAGGTCTTCCGACGTCCGGAAACCGTCGGGGTTGCCCGACCCGAGGTCCCCGCGCCAGTCGGAAAGCGGCATGTAGTTGTCGATGCCCACGGCATCGATCGCAGGCGACGCCCACAGCGGGTCGAGATGGAAAAAGACGTCGCCTGAGCCGTCCTGCGGATGGTAGCCGAAATACTCGCTCCAGTCCGCGCCATAGGTGATCTTCGGCTGCGGCCCGAGAACGGCCCGCACGTCTCCCGCCAGTTGCGCCAATTCCGCCACGAACGGAAAGCCGTCCGCCTCGTCTCTCACCTGGGTCAGCCCACGCAGTTCCGAGCCGATCAGGAAGCCGTCGACACCGCCCGCTTCGGCCGCCAGGGCCGCATAATGCAGCACCATCCGCCGGTAGCCCTCCGCTCCCCGGGCGAAGGCGGCAACCTGCGCCCCCGCCGGACGTCCTGTCGGCCGTCCCCGGCCTGCCTGGCGCCGGATGGCAGGTAACGCGTCCACGCCAGGGATAGGCGGGCTGCTCGATGCCGCCATGGGGATCGGGCAGACCGTTGCCCGCGGGGATGTCCATCATCAGGAAGGGATAGAGATAGACTTCGAGCCCGCGCGCCTTCAGGTCGGCGATCGCCCGACGCAGGCCGGCATCGCTCGGCGTGCCGCCATAGGCGGGCCCGCCCTCGTGGCAGCTGACCAGATGGGCCTCTTCCCGCACCAGTCCCGCCACCGACCATGGCGAACTCTCATCGTCCCGCTGCGATACCTCGACGCCCGGCAGGACGGGGCATTCTCCGGCCCGCAGGTCCGTCCCGAACCAGGCGACCACCAGCGCCACGCGCTCAAGGTTCGGGCAGAGCGCCGTCAGTTCGTCGATCGAGGCCTGCCAGTCGGTCACCGCCGTCAGCGTATGGCGGTTCATGATCCGGGCGCTGCCCTCCCCGGTCTTCTCCGTCACCTGGACCGTCGAATAGCCATGCTCGGTGGCGCCCGGAACAATCGTCACCGCACGGATCTGCCGCTCCAGCCGCCCGACGGGCCGCAGGACCTCGAATTGCAGCAGCGGAATGCGGTTTCCGAACTGGTCGAGCGGCAGCCTTTCGAAGACGACATAGGCAAGGCCGCGATAGGCGGGCGCGCTGCCCTCCCCCTGCTTCGCCTCGATCAGCGGGTCGGGCAGTTGCTCCTCCCCTCCCCGGTAGACCCGCATCTCGATATCCGTCAGGTCGAGCTCGCGCCCATCGGCCCAGACGCGCCGGATGCAGGCGATCTCGCCCTCGCAGAGTCCGACGGCGAGGTTGGCGAAGTAACGGAAGCTCTCCACCTTCGGCCCGCTCGCCTTGCCGCCCGCGCGCTCGCGCGTCACCTCCTCCTCGAAGCGCGTCGCCCAGATCAGCGTGCCGCCGATGCGCGCCGTCCCGTAAAGCCGGTTGATCGCGGCGCCCTCGTCGGCGCCGGGGATGCGCGCCGTCGCCAGCCGTGCTCCGGAGACCGTCCGCCCTCCATTGATCAGCGCGCGATCGACGATGCTCCCGGCCAGTCCACCCGCCGCGCGTCCGAGGATCGCACCGACAGGACCGAACACGCCGCCGAGCGCCGCGCCCGCCGCCTGGAAGAGAATCGTGGCCATGGAAACAATCCGCCTATCGCATAAGGCGAGTATTATACTCGCCACTCGTAGTGGGTGCGTGCTATGAGGTAGAAGGTTGCGGGCGAAAGCAGAATGCACCGTGCCAGCCGGTGCGTCGGTGGCGATGGGCAACACCGACCTTGGCAGAGGCCCTGCCTGCAACCAAGGAGGATGCCAATGAAGCTCATGCTCAGCGGCGTCGTGCTTATGATGCGGAAAACCCGGACGGGCTGGTCAATAGCCGTCCGGGTTTATTTCAGGTCGTAAGCAAAACGGTGGGCGAGGTAGCAGCCTCGCTCACCACTCCTTCATTATATCTCTTGGCGTTGCAGTTTCAACCAAAGACGACTGAAAACAACCTCTGGTTCCAGATGCATCATTTAGTTGTATTGGGTTGCGCGACTTCGGGAAACCGGTGCACCGCCGCAATCCGCCGCTTCCACGACGGCACCAGCGCCGAGCGTATCACCGCCGCCTGTTCATAGGCATGGATGAAATGCTCCGGCCCCGCCAGGATGCCGGTATGCTTGGCGGCGCAATCCGGGCGCCAGCGGAACAGCAGCAGGTCGCCCGGCTCGGCTCCGGTCACGGGCAGGGCCGGGCCGAACAGCCGCAGGGCGGCCTCGATCAGCCGGTCCTCGCCACTCCGTTCCGCCCAGTCCGGTGCATAGGCGGCCACAGGTCCCGGGTCGCTGCCGTAAAGCTCGCGCCACACGCCGCGGATGAGCCCGATGCAGTCGCAGCCGACGCCCCTGGCCGCGCCCTGGTGCCGGTATGGCGTGCCGATCCAGCCTTCCGCAAGCCCGACGATCCTCTCTCCCCGGCTGCTCATGAAAACAGCGCTCCGCCGTCGTGCCGGCCCTCGCCCGCCGCATAGGAATAGGCGAAGTCGGCGCCCGGCACATGCGGAAAGCCGCGAAAATTCAGCTGGTTGTTGAAGCGGACCCGGCAGGTCGTGAAGCTCTTGTCGCAGCCTGCCGTGATGGAAAAGGCCGCTCCCACGTCGAGGGGCGCCTCCGGCGGCAGCCACAAGATCAGGTCCGCTGTCCCATCACCGTTCAGTTCGTGGCGTTCCACATCGAGGCGCCGCCCGTCGGTCAGCGTCATCACGCCGAGCCGGAAGAAGCCGCCGGCGAAGGCCGCAAGGCCAGACACCGTGACCCGGCTCGGTTCGCTCACGGCGATGATGCTTCCCGCGCCGCTCCAGGCGGCAAGGTCCATGCGGCAGCGGCCGTCACCGAACTCGGCGTCGCAGCGCCGGTTGTAGACGCGCCCCTGCGGCTGGGCGAGCCGGTGCGCCATGCTGCGCAATTCGGCCCGGAATGCGTCACCGGCGCGCGTCACCTCGCCCACCTCCCGCACATCGAGCAGCATGCGCTCCTGCGGGCGCTCCCACTTGACGAGGAAGCGTTCCACCCGCGCACCGTCGTAGCGGCCGGCGGAAAGATCCTGCTCCGAGATGACCTCGCTGGAGAAGCCGCCCGCAACTTCGTCGGAGCTCGCGGCAAGACCCGCCTCCGCCTCGATCTCGCTACCGGAAAAGCCGCTCGCCGCCAAAAAGGTCGTGCCGTCGAAGGCAAGATCATGGTCGTGGTCGGTGAAGCCGAGCACCACGCCGTCGCTGCGCGTCACCCGCCAGCAATGGCAGGTGCTGGTCGCATCGCCCTGAAGGTGAGCCGCCAGTTCGCCCGGGATCGCCCTCATGGCAGGATCTCCGTCAAAGGAATGGAAGGAATACGGCCGGCATCGAAATGCGCCAGGCTGACGTCGATACGATCGATGGCGAAGCGCACCGGAACATCGAAGGCGAAGCCCGCACGCACCACCGCCCCTGCCGGCGGCACATGCCCTGCCGCGAAGGTCGCAGTGCCTGCCACCACGTCGACCGCATAAGCCTCTGGGTCCACCGCCAACCCGTCGACGGAGACCACCACCGTCCCCGCCACCGGCTTTGCGATTCGCCTGACCCAGGCCCCGCCGGCATCGCCATATGTCTTCACCAGGGGGAAGACGGCAGTCGCGCCGTCACCCGTGCCGATCACCTGGTCCATGTCGGACGGAGCCTCTCCCGGAGCGCAGGACTTCCAGTCCAGCGGATCGCGAAAGCGGAAGCCGTAGAGCCCGCCGCGCCGCGCCTCGAAAAAGGCCAGCACTTCGTAGAGGTCGCCGATCGAGCGGATGCCGGAGCCTGCGTCGTAGCTGCGGCGGGAATCCCGCCAGCGGGCATTGCGGTTCTCCCGTCCGTTGGACAGGCTGACGATGTCGGTCCGCCTGACCGGCCCGCCGCTCGTGCCGAGCGCCAGCCGTAGCGGAAACTGCACTTCGTGAAATCCGGTCATTCCTGATCCTCATGTGCCTTGGTGGATCGGTCCCTGCCGACGACCCGGCCCCGCCTGCGACAGCCGCTGAGGCTCCCGTGGCCGCATCCATATTCCGTGTGCCTGACCGATGGGATCCGGGCAGGCGCATCCGGCGTCTGCCGGCTACAGCCCGCGCTGACCGCGCCCGACGCTCCTCGCCAGCATGGCGGAAATCTGCCCCTCGCTCTTGCGGAAGCTCGCCGCGTCGGTCGCCGTCACGTTGAAGACGATCTGGGTCGGCGCCCCGCCGCCACCTGCCGCAACACCCAGCGCGCCATCGGGACCGCGCCTCAGCGGCAGGATCGCCTCCGCCCCCGCCTCGCCCATCAGCCCGATATCGCCGCCCATCGGAAAGAAGCTCGGGCTACGCACCACGCCGCCCTCGGCGAACGGCACGACCTGCCCCATCATGCCCCCGATCGCATTGCCGAGCATCCCTTCGAGTGGCTTCAGCGCCGCAGACAGCGCAATATCCGTCAGCCGGTTCCCCAGCCCCCGCAGCACGTCCTCCAGCCCCCTGCCGCCCACCGTCGCCGAGCGCAAGGCACCCGTCAGCGCCGCGCCGAACCGCTGCGACCGCGCCTCCAGATCCGCCATCACGCGGGCAAGCTCCTCCGCCTCGCCGAGCGTCCCGGCAAGGGAGATGTCGTCCTCTTCCATCGGGGTGACCTTTCTTTGTCGCGGCCTTTATCCGACAGTCGCTACCTTTTCCTCGCTTGAGGACGTGTGGTGCGAGCCGGATGTAACGGCGCTATTCTAGGACTACTGCGCGAGCCTGGAACCTGATGCCCATGAGCGACAAGAACGGCGCCGCGCAGGATGATGAGGATGCGATCCTTGGCGCCCGCCCATCCGGCGTGGTTTGTAAGTCGCTGGACGCCACAGCGGCACCTGTGTCTCAGGTAGGGTGAAGAATAGGGTCTGCTTCCTGGTTCGGGCTCTAAGAGCCTTGGACACCGGACTACCTGTCGTCTTCATCTCCACTGTCGATCGCGAAGTCACCTTCGTCTTCGTCTTCGTCTTCGTCTTCGTCTTCGCCCTCGTCACTGTAGTTAAGGTTTCAAGCATTGAGGCTTCCAGCAAATCCCGGCGTTCTTTGAAATTGTCGATGTCCTCATAGTGCGACTCGAGTTCGTCCAGCACAGTGATCTTTCGTCTGTCGGACCGGAGGGCTGCCAGATACTCACCCTCGAGAGCAGGATCGAACGGTAGAGGCTTTATGAGGTCGCGGATCAACCGAGCGTTCGGGCCACAGGCTTCACCTGAGATAAAGTAGGTGATCAGTTCGGCCTGCAGTATGTCCTCTTCCTCGAAATCAAACTTCTTGCTGAGGAAAATCTTTGAGGCCTTCGACCGATAGTCTATCTCATATGTGTAGATATTGAGCCGTCTGGCTTCGTCCTCCACGATGCGGTGGACTGGATTCACAATTTTCGACACAACTCTGCCGATGAACTTGCGGTGCCGGCGCTCGTTCGGGGTAATCGTCAGCCAACCGCTAATGTCGATCTTAATGTCGAGGTGCGTTTCTAGGAATTTGACAAGTTCGAGACGCTCTTGGGCAGGTACAAACGCAGAACTTAGGCTGTAGCGGCCATAGCGCTGAGACCGATAGAACCTGCCTAGGAGAGCGATGAACTCGTTTTCCCGCGCCGAAAATTTAAGGTCGTGCTTAGCCCTCAAACGGAGGACCAGTTCCTGGTGCGCGTGCGTGATCAGGCTCTTTTCAAAGGCATCTTGATCAACTGCGCTATCGTGCTCGGTCAAAATGACCGCAATCTTCAACAGGCGTTCAAGGCCGACCGCCAGGAAGTACAAGAACTCGAAGGCATCCTCTTCGGCGGCAAAATGCTCCATCTCGTGGAAGACCTGGAGCCCGTTGAAAAGGAATCGACCGGCAATGTCGAGCTCAGTGCCGAGATTGAAGTTCTTCCAGTATTCTTCACGTCGCACGTATGTCCTCCGTCTGCCATATCGGGTCGGCAATCAGCACTAGCTTCGGCGCGTACTATTCCATGCCGTCGAGATTCCTTCCGCCACGACCATTGAACGAGTTTACTACATTCAGCCCTGTTGAGTCTCAGGCCTGTCAAGGAGGCGATGAAGCGGTACACTATCGTTGAAGCGATCCCGGCGCTGGCAGCTTCTTTAACCCTCTGCATCCTTACGGCGGCCATTCGATCACAGCACTTCGAAGCCAACGGTTCGAGAAGGAAGACGCCCGTCTACCCTCGAACGAGCGGATCAGCCGAAGCCGCCAACGCCAACCCTCCTGACGCAGACGCAGCTCAATCCGGAAACCGCCTCATCAGCGCCTCCAGCCCATCCCGCCTTATCTCCGGCGACCTTGGCCGCATCCCTCCCGCCATTGCCGAGAACTCCGCCGGCGTCAGGCGCCAGAACACCTCCGGGGGAAGCCGCAGCAGGCAGAGGCCGACATGCATCACCGTCTCCCAGGGAAACGGTTCGGCGCCGGCCTTCCTGTCCGCTGCGGCCCTCAAGGGTCCGCTGGCGTCGCCTCCTGCGGCGCGCCGAAGGTTGCCGCCAGCAGTTCGCCGACCAGCCGGGCCGTGCCTGCCACACCGCCCTCCACGCTCATCGCCGCCACCTCGTCGTCCGAGTAGAGATTGCCCGCCCCGCGAAGCCCCGCGCCGAGGATGCGGATCATGTCCGCCGAGCGGATGCGGCCCGAGGAAAAGCGCCCGGCCAGCCCGCCAAGATCGCCGACGGCAAACGCCGTTTCCAGCTCCGCGAGGCTCCCGAGCGTCAGGCAGAGCACGCGGCGCTCGCCGTCGATCACCGCCTCCACCTCGCCGCGCCGCCGGTTCGCCCTTGCCCCCGCGCTCATCAGAGCGCCCCGAAGCTCAGGTGGCCTGCCGATTCCAGCGCCAGCTCGAACCGCACCTCGCCATTGTGCTCGCCGGAATATTCGAGCACGGTGATCTGGAAGGGTCCCGTCACCGTGCCGAAATCCGGGATCAGCACCTGCCAGGAGAGGATCGTGCCGGCGAAGAAGGCGGTGCGCACCAGCGCATCGCTCGCCTGGTCCTTGAAGAGGCCGGCCCCCGTCAGCGAGGCGCGCTGCACGCCCGCCCCGCCCAGAAGCTCGCGCCAGCGCCCGGCGCTCTCGGCGTCCGTCACGTCCACCGTCTCCGCGTTGAACGCCAGCCGCCGCGAACGCAGGCCCGCAATCGTCACATAGCTGCCGCCATTGTCGATCTTCAGCAGCAGGTCCTTGCCCTTCTGCGCCACCATGGTCATTGTCCTTTCTGGAATGGAGAGAGCGCCAGCCGGCGCTCAAGGCGATAGTGCTTCGGTCTCTTCCGTCACCGCGCGGAACAGCAACTGCGCCTCGAAGAGCGCCGTCTTCGTCTGCCGCCGCGTTCGGGTCCGCAGATGCAGGAGGCTTACCAGCGCATGGCCGGCCAAGAGCAAGGACACGCCGTGCAGCAGCACCCGCACCCGATGCGCGATCTCCTCCGCCTGCCGCCGGCCAGCGGCTTCCGACCACACCTCCAGCGTCAGCCGATGCTCCTCGCCGGCCTCCGTCCCGGTGGAATAGTCGCGCGTCTCCACCTCGCCGAAGACGATCGCCGGCAATGCCGGTCGTGGCAGCAGCCAGTCCCGGATCCCGTCCGGCCCGATCAGCCCGCTCAACGCCGCATCGCTCGAAAGCCGTGCGTGGATCGCCGCCAGCAGCGCATTCGCCGCGTTCATCGTGCCCCCTCCTCGCAATGGCACAGGAGAAAGCGCCGCGTCTCGTCGGGGTCGCGCACCAGTTTCACGGAGAAGACGCGGGTACCTTTGCGGAACCGCTGTCCCGCCACGATGTCCTGCCGGAACCACACCCAGATCCGGTGGCTGACGATCGCCGCTTCCGCCGCAGCCTCCTCACGCTCAAAAACCCGCATCGGCTCCACCAGAGCCCACAGCGAGCACACCGCCTGCCAGCTCACCGCCGCGCCGCCCTGGCCGTCGCCTGCCTCCACAGGCGCCTCGAGCATGAGCCGCGCCGTCATGCGTCCCGGATCGAAGACCTGAGCCATCAGAGCCTCCGCATCCTGAACGGCGCGACCAGCCGGTCATATCCGTCGGGGATACCGGCTGGCTGCTGGTCCGGGGAGATGACGCCGCGAAAGGCGAACATATGGCCGACATGGATCAGCATCGCTCGCTTCAGCGTGTCCGGCACGTCGGTTCCCGCCTCGCCGAAGCCGGCGGAAAACCCGATCTCGATACCGTTCATGGACTGTCCCGGCGCGGGCGGGTTTCGCAGCCAGAGCCTGGCCGGCCGGCCCTCGCCGTCAAGAAGATGATCCTCGAGTGGAACTTGAAGAGGCTCGCCCTCGGCATCGAAAACCGTAACGGCCGGAATCGCTTGCACCGGCGACTTCGCGATCCTGATGATGCCGTCGGCTGGCCAATCGTCGAGGTGGAGCCGCCAGGACTGCGCCATCAGGCACAATCCCGTCTCGCGCTCCAGGTGCTCGCGGGCCGTGGCGAGAAGCGAAAGCAGCAGCGCATCCTCCTCGCCGTCGTCCAGGCGCAGATGCGCCTTCACCTCGGCAAGCGTCAGCGGCTCCGCGGCGGGCGGAGTGGTCTGGGCATAGGTCATGGGGGTGTCCGAAAATGATTAGGGAGAGCCCGTCGCCATGCCCCCTCACCAACAAAATCTATGACTTAGCTGCGCTAAGATCATGATTTTGTAACCTCTCCCACAAGGGGAGAGGGAGCGCCGAGGGCGCGGCACTGGTTCCTCTCCCTTGGTGGGAGAGGATAGTTCGCCCCAAGAGGCAAAGCCGATTGGCGAGGCGAACTTGGTGAGGGGGTTTCGGCGTTCCTCAGCTCGCCGCGAACTTCACCAGCTTGATCGCCTCGAAGTTCTGCACTCCGCCGCCGACGCGCTTGGTCGTGTAGAAGAGCACGTAGGGCTTTGCGGAATAGGGATCGCGCAGGATGCGGACGCCCGCCCGGTCGACGACAAGATAGCCGGAGCGGAAGTCGCCGAAGGCGACGGCAAGCGCATCGGCGCCGACATCCGGCATCTCCTCGGCCTCCGCGATCGGGAAGCCCATCAGCGATGCGGGCTGTCCGGCGCTTGCCGGCGGGCGCCACAGGTAGTTGCCGTCGGCATCCTTGAACTTGCGCACGTCGCCTTGGGTCTTGCGGTTCATCATGAAGGTGCCGTTCTGACGATGACCGGCCTTCAGCGCATAGATCACGTCCACCAGTGTGTCGGAGGGACCCGTCGTCTTCCAGGCGCCTGCCGCACCGGTCGCGACATAGCCGAGGCTGCCCCAGGTCCAGGCGCTGTCGGCCACCGCCGTATAGGTCAGGAAACCCTTCGGCTTGTTGATCCCGTCGCCACGGATGAAGGCGTCGCCCTCCTGCTCGGCGAAGACGATGTCCACCTCGCTGGCGATCCAGGCTTCGATGTCGACGGCCGCGTCGTCCAGCAGCGCCTGGGTGGCCGCCGGCATGGCGTAGAGTTCCATGGTCGGGAAGGAAAGCTCGGAAAGCTGCGGCGTGTTGGTCTGCGGCCGCGCCGCCGTCTCGGCCACCCAGCCGGTCGAGAGGCCGGAGGCGGCAAACGGCTTCTTCAGCACGGCCGAGGATACGGTGCGCACCGTCGAGAGCGCCCGCATCGGCGAGGCGATGGAGATCCGCCGGCCGATCTCGTTGTCGGTCTCCGGCGGCACCAGATAGCCGCCATCGGCACCGGCCGTCCCGGAAAATGCCTTAGCCTCCAGTTCGCGCAGCCCCGCATCCTCGCCCCGGCGCACATAGGCGTCGAAAGCGGCCTTGTGCTCCTCGGCCTCCGGCGAAAGCTCGCCGCCCTGGCAAGAACCGAGCGCCGGCCGCGCCTTCTTCAACAGCATCTGGTCGAGCACCTTCTTCTGCTCGTCCATCGCCCGGTTGATGCGGTCCATCTTGTCGCGCGTCACGACATCTGCGACGAGCTTCTGCTCGATCTCGCCCAGCCTGCGGTCGTTGACGTCCTTGAAGGCTTCGAAGGCCTCCATAAACTCGTCGAAGGCCGCCGTCACCGTCTCCGGCACTCCCTTAACTTCCGGAGCCTTCACCTCGGGCGCCGTCTTTCCCATGTCCGTCATGTCGCTTTTCCTTTGAAGCTGGGTTTCAACATCATCTTCGCCGCCCGCCGCATCTGGCGGACGAGCTCCGTTTCCCGGTCGCGGAAGAACCGCGCATGCTTGACGTCGGAGACGCGCGCCGAGGGCAGCATCGGGAAGGTCACCACCGAGATCTCCCAGAGGTCCGCCTCCAGGATGCGGCGCACGCCTGTCTTCGGGTCGGAGCGCGCCTTCACCGTCCTGAAGCCGATCGACAGCCCGTCCAGCGCGCCGGACTTCATCAGCGAGAAGACTTCCGCCGCGCGCCCCACGCCCGGCGCAAGCCGCCCTTCGACATAAAGGCCGCGGGCATCCTCGCGGATCACCGTCCAGGCGCCGATCGGTTCGGCCGGATCATGCTGGTAGAGCATGCGCACGCCGCGCGCGCCGCGCTCGGTAAGCGAATTGGCAAATGCCCCGCGCTCGATCCGGTCCTTGCCGAGATCGACCTCGCCGAAGACGGAGGCATAGCCCGAGAATGTCCCGTCGCCGGAAACACCCGCCAGTTCCAGATTTGCGAACTTCCGCGCGCTCGGGCGCAAGACGGGGCGCATAGCTTTGTCCATGGCGGTGCGAGGCCCGCGGTCAGCGTGCATGAAAGTCTCCTGCGATCGTGATTGTCTGTTCGAGAGCCGGCGGAGGATCAGCCCGCCCGCCTGCCCCATCGCTCCGCCACGCGCACGAGCGCGCCGAGCACCCACCAGGCGAGCAGACTTGCCGCCGCCGAGCCGGTCAGTGAAATTTCGAGCCCGGTCAGCTCGTCCGCGATCCCCATCCTGTCGGAGAGCCACAGCCCGGCCGGCTTGCCGAAGATAAGCCCGCAGCAGAGGCCGGTGAAGAAGCGGCTCGCCGCCTCGCGCCGGCTCTTCGGCAACAGGTAGATGAGCGACACGCCCGCGCCCGCCGCCGCGCCGGCTGCCTTCGCCGCCAGCACGCCGGCCTCGTTGCCAAGGTCAGCCATTGTTAATCTTCCTTGATTAGGATGAACGCATGCACCAGCGGCCGGCGATCACCGCCCCGCCGACGAGGACCCCGATTGCCGAGTCCTTTGAATCGGTTGGCCCGGGATGTTCGTGTGGTATTTCCGGTTCTTCAGATACTGGGTGAGCAGCTTCTCAACCTGAATGAGTTTGCGACGACATCGAAGATGCGTCCCTCAAGCGCCTTCATCCAGATCGGCATCTTTCTCGAGATCGGCGGGTCCCTGCCTTGCATGCATGATGGAGACGATCACGATGTGGTCTTCTCGCAATATGTAATCCAAATGGTAAGGTGCTGTAACGAAGCGTCGAACGCCGTCGGCTGGTGCGACTACGACACCAACGCGAGGATGTTCGCCGAGGAGCCGCGCTGCCTTCTTGATCTGCTCGGAGAAGGCAACAGCGATCCTGCGCCCGAACTGAGCGAGATAAGCCCGCTCTCGTTCGACGTACCGTGTCGCTTCCTCCGAGAAGCGCACCTTCATCAGGCGGCCGCCTCACGATTGAGACGATCCAGCTCCGCAAACAGCTCTTCGGCGTCCACCATTCGTCCCGCTTCCGCATCCTCTAGGCCGCGGCGGATGCTCAACATTTCCGCCCCCTCCGCCATCAGGTAATACTTCAGCGCCCTGACGATCACCCAGGACCGGCTGCGATCCGCCGTCTCCGCGATCTTCTCGATATCCTCCAGAATATCCAGCGGCAGGCGCAGGGTGATCGGGTCGGAGAGAACGGGTTTGTCGGCCATGGTCGGCTCCTTCTGTAATACGTCGTATTACAAATCCTACACGCCCGATACCGTTCCCGCAATCGCGCCTCAATATCCAACCGCCTGGCGCTTCTCCTCGTCCGTCAGGAAATCCGCCGCGCCCACCCGCGCCCACAGCGCGTCGCGCTCGGCGGAAAGCCCCGCGATCGTGTCGAGGTCCGGTTCCAGCCTCAGCGTCCCGCCATAGGCCTGCGACAGCCATGCGGACAGGCTCGCCCCCGTGCGCACCAGGAGCGGCACCACCGTCAGCCGGTAGAAGGCGCGGTTCGCCTCCTGGTAGTTCGCGTAGGTGTTGTCGCCGGGAATGCCGATCAGCATCGGCGGCACGCCGACTGCCAGCGCGATGTCACGCGCGGCGGCGTTCTTCGCCGCGATGAAGTCCATGTCCTTCGGCGAAAGTCCCATCGACTTCCAGTCGAGCCCGCCTTCCAGAAGCAGCGGCCGCCCGGCATTCACTGCGCCCGAATAGCCGCTCTCCAGTTCCGCCTTCAGCCGCTCGTACTGGTCGGCGGAAAGATTGCCGCCCTCCTTCGGCTGGTAGACCAGCGCGCCGGAGGGCCGGGCAGAATTGTCGAGCAGCGCCTTGTTCCATTCGCCCGCCGCGTTGTGCAGGTCGAGCGCGGCGCCGGCGGCGGAAAGCGGCGGAAAACCCGTATGGTCGTCGAGCGGGTGGAAGAGCTTCAGGTGCAGGAGCGAAAGTCCGCTTCCCGCCTCCGCCGGCAGCCGGCGCGTTACGTTGCCGGCGCGGTAGTCATAGGCGGTGATCCAGCCGTCGCGGCCCTCCACCACGCTCACCCGGTCCGGCCGCAGCAGATGCAGTTCCCGCAGCCTGTCGCCCAGCACCAGCGGCTCCACATAGGTATTGCCGGACAGCATCAGGTGCCCGTAGAGCGCCTCGAAGAAATCCGGCCCCGCCTGGCGCGCGTTCGGCTGCGCCAGAAGCGGGAGCGCCGGATGTCCGCTCGCCTCCGCGTCCCCCTCATAGGCCAGCCAGGGAACGGAGGCGGCCGCCTCCGCCACCAGCCGCACGGCCCGATGCGCAACGGGGTTCCGCATGAAGCCCGCCCGTGCCAGCGCCCCATAGGAGCGGCCGGACCATCGGGCCGCCCCGTCGCTGGCGAAAATCGCAAAGCCACCCGCCGCCTTGGCTTCGACAGCCTGTCCTGCAGGCACGCCGCTTCCCCCGCCGCTGGCCGTCCAGGGCAGCCTGAATGGAGATTTCATGATTCCGTCCCTTTTCAAATCGCAGGCCGAAGCCCCGCGCCCTGCTCCGGTCTGCTCTTCCAGACGACGCGAGAGCTTGCCCTCAGTTCTGCGCCTGCTCCCACATGATCCGCTCGACCCGCCGGAGCTCGCGGCGCGAGCGGATCTGGCGCGCCGTCGGCTTGTCGGAAACCAGTGCACGCCGGCCATCCTCGTGGCGCACCGTAAAGCTCCGCTCCGCCGCCACCATGCCGTCCTTCCAGGGATAGATCCCGACCGCAGTAAGGCCGAGCTCGCGCAGGTCGCCGATGCCGCGCGTGCCGGTGCAATTTTCCATGGCCGCCAGTGCGATCTCCTCGAAGCTTCCGAGGTCGAGGTATTCTCCGACCGACACCGGCCCCTGAAACAGTTCGCTGCGCGGGTCACTGCCCTGGCTCGCCACCCGCTCGATGTCGCTCAGCGAGCAGAAGAGCTCCCTGTCGTCGAAGGCGATCCTGACGAGCAGGCCCTGGATGAAGACGATCTCCGGGCTCATATTGGTCAGGATGCAGCGGGCGGAAAGCTTGTGGCCTCCGCCCCGGGTAATCAGGATCTTCGGCCGCAACTGGTGGCGATGGCTCATGTAGAAGAGCTGCAGATAGAGCACCCAGACCAACAGCGTGGCGACGCTCGCCACCGCCGAAACGACGCCATAGTTCTCGCTGAGCCACGCCCACATTCGCTTGCTCCTGATCGGCACCAGCGGATGCAACGAGGCGGCAACGGTCGGGTTCCCGCTCCGGTGGCTCTATGCCGCCTCCGTCAGGTTCATCTCTGCCACGATCCGGTCCCAGCGAACGCAAATCGCGCCTGCGGTATTCTTCTCCACCAGCCCGACATCCAGCAGGGCCGAGACATCGGTGTGTACCCCGCGATAATCCCGCTGGAGCTTCTGCGATAACTGCCGGATGGATGTCGGCCCCTCGCCCTTCAGCGCACGCAAAAGCCGCCATCGGTTCGGCGTCAGCACCTTCAACAGCAGGTCCATGCTCTCGAACGCGATCTCCGCCGGCTGTTCGTCGAGATCGCCGCAGTCAATCCGGCGGGCAGCTTCGGCCGCTTCATCGAAGAAGCTTCCGATACCCGTCGCCTGCAGTCGAACTTCGCTCATGTCATCATCTCCCGTTCGACGTCGACCTCGAAATCGCGGATCAACTGCTCAAGGCTGGAGAACCGATACGGTTCCTCCCGGCTTCGGTAGTGCCGGTGGTCACCTTTGCCCTTCTCGTTGTCGTAGCCGATGATGCGTTCTCCCGGGCGACCGAAGAAGAGCGAGTATTTCAATCCATGCGGCCACTCGCGGCTTGCCGCGGGAAGTCGCGAGACCCGCATCTGGATGATCCTGCCGTCATCGAGAAGCAGCTTGCGGTCGAGGATCAGACTTGCCGGCGCCATTGATGTCAACGATACCATATGCTCCAATTTCCATCAACGACCCAGTGCCCGCGCAAACTCCCGCGCATGCCCCGCCACAAGGTCGGCCCGGTCGCGGCCGTTGATGATCTTGCGCGCGCCCACCCAGTCCTCGCGGCCCGGACCGAAATAGTCGTCCAGACGGTGGCCGGTGAAGCTGCCGCGGCGCATGCCCTCGATCAGGATCGCCACCGACACGTCCATCTCCATCGCCCGGCCGGGATCGGCGACGAGGTCGATCCCCGTCACCTCCGACATCGCTTCGTAATTCCGCCGATGGGTCAGTTGCACCAGGCCGCGGCCGAGCCAGGATTTGCCCTCCCCGTCCCGCCGCCAATAGGGTGTCTTCACCGTTCCCAGCCGCCCGGCGGCAAAGGCGGCGTTCAGCCGCCGGATCGCCTCCGCATCCGTCCGCGCCAGCGTCTCGCGCACCGGCTGCATGGTCGCCGCCGTCTCGTGGAAGGCGGCCGCCAGCACATAGGCCAGTTCCCGCCGGCCCGTCCCGGCGCCGTCGTCCCCCGTATGCGCGCACCAGCCGTCCAGGATCGCGGAAAGCCCTTCCACCTGCTTGTGGGTCAGCTTCCCCCGAAACGGTTTCTGCCTCACCCGTGCAAAGAAAGATGGGCGGTGGAGCTTGTCGGAATGCATGGCAAGTACTCCCGTTGGAGAGAATTCACTCGCTTTCAATCGGTTTAGAAAAAACTAAATCGTTTGAACTGCTTAGGCGCAGATTTACAAATCCTTCATCTTGTGGAACCAACGGCGCCACAGGACGTTTTGGTCGGCCTTTGAGATGGAGAGATCATGATGATGAACCAGCAAGCCCCGGCCCTTCAGCCCAAGCAGCAGCCCATCCCGCAGCACGTTCTCGATCGTCTTGAATCCGAATGGCGCCAGATGCGGGAGGCGTCCCTGCCCCAGCCGCGCCTCCAGGCCGCCGAATAGTCTAGATCCCCCGCACCCGCGGCTCTCCCTGCCCCTCGATCAGGAGAGCCGTGAGCGCCCAGACCAGCGCGTCCAGCCGGTCGGGCGAGCGGCCCGAGGACAAACCCTCGGGCCCGAAATCACACATCTGGTCTTCCAGTTCCACGAACCGACCCGCATGCACCACCCGCCGCTGCTCGTAGAGGGCGGCAACCGGTTCGGCGCGCAGGTATTTGCCGCGCGTTGCCCGAACCAGCGTCAGCGGCAGGGAGACGTCGAC
Source organism: Pseudorhizobium endolithicum (assembly GCF_902153245.2). Lineage (GTDB taxonomy): Bacteria > Pseudomonadota > Alphaproteobacteria > Rhizobiales > Rhizobiaceae > Neorhizobium > Neorhizobium endolithicum. The sequence continues at coordinate 72,442 of NZ_CABFWF030000006.1, forward strand.
GCTTCTCAGCATCGCCGCCACCATCTCGCCGCCCTGGTTCACCTCGGCAACGATCCTGTCGGCGGCAAACCGCCGGTAGGTATTAGCCACGGCCTTTGCCCAGCCGGCCGGCGTCATGCCCTCCACGGAACAATCGGCCAGCACCACCGCCCGTCCGCCCGCATCCAGCCCCGCCACGACGATGCCGCAGCAGGAATGCTCGCCGGAACCGGAGGGTGGATCGACCGCCACGACGATCCGCCGCAGCGCCTCCGTCACCCGCACCGTGCAGGCCTCGATCTCGGCGCGCTTCCAAAGCGCATCCTCGCGGTCCTCGATCAGTTCGCCGTCGATCTCCTGCCGCCCGAGCCTTGTCCCGCCATAGCGCTTCTGCAGCTCGATGAGGAAGCCGGGCGCCAGGTTCTTCGCATTGTCCCTGGTCGCAATCCGCACCAGCCGCGTGCCATCCTCGCCCATCAGCCGTTTCAGGAGCGGCACCGGCCGCGGCGTCGTCGTCACAAGCTGACGCGGGTCGCGGCCGAGCCTCAGGCCGAACTGCAGCATGTCGAAGGTCTCCTCCGCATGCTTCCACTTCGCCAGTTCGTCGCACCAGGCATAGTGAAACTGCGGCCCGCGCAGGCTTTCCGGATCCTCGGAAGAGAAGATCTGCGCCACCGCGCCGTTCGGCCAGACAAGCCGCCGGCGCGAGATCTCGAACTCGGGCCTGTGGCGCCCGCGGGCGATCCGGCAGATGCCGGAAACCCCGTCCACCATCACCTCGCGCGCCTCGCCCAGCGTTTCCGCCACCAGCGCGATCCGAAGCTGCGAGCGGCCAACCTCTGCCGAGACCAGCGCCTGCACCCATTCCGCCCCGGCCCTCGTCTTGCCCGAACCCCGCCCGCCCATCACCAGCCATGTCCGCCAGTCCCCCGGCGGCGGCCTTTGCTCGCGCCGGCCAGCAAAGCGCCACTCGCGCTCGAATCCGAGGTGGAAATCCTCGTACGGATCTTCGCTCCCCGTGGTGAGATAAGGCGACGCGTCCTTTGGACCACTCTCGCTCCTTGAGGGGGAGATGCCCGGCAGGGCAGAGGGGGGTATTCCCACAGGCGCTGAGCCGACCTCCTGCGCACAGGTAGGACCGCCTACCGCTTCCCTCGCCTCCGGCAACCTCTCGTCCTCAAGAGACGGCATCGCCGCTTGCGGGCCGTGTCCCTCCACGTCTCTGCCGATCACCGCCCCCAGTGCCGTACCCAGGTCAACCGCGCGTCTCGCCGTTTCCCGGGCCACGACAATCCTCTCGAAGCCCCGGCCCATGCCCGAGGACACCTTCACCGTCTTGCCCAGAAGCTTCTCGTTTCGCTGCCTGATCGTCCGTTGGCTGTCTGGCTTGGTCGCCGAGACGCTCCAATACCCAGGCTGGCGGACCGTCGCGCTTCCAGGCCTCGTAAAGATGGAAGGCATTTTCATCGGCACGGTCCTTGATCATCTGGATGAAGCGTTCCTTCGCCTCCCCATACCCACTTGCCTCCGCCGCACGCTCCGCCTCGTCCGCCCGGTCGCGGGCAAGCTGGCGCTGCAGGCTGTCGACCTTCTCCAGCGTCCGGACGATCAGCGACATGGCGTCGGTCGCCGCCTTGATGTCGGCGCGGGCAAGCTTTCCCGCCGTCTCGTCGCCACCGGCAAGCAGCCGTTCGGCGGCAACCCGCATGGCCCGGAAGGCGTCAAACTGCCCGCGCATCTCGACCGTCATCTCGTTCAGGAGCCGCCGAAGCTCTTCCGCTGCGGAAACCTGGGGCCCCTCCGCCGACTTGGTTTCCAGAACCACTTCCCGGACGTCCTCCGCCAGCGGATCGTCCTCGGGCAGCGCCTCGCGATAGGCGGGCGCCGCCTCCCAGCAGCCGAACAGCGCAAGGTCCACCGCCAACGGATCGAAGGCGTCAGGTTGATCGGCATGTTCCACGGCAAATCTCCAGCCATGCGCCGGCGCCCGGCGAGCCTGAAAAAGGCTCCGGCGACAGAGGCATCCGGCGTCAGAACGAAAAAAGGCCCGGCGCAGGGGGCCGGGCCAGCTTTGACTGGAAGGCCTGCAACCCGGCTGCCGGCCGGCTACAGATCTTCGACTATGCCTGAACCCTACCAGACGACCGTAACGCCGTCAAGGATTAAATTCCTATCACGGTGATTTTATAGGGAGCCATCTCCTCTCCGCCTCCCCCACTGACCTACCCCCTCCCCAGCCCCGCCCTAAATGCCCGCCCCGAAACGAAAGGCAGGCATGGCATGAACAACCCCTTGCAGGACACCAGGGCGCTGAAGGCGATCCTCGAGGAGGTGGTGGAGGATGTCCGCAAGGCCGCCCCCGGCATCTATGAGAAAGCCGTCAGGCAAGCGGAGGAGTGCGACAAGCCGCAGCCTAAGAAGGCCGACTTCGAGAAGTTCGGCATTGCCGTCCATACCCGCATGGGCGAGCTTGTCTCGGCCGGCAATGCCGGCGTCGGCTTTCCCATCCAGTCGATCTCGAAGGTGTTTGCGCTGGAAGTGGCGCTGCAGGCGGTCGGCGAAAAGCTCTGGAAGCGCATGGGCCGCGAGCCATCTGGCGATCCCTTCAACTCGATCATCGACCTGGAGCGCGACCGCGGCATCCCGCGCAATCCCTTCATCAATGCCGGCGCGCTGGTGGTCTGCGACATCCTCGTCGGCATCGGCGGCAATGCCGGGCCGAACCGCCACGTGGTCAGGTTCCTCGAAAACCTGCTCGACGACCGGACGCTCGATTTCGACAGGACGGTGATGGAAAGCGACCGCACGGGCGGCGACCTCAACCGCTCGCTGATGTACATGGCCCGCCACTACGGCAATCTCGACCATCCGGTGGAGAAGGTGATGGACGCCTATATCCACCAGTGCGCCATCACGCTGGATTGCCGCGGACTGGCCAGGGCCGGCTGCTTCCTGATGCTCGACGATCCGGATGACGGCGAGGAGGTGACGGTGGCGGCCGCACGCCGGGCGCGCCGCATCCTCGCCGTCATGATGCTTTGCGGCCAGTATGACGGCTCGGGAGATTTCGCCTATCGCGTCGGCCTGCCCGCCAAGTCGGGCGTCGGCGGCGGCATCCTGGCGATCGCACCGCATCGGGCCTCTATTGCCGCCTGGTCGCCGGCGCTCGATCCGATGGGCAATAGCTGGCTTGGGACGCTAGGCTTGGAGCTCCTGTCGAAGAAGACCGATTGGTCGGTCTTCGGTCGCGCAAGGCATTGATCCGACAGGATATCGGTTACCAGCCATCGCGGTCGCGCTGGCGCCTGCGTTGTTCATCCTCGCGAGGCATGGGTGGAGGCGTGAGCGCCTTCTTCAGGTCGATGCCGGCAAGCTCGTCGATCACCAGCAGATAGAGAAGATAGATGGATACGGCAGCCATCCAGAAGCCGGTCCAGCCACCGACGCGAAGGCCGGTGCCGATGGAAAGCTGAAGCGCGATGAAGGCCAGTGCGCAAAATCCGATTTGGCTCAATCTAAGCATGTCGGTCACCTGGATCCGAGTGGGTGATGCCGCAGAAACATTATACTAAAGTCTAGGTTCCCCGAAAAGTTCTGCGAACGAAGCAGGCGCCGGAATCGCAGGATCCCGGCTCCTGTTTTCCGTTGCGCTCAGGCAGCCCTGCGCCCGAGCCCCCGGATGCGGAAGGCAACGTTGAAGGCAAGCTTGCTGACGATGATCGACAGCACGAAGGCGATCGGCCAGGCGGTGATGAAATTCTTCATCCAGACCTGCAGCCATTTCGGCGTCAGGCCGAGTTCCAGCAGGCTGAAAATGCCCGTCATCAGGAAGGCCATGGTCATGGAAATGAGGAACTGCGCAATCAGGATGGTTTTCTTGTCGGCCATGAAATTCTCCAGGGGTCGGGGAACGGAGAATGATGGCGTCGAAGCACCCATCAAAGCACCACTCCCCCTGTTCAAGGGTGGTGCCGTGGGTTCGCGGGTCGGCCCGCGACTGGATCCCGCTCAAGCGGGGGCCGGAATAACCAAACCGGCCTCGCAATCTTTTCGACGCGCCGTGAATGCCGCCCGTCTTGCGGTCTGTCAAGCCTGCGCCGGAACAATCGCAAAGCCCTCCCGTTAGCACGGCACCATTTCCGGAAAGGGCTTTCCATGGATATCGCCACGGCACATGCGCAGCCGAAGACGCGGGTCGCGCTGACCATCAACGGCCACCGCCACGACCTCGAAATCCACCCATGGGTCACGCTGCTGGACCTGCTGCGCGGCCCCATGCAGCTCAACGGCACGAAGAAGGGCTGCGATCATGGCCAGTGCGGCGCCTGTACGGTGCTGATCGACGGCGAGCGCATCAATTCCTGCCTCAAGCTCGCCGTCACCCTCGACGGCACCAACGTCACGACCATCGAAGGCCTCGGCACGCCAGACGAGATGCACCCCGTGCAGAAGGCCTTCGTGGAGCATGACGCCTATCAGTGCGGCTATTGCACACCCGGCCAGATCTGTTCCGCCGTCGCCCTTCTTAGGGAGGGTTATGCCCGCAGCCGCGAGGAGATCCGCGAGATGATGAGCGGCAATCTCTGTCGCTGCGGCGCCTATACCAACATTGCCGATGCCATCCAGGACGTCATGGAGCAGGAAGTGAAAGTCGGCATGCGGGAGGCTGCGGAATGAGGCCCTTTTCCTATACCCGTGCCGAAACGCTCGGCGATGCCATGGCGGCTCTTGCCGCCAACCCCACGGCCCGTGTGCTGGCCGGTGGCACCAACCTCATCGACCTGATGAAGTATGATGTCGAGCGCCCGGCTGCGATCGTCGACATCAACCGCCTGCCGCTGAAGGAGATCGAGGAACTGCCGGATGGCGGGTTGCGCATCGGCGCGCTCGTCTCCAACGCCGCGCTTGCCTATCATCCCGCGGTCACCGAGCGCTATCCTCTGCTCGCCAGCGCCATCCTTGCCGGTGCCTCGCCGCAGCTCCGCAACGCCGCCACCACCGGCGGAAACCTCTTGCAGCGAACCCGCTGCTACTATTTCTACGACCCCTCCACGCCCTGCAACAAGCGCGAGCCCGGCTCCGGCTGCGGCGCGATTGGCGGCGTCAACCGCATCCATGCCATTCTCGGTGCCAGCGAACACTGCATCGCTACCCACCCGTCGGACATGTGCGTGGCGCTCGCGGCCCTCGCGGCTATCGTTGAAGTCGAGGGGCCGGACGGCCGCCGTGACATTCCCTTCGCCGATTTCCACCGCCTGCCCGGCGACCACCCGGAGCGCGACAACACCATGCGCCAGGGCGAGATCATCACGGCGGTGCGGCTGGAGTGCAATCACTTCGCCCGCCACCACAGCTACCTGAAGCTGCGCGACCGGCTCTCCTATGCCTTCGCCCTCGTCTCCGTCGCCGCCGCACTCGACGTCAAGGACGGGATGATCGTCGATATCCGCGTGGCGCTCGGCGGCGTCGCCCACAAGCCCTGGCGCGACAGCCTGGCGGAAGCCGAATTCGCGGGCCAGCCGGCGACGGAAGAGACCTTTGCCGCACTCGCCGACCGGCTGCTCGCCGGCGCGGAAGGCCAGGGCGACAACGACTTCAAGATCCCCATGGCCCGCAAGGCCATCGTCCGGGCGCTGAAGCAGGCCGCCGCCGGCACGCCGCAGGTCCAGTCCGACAAGCGCATCCGCTGAAGGAGATCCGTCATGTTGAACGAAAAGCCAGTCTTCGGATTTCCGCTGCCGCGCATCGACGGCCCCCTGAAGGTCACCGGCACCGCCCCCTATGCCGCCGAGTATCATGCTCCCGGCATGCTCTTCGGCTATGCCGCCCAGGCGACGATCGCAAGCGGCCGCATCGCCTCGATAGACACTGCCGAAGCGGAAGCCTATCCGGGCGTGGCCAAGGTCTATACCCACAAGAACCGCCCCTCGGTCGCCTGGCGCGACAAGAAGTGGAAGGACGAGGTCGCGCTTCCCGGCCACCCGTTCCGGCCGCTCGAAAACGACCGCATCCTGTTCGGCGGCCAGCCGGTCGCGCTCGTGGTCGCCGAAAGCTTCGAGGCCGCTCGCGACGCCGCCGAGCTGATCCGCATCGAGTATCATCCAGACGAACCGCATACCGACATCACGGTGGAGCGGGCAAAAAGTTACGTGCCGCCGGAAGCGCGCAAGGACAGCATGGTTCCCACCGATCCGCGTGGCGATGCCGAAGGCGCCTATGAGGCCGCCCCCTTCAAGATCGACGTCGAATACCTGCAGCAAGGCGAGCACCATAATCCGATGGAGCTCTTCGCCTCGACCGCCATCCGCAACGAGGACGGGACGCTCACCGTCTACGACAAGACGCAAGGCTCGCAGAACAGCCACGACTATGTCTGCAACGTCTTCGGCCTCAAGCCGGAGAACGTGCGTGTCGTCAACGCCTATGTCGGCGGCGCCTTCGGCTCCGGCCTGCGCCCCAAGCACCAGTTGTTCTTCGCGGTCATGGCGAGCCTCGACCTGAAACGCTCGGTGAAGGTGGAGATGAGCCGCAGCGAGATGTTCTACCTGACCTGGCGGCCGGCCACGATCCAGCGGATGCAATTTGCCGCAAACGCCGACGGAACGCTGGCATCGGTCCGCCACCACGCGATCCAAGCGACCTCGCTGCGCGAGGACTACCAGGAAAACGTCGTCAACTGGTCGGGCCTCACCTACAAGTGCGACAACGTCAAGCTCTCCTACGAACTCGCCAAGACGACCATGTCGACCCCGGGCGACATGCGCGCACCCGGTGCCGCCACCGCCTTCCTGGCGCTGGAATCGGCGATGGACGAGTTGGCCTATGAGGTCGGTATGGACCCCCTGGAATTCAGGGGGAAAAACTTCGTCAGCTACGACCAGAACGACGACCTGCAGATCACCTCCAAGGAACTCGACACCTGCTACCGCGTCGGCGCCGAACGCTTCGGCTGGGACAAGCGTAGCCACGAACCCGGCTCGATGCGCGACGGCAACGACCTGATCGGCTGGGGCGTTGCCACCGGCGTGTGGGAAGCGACGCTGACGCAGGCAGAGGCCAAGGTCCGCCTTTTCCCGGACGGCAAGATCACCGTCATGGCCGCTGCCTCCGATATCGGCACCGGCACCTATACGATCCTTGCCCAGGTCGCAGCCCAGGAACTCGGCCAGCCAGCCGACCGCGTCAGCGTGCTGATCGGCGATTCCACCCTGCCGAAAACCTCCGTCGAAGGCGGTTCCTGGACTGCCGCCTCCTCCGGCTCCGCCGTGCAGGCGGGCTGCATGGAAATACGCAAGACGCTCCTGTCGCTGGCGCAGAAGATGGACAATCATCCCTTCGGCAATGCTCCCGTCGAGGAACTGGCGATCCGCGACAATCGCCTCGTGCTCGACCGCAACGACCAGATGGGGCTATCGATTGCCGACATCCTCGGCCACCACGGCATGTCGTCGGTGGAAGGCCATGGCAAGGTGGCGCCGGACCAGGAGCAGGCGAAGAAATACACGAGCTTCACTCACGGCGCCGTCTTCGTGGAAGTCAGGATCGATGCGGAACTCGGCGTGCCGCGGGTGACGCGGGTGGTCAGCGCCATCGATGCCGGCCGCATCATCAATCCGAAGACCGCGCGAAGCCAGATCCTCGGCGGCGTCGTCATGGGGCTTGGCATGGCGCTGCACGAGGAAGGCATGATCGACCACCGGACCGGCCGGATCATGAACCACAACCTCGCCGAATATCACGTCCCCGCCCATGCCGATGTCCACGACATCGATGTCATCTTCATCGAGGAAGAGGACAAGATGGCGAGCCCGATCGGCGTCAAGGGGCTGGGCGAAATCGGCATTATCGGTGTGGGCGCCGCCGTCGCCAACGCCATCTTCCACGCAACCGGAACCCGCCACCGGCATTTCCCGATCACCATAGACAAGATCATGGAAGGATTGCCCCAGTGACTGGCCCCAGTGACCGGCCGCCGGGAACCCGGCATCGTCATTCTGCCGGCATCTTCATCGAAGCGATGATCTCCGCCGCGGAAAGCTCGGACAGCAGCCGCTTGAGGTCCGGTTCCTGAACCAGTTCGGTCGCTTCCGGCAGCGAGCACCATTTCCGCCTCCGCTGGCCCTTCTCGCGCCACTGCAGCAGCGTCCCGCGAACCTTCAGCCCGAACAGCGAGACGTCGCACCACATCTGCGATCCGTCTGCCCTGCTCTTCAGATAGCGAAACTCACCAAACGGCGCGGCGCTCGTGGTGCCGATGACGCCCGCCTCCTCGTATGCCTCCCGCTCGGCCGCGGCGCGGGGAGAAGGATCGTCGCCAAGCCAGCCCTTCGGCACGATCCAGCGTCCCCGCCGCCGCGAGGTGACGAGAAGGATCCGCAGGCTCCCGCATCGGCCAATTCTCCACGGCAAGGCTCCCGACTGTTCGAGAACCGGAACCTCGCCCGGAAGAAGATGGCCGCCCGGCGCCAACGAGGAGCCGGAAGACGCTCCGGCCACGTGAAGGGGCGGTCCGTCCGCAAGGGGGGCCGGGCGATGCGAGCCGCCCGTGCGCGGATCATCGACCTGCGGCGGAAGCGCAGCCCGAAGAACGTCGCCCGCAGGCGTCATCACGGTCCCGGAAGATATGATAGGGGGTCTCATGGCAGTCGACATGCAAGAATCCAGTCGCAGCCTCGTGGAGGCGCGATACGAGTGAGCCGCATGTTTTGAATGAGGGTCCCGAAGCGGCGAATGCGGTTAGGGTGACGATGAGCCGCTCCGGGAAAGACCACGTCCTTCCCCGACCAACCTCGTCACCATCACAAGCGCATTCATACCCATGCGCTCATATATGGGCCTGCCGGACAAGCTGTTCAACCGGCTCGGGGACGCGGGAGGCTGATACTTGACGGAACAGCCGAGAAGGGCGATGAGTGCTCGACCTTCAATTCGAGAAAGCAGCGGCATCCTCCATGGCGAAAGAGCCAAAGCTGGAATATTCTGATTTTTCAGGAGAATTCGAAGACGACGGCGTGACCGTGCTCGTCGACATCCACCGGGCCGTCGGAAGCGAAGGCGGCTGGACGCTGGAGGTGATCTCCCAGGAGGAAGACGTCACCACCTGGGAAGGCACGTTCGAGACGGACAAGGAGGCCTGGGAGGAGTTCCTGGCGACCACCGAGAAGGACGGCATACGTTGGTTTCTCGGAGGCGAGGAAAGCGAATCCGTGCACTGAGCTTTAGGGGCTCGTCCACGCCATCCACCCCAGGCCGGGCCGGCAACCGCAAGCCCCGCCGCGATTGCCGCGTCGGCACGCCTAGAAGACGAACATGTAGAGCAGGATGATGACGAAGATGGGCACGCCCATGGCCCACAGCACGATTCCTTTGAGCATCTTCTTTCTCCTCTTGTTGTACCGGACAACGCCTCTTGAGCGCCGGAGGTTCCGAACCCGCGGTGCGCCTTTACGAGACGTGCACATGCGTCAGCCCAAGCCTTGAGACGGCAGAGGTACTGCGCTTCTACGGGATCTAGTCCACCTTCTTGATCACGCTGATATCGCCTTCCGCCTCCAGTACTGCCACGCGGACCTCGGAGATGTCCTCCACCCCCGACAGGCGCAGTACCGAGACAAGCTCCTCCTCGGTGATCATCTCGCGACGCATGTTTCTCTTCAGCATCCGCCCATCCTTGACCAGTTGCGTCTGTTTATGGCGCATGAGCCGGCGGATGAACGGCACGCGGTATTCGAGGAAATCGAGCACATATCCCCAGACCAGCACCAGGGCGATCATCAGCAGGAGATCCCCTATTTGGTAGGAACCCGCGGTGATCGACGTTGCGCCGATCGTGCCGATGACGATCAGGATGAGCATGTCGTTCGGCGAGATGTGGCCGGTGTTCCGTTTCGGCACCACCCGGATCAGCATCACCAGCACCAAAAAGACGATGCTGGTACGGATCACGATCTCGAGCAATGGCTGGCTGAGGCTGAATGTCTCGATGAGGATAGCCATGGTCTCTCGCCACCCCTCCGCAGATCTTGAGCGACGGCCTCAATCATCCGGGTATTCGATCCGGTAACGGCTCACCAGCCGCAGCGACCGGTCGGGCTGGATGATGTATCGCTCGCCCCATTCCTGGCTGAACCGGTCGCGGAAGCGATGGGTAACCGTGCTGCCGACCGGCGCCTTGGTCAGCCGCGTGGCCGGCTGGCCGCCATAGGTGATGCTGCCGGGAACGGGTTCCAGCTCTGCGCCGGTGGTACAGCCGCTGAGGCCAAGGATGAGGGCGGGTATCAAGAGGCGCATCATGGTCTTCTCCTGCATCGGGTCGGAGGTTCAACAACGGCTGCCGCGATAGGTTCCGCGCTTGGCGAATGGCAGGCGCCAAGCTTCGTAGCATTCTGCGCAAGGGACGAAAGGGGACGGCCAGCGTGATCTCGCGGCAGCAACGTGACGTCAATCGGTCGCCCGACCCCGTTCTAAAGATAACGGCAGTCGCGTCCCGGGTGGCTTGTGACAGAGCGGGAGCGCCAAGTCCACCACAGCCGGTGAAGGAAATCCAGGTCGCCCGTCCCCGAGCAGGCAGCGTGAACCGGGCTCCTCGGCGCCCTTCAAGGCCCCTTTCGGCGGTCCTCCGCCAAGGTGTGCGCCACAAGCGCATTCGCATGGCCATGGCCCATGCCGTGCTCGTTCTTCAGCATGGCGACCAGGTCCATGTGCCCGGCTGGATATTGCCTCCGCACCACCTCCTGCCAATGGGCGATGGGCTGACCGTATTTTTTCTCGATGGATGGAAAATAGGACGCGGGGCCCTTGATCCTTTCGCTGGTCACGGCGCTCATCCCCTCCGCGCCGCCTCGATCGCGGCGACGTCGATCTTCTTCATCGTCATCATCGCCTCGAAGGCGCGTTTCGCTTCGCCGCCGCCGACCGCAAGCGCTTCCGTCAGCACGCGCGGCGTGATCTGCCAGGAGATGCCCCACCGGTCCTTGCACCAGCCGCATTCGCTTTCCTGCCCGCCATTGCCGGTGATGGCATTCCAGTAGCGGTCGGTCTCCTCCTGGTCCTCCGTGGAGATCTGGAAGGAGAAGGCTTCGCTGTGCCTGAAGGCCGGGCCGCCGTTCAGCCCGACGCAGGGAATGCCGGCCACCGTGAACTCGACGAGAATGACATCGCCCGCCTTGCCGGAGGGGAAATCCGCAGGTGCGCGCATCACCTTCCCCACCCGGCTGTCCGGGAAGGTCGCCGCGTAGAACCGCGCGGCCTCCTCGGCTTCCTTGTCAAACCAGACACAGACCGTGTTCTTGGCCATTTCGATCTCCTTCCCAAGGGTTGCATCGCTTCATCGTGATCGATTGCGCTCCCAGGACGAACTGACGGCCGGCAGGCCGACAGCGGCCGAGAAAAATCCTTGCGTCCCCGGACCGCAGACCCGTCTCCGCGGCGGCCGCCGCCTCCTGCGTTCGACGCCTGTGGGTAATCCTTTGCGCCCCGATGACAGCGCCAGCCTTACCCGCTAACGACGTGTCCGGCGCATCGGCCGCAGCCTGCGGCGGTGCAATGTCGGAACGGGCAAGCAAGGGGCATCACGCATGGGCGAGAGTAGCGGCTATTTTCCGCGGTGGCGGTTGAAGACGGAGGGGCGCATCCTGCCCGACGAGCGGCTGCCGGCCGCGCAGACCATGGTGCTCGGCCTGCAGCACGTCGTCGCCATGTTCGGCTCGACGGTGCTGGCGCCGATCCTGATGGGCTTCGACCCCAACGTCTCGATCCTGTTCTCGGGCATCTCGACGCTGATCTTCTTCATCGCCGTCGGCGGCCGGGTGCCGAGCTATCTCGGCTCCTCCTTCGCCTTCATCGGGCCGGTGCTGGTGGCGACGGCGGCGGTCGCCGGCGCGCCCAATCCGAACATCGCGGTGGCGCTCGGCGGCATCATCGTCGCGGGAGCGCTCTACGCGCTGATCGGCGTCATCGTCATGGCGGCCGGCCACCGCTGGATCGAACGGCTGATGCCGCCGGTGCTGACGGGCGCGATCGTCGCCGCGATCGGCCTGGTGCTGGCGCCTATCGCCATCGCCAGCGCGTCCGGAACCGGCCCGGACAGCCCGGACGGCAGCCAGTTGTCGCGCTGGGTGGCGATCCTCACCGTCGCCGCCGTCGGCCTGATCGCGGTCTATGCTCCCGGCATGACCCGCCGCCTGCCGATCCTCATCGGCGGGGCGCTCGCCTACATCGCCTATCTGGTGCTCGCCAACGGCTTCGGGCTGGGCGCGCCGATCGACTTCTCCGGCGTCGCGGCCGCCGCATGGTTCGGGCTGCCGAGCTTCACGGCACCGGTCTTCTCTGTGCCGGCCATCACGCTGATCGCGCCGGTGGTCGTCATCCTGGTGGCCGAAAACCTCGGGCACATCAAGGCGATCGGCGCCATGACCGGGCGCAACCTCGATCCCTATCTCGGCCGCGCCTTCATCGGCGACGGCGTCGCCACCATGCTGTCCGGCTCCTTCGGCGGCACGGGCATGACGACCTATGCAGAAAACATGGGCGTCATGGCGGTGACGCGCATCTTCTCCACCCTCGTCTTCCTGGTCGCCGCAGCGATCGCCATCCTGCTCGGCTTCTCGCCGAAGTTCGGCGCGCTGATCCAGACAATTCCCGGACCCGTCCTCGGCGGGCTGTCGATCGTCGTCTTCGGCCTGATCGCCGCCACGGCCGGCCGCATCTGGGTGGAGAACAGGGTGGATTTCGCCGAGCCGCGCAACCTCATCACCGTCGGCGTGGCGCTGGTGCTCGGCGCCGGCAATTTCAAGCTCGAGGTCGCGGGCTTCACGCTCGACGGCATCGGCACTGCGACGATCGGCGCGATCGCGCTCTACCATGCGCTCGGCTGGGCGAAGCCTGCCGGCAGGACCGAAGCCTGACCAGGCTGGCCCGGCTCACGTGCCGCAGAAGGTCTGCAGCACCCGCTCCTCCGGTTTCGGGGGAACGGTGTAGACCTCAAACTCCGGGCGGTCCTCGTAGGGCCGTTCCACCGCCGCAAGCAGCCGGTTGAAGAAGCTGAGGTCGCCGTAGTTGGCGGCGGCCAGAGCCTCCTCGACCTTGTGGTTGCGGGGAATGATGGCCGGGTTGACGGCGCGCATGGCGGCAGAGCGTTCCTCTTGCGAACCCCTCTCTCGCTCGAGCCGAGCCCGCCAGGTTTCGAGCCAGGTGGTTGCCTGGTTCCTTTCCTTGAAGGACGAGAGGAAGGCCTCCTCGCCCGCGCCGGCTGCAACGTCGCAGAGCCGCCGGAAGGTCAGCGTGAAATCGGCCTCGCCCTCCTGCATGGCGGAAAGCAGCGCCTGCACCAGTTCTCCGTCGCCCTCCTCTTCGCCAGAAAGGCCGAGCTTGCGGCGGAAGACCGAAAGCCAGGCATTCTGGAAGCGCTGGCCGAACTCGCTCAGCACGTGGTTGGCCGAGAGCACCGCCTTGTCCTGATCCCCGTCGATCAGCGGCAGAAGGCATTCGGCGAGCCGGGCGATGTTCCACTGGGCAATGCCCGGCTGGTTGCGATAGGCGTAGCGGCCGCCCTGGTCGATGGAGGAGAAGACCTTCATCTGGTCGTATTCGTCCAGGAAGGCGCAGGGGCCGAAATCGATGGTCTCGCCGGAAAGCGTCATGTTGTCGGTATTCATCACCCCGTGGATGAAGCCGACGCCGAGCCAGCGGGCGACGAGCTCACCTTGCGCGAAGGCGACGGCGCGCAGGAGTTCCAGGTAGGGCTTCTCCGCCTGCCGGAGCGCCGGGTAATGACGCTCGATGACGTAGTCGGCGAGAGTCCTCAGGCCGTCCACATCCTGCCTGGCGGCGAAATACTGGAAGGTGCCGATACGCACATGGCTCGACGCCACGCGCACGAAGACGGCACCGGGCTGCGGCGTCTGGCGATAGACCTGTTCGCCGGTGGCGACGGCGGCGAGCGCCCGCGTCGCCGGAATGCCGAGAGCGTGCATCGATTCCGAAAGGATGTATTCCCGCAGCACCGGACCCAGTGCGGCGCGTCCGTCGCCACGGCGGGAAAAGGGCGTCGGCCCCGCCCCCTTGAGCTGGATGTCGCGGCGGACGCCGTTTCTGTCGATCACCTCGCCGATGAGGATGGCCCGGCCGTCGCCGAGCTGCGGCACGAAGGAGCCGAACTGGTGGCCGGCATAGGCCATCGCGAGCGGGGTAGCGCCCTGTGGCACGACATTTCCGGCAAAGATCGCCGCCAGCCGCTGCGGATCGGTCGCATCCGCCTCAATTCCCAGCTCCGCGGCAAGCGGCCCGTTGAATTTCAGCAGCACCGGACCTTCCACGGGTTCGGGATAGACCGAGGCATAGAAGCGCTCGGGCAGCCGGGCATAGGAATTGTCGAACTGGAACAAGAAACACTCCTTCGGGTCCGTTACCGCTGAAAATGGGAAACCATGGCCTTCCAACAAGCGGGCGGCGCCATGGTTGCGCCCCATTTGCAATGTCTTCCTTGGCGCGGGCGGCGGACAACGGACTGCGGGAACGGTGCTGATGCAAATTCGCAACAGCAGCTTTTCTTTGCAGCCGGGCGAGGAAACCGGCGGAACCGCGGCCCTTTCCCTTCGTTTTGTCGCCATCATCAACTACAGGCGGTCGGGGCAAAATACTGTTACTTCTCATTTACAAAAAGCTGTTGTAATTCAGCTACAGCTTTATCAGTGAGATAGATTACAACCTGATCATCTGCATTCGAGTAAGGAGAGCATCATGAAGAGAATCCTGTTCCTGGCGGCTGGCGTTGCAATGGTTGCATCGTCTTCAGCCTTTGCCGCCGATGCGGTGGAAACCATTCCGGAAGCGCCGGTGGCCGTCGAAATGCCGGCAGCCTTCAGCTGGAGCGGCCCGTATCTGGGTGTGCATGGCGGCTATGGCTGGGGCGATGGTTCGATCGACGGCATTCCTGGTGACGGCAGCTTCGACGGCGGCCGCTTCGGCGCCTTCGCCGGCTACAACTGGCAGATGTCGAACGGCTTCGTCGCCGGTATCGAGGGTGACCTCAACTACGACTGGAACGACGACGACATCGGTGGCGGCTTTGAAGGTGAAACCGGCTTCTCCGGCTCCGTTCGTGGCCGTGTTGGTTACGCCATGGACCGCACGCTGATCTACGCAGCTGGCGGCTGGACGGCAACCAATGTTGAAGTCACCGGTCCCGGCTTCGACGAAAGTGACACCGCACATGGCTGGACCCTCGGCGCTGGTATCGACCATGCCTTCACCGACAACATGTTCGGCCGCCTGGAATACCGCTACAACGACTATAGCAACGCTGATCTCGGCCCCGGCGCCGAGGCTGACTTTGACCAGCACGTCGTTCAGGTCGGCATCGGTGTGAAGTTCTGATCCTCCCGCATATCCTTGGAAAAGGGCTCCGCAAGGGGCCCTTTTTCGTTTCAGGACGGCAGTTCGGGAATAGCCGGGGATGACCGACGGGCATGTGCCGATCCCGCCAGGGGCTGGTCCGCCGCCTCAGTGCAGGTGCTTCAGCTTGTCCGGATTGCGCATCACGTAGATCGCCGTCACCTTGCCATCCTGGATGTCAAGCGCCGTCGTCTGCAATTCGCCATCTGCTTCGCGGGTGATGAAACCCGGCAGGCCGTTGACCATGGTCACGCGGATCAGTTCCCAGCCTCCCTTCTCGAAGAAGCGCACCAGCGACTGCTGGACCTTCATGACGTCCTCGATCCCGAAGAGCAGCCTGAGTGCCGCAGGGCGCTTGCCACCACCATCGGAATGCATGCTGACATCGGCGGAAAGCATGGCGGAGAGCGTCGCCATATCGCCGCTGCGCGAAGCCGCGAAGAAAGCCTCGGCGATCTCCAGGCCGCGCTTTCGGTCCACCTGAAACCTCGTGCGCGCCTCCCTGACATGGGCACGGGCGCGGGCTGCAAGCTGCCGGCACGCAGCCGGCTCGCGTCCGACCGATGCCGCGACCTCCCCGAACTCCAGCCCGAAGACGTCGTGCAGCAGGAAGGCTGCACGCTCCAGCGGCGAAAGCCGCTCGAGCGCAAGCATCAGCGGGAGCGTCACGTCCTCCTCTTCCTCCTCCTCCACCACCGGATCGGGAAGCCAGGGACCGACATCGGTCTCCCGCTTCTTCCGCGCCGATTTCAGCTGATCGAGGCAGAGCCGGGTGACGGTGCGGCGCAGGAAGGCCTCGGGCTCACGCACCTCCACGCGGTCGGCCCTCATCCAGCGGATGAAGGCCTCCTGCACCACGTCCTCGGCATCGGCCACCGAGCCCAGCATGCGGTAGGCGACGCGCAGCAGCTTCGGGCGCAGCGGCGCGAAGCTTGCCGCGGCATCCTCGTGAGCATCCTCGGGGCTGGGGCCTGCCATCAGGCGACCGCCTTCTGCGCATCGGGAATTGGGGGCGTGCTTACCCAAAGGCCGAAGCCGACGGCGAGACGGTTCCAGCCGTTGATGACGTTGATCATCAGGGTAAGCTTCACCTGTTCCTCCTCAGTGAATTCCGCCTCCAGCGCCTGGCGGGCCGGCTCCAGCGCATGGCCTTCCGAAAGCCGCGTCAGCGCCTCGGTCCAGCCCAGCGCTGCGCGCTCGCGCTCGGTATAGCACGGCGCCTCGCGCCAGGCCGAGAGCAGATAGATGCGCTGTTCGGTCTCGCCCTTGGCGCGGGCCTCGGCCGTGTGCATGTTGATGCAGTTGGCGCAGCCGTTGATCTGCGAGGAGCGGATCTTCACCAGTTCAATGATATTCCATTCCAGGCTCGCCGCAGCATCCATGGACACGCCCATCCACTTTTTCATAAGGGCGGGAGATGCGGCGAAGGGATCAAGTCTCGGTGTCATGGTCATATCCTCTGTTGGGGTTACGACACAAAGACGAGGCAGGATCTGCCGGTGTGACATGACCCCGGATTTTTTCGTCTGGAAGGCCAGCGGCGCTCCGGCGGGAAGCCGCCGCCCGCGTTCCCGCGCCAGGGAACCTGATCGGCTCAACGGCAGGAAAGCGGCGGATGCTTGCTCCGGATCAACCGCCGTTGCGGGCGGATCCGCTAGAGTGGAAATGGAGGATCTTTCGGCAATGGGAGGCAGGCATGGGTTTGGTGCAGCGGATCGGGTTGCGGCTTGAGCGCCAGTCGCATCTGATGAGCATGATGATGGAGCGGCTCGGCGTGGACCAGGAACTGGCCGGACAGGAGCAACTGGGGCTGACCATGGCGCATGCCGTCAGATCCTGCATCTTCTGCCGTTACAGCGCCGCCTGCGAGGAATGGCTCTCCGCCGGTGCCGGCCGCACGCCGCCGGCAGGGCCGGAATTCTGCGGCAATCGGGAATTCTTCAGCGCCCACAGCTAGCATGCCCGTCGCGCCCGAGGCGCGACAGGCATCCGCTCGTCAGGCCGCCCTCTCCGGCGTATAGCCCGCCTCGCGGATGGCGTCCTCGGCCTTGGCCGCATCGCCTTCCACGGTCACCCGCCTGGACGACAAGTCGACGGTGACGGCGGCACCGGGCAGCGCCTCGCCGAGGGCGGAGCGGACGCTCTTTTCGCAATGGCCGCAGGTCATGTCCGGGACGGTGAAGGTGGTGGTCATGGGCAGTCTCCTTTTGTTGTCGCTCGTTTCTGCGCCTTTCCCATGGCGGGAAGGTCAAGCGCTTTTGCCGGGGCGCACGGGGGCCGGTGCCGCGGCGCCGGCCAGATCATTGAGGATCGGGCAGTTCGGCCGGTGGTCGCCGCTGCAGCAATGGGAAAGGTGCTTCAGCGTCTTCACCATGCCCTGTATCTCGGCGATGCGCCGCTCCAGGTCGGCGATATGGACCTCGGCCACCTCCTTGACGGCGGCGCTGGTGCGATCCTTGTCCCGCCACAGCTTCAGCAGCGTCTCGGTTTCCTCCAGCGAGAAGCCGAGATTGCGGGCGCGCTTGATGAAGCGGAGGACGTGCACCTCTTCCTCGCCATAGACGCGGTAGTTGTTGCCGGTGCGGCCCATCGGACGGATGAGGCCGATCTCTTCATAGTAGCGGATCATCTTGGAGGAGACGCCCGACGCCTCCGATGCCTGGCCGATGTTCATCGCGCGCCCTCCCGCTTCACCCTCACCGTCTTCAGCCGCAGTGCGTTGGCGACGACGAAGACGCTGGAAAAGGCCATGGCGCCGGCGCCGATCATCGGCGAGAGCTGGATGCCGAAGGCCGGATAGAGCACGCCGGCCGCGACCGGGATCAACGCCACGTTATAACCGAAGGCCCAGAACAGGTTCTCCTTGATGTTGCGGATCGTGCCCCGGCTGACGGCGATCGCATCCGCCACGCCGGCGAGCGAACCGCCCGAGAGAACCACGTCGGCGCTTTCGATCGCCACATCCGTGCCGGTGCCGACGGCGACCCCGACATCGGCCTCGGCGAGCGCCGGCGCATCGTTGATGCCGTCGCCGACGAAGGCGAGCTTGCGGCTGCGTGCCGATCTTTCCCCTTCGCCCCGCAGTGCCCGGATCGCCTCGACCTTGCCCTCCGGCAGAACCTCGGCCAGCACGCGGCCGATGCCGACGCGGCGGGCAATGGCTTCCGCCGTCCGCCTGCGGTCGCCGCTGACGATGGCGACCTCGAGCCCGAGGTCGTGCAGGGCGCGGATCGCGTCCACGCTATGCGGCTTCAGTTCGTCGGCCACGGCGATGACCGCAGCGAGCCGGCTGTCGATGGCGGCATAGACGGGCGACTTGGCATCTTCCGCCAGCCGGTCGGTATCGGCGGCGAAGGCGGAGACGTCGAGGCCGAGCTTCCGCATCAGGCGGTCCGACCCGACGGCGACCGAATGCTCGCCGACCCTCGCCTCGATGCCGTAGCCGGCCGTGGCCCGGAAATCCGTGGCAGGGCGAAGGGCAATGCCCTTTGCCTCGGCGGCGCGGACGATGGCATCGGCCGTCGGATGCTCGGAGAGCGCCTCCACGGAGGCGACCAGAGCCAACACTTCATTTTCGTCAAAACCTTGCGCCGTGACGAGATCCGTCAGCTCCGGCTTGCCCTTGGTGATCGTGCCGGTCTTGTCAAAGACGACCATGTCGACCGAACGCAATTCCTGCAGCGCATCGCCCTTGCGGAAGAGGACGCCGAGTTCGGCGGCGCGGCCGGAGCCGACCATGATCGACATCGGCACGGCAAGCCCCATGGCGCAGGGGCAGGCGATGATGAGCACCGCGACGGCGGCGACCACCGCATGGCTGAGCGACGGGCCGAAGACGAGCCAGGCGAGGAAGGTGACGACGGCGAGCGCGATGACGGCCGGCACGAACCAGGCGGTCACCTTGTCCACCAGCGTCTGGATCGGCAGCTTGGCCCCCTGCGCCTGCTCCACCATGCGGATGATCTGCGCCAGCATGGTATCGCGGCCGACCTTTTCGGCGCGGAAGCGGAAGGAGCCGGTCTTGTTGATGGTGCCGCCGATGACGGTGGCGCCCTCGCCCTTCTCGACCGGTACGGGCTCGCCGGAGATCATCGATTCATCCACATGCGAGGCGCCGTCGATCACGATGCCGTCGACCGGAACGCGCTCGCCCGGCCGGATGACGACCATATCGCCGACGACGACCTCCTCGGTCGGGACGTCGACGGCGCGGCCGTCGCGCTCGACGCGGGCGGTCCTGGCCTGCAGGCCGGCGAGCTTCTCGATCGCCCGGCTGGCGCGGCCGCTGGCACGGGCTTCGAGCAGCCGGCCGAAGAGGATGAGGGTGACGATGACGGTCGCCGCCTCGTAATAGACGTAGCGGGCGTTTTCCGGCAGCAGGCCGGGCGCGAAGGTCGCGACCAGCGAGTAGCCGTAGGCGGCCAGCACGCCGACGGCGACCAGCGAGTTCATTTCCGGCGCGCCGCGGAACAGCGCCGGCAGGCCGCTCTTCAGGAAGCGGAGACCGGGGCCGAAGATCACCGCAGTGGCGAGGACGAAATAGGCATAGTGGAGCGTCTGCGTCTCCACGGCGCCCATCAGCCAGTGGTGCATCGGCTCATAGACGTGGCTGCCCATCTCCAGCACGAAGAGCGGCAGGGTGAGGACGAAGGCGAGGATCAGGTCACGCCGCAGCTTTCCGTCGCCATGCATATGGGCGTGGTCGTGGCTTGCATGAGCGTCGGCGGCCGCCTGACCGGCATGCTCATGGTGTGCATGGTCCTGGGCACCGTGGCTGGCATGGGGGTCGGCGCCGGGCGCCCCGTAGCCCGCATCATTCAGCGCCCGCTGCATCGCGCCGGCCGGCACTTCGTAGCCGATCTTCTCGATCGCCGCGGCCAGGGCCTCCGGCGAGAAGCCATCACCGGGCTCGACGGTCAGCTTCTTCGTCGCAAAGTTGACGGAGCTTGCCGCCACACCCGGCACCCGGGACGCGGCGGTTTCGACGCGGCGCACGCAGGACGCGCAGGTCATGCCTTCGACGGGAATGCTGATCGGTTCGACGGAAGGCGGTGTTCTGACGGTCTCGTTCATGGCGGAATCCTCTGTTCCGCATATAGGTGGACCTTCCCATGATGGGAAGGTCAAGGGCGGCGCGGGGAAATTCGTGAGGGATGTCGTAAGAGGAGGCGCGCGCGTCCTCGGATCGGCAACAGGCGCTCAGCACGGGCGCGAGCGATGAGAAAGATCATTGTCGGCGCATTGGCGAGTCTCGACGGCATCTTCCGGGCGCGGGCGGGCCGGAGGAGGATCCGGCCGGCGGCTTGCGGCACGGCGGCCCGGCTTTCCATCCGAGCAGCCGAGCGAGGCGGAACTGGAGCGGAGGCGGAAGCTGACCTAGGAACGGGAGGTCAGCTCACCATACGCTGCACCGGGGCGAACTTGCTGAGCCCCAGCCAGTCCTGCATGTTGCGGGCGAGAGCCGGGTCGCCTTCCACTTCGAGCCGGCCCACGGACGTCTCATGCCGCACCGTCGTCAGGCCCATCCAGATCGCCGTCATCGTGTGGAGCGAGCTTCGGATCACGAGGTCGAGATCATGCCCGGGATCGAAATTGCAGAGGTCGGCCTTGCCGTTCTCGATCACCAGCCACCATCGTTTCTGAGCTCCCGCAACTTCGGGATACAGAAACTGTATCGTGCAGCGGCGCGGCGGAAGGTGGCCGGTCCCCAGGTTTCGCTGCATATCCCACATCAGCAGGGACGGATCGAGGTTCTTCAGCGACAGGCGGGATTCTATCCAGCGCTGCGCCCAGGTTCCGAGCCCCATGATGACGGAACGCAGCTCCTCGCCGGAGGGGGACAGACGGTATTCCGTCATTCCCGCCGACGAACGGTCGACCGTGACGACACCGGCCTTCTCGAGTTCCTTCAGCCGCTTGGAGAGCAGGGCCGGCGACATTTTCGGCACGCCGCGCCGCAATTCGTTGAACCGTGTCGAGCCGCAGAGAAGCTCGCGGACGACGAGCGTGGTCCACCTGGAGCACAGGACTTCGGATGCCATCGAGACCGGACAGAACTGCCCGTAACCACCGCGCTCTTCCATGGTGCACCTTTGACGGAACACTTCCGAAGCCCAGCCCGCGCCCATCATAATCCAGCAGGCCGGTTCCGACAATCGGCAGCAGCCGCAACGATGCAGGCGGTACAGATCCTGAACTGGAGGACGATCGAAATCAGGCTCACACTCCGGCATTCTCAATTTCGAGAGGAGGAAAGGGAATGCAAAGCCTGGCAGAAACCGCGACGCAGCCGGAGGCGTTCGTCCGGAAACCCGATATCGTCGAGATCGCCAAAAGCCTGTCGATTGCCCTTGGAGAGCGCGCTGCGGCAGCGGACGAGCGCGACGAATTCGTGCGGGAAAATTATGCGCTCCTGAAGGAGGCGGGCCTCGTCGAGGCAGGCGTGCCGGTGGAACTGGGCGGGGGCGGCGCGGAGTTGCCCGAACTGGCGGAGATGCTTCGCATCCTTGCCCATGCCTGCGGTTCCACCGCGCTTGCCTTCGCCATGCATACCCATCAGGTGGCAATTCCCGCCTGGAGATGGCGCCACCAGAACGTGAGCGCAGTCGAGCCGCTGCTGAAACGCGTGGCGGCAGAACGGCTGGTGCTGCTTTCCAGCGGCGGCTCCGACTGGATCGGCGGCTCCGGCAAGGCGGAGAAGGTCGAAGGCGGCTACCGGATATCGGCCCGCAAGGCCTTCACCTCCGGCGCGGAGGCCGGGAACATCCTGATGACCGGCGCGATCCACGACGGGGCCGACGGCACCCGGTCGGTCATCCATTTCGGCGTGCCGATGGCAGCGCCCGAAGTCAGGATCGAGAACACCTGGCATACGCTCGGCATGAGGGGGACCGGCTCCAACGACGTGGTGCTCGACAACCTGTTCATTCCCGACGCGAACGTCGCCTTCTCGCGCAGGAGCGGCGAATGGCACCCGGTATTCCAGATCATCAGCACGCTGGCGTTTCCGCTGATCTATGCCGTCTACCTCGGCGTTGCCGAGAGCGCACGCGAGATCGCGATCACGACGGCGCGGAAGAAGCAGCCATCGGAGGATGCGACGAACATCGCCGGCCGCATGGATACCGCGCTTCGCGCCGCGCAGCTGGCGCACCGCTGGATGGTGGAGGTCGCCATGCGCAACAGCCCCTCCGCCGAGAGCGTCAACGAGGTGATGATCGGCCGCTCTCTCGTCGCGCGTCACGCCATCGAGGCGACGGAGCTTGCGATGGAGCTCGCCGGGGGTGCGTCCTTCTACCGGGCGAACGGCCTGGAGCGGCGCTTCCGCGACATCCAGGGAGCCCGCTTCCATCCGCTGCAGGCGGGTCCTCAAGCACGCTATGCCGGCGCGATGGCGCTCGGGCAGCCGGTGGCCAACATCTTCTAGGCGGTCACGCATCCGGGCCGCGCGAGCGCGGCCCTGGTCGCAGGAGGATCCGCGGGCCGCAAATGGCTCGCGGACCTTCCGTTCCACCGTCAGCCGGGGACCTTCTCCGACCCCTCACCCACCTTCCACGGCCAATCCACCACATAGTCTTCGAAATCCTCGACCGGGACGTCCGTCTCGCAGACCGTCTCGTGGCCGCGGGCTGAGATGCCGGCCTGGTGGACCGTCTCCGGATCGCCCGAGAGGAGCGGGTGCCACCAGTAGAGGTCGCGGCCCTCGCGCAGGAGGCGATAGCCGCAGGTGGGCGGGAGCCAGGCGATCTCGTCGACCGCCGCCGGGGTGAGCTGGATGCATTCCGGCACCGTCGCCTGCCGGTTGTCGTAATCGGTGCAGCGACAGGTATGGCCGTCCATCAGCCGGCAGCGGACGGAGGTGAAGACGACGTCGCCGGTATCCCAGTCCTCCAGCTTGTTGAGGCAGCAGAGGCCGCAGCCGTCGCAAAGGCTTTCCCATTCGCGCTGGTCCATCTCCTCCAGCGTCTTGGTTTTCCAGAAGGGCAGTTCGCTCATTCACAAATCCGTGCCGGGAACAAGAAGGCGATCCGCGGCTTTTGCCTGTTGCGATTCTGTCATCGCATTTCAACACTTCATCAGCTATTGCTGATTACCTATGCCTGCAGCTCTGGCCGCTCATGACGGCGGCGTCAAGCGACCGGCATGACGATCGGGGGACGCAAGGTGCAGGACGATCCGAAAACGAGCCAAAAGCAGCCGCGCAGGAAGCGCCACCTGCTGCTGCGCATCGACTCCTGGATCGATTCCACCGTCTGGAACCTCGGCTTCCGGCTCGGCGAAATCTGGGAAGAGATCACCATCTTTTCCCGCCGGTTCCGCGTCCGGGGCTGGAAGAAGGCCGTCTTCGAGCTTGCCGGCGAAGCCATGACGCTCGGCACCGCCGGCGCCGTCGTACTTCTCGCGCTTGCCATGCCCGCCTTCGAAGAAACCAAGGAAGATTGGCGCAATCGTGGCGATTTCGCCGTCACCTTCCTCGACCGCTACGGCAACACGATCGGCCATCGCGGCATCATCCACGAGGATTCCGTGCCGGTGGACGAGTTGCCGGACCACCTGATCAAGGCGGTGCTGGCGACGGAAGACCGGCGCTTCTTCGACCATTTCGGCATCGACTTCCTGGGGCTGGCGCGCGCCATGAACGAGAACGCCAAGGCCGGCGGCGTCGTCCAGGGCGGCTCGACACTCACCCAGCAGCTCGCCAAGAACCTCTTCCTTTCCAACGAGCGGTCGATCGAGCGCAAGATCAAGGAAGCCTTCCTGGCGCTGTGGCTGGAGGCCAATCTTTCGAAGAAGGAAATCCTCGCCTACTATCTCGACCGCGCCTACATGGGCGGCGGCACCTTCGGCGCGGCGGCGGCGGCGCAGTTCTATTTCGGCAAGAACATCACCGAGGTGAACCTCGCCGAGAGCGCGATGCTGGCGGGCCTCTTCAAGGCACCGGCGAAATACGCGCCGCACGTCAACCTGCCGGCGGCGCGCGCGCGTGCCAACGAGGTGCTGACCAATCTCGTGCAGGGCGGGCTGATGACCGAGGGACAGGTGATCGGCGCGAGGCGCAATCCCGCCACCGTCATCGACCGCGCCGAGGTCAAGGCGCCCGACTATTTCCTGGACTGGGCCTTCGACGAGGTGCAGCGGCTCGCCAAGGCCGGCAAGATCAGGGAGCGCTCCATGGTGGTGCGCACCACGATCGACATGGGCCTGCAGCAGGCTGCGGAAGCGGCGATGGAATCCAGCCTGCGCGAATACGGCGAGAGCTACCGCGCCAAGCAGGGCGCGCTGGTGATGATCGAGAACGGCGGCGCCGTGCGCGCCATGGTCGGCGGCCGAGACTACGGCGAAAGCCAGTTCAACCGCGCCAGCCGGGCGCTGCGGCAGCCGGGCTCCTCGTTCAAGCTCTACACCTATGCCGCCGCGATGGAGAAGGGGTTCACGCCGGAATCGGTCGTCTCGGACGCACCGGTCACATGGCGCGGCTGGTCGCCGCAGAACTACGGCCGCTCCTACAAGGGCAAGGTCACGCTGATGACGGCGATGTCGCAATCCTACAATACGGTGCCGGTGCGCCTGGCGAAGGACGAACTCGGCACCGAGCGGATCGCCCAGCTCGCCAAGGAGATGGGCGTCGAGACGCCGCTGCGGACGGACAAGACCATTCCGCTCGGCACCTCCGAGGTAACCGTGCTGGACCAGGCGACGGCCTATGCGGTAATGCCTGCCGGCGGGCTGCAGTCGCGCCGCCACGGCATCGCCCAGGTGATGGGCTATGGCGGCGAGGTGCTCTACGACGTCCAGCGCGACGAACCGCCGCCACGGCGCGTGCTCTCGGAGCAGGCGATGTCGTCGATGAACCGCATCCTCACCAACATCCCCTACAACGGCACCGCGCGGCGCGCGGCGATCGACGGCGTGCTCACCGGCGGCAAGACGGGAACGTCGCAGAGCTATCGCGACGCCTGGTTCGTCGGCTTTACCGGCAACTACACGACCGCCGTCTGGTTCGGCAATGACGACTACACGCCCATGAACAACATGACGGGCGGCTCGCTGCCGGCAATGACCTTCAAGAAGCTGATGGACTACGCCCACCAGGGCATCGAGCTGAAGCCGATCCCGGGCATCGAAAACCCCTTCCCCGAACGGGAAGAGAAAAAGGAACAGGTGGTCGCGGAGAAGCCCGAGGGCGAGGAGGCGCTGCCGCCGATGGTGCGGCCCCGCTCCCTGTCGGCGGCTTCCACCCGCGTTCTGCGCAAGATCGCCGACCAGTTGAAGACGGCCGCCCCGCTTGCACCCGCGACCGCCAAGGTGGCGGATGCGACGGTGACGGGATCGGTGGGGCTTGTTCCTGTCACCGCCCCTGAACCGGCACACTGAACGATGCGGTGCCTAGCGCTTGCCTTTCCTTCCGGGGGGAATCAGTGGTAACCCTCGAACGCAATCCTTGAGGGCAGCCTTTCCGTGTTTCGTGTCCCATTCCTCGTCGCCATAGCGCTGGCGATCGCCTTCGGAGGCGGCATCTGGTCGACGCTGTGGGCGCTCGAGGCCACCGCCGGTTTCGGAGCCATCCGGCTCGGCGCCTGGGAGGCGTTTCCCAATGCGCAGACGGCCGATGCCGATCCCTATGCGAAGTCGCACCGGGCAAGCGCCGGGGCGCTTCTCTATGCCAGCGCCGAGGGACTTCGATTTACGGCCAATGTCGACGATGCCGGAGCCGCACTCGATGCGGACTGCTCCTATCGCATTTCCGGCCATACGCCCCCGGCAAGGCTGTGGACGCTTCACACGGACCGGACGGCTGCCGCCCGCAAGGCGGAGCGCGACGGACTTCCGGTCGCAGTGAATTCACGCACCATCCTGCGCCGCGCCGACGGTACCTTCGACATCGTGGTGTCGCGCTTCGCCCAGCCGGGCAACTGGCTCTCGGTCAACGAGGACGGACGGTTCCGGCTGCGGCTGACGCTCCTCGATACCCCGGCCGCCGGCAGTTCGGGCCTGATCGACCTGTCGATGCCCTCCATCACGAACACCGGATGCCGCGATGCTTAAGGTGCTGTTCGCGGTCATCACCGGCCTCGTCGGCGCGGCGCTGCTTCATCTCGTGATCATCCTGGCGCTCCCCTATTTCAGCGAGAAGGACGCCTATACGCGGGTGCTGGCAGAAGGCGGGCGGCACGAATTCCACCTGCTTCCGGACCTGCGCGACCGGGCCGGACTGGTGCAGGAGGACCCTTTCATGGAACTGGCCGTCTGCGCCTACGACATCTCGCAGGGGCCGATCCGGATCTACGCGCAGGGCGACGTGCCGTTCTGGTCGCTCGGCATCTACGACGCGGCCTCCAACGAGGTCTTCAGCATCAACGACCGCACGGCCGCTGCCGGCATTCTCGACGTCGTGCTGGCGACGCCGGCGCAGCTCGCCCTCCTGCGCAAGGCCCTGCCGGAGTCCATCAACCAGGCGATCCTGGTGGAGACGCAAAGGGCGGACGGTTATGTCGTGCTGCGGACGATGGTGCCGCAGAAGAGCTTTTCGCCGGCGGCGGCCGCGTTTCTCTCGCAAGCCGTCTGCGCGCCGTTCGAATGGCGCTCGCACCAGCAATTCTGAAACCTTTACCAGGCCGCCAGCCGTGGCGGCGGTTCAGGTCTGGTTCTGCTCGAGGACCATTAACTGGTTCCGCTGCAGCGGAAGCTGCTCCAGCCGCTCGTAGCGTATGCCCGTGAACAGCAGCAGCTGCCCGGCCCCCTCGCCGGCCTTGCCGCCGATGCGTATCTCCGGACGCCGGCGCTGCCCTTCGCGCCATCTTTCCAGTATCACTATTTCTGCCATGCTCGTCTCCATGTAGTCCGAGACGGATGAACGACGGTTCGATCTCACCCTGCCCTTCAGCGGGCCGGCGCATCCCGCTGACCGGGCATCTGCGCCTTTCTCGTCGGTGCGGCCCCTGAAGGACACAGCGACAGTTCCTTGCAAACCGGCCCCGCCGGACCGGCCGGCGGAAAACCGACGCCGGGTCGGCTTCCGCTGCTCCGGAACCTGCCCGAAGCAGGACCCATTCAGCCGGCCGCCGGTAAACTATTCGTTAATGCTAATAAAGTGTGAGCGGCAAATCCGGCGCTGTATCCCTTCAAAAACGCACAGCGTTGCAAAATGTTCACACCCAGCGGCCCTGTGGCGGCGAAAGAGATCCTGTCCCGGGTCAGCACATCTTCACCGCGCATTAACCGTGGCGGGTTACCGTCCTGTTACCATGACGGACAGCCAGGCCGGGACGAGGGCACCACTCGGCGGCGGGCCGTCATCCGTGCCGGATGCCGCAACGGCGTCACCGGAGTTTGCTGCCGCGACTGTTTGTATTGCGTTTTGTGAGTGTGGCCGTGACGGACCAGTTTCGAGATCTTGAAAGGCCCTCGGCCATGCGCAGGAAGGATGTGGTTCTGATGGCCACGGTGACCAGCTTCGAGGCCCTGCCGCATCCCTCGCGCTCGGAACTGAGGCAGTTCGCCGAACTCTTCGGCCCCCTTTTCGCCGCCTCCAGCGAGGAGGCGCGCCGGCAGGCGGTGGCGGCGCTCTCCCAGTGCCGCACGGTTCCGACGACCGTCGCCTTCTTCATCGCCAGCCAGCCGATCGCGGTCGCGGCTCCCTTCCTCGCCTCCTCGCCCTGCCTCGACGACGAAACGCTGATTGCGGTCGCCCGCACGCAAGGGGCCGCCCATGCGCGCGCCATCGTGCGCCGCGAAAACCTTTCGCCCCGCGTGATCGATGCGCTGGTGAGCCTGCGGCAGGACCGGCCGGCGCCGCAGGCCGCCGACAGGACGGAGATCGCGGAGACGCCCGCCTCCCCCTCGGCCGCCGCGGCCCAGGAGGCGGAGCGACGCTGGCGCGAGGAAGAATTGCGCCAGCGCATCAAGACGCTCGCCAACCATGTGCACCGCACCGAAGACGACCGCCTCGGCCTGAGGACCGTGAGCCCCGTCCAGGAGGCGCTGCTGATCCGTTTCGCCCGCAGTCGCGACGGCGGGATGTTCGCGACCACGCTCGCCGACTGCCTTTCGGCAAGCCGGTGGCTGGCCGAGCGTATCGTGCTCGACATTTCCGGCCGGCAACTGGCCACCACCCTCAAGGCACTCGGCATGGACAAGGCCGACGGGGTCTACGTGCTGCAGCGCTTCTATCCGCATCTGGGCGAGGAGACCAGCGGCCTCACCCGCGGTGCGATGCTGTGGAACGGGCTCGATGCCGACCAGTGCGGACGCCGGGTCGAGGCCTGGCGGCGGGCGGACAGCCACACCGCTACCCGCGAGAGCGAATTCGCCGTACAGGCAGAGGAGGCTGTGGCGGCATCTTCGGAAACCGTGCGGCCCTTGCGTTCGGCAACGCCGCTGCGCCGCCGCGGCTGACGCGGTCAGCCGGGATCGACGACGGCGAACAGCCCCTCGATCCCGTCCGTCTCCAGTTCGATCACCCACAGGTCGCCGTCGAACCGCCTTTCGCGCGCCAGGAGCTCCGTCGCCACGTCCGGGGCCACCCGCTCGAGGCGCTTCTCGAACCGCCGCTCGGTCGCCTTCTGCTCGTCTTCGAAAAAATTCTGCGGCGCCGGCGCGTAGACCGTTTCCGTGCCGTCGCGCAAGCGCTGGCGGATGAAGACGGCGCCCGCCTCCTCCGCCCCCTTCTCTTCGACGGCCGCGAAGCCCCCTGCGGAGAAGACCCGCCGCATGAGGGCTGAAACGAAGATGTCGGAGCGGATGCGCATTGGGGGCCTTCCCTTCAGCGTCGGCGCGCAGAGGCGTCAGAGGGCGCCGATGGACTTCAGCTTCTTCAGCACCATCTCGTTCGGCTCGCCGGTCTCGGGAAGACGGTAGTGCTTCTCGAAGCGCCGGATCGCCGCCTTCGTCTGCGCGCCGGCCACTCCGTCCACGGTGACGTCGGTATAGGCGATGTTCGACAGGCCGCGCTGGATCTGGATCACCAGATCGCTGGAGACGGGAATGCGGGAAGCGACTTCGCCGGCCGGGACGGGCCGTGCGGATGCGCCCGGTGCAGACCCGGCGGCCTTTTCAGAGGCGCGGATCGCTGCGGCGACGGGATCCTCGACCGCGGCGCTGACGTCCTCGCGCGGGCGCATGGCGGGAACGGCGACCACCTGCGGCGCGACGGGCTCGGCGGAGGCGAGCTCGCCCTCTGCCGAGGCCGCAGGCCTTGCCTGCAGTGCGGCAAGCAGTTCGGGCGAAGCTCCGCCCGTCCGCGGCAGGCCTTCGGCCTCCTGGAAGAAGAGGATCGCGGCTTCCGTCTGCGGCCCCATCACGCCGTCGTCCGTGCCCTGGTAGAGCCCGCGGCGCATCAGCTGCCGCTGGACCTCCGCGACCAGCTCGCGCTGCGGTGCGATGGCCGGCTGGCCATCCGACGGCATGGCGGCCGGCGCCGGCTGCTCTTCGGTGGCCGGCTGCTCGCGCTCGATCCTGAAGGTGGTCACTTCCTGCGGCGGAACGGGCCGTGCAGGGCGGTAGCCGGCAATGCCGTTCGGATCCTGCGGATCGCGCGTCGCCAGGAAGGGAGACGGATGGTTGCCCGGCTGGTACCAGAGGGCATTGGCGGCGACGAAGCCGAAGACGATCGTGAAGGTCGAAACGCCGACGACGATGCGCGGATGGCGCGCCGCCGTCCGCCCCGCCGCCGAGAAGAGCCGGGACAGGACGCCTATCTCCTGGACCTGTTTCTTCCTGCTAGGCGATTTTCGCTTGCGCGGCGTCGTCATTCTCTCTGTCCTGTACGTCCTTCATGGTCGACCGTGCGGCAGCCGGCAGGCGCGGCGGGAACTCTACGGGCGAAGCCTCGCCGTCCTCTCCCTGCGCTGCGATGCCGCTGCCGTCGGCGGGAAGCGTCACGGTGACCACCGTGCCCTCTCCCGCGCTGCTGCTGATATGCAGCCGGCCGCCGTGCAATGCAACCAGTCCCTTCACCAGCGACAGGCCCAGCCCCGTCCCCTCGAACCCGCGCGTGTAGTCGTCCTGCACCTGCATGAAGGGCTGGCCGAGGAATTCGAGCTTGTCGGCCGGGATGCCGATGCCGGTATCGCTGACCGTCAGAACCAGGTCCGAGCCCGACCTTACCGCGTCGATCGTCACGATGCCGCCGGCTTCGGTGAACTTCACCGCATTGCCGGCAAGGTTGATGAGGATCTGCTTGACCGCGCGCCGGTCGGCCACCACCTCGCCCAGGCCCTTGGCCGTGCGGGCGGTCAGCGTGACGCCCTTGCCCCGCGCCTGCAGGTCGAGCATCGCGCGGCAGGCCTCCACCACCTCATCGACCGCGAAGGGTTCGGCAATGAGCTGGTAGCGTCCCGCCTCGATCTTGCTCATGTCGAGCATGGTGTTGACGAGCGACAGGAGATGGGCGCCGGACTGGCGGATGAGGCCGATATATTCCTTCTGCCGATCCGTCTCGAGGCGGCCGAAATATTCGCCGGCGAGCACGTCGGAGAAGCCGAGGATGGCGTTGAGCGGCGTGCGCAATTCGTGGCTGACGGCGGCGAGGAAGCGCGACTTCGCCTCGTGCGCCGAGCGGGCCTCCGAGACCCGGTCCGTCGCCTCCCGGCGCAGGGCTTCCTCGGCGGAAACGTCGCGCATCTGGGCAAACACGGCTTCCAGTTCGCCGTCGACGCCGCGCATGGCGGTCATCTCCAGCCCCAGATGCAGGAACTGCCGTCCCTGCGAAGCGCTGTAGACACCCTGGACCCGCACCGCCGCCGAGGCGGCGTCGGCACCCTGCCGCAGCGTGTCGAGCGCATGGACGAGCGCGATGCGGTCGGACACATGGACCAGTTCGGCAAGGCGCTGGCCGCAGGCGTCCTGCAGCGCGGCCGGGAAGCTTGCGCGGTCGCGGCCGCCGCACCGGGTGACGACGCCGCGGGGGTCCAGGAGCAGCGACAGGCCGGGGCATGCGTCGAAGACGAGGCTGTCGGCGGAGATGCCGGGCGGGCGCGCAATGGGCCGGCGCGTCATCGAGGACATCACCGCAACGACGGACAGGAAGAGAGCGGCGGCACCGGTGGCACCGACGGGAAGGGCAAGCGAGAGCGGCAGCACCGGGCTGAGAGCCACCGGCGTGGCCGCCGCCGCCGCAAGCGCGCCGATGGAAAGGACACGCAGGCGCACGACATCGCGGGCACGGTTCTCCTCCGGCTGCCCGAGGCCTTCCAGCCAGCGGGCGGCGGCCCGATCGATCTCGGCGACCGCCTTTCCAGCCATGTTCCTGATGGTGCGCACGCAATACCCTGACGCTTGAAATTACCCTCCGACAATACGGCCGGGCGGCTTAAGGAAAGGATAAAAGTCGGCTGCGCCGCCAGCCCCGAACAGGCCCATTTCCCAATTCGGGACGCTTTCGGCTAGGCTTCTCCGCTTGTGGTTAACAAGGCGTAAGCTCCGGAATTACTTCAATTTTCCCAATGGCGTTAACGATTGCGGCAGAGCCATGCCCCACAAACCTCGGCCACCCGCGGGGCGGCGCCACAATCATGCTTAACAGCGGATGCTAAGATTTGAGGTGAATGCCTGCGGCCGCCGTCCGAAAACGGGAAAGATCGCATTTTAGATAAATTCGCCGAAAAAGCCGGCGGTCTTGTCAAAGGGAGATTCGCTTCCCCAGTTTAGGGTCACCTCCAAGACCGGGAGAGACCCGGCGGCCGACCGGGCATTCATGGGTGGGTGGACAGGGATATGTGGTTTCTGATCAAGGGCAGTGTGTGGTTTGCACTCGTACTCGTGGTGCTTTCCTATTTCAGCAGCCGGCCGGTTGCCGAAACCGAAGCGGCGTCGCAGTTCCAGGTGCAGGACGCGGTGGGCGCCGCCGCCCAGGCCTATCAATATCTCAGCGCCATCTGCGTCGAGAAGCCGGATGTCTGCATCAAGGGTGCGGAGACGGTGTCGGCGCTGGGCCAGCGCGCCAAGGAAGGCGCCCGGGTGGCCTTCGAACTGCTCGACCAGCAATTCGCCGACGAGGCGCCGGCCATCGCAGAGCTTGCCGATCCGCAGCCCATGCCGGAAAAGCCGCAAGCCGCCGACGACATCTCCACCGGCACGATCCCGGCGGAGGCCGTTCCGCTTCCGCAGAAGCGGCCGGCCCATCCCTGAGCTTCGAAAGCCCGCATTTCATCTCTTGCACCAGGCTCGTATCCCGGTGCCGGACTGCCTGCCCAGTCTCCAGCCCTCCTGCTGAGCCGCGAGGTTTCCCGCCTCGCGGTCTTTTTTCTGTTCACGCGGGCGCCGATCCTTCCTATATGCAGGCAAGACAGCATGGAGCACCCGATGGCGACGCTCGAACAGATCATCGACGACTTTGCCTTCCTCGACGAGTGGGAGGACCGCTACCGCTACGTCATCGAACTGGGAAAGGCGCTGCCGGAGCTGCCGGAGGACAAGCGCACGGCCCAGAACAAGGTGCAGGGCTGCGCCAGCCAGGTCTGGCTCGTCAGCCATCAGGACGGCGGCAGCCCGGATCCGGTGCTGACCTTCGAAGGCGATTCGGACGCCCATATCGTGCGCGGCCTCGTTGCCATCGTGCTCGCCGTCTATTCCGGCAAGCATGCCTCCGAGATCGCGAAGACCGATGCGATCGAGATCTTCGACCGGATCGGCCTGGTGGAGCACCTGTCCTCCCAGAGGGCCAACGGGCTGCGCTCCATGGTGAAGCGCATCCGCGAGGAGGCGCGCCTGACGGCGGCTGCCTAGGCGCAGGGCCTGCGGCTCTCTTCCGTCTCCCTTCCAGGCTTGCGCCCTTCGATCCCGCGCTCCATCCACCCTGCCGGCCACCTTCCCCCACTCGGGGAATGAGGGTCAGGATGAGGCAGACGTCATACGCAGCAGGCGGACGGTCACATGTCCGTCACAGCATCGGCCGGTAGCCCTCCGCACCCCAGCGATGGGCGCTGCGCAGGTTGTCACGCGGCGGCGGGGCATAGTGGCGGGCGAGCGCCAGAAGGGCCGTCCGCAGCATCAGCTTGGCCGAGCGGGGCGGCCATTGGCGCTCCCGCTCCACCGTCTCCAGCCCCTTTTCGAAGCAGCAGACATCGATCGCGACTCCGGCAAGCTCCGGCCCCATGGCTTCGACGGCGCGGGAGAAACGGTCGCGCGCCGCAAGCGCGCTGTCGGCGATCTCGGCCTGGCCGCCAGACTGGCCCTTGCCGCGGCCGGCAAGCCGCGGCTCCCAGGACGCGGTGATCCTCGGGCGGAGCTGCCCGCGGGTGAAATCCGACAGGAGACGCTCGCCGGCATCCAAGGCCTCGGCCGGAAGATAGGATCCGCCGGCGCGGTCCTTCAGGCGGGCGAGCAGGGAGAGCGGCGATTCGGCAAGATTGCGGCGGACTGTCTGCCGGTGTCCCCCGACTTCCACCACCGCATCCATGTCGAGCCGGTGCTGGGCGGGAAAGGCCTCCTCATCGGCAACCAATGAACGCCGCAGGAAAGCGGCGGCCGCATCCGTCGCCGAAAGGCGGCGACCATTGCGGCGCACGAGGCCGCGCGCTTCCGCCTGCCGCACCAGCACGGCCGGACAGGGATGACCTTCTTCGCCGATCAGCAGCCGGCCGTCTGCGGCAATTTCCACGCAGCACTCGCCCCGGAGAAGACGGCGCAGCAGCCGGCTCACGTCCCGCTTCTCTCCCTTCGTCCACTCAACCGGCATGGGCTTCCACCTCCATCGTGCCGAAGACGGCGACGACGATGCGCTCCACCGCCGAGACGAAGTCGTCGAAAAGGGGATCGTCACGACGGTCTTCCACCACGTGGCAGGCATGGCGGACGGTGGTGCGGTCGCGGCCGAAGGCGTCGCCGACATCGCTCTGCGAGATCCTCAGCGCCACATGGCAGACATACATGGCGATCTGCCGGACATGGCAGGCGAGCCGCCTGCGGTCGCGGCGGACGAGGACGCGGTCGCCGAACAGGAGCACCATCTCGCCAACGACCTGGCGGACGATGCGGCAGACGGTCTTGAGCGGGATGGCCTGGGTGCGGTGCGGAGGCCAGCGGACCTCCATCGGCGGCAGGGGCGGTCCGGGCGGAGCAGGCGGGAAATCTCTTTCAGGGGACATGACAACTCCTTTGATAGGAATTTATTCATACACCCTAGGGGAAGAACGGGGATGTTGGAAGAGCGCTTTGCGCTGGTCACTGTGAATATCGGAATGAAATCAGTGTGCAGAGCATGACCGAATATGATTTTATTCCTCACTTCGTCCCCATCCACCCCTTAAAACAAAAGGGCCGGAAGCGATCGCTTGCCGGCCCTTCGGAATTGGGGACAGGAGATGTTACTTGCTGCGCTTGCGGCGCTGGCCGAGACCCATCTGCTTTGCGAGACGCGAGCGGGCTTCGGCATAGGCCGGAGCGACCATCGGGTAATCGGCCGGAAGACCCCACTTCTCGCGGTATTCCTCGGGCGTCATGTTGTAGTGGGTCATCAGGTGACGCTTCAGCGACTTGAACTTCTGGCCGTCTTCCAGACAGATCAGGTAGTCTTCCTCGATCGACTTCTTGATCGGCACCGGCGGCTTCGGCTTCTCGGCGACGGTCGCGCTGGGGGCCGGGGAAGACGTGGTGCTGAGTGCGTTGTGCACGTCGGAAATCAGGTGAGCCAGTTCGCCCACCGGGACCACATGGTTGCTTACATAGGCGGCGACGATATCCGCCGTCAGTTCAACCAGCAGATCCTGTCCCTTGGCCATTGCCACTTCTGTCATTGCATGTCTCCTGTCTTTTTATCGTTCTGGGCGGCGCCCGTCTGAACCGCGCCAGTTATTCCAAGTCTCTGCAGCGTGAGCGGGGTTTTCGAAGCCGCCCTGCCTCAAGCGCGTCGGACAGGACAAGGAAGAAATCCCGGCCGCCGCGTCGCTGTTCAGGCAGAGCGTCTATGGTGAATTCCCATCCACCATGAGTTCGCAATCAAGCGCAAACTCTTCTTTGGTGGGCATCGCACTCAATGCTTTCCGTTAGCACCAACAAAGTGGAAATTCAAAGGCTGAAATGTAGGCCAAGTCATGAAAATCACATTATCGGCCACAGGATACCGCAAAAACGGCAGAAGCGCTCGCGATAGACATGCATTAGTTCAACTATACAACCATTTCTCAACTATAATTGACCTTCTTCTCTCCTCATCTCGTCCTGCACCGAGAGACTGGAGAGCGGATAGCCCGAATCATGGGCTGCCTTGGCGAGAAGATGCGCGGAGACCGGCGCAGTGAGGACGAAGAAGAAAAACCCAGCAAGCGAGCGGGCGAGGATGGCAAGATCGGCCGCGTGGACGCCGACCGCGATCAGCATCAGCGCCGAGCCGATCGTGCCGGCCTTCGAGGCGGCATGCATGCGGGCGTAAAGGTCGGGGAAGCGGTTGAGGCCGACCGCCGCCGCAAGGGCGAAGACGGCGCCGACGAGGATCAGCACGGCGGTGACCAGCGCGAGCAGGATGTCCATCAGGGGGTCTCCTTGGGTACCGCCGGCTTGCGCGGCGCCTTCGGTTTCACCGGCTTGGCCGCGGGCACGGCCGCAGTAACTTCCCCAAGGGCTTCTATGGGGGCTTCCCTGGGGGCTTCGGCGGGGGCCGATTTCTTCGCGGCCTTCGTCCTGGCGCCTTGGGCCTTGGCGCCTT
Source organism: Pseudorhizobium endolithicum (assembly GCF_902153245.2). Lineage (GTDB taxonomy): Bacteria > Pseudomonadota > Alphaproteobacteria > Rhizobiales > Rhizobiaceae > Neorhizobium > Neorhizobium endolithicum. Next base: position 108,455 of record NZ_CABFWF030000006.1, read on the forward strand.
CGGCCTTGATGCTTTTGGCCTTGGCGCTCTTGGCCTTGGCGATCTTGACCTTGGCGGCGCTCGCCTTGGTCGCCTCGGACTTGCTCAGCACAGGCTTCGGCGCCACCTCCTTCGGGGCCCCGGCCGGTGCAGCGGCGCCAACGGCATTGCCCTTGTGGGCGGGCTTTGCGGCGGGCTCCTCCGGAAGCGGTTCGGGCGGCGCGCCGTCCTCCCCTCCCCGGCGCTTGCGCGACAGGATGAAGCGGGCGAAGGCAACGGTCGCGAGGAAGCCGACGAGGCCCAGCGAGATGGCGATGTCGATATAGAGCGTGAAGCCCGTGCGGATGGCGATCAGCGCGATGAAGCCCATGACGATGCCCACCAGCATGTCGAGAGCGATCACCCGATCGGGCAGCGTCGGCCCCTTGATGACGCGCCAGGCGGTGAGCAGGAAGGAGATCCCGAGGACGAAGAGGCCGATATGGACGGCAAACTGGGTGATGGACTGGGCCGTCATCAGCGGAAGGTCTCCAGGATCTTGCGTTCGAAGCCGTCGGCGATGTCGCGTCGGGCTCCATCGGGATCGGAGCAATCGATCGCGTGGACATAGAGCGTCTTGCGGTCATCCGAGACGTCCACGGAGAGCGTGCCCGGCGTCAGGGTGATGAGGTTGGCAAGGAGGGTGATCTCGAAGTCGCGGGTGACCGTGAGGGGGAAGGCGAAGATGCCGGGCTTCAGGTCGAGCCGCGGGCTGAACACCATGACCGCCACCTTGTAGGCGGACAAGGCCAATTCCTTGAGGAAAAGGACAAGCAGGGAGAGGCCCGAACGGACGCGCCTCCAATAGTCCTGTTCGGCCATTTCGCCGCGGACGATCCAGAGCGCGGCCATCGACAGGAAGAAGCCGAAGGCCAGGTTGAGGACCGTTGCACTGCCGGTGACCGCCACCCAAAGGAAGGCGAAGATGACATTGAGGATGTAGATCGTCATTCAGCACCTCCCGTCGGGAAAACCGACTGGATATAGGCCGTGGGATCCGCAAGGCTGGCGGCAGCGCCCTGCGACAGGCTTACCGGAATTTCCGGGAACAGGCCGAAGAAGAAGAGCAGGGCTACAAGGCCGGCGAGCGGGGCCGTGCGCTGCCAGGCCTCAGGCGAGGACGGCGCAGCCACTGCCATTTCCGCAGGGCGCGGGCGCCAGAAGGCAAGCAGGAAGACCCGTCCGAGCGCGATCGTCAGCAGGAAGGCCGAGATCAGGATGGCGGCCGAGAGCCACCACGCGCCGATGTCGAGGGCGGCCTTCAAGAGCACGATCTTCGGCCACAGGCCCGAGAACGGCGGCAAGCCGGCTGTCGCCAAGAAGATGACGAAGGCAGCCGCCGTGATCCAGGGCGCCTGCCGATAGATGCCACCGAGGGTCTGCAGCGACCAAGACCCGCCGATGCGTGCTGCTTCGCCGACCAGCAAATAGAGCGCCGTCATGGCGATGATCGAATGCAATGCGTAGAGGATCGCGCCGCCGACGCCGGCCGTGCCACCGATCGCGACCCCTGCCATGACGTTGCCGATACCGGCGATGACCGCAAAGCCTGCCATCCGGCGCAGGTCGTTCTGGCCCAGCGCGCCAAGCGCTCCGACCACCATGGTGAGCGCCGCCGATACTGCGATGACGAAACTGAGTTCTTCCCGCTGCAGTGGGAACAGCATGACCATGACCCGCATCAGCGCATAGACACCGACCTTGGTCAGCAAACCGCCAAACAAGGCTGCGACGACGACGCGCGGCGTATGATAGGAGGCAGGGAGCCAGAAGTTGACGGGGAAAGCCGCTGCCTTCATGGCGAAGGCCAGGATGAAGAGCGCGCTCAGCGTGACCAGGGGCGCGGTGCCCGAATGCGCGTCGGCCTGGCGCGCGATGTCAGCCATGTTGAGCGTGCCGAAGATGGCATAGAGGTAGCCGACCGAGATCAGGAAGAGCGTGGTCGCCATCAGGTTGAGGATCGCGTATTTCAGCGCACCGTCGATCTGCTGGCGTTCGGATCCGAGGATCAGGAGGCCGAAGGACGAGATCAGCAGTATCTCGAACCAGACATAGAGGTTAAAGATATCGCCGGTCAGGAAGGCGCCGGTCACGCCGGCCATCAGCATCATCAGGAGCGGGAAAAAACCGTAGCGACGGCCGGTCGAATCGATGTCCCGCAGTGCATAGATGCCGGCTGCGAGTGCAACCAGGGCCGAGACGAGCGCCATCAGCGCGCCGAGAAGATCGGCCGTGAAGGAGATGCCAAAGGGCGGCAGCCATCGCCCGGCGGTCATGGTGAAAGGCCCGTGCTGCGCCACCCGCCAGAGCAGCATCGCATCCAGCAGCACCAGGGCCACCAGACCAGGAATGGCAATCCAGCCATGCAGGTGCAGCCTGTGGCGCACCATCACCAGGATGGCGCCGAGACCGATCATCAGGCCCATGGGCGCAATCACCAGCCAGTCGGCAAGCGGTGTCGGCGCCATGACCAGCGCGGCGGAGAGATCTATCGGGGCAGTCGTCGGGGCAGCCATCGCGTCAGCCTATCCTGTCAGTAACCGAGCGGCGGGAGCGGCTCGTTCTTCGGTTCGGCAAGCCGCATCTCGTCGGTATTGTCGGTGCCAAGCTCCTGATAGCCGCGATAGGTGAGGACGAGCAGGAAGCAGAAGAAGGAAAAGGAAATTACGATGGCCGTCAGGATGAGCGCCTGCGGCAGCGGGTTGGCCGTCGTCATCGGCAGGATGTCGGAGCCGGGCAGGATGATCGGCGGTATCTCGCGAGTGATCCGGCCGGCAGTGAAGAGCAGAAGGTTCACCGCATTGCCGAAGATGGCGATGCCGAGCAGGATGCGCACGCTGTACTTGGACTGCATGAGGTAGATGGCGACGGAGAAGAAGACGCCGATCAGAACGGAAAACAGCGTCTCCATCAGTCGCTCTCCCTTTCCTCGAGCGCCAGCGCGATCGACGCAATGGCGCCCACGACCACGAAGTAGACCCCGACATCGAAGGAGATCACGGTCGCCAGCGGAACCTCCACACCGAACAGGCTCGGGTAGATCCAGAGGCCGGTCATGAAGGGAACGTTGACGAAGACCGACAAGAAGCCGGAGACCGTCGCCAGGAGGAGACCGAAGCCTGCCAGCGCCATCGGGTGGAAATAGATGGCCCGCCGCACGGCCGCGACGCCATAGGCGATGCCGTAGATGGCGAGCGCGGAGGCCGCGATCAGCCCGCCGATGAAGCCGCCGCCGGGCTCGTTGTGGCCGCGCAGCAGAACGAAGACGGAGAAGACCAGCATCAGCGCGGTAATCGGCGGTGCGACCGTGCGCAGGATGATCGTGTTCATGGACGTTCCCCCTCCCCTGCAACCTCGGCTTTTGCAGCCGTCGTGTCCGGAAGCGGGTTACGCAGGCGCACGCGGATGAGCGCCAGCACCGCAAGCCCGGTGATCATGACGACCGAGATTTCGCCCAGCGTGTCGGTGCCCCGGAAGTCAACGATGATGACGTTCACGACATTGGCGCCATGGGCGATGATCTTGGAATAGGCGTTGAAGAACTCTGTCAGCGCGGTGTTGAACGGCAATTGCGTCGTCTTGATCAGTAGCATGGTGAAGCCGAGTCCGCAGGCGACGGCGATAACGGTATCGATGATCATCTGGCGGCGCGGACGATGGTCACGCGGCGACAGCCTGAGCCGCGTCATCACGAGAGCCAGTATGACGACCGACAAGGTCTCCACCATGAACTGGGTAAAGGACAGATCAGCCGCACCGAAGAGCAGGAAGATGACGGCGACCGCAAAGCCCTGGATACCGAGCGAGACGATCGCGGTCAGGCGGTCGCTGGCGCGCAGCACGGCAAACAGCCCGACCGCTGCCAAAAGGAAGAAGGCCCATTCATGGAACAGCACGTCGCTCGGCCATGCTGGCACGTCCGGAAGCTCGTCATAGACGATTGCCGGGATGAGGAGCGCCGATGCGACCAGGATGAAACTGACGGTTATGTAGACCTCCAGCCTCCCAGGCTGAACCACCCGCGTAACCGCAACCGACATGCGAACAAGGCCGGAGACGAAGTGGTCGAAGCCGCGGTCGGGGCCGCTGCCGATCGCGTCCAGCAGGTGCCGCATCATCGCACGGGCACGATCGAGTTGCAGATAGACGAAGACGCCGAAAGCGACGGTGACGATCGAGAGCAGCAGCGGCATGCCGATATGCGGGACCGTCGTGATCTCCACCACCGTCGGCTCGCCGGCGACGGCGCTTGCCATGGGCGTGGAGACGAAGCGGTGGGTGACGCCGGACAGGATGCCGGCGAAGAGCCCGAGCGCCGCCAGCAGGGCCGGGCCGAGCCACATCAGGAGCGGCCCCTCATGGGCGTGCCTGGGCGTTTCCACACGGGGACCGAGGAAGGGCTTCAGGGCGACCGCGAAGCCGATCACGAACATCAGGCCGTTGCCGACGATCCCCACCAGCGTGAAGACGATCGAGCGCAGGGCGCCGTGGGCGAGCGCGTAGTAGATCTCCTCCTTGGCGAGGAAGCCGAGGAAGAGCGGCAGGCCGCCCATGGAGAGGGCCGCCAGCACGGCGGCGGCAAAGGTGATCGGCATGTCGCCCCGCAGGCCGCCCAGCTTCGTCACGTCGCGCGTTCCGGCTTCGTGGTCAACAAGGCCCGCGACCATGAAGAGCGCGCCCTTGAAGAGGGAGTGCGCGACGAGATAGAGCACCGCCGCCTCCACCGCATGGGGCGCGCCGAAGCCGGTCAGCATGACGAGCAGGCCGAGCGAGGCCATGGTCGTATAGGCGAGCATCAGCTTGAGGTCCGTCTGGCGGATGGCAAGAGCCGTTCCGGCGATCAGGGTGATGCCGCCGAAGAAGGGCAAGAGGATCTCCCAGGCGGCCGTTTCGCCCATGACGGGGTTCAGCCGCATCAGGAGATAGACGCCCGCCTTCACCATGGTGGCCGAGTGCAGGTAGGCGGAGACCGGCGTCGGCGCTTCCATGGCATTCGGCAGCCAGAAGTGGAACGGGAACTGCGCGGACTTGGTGAAGGCGCCGCCGAGCAGGAGCAGCAAGGCGGCCAGATAGAACGGGCTGTCGCGCAGCGTATCGTCCACATGGACGAGCAGCGAGAGCTGGGTGACACCCGTCATGTTCCACAGGAAGATCAGGCCGGCGAGCAGCGAAAGGCCGCCGATGCCCGTCACCACCAGGGCCTGCAGCGCTGCGCGGCGCGCCGCCTCCCGCTCGTGGTCGAAGCCGATCAGCAGGAAGGAGGTAAGCGAGGTGAGCTCCCAGTAGACGAAGAGCATCAGGAAGCTGTCCGACACGACGAGGCCGAGCATCGCACCCATGAAGAGCAGGATGAAAGAGAGGAAGCGTCCCTGCTGCGGATGGCCCTTCATGTAGCCGCCCGAATAGAGCACGATCAGCGTGCCGATGCCGGTGATCAGCAGCGCGAAGGTCAGCGACAGGCCGTCCAGGAACCAGGAGAAGGAGAGGTTGAGGCTCGGTACCCAGGCATAACCGCCGGTGACGACGCCGCCGTCGGCGATCTGCGGCAAGAAGGTGAGGAAATGGATGAAGGCGAAGAGCGGCGCGAGCGCCAGGACCCAGGACGCTCCATGCCCCACCCTGCCAATCGCCATCGGTGCGAAAATGGCGGCCAGGAATGGCAGCATAAGACAAAAGAACGTCAATGCCGTCGGGTCGGCCATTTCGTCTCCCGTTTATTGTGCGGATCGCCCCCCAGCGGACGTAAGCCCTACCCCCTTAGGACAAAGAATCCCCTGCCTCAAGCCATTAACGGCAAACCCACAAATAGTTGAGGCTTTTCGCGAGGCTGTGTGCACCCTATCTTTAGGCGAAGAAAGGTTCTCCCATGACAGACACCACTACCCCCCGCATCCAGAAGAGCGATGCCGAATGGCGCGAGCAACTGACGCCGGAACAGTACCGGATCCTGCGCGAGCACGGAACGGAGCGCGCCTTCACCGGCCCCTACTGGGACAGCACCGAAAAGGGCCTCTACCGCTGTGCCGCCTGTGAGGAACCGCTGTTCGTGTCCGATACCAAGTTCGATGCCGGATGCGGGTGGCCGAGCTATTTCGAGCCCGTGAAACCGGATGCCGTGACCGAGCACCGCGACATCTCTCATGGCATGGTGCGCACGGAAGTGCGCTGCGCCAACTGCGGCGGGCATCTCGGCCACGTCTTTCCGGACGGGCCGCCGCCGACCGGGCTGCGTTACTGCATCAACGGCCATTCCATGGTTTTCGAGCCGCTGGAATAGATCCCGGTTCCCGGCACCAGCGGAGAGCGGGCGCTCATGGACGCTGGCACGCCAATCCGGCCGTCAACCCTGCGCTTCCTGCCAATGCGGATAGGTGACGTAGGCCGTGACCGCACCCTGTTCGTGGGAGCGGATGGTCACCTTCTCGCCCTGGGGCATGTATACGATCTCGCCCGGGCCGGCGGTTACCGTCACCCTGCTCGTCGAGACGGTCAGCCGCCCCTCCAGGACCACCATGGTGTCGTGAACGGCCAGCAATTCGTCGATGCTCTGGTCGGGCCCATAGCGGCCGAAGCCGATCGTGACCGGACCACCGTGGCGTTGGTCGATGACGTTCCCGGCAAAGACCTCTGCGTCCTGCCCGGGAGACCGTTCGAAAACGGCGTCGGTTATCCGAAACTTCCTTACCTGCATGCGCATCTCCTCCTGCCGGCTGCACCAGGCTGGCTGAACGCCTGAAGGAAGATGCGGTTTCCGAAGCGGCAGAAATGCCTCCCGGAGGGAACTTCCCGTCGGCCTTCCTGTTTGTCGGCCAGTGGTACCGCCGCCGTACGGGGGACATCGTGAACGCTGCCGATTCAATACGCCTTCCTGCCGCCGCTTCTTCATCATCCTTCCGATGGTCGGGCCTCGCCCTGGGCTTTGCCTTCGGCGGCTTCTTCGACGGCATACTCCTGCACCAGGTACTGCAGTGGCACCACCTTCTGAGCGGCCTCGATGGGGCCGCCGGCGATATCCGCCTCCTCATCCTGACGGACGGCCTCTTTCACGTCCTCATGTATGTCGTGGCAGGGGTCGGGCTGTGGCTGCTGTGGCAGGGACGCGGGCAGTTCGCCACTCCGGCTTCGGATCGCCTGTTGCTAGGGAACGTCCTCATCGGCTTCGGCGCCTGGCACATCCTCGACGCCGTCCTGTCCCACTGGCTGCTCGGCATCCACCGGATCCGGATGGACACGGACAATCCCCTGTTCTGGGACCTCCTCTGGCTGGCGGTGTTCGGCATCGTTCCGTTGCTGGCCGGCCTCGTGCTGCACCGGAAGGGAGGCACCGGAGGCCGCCGATCCACCCTCCGGTCCCATACGGCGCTGGTGATCGCCATCGTCCTTGCCGGCTCCCTGTCCGCTCTGCCGCCCCCTTCCAGCGATACGACCCTGGTGGTCTTCCGCCCCGGAACCTCGCCTGCGCAGGCCATGGCGGGGCTCGCAGCTTTGAACGGGCGGCTGATGTGGTCCGACAGCAGCGGGGCCGTCTGGGCCGTGGAAATTCCCGAAGGCACCGATCCCGGCGCATTCTACCGCCATGGCGCACTACTCGTCAGCAACTCGCTGCTGCCGGCCGGCTGCCTCGACTGGACGAGAGCGTGAAGGCGGAGCAACGGCCGCATGACCTTGCTGTACGACGAGCGGGACATAGGCGAGGCTGAACGGTTCAACCGGGTTCTGCGGCTGCTTCCACGCTATCACACCGACCGCCGGATGAACGCCCGGGTGATCCAGGCGATCCTGAGGGCATGGGAGACGCTCCCCCGGCTTTCGCGCAGGAGCGATGTCGATATCGAAGAGCGTTCGATAGATCGGGACGGGCGCACCCTGCGACTGCGGCTGGTCATCCCGCGGCAACGGCCGGCGGGTATTTATCTGACCTTTCACGGCGGCGCGTGGGTGATGGGAACGCCGCGCTTCGACGATCCCATCAACAGCCGGATCGCCGCCGAATGCCGGGCTCTCGTGATCAGCGTGGATCACCACCTCGCCGTGGACGACCGGCTGGACCTTGCCATCGAGGATGCGCGGCGGGCGGCGGAATGGGCGGCTGCGGAAGCCGCCGCCGAGTTCGGGGCGGAGCGGATCGTTGCGGGCGGCGAATCCTCCGGGGCGCATCTGGCGGCGCTTGCCCTGCTCCATCTCCGCGCGCTCTGCCCGGACAGGCTTGCCGGCGCGGTCCTTTTCTACGGTGCCTATGACATGGCCGGCACCCCCGGCCTGCGGAGGTCGTCATCGCGATCCCTGCTGATCGACGGACAGGCAGCCTATCGGAACCTGCTGCGGCTGACGTCGCAACTCACGGAAGAACAGCGGCGCGATCCCCGCCTTTCGCCCCTCTTCGCCGATCTTTCCGGAATGCCCCCTGCCCTTTTCGTGGCCGGAGAGATGGATCCGGTGTTCGAAGACAGCCTCCGGATGGCCGAGCGCTGGAACGAAGCGAACGGGAATGCGGAATTTCTGCCCGTGCCCCGGGGCGCACACGGTTTCAACCGTCTTCCGCTGTCGATGGCGCGCAAGACGAATGCCCATGCGCGGCAGCGGATCCGTCACTGGCTGGAATGCGGTCTTTCGGCTAGCTGACTGACCGGGTCAGAGCCAGCCGGTGCGCTTGAAATGGAGTTCAGCGCATCCTCCACCGCCAACTCGTGCAGCCCAAAGGTCCTGGCAAGGCCCTCGATCTCCGCGGCCACCGGCTCGTGCAGTCCGATCCAGACGAAATCCCTCTTCCCCAGGAAGGGGAGCGTGCCATCGGTCGGAACAGGCTCGCAGCGCTTACCCTTGCGATAGACGAACGAGGCGACGAGGACCATGGAGTTTCCGGCAACATAGGACAGCCAGCCCCCGCTCCAAGGGGCGGCTGTCCGGCCGGGCCGTGCTTCGGCCGCTCACGAAGAACGGGACTGATGCACCGCTGCACTGGCTTTACGTGCGCAGCGCCTTAAAATTGCGCCAAAACCGAAATCGCCCATCTGCAGGAGATGCCATGTCCAACGTCCTGGAATTCAAGCGCCCGCCGACGCCACCGGAACCGAAGAAGCCGAATCCGCGCCTGCGCAGGCTCCTGACCGTGCTGGGCATCGCCGCGGCTCTTGTGCTGGTCTGGGCATATTTCCAGTATGTAGGCGGGGAGGCCCCCTGAATAACGCCTCACGCGCTCGCTGCCGGCACCCGCAGTTCCAGGCAGGTGAGATCGAGCCAGCGGCCGAACTTGGTGCCGACCTCGGAAAAGGTGCCGACATTGCGGAAGCCGAGGCGCTCGTGCAGGGCAATGGAAGCGGCATTGCCCGCTTCGACGCAGGCCACCATGACGTGGATGCCGCCCTTGCCCGCCTCTTCGATCAGAGCCGTCATCAGCAGCCGCCCAAGGCCCAGTTCGCGATGGTCGCGATGGACATAGACGGAATGTTCAACCGTGTGGCGGAAGCCGTCGAAGGCACGCCAGTCGCCATAGGAGGCATAGCCGGCGACGGCGCCGCCGGCATCGGCCACCAGTACGGGGAAGCCGCGGGACCGACGGGCCTTGAACCAGTCCTGCCGGTTGGCGAGGTCCACCTGCGTGTCGTTCCAGATCGCCGTGGTATTGGCCACCGCGTCGTTGTAGATCTCCATGATCGCAGGAAGATCGGCTTCGGTGGCGGCGCGTATGGTCGGAATGGATGTCATGGCGGTTTCCGCGGATCGGGCCGTTCGGCATAGCAGACGGGATGAAGCGCTGTCCATGGAGGGGCGCCGGAGGGCGAAGGGCATCCTCGCCCTAGCCGCAATCTGGCTTACGTCCGCCGGTGCCGCGGCGCCGCAGTGGGTGACCCATGAGGATCAGCGCGGCGGGTTCCGGCTGCACGTCCCGCCGGGCCTCCAAGCAGCAGGGCCGACGGGCGAGCCAGACATAGTCAGGTACGAGGGCGAGAACAGCATGCTGTCGGTGGAGCGGCTGGATCTCCAAAACCCCTTCGCCGCCGAGGCCCGTTCAAGGCGGGATGCGGCGGCCGCAGCCGGCTGGTTCCATTCCTACGAGATCATCGACGGGCGATCCGCGACCTTCCACCGGTCGAAGGACGGGCGGGTGCACTATGTCCACGGCATCCCCCTCTGCGACGGCGCAGCCGTCTTCTTCCAGTACGACTACCATTACCACGACGTGAAGATCCTCGCGCCGATCCTGCGGCACATGGCGCTCAGCCTGCAATCCACCGGTGCTTGCGCCGGCACGGTTGCGGATATCGGCTATCCTACAGATTGAAGCTGGTGACGACCGCGACGTAGTGGACCGCGGAGGCGGCGACCACGAAGCCGTGCCATATGGCGTTCTGGAAGCGGAGCCGCTCCCAGACATGGAAGATCACGCCGAGCGAATAGATGATGCCGCCCGCGACGATCAACCAGACGCTGACGGCGGGCAGGTATTGCGAGATGGGCACGGCGACGATCACGCCGCTCCAGCCCATTGCGAGGTAGAGCAGGATCGCCAGCCGGTCGTAGCGGCCGGGGAACAGGCATTTCAGCGTGATGCCGCCGATCGCGGTCAGCCAGATCGCGACCAGCATGAAGAGGATCAGCGGATCGTGGATGCCGCGCTCGAGGAAGGGCGTGTAGGTGGCGGCGATCAGCACGAAGATGGCCGAATGGTCGAGACGGCGCAGGAGCCATTTCGTGCGCGAGTGCGGCCAGATGTTGTAGGTGAAGGAGATCGACAGACAGAGCAGCAGGCCGAGGCCGTAGATCCAGGCGGCGGCAAGCTCGCCGAGGCTCGCCCAGACGGTGGCGTAGAAGATCAGGGCGGTGACGCCGATGAGCGCCAGCACGATGCCGATGCCGTGGACGATGCCGTCGGCGACGATCTCGTGGAAATCGTATTTTCTTCCGAAGTTGAAGAACTCGCTCATGCAATCCTCGCGACACCCGTCCGGTCAAGATGATCCGTGTGATGCCGCAAGGCAAGAGGCTGTTGATTCAAATAGAATTTCACTCTGTCAGATTGCGGCGGCACAGGTCTGGCAGAAGGGGGTGTGGGGGACCACGTCGAGACGCCCCTCGGCGATCGGATCGCCGCATTTGACGCAGGTTCCGAAGGTGCCGGCCGCGATCCGGTCGAGCGCCGCATCGATGGCGGCCAGTTCCTTCTGCCCCGCTTCCCCGAGCTCTTCCAGAACCTCGTCATTGTTGCGCTCGACGGCACGGTCGTCATCGTCGGGATTGCGCGGCTGTTCGAAGTCCTCCTCGATCTTGTGCAGGCGCCCGTGGAGCTCGCGCTGCCGTTCGGTGAGGATAGCCTTGTACTTGGCGACGTCCATGGATCTGTGTCCTTTCTCTTGTTCTTCTTGCCTGCTCAGCGATCGACGAGGACCGAGCACTGGGCGTGACGCACGATCCTGTCGGCGGTGGCGCCGAGGAAGTAGTTCGAGAAGTCCGGCTTGTGGGAGGCCAGGATGATGAGATCGGCGTCATGCTCGGCAGCCGCCGTTAGGAGTTCGCGGGCCGGGGCACCCTGCCGCACTTCGATGGTCGCGGCCAGCCCGTGCCGGCGGCGGAGATCCTCGATCCTTGCCTCCGCCTCCCGGCGGGCATCCAGCGATATGCCGACCGGCACTTCCGCCAGGACATAGCCCGGCAGATCCTCCACGACGCTGACGAGCACGATGGATCCCCCTTCCCGGAGGAGTTTTACCGCCCGCGGGACGATGCGGTCCGCCTTGTCGATCGCTGCGGCATCCACGGCGACGATGATCTTGCTGTACATGGTGCTCTCCCGAGAGGTTCAGCTCGCATTGAAGAGTTTCTTGCGTTTTCATGCGGGGGGCGCATTGATCACGATCAACTTCGATCTGCCCACCGTCAATGGGTGATGAACGACCTATCAACAGACCGGCATCTTTATCGAACGCCGGTCAAAGCCGATATAGACGGAAACGGCAGCCCGCCAAGGATAGGAGATGCCATGACCCAGTCCCAATACCCATTCGCCCTGACACGCCCGGCCTTCGTGGACCATGTCCATCTCGTGGTTTCGGACCTTGCGGCGGTCTCACAGTTCTACCAGCGCATCATCGGCCTTGCGGTCATCGAAAGGCAGGCGCGCGGCGAAGTGCTGGGGGTGGCGGGACGCCCGCTCCTGACGCTGGAGAGGCGAAGCGACGCCGTCCGGGCGCCGAGAACGGCCGCCGGCCTCTTCCATACGGCCTTCCTCGTGCCTGGCCGCGCGGAGCTCGCCCACTGGCTGGCGCACGCGGCGGAGAACGGCGTGCGGCTCGAAGGCGCCTCGGACCATCTCGTCAGCGAAGCGCTTTATCTGTCCGACCCGGAAGGCAACGGCATCGAGATCTATCGCGACCGCCAGCCCGACGAGTGGACCTACCATGCGGACGGAATGGTGGAGATGGCCACTGAACGCCTGGACCTGCGGCTGCTTCACGCGGAGGCGCCGCAGGCGCCCTTCCGCGGAATGGCCGAAGGAACGGCGATCGGCCACATCCACCTGCAGGTGGGCGACGTGCCGGAGGCAGAGACCTTCTATCGCGACGTGATGGGACTGAAGCTGATGGCCCGGTATCCCGGCGCCAGCTTCTTCGCTACCGGAGACTATCACCATCACGTTGCCGCCAATGTCTGGAACAGCCGCAACGCGGGCCCTCGCCTGCAGAACATGACGGGCCTCGCGGGGTATACGCTGCGTTTCAATGATGCTGCCGCACTCAACGAAACGCTCGCCAGCATGGAGGCACGCCAGATCAAGGTGCGGCGCAACGGCAACGAATGGTCTCTCCACGACCCCTGGGGGATCGGCATCAGGCTTTCGCCATGAGCCGCGGAACCGGTGTTCCCGCTGCGCGTTGATCGCGCGCACCGGGACTCGACAAGATGGCGACTTCAGATACCAACGGCCGGAAGGCAAAGAGATCCGCGGCGGACCTGGCCATAGCCAAGGCAGAAGCAGCGGCCCAGCAGGACGAGGCCGATGTTGTCGAGTTCTCCCCGCTCGGGCGGGCCGCACTGGAAGTAGCGGCCAGTTGGGCGATCATCGGCATCTTCTGCCTGCTCGGCCTCGCCCTGATCTCCTATATGAAGCTCGTCCTGATCCCGATCACGCTGGCGATCGTGGTGGGCATCATCCTCGGAATGGCCGCCGAAAGACTGGGCGAGCTCGGCATACCCCGCTTCGGGATCGCCATCACCCTCTCCTCCGCCGTGGCGGTGGTGCTTTTCCTGATCGTCTATGCGCTGGCCGAGCCGGTGGCCTTCTTCATCAACAGCGGGCCGGCCCTGGTCGAGCAGACGATCGACCGCATCCTTCCCTATCTGGAGCGGATGGAATGGCTGAACATCAGCGCCGCCACCTTCGAGACGGGGCCGATGTCGATGGAGAAGCTCCTGGAGAACAGCAGCAGCGTGCTGGCGATCCTGAGCGCCAGCCTGGCGCCCGCCGTCATCCAGGCGCTGATCTTCTTCGCGGCCCTCCTGCTCTTCCTCTACGGGCGCGTGCGGCTGCGCCGCACGATCATCATGGCTTTCCCGCAACGGCGGCAGAGGCTGGTGGCGATCCGCGTGCTGAACTCCATGGAGGAGGTGCTGGGCTACTACTTCGCCACGGCCAGCCTGCTGTATCTCGGGCTCGGCCTGTCCATGACGCTCATCGCCTATTTGGGCGGCCTCGCCGCACCGGCAATGTGGGGGATCTTCGCCTTCATCTCCAGCTTCATCCCCTATCTGGGGATCACGCTCATGACCTTCTCGGTGGCGCTTGGCGGCGTGCTGACGCATGATACGCTGATCGTCGGCCTGGCGCCGGCCGCCGTGTTCTTCATCGTGCACCTGATTATGGAGAACCTGATCTTCCCGGCGATCATGGGCCGCCAATGGGAGATCAACCCGTTCCTGGTGTTCATCGCCATCATCTTCTGGACCTGGATGTGGGGAGCGGTCGGCGCCATGCTGGCGCTGCCGCTGTCGCTGATCGCCATGACGATCGCCAACGAGCTTTTCCCCGAGCGCAGGACGGTGCCGCACCTGCCGGGGTGAGGCCATATCAATCGTAGAGGTAGTACCGCTCCCATTGGTCGCGCGGCACCTTGCTGCCGATCCGGTACTTGAATGACTGGACCGTCAGGCCACGCTCGCCGGTCACGCATTTGAACTTCAACCGGTACCAGTCTCCGCCGCTGCGGAAGGCGGCCCCCGGCGCTTTCACCGCGTTGCCCTCTTCGACGGGATCGGAAAAGGTATAGGCGATCACCTTGTCCGGGCTCATGCCTTTCTGCTCCTGGGCGATGCGCTTCATGGCCTCGATATCGCAGCGCTGCTCCCGCCGCTCTTGCGGAGCGAGCGCCTTGAGTTGCCTGACGATCGCGGCATCCAGAGCATGGGCAGGCGCGGCGGCCGCGAGCGTCAGAAGGGCCAGGAAAACAGTCTTCTTGTTTTTCATCTTCGTCTCGCCGGAGGGATTCGGACGGGCCGGAAACTAGGAGATGACAGCCCGATTGACCACCCACCGAAACGGGAAATAGGATGATCCGGGGACTGGGTGGAACCTTGATGAGCAAAAGGCATGAAGCGATGCGCGCCAATCCGAAAGCGGACTGGCGCCTGGAGGACATCAAGGGACTTTGCGAGGAATTCGGCATCTCCTGTGAGCCACCGAGGGGTGGAAGTTCGCACTACAAGATCAGCCATCCGCAGATGCGGGAGATTTTGACCGTCCCTTTCAAACGTCCGATCAAGCCGGTATATATTCGGAAACTGGTTCAGTTCGTCGATGCAGTGAGGTTACTTTGACGCGCCCCCTGCGGTTTTCTGTCGTCGTTTCTCCGCTTGCCCCCGAAGACGGTGGCGGCTTCCTCGCGACCGTGCCTGATCTTCCCGGATGCATGAGTGATGGCGAGACTCCGCAACAGGCTATTTCGAACGTGCAGGATGCCATCGAGAGTTGGATCGAGGCGGCCCATGAAACCGGCCGGCCGATACCGCAGCCCTCCCGCCACCTCAACGCTGGCTGATTCCGACCGCTTGTCTCCCACCGAGGCACCCCCTATCTCTGGCACTCCCGCATGATATTCCGGAGTGCTTCCTTGGCCCTTTCCCGCAAGCCCGTCTTCCACAACCTCCCCTCCCCACCGGTCGCCGAAAGGAAGCCCGCAAGCGATACCCGCCACGGCATCACCCGAACGGACGACTATGCCTGGATGCGGGCAGAAAACTGGCAGGCGATGTTCAAGGATCCGAACCTGCTCGATCCGGCACTGCGGGCGCATCTGGAGGCGGAGAACGCCTATATGGATGCCGCCATGGCGGATACCCAGGCGCTGCAGAAGACGCTGTTTGCCGAGATGAAGGGCCGTATCAAGGAGGACGATTCCTCCGTGCCGATGAAGGACGGGCCCTTCGCCTACGGCACAGCCTATGTGACCGGCGGCGAGCAGCCGCGCTATTTCCGCATCCCGCGCGACGCCGACCACAGGGACGAAGCCAGCCGCAAGCTGCTGCTCGACGGCGACAAGGAAGCAAGCGGCAAGGACTATTTCCGCCTTGCAGGGCTTGACCACACGACCGACCACCGTTTCGGCATCTGGGGTTATGACGACAAGGGGTCGGAATACTTCACCCTGCGCATCCGCGACCTGGAAACGGGTGAAGACCTTCCCGACGTGATCGAGAACACCGGCGGCGGCGGCGTCTGGGCACCGGACGGCAAGAGCTTCTTCTATACCCTGCAGGACGAGAACCACCGGCCGTCGAAGGTCTTCCACCACATCGTCGGCCAGCCGCAGGCGGCGGACCGGCTGGTATACGAGGAGAAGGATCCGGGCTTCTTCGTCGGCGTCGGGGGCTCACTGCTCGACGACTTCATCTATATCGACGTGCATGACCATGAGACATCGGAATACCACCTCCTCCCGACCAAGGACCTGACGGCAGAGCCGTCGCTCGTGGCGGAGCGCGTGGAGGGCATCGAGTATTCCCTGACCGAGGGCGGCGATGTCTTCTACATCCTCACCAATGACGGCGGCGCCAAGGACTTCAAGATCATGGAGACGCCGGTCGAGGCGCCGGGCAAGAAGAACTGGCGCGAGGTCGTGCCGCACGAGCCCGGCCGGCTGATCCTGTCGCACATGGCCTATGCCCGCCATCTCATCTGGCTGCAGCGCAAGGACGGGCTGCCGCAGATCGTGATCCGCGATCGCCGGTCAGGCCAGGAACATGCCATCGCGTTCGACGAGGAGGCCTATTCGCTGGGCCTGCAGGGGGCGGCGGAATACGATACCGACGTCATCCGCTTCTCCTATTCGTCGATGACGACGCCCTCCCAGCTCTTCGACTACAACATGGCGACGCGCGAGCGGGTGCTCCTGAAGACGCAGGAGGTGCCCTCCGGGCACAATCCGGACGATTACGTCACCCGGCGGGTGATGGCGCCGGCGCATGACGGCGAACTGGTTCCGGTCTCGCTGCTGTACCGCAAGGACGTGGCCCTCGACGGCTCCGCGCCCTGCCTGCTCTACGGCTACGGCGCCTATGGCATCACCATTCCGGCAAGCTTCTCCACCAATGCGCTCTCGCTCGCCGACCGCGGCTTCGTCTACGCGATCGCCCATATCCGCGGCGGCAAGGACAAGGGTTTTGCCTGGTACGAAGACGGGAAGATGAAGAAGAAGGAGAACACCTTCAAGGACTTCATTGCGGCGGCGGACCATCTGGTGAAGCAGAAGTTCACCTCCTACGAGAACATCATCGCCGAAGGCGGCTCGGCGGGCGGCATGCTGATGGGGGCCGTCGCCAACATGGCGCCAGAGAAGTTCGCCGGCATCATCGCCGCCGTTCCCTTCGTCGATGTGCTCAACACCATGCTCGACGACACCTTGCCGCTCACCCCGCCGGAATGGCCGGAATGGGGCAATCCGCTGGACTCGGAAGAAGAATACCAGTGGATCGCCGCCTACAGCCCCTATGACAATGTCGGGCCGAAGCCCTACCCGCCGATCCTGGCGCTCTCAGGCCTGACGGATCCCCGCGTCACCTATTGGGAGCCGACCAAGTGGATCGCCAGGCTGCGCGAGAAGGCGCCGGAGGCGGGACCCTATCTGCTGAAGACCAACATGGCAGCGGGGCACGGCGGCAAGTCGGGCCGGTTCCAGCGGCTGGAGGAGGTAGCGTTCGAATACGCGTTCGCGATCAAGATAGCTGGGAGGATGTAGCCGGCACAGGCTGCGCCTTCTACCTCCGCCCGCCACAACCAACAAGCGCAAATCACCCGCATTCGCGTCTTCACGAATCTGTCAAGAGTCCGATTCGCCCCATGCGCGCCCCGCGCAAGCTTCGCGCAAGGTTGCCTCGTTAACCATTTGTTAACGATTGAACCTGGTATGGCGCAATGAAGATCGACAGCGGCCTCAGCGGCTACGGCTACCATAGCCGCCCGAACGACATCGAGAGGCGGACAGAGGAAACTCCGCTGCGGGAAAGCGATGCCCCGACACGCTCCAATGCCTTCACAGTGGAAAGCAGCACGCTCCTTTCCAGCTCCCTCGCAAAGGCACTCTGGCTTGGCGTCGAGAGCAAGAGGAGCGAAGCCGCCGGACAGGCGGCGACCCAGACCGTCGCGCGCCCTCTGGCGGAAGAATGGGTCGCCGACCGTTACCGCGAATTCAGCGAATTCTAGCAAACAGCACGCGCTTCAGTGCGAGCGCGAGGCTTTCGGGTGATCATGCCCGCAGTGGTCGTGCCCGCTATCCCGGCCGTCCAGGCCGACATTCCCATCACTGTGCCCGGCATGGGGATCGAGCGATATTTCTCCGCCCGACCGCCATTCCCGCCACGACTGCCGCAGGATCTGCACCGACGAGGACAGGAACAGCCCGGCCATGATGGCCGCCACGATGAGATCCGGCCAGGCCGTCGCGGTTCCCCATACGCCCAAGGCCGCAATCATGACGATCACATTGCCGATCGCATCATTGCGCGAGCAGAGCCACACGGAGCGGACATTGGCGTCGCCGTCCTTGTAGTTGACGAGCAGCAGGACGCTCAGGAGGTTGGCGGCGAGCGCAAGGAAGCCTATGAGGCCCATGACCGGCGCCTCCGGAACACCGCCCTCGAGGACGCGCCAGATCGTCGAGCCGAAGACCCAAAGCCCCATCAGGAGGAGGCTGATCCCCTTGACGGCGGCCGCCGTCGTGCGGACGCGGATGGAGGCGCCGATGACGGCGAGCGAGATGCCGTAGGTGATCGCATCGGCGAAGAAATCCAGCGCATCCGCCTGGAGTGCTTGCGAGCGCGCCATCTGACCCGCGGTCATCTCCACGAGGAACATCGTGGCGTTGATGGCAATGACGGCCCAGAGCCGCCGCTTGTAGTCTCGGGACAGCCCCTCGAACGTGCCGTGATGATGGCCGCAGGAAGCACTCATGATGTCGCCTTTCCTCTTGCATGGACGTTGGTGACACCATAGCTAATCCCTCTAGCCACTATAGGTTCAAGAGGAAATTTCAGAAATGTATTCGATCGGCGATCTCTCCAGGCGCACCGGCGTGAAGGTGCCGACCATCCGCTATTACGAGCAGATGGGGCTGATCGCGGCGGCGCACCGTTCCGAGGGCAACCAGCGGCGCTACGAGAAGGCCGACCTTGAACGGCTCGCCTTCATCCGCCACGCGCGCGATCTGGGCTTCGACATCCAGGCGATCCGCGACCTCATCACCCTCAGCCGCCACCCGGAAATGCCCTGCGCCGGGGCCGACCGCATCGCCGGGGAACATCTCGCCGCGGTGCGCGAGAAGATCGCCAAGCTCAAGAAGCTGGAGCACGAGCTGGAACGCATCGTCTCCCATTGCGGCGGCCATTCCGTGGAGGACTGCTACGTCATCCGCGCGCTCTCCGACCACGCGATGTGCGAGGCGGAGCATTGAAATCTTCAGGCGGCTGCCCTGATGTCGAAATCAAAGTGGATACGGTCATAGGGAAAGACGATGCCGCCGGGAGCTTTCTCCACGACGCCGTTTTTGACCAATGCATCAACGTCTGTATACACACCCTTGAAATCACGGCCGACACGACGCGCAACTTCTCTGATGCTCAGAGGCCCATGACCCACGAGCACCTTCAAGATGTTTAGACGCTTGGGTGCCAGAACGCGGTGCACGGCATCCCATGAAGGGAAGGACAAAGTGGCGACGGCATCTTGCGAGGGTGCTGCTTCCTGCCTAATGGCCGAACCCATCCGAGACATCGTATCCTCAAGACTCTCTATCTTCACCGTCAGCGTGGTCATTCAACCATCCTCTTACCGCAGCATGAAAATCGGCGATGAGGGCGTCCATCGAGGAAAACTCGTACGGGGTCTCCCGATCCCCAAAATGCCGATGGTCACCCTTTCCCGCCTCGTTATCGAAGCGAAGCACGCACTCGCCGTTACAGATGAGGGCGAGGCTGTACTTGTATGCATGGTGGCTGCCTCTTACATTCTCCGGCACCCGCCATATGAGCATCTCGATGAAGGCGCCGTCGCGAATATAAGCCCGCGACTTGTGGATCAGAACCGCCTTCGCCATCTGCCCTCCATGCCATTGATGTAATCTAATCCATCATGAGTGACTTGGAAAGATCAAGATTGACAACCCCGCCGAACGGGCGCATCTACTTCGCCATGATCGACGCACGCGCACCCATCTCCTGCACGTATTTTTGGGCCTACCGGTAAGGGGCGGCTCGACAGATCACAATGTCAACAAGCCGCCGTCAGGCGGCTTTGTTGTTTCAAGACGGCTCCTCCTGACGGCACAGATACCCAAGAGGACGCTGAAATGACCGAAGATACCGAAATGACCCTTCCCCGCCCGGCGGTCGTGACCATCCGCGCCGCCAAGCGCCATGACCTCCCTGAACTCAACGAGATGATCGCACTTCTCGCCGCCCATCACGGCGACGCGGCGGCCATTACCCCGGACAAGCTGGAGCGCGACCTGTTCGGGCCGATGCCCTGGATCCAGGCGCTGGTGGCCGACAGCGGCGACGGGCTGATGGGCTACGCCATCCTCGTGCCGCTCTACAGGGCCGATACCGGCACGCGTGGCATGGACCTCCACCACCTCTTCGTGCGCGACGGCCAGCGCGGCAACGGCATCGGCCATCATCTGGTTTCCCGCGCCCGCGAGATTGCCCGCACCGCCGGCTGCGACTATCTTTCGGTCAGCGCCGCCACCGGCAACTTCGCAGCGCACCGCTTCTACGAGCAGATGGATTTCCGCCCGCGGCCGGTGACCGGCATGCGTTACATGCAGGCAATCGCCTGACCGTTCAGGAGGGCTGAGGATGACCCGTATTGCCATTGCGCTGACACCCCATTTCGCGGATTGGGAATGTGCGCTGCTGATGGCGGTGGCGCGCAGCTATCTCGGCGTCGAGATCGTCACCGCCTCGCCGGACGGCCGAACCGTCACCTCGATGGGCGGCCTGCGGGTGACGCCCGACCTTGCCCATGCGGCCCTCGATCCGCAGGCTTTCGACGCCCTCGTCATCCCCGGCGGGCTCGCCTGGGAGAAGGGCGAGGCGCCGGATTTCACGTCGCTTGCCGCGGATTTCAAAACGGCCGGAAAGGTCGTGGCCGGCATCTGCGCCGCCGCCAGCGCCCTTGCGGCGGCAGGCGTGCTCAACAACGTGGCGCACACGGGAAACTCGCTCGCGTCCCACAAGCAGCAGGCGGGCTATCGGGGCGAGGCGCTCTACCGGGACCAGCCGCAAGCGGTCTCCCACGCCGGCGTCATCACCGCGCCGGGCAATTCGCCGGTGACGTTCACCACCGAAATCCTCAGGGCGCTCGGCCTGTGGGGGCCGGAGGCCGAGGCGGAACTGGCCGTCTTCAGCCGCGAGCATTCCTGAAAAAGACGAGAGCTTGCAGCCCTCGCAGAAAAACCACCCCCGGCCAAAACCGAGGGTGGCAAGAGACATGGCCGACGGGATTGCATGTTTTTCCGTGCCCCCGCCGTTCTTTCAAGCCATACGACGCTGCTTAGCGCCCGCTATGGTGAACCGTCTTGTCGGTGCCCACCGCGCCCATGAGGGGCATGATCTGGTAGACGGCGGAAACACCGACAAGAATGTAGACGATGCGGGCCAGCAGAGAGCCGGCACCAAAGATTGCCGCGACAAGGTCGAAGCTGAAGAGGCCGACAAGGCCCCAGTTGAGGCCACCGACGATGAGGAGGGCCAGTGTGATGATGTTGAGCGCCTTCATAGTGTTCTCCTGGAATGCATGAGGTGGAGGGGATGCCCAAGGGCATCCCCGATCGCCAGGGTCAGCCCTCGGGCGGCAGGATGACCTGGTCGATCACGTGGATCACGCCGTTGCTGGCGGCCACATCAGTCGCCGTCACATTGGCCTCGTTCACCTTCACGGCGCTTCCGTCGACCTGGACGTCGATCATCTTGCCGTTGACGGTCTTGGCTTCATCCAGACCGACCACGTCGGCGGCCAGAACCTTGCCGGGGACCACGTGATAGGTGAGGATATCCACCAGTTGCTGCTTGTTCTCGGGCTTCAGCAACGTGTCGAGCGTCCCTGCGGGGAGCTTTTCGAAGGCGGCGTCGGTCGGGGCGAAAACCGTAAACGGCCCCTCGCCCTTCAGCGTGGAAACCAGATCCGCGGCCTCCAGCGCCGCTGCAAGCGTCTTGAAGTCGCCGGCGCCGACCGCCGTGTCGACGATGTCCTTGTCGGCCGCGTAGGCCGGAAGCGCGGTCGCGACGCTGATCAGCGCCGCAGCGATAAGCCTGTTCATCTTCATCTCAAACTCCCTTGTTGAATCCGTCTCGCTGGCGGATGATTTTCATATGGAGAAAAGTATTTTTACTTCCAATCACGTTTTCTTGAGATGAAAGATGTATTTCTTGACATGAAACTTATACCCCCCGCATTGTCGTGCGAGGAAAAAGGAGTTCATCTTTGACGTCGGAAACATTGGCTACGGAACTGGAGCGTTATCGCATCGGACCCCGCATCAAGGCGTTGCGCCTGAAGAAGAAGCTCGGGCTTGTGCAACTGGGCGACCACACCGGCCTTTCTCCAGCCATGCTCTCGAAGATCGAGCGGGGACAACTTTTCCCCACCCTCCCGACGCTGCTCAGGATCGCCATGGTCTTCGGTGTCGATCTGGACCACTTCTTCAGCAAGGGCGGGCCAAGGGTGGCGGTAACGCGGAAAGGCAGCCGCATCAAGCTCCCCATCCCCGCCGATGGCGCATCGGCTGCCTATACGTTCGAGAGCCTCGACTATCCGCTGCCGAAACGGAAGATGGAGGCTTTCCTGGCGGATTTTCCCGAAGGAGCGCCGGCGTCAGAGCCGCACCAGCACGGCAAGGAAGAGGTCGTCTACGTGATCTGCGGGACGCTGCAGGTCACGATCGGCGACGATATCCATGTGCTTGAGGAAGGCGATGCCATCTCTTTCGATTCCAGCGTGGCACACAGCTATGCCAGGGAAGGAACCGGGATCTGCTCCGCCCTCGTGGTGACGACGGAATAGCGGCCGCGCGACCAGTCTCGGCGACGGCATCCGGCGGGCAGCGGGTTACCGGCAAGGCGGGCCTCGGCCGACGCCTGCATCGGTCATGGCTGCGGACGCGCCCACCGGCGAACCGGCGACGCGAAGGCGTCGCCCTCTTATTCCTGCGCCGGCACGGCCTTCAGATAGGCGGCGATCGCTTCCAGATCCGCCTGCGGCAGGTGGGCAAGGTTCTTCTGTACCTCGACCATGGAGCCGCCGACGGAATCGTAATCGGGCGTGAAACCGGTCTGGAAATAACTGACGAGATCCGACTCGCTCCACGAACCGACCGACCGGGAGCCGGGAGTGATATTCGGGATACGGCCCTCGCCTTCCGGATTTGGCCCGCCGGCGAGCCATTGGGCCGTCTGAAGGCCGCCCAGCGCATTGCGGGGCGTATGGCACTCCCCGCAATGGCCGGGGCCCTCGACCAGGAACTGGCCGCGCTGCAGCTTTTCATCCGCGGAGGCGAACTCGACGCGCGGCCCGTCGTCGAAGAACAGGAACTTCCAGCCGCCGAGCGCGATGCGCATGTTGAACGGGAAGGAAAGCTCGTGCGGCGGCGCGACATTGCCGCTTGCCGGCAGGGTCTTCAGGTAGCCGAACAGGTCGTTGATGTCCTCAGGGCTCATGCGGGCATAGGAGGTATAGGGGAAGGAGGGGTAGAGGTGCTCTCCTTCCCTGCCCACGCCGCGCAGCATGGCATTGCCGAATTCCGCCAGCGTCCATTCGCCGATACCGGCCTGCGGGTCGGGCGAGATGTTGGGAACATAGAAGGTGCCGAACGGGCTGGTCAGCGCCAGGCCGCCCGACATGACCTTCACCTCCTCGCCCGTCGCCCCGCCCGCCGCATGGCAGCCGGTGCAGCCGCCGGCCCAGAAGAGCATTTCGCCGCGGGCAAGGTCGGGCTCGCCGCGGCCGTTCCAGGTCTCAGCAGGCATGGGGTTCGGCTTCGTCAGGAACCAGGCCGCCGCCACGCCGACCGCAACCACCGCCGCTCCGGCACCCAGCACCCTTCCCCATCGCAAAGCCATTCACATCTCCATTTGTTCGGTCCCGGTGCCGGCGGAGGGCCGCCGGCACCGGACAATCTATTGTTTCTTCGCCCGGAAGGTCTCGTGACAATCCGAACAGACGGGGCCAAGCCGCTGCATGGCCGCGCCGACGCCCGCCTGGTCGGCGGGCATGGAGGCGAGCAGCGCCTGGGCTTCGGTGTGAAGCTTTTCGGCACCCGCCCGGAACTCGTCCGGCTTTTCCCAGATCGCCGGAAGAGCCTCCGTTTCGTGGCCCTCCTCGGAACCCGGCGGGAACTGGTCGGGGAAGGCCTGGATATTGGTGCTGATCGTCGTCAGCGACTGCTCGACCACCGCAGCGTCATAGGGCTTCTCACCCTTGGCGATGGCGCCCAGCGCGCCGACCGAGCGGCCGATCTCCTTCATCAGGTTCTGCCGCACGACCTGCGGCTCCTCCTGCGAAAAAGCCGGGGTGGAAAGACAGAGACAGGCGGCAGCAGCCGCGGCAAGCAGAGACATCGACCGCATTCTTACACTCCTCCCGAAGTACCGGCCTGGCCGGCGGTTGACAACGCCGACACGATGCTCTTCGGGATGCGGAGGCGAAAGTAACAAGGCGGTGATATCGAAGCGTCCGGCCGGGCTTTCATCTCCGCCGACGGCACAGGGGAGACGAAAGCCCCCTCCCCGCAGCCTCAGCGCTTCAGGCGATAGGTTTCGTGGCAGTCGCCGCAGGTGGCGCCCAGCGCCTTCATGGCGGCGCCGACACCGGCCTGGTCGGCCGGCACCGAGGCGAGCAGCTTGTCGGCCTCGGCAGCGAGCTTTTCCGACTTCGCCCGGAACTCGTCCATCTTTTCCCAGACGGCAGGCGCGGCTTCCGTTTCCGAACCGCTTTCCGAGCCGGCCGGGAACTGGTCCGGGAAGGCTTTAGCATTGGTGCCGATCGTCTCCAGCGCCGTCTGCACGACTGCGGCGTCATAGGGTTTCTCGCCCTTGGCGATGGCGCCGAGCGCACCCATGGACTGGCCGATTGCCTTCATCTGGTTCTGCCGCACGACCTGCGGCTCCTCCTGGGCGGAGACAGCGGAAAGACAGAGGCAGCCGAGGACGGCTCCAAGGGCGAGAGACTTCAGACGCATGCAGCGATTTCCTTTTCGTAAGGCCGGCGACGGGCCGGGTTGATGCGCCGCAACATGGCCGCTTCGGCGCCTGGAACAAAGTAACAAGCCGGTGATTGGGCCCAGAAAAGCTGCGCTTTATCAGAGCTTCTCTGGACCATTTTCCCCACCCCTTATCGGCGTTAGGAGTTTCTTGAAATTCTGCGCTTATGCCGAAGAGGGACAAGGTGGATCAATGTTGCAGCGTTGGCTCAAAGCAGCATGTGGAGCATGCTATCAGGAAAGCGTGGCCCTAGGACCCTTCCATGTGATAGTCGCAGTCTATTCCCTACTGGTGCTGTCGACTGCTATCGCCCTTAACCAGACGGATGCCCTATCTTACCGAAGCTACTTCGCCAAGCTCGGTCCACTTTATCTGGCCATTCTTCCCATCGCGGGATTTTCTCTCGCAGTCGGAGTGATTGCACATCGCACCGACGACTGGTCTGAGAGAGGCAGGATGACGCATGAGTACCTCTCGAGCGAGACCGTGGGACGCGTCGTCGCGGGTCTTCTCGCCATGGTCAGCTTCATCATTTTCATGGGGTCCTTTACAAGCTGGAAGAACCTGATGCCCGCAATTCAGGACGGCTTTCAATACGACAGAGCCCAAGCGGCCATAGACAGGGTTCTCCACCTGGGTGCGGACCCCGGGCCGGCTCTTGTCAGACTTCTGCCATTTCCACAACTGCTTGCGGCAGTTGAATGGAACTACAGCGTCTTGTGGTCTCTATTCGGATTCTTGCCCCCCTTCTTTGTCGCAACTCACAAAGCGGCCGATGGCATCAGACTGCGTTACCTCGTCACGTTGGCGGCTACTTGGATCGTCGTTGGAAGCCTTCTCGCCTGTGCTTTCCTCTCTGCCGGCCCTGCTTTCTACGGGAGCGTTACTGGCGATGTCACCCGCTTTGCAGAAATCCCTGCATTCCTTGCCCAAGGCTCATCATCATCGTCCTCCGCGGTGGCATTCCAAGCCTACCTATGGAACCATCACGCGGCAGGAACATCCGCTCTCGGCAGCGGGATCTCGGCGTTTCCGAGTATGCACGTGGCGCTGGCGATGGTTAACGCCCTGTTCTTGCGCGAATTCAGCCGAACTGCCGGTCATGCAGGCTTTGCCTATGTCATCTTCATACTGTTCAGTTCTGTCTATCTAGGGTGGCACTACGCAATCGACGGATACGTCTCCATCATTGCAGTCCTCGTCCTCTACGCCCTCACGCGCCGCTTTGTTCGCGGCAGAGAACCGCTCCTCCGCGCAGAACCTCTCGCCATGCGGACGATAACGTCCCCTCCGCGAGGGTAACAAGCGAAACGGGGACGAGAGGGACGCCGGCACCGCGACCGATCCAGATCGTAGCAGTGGCGTTCCCGACAATTGCCTGCCGCGCCCTGTCCGCGGCCAGTGCCAGGCCGCCATAGACGGTAAGCTAGGTTGCTGCCGTCATCAATTTCCGGGCCGACCGGGTGGAACATTGCGGCCTTCGAAGCAATCCTACCGCGGCGAAGGCGCCCGGTTGCGCAAGCTCTGGGTGGACGGCTGGAGGTAAGCACCGGCGCCACCTGGTCTCTCCAAGATGTCAGCCCTCGGGCGGAGACTGGAAGAGCAGGAAAATCTGTGCTTACTACCTGGCGGGGACATTTAAACGGGGGATAATCCATGCGTTACCTGCCAGCATTAGGCATGGCGGCAGTCTTGATGTCGCTTGCCTCCTGTAACACCATGTCCAAGGAAGAATGCCGCGTTGCCGACTGGGCCGTCGTCGGCGATACGGACGGCGCGGCGGGCTACGACCCGCAGAGCCGCTTCGCCGATCATGTGCGCTCCTGCTCCAAGAGCGGTTCCGTTCCCGACCAGACGCGATGGTACGAGGGTTACCAGGCGGGCATCAGGCGCTTCTGCACGCCGCTGAATGGCGCCTCGACGGGAGAAGCCGGGCGTACCTACCACAACGTCTGCCCGGCCGAAACAGCCGCCGACTTCATGCGTGGCTACAGCCTCGGCAAGCGCGTCCACGACCTGCGTTCGCGGATAAACTCGCTCAACTCCAGCGTCAGTTCGAGCGAGTACGAGATCGACCGGCTGTACGACGAGATGAAGAAGGCGGCCGACAAGGACCGGCGCGGCATCCGCGACCGGATCGACGACCTGGAGCGCGACCGGCGCCGGGCGCGCCGCAAGGCGGACGACCTGGGCTATGAACTGAGCGAGGCCGAGCGGGACCTCGCCTTCTTCCGGCAGAACCCCATGGCGCAGCTTTCGCCGGGCTACTGAGCAAATGAAAAGGGCTCCGGCAGCCGCCGGAGCCCTTTTCCGTCCTGCCCGCGCAGGATTTACTTCGTCGCGGCTTCGTAGCGCTCGAGCACGTAGTCCCAGTTGATCAGGTTATCCACGAAGGCTTCGAGATACTTCGGCCGCGCGTTGCGGTAGTCGATGTAGTAGGAGTGTTCCCAGACGTCGACGCCGAGGATCGGTTCGCCGCCGTGGACCAGCGGGTTTTCGCCGTTCGGGGTCTTGGAGATTTCCAGCTTGCCGTTCTTCACCGAGAGCCATGCCCAGCCGGAGCCGAACTGCGTGGTGCCGGCGGCGACGAAATCGGACTTGAACTTGTCATAGCCGCCGAGATCGCTGTCGATCGCTGCCTGCAGCCTGCCTGGAAGCTTGGTGCCGCCGCCGTCCTTCTTCATCCAGTTCCAGAAGTGGATGTGGTTGTAGTGCTGGCCGGCATTGTTGAACAGCGTCTGGTGCGTGCCGTAGGACTTCTTGATCACCTCCTCAACGGAGAGATCACCCATGCCGGCTTCCGACGCCAGCTTGTTGCCGGTGTCGACATAGGCCTTGTGGTGCTTGTCGTGGTGGAATTCGAGTGTCTCGGCCGACATGTAGGGGGCGAGAGCATCGTATGCATAGGGGAGTTCGGGAAGTTCAAAGGCCATGATCTTACTCCTTTTCGGCAAAGCACGGTGAAACCGGTCGAGCGGGAACATAGGTGGCGAGCGGCAAAGTGGCAACGGCAGCGACGTCAGAATCCGGCCCCTCATTGCCATCATCAACGATGACGCAGCCCCGCCGTCGAGCCTCTTGCGGAACCGGGGTCCATTACGGCAGTTTGCCCCTGCACAATGACGAGGGAACGGCATGGGCGACTTTTTCGGCAGTGACCTCCTGGTCTTCATCGCCATCGGCTTCTTTGCCCAGATCGTGGATGGTGCACTCGGCATGGCCTTCGGCGTGCTGACCACGACCAGCCTGCTGGCCGTCGGCGTGCCGCCGGCCGCGGCAAGCGCCATGACCCATGTGACGGAGTGCTTCACGACAGCCGCTTCCGGCCTCTCCCACCTCTATCACCGCAATGTCGAGTGGCGGCTCGTGGCCCGGCTTGCGCCGGCCGGCATGGTGGGCGGGGTAATCGGCGCCTATCTTCTCTCCACCATCGACGGCAAGGCGATCGAGCCCTTCGTCTCCGTCTACCTGATCGGCGTCGGCCTCTTCATCCTCTACAAGGCCTTCCGGCCGAAATGGCCGCGCGACGTGCGCGACTGGATCGTGCCCTATGTCGGCGCCGCCGGCGGGGTGCTCGACGCCATGGGCGGCGGCGGATGGGGGCCGATCGTCACCAGCACCCTGCTTGGCCGCGGCCACGAGCTAAAGAAGGTGATCGGCTCGACCAACCTTACCGAATTCGCAGTGACATCGGTCATCTCCATGACCTTCCTGCTGGCGCTCGGCTGGTCGGAGCTTTCCTCCGCCGTCGGCCTCGTCATCGGCGGCGTGCTGGCCGCTCCCTTCGGAGCGCTGATCGTCAGGAAACTGCCGGTGAAGCCGCTGATGATCGCGGTTTCGCTGATCATCATCGGCACTGCGGCGGTGCGGCTGGTCTAGGCTGGCGCCCGCCTTTCCGGACGGAGGCCAGTCTTCACGCGGCCGCCGAGCGGGCCCAGTCCATGTAGAGTTCCAGCGCCTTGCGGGCGACGGGGCCTTCCTGGAAGTCGCAATCGTCGAGGCGGGTGACCGGGACGATCTTGGAATAGTTGCCGGAAGTGAAGATCTCATCGGCGTTGCGGAAGTCCTCCACCGTCAGCGTCACCTCGCGGACCTCGTAGCCCGCCTGGCGCAGGAGGCCGATGACGCGGGCGCGGGTGATGCCGGAGAGGAAGGTGCCGTTGGCCACCGGCGTCATGACCACGCCGTCCTTGACCATAAAGACGTTGGAGGAGGCCGTCTCCGCGACATTGCCGTTCATGTCGCGGGCGAGCGCATTGTCGAAGCCCCGCGAGCGCGCCTCGATGATCATCCGGCCGCTGTTGGGATAGAGGCTGCCGGTCTTGGCGGCGGTCATGGCCACTTCCGGGTTGGGGCGGCGATAGGGCGAGACGGTGAGCGATGACGGCTTGGCCGCGTGCATCGGCGCCTCGAAGAGGCAGAGCGCGAAGCGGGTCGATTCCGGATCGGGCGCCACGACGCTGTAGGACGTGCCGTGCTCGGCCCAGTACATGGGCTTGATGTAGATCGCCGTCCTGCCGTCGAACTTCTGGACGCCCTCGAGCGCGAGCCGCTCGATTTCCTCGGCCGCCATGGTCGGCTTCAGGCCCATGTTGATGGCCGAGCGGTTGACGCGCTCGCAGTGGAGGTCGAGATCGGGGGAGATGCCGTCGAACCAGCGGGCGCCGTCGAACACGGTCGAGCCCAGCCACATCGCATGCGATGTCGGACCGATCAGCGGGGGATTGCCTTCCAGCCATTCACCGTCGACAAAGGTCCAGGTTGCTGTGCGGGGCGCGGTATTCACGGGCATCATCGTCTCCTTGCGATCTGGCGGGAGTGAAGTCCCCGACAACCGGCGAGGTCAAGACAATTCTTGCCGCAGGCGTGGCTCAACAACCCGACGTCCTGCCAGGACACCTGTTGATATCGTTGACGATTTTCCCAAGACAGCAGCGCGCCGAATGGATCGATCACAAAATATCATGCAACGGGCGCAGCCGTCAGGAACGTGTCGGCGGCGGGAAAAGAGGGTTGCGCTCGGGCCGGACGGTTTCCATGAGCCCGTCCTGCATGCGCCCGGACCCGAAGCGGTCGAGCAGGACGATGCTCAGGATACAGCCGAGCAGGAAGAGCATGAAAAAGAGGAAGGACAAGCGCATCGGAGACTCCGGGATGGAACGCAAAACATATCCACAGATCCCCACCGTCCGGTCGCGGGACCGCCGATGGACGATGCGATTGAAGCGCTAAAATGCGTCCTGCTCATGGCGAGGAGGAAATCTTCAAAAGCGCCCGCAGGCGGTCCGTTACGGAGGCGATGGGCCGGCGTCTTCGGTGCGCGAGATCGCCGAGGTCGTCAGCATGTCGCGCGTCTGGCCCGTTTCCGGGCCGCTAGCGAGCAGGGTGCTCAGCACTGCCATGATGAGCACCAGAAAGATCACCGGCAGGGCAATTTGCATTGGGTCGTCCCTCGTTTCCGTCACTCACGGAACCGCGTCGAGACTAAATCGTTCCCGGACCGACGCGTCGAATCCCTCGATGCCGACAGGCTGGCGACCACCGGGGCAGGCAATGACATCGATACTGGCGGAGGGCGAGAGCTGCTGGCGCATAGCCCATGCCGACCGCTTTGCGGTGATCGTCGACGCTGCCGACTTCTTCCGTCATGCCAAGCAGGCGATGCTGAAGGCAGAGCGCTCGATCTTCCTGATCGGCTGGGACTTCGACACGCGCATCCGGCTGGAGCCTGGAAACGAGGACGCGCACCGGCCCGACAAGCTTGGCCGCTTCCTGAATGCGCTCGCCCGCAAGAACGACCGGATCGACATCCGCATCCTCAAATGGGATGTCGGCCTCATCTCCTCGCTGACGCGCGGCGAGACACCCTTCTACATCCTGCGCTGGATGTTCAACAGCCGTATCCACCTCAAGCTGGACGGCGCCCATCCGGCAATGTCGGCGCACCACATGAAGCTTCTCGTCGTCGACGACAAGGTCGCCTTCTGCGGCGGGATCGACATGACGGTCGGGCGCTGGGACACGCGGGAACACAAGGAGAAGGACCCGGCGCGACGCTCACCGCTCGGCTTCGCACAAGGCCCCTGGCATGATGCGACGAGTTGCTGCTCCGGCGCGGCCGCTGCTGCGCTCGGGGACCTCGCCCGGCAGCGCTGGGAATTGGCGACGGGCGAGAGGCTGGAGCCGGTCCTGGCGGAGGGCGATCCCTGGCCCGAGGACCTGCCCGTGGAGTATCGCGACGTCGACATCGGCATCGCACGCACCGCACCGGAATACGGCGAGAGGAAACAGGTGGTGGAGATCGAGACCGCGACGCTGGCGATCATCGCGGCGGCGCGCAGGAGCCTCTACGTCGAAAGCCAGTACTTCGCCTCGCGGCGGATTGCCGAGGCGATCGCCAAGCGGCTGAGGGAAGCGGATGGCCCGGAAGTGGTGCTCATCAATCCGAAGGAGGCGGACGGGTGGCTGGAATCGAAGACGATGGATTCGGCGCGGGTGCGGCTGATGAAACTCGTCCGCGACGCCGATCTCCACAACCGCTTCCGCATCTACCATCCGGTCAATGCGGTCGGCACGCCGATCTACGTCCACGCCAAGCTGATGATCGCCGACGACCGCATCCTGAAGATCGGCTCGGCCAATCTCAACAACCGGTCCATGGGCTACGACACCGAATGCGACCTCATCCTCGAGGCGCGGGACGACCAGCCCGCGCTACGCGACCGCATTCTTGCAGAGCGGAATGACCTGCTGGCAGAGCATCTCGGATGCACGGCTGCGGAGGTGCAGGAAGGCCTGGGGCGCACGGACGGTTCGCTGATCGCCGCGATCGACCTCCTGAACCGGCCGACGGGACGCGGGCTCCGTCCCATTCCGATACGCGACCTGACGGCGGAGGAAAAACTGATGGCGGAATCGGACCTGGCCGATCCGGAACGTCCCGCCGGCCTGCGCTACCGGACCCCGAAGCTCCTGCGCAACCGCTTCAGGCGGACGGCGGTCCTGCATGCGGAAGCGGGCTGACCGGGCCGCGTCGCGCGGCTCCAGCGAAAGACAAGTTGCGTCATGCAATCGGATTGATATTGTCCGGCAGCCGGCCGGAGGAGACCGATATGCAGCCGTCGCTCTATGCACATCCTTTCTCGTCCTACTGCCAAAAGGTGCTGATCGCCCTCTACGAGAACGAGATCCCGTTCACATACCGGATGCTCGGACCCGAGGATCCGGCGGCGATGGAGGAACTTGCCGCGATGTGGCCGGTCAAGCGGTTTCCGGTGCTGGTCGACCATGGCGAGCCGATCTTCGAAGCGACGATCATCATCGAATATCTCGGCCTCAACTATCCGGGGCCGGTGAAACTCGTTCCGGAGGATGCGGAAGAGGCGCTGGAGGTCAGGATGATGGACCGCTTCTTCGACAACTACATCTCCACCCCGCAGCAGAAATGCGTCTTCGACAGGCTGCGGCCGGAGGGAAAGCGCGACCCCACCGGCGTGGACGATGCGAAGGCGATGCTGGAGACGGCCTATGGCTGGCTGGACCGGCGGATGGAGGGCCGCCAATGGGCGGCCGGCCGGAGCTTCAGCCTGGCTGATTGCGCAGCCGCGCCCTTCCTCTTCTATGCGGACTGGACCCATCCCATTCCCGACGAGTTCCGCAAGGT
Organism: Pseudorhizobium endolithicum; assembly: GCF_902153245.2. GTDB lineage: Bacteria > Pseudomonadota > Alphaproteobacteria > Rhizobiales > Rhizobiaceae > Neorhizobium > Neorhizobium endolithicum. The sequence goes on from NZ_CABFWF030000006.1 coordinate 140,874, forward strand.
CCGGGACTATCGCAGCCGGTTGCTGGCGCGGCCGTCCTTCGCCCGCGCCGTCGACGAGGCGAGGCCCTATCGCAAATACTTCCCGCTCGGCGCGCCGGATCGCGACTGAGGGCGGCGGTCAGAATTCGCTTTCGGTCAGGGTGCGGAAGTCGTTGTGGACGGCCCACATCACCTTGACCTCGTTGAGAAGGATCGCGGTTGGGCGGATGCCGCCGCTGGCGAAGTTCTTGTATTTCTGGCCATAGGCATCGAGGAAGGACGAGGCGGCCTGGAGCATCGCCTCGCCTCTGGCGGCCTGCCGGCGCAGCTCCGCATTCTCCTGCTCGAGCTTCTCGCACCGCTCGCGCAAAGCCGCGATCTCGCCGGCGGCATCGGGCGCCGGAGGAGCGTTGGCAGAATGGGCTTCCATGCGCAGGCGCGCGATCAGTTGGGCTGGTGTTTCGGTCATGGGCTCTTCTCCGGACGTCCGCGACGCCACAGCAAACTAGCGGACGGCAAGGGCCGCCTTCAAAATGTCGGAAAACAGCAGGGGCGGATCGCCCTGCCGGCAATTCTTGAATCGGCTTATATACGTCTTCGTCCATCCGCAAAATCCGGAAATCGGCCTGCTCCCCGAACAGCGGCGGCGGTTGAAGCCAACCATTTGCGGCCCATGTAGAAGGAGCCGCATTTCCCCGTCTTCGGGCGGGCATCCCCACAGGAGTATTCCCAATGCATTCAGTCAGCGCAAACGGCGCCAATATTCCGGCCCTCGGCTTCGGCACCTTCCGCATGCCGGAGGAAGACGTGCTGCGCATCCTTCCCGAGGCCCTGAAGGTCGGCTTCCGGCATGTCGACACCGCACAGATCTACAAGAACGAGGCCGCCGTCGGCGAGGTGCTGCACGCCTCGGGCATCCGGCGGGCCGACATCTTCCTGACGACCAAGGTCTGGGTCGACCGGGTGGGACATGAGGCCTTCCTCGCCTCCGTGGACGAAAGCCTCGCCAAACTGAAAACCGACTACGTGGACCTGCTCCTGTTGCACTGGCCGCAGAGCGAGATGCCCCTTGCGGACCGCATCGGCGCGCTGAACGAGTTGCGCTGGGCCGGCAAGGTGAGGAATATCGGCGTCTCGAATTTCTCGACCGCACTGATGGCCGAGGCGGTGCAGCTTTCGGACGCACCGATCGTCACCAACCAGGTGGAATACCACCCCTATCTCGACCAGAGGAAGGTGATCGGCGAGGCCGCCAAGACAGGCATGTCGATCACCGCCTATTACCTCATGGCCGACGGCAAGGTGCCGCAGGATCCGGTGCTGAGGGAGATCGGCGCCCGGCACGGCAAGACGGCGGCCCAGGTGGCGCTTCGCTGGGCGGTGCAGCAGAAGGATGTGATCGCGCTCTCCAAGACTGCGACCGAAAGCCGCCTGGCGGAAAACTTCGACATCTTCGATTTCGCCCTCGGCGAAGGCGAAATGGCGGAGATACACAGGCTCGCCCGCCCCGACGGCCGCATCGTCAACCCCGGACACCTGGCGCCGGAGTGGGATTGAGGCAACTGAAGGTCACCTTGTGTCGGTCCTCAATTGCTACCTACGTGGTGGCATTGCCGTCGCGATCAATTCGTACGTTAATCACTGGTGCAACTACATTGTGGACGTTGGCGGTCGCAGTTGCAGCGCCACCAGCGAGCCCCTTCATCAGGTTCGCCTGACGGACCATGGACCCGAGCAGAAACAGATCGACAATCTGCCCCACGCCCAATAGCCCAAAGGTCAGCAGCCACAGGAGACCACTACCAGGCCGCCCCACATAAAACCTATGGATGCCACAAATCCCCACTAGTCCTAGTAACCAGCACAGAAAGGCTACAAATCCCGACTTCATCTTCTTCCCCCTACAGTAAAGCCGCAGGGGGAAGCGTATCTATATATCTGTAAATTGAAAGAGGCATTATCACTGCATCAAGTTTTCATTTGATGTCAGTAGAAGTGGCCCAATTGTCAGGCAGCCTCAGACGAACTGGCTGAGGCCCGGGACCGAGGAAACCACCGTGTCCACGGTCTCGTCGCCGGCATGTTCGCGGGCGACCTTGATCGTTTCCTTGGCGAGCGAGGTGATCTCGCCCATGCCGAGCCCGAGGCCCATCAACTGCTGGCCGAGCGCCATGACGCCGCCGCCGAAGCTTGCCATCAGGCCGCCCAGCAGACCGCCGCCGCCCTGGCCCTCGCCGTTGAACCTGGCAACGAGTTCCGCAGCGCCGGGGATCGCTTCGATCATCCGGGCGACCGCGCCGTCATCGGCCTCGCGCTGCAGGAAGCCGAGCATCATGCCCACGGCCTTTTCGGCTGTGTCGGGGGCGATACCGACATTATCGGCGACGCGGGTGACGAGTTCGTTCATCAATCTCTCCTCGATGTTTTGACGTTGACGTCAAGGTAATACAAATCGCCGGCCATCGTCCAGCGACAAATGCGATCATCGGCGAGCGGCGCACCAATTCCGGCTTGCGGTCGGGTGCCTCCTCCGGCAGGCGCGGCAGTCAGCCCGATGCCTTGCCGACGGTATCGGCCATGTAGGCTCCCCGCGCGCCCATGGGCTCGGGCGGGCCGGTCGTGGTGTCCTTCGCCGTCTGGTGCTCGAGTTCCGCGTTGAGCTCGGCGCCGACGATGACGATGATGACAGAAACCCATGTCCAGACCATGAAGCCGATCATCGCGCCAAGGGTGCCGTAGGTGGCGTTGTAGTCGGCGAAGTTGGACAGATAGAAGGAAACGGCGATCGAGGCGCCCAGCCAGAAGACGGTGGCGAACACGGTTCCCCAACTCAGCCAGCGGGCCTTCGGCGGCTCCCGGCTCGGGCCGAAGCGGTAGAGGACCGCGATGCCGCCCGCCACGAACAGCATCATCAGCGGCCAGCGCAACACGCTGATGATCGTTTCCGCCCATCCGCCGAGCCGCAGGAAAGCGAGAAGCGCCGGAACGACACCCATGGCGACGATCAGCACGATGACGAGGATGAGCGTGCCGAAGGTGAAGAGGAGCGAGATGGCGTTGAGCTTGAGGAAGCTGCGCTTCTCGGTCTCCTGATAGGCGACGTTCATGGCCTCGAAGAGGGCCTTCATGCCGTTGTTGGCGCTCCAGAGCGCAATGCCGAGGCCCGCGATCAGGCCGATGCTGAGGGTCGACGTGTCCTGCGAGGCGAGAGACTTCAGCTGGTCGAGGAAGATGTTGAGCGCATCCGCCGGCATGACCGAGCCGAGAAACGCAATTCGCTCGGCGATGGCGACGGGGCTTGCGACGAAACCGTAGATCGACACCAGCGCCGCCATTGCAGGAAAGAGCGCCAGCAGGAGATAGTAGGTGACGCCGGCGGCGATCAGCATCACCCTATCCTCGCTGATGGCGGCATAGAGGCGCCAGAAGACGTCCTTCAGGCCGGGCGCCGGTATCTGGCCCGGCCGGTCCGCCCGCCGTCCCCGCCCAGGTTCGCGCTCCTCCGCCGCCTCCTGCACTTCCTTCACCGCATGCTCCTTCCGATGAGCCGCGGGCCACGTTGCCGGGCTCCGCAGCGCCCTCTATAACGACTGCAGCCGTAACGCAGCGAGGGAGCGCCAGTTGCATGACGAATGAAGGAAAACTGTTTCTCGGCGGGAGCCGGAACCCTGACGATTCCTTCAACAAGCCCGAATATCTGGACTTGAAGTTCGGCAATCGCCACGGACTGATCACCGGCGCAACGGGAACCGGCAAGACAGTCACCCTGCAGATCCTCGCCGAAAGCTTTTCCAATGCCGGAGTGCCGGTGTTCTGCTCCGACATCAAGGGCGATCTTTCCGGCATCGCCGCGGCGGGGGAGGAGAAGGACTTCCTGCTGAAGCGCGCCGAACAGATCCGGTTCTCCGACTACGATTTCGCCGCCTCTCCCACCATCTTCCTCGACCTTTACGGCGAGAAGGGCCATCGGGTGCGCAGCACGATCGCGGAAATGGGGCCGCTGCTGCTCGCCCGCCTGATGGATGCCACCGACGCCCAGGAAGGGGTGCTGAACATCGCCTTCAAGATCGCCGACGAAGGCGGGATGGCGCTTCTCGACCTCAAGGACCTGCAGGCGCTCCTGAACTACATGGGCGAGCATGCCGGCGAGATCTCCACCCGCTACGGCTTCGTTTCCAAGGCATCCGTCGGTTCGCTGCAGCGGGCGCTGCTCGTGCTCGAGCAGCAGGGCGCCGAACACTTCTTCGGAGAACCGGCGCTCGACATCCGGGACCTGATGCGCACGACCCAGGACGGACGCGGCATCGTCACCGTGCTTGCCGCCGACAAGCTGATGAACAATCCGCGCCTCTACGCCACCTTCCTGCTGTGGCTCCTGTCGGAGCTTTTCGAGGAGCTTCCGGAGGTTGGTGATCCGGACAAGCCGCGGCTCGTCTTCTTCTTCGACGAGGCGCACCTGCTTTTCGACGAGGCGCCGAAGGTGCTGATCGAGCGGGTCGAGCAGGTGGTGCGGCTGATCCGCTCCAAGGGGGTGGGCGTCTATTTCGTGACGCAGAACCCGCTCGACGTGCCGGAAACCGTGCTGGCGCAGCTCGGCAACCGCGTGCAGCATGCGCTCAGGGCCTATACGCCGCGGGAACAGAAGGCTGTGAAGACGGCGGCGGAAACCTTCCGCACCAATCCCGCCTTCGACACGCAGGAGGCGATCACCGGGCTCGGCACCGGCGAGGCGCTGGTGTCCACCCTCGAGGGCAAGGGGGCGCCTTCCATGGTAGAGCGGACGCTGATCCGCCCGCCCTCGTCGCGGATCGGACCCCTCACGGATGCGGAGCGCCGGGAGATCATCGACCGGAGCCCGATCGCCGGGCAGTACGACCGAGACGTGGATCGCGAATCCGCTTACGAGATCCTGATGGCCCGCGCCGAGAAGGCGGCGCAGGCGCAAGCGGCGCAACGCGAGGCCGAAGAGCAGGAAAGCGAAAGCGCGGCCGGCCGCTGGACCCTGCCCGGCTTCGGCGACGAGCCGGCAGAGAAGCCCGCCGCGCGGCGCGGCTCCGGCCGCTCCGGCTACCAGCGCGAAACGGTGGTTGAGGCTGCGATGAAAAGCGCCGCCCGCTCCGTCGCCAACTCGCTCGGACGGGCGATCGTGCGGGGCATTCTCGGCAGCCTCAGGCGGTGAAGCCGACGGCGGCCGCTTCCGGCCGCCGGACGGATGGGAGGCGTCTCGTCAGCCCCAGGGGGCCGACGATCGACGCTCCCGTCAGCGCTTGCGCACGAATTCCGTCCGCAACACGAGGCCCTTGATGGCGTCGTGGCGGCAGTCGATCTCCTCTGGATATCCGTGAGGCGGATGGAGCGGATCACCGTGCCCTGCTTCAGGGTCTGGCCGGCGCCCTTCACCTTCAGGTCCTTGATCAGCGTGACGGAGTCCCCGTCCTTGAGGACATTGCCCGAGGCGTCGATCACCTCGGCGGCCTCGGCCGCCGCAGCGGCCATTTCGGAAGCCGGACGCCATTCGCCGGTTGCCTCGTCGTAAACGTAGTCGTCATCCCCGCCTGTCATGCCCGCTCTCCTTCTGCATAGCCGTCTCTAGGCGTTCCGGAGCGGAAGAGCAAATCCCGAGCAGAAGTCGGCTCAATCTCCCTCATCCGGAATCCTGAGGATCTCCCCGCACGCCTTGCAGTGGACCGCATCCTGGTCATGCCGCTGCAACCCGCAGCGGGGACAGGGGTAGCGGACCTTGTTCGGGCGAACGACCGCCTGGGCGAGCCGAACAAAGAGCGAAATGCCGACGATCATGATGACGACCGACGTCAGCTTGCCGGCGGTTCCGGGGAGCGTGATGTCGCCGAAGCCGGTCGTGGTGATCGTCGTCACCGTGAAATAGAGGGCGTCGACGAACCCCTCCTCGCCAGACCGGTTGTAGAAGAAGCTCGTGTAGACGAAGCCGGTGGCGATGAACAGGAAGACGAGTACGTTGATCAGCGCGCGAACCACTTCCAGAAGATGCCCGTAGCCGATCCGTCGCAGTCCATGCAGGACTAAAGGACTATTGCCGATCGCCCATAGCCGCATGGCCCGCAAGAAAGCGAAGTTGAACAGCACATCGGGAAAGAGCAGCGTTGCCAGGATGACGATGTCGATCCAGGTCATGAAGCGGCGGAAGAAGACGCCCCAGCTTGGTGCCGCCAGCGCCCGCGCAGTGAGTTCCATGCCGATCCACACGGCGATCAGGTAGTCGATGACGAGATAGGATGGTCCCGAGCGGAGGTAGGGGCCGAACAGGAAGAACGCGAGAATGAGGATGTCGATGACGGCAAAGCCGAGCTGCCAGCGCATGGCGGTGGCATCCCGGCCGCGTTCGATCCGCACCACGAATTCCCGCAGATGCCGGAAGCGGGCGCCCGCGGCGCCACCCGTTCTCGTCGCTGTCATGGGGCGACCATAGCAGCCGTCAGCATGGCATCAAGGGCATGAGCCGGCACGATCAGTGGATGTCTACGGTGCCGCTCTTGCCCTCTTCGCCCAGGCTCCTGAGGATTGCCATGCGGGCGCGGTTGACGCGGCTCTTGATGGTGCCGACGGGGCAGTCATAGCGCAGGGCGGCCGCTTCATAGCTCTCGCCCCGCATCAGCACGGTTTCGAAAGCCTCCCGGTAGTGATCCGGAAGCGCGGCAAGCGCGCGGTCGAATTCCAGTGCGCGAACCGCCCATTCCTGCGGCGCGCTAATGGCACGCTGCAGCGAGGCGCAATCCTCGGCGCCGACAAACTCCCGCTTGGCCTGGCCGTAGCGGGTGCAGAAGGTGTTGCGCATGATCGTGAAAAGCCAGGACTTGAGGCTGGTTCCCGGCTGAAACTTGTCGATGTTGGCGATCGCCCTCAGCAGGGTGTCCTGCACGAGATCGTCGATATCGCTGGTGTTGGCGTAGAAGCGGCGGGCGAAACTGCGAAGAGCCGGTATCAACTCGACGACATCCACCTGCTGGCGGACCTGATCTGCCGTTTGCTGCATGAACCCACTCCTCGTTGAGTGGGTGCAATTCCCGAACAATCCTTTTGGTTCCCCTGGCCGCAGTCTTTTCCGGCGAGGATCAGGAGACTGTTTCCTGCACAGGCCGGCTCTCGGCCATTAGTTCGGCCAGTTGCACCAGCTTGTCGCGATCCGTCAGGCCGATCCTGTAGAGCCGCAGCACGATCCGCGCCACGGCTTCCGGCTCCGGCGCGCCATTTGCGTTTTCAACGACCGACAGCACTTCCCGCACCGTCTCGTGCATCAGCCTGAGGTCGTCGGCGGAGAGAATTTCCGGGTAGAAGTAGCGATCCGGCATGGTGATCTTCCTCCCGATACAGGCAGCGACCAAAGGGGCCGGTGCCGGAACTTCGGATTCAACCATAGGACCGGCGGGCGGCGAATCAATCACAAATGTTTACTGCATCGTCTTTTCTTCGGAGACGAGAAGGTGCCGGACCACGGCATTGATGGCCTCCGGCTCCGCAGAGAAGGCGAAGCCGCCGCCGGCAGCCGGCCTGCCGCCGCTGGCAAAGAGAGCCGGTATGGCGAAAGCGTCCAGAACCTCGACGATGCGCAGCAGCGTGGAAGCGTCGTACTGGACGTCGATGATCGCGCCGTCGACGGACACATGGGCCACCTTGGAGGCGAAATCCGCCGAGCCGAAAGGCCCTTCCAGATCGATCTCCGCCCGGTCCCAGGCTTTGCGGACGGCTGGCGGAAGATATGGCGGCGGTCCAATCACCATCAACCTGATCCTGCGCATCCGTTGCCTTTCGTCCGGGGCCCACACGCTCTCGCGTGCTTCCAACAGACGCCTATAGCAGCAGTTCCATGAACTCAGCTTTAACGGCGACGGAGAAAAGCCGGGGCACCGGGCCCCGATACGGGAAGATCATTTCTGCATGGATGCGAGGCAGAAGAAGGCACCCTGCGGATCGGTGCACTGGGCAATCCAGCTGCCGCCGGGAACCTCCATCGGCCCGTTCAGCACCTGGCCGCCGCCAGCGCGAACCCGCCCGATGGCGGCCTGGACGCTTTCGACGTTGAAGTAATAGACCCAACACGGCATGGGGATCTCCTCCGGGCGCTTCATCATCCCGCCGGCCTGCTTGCCGTGCTCGGCGAAGAGCCGATAGGCGCCCATCTCTCCCATGTCGAAGTCGCTGTCCTTCGTCCAACCGAAGATGCGGCTGTAGAACCCGAAGGCCTCCTCCAGGTCGCCGGCATAGAGTTCGTGCCAACCGACAGTGCCGGGCGAGCCTTCCGGAGGCGGCGCCGGCATGTCATCCATCGGGGAAGGTGTCATGATGCACAGCACGGCGCCGTGAGGATCGGCGACAACCGCAAAACGACCGACGCCCGGGATGTCCTCCGGTTCCCGCTGCACGCTTCCGCCGTTTGCCTTGTAGTCCTTTGCGGTCCGGTCGACGTCGTCGACGGCGACGTAGCCGGTCCAGTTCGGCGGGACGTGGCCGGCGAGTTCCGCCGGAAGCGTCATCATGCCGCCAATGCCGGGGCAACCGTCGCCCTCACCGATCTGGAAGAGGTGGTAGACTTCCCCCTCACCCATCGGCATCGCATTCAAGGACCAGCCCACGACAGAGGCATAGAAGCGGCCTGCCGCCTGCGTGTCCGACGTCATCAGCTCGCACCAGATGAACCTGCCGTGGGTCTCGCTTCCCGTTTCCGATGCAGTCTGCAGCATTGCGACCTCCTCTTTCCGGCCATGGCCGAACTCGCGTGATCCGTCCTGACCGCGGCCCCGGTCTAGGACAGGCGGCTGTAATGGGCTTCCATGAACTGCTTCCAGCTGCCGTCGGGCTGCCTGGCGCTGGAGTTGAAGATCCGATGATCGTCATCGCTGAAGATGATCTGCTCGCGGTATTCACCCGTCTTTCCCGGATTCTCGAAATCCGGGCCGGTGGTGTAGAGGCTGAGCGTGCTGCCGTCAGCGGACACCTCCCCCTCGTAGACCCACATATGGGTCATCATCGAGCCGATCCAGCTGCCGACATACTTGCCCTTCGCAGGATCATAGCCGAGCGTCAGCACCGTCGTCGCCGCCCCGCCGCCCGGCATTTCGCCATTGCCTTCGGCGACGAACCAGAGGCCGTGAAGCGAGCGGACGGTTTCCGTCCATGTGCCGGCATCGGCCATGTCCCTGGCCGTCACCTCCCAGGTGCCGACGAGCTTCTGCAGGAAACCATGCTCGGCCTGCGGCTTTGCCATCTCCATGACTGATCCTCCCTTTGGACGGACGATGATGCGCCGGATTAGTGGCAGCAGGATGAAGCCGAAGCTTGCGCGGGTTCATATTCGTCGTGGCGCTTGACGAAGTCCATGATGGCCTCCTCGTTGCGGCCGAACGGCGCGCGGTCGAGGATCATCAGGGTGCCGATCAGCTCCTCGCCGCCGCGGGCATAGGTGGAATAGGTATGGAAGACCTCGCCCTTCCCGTTCCTGTAGAAAGCGGAAAGTCCGGGCAGTTCGTCGTGCGCCTGCTCGCGCGGTATTTCAGTGAAATTGTAGTGTACGGTGCCCTTCGCCAGATCGTCCGGCGTGAAGGAGACGTGAAAATCATAGTTGAAATCCGAACCGTAGGAGGAGACCCAGGGGAACTTCCAACCCATGCGCTTCCGGTAGGCCTCGATCTTCTCGATCGGCGCACGCGACACGGCGACATAGGTGACGTCGTGATGGTTCAGGTGGGCAAGCGTGCCGTCGACATGATCGGAATGGAAGGAGCAGCCGGTGCAGCCCGCATCCCAGTCCGGCCCCAGCATGAAGTGGTAGACGATCAACTGGCTGCGGCCATCGAAGAGGTCGGCAAGCCGCTTCTCCCCATCGGCTGCCCGGAAGACGTAATCCTTGTCGATCCTTACCCAGGGAAGCGCCCGGCGCTCGGCCCGTACCCGGTCGCGCAGGCGCGTTTCCTCCTTTTCCAGCTGAAGGAGCCTGCGGCGCGCTTCCAGCCATTCCTCCCTGGACACGACTGCATTCTCCGGCGATGTGATCGCGTTCATGCTCATCCTCCTGTGGCTTGACATTTAGGTTGATATCAACATATATGATCCATGTCAAACGCCATGCCGATTCCCTTCTCCACCACCCTTCATGTCCGGGACACCTGCCTGTGCCTGCACGTCCAGCGAGCGGCGCGGGCGCTGGCGCGCCGCTTCGACAATGCGCTCAAGCCGCTCGGCATCACCAACGGGCAGTTCTCGCTGATGATGGCGCTCAACCGGCCGCAGCCGGCGCCGATGGGGCCGGTGGCCGAGGTGCTGGCCATGGACCGGACGACACTGACGGCCGCCGTCAAGGTCCTGGAGCGGCGCGGACTGGTGGAAACCCTCCCCCACCCGCAGGACGGGCGCAGCCGGCTGATGAGGCTGACGACGGAAGGAACACGGCTTCTTTCGGAGGCGCTGCCGGTCTGGCAACGGGTGCACGGGGAGCTGGACGGTGAGCTTGGCGATGCCATGGCGCCGTTGCGGAAGACACTTGCCACGGTCAGGTAGTCAGGGCGCCGCCACGGCATCCCGACCGAGGCGCTCGTCGAGATGGGCAAGGACGTCGAGCAATCCGTCACGGGTGGCGATCTTTTCCGCCGGAATGCCGCCGAGCGCAAGATTGGCGTTTCGCAGCCACGCGCGGGCGCTGCCCGCATCTGCATGGGTGACGGCGTTGAGCGCGCGGAAAAGCCGGATCAGCAGCAGCGCCTGCTCGAAGGGCGGCGTGCCCTTGCGAAGGAGATGTTCGAGCCGCCCCATCCGCAGAACCGTATCTTCGCAGACGCCGATGACGGATGCGAGATCGCCGGCGGTGAGTCCGAGCCGCTCCGCCGCCGCAACCGTCGCCCCCGTGACGACCTGCGCCTCGGACATCACGAGGGACTCGGGGCCCTTTTCCGCTGTTTCCATGCCGTCCCTCCTTTTGCGGGAGGATAGCAGACCGGCGGAGACCCCGAAAGGAGCGGGACGCCCGCTCCTTTCGGGCGATGTTCAGGCAACCGAGACCGGAACCTCGGTCGAAGTGCGCATGGCGTGGCTGTAGGGGCAGACGATATGCGCCTTGGCGACCAGATCCTCGGCCTGCGCCCTGTCCATGCCGGGAAGCTCGACCGACAGCGAAACCTCGATGCCGAAGCCGGTGCCGTCGTCGCGCGGGCCGATGCCGACGGTGGCCGTGACCTTGGCGTCGTCCGGGATCTTCACCTTCTCCTTGCCGGCGACATTCTTGAGGGCGCCGAGGAAGCAGGCCGAGTAGCCGGCGGCAAAAAGCTGCTCCGGATTGGTGCCGGTGGCGCCGTCACCGCCGAGTTCCTTCGGCACCGTGAGCGTGACGTCCAGCACGCCGTTTTCCGATGCGGCGCGGCCGGCACGGCCGCCGGTGGCGGAAGCCTTGGTCCTGTACAGAATTGCCATCGTCTTCACTCCTTGAGGTTTCGAGACACGGATACATAGCCAACAACTGAATTGTACGCAATATAATTTTGCACGTTGATAATCGGCCCTGACGGGAGGATAATCGAGGAAATAGGCTTCGGGCCGGGAAAGTCAGGGATATGACGACGAAAAAAGAGCAGAATGCCGCAGGAGAAGCGCCGGCCCGGCTGGAGACGCAGTTGTGTTTCGCCATCTACGGCGCCGCCCACGCGCTGACCCGAACCTACAAGCCGCTGCTCGAGCCGCTGGGCCTCACCTATCCGCAATATCTGGTGATGCTGGTGCTGTGGGAGGAGGACGACCAGCCCGTGCGGGCGATCGGTGAGCGGCTGGGCCTCGACTCCGGGACGCTCTCGCCGCTGCTCAAGCGGCTGGAACAGGGGGGCCTCCTCAGCCGCGTCCGCGACAGCCAGGACGAGCGGCTGGTCCGGATCTCGCTGACGCCGAAGGGTCACGACCTCGCGGCAAAGGCTATCGACGTCACGCGCGCGATCGCTGCGGCGACGCAATGCAGCCTCGAGGAGATGGAGGGCCTTCGCGACCAACTGCAGGCGCTGACCGGCCGGCTGCAGAAGCAGCCCGCGGGATGAGCTTCGCCCTTACTGCCAGACGACGATGCGGGCCTTCTGCGGCACACGCTCGTAGAGGTCGATGACGTCCTGGTTGATCAGGCGGACGCAGCCGGAGGAGACCGCCTTGCCGATCGAGTTCCACTCCGGCGAGCCGTGCAGGCGGTAGAGCGTGTCCTGGCCGTTCTTGAAGATATAGAGCGCCCGGGCTCCGAGCGGGTTGTCGAGACCCGGCGGCTGGCCGCCGTTTTCGGCGGAATACTTGGCGAGATGCGGCTGGCGGGCGATCATCTCGGCGGGCGGTGTCCATTTCGGCCACTTCTGCCGCCACTGGATGACGCCCTCCCCTTCCCAGGCAAAGCCCTCGCGGCCGATCCCGACCCCGTAGCGCATGGCGCTGCCGTCTGATTCTACCAGATAAAGGAAGCGCGAAGCCGTGTCGACGACCACCGTCCCGGGGCGCTCCCCCGTCGGGTCGATCACGCGCTGGCGATAATAGCGCGGATTGATGTTCCAGTAGGGAACCGCCGGAATGACGAAGCCGCCGTCTACGACCGTCCCGTACATGGCATCCAGTTCCGGCGAGCGGCCGGCCGGCGACACCGGCGGCGGCGCGAAGGAGGCCGGCGTGGCGGAAATGACGGAGCCGCCGACCGGCCGCGGGCCGCTCGATGCGCATCCGGCAAGGGTCGAGGCCGCGCCCGCCGCAAGAAGCGACAGCACGCCCCGGCGGGAATAGGAAATGTTCATGCTCATGTTCGGAAAACCGCCCGACTTGTTCTTCTGACTAGGCCCGATCAACGGCAACCCAAATGCAAAGGTTCCATGATGTGGCTGTGCTATCACGGGATCGTTTACGCTTCCCTACGGACGCACGCCGGGCTGCCGGAAATCGGCGGACAGGGCTCGTGCCGGAACGAGGCGGATCAGATCACGACGATCGGCGCCGATGCCGGAACCCGGTCATAGAGATCGATGACATCCTGGTTGAGCATGCGCACGCAGCCGGAGGACGTGGCCTTGCCGACCGACTGCCAGTCGGGCGTGCCGTGCACGCGGTAGAGGGTATCCTTGCCGTCCCTGAAGATATAGAGGGCGCGCGCGCCGAGCGGATTGTTGAGGCCCGGATTGGCGCCGCCTTCCGCGGCGGCGAACTGGCGCAGTTCCGGCTGACGCTCGACCATGTCGCTCGGAGGCGTCCAGCGCGGCCACTTCGCCTTGCGCTGGATCGTGCCGCGGCCGGACCAGGCAAAGCCGTCCTTGCCGAGGCCCACCCCATAGCGGATCGCCTTGCCGCCGGGCTGCACGAGATAGAGATAGTGCTGCTTCGTGTCGACCACGATCGTGCCCGGCGCTTCCTGGGTCTGGTAGGATACTTCCTGGCGCAGGAAGCGCGGATCGATGCGGGAATAGGGAATTGCCGGCAGGGTGCGCCCGTCATCGCTGATCGTGCCATACATGACCCGGTGCACCGGATTGTATACGGGCATTCCGTAGGTCGGACGGTAGGTCTGGTGGAAATGCGTCGGGTAGAGCTGGCGCCTCTGCGGAATGCCGCCCGGCATCGGCGGCGGCTGGTTGGTCGGCGGATCGGCATAGGGCGGCACGTGAAAGACCGGCGCTGTCTCCTGCACGAAGACATCCGGATTCATGCGGCTGGTATCGGTGACCAGGATGCAGCCGCTGAGGCTTGTGGCCGCGGCAAACATGCCTGCGGATGAGAGCATTCGGCGCAAAGACAGAGGCAAGAGCGGCATGGGGACCCGATTCCGGCTGATGAGACCGGAGCCACCATGCCGCCTGCGGCTGGCGCGAAGCTGGAGACGACGGCGGTCCTGCATCGAATAGGCCCGGAAACGCCATGGGAAGACCGAGGCGAGCGATGTCGGAAGGATCGGCTGGGTAGAAAATCGCACTCCATCAGTTTTTCCTAAATTTCACGGGCAAGATCTTACCATACCAGCGTTTGGCTTTCGTAAGACTTGACCCGCCAAAGTTGCATGGATCGAGGACAAGTGCGGCCGCAGGACGTCCTCGAACCCTCTCGCTTCGGAACGGACCCTCTCATGACACGACCGAAAGTTAAAACCGCTCTTGCAGGAATACTCATCCTTCTCGGCGCCGCATTTGCATTGTTCGCCACCTTCTCCGTCAATCGACTCGGAGCTCTGGATGGTCACATCGAAAACATCGCTGGTCTTGCGATGCCGACGATCGCCGCGGTCAAGGACATGGAAGTCCAGGTGATGACCATCCGCAACGGCTATCGGAGCCACTTGTTGAGGGAAGACGCGGAAGGCAAGGCCGAGGCGGAGAAGGCTATCGAAACTGCTCAGGCCGCACTGCAGGACAAGGCGGCACGGTTCAGAAAGCTCGAGCCTACGGCTGTCGAAGACCAGTTGCTCCGCAGCGTCGAAGAAGGAGTCGCGCAGTATGTGGAGCTTGGCAGGCGGGTACTGGAACTTTCCAATGCAGGAGACATCGCGGGCGCCAACAACATTCTCCGCACCGAGATGGTGAAACCTGCCGAGGCTTCAGCAGCCAGCCTGAGCGAACTCACCGAGATCAGTATCGCCGATGCCATCGCGGCGAAGGACGACGCCCATGCAAGCTATTCCATGACGCTTGCGGTAACCTTCGCAGCGATCGGCTTCCTTGCCGTCGTCGTCACCGGCGCGATCTGGTTTGCCATCACCGGCATCGCGCGGCCGATCCAGACCATCACCCATTCCATGAACACTCTCGCCGGCGGCGACGCCGACACGGCGATCCCCTATGCCGGCCGCGCCGACGAGATCGGCGAGATGGCGGCGGCCGTGGAGGTGTTCCGCGCGAACGCGCTGGAGAACCGGCGTCTGGAGCAGGAGGCGGACGCCCAGCGCAGTCAGTCGGAGGAGCAGCGCCGCCGCACGGCCGAGCAGGAGCGCATCCGCGCCGAAGCCATGGCGCAGGCGACCACCGGACTTGCTGACGGCCTGAAGCAGCTTTCCGCCGGCAATCTCGGCTTCCAGCTGACGCAGTCCTTTGCCGAGGAATTCGAAGGCCTGCGCGAGGACTTCAACCGCTCGGTCATGCAGCTTCGCGAAACCATGACGGCGGTGGCGGAATCGACCGGCTCGATCGACAGCGGATCGCGCGAGATCAGCCAGAGTGCGGAGGACCTCTCCAAGCGTACCGAGCAGCAGGCCGCCTCGCTGGAAGAGACCGCCGCGGCGCTCGACCAGATCACCACCAATGTCGCCAACTCCTCCAAGCGTGCCGAAGAGGCCCGTACGGTGGCGATCCAGGCCAACGAGAGCGCCCGCCATTCCGGCGCCGTCGTTGCCAACGCAGTCGATGCCATGGGCAAGATCGAGCAGTCATCCAGCCAGATCTCCAGCATCATCGGCGTCATCGACGACATCGCCTTCCAGACCAACCTGCTGGCACTGAACGCCGGCGTCGAGGCGGCGCGTGCCGGGGAAGCCGGCAA
>NZ_CABFWF030000006.1:156558-199750 GCF_902153245.2 Pseudorhizobium endolithicum
AATGGTGGAAGAAGCCAATGCGGCGGGCGCCACCCTCGCCAACGAGGCAAGCCGCCTGCGCGGGCTGATCGGCCAGTTCCAGCTTGGGGCGTCGGCATCCTACCAGCCGGCACCGCAGCGAAGCTCCGCACCGGTCACCAAGGCGGTCGCCAAGGCGGGCGCCAGGTCCGCTCCGGTCGCCTCGCCGGCCCGCAGCATGATGGGCAAGATCGCCAACGCCTTCTCCGCCAAGGGATCGGCAGCGGTCGCACTCAGCAACGACAGCTGGGAAGAGTTCTGAGCCAAGCCTCCCGAAGCTAAACGAGAACAAGGGCGGGTGGCGCGAGCCATCCGCCCTCTTCGTTCGAGGTTACGGCTGCGGCGTATTCGCCTCGATCATCGCCGTCAGCGTCGCCAGCCGGTCCGCGTCGCGGGGCAGCTTGTCCCGGCGAAGGCGCGAAATGCGGGGAAAGCGCATGGCGACGCCGGACTTGTGGCGCGTCGAACGCTGGATGCCTTCGAAGGCGACTTCGAGCACGAAGCCAAAATCCGGTTCGGCACGCACCGCGCGCACCGGACCGAAGCGGTCGACCGTGTTGTCGCGCACGAACTTGTCCAGCACTTCCAGCTCCGCGTCGGTGAAGCCGAAATAGGCCTTGCCCACCGGAACCAACTGCTCGCCGTCCGGGGTTTCCGCCCAGACGCCGAAGGTGAAGTCGGAATAATAGCTCGACCGCTTGCCGTGGCCGCGCTGGGCGTAGAGCATCACCGCATCGATATTGTAGGGATCACGCTTCCATTTGAACCATGGGCCCTTGAGGCGGCCGGCCTGGTAGGCGCTGTCCTTGCGCTTGATCATCACTCCCTCGATGACGGGATCGGGCGGCGAGAGGCGCAGGCGGTCGAGCTCCTGCCAGTCCGAGAAGGCGACAAGATCCGAAAGGTCGAAGCGGTCGTGCGGGGCCTTGTCGATCACCTCGCCCAGACGCTCGCGGCGCTCCAGGAAGGTGCGAGCGCGGATGTCCCTGTCGCCCTGAAACAGCAGGTCGTAGGCGCGCACGAAGGCGGGATAATCGTCCAGCATGCGCGGGGTCACCGTCTTGCGGTTCAGCCGCTGCTGTAGGTCGGAGAAGGTGCGGGTCGGGCTGTTGGAGCGAATGGTGCCGCCGACCAGCAGTTCGCCATCCACGACCCCCTCGAAATCGATGGATTCCACGACATCCGGGAAGGCCCCAGTGATGTCGTCGCCGGAGCGGGAATAGAGCTTCTTCGTACCGCCATAGCTCGACATCTGCACCCGAATGCCGTCCCATTTCCATTCGGCGGCATAATCCTCCGGGTCGAGCTTTTCGAGATCGCCCTCCTCCACCGGGTTAGCCAGCATGACCGAGTGGAAGATCGCCGGCGTCGCCAGCACCGGCTTCTCCGCCCTGCCTTCCAACCAGGCGAAGAGCGGCTCGTAGGGCGGGCCGAGACCGTGCCACAGGGTTTCGATCTCCGTCACGTCCTTCTGGTTCTCTCCGGGACCGCTCATGTCCGACAGCGCCTGCTTGGCGAGCCTGGCGGAAACGCCGATGCGGAGCGCGCCGGTGGCGAGCTTCAGGAAGGCGAAGCGGCTGGAGGGATCGAGATGGTCAAGGAGGTCGCGGACAGCGGCGCGGACCTCGGTGCGGCCGAGCGAATTCATCATCGTCACCACCTGGCCCAGCCGCGGCTGCTCCTCGTCCGTGGTGTCGTCCTTCTCGCCGCCGTCCCAGACGAGCGCGATGGTTTCCGCCAGATCTCCGACATAGTCGTAGGAATACTGGAAGAGCACCGGGTCCAGCCGTTCCAGCACGAGATCGCGGAGCAAGGCGGGTTTGATGTTCCTGAGGTCAAGCGTGCCGGCGAGTGCGGCGAGACCATAGCCGCGATCCGGATCGGGCGTATCGCGGAAGTAATCGGCGAGCAGCTTCAGCTTGCCGTTGCGCGACGGCGTCAGGACGAGGCGGTCGAGGAGGGTCGCGAAGGCTTTCATCAGTCCCCCTCGTCCTCATAGCCGACGAGATGCAGCGGGCGAGCCGGGATGCCCTGCAGCTCGCACCAGCGGACCAGGGCTTCCTCGCGGCCGTGCGTCACCCAGACTTCCGAAGGCTCGATCTCCCTGATGGTCGAGAGAAGTTCCGGCCAGTCGCAATGGTCGGAGATCACCAGCGGCAGTTCCACCCCGCCCTGCTTGGCGCGCTGGCGCACCATCATCCAGCCGGAGGCGAAGGCGATCAGCGGCTCGTTGAAGCGGCGCGCCCAGCGGTCCTGGAAGGCAGACGGCGGACTGACCACGACGGCGCCCTTAAAGGCATCGGGATCCTTCTTCTCCAGCGTCGCGGGACGAATCTCGCCGAGGTCTATGCCCTGTTCGCGATAGTAGTCGCAGAGCCTCGCCAGCGCCCCGTGGATGAAGATGGGCTCATGATAGCCGCAGTCGCGGATGAGCCGGATGACGCGCTGCGCCTTGCCCAGCGCATAGGCACCGATCAGGTGGCTGCGCTCGGGAAACTGCTTGAGCGAAGTGAGCAGCTTGCCGATCTCCTCCTTCGGGTCGGGATGGTGGAAGACCGGCAGGCCGAAGGTCGCCTCGGTGATGAAGACGTCGCAGGCAACGGGTTCGAAGGAGGCACAGGTCGGATCGGTGCCGCGCTTGTAGTCGCCGGAGACGTTGATCCTGAGCCCGTCCTTCTGGATGAGGATCTGCGCCGAGCCCAGGACGTGCCCGGCCGGATGGAAGCAGACGGTGACGCCGTTTACGTCGACGCGCTCTCCGAACTCCACAGCCTGTTCGGAACCGCAGAAATCGTCGCCGTAGCGGATGCGCATGATGTCGAGCGTCTGGCGCGTCGCGAGCACCTTGCCGTGGCCGGAGCGGGCGTGGTCGGAATGGCCATGGGTGATGAGCGCCCGCTCGACGGGCCGCACCGGATCGACATGGAAGCGGCCGACGGGGCAGAAGAGACCGGCGGGGGTGGGATGAAGCAGCGCCTCTGGTTTCATGCCCTCAAGATAGGGCGCGCCGCGGGAGATGAAAGACAGCGGTACCGGGCATCATTCCGGCTGGGGAGGAGAGCCATGCCAGACCTGCAGGCGGTCCCGGCCGTCGTGCTTGGCGCCATACATGGCTCGGTCCGCCCGGGCCAGCAGCTCCTCGGGCGTATGTCCGTCCTCGGGATAGAAGGCGACGCCCATGCTGCAGGTCACCTGGACGGGTTCCCCCTCGAAGACGATGGGCGTGGAGATGACCGTGCGCAATTCCTCCATGCGCCGAACGACGCCGCCCTCATCCTGCTTCAGGCTGGCGAAGACGATCGCGAATTCGTCGCCGCCGAGGCGGACAAGCAGGTCGTTCGCGCGGATGCAGCGCGGCAGCCGCGCCGCAATCGTCTTCAGAACCTCGTCGCCGGCAGCATGGCCCAGCCGGTCGTTGATCTCCTTGAAATTGTCCAGGTCGATGTAGGCGACGGCGACGCTGCGCCCTTCCCGCCGCGCCTCGGCAAGCGTACGGTTCAACTGGCTCCAGAACAGGGTGCGGTTCGGCAGGCCGGTCAGCGCGTCATGATGCGCCATGTAGCGGATACGCTCTTCGGCCCGCGCCCGCTCGATGGCGATCCCGGCGATATCGGTCGCCATGGCTGACAGCTCGCGTTCCAGCGGCGTCGGCTCCCGTACCGTTCCCGAATAGAGCGCAAAAGTGCCGAGGACCCTCTCCTCCGCGCCCATGATCGGCGTGGACCAGCAGGAGCGGAAGCCGAAATGAACGGCCAATTCCCGGTAATCCTCCCAGAGCGGATCCTGCAGCACATCGCTGACGACGACGGGTTCTCGACGCCAGGCGGCGGTTCCGCAGGATCCCGCCCGCGGACCAATCCGGATGCCGTCGATCATCCTGACATAGGATTCCGGAAGACCTGGCGCTGCGCCATGCCGCAGGCGGTCGCTCCCCTCCTCCAGAAGCAGGAGGGAGGCGACCACATCGTCCAGTTCCTCCTCCACGAGATCGACGAGGGCGAACAGCACGCGGTCGAGCGGCTGCCCGCGGGCCACCATGTCCAGGAGACGGGCGTGGCCCCGCCGCAGATCCTCCTGCCGCTTGCGTTCGGTGATGTCGCGGGAGATGCCGATCAGGCCGACGATCCGCCCCTCCGCATCCCTCAGCGGTGTCTTGGTGGACTGGAGCCAGCGGGGCCTGCCACCAAAGACGAGGCGATGCTCCATGCCGGCGATCGGCTCGCCGGTCGACATCATCCGCTGCTCCGCCAGGAAGAGCTCTTCGGCCGGGCTGCTCTCGAAGAGATCGAAATCGGTCTTTCCAAGAAGGTCCAGGGGATGAACGCATCCGTTCGCGCTGGCGGTCGCAGCATTGGCGAGGACGAAGCGGCTGCGGCGGTCCTTCACGTAAATGAGTTCCGGGAACTGATCCACAAGCGAACAGGCATCCAGCCGGTCGAGGATCGCGAACGCGCCGGACAGCTCGGCATCAGTCGCGGCGGCGACCAGCCGAAGGCGAAGATCCTCGAGCGTCAGCGAGGAATTCTGTGCATGCACGTCATCCGACACGGGATTGTTCATCCTATGTCTCTCCCCAACCGCTTCTCGCTAAAGAAGATGCCCTTCCGTCGAAGGATATTGCGCGGCAAATCCTTAATCTTCTTTAATATAAACGTAAAAATTGTGTCGTTGCATGATGCATCCAACCTACATTGCGTATCATCGTCAGCTTCTTGGGAGAGAAACGGAATGATCTCCAGACGAAGGGTCCTGCTCGGGCTCTCATCGGCGGCCGGCGGCGGCTTCCTCGCCAGGGGCTCGGCACAGGCTCAGCCCGTCCTGTCGCCGACCAATCTCCGCGGAGCGATCGATGCCCGGACCGCCGGCGTGAGCGGCGTCGGCGGTCTGGACCAGACACGGAGGCTGCAGGACCTGATCCATCAGGCGGCCGCGGGAAATCAGTGGGTTTTCCTGCCGCCGGGGCGCTACGAGGTGACGGGGCTCAGGCTGCCGGACCGGACGCGGCTGACCGGGATCGCCGGCGCCACCACACTTGCTCTCGCCGGCAGCGGCCCCTTCATCGCCAGCGCGACCGGCGCCCGCCGGATTGAACTTGCCGGCATCGATTTCGACGGGGCCGGCCTGACCCTGCCCGACGACGTGCCGGCCCTGCTCCATCTGCGCGACGTCCCGGAGCTCACGATCGAGAACTGCGCATTCACCGGCTGCGGGAAAACGGCGCTGCAACTGGAACGCTGCAGCGGCGCCGTGGGGGGGAACCGGATGTCGGGGATCGGCGAATACGGCCTCTATGCGATCGACAGCACCGGCCTCTCCGTAACCGGCAACAGCCTTGCCGACTGCGGTAACGGCGGCATCCTGATCCATCGACGGGAAAAAGGAGAGGACGGCTCCATCATCTCCGGCAACCGCATCGCCCGCACGGGGGCAAGCTATGGCGGCACCGGCCAGTTCGGCAACGCCATCAATCTCTACCGGGCAGACGAGGTGAGTGTCTCGGGGAACCACATCACCGACAGCGCCTTCACCGCCATCCGCGCCAACGGCTCTTCCAACGTCAGGATTGCCGACAATCACTGCCTGCGCTCCGGCGAGACCGCGATCTATTCCGAATTCGGTTTCGAGGGTGCGGTGGTCACCGGTAATCTCGTGGATGGCGCGGCCAACGGCATCAGCATCGCCAACTTCAACGAGGGTGGCCGGCTTGCGGTCGTCGCCAACAACATCGTCCGGAACATCTCGCCTGCCGGCCCCTATGAGCACGACAGCGTCGGCTTCGGGATCGGCATCGGCGTCGAGGCGGATACGGTGGTGTCGGGCAATGTCATCGAGAACGTGCCGCGCTTCGCGATGCTGCTCGGCTGGGGACCTTATCTGCGCAACGTCGCAGCGACCGGCAACATCGTCCGCGAGGCCAGGATCGGCTGCGCGGTGTCGGTCGTGGAGGAGGCCGGCAGCGCGCTCATCAGCGGCAACATCTTCGAGGCGATGCAGGATGGCGCCATCCTGGGCTTCCGCTGGCACGACCGGGCGACGAGGGACCTTGTCGACGGAGAAGGCGGAGGCTTCCCCCACCTGACCATCCAGGGCAACCGGCACGCCTGAACCATCGAAACAATTGATGGCCTCACAACGCGGAATGCCCTTCCACCGGAACCCTCGACCCCGTAGCGTGGGCGGGCTTTTCAGGAGGACATGAATGCTGACGATCTACGGTGTCTACCGCTCCCGCGCCACCCGGCCGCTCTGGCTGATCGAGGAACTGGGCCTGCCCCACAGGCACGAGCCGGTGATCCAGGCCTACCGGCTGCCCGAGCCTTCCGCGGCCGACGCCCCCTTCAACACCCGCTCGCCGGAATTCCTCGCGATCAATCCGATGGGGTCCATCCCATCGATGGACGACGACGGCTTCGTGCTGCACGAGTCGCTCGCCATCACGCTCTACCTCGCGAAGAAGTACGGCGGCGATCTCGGCCCGAAGGACCTCGCGGAAGATGCCCAGATGGTGCAATGGGCGCTGTTTTCCGCCACCAGCATCGAGACGCCGGCGCTCGACATCCAGAAGGCGATCGGCGACGGCCTGTCGGAAACGACGGAGGGCAAGGCGAAGATCACCGCATCGGCAGGCGATCTGGAGCGCCCCTTCGATGTGCTGGAGGCCCACCTGACGGCGCACTCGCACATCCTCGGCGACCGTTTCACGGCTGCAGACATCATCGTGGCGGAGATCGTCCGCTACGCGCAGGGCCATGCGCCGCTGTTCGCAAGCCGGCCGGCGCTGAAGGCCTGGCTCGAAGCCTGCCAGGCAAGGCCGGCCTTCAAGGTGATGTGGGAGAAACGCCTTCGGGAACCGGCCTGACGACGGCGCGGTCGAGCGTCTGCATCTCCGACCGCAGCCAGTCGCGGAACATGCGCACCTTGACCGGTGCGGGGCGCCCGGCGCGGGTCACGAGGTAGTGGCCCATGCCCGTCCTCGCCTCGATGGCGAAGGGTTTCACCAGCCGTCCCTGCTCCAGCGCGAACCCGGCCAGGGTCTGCCAGGCGAGCATCACTCCCTGTCCGGCCATCGTCGCGTCCAGGCACAGCGATGCGTCGTTAAAGACGTGCCGGGCGGTCATCTTCCCACCCGCCAATCCCGCTTCTCCCAGCCACACATCCCAGGAGAACATCGAAGGGCCGTCGATGATCGCCGGAAGCTTCAGGATGTCGGCGGGGTCCTTCAGCTCCGCCGCAAGGGCCGGCGCGCAGACGGGAAAGACCCGCTGCTCCATCAGCAGTTCCGCATCGACCCCCGGCCATGTGCCGCGCCCGACGCGAATGCCGAGGTCGATGTCGCTGCCGTCGAAATCCGCAAGCGCGGTCGTGGCTTCGATCCGCAGCCGTATCTGCGGATGCAGGCGCGAGAAGGCTTCGAGCCGATGGACGAGGAAACGGGCCGCAAACACCGGAGCAACCGAGATCGTCAGCAGGTTCTCGTCATGCGGGCGACCGAGCGCCACCGCCTGCGACAGGGCCCGGAAACCCTCCGTCAGCCGCGCCAGCATCGGGCGCGCGGCGTCGAGGGGGATCATGCCCTTGGGGAGGCGCTGGAAGACCGGCCGCCCCAGTTGCGCCTCGGCCTTGATGACCTGCTGACTGACGGCACCGACGGTGACGCCCATCTCGTCCGCCGCCGCCTGCAGCGAGCCGAGACGCGCCACCGCCTCCAACGCCCGCAGGCCGTTCAGATGCAGCACGTTCAGGTTTTTCATATAGATTTTCTACAGCATCGCGCTGAAGAACTCCATTGAGTTGTCCGAGCTGGAAGCGGCATTCTTGCCAAAGATGGTACGACAACTGGCGAGGTTCGCCCATGGCGCTGCTTCAGACAATCTTGAATGGCCTGGCCTGGCTGGGCTCGCCCGACGGCTGCTCCTGGCAGGAGGATATGCTTCGCCATCCCGATCTCGCGAGGATGGCGGAAAGGGAACTGGCCGATCTGCCATTCCCGCGCCCGCCGCGCGCACTGCCGGAGAGCGGCGGGAGGGAGATCTTCCTGAAACGCTGCGCCTGAGGTCAGGCCGCAGGCCTCTCCGTCGCGAGGGCGCGCCGTACCGCCGGCCGCTCCATCATCCTGCGGTAGTGGGCGGCCACCGTCGGAAACTCGTTCAGGTCGATTGCGAGGCCCTCCAGCCAGTCCGCCATCGTGAACAGGTAGGGATCCGCAACCGAATAGCTGTCGCCCAGCACCCACGGGCCGGTCAGGAAGTCGTTTTCCACCATGCCGAAATACATCCGCATGTTCGGCACGACCTTCCGCTTCATGGCGTCGAGGGCCTCCGGCTCGTCGGCCCAGCGATAGCCGCGCTTGTTGTGGGCATAGGCGACATGCAGGGAGGAGGCGATGAAGCTGTTGAAGCCCTGCATGCGGGCGAATTCGAAGGGATCCTCGAGCGGCGCCAGCTTCGCCTCCGGCGCCACCTGCGCGATGAAGGCGAGGATCGCCGGGCTTTCGATCAGCGTGCCCCGGTCGGTCACCAGCGCCGGCACGCGGCCGTTCGGATTGTGCTTCAGATATTCCGGCGAGCGCTGCTCGTTCCCCGCGAAATTCACCCGCCGCACCTCATAGGGAAGCCCGGATTCCGCCAGCGCGATATGGCTGGCGAGCGAGCAGGCATTGGGCGAGTAGAACAGCGTGTACATCGGGCTCCTCCGTTATTTGTTACCGATGATTTGGCGCCGTGCGCAGCAGCATCAAGCCCCGTTGGCGCCTTCTGACGAAGGCAGGCCGCGATCAGGCAAACAGCGCGTCGGTGACGCGGATGTCGCCGACATGGATGCCGTTCCAGTTCTTCATGGACTTGTTGGCCATGGCCATCAGGGACTGGTGGACCTCTCCATCCCTTTCAAACCAGCGGGCGATCAGGGCGAAGATCATTGCCTCCGCTGCGCGGGTCGTGCCGTCCTCGCATTTCACCGCCATGGCCAGGCCCTGGTCCGGGAGCGCCGCCACGAACACGCCTTCGGCACCGGTCTTGGCGAAGATCTTGCCGGGTGCGACCTGCATCAGCTTCGTGCAGGCGCGCCTGGTGCCGGCGACATAGAAGGGCTCGGCCATGCAGGCTTCCATGAGCCGGCGCGATGCCTTGGCACGCAGGGGCTCCAGTCCCGCCCCGGTGAGCATTCTGGCGAAACCGTGCGCCAGCCCCTTGAGAGGCGCGGCATAGGTGGGGATGGAGCAGCCGTCGATGCCGCAGGTCTCGTAGCCGAGCGCGGCACCCGTCAGGGCCTCCATGGTGCCGCGGATTTCCGCCTGCAGCGGATGGTCGTAGTTGACGTAGCCCTCCACCTCATAGCCGGCATGGCAGCAGGTGCAGACGAAGCCGGAATGCTTGCCGGAGCAGTTGTTGTGAAGGGCGGTCGGCTTTTCGAGCGTGCGGGCCTGGTGGATCAGCGTGTTCTGGTCCGACGACCAGTGCGCTCCACATTCCAGCGCCGACACATCACGGCCGGCGCGCGCCAGCATGGAGGCGGCGAGCGCGGCATGCCCGTCCTCGCCGGAATGGGAGGCGCAGGCCAGCGCCAGTTCCCTGTTGCCGAAGCCGTAGGCATCCGCCGCGCCGCTCTCGACCAGCGGCAGAGCCTGCATCGCCTTGCAGGCGGAGCGGGGGAAGACGCCGCTCTCCACGTCGCCGAAGGAGAACACGGTCCTGCCATCGCCATCGACCACGATCCCCATGCCGCGGTGGCGGCTTTCGACGATACGGCCGCGGGTCACTTCGACGGTAACGGGGTTTTGCATTGGTCGGCCCTTCGATTGCTGGTTTCAATCGCTCTTAGCCGACCGGTACACGAGTTGCACGAGGTCTTGAATGAAATACTTGAAGCGGCTGCTTCTCATCATCTTCATCGTCTATCTGCTGCCGACCTTCGCGTCCGCGGGCTGGTGGGCGATCCAGGAGCGGCCGGGCCGCTGGAGCGAGGCGCGCTGGTCGTCCGCCCGGATCCTGCCCGAGGCGAGCGAGAGCGAGGAGGCGGCGGTCTACATCTTTTCGGCGACCACCGGTGGGCTGAAGGGAGCCGTCGCCAGCCATGCCTGGATCGTCACCAAGGAGAAGGGCGCCGACAGCTACACGCGCTACGACAAGGTGGGCTGGGGATCGCCGATCCGGCGCAACCACCGGCCGCCAGACGCCTACTGGTATTCCAACCCGCCACAGCTCGTGAAGGCGGTGACCGGCGTGGAGGCGGAACTGCTGATCCCGAAAGTGGAGGGCGCAATCGCGGCCTATCCCTACGCGGAACCCGGCGGCTACAGGATCTTCCCCGGCCCAAATTCCAACACCTTCGTTGCCTTCGTGCTCAGAAGCGTGCCGGAGCTCGGCGCGGTGCTGCCACCCCATGCGGTGGGGCGCGACTACCTGCCGGATGGCGACTTCGTGCATGTGGATGCGGACTGGCGCGACGTGCACGTGACACTCGGTGGGCTTCTCGGCTTTTCCGCCGGCGTCCGCAGCGGCATCGAACTGCATTTCCTGGGGCTCGTGGCGGGACTGGATCTCGCCACTCCCGGCATCAAGGTGCCCGCTGTCGGAAGGATCGGCTTCTAGCGACAGGCCGGGAAATGCAAAACGCCCGCGGCATGCGGGCGTTCACAGGTACCAGGCGATGATCGGTTAATCAGAAGCCGGAAGCCTGACGGGCAACGCGGTGGATATCGCACTGGGAAATGCCGAGATCGTTGAGGTCACGCGAGCTCATGCGGCTCAGTTCGGCAACGGTGCGGCGGTATTGGCGCCAGTTGTTGAAGGTACGGACGACGTTCATGACAAACCCCCTTTCGTGGGCGTTCCGAAGCATGGCGGCCAGGCATTGGCGCTCTCTTCTGCTTCGATAGCCTCCATATAGTCCCTGCCCGCGCACACCAAAAGCGCACAAATATCAGCTCACCCATGCATTGCTTGCATGGATCCTACGGCCTATCCAAAGGGTGGGCCGGAAACGGAAAAGGGCCGCGTCGGCGGCCCTTCCATGAGTTTGGTCCGGTTGACGAACCCGGACGCCGAAATGGCGCCCGCAGGAAGATGCGTTCAGGCCGAGGGCTGCCCCGTCAAGACCATCACCTTTCCAAAGTCCGAAACGCAGACCGAAATCTCACTCGACATTGGATCACCTTCCTTTCATTACGTTGACGATGAACAGAAGGTAGGCATGGCGTCGCATGTATGCAAGGCACGTTATGTGACAATGTTCGGATATAATTGAGTTGAAGTCTCCCTGGCTTCGCCTAGCATTCGCGAGCCTGCTGATTCACCCTACCGCAGATCGAGGATGATCTTACCGATATGGCTGCTCGTCTCCATCAGCCGGTGCGCCTCGACGACCTTGTCGAAGGGCATGACGGCGTGGATCACCGGCGCCACCTTGCCCGTATCGAGGAACGGCCAGACCTCGGATCTCAACTCGTCGCGGATCGCCCGCTTCTCCTCCGCCGTGCGGGGCCGCATCGTTGAGCCGGTGACCGTAAGGCGCTTCACCATGATCGGGGAGAGGTTCGCATTCTCGGCGACGGCGCCACCGAGAAAGGCGATGATCGACAGGCAGCCGTCCCTGGCCAGCGCGCTCAGGTTGCGGTTGAAATAGTCGGCGCCGATCATGTCGAGGACGACGTCGACGCCCCTGCCTGCGGTCTCGGCCTTGACCACCTCGACGAAATCCTCATCGCGGTAGTTGATGCCTCGGCGGGCGCCGAGCTTTTCGCAGGCGCGGCACTTTTCGGCAGAGCCCGCCGTCGCATAGGCCTCCGCTCCGAAGGCTCTGGCGAGCTGGATCGCCGTCGTGCCGATACCGCTGGTGCCGCCGTGGATCAGCACCGTCTCGCCTTCCGTCAGGCCCGCCATCTGGAAGAGGTTCGCCCAGACGGTGAAGAAGGTCTCGGGCAGCGCGGCGGCCTTCACCGCATCATAGCCCCGCGGGAACGGCAGCGTCTGGCCCGCGGGCAGCGCGCAGTATTCGGCATAGCCGCCGCCGTTCGCCAGTCCGCAGACCCGCTCGCCGATGGTGATGTCCGTGACGCCCTCGCCCAGCGCGACGACCGTGCCGGCCACTTCGAGGCCGAGGATCGGGCTCGCGTCCTTCGGCGGCGGATAGCTGCCGCTGCGCTGCGCCACGTCCGGCCGGTTGACGCCGGCGGCCTCGACCCGGACGATCACCTCGCCGGCCCGCGGTTGCGGCACGGGACCGGTCGCAAGCTTCATCACCTCCGGCCCTCCGAAGGCGGGTAGATCGACATAGCGCATCTGGCTGGGGAGCGGCATGGCAGGTCTCCTGGTTTGGAAAAGGAGACTTAGGACGCGCCGGCGGCATCGGAAAGACGGTTGCCCGTCACGGTGTCAATTTGTCTCGCCGAAGGCGACGAAGACGAGGCCGGCGGGCGCCTCCTTCGACTGCGCCTTCACCGCCGCGATGCTGCTCGCGATCTGGCCGACATCGTCGAGCAGCAGCCCCTTCGGCAATTCCAGAACGCCGATCGAACAGCGAAGCAGTGGGAAGAAGCGCTCGTCGCCGTTGCGGTCGTGACCCTTGATGCATCCCACCGCCTGCTCTTCCGCCGAATAGAGCCCGACCACGTCGTCGTGAAAATCGCTGAGGAGCCGTTCGAGTATCTCGGCCAGTTCCTCGCGCGTCCAGTCGCGCACGCCGATGAAGAAGTCGTCGCCGCCGACATGACCGAGGAAAAGATCGTCGGAGAAGAAGTACCGGCGCAACAGGGCGGAGAAGAGCGAGATGGCATGGTCGCCCATGTGGAAGCCGTAGAGATCGTTGAACGGCTTGAAGTGGTCGAAGTCGCAGTAGCAGAAGAAGCGGCTGTCCTCGTCGTCGCGGCCGGCCTCCTGCATGAAGTCGCCGATCGCCCGGTTGCCCGGCAGCCCCGTCAGCGGGTTCTGATCCTGGGCGATCTTCAACTGCTTCTCGCTGATCACCTTGACGAGGGAGGCCGCCGAAACCACGCCCGCATAGCGCATGTTCTCCGTCAGGATGACACAGGCGGAATTGTCCATGCTGGCGAAGAGGCTCATCAGTTCTTCCGCATCGGCATCCAGCCCGATGATCGGCGCCATGTCGACGAAATGGGAGATCGTCCGCTCATAGACCTTGTTCTTGAGAAGGTCGCGGCCGAAGGGCTGATAGATGAATTCCTTCAGATGGTATTCGTTGATGACGCCGCGCGGCTCGCCATTGGCGTTGAGGACCGGAAAGAACGCCTGCCGCGGGTTGCGGCGGAAGAGCTCGAATACGCTGTCGATGCTCTCATGCTCGTAGACCGCCGGAAGGCGCTCGATCTGCTTGCGGATGAGGATTTCGTCCAGGGATTGGCTGGAGCGGCGGCTCCTGCCGATTTCCGCCAGATGCGGGAAGGACGACTGCAGCTCGTTCTGGAAGGTCGTCGGGCGAGCGATGAAATAGCCCTGCACGAGATCCACGCCATACTCGCGGCACGTCAGCAATTCCGCTTCGGTCTCGATGCCTTCGGCGATCACCCGCACCCCGAGGACATGGGCGATGTGGACGATGTTCTTGAAGAGATGGCGCTTGCGCGCGCTCTGGTCGATCCCGTCGATGAAGTGGCGGTCGATCTTGAGATAGTCCACCTGGTAGTCGCACAGGAGCTTAATTTCCCCATGGCCGACGCCGAAATCGTCGATGGCGAGCTTGAACCCGGCCTTGCGGAGCTTGTCCACCAGCGCTGCGAATTCCGGCACGCTCGTGTTGTCGAAACGCTCGGACAGCTCGAAGCAGACGGAGGACGGCGGGATGCTCGCCTTCCTCAGGTGCTGGACAAGCCTTTCGATGATGTAGTCGCCGTCTTTGATGAGGCGGACGTCCAGATTGAGGAAGAGCGTCGCCGAGGCAAAATCCGGCAGCGTCGCGAACTTGGCGAGCGACCGGCCCGCCATCATCTGCTCCAGCGCCAGCAACTGGCCTGCTTCCGCGGCCTGATCGAGGAGTTCCAGCGGCGAGGAGAAGCCGATGCGGTCAAAACCGCGCATCAAGGTCTCATAACCGAACACCGTTCCGGTCGCGACCTCGACGATCGGCTGGAAAGCGCTTTCCAGAACCAGCTTTGAGAGCGTGAGAAGCTGGTCTCCAGCATATCGCCTGAAAAGGCCGGGTTCGATAGCGGCCGCCGAGTTCATGACTTACTCCATGCGCGCAATAGTCTTGAGCACGCGGAGCATCCTTCCCCACTCGTCAACAAAGCCTTTCGCGTATGTGAATGTTACATGAAGGTTAAGGTGCTTTTGATTCAATAGGTCGCGATCCGGGATTCCCCTGCCGGCCGTGACGGGACCGAAGGCTTTCAGCGGCGGGCGGCAAGCGCCACCGCAATCAGCGCCCAGCCCTGCATCGTCAGGTCGATCGCAAGGAAGAGGCCGAGAACCCAGAGGCTGTTCACCGGCCAGCCGGTCGCTATGGCGATGCCTGCGAGCGCAGTTACGAGGCCGCCGACAATGATCCAGCCCGACCCCTTCATCGGCCGCATCTTGTAGCCGACCCATATCCGGGCTGCCCCGGCCACCAGGAGAGCTCCCGACATGAAGAGCGTGAAGAGAGCCGCGGTCAACGCCGGGTTCCAGAAGGCCAGGAAGCCGGCGAGCATGTAGAGCAGGCCACTCGCACCCCAGTAGATCGCCTGGCTCCAGCCTTTGGCCTGAAAGGCATGCGCGAACTGGACGGCGCCGCCGACGAGCATCATCGCGCCGATGTAGAGGACGGAGGCCACGGTGGCCAGGAAGACGTTGAGAAAGGCGAGGAGCCCCAAGACCAGAAGCAGGACGCCGAGGGCAAGAAACCAGCCCCACTTGTCCCTCACCTGCGCCGCATGGGGCCTTTCCATTCCGAAAGCCATGGCAATTTCTCCGATCGAGCAAGGACACATGCGCACCTGCTGGGAATGTGGATGAGCATCGCGCTTCGTCAATATGAGGCTGATGAATTGGTGGCTATTATTGATTGATCAGTCAATCAATAATACACTGCCGGAAATCGGAGATCAGCCATGCCCCGTATCGGAATGGAGCCGTTGCGCCGCAAGGCGCTGATGGATGCCACGCTACGAGCAATCGGACAGCACGGATCGCTGGACGTGACGATGTCCGACATCGCGCGGGAGGCTGGAGTCTCGCCGGCGCTTGCGCACCACTATTTCGGCAGCAAGCAGCAGTTGCTGGTGGCGACGATCCGCAGCCTCCTGGGCCGCCTGCGGGCGGATGCCGTCGCGGCGATGGAGCATCTAGACACGCCGCGCGAACGGCTTTCCGCCATCATCCGCGTGTCCTTCCAGGCCGATCAGTTCGCCCCGGAGACGGTTGCGGCCTGGCTCGCCTTCTATGTGGAGGCGCAGCGTTCGGAGGAGGTTCGCCGGCTGCTGGTGATCTATGCCAGGCGCCTGCGCTCCAACCTCCTCCACGGCCTCGAGCGGCTTTGCCCGCCGGACGACGCGGCGCGGATCGCCGAAGGCGTCGCGGCCATGATCGACGGCCTCTACATCCGCCAGAGCCTGCGCTCGGCCCCGATCGGCAGCACCGCCTCCGTCGCGCTGACGGAGGACTACCTCGACCTGCAGCTTCGCCCCTTCCTCAAGGATGCGGCGGCATCCGTCCACCCTTCGAGCCGGCCAGGAGAATGATCATGCGCGCACAACCGAAGGCCAGCCATTTCATCGACGGCGCGTATGTGGAAGACACGGCCGGTGCGGTGATCGAGAGCATCTATCCGGCCACCGGCGAGGTGATTGCCCGGCTGCATGCGGCGACGCCGGCCATCGTCGAGCGCGCGGTCGCCTCCGCTAAGCGGGCCCAGGCGGAATGGGCGGCGATGAGCCCCACGGCGCGCGGCCGTATCCTGAAGCGGGCGGCGGAGATCATGCGGGAGCGCAACCGCGAGCTTTCGGAACTGGAGACGCTGGATACGGGCAAACCGATCCAGGAGACGACCGTCGCCGACCCGACCTCCGGCGCCGACAGCCTCGAATTCTTCGGCGGCATCGCGGCGACGGCACTCAACGGCGCGCACATCCCGCTCGGCGGCGACTGGGCCTATACGAAGCGGGTGCCGCTCGGGGTCTGCGTCGGCATCGGCGCCTGGAACTATCCGCAGCAGATCTGCTGCTGGAAGGCAGCACCCGCACTCGCCGCCGGCAATGCGATGGTGTTCAAGCCCTCGGAGACGACGCCGCTCGGCGCGCTGAAGATCGCCGAAATCCTGCTCGAGGCGGGGCTGCCGAGGGGCGTGTTCAATGTCGTCCAAGGCGACCGGGAGACGGGGCCGCTCCTCGTCAACCACCCGGACGTGGCGAAGATCTCACTCACCGGCTCCGTACCGACCGGCCGGAAGGTAGCGGCGGCAGCAGCGGGGCAGTTGAAGCACGTGACCATGGAACTGGGTGGCAAGTCGCCGTTGATCGTCTTCGACGATGCCGATCTCGACAGTGCCATTGGCGGCGCCATGCTCGGCAATTTCTACTCCACGGGGCAGGTCTGCTCCAACGGCACGCGCGTCTTCGTGCAGAAGCGGATCAAGGAGAAGTTCCTGTCACGCCTGAAGGAGCGCACGGAGAAGATCGCCATCGGCGACCCGATGAACGAGACAACCCAGATGGGGCCGCTCGTTTCGCGGGCACAGCGCGAGAAAGTGCTCGGCTACATCGAGAAGGGCAAGGCGGAAGGCGCGCGGCTGGTCACGGGCGGGGGCATTCCCAACGACGTACCGGGCGAAGGTTTCTACGTGCAGCCGGCCGTGTTCGCCGACGTGACGGACGACATGACGATCGCACGCGAGGAGATTTTCGGCCCGGTGATGTGCGTGCTCGATTTCGAGGACGAGGCGGAGGTGGTCACCCGCGCCAACGCCACCGAATTCGGCCTTTCCGGCGGCGTCTTCACCGCCGACCTGAAACGAGCGCACGGGGTGGTGGACCGGCTGCAGGCCGGAACGCTGTGGATCAACACCTACAATCTCTGCCCGGTGGAAATCCCCTTCGGCGGCTCGAAACAGTCCGGCTTCGGGCGGGAGAACTCCGCCGCCGCGCTGGAGCACTACACGGAACTGAAGACGGTCTACGTGGCCATGGGTCCGGTCGAGGCGCCGTATTGAGGAGATCGGCATGACCAGCGCGGACTTCGTTATCGTGGGTTCAGGGTCGGCAGGTTCGGCCATGGCCTACCGGCTGTCGGAGGATGGCAAGCACTCAGTCATCGTGATCGAGGCGGGCGGGTCCGACATCGGGCCGTTCATCCAGATGCCGGCGGCGCTCGCCTGGCCGATGAGCATGAAGCGCTACAACTGGGGCTATCTTTCGGAGCCCGAGCCCAACCTCAACAACCGCCGCATCACCGCGCCGCGCGGCAAGGTGATCGGCGGGTCCTCCTCCATAAACGGGCTCGTCTACGTGCGCGGGCATTCGGAAGACTTCAACCGCTGGGAGGAACTCGGCGCGCGCGGCTGGGCCTATGCGGACGTGCTGCCCTATTTCAAGCGGATGGAAACGAGCCATGGCGGCGAAGAGGGCTGGCGGGGCACGGACGGGCCGCTGCATGTGCGGCGCGGCCCCTTCGTCAACCCGCTGTTCCACGCCTTTATCGAGGCGGGCAAGGAGGCGGGGTTCGAACTGACGGACGATTACAACGGCTCGAAGCAGGAAGGCTTCGGGCTGATGGAGCAGACCATCCACATGGGCCGGCGCTGGTCAGCGGCCAATGCCTATCTCAAGCCGGCCTTGCGGCGGCAGAACGTGCGCCTGGTGTACGGATTCGCGCAGCGGGTTGTCATCGAGAACGGCCGGGCGGTCGGCGTGGAGATCGAGCGGCGGGGCGCGACGGAAGTGATCCGCGCCAATCGCGAGGTGATCGTCGCCGCCTCCTCCTTCAATTCGCCGAAGCTCCTGATGCTCTCCGGCATCGGGCCTGCCGCGCACCTGAAGGAACTGGGAGTCGAGGTCAAGGCGGACCGGCCGGGGGTCGGCGCCAACCTGCAGGACCACATGGAATTCTACTTCCAGCAGGTCTCGAAGAAGCCGGTCTCGCTCTATTCCTGGCTGCCGTGGTTCTGGCAGGGCGTCGCCGGCGCGCAGTGGCTGCTGTCAAAGGGCGGCCTCGGCGCCTCCAACCAGTTCGAGGCCTGCGCCTTCGTGCGTTCGGCCGCCGGCCTGAAGCAGCCGGACATCCAGTATCATTTCCTGCCCGTGGCGATCTCCTACGACGGAAGGGCCGCCGCCAGGAGCCACGGCTTCCAAGTGCATGTCGGCTACAACCTATCCAAGTCGCGCGGCAGCGTGACCTTGCGCTCGCCGGACCCGCAGGCCGATCCGGTGATCCGCTTCAACTACATGAGCCATCCGGAGGACTGGGAGAAGTTCCGCCACTGCGTTCGGCTGACCCGCGAGATCTTCGGCCAGCAGGCCTTCGATCCCTATCGCGGCCCCGAAATCCAGCCGGGGGAGCGGGTGCAGACGGACGAGCAGATCGACGCCTTCCTGCGGGACCATCTGGAAAGCGCCTATCACCCCTGCGGCACCTGCCGGATGGGCGACCCGGACGATCCCATGGCCGTCGTCGATCCGGAATGCCGGGTGATCGGCGTCGAGGGGCTGCGGGTGGCGGACAGCTCGATCTTCCCGCATATCACCTACGGCAACCTCAACGGCCCGTCGATCATGACCGGCGAGAAGGCCGCCGACCATATCCTCGGCAGGCAGCCGCTGCCCCGCTCGAACCAGGAGCCGTGGGTAAACCCGCGGGCGGAAGCGAGCGACCGGTAAGATCAGTGGTAGTCGTCTTCCCGCTGGTGGCGGACGGCAAGAATGGTGACCGTCTTGGCATCTTCGATCGCGAAGAGGGCGACATAGCCGCCGGAACCAAAAGGAATGACCAGTTCGCGGAGAAAGCTGTCGTCCCCCGGTGCCCTGCGTGCTGTGAAGGGGAATTCTCGCAGGTTGTTTATCGCTCGGATTATGATCTCCACCGCCTTGTCTGCAGCCGCTACGTCCCGCTGCAACAGGAAATCGTAGAGTCGCGTGAGGTCTTCGCGAGCTTCGGCGCTATACCGGAGCCTATAGCTCATCGTCCAAGTTCGACTTTCTTTGCCTGAAGCATCGCCCGAAGCTCGGCATGAACATCATCGGCGTCGTAGTATATACCTGTTTGCTTGGCTTTCTCTCTCGACGCCAGCCCTCGGGCAATGAACTCGGCCTGCGTCTTGCGGTAGTGGATCTGTGCCTTCACCGAATTTTCGACGAAGGCCGACAGCGTCTCGCCCTCTTTCAGTACGCTTTCGGCAGCGGCGCGCAGTTCGGGTTCGACGCGGAGCGACGGAAGGGTGGCGGATTTCATGGCAGACCTCGCGCATTGCATTTGCGATGCAGACTATAGCACATGCCAGTTCTGTGCAATGTCGGGCGCCGCGTCTCAGAGGAAGCCGATCCAGCGGCCGGCGATGATCGCGCCGGTCCAGATCAGGATGGAGATCGTCGCACCAATCCGCGTCGCCGCTTGCGGTGTGCCACCGGCGAGCAACTGCCGCCACCCGGCCGAAAGATGCACCGCCAGGATGTTGAGGAGGCCCAATGCCACCAGTGCGAGCTTCGCGAGAAAGGCGGGGTTGCCTGCATATTCGAGCGGGCGGACGCAGAAGAGGCAGAAGCCGGTCAGGACCGCCAGCAGCAGCCCGATGCCGGCGATGCGGGAGAGATAGCGTGCAGCGGCCGGAAGCGGCACGGCGGACCCCAGGCCGAGCATCCTCATGTCGAGGGCTATGATCCCGCCGAACAGAAGGCCGATCGCCATGATATGCGCGGCGCTTACCAGCGGGTAGAGCACCGGCGACGTAACGAGGGCGCGGGCAAACCATGTCTGCGCAAGCGGTGCCAGCCACTCCAAGGCCCAAGCCTCAGTTGGACTGGATGCGGTCGGGATAGATGTCGTAGGTCTTGTCGCCGACGGTGATGCGGACTGCCTTCATGCGCTTCTCGTCCGGCTCCATGGAGCGGTTCCCGAGAGCCCTGATCGTATCACCGACCTCCGCTTCGCCTTCCACGAATCCGGAACGCTGGGTCTGGTTGGGGTTGCCGAGCTCGACCCGCCAGAGGCCGTCCTCCGCCTCCACCTCGAGCGTCGGATGCGGGGGCGCAAACGAGATCGACCTGATGGTGCCGGTAAGTTCGATCTGATCGGCCTCCGCCCAGGACCAGCCGTGATGCGCCGTCGCGGTGGTTGCCGCGGCAGCGAAGAGAGCGGCGGCGGCGAGCAGTTTCGGGAAGATCATATGTGGCATGGGGGCCTCCTCTGCCTGAACTCCGTCAGAAGATGTGAGGCATCATCCCCGGCGCCAGAGGCATCACCGCGAAGTGATGGCAATGCGGCCCACTCGTCGAGAAGCGACGGCCGAACCGCTGCCGCATCACCGTACAGGCATGGGAAATCCACGTACCGTACTTGCCGGATAGCTTAAACACCATATTGTTCCGATGGAATCGGCACCGGCCAAAGAAGACAGGCCGGTCAAAGCCGCAGGGGGAAAACCATGCCGCACCGTCGCGCCCGGACGGAGAGAGTGACGCTGCAGGACGTCGCGGATGCGCTGGGCGTCAGCGCGATTACCGTTTCACGGGCGCTGCGGGAGCCCGAGAAGGTATCCGAGGACCTGCGGCAGCGGATCCTGAACAAGATCGACGAGATGGGCTATGTGCCCGACCTGGCGGCACGCGCGCTCGCCAGCCGGCACAGCGGCGTGATCGGCGTACTGGCGCCGGCGCTGACCAGCCATGCGCATCTCGGCATCATGCGCGGGATCGAGGAGCGGGTACGAACCTCCGACCTGCGCATCCAGTATGCCAGTTCCCGCCATGATCCGGAGGAGGAAATCCGGCAGATCCGCCTCTTCCTGTCGCAGCACCCGGCCGGCATCCTCCTGTCGGGCCTGCAGGAGCGCGACGGGACGCTGGACCTGCTTCGTACGGCGCCCTGTCCCGTCGTGCAGATCGTCGATCTGCACCTGACGCCGGTCGGCATGGCCATCGGCACCAACCACTGCCATGCCGCCGCTTCGGCCGTCCGTCATCTCATCGCCTGCGGCTATCGCCGGATCGGCCTGCTCGGGGGAACACGCGACGTCCGGTCGGAGCGGCGCCAGGAGGGCTATTGCCTTGCCATGCAGGAGGCGGGGCTGACCGATTCAGCACTCGTGGTTTCGGAAGATGCGCCGACCAGCGTCCAGCTCGGCTGCCAGTTGCTGCAGCGGCTTCGCCGGCAGGCACCGGATGTCGATTGCGTTTTCTGCCAGAACGACGACCTTGCGCTCGGCGTCCTGTTCGAAGCGCAGCGCCTTGGCCTGGCGGTGCCGGAACTCGGCATCTGCGGCTATAACGACCTCGGCTTTGCGGCCTACAGCCAGCCGCCCCTGACGACCGTCAGGGTGCCGCGCTTCGAGATGGGGTATCGCGCGATCGATCTGCTGATCCGCGTGGTCAACGGCGAAACGCCGCCGTCCATGCCGGTCGATCTCGGCTACGAAGTCATTCAACGAGGCACGACGCGCCCGCCCGCAGGAACCGGCGCGCCGTAAAGCTCAAATATCGCTGCCCGCGTTCGCGAACAGATCCGCCGCCTGCGTGGCGCTCATGCGGCGCACCTCTGTCTCGTCGCGCCGGCTGGCGAAGAGTTCGCTCGCCATGATCTGGTCCGCCAGATCGGCCGGCAGGGACAGCAGGACCCGCTCGCCTTCGTAGCGGATACCGATCTCGCCGTGGCGCTTGGCGGTGATCATGCCGCCGGCGATCGTGTTGTGCGTGTCGGGATCGATCAGGATGAAGGCACCGGTAGAGCGGTTCTGCTCGTAGGCGTCGAAGATCGCCTGCTCGTCGAAGGAAAGGCGAACCTTGCCGATGGCGTTCATCGGCAGGCGCTCGCCGTGCGCTCGCCAGGACGCCGTGGAGACATCGAGCTGCGACGTCGGGGCGACGGAAACGCGCTGCCGGCGCGCGCCGCTCTTCAGCCAGTAGCGCTTGCCGGGCTCGATGCCGTCGGGCTGAAGCGCCACGATCTGCGCCTCGAACTCCAGCCCCGTCATCGGCTGGGCGTCCAGCGAAACGATCATGTCGCCGCGCGAGACGTCGACCTGGCGGTCGAGCACAAGGGTGATCGCATCGCCGGCGACGGCGGCATTGCGCACGAGGTCGAAGGTGACGATCTGCTTGACGTTGGCGACCATTCCGGAGGGCAGGATGACAACGGAATCGCCGGGTTTGACCGAGCCGCCGGCGACGGTGCCCTGATAGCCGCGGAAACTTTCGCCGGGACGGGAGACGCGCTGCACCGGCAGCCGGAAGCCGCCCGCCTGGGCGGAACGGACCGTCGCCAGTTCCAGCGTCTCGACCAGCGTTGGCCCGTCATACCAGGGCATGACGGTTCCCGCCGGATAGACGACGTTCTCGCCCTTGAGCGCCGACATCGGGATCGCGGTGATCTGCCGGACGCCGAGCGACAGCGCCAGTTCCTTGAAGTCGTGCGAGATCTTGTCGAACACGGCCCTGTCATAGCCGACGAGGTCGAACTTGTTGACGGCCAGCACGAACTGCCGGATGCCCATCAGCGAGGCGATGGTCGCATGGCGGCGGGTCTGCTCCAGCAGGCCGGCACGCGCATCCACCAGGAGCACGGCGAGATCGGCCGTCGAGGCGCCGGTCGCCATGTTGCGGGTGTACTGCTCGTGGCCGGGCGTATCGGCGACGATGAAGGAGCGACGGTCGGTCGCGAAATAGCGGTAGGCGACGTCGATGGTGATGCCCTGCTCGCGCTCGGCCTGCAGGCCGTCCAGCAGCAGCGCGAAGTCGGGCAGGCCGAGATCGTTCTGCTGGCCGGAATCGCGCTGGAGCGTCGCGGCCTGGTCTTCCTTGACCGCCTTGGTGTCCCAGAGCAGCCGGCCGATCAACGTGGACTTGCCGTCGTCGACCGAGCCGCAGGTGATGAGCCGAAGGGGACGCGCATCGCGCGACAGCGGCAGCGCCTCCGCTGCAGGATGAGCGACGGCCGAAGTGGCAGTGGCGGATGCGGTCATCTCAGAAATATCCTTCGCGTTTCTTCTTTTCCATCGAGCCGGACTGGTCGCGGTCGATGGCGCGTCCCTGGCGTTCGGAGACGGTGGCGATCTCGAGCTCGGCGATCACCTCGTCGAGGGTCGTGGCGCGCGAGCGGATCGCGCCGGTGAGCGGGAAGCAGCCGAGCGTGCGGAAGCGGATGAAACCGCGCTGGACGGTCTCGCCGGGCAGGAGTTCAAGCCTCGGATCCTCGCCGAGGATCATCATGCCGTCGCGCTCGACATAGGGGCGCTCGGCGGCGAAATAGAGCGGCACGAGCGGGATGTCCTCGGCCTGGATGTAGCGCCAGATGTCGACCTCGGTCCAGTTGGACAGCGGGAAGGCCCGCACGCTCTCGCCCTTGCGGATCATGCCGTTGTAGACGTTCCACAATTCGGGCCGCTGATTGCGCGGATCCCATCGATGGTCGGGCGTGCGAAAGGAGTAGATCCGCTCCTTGGCGCGGCTCGCCTCCTCGTCGCGGCGCGCGCCGCCGAAGGCCGCGTCATAGCCGCCGGCGTCGAGCGCCTGGCGCAGCGCCTCGGTCTTCATGATGTCGGTATAGCGGGCCGAACCGTGCGAGAAGGGCGTGATGTTCTCCGCCTTGCCGCGCGGGTTTGTGTGAATGACGAGGTCCAGGTCGTATTCCCGTGCGATCCGGTCGCGGAACTCGATCATTTCCCTGAACTTCCAGGTGGTATCCACGTGCAGCAGCGGGAACGGCACCCGGCCGGGATAGAAAGCCTTGCGCGCCAGGTGCAGCAGCACGGAAGAATCCTTGCCGATCGAATAGAGCATCACCGGACGCTCGAACTCGGCCGCAACCTCGCGGAAGATGTGGATAGCCTCATTCTCCAGCGCCTTCAGGTGCGGGTCGAGCGGCGGCTTGGTGGAGGAAGCAGGCTTCGGCTCTGCTGCATGAAGGATTTCGGACATCAACAACTCCAGACGGCCTTGGGAACCGCCGATCAAAGGGAACTCGAACTGAGGGAAGGAACGGCAGCATCGGGGACGTGGAGGCCGCATTCACGCTTCTCGTCATTCTCCCACCACCAGCGGCCGGCCCGCTCGGGCTCGCCGGGCTTGATGGCACGCGTGCAGGGCTCGCAGCCGATGGATGGATAGCCGCGCCGGTGGAGCGGATTTGTCGGCACCGCCTGCTCCTCGACATAGGCCTCGATCCGCTCCAGCGACCAGTCGGCCAGCGGATTGACCTTGAGGAGAGCGCGCTCGGCGTCGTACTCGACGAAGGGAGTGGCCGCGCGGTTGCCCGACTGGCTGCGGCGCAGGCCCGTGACCCAGACGGCCGCACCGTCGAGCGCCCGAGCCAACGGCTTCAGTTTGCGCACATGACAGCAGGCGTGGCGCGCTTCGACGCTCTCGTAGAAGCCGTTGAGCCCGTACTGCACCGCATAGGCATCCACATCCGCCCGATCGGGATGAAAACGGCGGATGGCGATGCCGAAGCGGGCCTCCGTCCCGTCGATCAGCGCCAGCGTTTCGGCAAAGAGCCGCCCCGTGTCCAGCGTCACGACCTCAATGTCCAGCCGCCCCAGGCCGATGGCAGCGGCGATGACCTGATCCTCCATCCCGAGACTGGTTGTGAAGACGGCGCGGCCGAGGCCGGACGCAAGCGACAGGCGGCCGGCGAGATCGAGCTTTTCAAACTGCGCATCGAGAGTGGCGGCGAGTTCGGCCAGGCGGGGACCGGAGGCGTCGTGGATCGTCATAAGGGTCTTCCATGCTCTTTGGCCGATTATGAGGCTTCGGCCCGACGCAGGACAGAAACAGCGATTTCATGACATGGCGATGATGAGCAAATCTCTCTCCAAAGCCGATATCCCGCAGAAAACCTGAGGCGGGGAAGATACGGTCGCATCGACAACCGCCGTGCTTTGCCGAACGTAAGCGGCAGGAGGAAACGCCTTCCGTTCCCCGCCGGACGGCACGGGGATCAAGCGCGTCATCACACTCTTCGTCCGATGTGACATTCCCGTGAATAGGGCCGGAACAAAACCGGCGCCCAGGGATTCGGAGGCTATTCCCTCGCAATGGAGAGCAACATGGCAATGTCGGCGCATATCCACGTCAAACCCGAGGATCATATTCTGACAATCCAGGAGGCCATCGAGCCGGTCTACAACCGGCTGGCGCTCGAATGCGAGGCAAGGATCATCGATGCGGCGGTGCGTGCCGGATGGTCGGCCGACGAGGCCGTGGCCGCCATTGAGGACCTGCGCAAACGGGACGTGCTTGAAAGCACCCATTGACGCTTGCACGGCCACCAGGCCATCGGCGCCCGCCTTACCGGCTGGCGTCCGGTCTCAGTTCGACGTGACCCCGCTCGCCGAAGTCTGCGGCATGCCTGAAGGCGGCCGATGCCGAAGCAAGCTCAGATCGTCTTCGCCGAGCGTTCCGCATCGAACAGGCGCATGGCGCCGGTTCGGCATGTCGCACCCGCCAGGGGCGCCATGCCGGCAGGAGTCAGGCGAAGTTGACGGTCTTCACCTCGACATAGTTGTCCAGTCCCTTGATGCCGCCTTCCCGCCCGAGGCCGGATTGCTTGTAGCCGCCGAAGGGCATGGTGATGTCGACGACGTTGCCGTTGACCGTCAGGTGGCCCGAGCGGATCTGCCGCGCCACCTGGTAGGCCCGCTCCGGAGCGGCGGAATAGATCGCGCGTTGAGGCCGTAGATCGTGTCGTTGGCCTTGGCGATCGCGTCGGCCTCGTCGCCGTAGGCGATCACGGAGACAACGGGACCGAAGCGACCGCCCGCCGGTCTCGGTGTATACATTATGGACGATGGAGAAGGGAGGCAATTCACGGCTCCGCGACCCTGCGAGGGAGCGTGCAGAGCATCAAGCCGATAGCCAGAGCGGGATACCGCAGCGTTTGCGGGATCCGGCATACGATCAACAGCCATGTCGGGGATCAGCTGGTCGGAGTGGCAAGATTCGAACTTGCGACCCCCACGTCCCGAACGTGGTGCGCTACCAGACTGCGCTACACTCCGTGACCAGCGGCGCCTCTATAGACCACGCTTCCGGCTTCGACAAGCGGTTCCTTGGGAAAAATTGCGGCCCCGCCGCACGTGATCCGTCCCGTGCGGCGGCGTGGCAAAAAGGCGGCGGTGACGGAATTTTTGGATCACGCCGGAAGCAGCGCTGCGACGGCGGACGGAAATCTGCTAGGGCGACGCCGAACGCCCGTCGGACGGGTACAGAAGAGGTTTCCAGGACATGAGCCGCCGCATCATCGCATCCGCCGCCCTATTCGCCATCGCGCTATCCGCCTGCACGACCACCGGCGCACCCGCCAATCCGATCGAGGCGCGCTGGGTGGGACAATCGGCCGGCAAGTTCTTCGCGAAGTACAGCCCGCCTCTCAGCGACACGCCATCCGGCTCCACGACGCTCTACAACTGGCGGGGCGGCTACAAGCGGATCAAGCAGCAGAACGGCCGGACCGCAAACGTGAGCTGCGCGGCGCAGTTGACGGTCGATGCCAATTACAACATCCGCGACATCCGCATCACCGCCGACCGCGCCGGCGCCAACGGCCCGAGCTATTGCGAGGAACTGCTGACCGAGGAATAGATCTCGGGAACGCGCGAGGGATATCGGCGCCTTGAGGACAGGCCTCTACGCCTTCCGGCCAATGGCGGGACCTCCGCCGCCCGGCTAGAGTGCAGGCGGGAGGTGGACATGCGTATCGCATTCCTGTCGGACATCCACGCCAACCGGGAAGCGTTCGAAGCGGTGCTTGCGGATTGCGAGGGGCGCCGCGTCGACCGCTTCGTGATCCTCGGCGACATCGTTGGCTACGGGCCCGATCCCGGCTGGTGCGTGGAGCGGAGCATGGCTCTCGCCCGTGCCGGCGCGATGGTCGTGCGCGGCAACCACGAGCAGGCACTGGGGACCCCCGCATCTTCCATGAACTCCGCCGCCCGCGCCGCGATCGACTGGACGGCACAGGTGCTCGACCAGCGGCAGAAGGCGTTTCTGGCGGAGCTTCCGCTCGCGGAGCGGGAAGACGACCGGCTCTACGTGCATTCGGAGGCCTCGGCGCCCGCCCGCTTCCGTTACGTCCGCGACGCCGACGCCGCCGCCCGGCATTTTGCCGGCTGTGAAACACGCCTCGGCTTCTGCGGCCATGTCCACCGGCCCGCCCTCTATGCGCTGGGCAGCGGCGGCAAGGTGACGCCGTTCACGCCGATAGCGGGCGTCGCCGTTCCCCTGCTCGCGCAGCGGCGCTGGCTGGCAGTCATCGGCTCCGTCGGCCAGCCGCGCGACCGCAATGCAGCCGCCAGCTACGCGGTCTTCGACACCGAAACCTGCGAACTGACGTTTCTGAAGGTGCCCTACGACCTCGATGCGACCGCCGCGAAGATCCGGGCGGCGGGCCTGCCCGAAAGCCTGGCGGCCCGGCTCCACGGAGGGGTTTGAGCGTGCCGAGGGAGAGGCTCCAGCCCGGATCGGTGGTCGACGGCTTCACCGTTCTCGAGCTCGCGCATCGCGGGGGGATGGCCCGCCTTTTCGCCGTCAGCCATCCGGATCACGACGAGCCGCTGCTGATGAAGGTCCCGGAGATCGGCGGAGGCGCCGATCCGGCCCTCATCGTCGGCTTCGAGATGGAGCAGATGATCCTGCCGCGGCTTTCCGGCCCGCATGTGCCGCGCTTCGTCGCCAACGGCGACTTTTCCCGCCAGCCCTACATCGTCTTCGAACGGCTGCCGGGCAAGTCGCTCTACCACCGGCTCGACGACCTGCCGCTCGATCCTGCGGAGGTGGCGCAGCTCGGGGCACGGATTTCCACCGGGCTTGCCGACCTCCACCGCCAGCACATCGTGCATCTCGACCTCAAGCCGTCGAACATCATGTTCCGCGAGAGCGGTCAGGCGGTGCTCATCGACTACGGGCTGGCGCGCCACCTGCAACTGCCGGACCTGATGGACGAGGAGTTCCGCCTTCCCTACGGCACCGCACCCTACATGGCGCCCGAACAGGTGCTCGGCGTGCGCAGCGATTGCCGCAGCGATCTTTTCGCGCTCGGCGTGCTGATGTACTTCTTCGCCACGGGCAAGCGCCCATTCGGGGATCCGCGGCGGCTGAACGGGCTGAAGAGACGGCTCTGGCGCGACCCACCGCCGCCGCGGGCGCTGCGGCCGGAGATTTCGCCCGCCTTCCAGGAGGTGATCCTGCGCTGCCTGGAGGTCAATCCCGCACGACGCTATCCGACCGCCGCCCAACTCGCGATGGACCTGCAGGACCTTGCCCGCGTGCCGCTGACCGCGCGGGCGGAGAAGCAGCGACGCGACGGCTGGGCCGAGGTGCTCAAACGCCGATTCAATCCGGACCCGATCGAACTCCTGAAGCCGCAGGCGGCACAGGGCGCGCAGGACGCCGCCCCCATCATCATGGCGGCGATCGACCTTTCGGCGCAGGCCGAGCTCGGCGAGGAATTGCGGCTGACGCTGCAGCGGGTGCTGGAAAACACGCCGAATGCGCGGATTGCCTGCTTCAACGTCCTGAAGATCAACCGGCTGCGCCTGGACGAGGAGGAGGACGAGTCCGGCACCAACCTCCACGTCGCACGTCTCGTGCAGCTCAAGCACTGGGCCGGGCCCCTACGCTCGCGGGAAGGCGCCCTCACCTTCCATGTCATTGAGGC
Source organism: Pseudorhizobium endolithicum (assembly GCF_902153245.2). Classification (GTDB taxonomy): domain Bacteria; phylum Pseudomonadota; class Alphaproteobacteria; order Rhizobiales; family Rhizobiaceae; genus Neorhizobium; species Neorhizobium endolithicum. The sequence goes on from NZ_CABFWF030000006.1 coordinate 185,358, forward strand.
GGTATCCGCCGCCGATGCCATCCTGGAATTCGCACGCGAAAACTTCGTCAACCACATCGTCATGGGAGCACGCGCCAATTCCGCGATGCGCAGCCTCCTCGGCAGCGTCTCGGGGGCGGTGGCGGCCAAGGCGCCCTGTACCGTGACGGTGGTGCGGCCGGGCCGGGCTATCAGCAAGATCGCAGCCCAAGGCGAGACGGACGAGCGGCCGGCGGTCTAGAAGACCTTGCGGGTCGGCTTTCGTGCTGGCACCTTTCCTTCGACCATGGCCACGCGGAAGGAGGCAGGCGATGAAGGCCGGAGCGGTATGGCTGGCACTTCTTTTCTTCCTTCTTTCCTCCGCTGCGGCGCCGGGCGAAGCCGCGTCGGAGGCCGCGTCGTCCGAATGCCTCTCCTCCTGGTCGGACGCTTCGGGCGGCAGCCTGTGCATCCGCAGGGAGACCTTCAACCGCGACCTCTGCGCCGGAATCGAATATTTCGCCCTCAGGCAGGGGATCCCGGCGGACTTCTTCGCGCGGCTGATCTGGCGTGAAAGCCTGTTCCGGCCGGACGCCGTAAGCCCGAAGGGGGCGCAGGGCATTGCCCAGTTCATGCCGGCGACCGCTCGGCGCCGAGGACTTTCCGACAGCTTCGATATCCTGGCGGCGCTCGACGCCTCCTCGGCCTATCTCAAAGAACTGCACGACCGGTTCGGCGGCTACGGGTACGCGGCCGCCGCCTACAATGCCGGAGAGGCCGGGCTGCAGACCTTCCTGGACAAGGGCACCCTTCCCTTCGAGACGCGCGCCTATGTAACCGCCATCACCGGCCGATCCATCGAGGGGTGGGCGAGCGACCCGCCTCCGGCTGCGGCCGCTCCGCTCGATCCGGACAAGCCCTTCTCCGAAGGCTGCGTCGCGCTGGCGGAGAGCAGGCGGCTGCCCCCGGGAGCCACGGTCGGTGAAGGCAAGTGGGCGCCATGGGGCGTGCAGGTCGCATCCCACGTGAACCCGGAAATGGCGCGTTCGCTTTTTGCCGGGCGGATCGCCTCCCTACCCTCGCCGCTCAACGAAGAACTGCCGGTCATCGTTCATCAGACGCGGGGCAATTTCGGCTATCGAGGCCGCTATGCCGCCAGGATCGGCCGCGAAACCCGCGCCGAGGCGAACGATGTCTGCGCCAGGATCAGGGCTGCCGGCGGCACCTGCACGGTTCTGCGAAACTGACTGGCGCAGCTCCGGCGGCATCGAGCTGCGAACCGTTCAAGTCGTCGCGCAGGCCGTGCGGAGCACCGGGTCGTCGGCGCCCACACCGATCCAGCGCGCGCCGACGATGGAGCCGTCGGGCGCGATCTCGATCGGCTGATCGAGGACATCGGCGCGGCGATGGCCGTTGCAGTCATAGACGACCTTTACGCGGGCCAAGGGCTGCCATCTTGCCGCGAAGACAAGATCAACCATCACCTGGCCGGGTTGGGCTGGATGACGCTGGACGCTGCTGCGATCGACGCCCGTGAAACGCAGCGAAAGCGGCTTGACGTAGGACCAGGGACGCCACGGCGCCCGATCCTCGCTCTGCCAGGCGACGGCGACGGACGGCATGGAATTGACGGTGCGATCCAGCCAGCTGTATTCGCTCCAGACGGAGTAGAGAAGCATGCCCGATCCCGCCGCCACCGGCACGATCCACTTCGGCAGGCGCTGGCGGCTGATCCAGCGGAGCGACATCGCGATCCCGGCAAGGGCAAGACCGGCGAAGACCGCAGCGAGAAGTTCGAACAGCATCGGCCCGTCCTTCAAAAGAGGGCACTGCGGCCGTGGGCCAGCGCCGATTGCATGGTGCGGACGACGACGAAGGCGTCCCGCAGGTGAGAGCGCTCGAAGTCGCCGAGTTCGTACGGGGCCAGGAAATTGTCCGGCCGCTGCCCCGCCTTGACCTGAGCTGCCTGGTTCTTCAACCGGCACTCCGAGATCAGGTCGTAGGCGGCCAGGAGATCGCGCCCGCCGGAGCTGGATATCACTCCCTGTTCCTCCGCCGCAAGCAGGCGGGCACGCGTATTTACCGGCGCCAACTGCCCGATCAGCGCGTAAACCCGCGCGAGATCGATGATCGGCACGACGCCGTTGAGCTTCAGGTCGATCTGGTTCCGGTGCTCGCCGGCAGAGACCGTGGCAAAGCCCCGCAGCAGGCCGAGCGGGGGCGCATGGCTCAGCGAATTGCGGATCATATGGGCGACGAAGATCGAATTCTCGCTGGCCTTCCGCAGGGTGCGGACATTCAGGTCCTCGAAGAGCGTGGCAAGGCCGTAAATCGGGCGCAGGTCGAACATGACGCTGGCCAGCATCTGCGCCATGGGCTGCGGCGCCGCGATCCAGCTTTCGAAATAGCCGCTCCAGACGCGGACCGGCTGGCACCAGCGCAGATTCGTCGCCATCATGTCGCCGGGGCAATAGACATAGCCGCAGGCATGGAGGTTATCGCTGACGAAGCGCGCCAATTCCGTGTACCAGGGCCGGTCGTCTTCGCGGAAGTCGTCGGACAAGATGATGCAGTTGTCCTGGTCGGTCTTTCCCGTCTGCTCCTGGCGTCCCTGGCTACCGCAGGCAAGCCACACATAGGGTACGGGCGGAGGCCCGAGGCGCTCCTCGGCCGCCGACAGAAGCCGCCGGGTCACCGCATCGGTGATATCGGTGATGAGCCGGCTTACCGTCTCGGGGGGATTGCCCGCCCCGACCAACTGGACGAGAAGCTGAGGGATCTGTGCCGTGATCTCCGGCAGCTTCTCGACGTCGGCTTCCGCGATATCGGTTATCATGCGGGTAGCGGACACGGCCTCGAAGCGCGTGAGGTCGGTCTGGGTAATCATGCCAAGGACGCGATCCGCGTCCACAACGGGCACGTGCCCGATGGAACGAGCGAACATGAGGCTCAACACGTCGGATCCCAAGGCGTCAGGCCCCAGCGCAACGGGATCCTTCGTCATGACGGCGGAAACGGCCGTTGCGGCCGGATCGAGCGCCGCGGCGATCACGCGGTTGACGAGGTCGCGGGTGGTGACGATGCCGACAAGTCTCTCGTTCTCCACCACGGCAAGGCAGGAAACATGCCGTTCGGCCATGGCACGTGCCACGTCGCGTATGCTTTCCTCCGGACCGCAGGTTGCCGCAGGCCGCGACATCAGATCCCCGACCTTCTGGGTGGCCAGTTCGGCTCGCCTGCTTTCCCCCTGCCGTCCACGGTTGAAGAACCGGGCGAAAACGGGCTGTTGCGCCATCAGGCGCCTGAATTCCGGGGCGGGCAGGATCAGCAATCCGGCCTCGGTTGCCGCACGCGCCGTCGTGGGCGCGAAACCATCCGCCAGCAGACCGCGTTCGCCCAGGGAGTTTCTCGGAAAGAGTTGCGAGATGACGGTGCCCGAGGCGTCAGCCACCTCGACGCTGCCGCGCTGGATCAGATAGAGCCCCGACAGCCATTCGCCGCGGGCATAGATCTGTTCGCCGGCAGCAAATTCCCGGTAGTTGAACCGGGCGACGACCCGTTCGAGTTCTTCCCGGGGGAGACTGTCATAGGGGTGAACGGAGCGAACGAAATCCGCGAAATCCATGTGATGACCGCCGCGGCGCCGACCGTGCCGGTAGAACCGGCACTATTGAGAAGAAGAAGCGGGCGGCAATGCCGCCCGCCTTGATGGCGTGGTCTCAGTGGTGGGTTGCCGCGCCTGCCCCACGCGGAACCCGGATGGATTCCACCAGGTCCTGCACGTGCTGTGGCGGAGCCTGCGTCATCATGGATACGACATAGGCGGTGCCGAAGTTCAAGAGCGCACCGATCGGGCCGAATGCTGCCGGCGAAATGCCGAACAGGTGGTTGGCAGGGACGTTTTCCAGCATGTTCGTACCCGGAATGAAGAACCATCCGAGATAGGTGAACAGGTAGACGCAGGTGGCGATGAGGCCGACCAGCATGCCGAGGGTTGCGCCGGTTGAATTGATGCGCTTCGAGAAGATGCCCATCATCAGGACCGGGAAGATACTTGCCGCTGCAAGACCGAAGGCGAGAGCCACCGTCTGGGCTGCAAATCCTGGCGGGTTGAGGCCCAGCAGGGTCGCCACCAGGATGGCGCCGGCCATGGCGATACGGGCTGCCATCAGTTCTCCCTTTTCGGAAATATCCGGCTTCAGGTAGTCCTTGATCAGGTCGTGGCTGATCGCCGACGAGATGGCAAGAAGCAGGCCGGCAGCGGTCGACAGGGCCGCAGCGAGACCACCGGCCGCGATGAGGCCGATGACCCAGCCCGGAAGCTGAGCGATTTCCGGATTGGCGAGAACTAGGATATCGTTGTTGATTTCCAGCTCGTTGCCGCTCCAGCCACGCTGGGTAGCGGTTTCGGTGAAGCCGGCAGCCTTGTCATTGTAGTACTGGATGCGGCCGTCGCCGTTCTTGTCCTCGAACTTCAGAAGACCGGTGGTCTCCCAGTTGCGCATCCAGTCAGGCCGCTGCTCGTACTCGACCGCCTGCTCCTGCGGGCCGTTCGGGAAGATGGTGTCGATGATGTTGAGGCGCGCCATTGCACCGACGGCCGGGGCAACGAGGTAGAGAAGCGCGATGAACACCAGCGCCCAGCCGGCCGACCAGCGGGCATCGGCAACCTTAGGCACCGTGAAGAAGCGGATGATGACGTGCGGCAGACCAGCCGTACCGATCATCAGCGACAGGGTGAACAGCGTCATGTTCAGCATATCGCCTTGCGCGGTATAGGCGGTGAAACCGAGATCGGTCACGACCTGATCGAGCTTCTGCAAGAGGGGCAGGCTCGATTCCGTGTGGGTCGAGAACAGGCCCAACGGCGGGATTGCGTTGCCTGTCAGTTGCAGGGAGATGAAGACCGCCGGGATCGTATAGGCGATGATCAGAACGATGTACTGGGCAACCTGGGTATAGGTGATGCCCTTCATGCCACCGAGAACCGCATAGACGAAGACCACAGCCGATGCGATCCAGAGGCCCGTCGAAACATTCACTTCCAGGAAGCGGGAGAAGGCAACGCCCGCACCCGTCATCTGGCCGATAACGTAGGTGACCGAGATGATGATGAGGCAGACCACCGCCACGAGGCGGGCCGTCTGGCTATAAAAGCGGTCGCCGATGAACTGCGGCACCGTGTACTTGCCGAACTTGCGCAGGTACGGCGCGAGCAGGAGCGCGAGCAGAACGTATCCACCGGTCCAGCCCATGAGATAGGTGGAGTTGGCGTAGCCAACGCCAGCGATGAGGCCGGCCATCGAGATGAAGGAGGCGGCCGACATCCAGTCTGCGGCGGTAGCCATGCCGTTCATGACAGGATTGACGCCGCGATTGGCGGCGTAGAATTCAGCAGTGGTCCCCGCGCGGGCCCAAATCGCTATGCCGACATAGAGCGCGAAGGACGCGCCTACGATCAGCAGGTTGAGTGTATACTGATCCATTGTTCCCCCAGTCCTTACTGCTCGTCCACGCCGTGCTCACGATCGAGCCGGTTCATGTAGACCGCGTAGTAGAAAATCAGTGCGATGAAGACGATGATCGAACCCTGCTGCGCGAACCAGAAGCCCAGGTCGGTACCACCGATCGGAATCCCCGACAGTATCGGGCGCAACAGTATTCCGAAGCCATAGGAAACTACCGCCCAGATCACCAAACAAATGGTGATCACGCGAATATTGGCTGACCAATAATCATTAGGTTTGTCTGACACTCTCTATCCTCCCATTTCGCCGGAATAACCGGCAGAATACCCTTCGTCATGACGGTCAGGGCGACGGAACCCGGCGGACTTGCCACCGGCTGCCCGAAGAACACCTCCACCTCCGAGCCGAAATCCATGCACTCTCACGCACCATCGACCGTAACCTTGACTAACATCACTTCCACCCCCCGATTGGTCTTACGACCAAAGTATAAATCCGTCCGTTTCCGCCTACGGAGCAAGCTTACTGGAGGAGAACCAGCTTTCCTCCGCATCCGATGGGACACCTGACGGAGGCGTGATCGGAGGGACCTAAACAGCAGAAAACTTGCTGCCTGCGCGCAATAACCTTCGTTTGCGTGCTGCGTCGCTCTGCATCACAATGGAGGGGTCACAGGGAAAACGAAGGCGAACACCATGTCGCGCAGGGACCGAAGCCTGTATCTCTGGCAGGAATTTTACGCCTGGTTTCCAGTGCATCCGAGCGACGAGAGCGACGTGTTCTGGCTCGAGACGGTATGGCGGAGACTATCGCCCGTTTCCGGCCAATGGGAATATCGCTCGTTTCGCGATGACACCGCCAAGCAGTTGGAGATGATGACGAGAGTCCTCTGATTCGGGTCTCTGCCCGCAGGCGTTGGATTCCTGCGGCAATTCCTCCGCGTGGAGCCTCCATGCCCTCTGCGAAGGTGGTTTTCACCGCTGATTGCCACGGAATGAAGCTGCCGGAGCGTCTTCCCTCCTCGCCTTCCACCGCTCTCTGCGCCCTCGGCCGCAGTACGGTGAATCAGGTCGCCCCTCGATGAGATTGCAGGCATCCGTGCACGAGGCCGGACCGGAACACGGTCTAGGAGACAGAACGTTTTCACCTGAACGGAAGCCGATGATCGTCCGGCCCGGCCTCGTGCCATGCAACTTGCCGCAGGCGGACGGGCCTTTCCAGCGAAAGAATCTGCAGAGTTCCTGCAGAATTTCCGCAGCGTGATGCACCCTGAGGCTCAGCCGGGCTGAGCCGTCGCCGCAACCAGCAGCCGGGCCGCGATCTCCCGCAGGCCGGCGAGTGCGGTCCCTACGACGGCCTCGTCCACATTCCCGGCCTGCACCGTATAGACGGGGTAGGAGAACTGGGGCTGGCTCGGCACCACGTGCAGCCGGCCCGAGCGGATGTGCGGCTCAACGACACTCATGCGGAAGTAGCCGGATCCGCCGTTCCTCACCACGTGGTTCAGGGCAAGCGGGCCGAAATCCATGAAGAAGTCCGGGGCGATATCGGGGAAGTTCATCCCGTGATGCAGCGCGAAATCGGGCCCCCAGTCGATATGGACGTAGCCTGTCCCCTCGCCGATCGGATTATCCGGGTCCGTCGTGACAAGCACCAGTTTCTCCTCCATCAGGAGATCGACGGTCAGACCGGGGCGATGATGCGGCGCGTACATGATCGCCACGTCGACCATGCCCAGCGCCACCTGCTCGATCAGATCCTGCGGCACGTTGACGTGAACCCTCAGCGCCACCTCCGGCATCGAATTCCGTATCCAGCCTACCCAGTCGAGAAGCAGCGGCTGCCACAGGGTTATCTCCGCGGCGATCGTGAGCACGGCGTTGCGGCCCGGCGGCACAGCCACCTGATGGCGCGTCCGCTGCCACAGCTGCACGAACATCGGAGCATGCCGCAGGAACTGCTCGCCTGCATGGGTCAGGGTCGCGCCGTTCTTGTGCCGGTTGAACAACGGCCGGCCGAGTTGCTGCTCCAGGGTCCGGACCCGCGCGCTCACCGTGGTCTGGGCGACGTTCAGCCGCTCCGACGCGCGAACGAAGCTGCCGGTCGAGACGATTTCCAGGAAGGTGCGGGCGAGTTCGATATCCATGCGGGAAGCACACGAAACTTGCAGTATGTTGTCAATGGCAGCAATGGCGATACATTGTCGCCGTTCCCGATGCCAGCGCAGGCCCCGGAAGCGGGGCAAGGCCGGCAGATGCAACATTGACGACGGCAGGCCGGACCGGTACGTGGCGGACGAGAGGGGTTGGAGTGCGACTTGCCCATGTGAGTATCGAAGGGCGCGGCGAGACCGACCGCTTTCTGGCCGCCGTCGCCGCGACGCTCGAAGCGTCGGGGCTTCGCCTTTCGGGCACGGTGCAGGCCAATACCGAACGTCTCGACCGCCCGAAATGTGACATGGACCTTCGCGTGCTGCCCGATGGACCAACCCTGCGCATCAGCGAGGACCGCGGCGCGCTCAGCCGCGGCTGCATTCTCGACCGCGGTGCCCTGGAGCAGGCCGTGGCCGAGGTTTCGCGGCGGCTGCATGGCGCCGACGTGCTGATCGTCAACAAGTTCGGCAAGCGCGAGGCCGAGGGCCATGGCATGATCACCGTCATCGCCGAGGCGCTGGAGGCAGGAATTCCCGTCCTGGTCGGGGTGAACAAGCTCAACATGGAACACTTTCTCGCCTTCGCCGGCGAGATGTCCGTCACGCTTCCCGAGGATGTGGGGCAAGTGGTCGACTGGTGTCGAAGGAAAGAGGTCGCAGATGTCGCTTGAAGACCCGCTGCTTGCCGTACTCGTCGTCTCGGACCGGGCGGCGCGGGGCGAATATGAAGACCGCGGCGGCCCCGCGGCCGAAGACTGGCTCCGGCGCGTCGTCCGGCCGCCGGTGCGCATCCTGCGCCGCATCGTTCCCGACGGTTGCGAGACGGTGGCCGCGGCCCTTCGCGACCTCGCCGACGATCAGGGCGCCGATCTCGTCCTCGTCACCGGCGGCACTGGGCCGGCGCCCCGCGACCAGACGCCGGAAGCGTTGGAAGCGGTGATCGACAAGGCCCTTCCCGGCTTCGGCGAGGCAATGCGGCTGGCGAGCCTTGCCGAAGTACCGACGGCAATCCTGTCGCGGCAGGGCGCGGGCATCCGCGGCCGGACGCTGATCATCACGCTGCCCGGCAAGCCCTCGGCGATCGCCACCTGCCTCGATGCCGTCTTCCAGGCCGTTCCCTACTGCCTCGACCTGATCGGAGCCGCGCGGATCGAGACCGACCCCGACCACTGCGTCGCCTTCCGTCCCCAAAGCCCGAAGACATGACGGCGGCCGCCGACCGGGCGGAAGCCGAAGCGCCCCATTGACGCCAGTGGCTCACGCAATATTTCCCCGGCAGTACGATCCTGGCGAGCGTGAGATTGTTCGGACTTTTCAAGCGGTGGAGCCAGCAGTCCCTGGCGCGACAATTTCTCCTGGCCGGCGGAGTGGTGTCTGTCTCGGCAGCCTTGGTCGTGGGCGCCTTCGTCACGACCCTGATCGAGGCAGCGGTTACCCGCAACTCTGCTGCGACGACCGCAATGTACGTGGACAGCATCATCGCGCCGCTCCTGCCGGATCTCCAGTCGGCCGAAGTTCTGGACGATATCACCAGCCGCACGCTCGACGAGACCTTCGGCCAGGGGGCGCTGGGTAACAGGGTGCTCTCGTTCCGTCTGTGGCGGGGCGACGGCACCGTCCTTTATGCGACCGACCGCGGCATGGTCGGCAAACAATTCCCTCCCAGCGAGAAACTGCAGCGCGCCTTCTCCGGCACGATGCTGGCTCAGTTCGAGCGCTCAGATGACGAGGTCGGGGGAAGCCCCGTCGGTACGCCGCTTCTGGAGATCTACAATCCGATCCTGCAACCATGGTCGGGTGAAGTGGTCGCCGTCTCCGAGTTCTATGAGGTTGCGCAGGGGTTCGAGCGAAGTCTGTCAGAGGCGAGATTGCTCAGTTGGCTTGCTGTTGCCGCGGCCGTCGCCCTGTTCTTCCTCTCGCTCTCCGCGATCGTGATGCGCGGCAGCCGCATGATCGAGGACCAGAAGGTCGCTCTTACGCAGCAGGTCGCTGAACTCTCGCACCTCCTGCAACAGAACCGGGCGCTGCATGCGCGGGCACAACGGGCTTCCCAGAGGGCAACCGCCCTCAACGAGAGCTATCTGCGCCGCCTGGGCGCCGACCTTCACGACGGACCTGCGCAGTTGGTCGCCTATGCCGCTCTGCGGATCGACAGCAAGCTCCTCGTGGCGGAAGATACGCCACGGCGCCTGCGTCAGGACGAGCTTTCGGCGATCAAGGCTCGGCTGCATGAGGCGATGGAGGAGATCCGCAGCATCTGCAGGGGGTTGATCTTGCCGGACATCGAGAACGCGGCGCTCCACGACGTCATCACCCGCGCGGTGCAGGCCCATAGCCAAAGAACGAACACGCCGGTGACGCTTCACCTGTCCGAAACATCTGCGGAGCTTTCGCCGTCGGCCAAGATCTGCGTCTACAGATTTGTTCAGGAGGCCCTAAATAACGGCTTTCGTCACGCAGGCGGCATCGGCCAGAAGGTGCGCCAGACCGTTGACGGGGACCATATCGTTGTGGAGGTCGAGGATGAAGGCCCCGGCTTTGATCCGGAGCGGGCAAGGCCAGGCGGATTGGGCCTTGCGGGGTTGCGGGAGCGGATCGAGAGCCTCGGGGGCCACTTCAGCGTGAAGAGCTCGGATAAAGGGACGACCGTTCGCATGATGGTCGCTGCAGGAGGAGTAGAACAGGCACAATGACGAATATCCGTATCGCGGTCGTAGATGACCACCCGCTTTTTCGGGAAGGTGTCGTTCGCAGCTTGAGCGAATGTCCCGGCCTGGACGTCGTTGCAGAGGGCGGATCCGCGGATGATGCGATCCATATTGCCCAGAAGCACGCGCCCGATGTCCTGCTGATGGATATTTCCATGCCGGGAAACGGATTGAAGGCGATCGAAGCCGTGCTGGAGCGGCAATCCGACGCGAAGGTCGTGATGCTGACCGTTTCGGAGGCGAGCGATGATCTTGCCCGGGCGATCAGACTGGGGGCGAAGGGATATGTATTGAAGGGTATCGGCGCGCAGGAATTGGCGGAAGTGGTCAAGGCTGTAGCCACCGGAAAGAGCTACATAGCCCCTCATCTCTCCGCACGCCTCGTCGAAAGCCTCGTTCGCCCATCGGAGCAGTCAGCCGATCCGTTCGCGGAGCTTACCCGGCGCGAACTGGAGGTGCTGAAGCTGGTCGCGTCCGGCTTAAGCAACAAGCGCATCGCAATCGCGCTTGACCTTCATGAAAAGACGATCAAGCACCACATGACCCGCATATTCTCCAAGCTCAACGTCTCCAACAGAACGGAAGCGGCGCTTGCGCTGCGTGATGCCTCCGGACGCGCCTCAACGGAAGGACCGCAGGCGAGCGCGGTCTGACGCGGTAGCGCGGCGATTGACGATCTGTCTGTTTCGCGCGTCGCGCATTTCGTAGCGGTTTCGGACGATCCTCTCCACCGTCCCGTTCGGGTGGCGGACCGTTATCGACGATCCGCTGCTGCGAACTTCTACATCTCCCTTCGCCGAACCTCGCCTTCCGGCGCTTTGCCCACGCTGATCGCTGCGGCCCCCGCTGTTATCGCGACCGTTGCCTCCGCCGTTACCGCCGCCATTGCCTCCTCCGTTGCCTCCGCCGTTGCCGCCGCCGTTGCCGCCGTTACCGCCGCCATTACCCCCGCCATTGCCCCCGCCATTGCCACCGCCGTTACCGCCACCATTACCCCCGCCATTGCCGCCTCCATTGCCGCTTCCGTTGCCATTGCCTTGCGCTGCGACTTCTTCGGTTTTGAGCGTCAACGAGGTACCGATTATTTCTGGCCGAAAAGGCGAAAGCAGCGCGATGGACGTCAGCGCAGCAGACTTCAGTAGCTTCCTCCGCGTCGTCATGGCCTGTTCCTCGCACGGTCCTCTAGCTGGCAGGGTCTTCAGCATCTAGGCAGCGTCTGCGGCAAAAGAAAGCCCCGTCCGTGTTGAGAACGGACGGGGCAGAAGCCTGCGCCGGAAGGGACTGGGCGGCGCAGGAATTCGTCCGTGGCTTCTATGCGGCAGCCATTCCCAGGAGCACGAAGCACAGAGCGAGGACCACGACCGGAATAAGAAGCCATCGAGCCTGGAAGACGCTGTTCTCCATGATTTTTCTCCGCATGAGACATTCCGTGGTTCCGCAACACGCTTCGTCTCGCGGTCGTTCCCGGTCAGCCCGGCATCAGGACCTTTGCGGCAGGGCTCGGGGACCAAGGTCTGATCGCCGTGCAGGACCAAGGCCGCAGGCGCCATAGCCTGAAGTCCGCAACGCGGAACGCCTGGTTACCGCTCTCGTTTGCCAACCGCAGTTCACGGGCTGGGCGACGCAAATGAAGGAGTACCTCGAATGCTTACGATGAAGATAAGGGCGGTGGCTCTGGCACTTCTGGCCGGCTCGGCCCTGTCAGGTGCGGCACTGGCGCAGGAGCAGAACCCTTCAGCAGGATCTTCCGCTCAGCCGGGCACAACGGTCCTTCCACCGAACGCTTCGTCCGGTGAGGTGCAGGCGGGCGCCGGCGTCGAAAGTCGAAGCACGCCCGACCAAGGCAAGGATACAGGCACCGCCACCGCGACCGGTGCGGAAGATCAGACTGCGCCGTCGGATGCCGCCGCCCCCGCCGATGCCAATCAACAGGAAGCGGACACCACCGGGCAATCACAGGTTCAGCAGGGCGCGGAAGATGCCGGCACGGAGACTTCCGGCGGCACCACCGACGCATCCAGCGAAGCCGAGACCTCCGTGGATGCCGGCTCCTCCAACGGGACGACAACCGGCGTCGACATCACGGCCGAGCAGAAGACCGAGATCCACAGCATCATCGTGGAGCAAAAGGTGGAGCCGGCCGAGATCGACGTGGAGGTCAGCATCGGAACCACGGTCCCGAAGACGGTTACGCTTCATCCGCTTCCAGCACGGATCGTCGAGATCGTCCCGGCCTATGAGGGATACGAATACTTCGTTCTGGCCGACGGCCGCGTCGTCATCGTGAAACCCGCGACCTACGAAGTCGTCTACATCCTGGTCATCTGACGCAGCAAAGGAAGAAGGAGATCGCCGTGTCAGATCGAGACCCGACCATCATCAACACAGGAAGCAATGGCAGCGGCGGGTGGGCGCTTGCCGTGATCCTTCTCGTCGCCGTTATCGGCCTTGGCCTTTACCTCTTTGGCGGCGGCCTGTTCGGCGACCAGGAGGTCGACGTTGATGTGAGCCTGCCGAGGGCGGAAGCGCCTGCGGATCCAAGCGACTGATCATCCAGGTCATCGAACGCAAACCAGCCTGAAAGGAAAACATCATGCGAACCCATATCATGCTTGCTTCAGCGGCAATCTTCCCTCTGCTCGCAGTGCCCGTATCGGCGCAGGAGAGCACCGTGAGCGGCGCAGCCGGTGGTGCGGTCACCGGAGCGATCGTGGGTGGGCCGGTCGGCGCTGCCGTCGGCGGAATTGTCGGTGCCGTTGCGGGCACCGCTATCGATCCGCCGCCGCGTGAAGTCGTCACCTATGTCCAGCAACAGCCCGTTCCCGCGACGCCGGTGGTCGTCGAGCAGGAGATCGTCGTGGGCAAGCCGGTGCCGGAAACGGTCGTGCTGACGACGGTGCCGGAAGCACCGCAATACGCCTATGCGGTCGTGAACGAGCAGCGTGTGATCGTCGATCCACATACGAGGGTCGTTGTCGAGGTCGTCAACTAAGCTGCCGAGCGGCTGGAATGCGGGCGCCTGAACGACTCCACGGGCGCCCGCATTCGCGCCGACCGTCACTGCCGCCCTCGCGGCACGATCTGCAGCGGCAGTACGTCCAGCAACTTCCCCGGATCGGGCATCCGACCGGCAGTCTGCCGCGCCGCAATATCGCACTTCACTAAACTCTTATTTAAACAATCGAAGTTACGAGGAGCGCATCTTCGAGAGCCAAGCAGCGAAGCCATCGGTTGTCCTCCGGCCATGCGAAGGGCGTTGTTTCAGATCTAGGAGAATATGGTGCTCGGGCTGGTTGCAAATCTTCGGACAATGACGAAACTCGTCATCGCGTTCGGTCTCGTCGTCTTTGTCGGAATCGCCGTCAACCTTCTCAGCCTCAGTTCCTCCAGAACACAACAGGAGGCAACGCGCTGGACCGAGCATACATACCAGGTTCTTCGGGCAGTCGACGACATGATTGCCGGGATGGTCAACCAGGAAACCGGCCTTCGCGGTTATCTTCTTGCCGGAGACGAGGCTTTTCTGGAACCCCAGAAGGCAGGAGAGCTGCAGTTCAGGAAGGCTTTCGAGCTCGGCAAGAGCCTCACGTCGGACAACGCCGTGCAGCAGCAACGGTTTTCCGATCTTGAAGCCCTGGTCAAGGGATGGAGCGCAGAGGTCCTCGGCAAGGAGATCGCCTTGATGCGCGATCCCGCTACAGTCGGTCAGGCCCGCGCAATGGAAATCGCCGGCGCAGGCAAGACGTACATGGATTCCATTCGTGCGATCGCCAAGGAGATTTCTGACGAAGAGGCATCGCTGCTTGACGACCGTGCCGCCGCATCGGCCGACGCTGCCGATCGCACCTTCTGGAGCATCGTCATCGGCTTGGCGGCTACCTTCGTCATCATAGCGGCCTCCGTCGCCCTGTTGTCGGCGACCATGATCCGCCCGATCCAGGCGATCACGGCTTCCATGAACAAGCTTGCCGGCGGCGACGCCGACACGGCGATCCCCTATGCCGGCCGCGCCGACGAGATTGGCGAGATGGCGGCGGCCGTGGAGGTGTTCCGCGCGAACGCGCTGGAGAACCGGCGTCTGGAGCAGGAGGCGGACGCCCAGCGCAG
>NZ_CABFWF030000007.1:0-11793 GCF_902153245.2 Pseudorhizobium endolithicum
AACCATCGACAACCCGTTCGGCACGAGGTTGTCACCCATGTCTTAGGTACAGTCTGTTACCTATGTCTCCGGGTCGGACAGAAAGGAAGTGGTGAGCGCGCAGGGATTCGAACCCTGGACCTACTGATTAAAAGTCAGTTGCTCTACCGGCTGAGCTACGCGCTCCCGCAAGAAGGAGAGCCCCTTCGGAAGTGCGCGGAACATATGCAGACGCCTCTTTCGGGTCAACCGCAAAAACGGGAAAAATGCGGCTTCTTGTCCCAAAGCAAACGCAGCGCGAAAAGGTGATTGGCATTTTCCGCCCCTCATGCTTTAGGGCACGAACCGACGGTCGCCAGGGTCCGTGAGGGAGTTGCCCGTGTCTATTGCCGAAATTTCGCTTTGGAGCGCCTTGCTGGCGGGAGCTCTATCCTTCCTGTCGCCCTGCGTGCTGCCGCTTGTGCCGCCGTACCTCTGCTACATGGCAGGCGTTTCGGTCGATCAGTTCCGGGGCGGAGGTGAATCTGTGGCGGAGACGCGCACCCGCCGCGCGGTCCTTGCCGCGGCGGTCGCCTTTACCCTGGGATTCGCAACGGTGTTCGTGGCACTCGGCGCAGGGGCTTCGACCATCGGCGTTCTGCTGAGGCAGCACCTCGACCTGTTGTCCAAGATCGGCGGCGTCATCATCATCGTCATGGGTCTCAATTTCCTGGGTGTCTTCCGCATAGGCTTCCTGACGCGCGAAGCCCGGTTCCAGGGGGGCGGGAAGCCCGCTACCCTTTCGGGCGCCTACCTCATGGGACTGGCGTTCGCCTTCGGCTGGACCCCCTGCATTGGCCCGGTGCTCGGCGCCATTCTTGGCGTGGCCGCCTCCCGGGAGACGGTGGGTGACGGCGCGACGCTGCTCGCCATCTACTCGCTCGGGCTCGCCGTGCCGTTCTGGATCGCGGCGGGATTTTCGGGCGCCTTCATGCGCTTCCTCACGCGCTTCCGCCGCCATCTGGGCCTGGTCGAAAAAATCATGGGCGTCTTTCTCATCCTCACCGGGCTCGCTTTCATCTTCGGATTCGTCAGCGCCGTCGCCATCTGGTTCCAGCAGACCTTTCCAATCCTGACGCAAATCGGCTAAGGCGGGACGTCCGCCCCGAAAACCGCGTCCGCCCCGGAAATCTAATGGCCGAAATCTTTGCGTTGCTGCTGCCCTTCTTCGGCTTGATCCTGATCGGCTATCTCGCGGCCAGAGTGACCCGCCAGCCGGCCGAGGCGCTGGGGTGGATGAATACCTTCATCATCTATGCCGCGTTGCCCGCGCTGTTCTTCAAGCTCGTTTCCCGTACGCCGATCGAAGACCTTGCCCGCATCGATTTCATCGTCGCCGACATTGCGGCCACCTATTCCATCTTCCTGCTCCTGTTTCTGGTCTCCCGTTACCTGAGGCGGGCCTCCTTTGCCGATTCAACGATCCAGGCATTCGGAGGATCCTACGGTAACATCGGCTACATGGGGCCGGGCCTTGCGCTGCTGGCGTTCGGAGAAGCCGCCGCCGTTCCGGTCGCGCTGATCGTCTGCCTGGAGAACGCCACCCACTTCATCGTCGCGCCGGCGATGATGGCTGTTGCCGGCGGCGACAGGCGTCCGCCGCTGCGGGTGGCCCTCGACGTGATGGGGAAGGTCGCATTGCATCCCTTCATTCTTTCCACGGCGCTGGGTTTTGTTGTCGCCGCGAGCGGAATGGCGGTACCGGCGGCCGCCCAGCGGCTGGTGGACTATCTGGCCCAGGCCGCGGCACCCTGCGCCCTGTTCGCAATGGGTGTCACGCTCGCGCTGCGGCCGCTCAAGCGGGTACCAGTGGAGGTCGGCTATCTGGCTGTCGCGAAGCTGGTCTTGCTGCCGGCAACGGTCTACCTCGTACTGTCTCTGGCCGGTGACTTCGACCCGGTGTGGGTCTATTCCGCGGTCCTGCTCGCCGGGCTGCCGACCGCCACCAACGTCTTCGTCATCAGTCAGCAATACGGGGTCTGGCAGGAGCGGGCATCGGCGACCGTCCTCATCACCACGGCGCTTTCCGTGCTGACGCTCCCGGTCGTGCTTTACCTAATCACGACCGGGCTGTTACCGCCGGACCTCGTTCCGTAGCGCTTCCACGAAGGCCCGGAAGCCGCGGCCGGGCTCGACGCCTTCCCGCATGACGAGGTTCCGCAGCGGTGGAATCGCCGTGAGGACATGCATTCCGGCAGCCCGTATCATCTGGACCGGCAGGAAGTCGGACAGCAGCGAGCGATTGAGGATATCGACACCGAAGGTTCGGGTCATGATGTCCGGACGGCGGCGGCGATTGAAGCGATCGCCGGCGTTCGACGTGATCGGCGAGCCGACTGGATCCGACAGCATTTCTGTCAGTGTGATGATGTCTCGCAGCGAGAGGTTCAGACCCTGGGCCCCGATGGGCGGAAATGCATGCGCCGCTTCGCCGACCAGCGCGAGGCGGCCCTTGCCGAAACGGTCGGCCATGAGGCTCGAAAGTGGCCAGGATTGCGCACCCGGCTCGACCGTCACCTTGCCGAGCATCGACTGCATGCGGCGCTCCACCTCTGCGGACAGCTCTCCGAGCGAAAGCGCCAGAAGAGGTTCAGCCTCTTCGGGACGCACGACCCAAACGAGGCTCGAGCGGTTGCCGGGGAGGGGAACCTGGGTGAAGGGGCCGCTTGGCGTATGAAACTCGGTCGAGACGTTGCCGTGCGGAAGCGTGTGGGTGAAATTCAGCACCAGGGCCGATTGGGGATATGACCAGCGTCGCGTCCCGATCCCTGCGCTTTCTCTGACCTTTGACTGCCTTCCGTCGGCACCGACGACGAAGCCGCAACTGATCGTGCGACCGTCGTCAAGCGTCACGAGCGCCTGATCCTGGCCGAAAGCCACGGCATGCGCAGCCGTCGGGATGCGCTCGACGTTCGCTTCTGCTTCGACAGCTTCGTTGAGGGTATCGAGCAGGACGCGGTTTGGGATATTGTATCCAAAGGCGTAGAGCCCGACATCCGCCGATCGGAACTGGGCCGTCGGTGCCCTCAGCAGGCGATCGGTACCGTCGATGATCTGCATGACCGACAACGGAGCGGATTTCGGCGCGATCCTCTCCCATAGGCCGAGGCGCTCCATAAAACGGATCGAGTGATCCATCAGGGCCGTGGTGCGCTCGTCTTGAGTTGCCGCCTCCGGCGCGACCAGCGCCACTTTCCGGCCTCCTCGGGCCAGTGCCAGCGCAGCGACCGACCCTGCCAGCCCGCCACCGATCACCGCAATTTCGAAATCCTGCATTTTCGCATCCTCGCCGGTCAACCGTCGGACGCTATGTAGAGCCTTCCGTTCCCGTTATCCATGGGGACGCGGCGGCGTGCTGCGATTCTTGCGGGAGAAGGGTTGCCGGCCGACGATGCCGGTTGCAAAGCCCGGAGATTGGCCGCATAGGTCGGTAACGCACTGAACGGGATGGCTACGTGATCAGACGAATTTTCAACTATCGAAAAGTCCCCTACGCGGAGATCCGTGCCTTTTCCGTTCATCTGCTCACTGCCTCGGGCTCCTTTCTGGCATTCCTCGGTGTCGTCGCGGCAGCCGAAAGCCGTTTTGTCGACATGTGGTGGTGGCTTGGCCTGGCGCTCTTCGTCGATGGCGTGGATGGGCCGATCGCACGCAAGGTTCAGGTCAAGGAGGTGCTGCCCAACTGGTCCGGCGACACGCTGGACAACATCATCGACTACGTGACCTATGTCTTGCTGCCCGCCTTCGCGCTCTACCAGAGCGGCATGATCGGCGAGCCGTGGTCCTTCGTCGCTGCCGGCATGATCGTCGTCTCGAGTGCGATCTATTACGCGGACACGGGCATGAAGACCGATGAGTACTTCTTCTCCGGCTTCCCCGTCGTCTGGAACATGGTGATCTTCACGCTTTTCGTCATCCAGGCGAGCGAGGTAACCGCCTTCATCGTCGTCTCCATCTCCGTCTTCCTGACATTCCTGCCGATCAACTTTCTTCACCCGGTGCGGGTCCAGCGGCTGCGTCCGCTCAATCTGGGTATCTTCCTGCTCTGGTGCGCACTCAGCGGCTATTCGCTGCTGCTGCATTTCCGTTCCCCGGACTGGCTCGTATACGGCGTCGTAGCATCAGGCCTGTACCTCTACTTCATCGGCGCGATCCTCCAGTTGTTTCCAAGCCTTGGCAGGCGCATCTGATCTGTTGGAGACGCATGTTTCCTGTTGTGCGAAGCAACAAATCGGCTATCAATAAGTCACAAGCGGCCGCCTTGGCGGCAGTCTCGCGCGGCGAACGAAACGCGCCGGTGCTGTGATAGGCCTCGAAGAAGGTCGGCGCCCGCGTGAACAAGGGGGTTCAGTGACTGTATCGGAGGGATCGGCGGCCATTCCGCTTTTGTCGGTCCGCAAGTTGACGAAGCATTTCGGAAGCTTTGCCGCCTGTTCGGGGATCGATCTCGACATCGCCCCAGGGGAAATCCATGCGCTGCTCGGAGAGAACGGGGCGGGTAAATCGACATTCGTCAAGATGCTGTTCGGCATCCTCGATCCCACCGAGGGCGACATCCTCTGGAATGGTGAGCGAGTTGCCATACGCTCGCCCGGCACCGCGCGAACGCTCGGCATCGGGATGGTTTTCCAGCACTTCTCGCTCTTCGAGGCGCTGACAGTCGCCGAAAACATCGCGCTCTCTCTCGACCCGAAGATTCCTCTCGCCAAAATCGCCGAGGAGGCCTCGACGCTGTCGAAGGCTTACGGACTTCCGCTGGACCCCAAGGCGCATGTGGCGGATCTCTCGGTGGGAGAGCGTCAGCGCATCGAGATCGTGCGTGCGCTCCTGCAGAATCCGAAGCTCATAATCCTCGACGAACCGACATCGGTGCTGACGCCGCAGGAAGCTGACAAGCTGTTCGAGACCTTGTTCCAGTTGCGCGCGGAAGGGCGCTCCGTGCTCTATATCAGCCATCGGCTGGAAGAGGTTCAGCGCATCTGCGATGGCGCAACCGTCCTGCGCCACGGCAGGGTGACCGGACGCTGCGATCCGAAACGGGAAACGGCCGCCTCGCTGGCTCGGATGATGGTCGGCTCGGAAGTTGCCGCCGTCAGTCGCGATACGAGCGCGGCCCTTGGCGACGTCCGGATCGAAGTCGCGGGATTGAATGCGGACGCAAGGACGCCATTCGCAATCTCGCTCAGGGACATCAACCTGAAGGTGAGGGCGGGCGAAGTGCTGGCGATTGCCGGCGTCGCCGGGAATGGCCAGGGCGAACTCTTCGACGCACTGTCGGGCGAATATCCGGTGACGAGCAACGAGGCAATCAGCATCCGCGGCAGGCCCGTCGGTCGGCTCGGCATCAATGCCCGGCGCCTGCTCGGCGCCGGCTTCGTTCCGGAAGAACGCCATGGCCACGCGGCCGTCTCGGCCCTTCCGCTGTCCGACAACCTGCTCCTTGCCCGTAGCCGCTCCGATCGCAAGGCGTTTCTCGGCGGCGGTGCGTTGGGCGTGATCCGTCACAACGCTGTACGCGCTGCCACCCGACGCATCTGCGAGGCAATGGATGTCCGCAAGAGTGGCGAGGATCCGGTTGCAGGTGCGCTCTCGGGCGGCAACCTCCAGAAGTTCATCGTGGGGCGCGAACTCGACCGACAGCCGGCGGTGCTGGTCGTCAACCAGCCCACCTGGGGAGTGGATGCGGGGGCGGCGAGCCGCATCCGGCAGGCTCTCGTCGACCTCGCCAGGGCCGGTTCGGCCGTGGTGGTCATCAGCCAGGATCTCGACGAGATATTCGAGGTCGCCACGAACATCGCGGTGATTTCGGAGGGACGGTTATCCGCTTCCTATCCGGCCGGCGAAATGAGCAGAGAAAGGATCGGGCTGTTGATGGGCGGCGTCCATGACTCCACACAACCGGGAGCCGTGCATGCGCATTGAGCTTCAGAGGCGGAGCGAAGTCTCCCGGCTTTTCTCGCTGGTGTCACCCCTGCTTGCGCTGGTTCTTACGCTGTTCTTCGGCGGCATCATGTTCTGGACCCTCGGCAAGAACCCCTTCGACGCGCTCTACAGCTTCTTCATTGAGCCGCTGCTGGAAGTCTGGTCGCTCCATGAACTCGCGATCAAGGCCGCCCCCCTCATCCTGATCGGCGTGGGGCTTTCGATCTGCTACCGCTCCAACAACTGGAATATCGGCGCCGAGGGGCAGTTCACCATCGGCGCCATCACCGGGTCGATCCTGCCGGTCCTCTATCCGGAATGGCATTCGCCGATGATCCTGCCGCTGATGCTGGTGATGGGCATGATCGGCGGGGCGCTCTATGCCGGCATTCCCGCGCTCCTGAAAACGCGGTTCAACACCAACGAGATCCTGACGAGCCTGATGCTGGTCTATATCGCCCAGCTCTATCTGGACTGGCTCGTTCGCGGTCCATGGCGGGATCCGCAAGGCTACAACTTTCCGCAGACCAAGGCCTTCGTGCCGGAAGCAGTCCTCCCGGAGGTGCTGGATTCGGGCCGGGCCCATCTTGCCATCGTCTTCGCCATCGTTGTGGCCGTCGCCATCTGGTTCATGATGCGGTTCATGCTGAAGGGCTTCGAGGTCACCGTTCTGGGGCAATCCGAGCGGGCAGGGCGGTTTGCCGGTTTTTCGGCGCGCCGGATGGTCTGGTTCTCCATGCTGTTGTCGGGCGCACTCGCCGGCCTGGCAGGGATCTCGGAGGTCTCGGGCTCCATCGGCCATGTGCAGCCTTCGATCTCGCCGGGCTATGGCTTCACGGCAATCATCGTCGCCTTCCTCGGTCGGCTGAACCCGCTCGGGATCATCGCGTCGGGGTTTGTCCTGGCGCTCACCTATCTCGGGGGCGAGGCCGCTCAGCTGTCGATCGGCATCTCCGACAAGGTGAGCCGGGTATTCCAGGGGCTGCTTCTCTTCTTCGTCCTGTCCTGCGACACGCTCATCCACTACCGTCTGCGGCTTGTGCGCCACCCGGCTCCAGGAGGCGCCCATGCTTGAGGCGATCCTTCTCACCGTCATCACCGCGGCGACGCCGCTGGTGATCGCCGCTCTCGGCGAGCTGGTGACGGAGCGCGCGGGCGTGCTCAATCTCGGCGTCGAAGGCATGATGATCATGGGGGCCGTCATGGCCTTCGGAGCGACCCAGGTGACGGGATCTCCCTATGTGGGGATCCTTGCGGGCATCGCAGCCGGCGCGGTCTTCTCGCTGCTCTTCGGCATCCTGACGCTGACGCTGGTGGCGAACCAGGTGGCGACCGGCCTGGCGTTGACCATCCTCGGCCTGGGCTTGTCCGGGCAGATCGGGGAGAGCTTCGTGGGCCAGCCGGGCATCAAGCTGCAGCCGCTTCCCATACCGTTCCTTTCCGACATTCCACTCCTGGGCCCGCTCTTGTTCCGCCAGGACCTGATCTTCTATCTTTCGGTCGTTCTCGTCGTCGGCATCCACTGGTTCCTGTTCAGGAGCCGCACGGGGCTCAAGGTGCGGGCCATCGGCGACAACCACGCTTCCGCACACGCGCTGGGCATCAACGTCATCCGGGCACGTTATTTCGCGGTGATGTTCGGCGGCGCCTGTGCCGGCCTGGCCGGGGCCCAGCTTTCGCTCGTCTACACGCCGCAATGGGTGGAGAACATGACGGCGGGACGCGGATGGATCGCCCTTGCCCTTGTCGTCTTCGCCTCCTGGCGCCCGCTCCGCGTGCTGGCCGGGGGATACCTGTTCGGCGCCGTGACGATCGGCCAGCTGCATGCGCAGGCTCTGGGGATAGGCATACCGTCCCAGTTCCTCTCGGCGCTGCCCTACGTCGCCACTATTGTCGTCCTCATCATCATCTCGCATAATCGTCGTACGACGCTCATCAACACGCCTGCCTCGCTCGGAAAACCCTTCGTTCCCGAGCGTTGAGACAGCTGCCGCATACCAGTCTTCGAGCCAACAGGGGTACAAAATGAAGAAACTGATCATCGCACTCGCCGCCACGGCCGCCGTCCTTGGAGGCGTCTCCACTGGCGCCCAGGCCCAGGACAAGACCAAGGTTTGCTTCATCTACGTCGGCTCGCAGACCGACGGCGGCTGGACGCAGGCACACGACATCGGTCGCCAGCAGTTGCAGGAGCATTTCGGCGACAAGATCGAGACGCCGTTCCTGGAAAACGTACCGGAAGGCCCTGACGCGGAACGCGCAATCGAGCGCATGGCCCGCTCCGGCTGCGCCTTGGTCTATACGACCTCGTTCGGCTTCATGGATGCTACGATCAAGGTCGCGCAGAAGTTCCCAGACGTGAAGTTCGAGCACGCCACCGGCTTCAAGGCTGCCGAGAACGTCGCCACCTACAACGCGCGATTCTACGAAGGCCGCTACATCCAGGGCCAGATTGCGGCCAAGATGTCCAAGAAGGGCGTCGCCGGATATATCGCTTCCTTCCCGATCCCGGAAGTTGTGATGGGCATCAATGCCTTCATCCTCGGCGCGCAATCGGTCAATCCGGAGTTCAAGCTGAAGGTCGTCTGGGCCAACACCTGGTTCGATCCCGGCAAGGAAGCCGATGCCGCCAAGGCACTGATCGACCAGGGCGTCGACATCCTGACCCAGCATACGGACACGACCGCACCTATGCAGGTGGCAGCCGAGCGCGGCATCTTCGCCTTCGGCCAGGCCTCCGACATGATTGCTGCAGGCCCGAAGACGCAGCTGACCGCGATCGTCGATACCTGGGGCAACTATTACATCAAGCGCACCCAGGCTCTTCTCGATGGCAACTGGAAGTCCGAGCAGATCTGGGACGGTCTGAAGGACGGCATCCTGACGATGGCGCCCTACACCAACATGCCGGACGACGTGAAGGCGATGGCGGAAGAGACCGAAGCCAAGATCAAGTCGGGCGAACTGCACCCCTTCACCGGCCCGGTGAAGAAGCAGGACGGATCCGACTGGCTGGCGGAAGGTGAGAAGGCGGAAGATGGCGTGCTGCTCGGCATGAACTTCTACGTCGCCGGCGTCGACGACAAGCTGCCGCAGTAAGCCCACTCATATGGGCGAAAAAGGCGTCCTCGGGCGCCTTTTTTGTTGCAACCGGAAACAAGCTGTTTATCGCCTGTCAAACCGGTTGTTGCTAAGAAGCGCCTGATCAAACTGAGGGAATCCGTATGAAGCGCACCTGCCTGGCCGTCATCCTCGCTGCAGGAGACAGCACGCGCATGAAGTCTTCGATGTCAAAGGTGCTGCATCCCGTGGCAGGCCTGCCGATGATCGGGCATGTCATGCGTGCCGTCGCTTCAGCCGGAATTGCGGACGTCGCGCTGGTGCTCGGGCGGGACGCCGAGGCAGTCGCCAAGGCTGCCGAGACGGACGAAGTCGGCCTGCGGACCTTCACCCAGACGCAGAGGCTCGGCACTGGCCATGCTGTCCTCGCTGCGCGAGAGGCGATCGCACAGGGCTTCGATGATGTCCTGGTCACCTACGGCGACGCGCCGCTGGTAACCGCGGGGCCGTTTTCCGCCGCGCGCGAAGAACTGGCCAAAGGCGCGGATGTGGCCGTGATCGGCTTCCGCACCGATCGTCCCACGGGCTACGGGCGCCTGCTGGTCGAGGGCGGCGAGCTCATTGCGATCCGCGAAGAGAAGGACGCGACGGACGAGGAACGGAAGATCACCTGGTGCAACAGCGGCATCATGGCGATCAACGGCAGGAAGGCGTTGGAACTCCTCGACAGGATCGGCAACCGCAACGCCAAGGGCGAATATTATCTTACCGACCTTGTGGAGATCGTGCGCGCTGCCGGAGGCAGGGCTGTCGCCGTGGACGCCCCCGAAGCCGAGATGGCGGGCTGCAACAATCGTGCGGAACTGGCGGTGCTGGAGCGCCTCTGGCAGGAGCGGCGGCGGCACGAACTGATGCTCGGCGGCGTGACCATGATCGCCCCGGAAACCGTGTTCCTGGCTTTCGATACGGAGATTGGTCAGGACGCGGTGATCGAGCCCAACGTGGTCTTCGGTCCTGGTGTCACGATCGAGGGAGGCGCGGTCATCCATGCCTTCTCCCATATCGAAGGAGCGCATGTGAGCACCGGAGCCACCGTTGGCCCCTTCGCGCGGCTGCGTCCCGGAACTGATCTTGCCCCCAGGGCAAAGGTGGGGAATTTCTGCGAGGTGAAGAAGGCCGAGATCGGCGAGGGCGCCAAGGTCAATCATCTCACCTATATCGGCGATGCTGTCGTCGGCGCCCATGCCAATATCGGCGCCGGCACGATCACCTGCAACTACGACGGTCTGAACAAGCACGTCACGAAAATCGGAGCGCACGCCTTCATTGGCTCGAACTCGTCGCTGGTGGCGCCGGTCGCAGTGGGTGACGCGGCCTATGTCGGCTCGGGCAGCGTGATTACCGAAGACGTGCCGGCCGACGCCCTTGCGCTCGGCCGTGCGCGTCAGGAGATCAAGCCTGAGCGCGCAAAGGTCATTCGCCAGCGGGCAAAAGCATTCAAGGCAGCAACGAAGAACGGCTGACGCACCGCGTTACCCTCCGACACGGAAAGTGACCGGCAGGGGAATTGCGGTCGACGCGCCATCGACTAGAACTCCCGCAGTCGTCGGGAACAATGAGGTCTTATATGTGCGGCATCGTGGGAATTGTCGGCAAGGAGCCGGTTGCGGAACGTCTCGTGGACGCGCTGCGGCGGCTTGAATACCGCGGCTATGATTCCGCCGGCGTTGCCACCATTCATGAGGGTGTGCTGGAGCGTCGCCGCGCCGAAGGCAAGCTCATCAACCTGGAGAAGAAGCTGGCGCTGGAACCGCTTTCCGGGACCATCGGCATTGCCCATACCCGCTGGGCCACCCATGGCGTGCCGAACGAAACGAACGCCCACCCGCATTTCGTCGACGGTGTGGCCGTTGTCCACAATGGTATCATCGAGAACTTCGCCGAGCTGAAGGAAGAGCTGCAGGCGGAGGGCGCGACCTTTGAGACGCAGACGGACACGGAGGTTGTAGGCCAGTTGATCGCCCGCAATCTGCGCAGTGGAATGGGACGCCGCGAAGCGATGCAGGCGATGCTGCAGCGGATCACCGGCGCTTATGCGCTTGCCGTCATCTTCGCGGATGATCCTTCCACTATCATGGCCGCCCGCTCCGGACCGCCGCTTGCCATCGGGCATGGCCGCGGCGAAACCTATCTCGGTTCGGATGCCATCGCCCTGTCGCCGTTCACCAACGAGATCACCTACCTCGTCGACGGCGACTGGGCCGTGATCGGCAGCGAAGGGGCCTTCATCTTCGACCACGATGGAAACCGCGTCGAACGGCCCCGCCAGATCACGCAGGCTGCCGCCTATCTCGTCGACAAGGGCAATCACCGGCACTTCATGGAGAAGGAAATCTACGAGCAGCCCGAGGTGATTTCCCATGCGCTCGCCCATTACGTCGACCTGGCCGACCATAGCGTGGATCCGGCGGCCGGAAACGCCATCGACTTTGCCTCGCTCCGCGGACTGGCGATCTCGGCCTGCGGCACGGCCTATCTTTCAGGTCTCGTCGGCAAATACTGGTTCGAGCGCTATGCACGCTTGCCCGTTGAGATCGATGTCGCCTCCGAGTTCCGCTACCGGGAGATTCCGCTCTCCGCCGACCAGGGGGCGCTGTTCATCTCCCAGTCCGGCGAGACTGCCGATACGCTGGCTTCGCTGCGCTATTCCCGGGACGCGGGATTGAAGATCGGCGCGGTGGTGAACGTGCAGGAATCCACCATTGCCCGCGAGTCCGATGCGATCTTCCCGAT
>NZ_CABFWF030000007.1:11803-11935 GCF_902153245.2 Pseudorhizobium endolithicum
AGCGTTGAAGCTCAAGGAAATCTCCTACATCCATGCCGAAGGCTATGCCGCCGGCGAGCTCAAGCACGGGCCGATCGCGCTCATCGACGAGAACATGCCGGTGATCGTCATCGCGCCGCACGACCGTTTCTT
>NZ_CABFWF030000007.1:11945-12701 GCF_902153245.2 Pseudorhizobium endolithicum
CAACCGCGTCGAACGGCCCCGCCAGATCACGCAGGCAGCCGCCTATCTCGTCGACAAGGGCAATCACCGGCACTTCATGGAGAAGGAAATCTACGAGCAGCCCGAGGTGATCTCCCATGCGCTCGCCCATTACGTCGACCTGGCCGACCATAGGGTGGATCCGGCGGCCGGAAACGCCATCGACTTTGCCTCGCTCCGCGGACTGGCGATCTCGGCCTGCGGCACGGCCTATCTCTCAGGTCTCGTCGGCAAATACTGGTTCGAGCGCTATGCACGCTTGCCCGTTGAGATCGATGTCGCCTCCGAGTTCCGCTACCGGGAGATTCCGCTCTCCGCCGACCAGGCGGCGCTGTTCATCTCCCAGTCCGGCGAAACCGCCGATACGCTCGCTTCGCTGCGCTATTCCCGTGACGCGGGATTGAAGATCGGCGCGGTGGTGAACGTGCAGGAATCCACCATTGCCCGCGAGTCCGATGCGATCTTCCCGATCCTTGCCGGTCCGGAGATCGGCGTCGCATCGACGAAGGCCTTCACCTGCCAGCTGACAGTCCTCGCTTCGCTCGCCATCGCCGCCGGAAAGGCCAGGGGCATCATCCCCGCTGCAGAGGAAAGGCAACTCGTGAAGAGCCTGGCGGAGATGCCGCGTCTCATGAGCGGGGTGCTGAATACGATCGGACCGCAGATCGAGGCGCTCTCCAGGGAACTCTCCAGATATAAGGACGTGCTCTATCTCGGCCGCGGCACGAGCTTCCCCCT
>NZ_CABFWF030000007.1:12711-14381 GCF_902153245.2 Pseudorhizobium endolithicum
AGAGATCGGCGTCGCATCGACGAAGGCCTTCACCTGTCAGCTGACCGTCCTCGCTTCGCTCGCCATCGCCGCCGGAAAGGCCAGGGGCATCATCTCCGCTGCAGAGGAAAAGCAACTCGTGAAGAGCCTGGCGGAGATGCCGCGTCTCATGAGCGGGGTGCTGAATGCGATCGGGCCGCAGATCGAGGCGCTCTCCAGGGAACTCTCCAGATATAAGGACGTGCTCTATCTCGGCCGCGGCACGAGCTTCCCCCTGGCGCTGGAAGGTGCCCTGAAGCTCAAGGAAATCTCCTATATCCATGCCGAAGGCTATGCCGCTGGCGAGCTCAAGCACGGGCCGATCGCGCTCATCGACGAGAACATGCCGGTGATCGTCATCGCGCCGCACGACCGTTTCTTCGAGAAGACGGTTTCCAACATGCAGGAAGTGGCGGCCCGTGGCGGAAAGATCATCTTCATCACGGACGAAAGGGGCGCTGCTGCGTCGAAGCTTCCGACCATGGCGACCATCGCTCTGCCCAACGTCGCCGAGATCATCGCCCCGATGGTCTTCTCGCTGCCGATCCAGCTACTGGCCTACCACACCGCGATCTTCATGGGCACCGATGTTGACCAGCCGCGCAACCTCGCCAAGTCGGTCACGGTGGAGTAACCATAGACGCCTGTTGTCGCCCAGAGGCTTGCATCGTGGGAGAGAGCATGCGGCATGGTGCCCTCCGACGTCGATTTGGGCCATGTGGAGTGCTCCTAGACGATCTCCTCGGTGATTTGCTTCAAGCTGTTATGGATGGTGCGGACAAGTGGCATTCGATGCGGGACCTAGTCAGCAACTATCTATCGCGGGCTGATTGGGTCATCATTCTGCCCATACTACTCCACCTACATCTAGTCGAGCTCGGCTTCATGGCCTGAAGGGCCCCTTCTGAAGGTTCCGGTCTCCGACATAATGTCCCGCCCCCCGCGACGCCTGTTGCGGCCTCATCATCATCTCTTAGACAGGATCCGGGATATTCTCTTCTGTCATCGCCTTCCTAGTTGCGTGTCGCCCCACTACCAGAGCGGCTCAGGACGGAATTTGATCTCTGTTCCTGTCTCCAGCACAATGTGCAGGTGCCGGATCATGCCAGATCGTCTGGAAGACGGCAGCAATTCCGATTGTTGAATGTCCTGGACAATAGATAGACACTCGAATTGAGCTGATCCTGCGGTCGGTCGGCTACAGGCAGAGCCGCAACCAGAAATCAGACGATGTGCCACCCCACAGCACGAGAAGGAAAACTAGAGGCGAATAACGGTTTCCGAAGACCGGAGCGAGCAGAATGCCCCCCTTGACCGGGAATTGGCCGGTCGAGATTTCTCCGCTTCAGAGCCTCGCCTGACAGAACAGGATCCAATCTTACCTCGTCGGCCGGCAGTGGCAAAGACGACATCCACTGGAAAGTGAGACGGTCAAATCGACCATGTACAGCGTGTCGGTGTCCAAGGGTGAAAACCCTCGTCCATGGCAGCTCGCTCTTCGAATTCACCGCTCCTGCCGCTGTAGGAGCAAGTGCTAGTCTTTTCGTCGCCAGATCGTCCACGTACCTTCCTCAATCCTGCAATTGCTTTTCGATGGATTATGCAGTCGGATCGGCTATGAGGAGCTGCAGAACCACGATGGATCAGATCAA
>NZ_CABFWF030000007.1:14391-18203 GCF_902153245.2 Pseudorhizobium endolithicum
TACCCACATCCTGCGGGTAATCTTCGAGGAGTTCGACGAGTGGCAGAGAGGCAAGTCGGAGAAGAAGCGGCTGGGCAAGATCCTCAAGGTGATCCTGTTCGGCTCCTATGCTCGAGGCGATTGGGTTGAAGATCCGGAGAGTGGCTATCGCTCGGACTATGACCTTCTCGCTGTGGTCAACATCCACTCGGCGGCCGAGGAGGATGAAATCTGGCTGAAGATCGATGATCGGCTGGCGCTGGAGTATTCGGTCAAACAGACGATCAGCGCACCGGCAAAGGTGATCGCGCATGATCTGGCGGAGGTTAACGACAAGCTCACTCGTGGCCTGCCGTTCTTCGTCGATATCGCGAAGGATGGAATAGCGCTCTATGAAGAGCCGGGCCATCCAATGGCTAAGACTACGATGATCCGGGATGACGATCGCCGCGCGACAGCCACAGCATATTTTGAACGCTGGATGACTTCCGCAACGGACGCCTCAGCATTCGCAGAGTTTGGACTGAAGAATGGAAAATGGCGAGACGCAGCTTTTATGCTTCATCAGGTCACGGAGCGCCTCTACCACTGCACCTTACTCGTATCGACCCTCTACAGCCCGAAGTCCCATCGGCTCAAGTTCCTGCGCTCCACCGCCGAGCGCATCGAGCCTCGACTAATCGAGGCCTGGCCGCGGGATACCCGCTTCGCCCGGCGCTGCTTTGAGCGGCTTGATCGCGCATATGTCGATGCGCGCTATTCGCCTCACTATGAGGTGACGCAGGAGGAGCTCGACTGGCTTGTTGAGCGAATATCCGTGCTTCAGAGGCTTGTCGAAAAGGTGTGCCGGGAGAGGATCAGCGGCGAGTAACCGTCGGTCACGCCCAGCTCCTTCGTTACATGTGGCTCCGGGGATTCTGTGTCACGATGGACGAGCATCGGAGGGAAATCTAGATCGCGCTGGTCTCATGGGCACCTCTTCCCGTTACGTGACCCTCTGGCGCCAGCAGAGGAGCGTCTAGAGCGTAGCGATGTAGTTTACCAGACGCGGGTCGATCGGGTGCCGCTCCTATCGATTTGCAACAGCGGGCGTCGCGAAGAGTACGGCGGGCTGACTCTGTCTAGAATCGAGGCATCGTTTTATTGCGATGCCAATCTGACGGAGGCCGCCACACACAGCCACGAAAGGGCGAAGCCCGACGCAAACATGGGACGCCGCAAAGCGACCAGTCGATTCGGCGATCGCGGCACAACGGCATCGGCGTATGGAAGCCGGTGGTTGTCAAAATTTGAGGTCAAGGTGAAGTCGGGCCCAAAGTTAGCTATTCCTCAATTTCGCGGCGGGCCGATAACCGGGTATGCCCAAAGGGTGAACAAAGTATTGATCAAAGCCTATCTCCACTATTGATTGCGGCCCAGGGAACACTGGGGATTGCGCATCATGGCTATTGAAGATTCGCGCGTTCTTGATGCCGAGGTTGATGCTGACCCGCTGCGTCCGGACGAGGCAGATTTGAGCGTCAGACCGACGTGCCGGATGCTCCCGTCGTTCTTGCTCAGGCCGCAGACCTGCCAAAGACGGATCGCCTTCCGGCTCTGAACAAGCCAACAATCGGTATCGCGCAGAGAATGGGATGGTGCAACTTCCCGCGGGGATGTCGCTCGACGATATGCGGGTGGACGGCAACGATCTCATTCTGGTTCAGTGAGATTGTCATCCTCGACGGCGCACTGAAGATCCCCACCCTGATTGTCGGGGATGTCGAGCTGTCCCAACAGGTTCTGTTCGCCGCTTGAAGACAGCGGCATCACCGGGCGGCCGATCCGGACGGTTCCTACGGAGCCACCGGCACCCCGCCGAGCTCAGGCGCCGATTTTGAGATGATTGAGCAGCGGCAGGCTGAGGATATCGCGCTGGCCGAGCTCCTGGGATACACGAGCTTCGGCGACGCAGACGGTTTTAGCGGCAACGGCGTCGACGACGGTGAGCCATCGATCCTCTCCCCACTCACTCAGCCATTCATCCTGGACGAAGCTGTTATCGCTGATGGCGTTTCCGGCAATCAGAGCATTTCCGGCCGCTTGCCTTTCGAGCAGGGTCCGGATTTCGGCACCATCACTCGCGTTACCTTTACCGGCGCAACCAATCCGCGCGAAGAGGCTGCCGGCTTGCAGGCTCTGGCACGCTTCACTTCGGGCGGCAGCCCGATCACCGTCACCAGTTTTCCCGCCGCGAGCGACGGCAGTGTTTTCGATCTCGTTGCCATCGAGGGACGTGATGCCAACGGCAACCTTGTCTTCCAACTGACAATCGACAACAGGATCACCGGCGACTTCACCTTCGACCTGTTAGGCAAGCTCGGACCGGCTGACGGAGCCGGCCAACTATGGACGTTGGTGGCAATATTCGCGCCCCCGGGCGGGGTCGCAGAGTAACCAATTGAAGAGCTCGGCGCAGAGGGTCCCGGTTCCGACCGGCATCCGGCACAAAGGAGACCGCAACCGGAAGAATATCGTTCGCTCCGAGCTGCAATCAGTACGCTATGGACGAAAAGGAACTTCCAGGCCGCCGACCGGTTTGCCGTGCAACCTCACGATCCAAAAAGAGGGTGCTCCCATGTCCCAAACCGTCAGCGACTTTATCGTGTCTCGTCACCACCAATGGGGCGTTCGCCGGATGTTTGGCTATCCGGGTGACGGCATCAACCGGGTGTTCGGCGCGCTCAACCGTGCCGACGGCGCGATCGAGTTCATTCAGGCGAGACATGAGGAGATGGCGGCCTTCATGGCCGCTGCCTATGCGAAGTTTTCCGGTGAGCTTGGCGTCTGCATCGCGACATCGGGTCCAGGTGCCACTCACCTCGTCACCGGCCTCTATGATGCGAGGCTAGACCATCAGCCGGTCCTGGCGATCGTCGGGCAGCAGGCACGAGCCGCAATCGGCGGGCATTATCAGCAGGAGGTCGATCTCGCCTCGCTGTTCAAGGACGTTGCTGGCGATTTTGTTCATCAGGCATCCACCCCGGCCCAGGTGCGGCATCTGATCGACCGGGCGGTTCGAATTGCGATGGGAAACAGAACGGTAACGGCGCTCATCCTGCCAAACGATCTTCAGGATATGCCCTACGAAGAACCGGCTCGCGAGCACGGCACCTTGCATTCGGGAGTAGGCTATCGTGCGCCGAAGACGGTACCGCAGGACGCTGACCTCGACGCAGCGGCCGAAATCCTGAACCAGGGCAAGAAGGTCGCACTTCTGGTTGGAGCCGGAGCTCTTGGAGCCACAGATGAAGTTCTGGCTGTCGCGGACCGCCTTCAGGCGGGGGTCGCCAAGGCGCTTCTTGGGAAAGCCGTTCTTCCGGATGACCTGCCCTGGGTGACGGGATCGA
The DNA here is from genome assembly GCF_902153245.2 of Pseudorhizobium endolithicum. Lineage (GTDB taxonomy): Bacteria > Pseudomonadota > Alphaproteobacteria > Rhizobiales > Rhizobiaceae > Neorhizobium > Neorhizobium endolithicum. Next base: position 17,760 of record NZ_CABFWF030000007.1, read on the forward strand.
TCGGTCTGCTCGGTACTCGGCCTTCGTCGTACATGATGAAGGAATGCGACACCTTGCTGATGGTTGGGTCTGGCTTTCCCTATGCGGAATTCCTTCCGAAAGAAGGGTAGGCGAGGGCGGTGCAGATCGATATCAAGCCCGAGATGCTGTCGCTGCGCTATCCGATGGACGTCAATCTCGTGGGCGATGCAGCAGAAACCCTGAAATTGCTTCTGCCCCGGCTGCAGCAGAAGGAGTCGGACTGGCGTACTCAGATTGAGCGTAACGTGCGTGACTGGTGGGAGGTGTTGGAAAAGCGCGCGCAGGCGGAGGCAAGCCCCGTCAACCCACAGCTGGTGGCGTGGGAATTATCGTCGCGTCTTCCCGACAAGGTAATTATCACCAGCGACTCCGGCTCCTGCGCCAACTGGTTCGCGCGCGATGTGAAGATGCGCCGAGGCATGA
>NZ_CABFWF030000007.1:18264-18635 GCF_902153245.2 Pseudorhizobium endolithicum
GAAGTTCGCTCACCCGGAACGTCCGGTCATCGGCCTCGTCGGAGACGGCGCCATGCAGATGAGCAACATGGCCGAACTGATCACGGTGGCGAAATACTGGAAGAACTGGAGTGACCGCCGCTTTGTCATCTGTGTCTTCAACAATGAAGATCTCAACCAGGTGACCTGGGAGCAGCGCGTCATGCAGGGCGATCCAAAGTTCGATGCCTCGCAGCGTATTCCGGATGTCCCCTATCACAGGTTCGCAGAATTGATCGGCCTTGGCGGGATCTTTGTCGACGATCCAAAGCAGGTCGGGGAAGCCTGGCAAGCTGCCATTTCGGCTGGTCATCCTGTGGTGCTGGAAGTGAAGACGGATCCGGAGGTTCCTC
>NZ_CABFWF030000007.1:18645-48822 GCF_902153245.2 Pseudorhizobium endolithicum
GGCGGCGTCCAAGCTTCCGACCATGGCGACCATCGCGCTGCCCAATGTCGCCGAGATCATCGCCCCGATGATCTTTTCGCTGCCGATCCAGCTACTGGCCTACCACACCGCGGTCTTCATGGGCACCGATGTCGACCAGCCGCGCAATCTTGCCAAGTCGGTCACCGTGGAATGATCTTGCACCCGTCGGGCGGCTTAGGCATTGTCCGCCCTATCTTACCTTTCCAGGCACGGCTCGATAGCGGCAAACAATGGCTGATGATCCCGATCGCATACCGGTTGCAACCCAGCTGAGGAACAACTTCCTGACCGGGGTCATCATCTGCGCCCCTCTGGCGATAACCATCTGGCTGACGTTCGGTTTCATCCGCTGGGCGGACAGCTGGGTGAAGCCCTACATCCCGGCGCGTTACAACCCGGAAAACTATCTGAATATTGCCATGCCCGGCTTGGGCATGGTGATAGCCGTCGTGCTCATCACCATGATCGGTTTTCTCGGAAAGAACCTGATCGGCCGCTCCATCGTCAGCTTCGGTGAATCTATCCTGCATCGGATGCCACTCGTCCGCACCGTTTACAAGAGCTTGAAGCAGATCTTCGAGACGGTCCTCAAGGAGCAGTCGACCTCCTTCAAGAAATGCGGCCTGATCGAGTTTCCGAGCCCCGGAACCTGGGCACTCGTGTTCATCTCCGGCAATGCCAAGGGGGAGATTGCGGCGCGCCTCGGCGAGGAGGGCGAGGAACTGGTGAGCGTATTCCTTGCGCCGACCCCGGTGCCGACGGCCGGCTTCCTGATGTTCGTCCCGCGCAGCAAGATCGTCATGCTCGACATGACACCGGAGGAGGGAGCCCGCCTGCTCATCTCCGGAGGGTTGCTGGCGCCGGACTACAAACCCAAGGCAGCGCAGCCCGTTGCCGTCCCGCAGATCCTTAACCCGCGCTCAGGAACCTGACCGCCTCATCCCGGCGGTGAAGGTAGAGGAGTGTCCGCACGCTCCGGCCGTGCTCGCTGCTGAGATCCGGATCCTTGTCCAGCAGATAGGTCGCGTCCTTGCGAGCAACCTCCAGAAGATCCCCGTGGGCCTCCAGGCTGGCGATCCGGAAGCCCGGAGTGCCGGACTGTCGCGTTCCGAGAAGCTCGCCCTCGCCGCGCAGCTTGAGGTCCTCCTCGGCGATGAGGAAGCCGTCTTCGCTCTCCCTCAGGATGGACAGGCGGGCATGTCCGGTTTCGCTGAGCGGGCCCTTGTAGAGGAGGATGCAGGTGGAGGCCTCCTCGCCGCGGCCCACGCGACCGCGCAACTGATGCAACTGCGCCAACCCGAAACGCTCGGCATGTTCGATCACCATGATCGTTGCGTCTGGCACGTCGACCCCGACCTCGACCACCGTCGTCGCGACCAGGAGCCGGACCTCCCCGGTCTTGAAGGCTGCCATGACGGCATCCTTTTCCGGACCCGCCATCCGGCCATGGACGAGGCCGATCATGGGGCCGAACTCCCTGGCAAGGACGGCGGAGCGCTCCTCTGCCGACATCAGGTCGGAGACATCGGATTCCTCCACCAGGGGGCAGATCCAATAGGTTTTTTTGCCCTCCTTTAATGCGGTTCTTAGCCGGTCGATGATGTCGCCGGTCCGTTCTGTCGGAATGGTCACCGTCTGGATCGGTTTCCGCCCGGCGGGCTTTTCCGTCAGCTTCGACACGTCCATGTCGCCGAAGGCGGCGAGCACGAGCGTGCGCGGAATGGGAGTGGCTGTCATGACGAGCATGTGGGGGGATATCCCCTTGGCGGTCAGGCGCAGGCGTTGGTGAACGCCGAACCGGTGCTGCTCGTCGACAACGGCGAGGAGCAGGTTGCGGTAGTTCACCGCGTCCTGGAAGAGCGCATGGGTCCCGATGACGATCTGCGCGTCGCCGCTGGCGATCCGCTCGACGATCGCGTCGCGTTCCCGGCCTTTCGTTCGTCCGGTCAGCACCTCCACCGAAATCCCCGCGGCGGCGGCGAGTTTCGAGATGGTTGCATAGTGCTGGCGGGCGAGGATCTCCGTCGGCGCCATCAGAACGGCTTGTCCACCGCCCTCCACGGCAGCTGCCATCGCCATCAGGGCGACCAGCGTCTTGCCGGCGCCGACATCTCCCTGCAGGAGCCGCAGCATGCGGTCCTCTCCGGACATGTCTTTCATGATGTCGCCGATCGCTGCCTCCTGGCTTGCCGTGAGGGCGAACGGCAGGGCTGCCCTGATGCGCCCTGCAAGCGCACCATCGGCGCGGACCGGTTGACCCGGGACCTTGCGTAGGCGTTGGCGCACCAATGCGAGGGATACCTGGCCCGCGAGAAACTCGTCATAGGCCAGACGCCGGCGCGCCGGCGATCGCGCGTCCACATCCGCCTCATCCCGCGGATCGTGCAGGCGGCGGAAACTCTCGGCGACGGAGCCGAAACCCTGACGCGCGGCAAGCGTGGCGTCCAGCCAATCCGGAATGTCGGGGAGGCGGGCAACAGCTCCTTCGATCGCCTTCCTCAGCACCTTCGGCGAAAGCCCCGCCGTCAACGGATAGACAGGCTCGACCAGCGGCAGGTTTGCGGCCTCCGACGCCTTCACCATGAAGTCGGGATGAACCATGGAAGGACGGCCGTTGAACCAGTCGACCTTGCCGCTCACCATCACCGTCTCATCGATCGGCAGCGCTCTTTCCAGCCAGTTTCCCTTTACGCGGAAGAAGGTAAGTGCCAGTTCACCGGTATCGTCGTGGAGAAACACACGGTAGGGGATGTTCGTCTTGCCCGGTGGCGGCGGCTGGTGACGATCGACGCGGCCTTCGATGGTGACGACGGTGCCTTGCGGAGCAAGGGCGATGCCGGGGCGGTTGCGGCGATCGACGATCGAGCTCGGCGCGTGGAAGAGGAGATCGATCACCCGGCAGTCTTCGGGACCTTCCCGCCCCGTGACCCGCGCGATCAGATCCGCGACCTTCGGGCCGACGCCGGGAAGCGAAGCGACGGATGCGAAGAGGGGGTCGAGAACGGCGGGACGCATGGACGGCAAAATGCGACGGATTTCCGACCGTTTGCAAGGTGACGAAGTCGAAATTCCGACCTATATGAGCCTCTCCACACAGGGACTTCTTTCATGACAGGACTATCGCGCAGCAGCGCGGATCTAACACCCCGGCGCCGCCGCATACTCTACCGCTGCTGGCATCGCGGCATCCGGGAAATGGATCTCGTCTTCGGGCAGTTCGCTGAAGATCAGATCGCGCGGCTGTCGGAAGCGGAGCTCGACGAGTTCGAGGCGATCATGGGGGAGGACGACCATGATCTTCATACCTGGATCACCGGCGCCACGCCGTTGCCCGACCATCTGCGGACACCGCTTTTCGCGCGCATTTCCGCCTACCGTCCGGATTTCGACCCCGTCACCCTCGCGACCCTGCAGGCGAAGTCAGAGCAAGAGAAATGATCCCTGGATTCGATCCGAAGAAGGTTGCTGCGGCCGCCACGCCGCTGACCATCGGCAACGTGCCCCCCGGCATGGAGTCGCTGCTGCTTGCCGAAATGGCGCGGGCCGGGCAGGCGGTCGCCTATGTGATGTCCGACGGCCAACGGATGTCGGACCTCGAGCAGATGCTGGGTTTCGTCGCGCCCGAGATTCCCGTGCTGACGCTGCCGGCCTGGGATTGCCTCCCCTATGACCGCGTCTCCCCCAGTGCCGATGTCTCTGCGCGGAGACTTACGGCGCTTTCCGGTCTCATCGCGCATCGGACTAAGCCGCATCCCGCGATCGTGCTCGTCACGGTCAATGCGATGCTGCAGAAGATCGCGCCTGCTGAAGTGATTGAAAGCCTCGCCTTCTCAGCCCGCCCCGGCAATAGCATCCGCATGGACGACATCGCCGCCCGTCTGGAGCGGAACGGCTTCGAGCGCGTTCCGACCGTACGCGAGGTGGGCGAATTCGCGGTGCGGGGTGGCATCCTCGATGTCTTCGTACCCGGGACGGAGGAACCGGTCCGCCTCGACTTCTTCGGCGACACCCTGGAAACGATCCGTACCTTCGATCCAGCAAGCCAGCGGACGACGGGGCAGGCCCGCTCTCTCGACCTCAATCCGATGAGCGAGGTATCCCTGACGCCGGACACGATCAGCCGCTTCCGCACCAACTATCTTGCGTTGTTCGGGGCGGCTACGCGCGACGATGCGCTATATCAGGCGGTCTCGGAGGGCCGGCGCTATGCCGGCATGGAGCACTGGCTGCCATTGTTCTACGAGCGGCTGGACAGCGCCTTCGATTATCTCGCGGGCTTCCGCCTAGTGACCGATCACACTGCGCGCGAAGCTGCCGGCGAGCGCTCCAAACTCGTCGTTGACTATTACGAATCCCGCCGCGACAGCGGTACCCAGGGAAAAGGCGCCGCGGCGCAGGCCGCTCCCTACAAGCCTGTGCCTCCGGGACAGCTTTACCTCGATGCCAAGACATTCTCCGCGGCGCTCGATGCTGCGAAGGCCGTGCGTCTGACGCCCTTCAACGAGCACGACACGGAAAGCCGTCGGGTGCTTGAACTCGATGCCCGCGTCGGCCCCCGCTGGGCGAAATCTCAGGCCGAGAAGGATGATCGCGACGAGCGCGTCAACGTCTTCGACCTCGCGGTAAAGCACATCGCCGACAAGCGTTCCGCCGGCTCCAAGGTGCTGATCACGGGCTGGTCGGCCGGCTCGCTGGACCGGTTGCTGCAGGTTCTCGACGAGCACGGTCTCAAGCGAGTGAAGCAGATCGAGACTTTCGACGAACTCGAAAAGCTGGAGAAGGGAGAGGCGGCTTCCGCCATACTCAGCCTTGAGGGCGGCTTCGAAAGCGGCGATGTCGTCGTCATCGGCGAGCAGGACATCCTCGGGGACCGGATGGTACGCCGGGGCAAGCGCCGCAAGCGAGGGGCCGACTTAATATCGGAGGTATCGGGGCTCGACGAAGGCTCGCTCGTCGTCCATGCCGAGCACGGCATCGGGCGCTTCGTAGGGCTCGTCACGATCGAGGCGGCCGGCGCCCCGCGTGCTTGTCTGGAACTGCACTACGCGGATGAGGCGAAGCTGTTCCTGCCGGTCGAAAACATCGACCTTCTGTCCCGCTACGGTTCGGACGCCGCAGAAGCGCCGCTCGACAAACTGGGCGGTGGCGCATGGCAGGCCCGGAAGGCCAAGCTCAAGAAACGGTTGCTCGACATGGCCGATGCGCTCATCCGCATTGCCGCCAGCCGCATCACCCGGCGCGCGCCGGTGCTCGCCGCGCCCGACGGGCTCTATGATGAATTCGCGGCCCGTTTCCCCTATGACGAAACCGAAGACCAGGCCAATGCCATCGATTCGGTTCGTGAGGATCTGTCGGCCGGTAAGCCGATGGACCGTCTCGTTTGCGGAGACGTCGGCTTCGGCAAGACGGAGGTGGCGTTGCGTGCGGCCTTTCTGGCGGCGATGAACGGCGGCCAGGTGGCGGTCGTCGTGCCAACGACACTTCTCGCGCGCCAGCACTTCAAGACCTTCCGCGAGCGGTTCCGCGGACTTCCCATAAAGGTTGCGCAGGCGTCACGCCTGGTGCCCGGCAAGGAGCTCACGCAAGTCAAGAAGGACCTGGCGGAGGGCAAGGTCGACATTGTCGTCGGGACGCATGCGCTGCTCGGCAGCGGCATCAAGTTCTCCAACCTTTCGCTCCTCATCATCGATGAGGAGCAGCATTTCGGGGTCAAGCACAAGGAGCGCCTGAAGGAGTTGAAGAGCGACGTTCACGTGCTGACGCTCTCCGCCACCCCGATCCCGCGCACGCTCCAGCTTGCGATGACCGGCGTGCGGGAACTGTCTCTCATCACCACGCCGCCCGTCGACCGCATGGCTGTGAGGACCTTCATATCGCCCTTCGACCCGCTGGTGATCCGCGAGACGCTGATGCGCGAGCACTACCGGGGCGGCCAGAGCTTCTACGTGTGCCCGCGACTTGCGGACCTGCCCGAAGTTCAGGCTTTCCTGCAGTCCGACGTACCGGAGCTGAAGGTCGCCGTCGCGCACGGCCAGATGGCCGCGGGCGAGCTGGAAGACATCATGAACGCCTTCTACGACGGTAAATACGACGTGCTGTTGTCGACGACGATCGTGGAATCCGGTCTCGACGTCCCGACGGCCAACACGCTGATCGTCCACCGCGCGGATATGTTCGGGCTTGCCCAGCTCTACCAGTTGCGGGGCCGGGTGGGCCGCTCGAAGGTGAGGGCGTTTGCGCTCTTCACGCTGCCGGTCAACAAGCAACTGACCGCGACGGCGGAGCGTCGCCTGAAGGTTCTGCAGTCGCTCGACACCCTTGGCGCGGGTTTCCAGCTCGCGAGCCACGATCTCGACATCCGCGGCGCCGGCAATCTGCTCGGCGAGGAGCAGTCCGGCCATATCAAGGAGGTTGGTTTCGAGCTCTATCAGCAGATGCTGGAGGAGGCGGTGGCCGAGGTTCGCGGCGATGACGAGATCATCGATACCGGATGGTCGCCACAGATCTCGGTCGGTATCACCGTCATGATTCCCGAAGAATACGTGCCGGACCTGCATCTTCGCATGAGCCTCTACCGGCGCCTGGGTGAACTGGCGGACATCAAGGAAATCGACGGATTCGGCGCCGAGATGATCGACCGCTTCGGGCCGCTGCCCGTGGAGGTGCAGAACCTCCTGAAGGTCGTCTATGTGAAGTCGCTCTGCAGAACGGCCAATGTCGAGAAGCTCGATGCAGGCCCGAAGGGGCTGGTGGTGACGTTCCGCGACAAGCAGTTCCCGAACCCGGCGGGGCTTGTCCAGTACATAGCCAAGCAGGGCACGATGGCGAAGATCCGGCCGGACCAGAGCGTCTTCCTCACGCGCGACCTGCCCACGCCGGAGAAGCGGCTGACGGTGGCCGCGCAGGTGATGAAGCAGTTTGCGGAGATCGCCAGGCAGGAGGCCGGCTGATCAGGCGTCGTCAGTCTCGTCGACGGCAAGGGCATTGCCCTGGCCGTCGGTCGCGACCGAAGGCGGGTTCGCCACACCGCGCGCCCGCTCGCGGGCAAGCGTCAGAAGTCCGGAGCCGATGATGAGGAGGATGCCGAGCAGCATCGGCAGATCGACGGAATCTCCGAAGACCAGGTATCCGAAGAGGACCGCCCAAAGCATCTGGCTGTACTGCGTCGGCCCGATGACGGCAGCCGGTGCGTGCGCAGTGGCATACATCATGAGAATGGTGGCGAGGGCAGCAAACAGCCCGTATCCCGCCAGCATCAGCCACTGGATGGCGCTCGGCCACGCGAAGCCGGGGATCATCAGCAGCCCGCAGACGAGGAGTGATCCGAGCACCCCTGCACCATAGAGGGAGATGCCCTTTTCGCGGTGGCCGATGGCGTGGTAGACGACGATCGAGATGCCGCCGCTGAGCCCCGCAAAGACCGCCGCCAGATGCCCGACCGACAGTTCACGGAAGCCTGGCCGCAGCACCACCAGCACGCCGATGAAGCCGATCACGACGGCGCTCCAACGGCGAATGCCGACCTGCTCCTTGAGGAAGACGACGGACATGATGGTGACGAAGGAGGGTAGAAGGAATATGAGCGCGAACGCCTCGGCCATGGAGAGGTAGGTGAAGGCGGTGACGCTGCTGATCGTGCCGATCGCCGCGGCGAATGCCCGCAGCAGCCAGAGCGGGCGGTTGGTTGTACGCAGCATCTCAACCAGGTGGTCGCCGCGCTTCATCAGGAAGGGCAGTCCGACGAGGCCGAAGACCGCTCCGAAAAAGGCCATCTCGTAGGCGCTCAGCGCCCCTTCGATGAGCTTGACGCTCGCATCGCTCCAGGAGAAGGCCGCGAATGCGGCGAATGCGAGAAGCACGCCCTTCAGAGTCTGTTCGTTGGACATGGATGCGGCGGCTCGTCAGATCATGCTCTTGCGGGCTTCTGCCTTCATGCGGGCGATGTCCAGCAGGCCCCCGGCGAGAACGTCCGGCGTCTGCGCGCCGCTCACGGCATACTGGCCGTCGAAGATGAAGAAGGGCACGCCGCTGACCCCCATCTTCTGCGCCGCATCGATCTCCGAGAGCACCATGTCCTTGTCGGCGTCCGAAATCAGGAGGTTCTGGATCAAGGCTCGGCTGAGGCCGGCCGTTTCCGCGATGTCCAGAAGAACTGCGGCATCGCCGAGATTCCGTCCGTCTTCGAAATTGGCCTTGAACAACGCGCTCACCACCCGGTCCTGGACTTCGCGCCCCTCCATTCCGGCCCAATGGATGAGACGGTGCGCATCGAGCGTGTTGGGGCTTATCCTCACGGCCTCGAAGTCGAAGGCGATACCGACCTCGCGCCCGAGCTCCGTCAGCATGGCATGGGCGCGGTCCACCTGCTCTGGTCCGCCGAGCTTGGCGATCAGGTTTGCCTTGTGGTCGATGCCATCCGGCGGGATATCGGGATTGAGACGATAGGGACGCCAGTTGACGTCGACGCCGATCTCGTCCTGCACCTCGGCGATTGCCAGCTCCAGCCTGGCTTTGCCGAGATAGCACCAGGGGCAGACGACGTCGGACACGACATCGATGGTTACGCGTTCCATGGCCGCGTCCTTCCTTGAGACGGCGATTGTCTATCCGAGCCTTTTCAATCCTGCGCCCGTTTGTCGAACCAGGCGGGAAGCTGGTAGCCGTAGAGGGGTGTCTTCTCCGGATACCCGATGTAGCTGCGCCGCGCCACCCATTGTTCCGGAACATGGTAGAGCGGGACCAGGTAGTGGCCCGCGATCAGCAGCCGGTCAAAGGCGCGCACGGCGGCCTCGAAGTCTTGGCGGCTGCGCGCGCCGAGCATGGCATCGATCGCCCGGTCGATATGGGGATCGGCGACGCCGGCGAAGTTGTTGCTTCCGTCACGGTCGCGTGAGACGGATCCCCAGCGGCCGACCTGCTCGATCCCGGGCGACAGCGAAGAAGGATAAGACTTGACGATGACGTCGTAGTCGAATGTTCCGGATCGCGCCTGATATTGGGCATCGTCCACCGTGCGGATCATGGCGTCGACGCCGATCATCTTCAGCGTCCTCTGGTAGGCGATCGCCAGCTTCTCCTGATCCTGGGTTTGCGTCATGATCTCGAACCGCAGCGGATTGCCTGAACTGTCGGACATCCTGCCGTTCTTGATCGTGTAGCCGGCTTCCTTCATCAGTTCGACCACCCTGCGCAGGATCTTGCGGTCGCCGCCCGAAGCATCCGTTCGGGCAAGGCGGTAGGTGCCGTCCAGTATGCTTGGGTCCATTCCCTCCTTCGCAGGTCCGAGGATCGCAAGCTCTCGAGCGTCGGCGGCCGTGCCGAGGGCGGAGAGGGAGGAGTTCTGCCAGAAGCTCTCGGTTCGCGTATAGGCGCCCTCGAAGAGGTTCCTGTTCACCCACTCGAAGTCGAAGGCGAGCGCCAGCGCCTCGCGCACATCGGCATTCTGGAATATCGGACGGCGGGTGTTGAAGACGAAGCCCAGCATTCCGGTCGGCAATTCCGGCCGGAAGGTGTCTTTCACCACAGCGCCGCTGCTGACATCCGGAAAATCATAGGCACGCGCCCAATGGGTCGGACTGCCGTCGGGGTAGATGTCGACGACGCCTTTCTTGAACGCTTCAAACAGGGTGTTCTCCTGCAGGAAGTACTCGACCGAGATCTGGTCGTAGTTGTCGAAGCCTACCTTGGCGGGGACGTCCTGGCCCCAGTAATCCGGATTCCGTTCGAAGACGATGCGCTCTCCCGGTGTCAGCGACTTCACCTTGTAGGGGCCGGAACCGACCGGGACCTCCAGCGACGACTGGTCGAAGGTCGCCGGATCCACAGCATGTTTCGGCAGGATCGGCGTGGCCGTCGCCAGAATCAGCGGAAATTCCCGGTCCGATTTCTCGTTGAAGGTGAACCTGACGCCATGCTCGCCGACCTTTTCCATCTTGGCCACCGGGGTCAGCCGGTTGCTGAAAGGTGTCCGCCCCTTGTCGCGCAGAAGCTCCATGGTGAAGATGACATCCTCCGGTGTGACCGGTCTGCCATCCGACCATCTTGCCTTCGGATCGAGGTTGAACTGGATGAAGCTGCGCTCCTCGTCCATCTCCACCGTTTTCGCCAGCAGGCCGTAGAGCGAGAACGGCTCGTCTGCGGAACGCTGCATCAGCGGCTCGTAGACGAGATGGCCGAACTGGGGGTCCCACATTCCGCGGGCTGTCGTCCGCATACTCTTCAGGATGAACGGATTGAGGCTGTCGAAGGTGCCGACGACCCCATAGCGGACGCTGCCGCCCTTCTTTACATCGGGCTTCACATAAGGAAAATGCCGGTAATCCGCCGGCAGCGCGGGCTGCCCGTGCATAGCGATGCCGTGGCGTGGTTCGGCCAAAACGGGTCCTGCTGCGACGAAGAGAAGAAGAAGAAAGGGCAGGAAGCGGTGCATGAGCGGTCCTTCGCCTGGAAGCAGTGATTCGGCGCAAAATAACGCAAGCCGGCCATCCGACCAACGGATGGCGAGCGTCGACGATCCTCCCGCTCGTGGGCCTCGTCAAAAAATCCTGCCCGGAGGACTGGATATCGCACCGGCGCCGATGTAACAGATCTGGCGAACACGCGGGTCATTCAAATGCCTCAATTCGCCGACAGGTGGAAGGCACTAGGACACCCGGGGGAGGACGGTCGAGGCCGTGCCCGAACGGATTTCAGGAGACGGATTTCGTTATGAAACTCAAGGCAAACCATGCTCTGCGGACGGCCATATCCGCGCTTGCAATTTCTTTCGCAGCCGCGGCCGCGCCGAGCGCCGGCTTTGCGCAGGATGCCGCCCCCGCCGCCGACGGAGCGGGCGCACCGCCTCTCGGCTGGTTCAAGACCTGCACCAAGCAGGACGACAGCGATCTCTGCGTCGTACAGAACATCAACCTCGCCCAGAACGGTCAGTTGATCACGGCAGTCGGCCTGATCACCGTTGAAGGTAAGGTCAATCGCAAGATCCTGCAGGTCTCCGTTCCGACCGCCCGCCTGATCCCTCCGGGCATCATGATGCAGATCGACGGCGGCAAGGGACAGAAGCTCGACTATGCTGTCTGCCTTCCCGACAAGTGCACGGCCGAGGTGCCTTTGACCGACGCTATGATCGCCAGCCTGAAGAAGGGCAACGAGGTCGTCTTCACCTCGATAAACTTCCGTCGCGCGCCGAACCCGATCAAGATATCGCTGAACGGCTTCACGGGCGCCTTCGATGGCGAGCCGATCTCGCAGTCGCAGTTGGCCGAAAGCCAGCGCAACCTGCAGGAGGGCATGCAGAAAAAGGCGGAAGAGGCCCGAAAGAAGCTCGAAGAGGCCCAGAACGCGGCCAAACAGGGCCAGTAACCGGTCTGTTCCGGATTGTCGGAGTTTAAAAGCGCCGGTATCGCCGGCGCTTTTTGATTCAGTGAGCCAGGATCATCTTTGGCCTCAGCCGACCGGCGGGGCCTTGGTCGAAGATCTGGTAGACCTGCGGATTGCGAAGCGGCATTTCGCTTTCGTCGTGCTCGAGGTTCTGTTCCGAAACGTAGGCCACGTATTCGGTCTCGTCATTCTCGGCGAGCAGATGGTAGAACGGCTGGTCCTTGTTCGGGCGGATTTCGGCGGGAATGGCGTTCCACCACTCCTCGGAATTGGCGAATTCCGGATCCACGTCGAACACCACGCCACGGAACGGAAAGACCTTGTGGCGGACCACTTCTCCGATGGTGAACTTAGCGTTGCGTTGTTTCATGGTGCGATATCCTTTCGCAGCCTGATGTGGGAATAAAATCTCACCGCATCAAGGGGGTAATGCGAAGGCCTGCAGCCGGTTCCACTATCTCGCACGCGTGGCGGGCTTCCATCCAAGCAAGAACGGCGGGCCATGCCCGCCGCTCCTTTCCTGGAAACGCCGGTCAGGCGGAGTAATACATGTCGAACTCGACGGGATGCGGCGTCATTTCGTAACGCATGACTTCCGTCATCTTCAACTCGATATAGGCGTCGATCTGGTCGTCGTCGAAGACGCCGCCGGCCGTGAGGAACTTGCGATCCTTGTCGAGGCTTTCGAGCGCCTCGCGCAGTGAGCCGCAAACGGTCGGGATTTTCTTCAGTTCCTTCGGCGGAAGATCGTAAAGGTCCTTGTCCATGGCCTTGCCCGGATGGATCTTGTTCTTGATGCCGTCAAGGCCGGCCATCAGCATGGCCGCGAAGCCGAGATAGGGGTTCGCGGTCGGGTCGGGGAAGCGGACCTCGACACGCTTGGACTTCGGACCGGTGCCGAACGGTATACGGCAGGAAGCGGACCGGTTGCGGGCCGAGTAGGCGAGCAGAACGGGGGCTTCGTAGCCGGGAACGAGACGCTTATAGGAGTTGGTGGACGGATTGGTGAAGGCATTGATCGCCTTCGCATGCTTGATGATGCCGCCGATATAGTAGAGGCACGTCTCGGACAGGCCGGCATATTCGTCGCCGGCGAAGGTCGGCTTGCCGTCCTTCCAGATGGACTGGTGGACGTGCATGCCCGACCCGTTGTCGCCGTAGATCGGCTTCGGCATGAAGGTTGCAGTCTTGCCGTAGGCGTTGGCGACCTGGTGCACGACGTATTTGTAGATCTGCATCTTGTCGGCATTGCGCACCAGCGTGTCGAACTTCACGCCGAGCTCGTGCTGAGCGGCAGCGACTTCGTGGTGATGCTTCTCGACGACGACGCCCATCTCGGTCAGGACGGTCAGCATTTCTGAACGCATGTCCTGCAGGCTGTCGATCGGCGGGACCGGGAAGTAACCGCCCTTGACGCGCGGACGGTGGCCGAGATTGCCGGTTTCGTAATCAGTGTCGTCGTTCGACGGCAGCTCGGACGAATCCAGCTTGAAGCCCGTGTTGTAGGGATCGGCCTTGTACTTGACGTCGTCGAAGATGAAGAACTCAGGCTCCGGACCGACGAAGATGGTGTCACCGATACCGGATGCCTTGAGATAGGCCTCGGCCTTCTTGGCGGTGCCGCGCGGGTCGCGGTTATAGGCTTCGCCGGAGATGGGATCGAGGATGTCGCACATCACCACCATGGTCGACTGCGCGAAAAAGGGATCCATGTGAACCGTAGCGGGATCGGGCATGAGGACCATGTCGGACTCGTTGATCGCCTTCCAGCCGCCGATGGAGGAGCCGTCGAACATGACACCGTCGGCGAACATGTCCTCATCGACGGCGACGACGTCCATCGTGACGTGCTGTAGCTTACCTCTCGGATCGGTGAAACGCAGGTCCACGAACTTGACGTCGTTTTCCTTGATCTGCTTCATGATTTCGCTTGCGGTCGTCATTTAACGCTTCCTTGAATGAGATGACGATTGGAGCCGTGGCCGGAGGCCAGGCGAATTAGATGGCGTCGACACCGGTCTCGCCGGTGCGGATACGGACGACCTCCTCCACATTGGAGACGAAGATCTTTCCGTCGCCGATGCGCCCGGTCTGGGCGGCGTTGCGGATGGCCTCGATGACGGCATCGACGTTCTCGTCGGCAAGGACGACTTCGACCTTCACCTTCGGCAGAAAGTCCACCACATATTCGGCCCCACGATAAAGCTCGGTATGGCCCTTCTGGCGGCCAAAGCCTTTCGCCTCCGTCACAGTGATACCCTGCAGGCCAACTTCCTGAAGGGCTTCCTTCACCTCGTCCAGCTTGAACGGCTTGATGATGGCTTCGATCTTTTTCATGAGAAACTATCTCTCCCTGACGCAGCCGTGACCGGCTCGCCCTACTAATGCAGGTATCGTGCCAGTCTGCAAAGACGGTTTCGGCAAAAACCCGAGAAAATTCATCCGGTCGCCGAAGCCGTACATGGCAGGCTATCCGGCCGAAGAGGATTTCGCCTTGCTTTTATGCGTTTGGCTGAATCGGCGGCTGAAGTTCCGCCGGCGGCAACGGGCCGTCCCGTTTTGGCGCCTAAATAAAGTGCGTTTTGCATAATTGGTAGTCATCCAAGCGATGGGTTCGCTGCCCTTGTCTTTCTTCCGCCATTGCGTTCAATAGCGGCATGAACCCCCGGACCAGAACGCTGCTGTTGACCCCGCAGGAAATGGCCGCCGCGGATGCCGCTGCGGCCCGTTCAGGCATAGATTCATCCGGATTGATGGAAAGGGCTGGCCAGGCGGTGGCGGCGGCAGCGCTTCGGCTATACCCGCTGACCCTGCGCTACGTCGTCCTCTGCGGGCCCGGCAACAACGGTGGGGACGGTTATGTGGCTGCCCGCGCCCTGGCTTCGGCCGGAGCGGTGGTCGAGCTTTTCGCCCTCGGGGATCCTGACGAGCTGAAGGGGGATGCGAGGGCTGCCTTCGATGCCTGTCCGATACCGTCCCGGTCGGTTTCCCAACTGACGCCGAAGCCCGGCGATGCTGTCATCGATGCGGTCTTCGGCGCCGGGCTCGCCCGGACCGTCCCGGAGGAATTGCGACAGGTCATCGCTTCGGTGGAGGCCGCGAGCGTGCCGGTTCTCGCCGTCGACCTGCCGTCGGGAATTTGCGGGCGCAGGGGTATCCCGCTGGGAGCCGCCTTCCGCGCCTCCCATACCGTGACCTTCATGGCCCGCAAACCCGGCCATTTGCTGATGCCGGGGAGGTCACTCTGCGGCGACATCGAGGTTGTCGATATCGGCATCCCGTGGAGGATCGTGGAAGGATGCGCCGGCTCTGTCGCTGCCAATGATCCGGTCCTTTGGCGGGAATCGCTTCCGTCGCCCGATTCTGCCTCCCACAAGTACCGCCGCGGGCACCTCGCGGTCTTTTCCGGCGGAGCCTCCCATACGGGCGCCGCACGGCTCTCCGCCGCGGCCGGGCTTGCCGCAGGTGCCGGTCTTGTGACCGTCGCGTCGCCCGCCGACGCCATGCCGGTCAATTCCGGACATCTGACGGCGGTGATGCTGCGGGAAGTGGAAGACCTCGCGTCCATGCGCGCTTGGCTGGCGAACGCGAAGCTTTCTGCCTTCGTCCTCGGCCCGGGTTTCGGAGTGGGGGAGAAGGCGCGGGATTTCGTGCTCGGCATGGAAGGGCGCCCACTCGTCCTGGACGCCGACGGCATCACATCGTTTCGTGATCACCGTGATCGGCTCTTTCAAGCCTATGCCGCGGACGAAGCCCGCCTCGTCCTGACGCCGCACGATGGGGAGTTCGGGCGCCTGTTTCCCGAACTGGCGGAGACCGGCGAGATGAGCAAGGTCGAAAAGACCGTTGCCGCTGCCCGGCTTGCACACGCCGTGGTCGTCTACAAGGGAGCGGATACGGTCATCGCCGCCCCGGATGGGAGGGCTTTGATCAACGAGAACGCGCCACCATGGCTGGCGACGGCCGGGTCCGGGGATGTGCTCGCGGGAGTGATCGGCGCTCTGCTGGCCAACGGCCTGCCGGCCTTCGAGGCTGCGGCCGCAGCCGTCTACCTTCACGGAGAGGCGGCGGCCAGGGCCGGGGAGGGACTGACGGCGGAAACCCTGGTGCGCCATATCAGACCGCTCGGCCGCAACGGATCAGTCTTCCACCATCGCCTGTAGTGCCATCGCGCCTTGTGGTGCGTTGACCTTGCCCTCATGAATGAAGAAGGCGAAGACGTCGCGTGGCGCCTGCTTCGGCTTGTTGTCCGGATCGATCAGGGGAAGGTCGTCGGGCGTGCCGCCTCTGGCCCAGGTTTCCAGACGTTTCGCCCAGGCCTTCAGCTCGGCATCAGGATAGCAGGTGGGTACATCGTCCGATCCCGTCTGCAGGCGCGCATAGACGAAGTCCGCCGTCACGTCGGCGATCATCGGATAGTCGTGATGCTCGGCACAGACCGGCGCCACTCCATGCTTCCGAAGCAGTTGCACGAATTCGGGTACCTTGAAACTGTCGTGCCGGACTTCCACCACATGCCTGAGCGGCAATCCGTCCACCGTCTCCGGCAGAAGACGGAGGAAAGCGTCGAAATCGTCCGGCTCGAACCGCTTGGTCGGAGCGAACTGCCACAGGATGGGGCCGAGATGCGGGCCGAGTTCCGCCAGTCCCTGGGCGAAGAACCTCTCGATGGATTCCCCCGCCTCTGCCAGCACCTTGCGGTTCGTCGTGAAACGGCTCGCCTTCAGGGAGAAGATGAAGCCCTCGGGTACTTCCGACGCCCATTTTGCGAAGGTCTCCGGCTTCTGGGACCCGTAATAGGTGCCGTTGACCTCGATCACCTTCAGCTTGGCCGCAGCATATTCGAGCTGCCGCTTCTTCGGCAGCTTCTCCGGATAGAAGGTGCCTTCCCAGGGATCGAAGGTCCAGCCCCCGATCCCCGTGCGTATCGTCCCGTGATTCTGCATGTCCCCTCCCATTGGCGGCTATTCCGCTGCCTCCACCGTCCCGACCGGCCGACGCTCCAGAAGCTCCTTGAGGAACTGGCCCGTATGGGACCGCCTTTCCTTGACGATCTGCTCTGGCGTCCCGGCCGCCACGATCTCTCCGCCGCCCGTGCCGCCCTCGGGGCCGATGTCGATGATCCAGTCCGCGGTCTTGATAACTTCCAGATTGTGTTCAATGACGACCACCGAATTGCCCTGGTTTACCAGTTCGTGCAGCATTTCCAGGAGTTTGGAGACGTCGTGGAAATGCAGGCCGGTGGTCGGCTCGTCGAGAATGTAGAGCGTGCGGCCGGTCGAGCGCTTCGACAGTTCCTTGGCGAGCTTGACGCGCTGGGCCTCGCCGCCGGAGAGCGTGTTCGCCTGCTGGCCGACCTTGATATAGCCCAAACCGACATCGAACAGCGCCTGCAGCTTATCGCGTACCGACGGCACGGCCGAGAAGAATTCGACGCCTTCCTCCACTGTCATGTCGAGCACGTCGGCGATCGACTTGCCCTTGAAATGCACGTCGAGCGTCTCGCGGTTGTAGCGCTTGCCGTGGCAGACGTCGCAGGTGACATACACGTCCGGCAGGAAATGCATCTCGATCTTGATGACGCCGTCGCCCTGGCAGGCCTCGCAGCGGCCGCCCTTGACGTTGAACGAGAAGCGGCCGGGAGCATAGCCGCGCGCCTTTGCCTCCGGGAGTCCGGCGAACCAGTCCCTGATCGGCGTGAAGGCGCCGGTATAGGTCGCCGGGTTCGAGCGGGGAGTGCGGCCGATCGGCGACTGGTCGATGTCGATCACCTTGTCGATATGCTCGAAACCGTCGATGCGGTCGTGGTCCGCCGGGATTTCGCGGGCGCCCATGATGCGCCGGGCGGCAGCCTTGTAGAGCGTCTCGATGAGGAAGGTCGACTTGCCGCCGCCGGAGACGCCCGTCACCGCGGTGAACAGGCCGAGCGGCACCGACGCCGTGACGTTCTTCAGGTTGTTGCCGCGGGCACCGACGACCTTGATCTCCTTGCCCTTCTTCGGCTTGCGGCGTTCGGCCGGTATGGCAACGCCGAGCTGTCCGGACAGATACTTGCCGGTCAGCGATTTCGGGTTCGCCATGATTTCCGCAGGCGTTCCCTCGGCCACCACCTCGCCGCCATGGATACCGGCCGCAGGGCCTATGTCCACGACGTAGTCGGCCGTCAGGATCGCATCTTCGTCATGCTCCACCACGATCACGGTGTTGCCGATGTCGCGAAGATGTTTCAGCGTGTCGAGCAGGCGCGCGTTGTCGCGCTGATGCAGGCCGATCGACGGCTCGTCGAGCACGTAGAGCACGCCGGTCAGGCCGGAGCCGATCTGCGAAGCGAGACGGATGCGCTGGCTCTCGCCACCCGACAAGGTGCCGGAATTGCGCGACAGGCTGAGATAGTCGAGGCCGACATCGTTGAGGAAGCGGAGCCGCTCGCGGATCTCCTTGAGGATGCGGACGGCGATTTCGTTCTGCTTGGCGTTCAGGTGCTCCGGCAGCGTATCAAACCAGTCGCGGGCGATCTTGATCGACATATCGGTGACCTGGCCGATATGCAGTTCGTTGACCTTTACCGCCAGTGCCTCCGGCTTCAGCCGGAATCCGTTGCAGGCGGGGCAGGGGGCCGCCGACATGTAGCGCTCGATCTCCTCGCGCGCCCAGGCGCTGTCGGTCTCCTTCCAGCGGCGCTCAAGGTTGGGCACGATCCCTTCGAACGTTTTCGTCGTCTTGTAGGACCGGGCGCCGTCGGCGTAGTGAAACTCGATCTTCTCCTCGGTGCCCTGCAGGATGGCATTTTGGGCCGTTTCGGAGAGTTCGGACCAGCGGCTGGACAGCTTGAAACCGTAGACCTTGCCGAGTCCCTCCAGCGTCTGGTTGTAGTAGGGTGAAGTGGATTTCGCCCAAGGCGCGATCGCCCCGTCCCGAAGCGTGCGGTTGGCCTCCGGCACGATCAGCGCCGCATCGATCTTCTGCTGGAATCCGAGCCCGTCGCAGGTCGGGCAGGCGCCGAACGGATTGTTGAAGGAGAAGAGCCGCGGCTCGATCTCCGGAATGGTGAACCCGGAGACGGGGCAAGCGAACTTCTCCGAGAAGAGCACGCGCTCGTGCGTTTCGTTCAGCGACTTGTTGGCGGCGCCGCCAGCGGCAGTCTCCTCCGCCGGCAACGGCTTGTCCGCGAACTCCGCGACCGCCAAACCATCGGCAAGCTTCAGCGACGTCTCCAGGCTGTCGGCCAGCCGCGCCCCGATATCCGGCCGTACGACAAGCCGGTCCACCACCACGTCGATGTCGTGCTTGTACTTCTTGTCGAGCGCCGGCACGTCTGCGATCTCGTAGAACTGGCCATCCACCTTGACGCGTTGGAAGCCCTTCTTCATCAGCTCGGCAAGCTCTTTCTTGTACTCGCCCTTGCGGCCGCGGATCATCGGCGCCAGGATATAGAGCCGGGTGCCTTCTTCGAAGGCGAGGATGCGATCGACCATCTGGCTGACCGTCTGGCTCTCGATCGGCAGGCCGGTCGCCGGTGAATAGGGAACGCCGACGCGCGCGAACAGCAGGCGCATGTAGTCGTAGATCTCGGTGACCGTTCCGACCGTCGAGCGCGGGTTGCGGGATGTCGTCTTCTGCTCGATCGAGATGGCCGGCGAGAGGCCGTCGATCTGGTCGACGTCTGGCTTCTGCATCATCTCCAGAAACTGCCGCGCATAGGCGGAGAGGCTCTCCACGTATCGCCGTTGCCCTTCGGCGTAGATGGTATCGAAGGCGAGGGAGGATTTGCCGGAGCCGGAGAGTCCGGTCATGACGATCAGCGAGTTGCGCGGCAAGTCGAGATCGATGCCCTTCAAGTTGTGCTCACGCGCACCACGGATGGAGATCGTCTTAAGTTCGCTCATTATATTGCTCTGTGGGAGGATCGAAGACCATATGTAGTGATTGAAGCCGCGCTGTCGAGGCGCGCGCTCCACCTGCCGTGGAATTTTCCGAGTCGCTTGACACCAGAATAGTCACTTATTAGAACAAATAAAGAACAAAAATCGACTGTGGATTAATCCCGGGAGTGACCCCATGGCTGGACAGATGGTCTAAGCTGCTAGCCATCGGAAATTTGGCCGCGAACAGGCGGCGGACGAGGTAGAGAAGTATGGCTGGTAGCGTCAACAAGGTAATCCTGATCGGCAATGTGGGTGCCGATCCCGAAATTCGACGTACGCAGGATGGCCGTCCGATCGCCAACCTGCGCATCGCCACGTCCGAAAGCTGGCGCGACCGCAACAGCGGCGAGCGGCGCGAAAAGACCGAGTGGCACACTGTCGTCGTGTTCAACGAAGGCCTCTGCAAGGTCGTAGAACAGTATGTGAAGAAGGGCGCCAAGCTTTATATCGAAGGCGCGCTACAGACCCGCAAATGGCAGGACCAGAACGGCAACGACCGCTATTCCACCGAGGTGGTGCTGCAGGGCTTCAATTCGACGTTGACCATGCTCGACGGGCGCGGCGAAGGCGGCGGGCAGGGGAGCTACGGTGGCGGCGGCGGTGGCCGCGTCAGCGGCGGCAATGATTTCGGCGGCGGCAGCTTCGGCGACGATTACGACCGCCCTGCAGCAGGCGGGAGCCGCGGGGGCGGCCAGTCCTCCGGCGGCGGCGGTGGCTTCTCTCGCGATCTGGACGACGACATCCCGTTCTAATCGGAGACCGCCTGTTCGCAGGCCAAGACTGGTGAGGTCAGACGGCGTCGAAGGCAGACTTCACGCCGTCCACGACGAACTGGACGGAAAGCGCCGCGAGTATGACGCCAAGGAGGCGGGTGAGGATCGCCCGCCCCGTCACTCCAAGGAAACGATCCAGCCGCTCGGCGATCAGCAGGGCTGCCAGCACTGCTCCCATGCTGAGAGCCAGAACCCCGATCAGCAGCATTCGGTCCCAGGGCCCCGCCAGGGATCCGGCCAGAAGGACGGTCGCCGAAATGGCGCCCGGACCGGCGATAAGGGGCAGGGCCAGCGGGAAGACGGCGATGTTGTGAAGATGGTCGACGGTGATGGCGGCCTGCGAGGTCTTCTCCTTGCGCTCCTGCCTGCGCTCGAAGACCATTTCGAAGGATATCCAGAATAACAGCAGTCCTCCAGCAATCCGGAACGCGCCCATGGAGATGCCGAGCGAACCGAGCAGGCTTGCTCCAAACAGCGCAAACACCGCAAGGATGCCGAAAGCGATCAGCGAGCCCCGAACGGCGACGTGCCGGCGTTGGCTGCGGGTCATTCCGACCGTCAGGCCGAGGAATACGGGTGCTAGCCCCGGCGGATCGAGTGTTACGAGCAGCGTCGTGAATGCATTCACCAGTGTATCGGCGCTCGCCATCGTCTTCCCCGTTCTTCGATCCTTGCGGACCCTTCCCAAGCTTGTTAGGACAGCCCGTCGATCATGGGAAGCGTAATTGCCTGTCTCTGGCCCTGCATCCCATCGCAGCAATCCACGGGAACAGGTCAAAAGCTGTTCAAAACTGCTGCGGAAATTGGTGAACGCACCCGGTTTCCGCTATAAAAACGCAACTGATTCCGAACAAAGATCGTGATCCGATTTGACTGAGCAAAGCACTCCCGGCGGCGGAAAGCTGCCACCAGGCATCGAACCCATTTCCATCATGGAGGAGATGCAGCGGTCCTACCTCGATTACGCGATGAGCGTGATCGTCAGCCGCGCGCTTCCCGATGTCCGAGACGGACTGAAGCCTGTGCATCGGCGCATTCTCTTCTCGATGAGCGAGATGGGGATCGACTGGAACAAGAAATACGTAAAGTCCGCCCGCGTCACCGGTGACGTGATGGGTAAATACCATCCCCACGGCGATGCCGCCATTTACGACGCCCTGGCCCGCATGGCGCAGGACTGGTCGCTCCGCCTGCCGCTGATCGACGGGCAGGGGAATTTCGGCTCGATCGATGGCGATCCGCCAGCGGCACAGCGTTATACGGAATGCCGTCTAGAGAAGGCGGCCCATACGCTCCTGGATGATCTCGACAAGGAAACGGTCAACTTCCGCGACAACTACGACGGCACGTTGTCCGAGCCGGTCGTCGTGCCGGCGCGCTTCCCGAACCTGCTCGTCAACGGCGCCGGCGGCATCGCCGTCGGCATGGCGACCAACATCCCGCCGCACAACCTCACGGAAGTGATCGACGGCTGCATCGCGCTGATCGACAATCCGGCGATCGATCTGCCGGAACTGATGCAGATCATCCCCGGCCCTGATTTCCCGACCGGCGCGCTGATCCTCGGCAGGTCGGGAATCCGGTCCGCCTACGAGACCGGCCGCGGCTCCGTCATCATGCGCGGACGGGCCCATATCGAGCCGATGCGGGGCGACCGCGAGCAGATCATCATCACCGAGGTTCCCTACCAGGTGAACAAGGCGACGATGATCGAGAAGATGGCCGAGCTGGTGCGCGACAAGCGCATCGAGGGCATCTCCGATCTGCGCGACGAATCCGACCGCCAGGGCTACCGGGTCGTCATCGAGCTGAAGCGCGATGCGAATGCAGAGGTCATTCTCAACCAGCTCTACCGCTACACGCCGCTGCAGACCTCCTTCGGCTGCAACATGGTGGCGCTCAACGGCGGCAAGCCGGAGCAACTGACGCTGATCGACATGCTGCGCGCGTTTGTGTCCTTCCGCGAGGAAGTCGTCAGCCGCCGCACCAAGTACCTGCTGCGCAAGGCGCGCGAACGGGCCCACGTCTTGGTCGGTCTGGCGATCGCGGTTGCCAATATCGATGAGGTGATCAATCTCATCCGGCGCGCGCCCGATCCGGCGACCGCCCGCGAGCAGTTGATGACCCGGCGCTGGCCGGCCCATGACGTCGACGCCCTCATCCGCCTGATCGACGATCCACGTCACAGGATCAACGAGGACGGCACCTACAACCTTTCTGAAGAGCAGGCGCGCGCGATCCTCGAACTCCGCCTTGCCCGTCTGACCGCGCTGGGCCGGGACGAGATCGGCGACGAGCTCAACAAGATCGGCGCCGAGATCAGCGACTACCTCGACATCCTGTCGTCGCGGGTGCGTATCTACCAGATCGTCAAGGACGAACTGGCTGCCGTTCGGGACGAATTTGGCACGCCGCGCCGCACCGAGATCCTCGAGGGCGGTCCGGACATGGACGACGAAGACCTCATCGCCCGCGAGGACATGGTCGTCACCGTATCCCATGCCGGCTACATCAAGCGCGTACCGCTTGCGACCTATCGCGCCCAGCGCCGCGGCGGCAAGGGCCGCTCCGGAATGGCGATGAAGGACGAGGACTTCGCGACGCGCCTCTTCGTGGCGAACACCCACACACCCGTGCTGTTCTTCTCGTCGCGCGGCATCGTCTACAAGGAGAAGGTCTGGCGCCTGCCGATCGGAACGCCCACGTCGCGCGGCAAGGCGCTGATCAACATGCTGCCGCTGGAACCCGGTGAGCGCATCACGACGATCATGCCCCTGCCGGAGGACGAGGCATCGTGGGACAACCTCGATGTCATGTTCTCGACCACCCGCGGCACCGTTCGCCGCAACAAGCTGTCGGACTTCATCCAGGTCAACCGCAACGGCAAGATCGCGATGAAGCTGGAAGAAGAAGGGGATGAAATCCTCTCCGTCGAGACCTGCACCGATCGCGACGACGTGCTGCTCACGACCGCCCTGGGGCAGTGCATCCGCTTCCCGGTCGATGGTGTCCGCGTCTTTGCAGGCCGCAATTCGATCGGTGTCCGCGGCATCACGCTGCAGCCGGGCGACCGCATCATCTCGATGACCATCGTCGGCCATGTCGATGCCGAACCGTGGGAGCGTGCTGCCTATCTGAAGCGCTCCGCAGCCGAGCGGCGTGCCATGGGCGTCGATGAGGAGGACATCTCTCTCGTCGGAGAAGAGGTGGGTGCCGAGGGCGAACTGACCGAGGACCGCTATCAGGAATTGAGAGCGCGCGAGCAGTTCGTTCTGACGGTGTCGGAGCGGGGCTTCGGCAAGCGGTCGTCGTCCTACGACTTCCGGACCTCCGGGCGAGGGGGCAAGGGCATCCGAGCCACCGACACCTCCAAGACCCAGGAAATCGGCGAACTCGTCGCCGCCTTCCCGGTCGAGGACAAGGATCAAATCATGCTCGTCTCCGATGGCGGCCAGTTGATCCGCGTTCCTGTCGGCGACATCCGCATCGCTAGCCGCGCCACCAAGGGCGTCACGATCTTCTCCACGGCCAAGGACGAGAAGGTCGTCTCGGTCGAGCGCATCAGCGAACCGGAGGGCGAAGAGGAAAACGGGACGGGGCTGCCGGAAGAAATCGTGTCCGAAACCGGGGATTTTGGTCCGGAAGCGGACGGATCCGGGGAGCAGGCAGAAGAATAGTCGGTCTGCGTGAACAGACGAAAAAAAAAGCCGGGGCGAAAACCCCGGCTTTTTTGGTCCGTGCGGACAGATGTCGGCGCGGCCCGCTACAGAATGTCAGAAAGCGCTGTGACGGCGCGCGTAGAGCTTTACCGCTTCACTTTCGCGCCGAAGTTCGGTGACTGTCGACGCGACCGAAGCCACGAACATCATGCTGATCAGTCCAGCCAGGATCGTCAACGCCATCACCATCGGTCTTACCTCTTGTTCCGTCAGTAATAGGAAAGGTCGTTGTACCTTCCCGTCATCTGCGGGTAGTTGAAATCCGACATCTGAGATTGTTCTTGATAAAGGGTGACCGTCGCAGTGAGCATAGCGGCAATCATTGTCGTCCAGACCAGATTGATCATCGTAATCTTGTCCGGCACGATCGATTTCCTTCTCTCGATCATCTCTGTTTGTCCTTCTGCTTGCCAGAACGCTCATTGCGCGAACTGGTTCCACCGCACCTGGGAGAAGATCATGCATTGGGGGCATTGAACCCGTCGTGAACTTGCCGTTCAGCAAGGGTTCATGAACTGGTCGCCGCCCGGAATGGCATCTCCGTCGATGGCGGGTCTTCTGCCCGCTACTGGACGGATATCAGCACACGTCCCTTGAAACGCTCTTGAACGGCTTGTTCATCTGCCGTTCATCTTGCGCCGCTTGCAGCGCCGGCGCTTCCATGACAAAAGGCGGAAAACTCGTCGGGGGGGCCATGGCAATCGCGTTCTATCCGGGATCTTTCGACCCAATGACGAACGGGCATCTCGACGTGCTGCTGCAGGCGCTGCAGGTCGCCGAGAAGCTCGTCGTGGGGATCGGCATTCATCCCGGAAAGAAGCCTATGTTCACCTTTGAGGAGAGGGCCGACCTGATCCGGTCCTCCCTGGCAGAGGCCGTCCCGTCAAGGTCGGCTGAACTGGAGGTGGTGTCCTTCGACAATCTCGTCGTCGATGCCGCCCGCGCCCATGGTGCCACATTGCTGATCCGTGGGCTCAGGGACGGCACCGACCTCGACTACGAGATGCAGATGGCGGGCATGAACCGGCAGATGGCGCCCGATATCCAGACGGTCTTTCTGCCCGCGGGGGTGGCGTCGCGGCCCATTACGGCCACATTGGTGCGCCAGATCGCAGCAATGGGCGGCGACGTCGGCGCATTCGTGCCGGCTCCGGTCCTCACCGCCATGAAGAACAAGCTTAACCGCTGATTCCCCCTACTGGAGAACTTATGAAACCCTTTCGTCTCGCCCTTGCCGCTGCTCTTGCCTTTGCCAGTCTGGCGATGCCGTCTTTCGCCGCAGAAGATGATTTCCTCACAATAGAATTGAAGGATGGCCCGGTGGTCGTCGAACTGCTTCCAGACGTTGCGCCCAAGCACGTTCAGCGGATCAAGGAACTGGCCTCGAGCGGTGAATATGACAATGTCGCATTCCATCGCGTGATCGAGGGCTTCATGGCTCAAACGGGCGATGTCGAGTTTGGCGACATGGAAGACGGTTTCGATCCGGCACGCGCCGGAACTGGTGGCTCGAAGCTTCCGGATCTTCCCGCTGAGTTTTCGGAAGTGCCCTTCGAACGGGGAACGGTCGGAATGGCGCGCTCGCAGGACCCTGATTCCGCCAATTCGCAATTCTTCATCATGTTCGACGAAGGCTCTTTCCTGAACGGTCAGTACACCGTAGTCGGCAAGGTCGTTTCCGGAATGGAGACCGTCGACAAGATCAAGCGCGGCGAAGGCGGAAACGGTGAGGTTTCCGATCCCGATCGGATAGTCAAGGTCACCGTCGGCAAGTAATCAACCCGTGCGGTTTGCCGCACGCCCCAAAGGAGAAAGACATGGTCGAGATCAAAGACCCGGAAAACACCCTCATCATGGAAACGACCAAGGGTAGGGTCGTGATCTCGCTGATGCCCGACCTCGCGCCGGGCCATGTCGCCCGCATCAAGGAACTGGCTAGCGAGAATGCCTATGACGGGGTCGTCTTCCATCGCGTGATCGCGGACTTCATGGCCCAGACGGGCGACGTGCAGTTCGGCAAGAAGGGCGGTGCGAATTTCAATCCTTCCCGGGCCGGTATGGGCGGTTCCGACAAGCCTGACCTGAAGGCGGAATTCTCGGCGGTGCCGCATGTCCGCGGCACCTGCTCGATGGCCCGGTCGCAGAACCCGAACTCCGCCAACTCCCAGTTCTTCATCTGCTTCACCGATGCTCCCTGGCTGAACAAGCAGTACACCGTCTGGGGCCAGGTGATCGAGGGGATGGATAACATCGACCAGATCAAGAAGGGCGAGCCGGTTCAGGAACCCGATTCGATCGTTTCGCTGCGGGTCGCCGCCGACGCGGCGGCCTGATCCAGGCAAGCCTGTTGCCTAGCGCCCCGGTTTGGCCGGGGCGTTTTCCATTTAAGCTCCAGTTCACGATGGCGGGTAAAGACATGGCTTCATTCCTGTGGGCGGCTCTCGGAATCGTCGCCGGCGCGTGTATCGCCATCCAGGCGCCGATCAACACGCAACTCGGGCGCGCCTTGGGTATGCCGGTCGCTGCTGCCATGGTGTCCTTCGCCGCCGGCGCGGTCGCGCTGGGCGCCCTGTTATTGGTGTTCTCCCGCATCCAAGGCGCCGTGCCGAACTGGAGTGCACCGGCTCCCTGGCTCTACTTTGCCGGCGGCTGCCTCGGCAGTGTCTATGTCACGGCGGCGATCCTGCTAACGCCGCGGATCGGGGCTGCAGCCGTCATGGCCTTCTCCGTCGCCGGACAGCTGACCGCAGGCCTCATCATTGACCGCATCGGCTTCATGGGTGTAGCGGTGCGGGAATTGTCCGCCGGACGCATCATCGGAGCTCTGCTTCTTTGTGCCGGCGTCGTGATGATCCGGATGTTCTGACCTGCCATGCGTGTTGATCTCTTCGACTTCGATCTTCCGGAAGAAAATATCGCACTGCGTCCCGCGTCCCCGCGCGACAGCGCGCGCATGCTCGTCGTACAGCCTGGCGCCGGTCCGGAACTCACGGATCGCCATGTGAGGGATCTCCCGTCGATGCTGCGGCCGGGAGATGCGCTGGTGTTCAACGATACCAAGGTCATTCCCGCGCAACTGGAAGGCCAGCGGCTGCGGGAAGGGGGGAGCGAGCTTCCGGTCTCCGCCACCCTTCACATGCGAGCCGGTCCGGAACGGTGGAAGGCATTCGCACGGCCGGGCAAGCGTATCCGTGAAGGTGACCGCATCATCTTCGGGCACAGCGGCGATGCCTGTCTTTTGGGAACGCTGAATGCCACGGTGGAGGCGAAGGGCGAGGGTGGCGAGATCACGCTGCTCTTCGATCTGTCCGGTCCGGCGCTCGACGAAGCAATCATGACCGTCGGCCATATCCCGCTTCCGCCCTACATCGCCGACAAGCGGCCCGAGGACGAACGGGATCAGGTCGACTACCAGACCATCTACGCGCGGGAGCAGGGGGCGGTCGCCGCGCCGACCGCCGGGCTGCATTTCACCCCCGAGATCTTTGCCGCGCTCGATCGCGCGGGAATCGAACGGCACTTCGTTACGCTGCATGTCGGGGCGGGGACCTTCCTCCCCGTCAAGGCCGATGACACCGACGCGCACCGGATGCATTCGGAAGTCGGCCACGTCACTGCGGAGACGGCCGGGAGGCTTAACGCCGTGAGGGCGCGAGGCGGGCGTATCGTATCGGTCGGAACGACGTCGCTGCGCCTGCTCGAAAGTGCGACAGGCGAGGATGGCACCATCCAGGCGTGGAGCGGCGCGACGGACATCTTCATCACCCCCGGCTACGCCTTCAAGGCGGTCGACGTCCTGATGACGAATTTCCATCTGCCGAGGTCGACGCTCTTCATGCTCGTCTCGGCTTTCAGCGGTCTCGACACCATGAAGGCCGCCTATGACCACGCCATCCGCAGCGGCTACCGCTTCTATTCCTACGGCGACGCCAGCCTGCTCTTCCGGAAAGCCTGATGACAGACACATTCCAGTTCACCCTGAAAGCGACCGACGGCGGAGCACGCCTTGGCGAAGTCAGCATGCCGCGCGGCAGCATTCGTACGCCGGCCTTCATGCCGGTCGGCACCGTCGGCACGGTCAAGGCCATGTATCTCGACCAGGTGCGTGACACGGGCGCCGACATCCTTCTCGGCAATACATACCACCTGATGCTGCGGCCGGGTGCGGAGCGCGTGGCCCGACTTGGCGGTCTGCACAAGCTGATCCGCTGGGAACATCCGATCCTCACCGACAGCGGCGGCTTCCAGGTGATGTCGCTCTCCGGCCTTCGCAAGCTGGACGAGCAGGGCGTGACATTCAAGAGCCATGTCGACGGCAGCCTGCACCATATGTCCCCGGAGCGCTCCATCGAGATCCAGGGACTGTTGGGCTCCGACATCCAGATGCAGCTCGACGAATGTGTCGCACTGCCTGCAGAACCGAAGGAGATCGAGCGTGCCATGGAGCTCTCGCTCCGCTGGGCCGAGCGCTGTCGCGTCGCCTTCGGTGAGCAGCCCGGCAAGGCGATGTTCGGCATCGTTCAGGGCGGTGACCAGCCGGACCTGCGGGTTCGTTCCGCCGAGGGACTGAGGCAACTCGACCTCAAGGGCTATGCCGTAGGTGGACTTGCGGTCGGCGAACCGCAGGACGTGATGCTGAAGATGCTGGAAGAGACCCTGCCGGCGCTGCCGTCGGAAAAGCCCCGCTATCTGATGGGGGTCGGGACGCCGGACGATATCCTCAAGTCCGTTGCTCGCGGCATCGACATGTTCGACTGCGTGATGCCGACGCGATCCGGCCGCCACGGCCTGGCGTTCACCCGTCGCGGTCGCATCAACATCCGTAACGCTCGCCACGCCGAGGACATGCGGCCTCTCGATGAAGAGTCGAACTGCCCGGCCGCCCGCGACTATTCGCGCGCGTACCTCCACCATCTGGTGCGCTCCGACGAGGCGTTGGGGGGGATGCTCCTGTCCTGGAACAACCTTTCCTACTATCAGGACCTGATGAAGGGTATCCGCCTCGCCATCGCCGAAGGACGCTTCGCGGAGTTCTATGCCGAGACGCAGGCCATGTGGGCGAGGGGGGATGTCCCTCCGCTGTGACGGGGCGGGGTCAGATGCCCCGGCTCGTGCCGTCGCGAAGGATCCGCACACCGTTGACTTTGTAGGACCCGTCGTCCATCAGCCGCATTTCGTAAATGGCCAGCCAGTCCGCTCCTTCCCGGGCGCCGATCATTACCTCCTGCAGGACCAGTTCACCGCCGCCGACGAGTTTGGAGCGGCCGAAAGCGTATTTGGTGGCGCGGTAGACTGGCGCATATCTCTCGCGGACCATATCCAGGAATTCCTTTTCATCCGGAACACCGCCGCGCATTCCCGGTGACGCCAGGGCATAGGCCGCCTCGGAATCGTCGGCGAGAAATGCGGAGATCTGCTCCGAGATCACCTTGCGGGCGTCAGCGACGGGATCTCCCGCCTGGGCAGCGGAGAGGGTGGCAAGGCCGAGGCACAATGCGATGCAGGCGAAGCGGCGAAACATCCCACGGTCTCCCCGGAAAGACGAGGAGCTACTCTACGATATCTTATCGAGAATCAGGAGAGACGGGATCTTCATCGGTTACTGCGGTAAAGTGTTCGATGAGAAGATGAAGACAGTCTCAGAAGATGTTATTTTCATAATATAATAATGCGGCCAGGAGAAGAGGGCCGCTTGTTTGAGGAGAAACGCATGACCGAGCCGGCGGAAGCGACGGCCCGCATGTTGGCGTGGGCCAGGAATTCCGCGGCTTACAGGCTTTCGCGCCGCATGATGACCGAGCGCGAACTGTCGGATGCCATCAAGCGCAAGGCAAGGCAGAAGTTCGAGGGAATTACGGAGGAGCAACTGGCGGCCGTCTCGGCTGCGGCAATCGAATACGGCCACCTTGTTCACGCGCTCGACGACAAATCCTACGCGGAAGTGGCAGTTCGCTCCGCGGTCCGTAGCGGCCGGTCACGCCGCGCCATTTCCCGCAGGCTCGCCCAGAAGGGAATCGAGCGGCAAATCGTCGAGGATGCCGTTCAGGTGGCCGACGATCTCGTGGCCGCGCTGGCATTTGCACGCAAACGTGCCTTCGGTCCGTTCCGCCGCGTGCCGCTTGACGACAAGAGGGCGGCACGCGAACTGGCAGCCTTCGCCCGGAATGGATTCGGCTTCGAGATCGGTAAGGCGATCCTTTCCATGGACCTTGAAGAAGGAGAGACGATATTGGCCGGACAGCCGTTTGCGTAGCCCGAGACAGCCAAATCATGTCAAAGCTGGTTAGGGTTCAGACTCAATCATAGCCAGAACGCGACGAGGGTGGCCAAGGCGACTGCGGAGAGGAAGTTTCTGGCAAGCTT
>NZ_CABFWF030000008.1:0-201073 GCF_902153245.2 Pseudorhizobium endolithicum
GACGCTTTCGTCAGCGAATTCAATGAAGAACGGCCGCATGAGGCGCTGTCTATGAAGGTACCGGCAGAGCTCTACACCACGTCGCCCAGACCCTATCAGGGCCTGCCGGACATCGACTATCCCTTCCACCATCGCGACGCCATCGTCACCAACTGCGGGCGGCTTTGCATCCATCGCAAGAAGATCAATATCTCGACGGTGCTGGCAGGACAGAGGCTCGGGCTCAAGGAAGTCGACGACGGTATTTGGCTCGTCAGCTTCATGCACTATGATCTCGGATATATCGACCTGGAGCAGAGAACATTGCAAACCATCGACAACCCGTTCGGCACGAGGTTGTCACCCATGTCTTAGGTACAGTCTGTTACCTATGTCTCCGGGTCGGACATCTAGAGGATGGCGGACAGAGAGGGATTCGAACCCTCGATACGGTTTCCCGTATACACGCGTTCCAGGCGTGCGCCTTCAACCACTCGGCCACCTGTCCTTGAAAGGGCTGCCTGCGCTTGAGGCAAAGCAGCGGTCGGGCGCGATATATACCGAGGATTCCGTTTGGATCAACCGGAATTTACAGGAAAATATCCCGAACCCGCAGGCCGTGGCCGCCTTGCGCCTGTTGCGCGAAGACGGCCGGAGCGCTAACGCTTGCGGCACGGCCTTTCACGCCGCCGCTTTCGTCAGCTCTCGAGGAATAGCCTTTGATCCGGAGCTTCTTCCGCCTTTCGAGCCTGCTGGCTCTGATTGCCGCGATCATGGCCGGCACGCTGGATTCCATCCAGTCGGTTTCTTCCTCTACGGTGGCGATCACCTCGCTCGGCAATCATTGGCAGAGTCTCGACGTGGTGAGCCTGGCTATGGCGGAGGCGGCCGTCGCTCACTATATTCATCCCGATGCGTGGCGATGGGTGATGGTACCCGTCCTGGCCCAGCCGGCCTTTGCCGTATTCCTGGCGCTGGCCCTTCTCTTCTGGATGATCGGCTACCGGCGCCCGAGATTTGCGGGGCGCTTCTCGGCCTAGGAAGGAAGCGGCCGCCCGATTCCCGGAACAGGCGCCGAGGCGCCAGGAGGCGAAAATGTTCGTGATCGACATGTTCAACAAGAAAACCGCGATGCCGACGGCGGAGAGCGCGTTGCCGGGCAGGAGCGAACCCATACCGACCGCGCAGACGCACTTCGTCAACGGGCGGTCGCTGCATGCGCCCTATCCGGAGGGGCTGGAGGTCGCCTATCTCGGAATGGGATGCTTCTGGGGTGCCGAGCGGCTGTTCTGGACCCTTCCGGGAGTCCATGTGACCGCCGTGGGCTATGCCGGCGGTTTCACGCCCAACCCGACCTATCATGAAACGACGACCGGCCTTACGGGCCACGCCGAGATCGTCAAGGTCGTGTTCGACCCGCAGGCCGTCTCCTATCGCCAGCTTCTGAAGACGTTCTTCGAAGAACACGACCCGACCCAGGGCATGCGCCAGGGCAACGACATCGGCACCACCTATCGCTCGGCCATCTACACCACGACGCCCCAGCAGGAGGCCGAGGCGAAGGAGGTTCTTTCCGCATTCCAGGCCTCTCTCGGCAAGGCCGGGCTGAAGACGCGCATCACGACCGAAATCGCGCCGATCGACGTCTTCTACTATGCCGAGGACTACCACCAGCAGTACCTCGCCAAGAACCCCGGGGGTTACTGCGGGCTGAAGGGCACCGGCGTCTCCTGCCCGGTCGGCAACTGACGATACCGGCCGCTTTACCTCCCGTTCTGCCGCGGATTTGACCGATCCGCGGCATTTTTTTGTGCAGGCTGCTTCGTCGGAGCCGGTTTTTTACCAACGGAAAAAAATCGGGTGAATTTTTCCCGGACCCATGCAAAGGTGCTTGCAGCCAGTCTACCGCGGGGAGGACTGGTGGCCGCAGACGCGCCTAAGGCCAGCATGCGGGAGGACCCAGCTTTCAACATTACAAAACAGGGCTGAACGATGAAGAAAACCCTTTTGACCCTCATGGCCGCGGCGGCAATGTCGGCGACCGCGCTGGCGGCCGAAATCAAGCCCGCACTGGTCTACGGCACCGGCGGCAAGTTCGACAAATCCTTCAACGAGGCGGCCTTCGGTGGCGCCGAACAGTTCAAGAAGGAGACGGGGGTCGAATACCGGGATTTCGAGCCCACCAGCGATACGCAGGGCGAGCAGGCCATCCGCAACTTCGCAAGCCGCGGCTTCAACCCGGTCGTCGCCGTCTCCTTCGCCTGGACCTCCGCGATGGAGAAGGTCGCCGCCGAGTTCCCGGATACCAAGTTCGTGATCGTCGATTCCGTCGTAGACCTGCCGAACGTCCGCTCGGTCGTCTATAAGGAGGAAGAGGGCTCCTACCTCGTCGGTCTTCTGGCGGGCATGGCGTCCCAGACCGGCAAGGTCGGCTTCGTCGGCGGCATGGATATCCCGCTGATCCGCAAGTTCGGCTGCGGCTATGTCCAGGGCGTCAAGGCGGCCAAGGCCGACGCGACGGTGTTCCAGAACATGGTCGGCACCACCGGTGCTGCCTGGAACGATCCGGTGCGCGCCGGCGAGCTTACCAAGAACCAGATCGACCAGGGCGCGGACGTCGTCTACGCGGCAGCCGGCGCCAGCGGCCTCGGCGTGCTGCAGACGGCGGCCGACAACGGCAAGCTTGGCATCGGCGTCGATTCCAACCAGAACCACCTGCATCCGGGCAAGGTGCTGACCTCCATGGTCAAGCGGGTCGACCTTGCGGTCTACAACGCCTTCAAGGACACGCAGGAGGACAAGTTCTCGGCGGGCGTCCTGTCGCTCGGCGTCAAGGAAGACGGCGTCACCTATGCCGTCGACGAGAACAACAAGGCCCTGATCACGCCGGAGATGTCCGAAGCCGTCGAGAAGGCCAAGGCCGATATCATCGCCGGCACCGTCAAGGTGCACGATTACATGTCGGACAATTCCTGCCCGAACTGACGAGCAGCAGGGCGCGTGGGCCCCGAGGCCCATGCGCCCTCTTCATATCCGGAATCTGAAAGGCGGACCCTTGAGCCTGGACCCATCAGCAGTACCGGCGATCGAACTCGTGGGCATAGACAAGAAGTTCGGGCCGGTTCACGCGAACAGGAACATCAATCTCACCGTTGCCCAGGGCACGATCCACGGAATCATCGGGGAGAACGGTGCCGGCAAGTCGACCCTGATGTCGATCCTCTACGGCTTCTACCAGGCCGACCAAGGCGAGATCCGGATCTCCGGCAAGCCGATCGTCATCCGTGACAGCCAAGCCGCGATCGCCGCCGGCATCGGCATGGTCCACCAACATTTCATGCTGGTCGAAAACTTCACCGTCCTCGAAAACGTCATGCTGGGTGTGGAGGGTGGTCCCTTCCTCGGGCGCTCGGCAGAGAAGGCGAGGGCCGAGCTGGAGCGGCTGGAGAAGGAATACGGGCTGGAGGTCGATCCCGACGCGATCATAGAAGAGCTCCCCGTCGGCGCGCAGCAGCGGGTCGAGATCCTGAAGGCGCTCTATCGCGGCGCCGATATCCTGATCCTCGACGAGCCCACCGGCGCGCTCACCCCCGCGGAGGCCGATCACCTGTTCAACGTGCTGCGCGTGCTGCGCGAACAGGGCAAGACAATCATCCTGATAACCCACAAGCTGCGCGAGATCATGGCGATCACGGATACCGTGTCGGTCATGCGGCGCGGCGAAATGGTAGCGACACGCAAGACGGCCGAGACGACGGTCGAGGAACTGGCCGAACTGATGGTGGGCCGGCACGTGCTGCTGCATGTCGAGAAGGATGAGGCAAAGCCGGGACCTGTCCTGCTTTCGGTGCGCAACCTGACGGTGAAGGACGCGCGCGGGGTGACGATGGTGGACAATGTCTCGTTCGACGTCCGCGCGGGCGAGATCGTCGGCATAGCCGGCGTCGCGGGCAACGGCCAGTCGGAACTGCTGGAAGCCGTAGCAGGCATCCGCAAGCCGGCCTCCGGCGAGATATTCATCGACGGCCAGCCCGCGCTGGGACTCGATGCCGCCCACCGCCGCGAGCTCGGCCTCGCGCACATTCCGGAAGACCGGCATCACATGGGCCTCGTGCTGAAGTTCGAGGAATACGAGAACTCCATCCTCGGCTACCACCGCGATCCCAGGTATGGGCGTGGCCCTTTCCTGGACCTCGACGCGATCCGCAAGGACGCCGAGGAAAAGATCGCCAAGTACGACATCCGCCCTCCGAACACCCGATTGAAGACGGCCAATTTTTCCGGCGGCAACCAGCAGAAGATCGTCGTGGCACGCGAGATCGAGCGCGACCCGAAGCTGCTGATCGTCGGCCAGCCGACCCGCGGGGTCGATGTCGGCGCGATCGAGTTCATCCACCGCCGCATCATCGAGACCCGCGACGCGGGCAAGGCCGTGCTGCTGGTCTCCGTGGAACTGGACGAGATCCGTTCGCTCTCCGACCGCATTCTCGTGATGTTCGCCGGCCGGATCGTGGGCGAGAAGACGGGCGATGCGGGTGAACAGACGCTCGGCCTGATGATGGCCGGCATCGCGGCGTGAGACCTCTATGACGACAGCATCCATGCCCCTACCCAACTGGATCAGCTATGGCCTCATCCCGCTGATCAACCTTCTGCTGGCCTTCTTCTTTTCCGGCCTTGTGATCTGGTGGATCGGCGAAAGCCCCTGGGCGGCCCTGAACTTCCTGATCCAGGGGTCGCTCGGCCGTGGTGACGCCATCGGCTTCACCCTCTTCTACACGACCAGCTTCATCTTCACCGGCCTTTCCGTCGCCGTCGCCTTCCATGCGGGCCTGTTCAACATCGGCTCGGAAGGCCAAGCCTATGTCGGAGGTCTCGGGGCGGCGCTCGCAGCGCTCGCGCTCGATCACTACGTGCCCTGGTACGTGACCATGCCCTTCGCCATCGCCGGCGCGGCGATCTTCGGCGCCGCCTGGGCCTTCATCCCGGCCTGGCTGCAGGCCAAGCGCGGCAGCCATATCGTCATCACCACCATCATGTTCAACTTCATCGGCGCCGCCCTGATGGTCTACCTGCTGGTCAACGTGCTGATCGTGCCGGGCAAGATGGCGCCTGAAACGCGGACCTTCCTGGAAGGCGGGCAGTTGCCGAAGCTCGACTGGCTGATGGCGCTGTTCGGCCTGAAGCTCGGGCCGGCGCCGTTCAACGTCTCCTTCCTGATCGCGCTGGCGATGTGCTACCTGGTCTGGCTGCTGATCTGGCGCACCAAGCTCGGCTACGAGATGCGCACGCTCGGCATCAGCCCCTCGGCGGCCATCTATGCCGGCGTGCCCTATGTGCGTACGGTCATCGTCGCTATGCTGATTTCCGGCGCGCTCGCCGGCATGATGGCGCTGAACGCCGTGAACGGCGCTGCCGCCCGCCTGCAGGTGGAGTTCGTCGCCGGCGCAGGCTTCGTCGGCATAGCGGTGTCGCTGATGGGGCGCAGCCATCCCGTCGGCATCATTCTGGCGGCATTGCTGTTCGGCATCCTCTATCAGGGAGGCGCCGACCTCTCGTTCGAGATGCCGACCATCACGCGCGACATGATCGTCGTCATCCAGGGTCTGGTGATCCTGTTCGCCGGTGCTCTCGAATACATGCTGCGCCCGGCGATCGTGCGCATCTACCAGCAATTCGCGAAAGCCTGAGGAGGCAACGGGATGGAGTTCTTCGATATCTTCGTCAGCATCCTCGGGTCGGCCGTCCGGCTGTCTATCCCGCTGCTCTTCACGGCGCTTGCAGGCCTGTTCTCCGAACGTGCCGGCGTCTTCGACATCGGCCTGGAAGGCAAGATGCTCGCAGCGGCCTTCGCCTCGGCCTGTGCCGCCTATGTCACCGGCTCGGCATGGCTAGGCCTCCTGGCGGGGATCGGCGTCTCGATCGTCTTCTCGCTGGTGCACGGCTTCGCCTCGATCACCAACCGCGGCAACCAGATCGTCTCGGGCGTGGCGCTGAACTTCGTCGCCATGGGGCTGACGGTCGTTCTCGGCCAGGCCTGGTTCGGCCAGGGCGGCCGCACGCCGCAGGTGCCCGGAGAGGGGCGCTTCGCCCCCATCATCCTGCCGGGCGCCGATGCCATGCGGGACGTGCCGGTGATCGGGCCTCTCTACGCCAACGTCATCTCCGGCAACAACATCCTGACCTATATCGGCTTCCTGATGGTTCCGGTGGCATGGTGGGTGCTGTTCCGCACCCGCTTCGGTCTCAGGCTGCGCGCGGTCGGAGAAAACCCGGGCGCCGTCGATACGGCCGGCATCTCCGTTTCCTGGATGCGCTACCGGGCGGTCATCGTCGCCGGCTTCCTGTGCGGTTTTTCCGGCACCTATCTCGCCATTGCCCAGTCGGCCGCCTTCATCAACAACATGTCCGCCGGCAAAGGGTATATCGCGCTCGCGGCGCTGATCTTCGCCAAGTGGAAGCCCGTGCCGGTGATGTTCGCCTGCCTGCTGTTCGGCTTCCTCGACGCGGTGGCGAACTTCATGCAGGGCAAGTCCGTGCCGGGCATAGGAGAAGTGCCGGTGCAGATATTCCAGGCGCTGCCCTACATCCTCACCTGCGTGCTGCTGGCTGGCTTCATCGGTGTGGCGCACGCGCCGAAGGCTGGCGGCGTTCCCTATGTGAAGGAGCGATAAGTCATGTCGCAGGATCTGTTCGAAGCCGCCCGGGACGCCATGGCCAAGGCCTATGCCCCCTATTCCAAGTTTCCGGTCGGGGCGGCCATCCGTGCCGATGACGGGAAGGTCTATGCCGGCGCCAACATCGAAAACCTCTCCTTCCCGCAAGGGTGGTGCGCCGAGCCGACCGCGATCGGCGCCATGATCATGGGCGGCGGCCGGCGGATCGAGGAGATCGCCGTCATCGCGGAGAAGCTGCCGCTCTGCACGCCCTGCGGCGGCTGCCGGCAGAAGATCTCGGAGTTCGCGTCCGCGCAAACCCGTATCTATCTCTGCGACGACCAAGGCGTCCAGAAGACCGTGACCATGGCGGAACTGCTGCCCTACGCGTTCGAAACGGACGTGATCGGATGAGGGACGTCGCCGATCTGATCATCGACCGGTTGAACGGGCTGATGCCGCGATGTGCGGTGGTCCTGGGTTCGGGCCTCGGGTCTCTCGTTGAAAACGTCACGGAACCCGTTCGGATATCCTATCGCGACCTTCCCGGCTTCCCGGTCAGCGGCGTCACGGGCCATGCAGGGGAACTGGTCGCGGGCCATCTGGGCCGCGAGCCGGTCATCATGCTCTCCGGGCGCGCCCATTACTACGAGAAGGGCGATGCGAAGGCGATGCGCTTCCCCCTGGAGGTCCTGAAAGGCCTCGGGGTCCAGTCGCTGATCCTCACCAACTCCGCCGGCTCAGTCCGGCCGGACATGCCGCCCGGATCGGTCATGCAGATCACCGATCACATCAACTATTCCGGCATGAACCCGCTGATCGGCGAGGAAGGCGATACTCGCTTCGTCGGCATGACCAGTGCCTATGATGCGGAACTGGCCACGGCCATGCGCAATGCGGCGATCCGCTGTGGCATTCCGCTGTTCACCGGCGTCTATATGTGGTTCTCGGGGCCTAGCTTCGAGACACCGGCCGAGATCCGCATGGCGCGGATGCTGGGGGCGGACGCGGTCGGCATGTCCACCGTGCCGGAGGTCATCATGGCGCGTTATTTCGGCCTGCGGGTGACCGCGGCATCCGTCATCACCAATTTCGGGGCAGGCATGACGGGCAGCGAACTGAGCCACGAGGAAACGAAGGACATGGCACCGATCGGCGGGCGGCGGCTTGCCGCCATCCTGCAGGACATGCTGTCGGAAAAGACCTGACGATCCTTTTCCCGCCGCGGCGGCTGGGCGCGACGGTTGCGAACATCTGCGGGTTGCATCCGGCCATTCGAGGAACGATGATAGACGCCAACGAGGAGGTATCATCCATGGAGATCAACACTCCGCGGGAGGCCGCAAGCTTCGCCCTGTCGCTGCTCGACCTCACCAACCTGCGCGATGATTGCGATGCGGCGGCGATCGAGACCTTGTGCCGGCGCGCGCAGACGCCCTATGGTTCCGCGGCGGCCATCTGTATCTGGCCGCGCTTCGTGGCACAGGCCCGCAGCTTTCTCGCCCCAGGGCATCCGGTCCGCATCGCCACCGTAGTCAACTTCCCCTCGGGCGATCTTTCCGTGCCGGCCGTGGTGGAGGAAACCGAAGGCGCAATCCGTGATGGCGCCGATGAGATCGATCTCGTCATACCCTACAGGCGCTTCCTTGCGGGCGACGAGCCTGCCGTGACGGAGATGGTTGCGGCCGTGCGGGCGGCGTGCCCGGGGGCCTGCCTGAAGGTGATCCTGGAAACCGGAGAACTGAAGGACAGCGCCCATATCCGCCGCGCCGCCGAATTGGCGATCGGGGCCGGGGCCGATTTCATCAAGACCTCGACGGGCAAGGTCGCCGTGAACGCCTCCCTGGAAGCCGCCGACGTCATGCTTCGCGCCATTCGCGATTCCAGGAAGCGGATAGGTTTCAAGCCGGCCGGGGGGATATCGACGGTCGCCGATGCAGACCTCTACCTGAGGCTCGCGGAGACGATCATGGGACCGAACTGGATCATGCCCTCCACCTTCCGCTTCGGTGCCTCCGGCCTCCTCGACGATATCCTGGGCGTCCTGGGCGGCGCGCCGCAACGAACCGCGGCCACAGGGTATTGACGTGATCCCCCAGGAGATCATCCGCCGCAAGCGTGACGGCGGCGAAATTTCGGCCGACGAGATCGCTGCCTTCATTGCCGGCCTCACTCGGGAGGAAATCACCGAGGGCCAGGCGGCCGCCTTCGCCATGGCCGTCTTCTTCCGCGGCATGACCCGCAACGAGACGGTTGCGCTGACGCTCGCCATGCGGGATTCCGGCGACGTCATGCGCTGGCCGGGCATCGATCGGCCGGTGGCCGACAAGCATTCGACGGGCGGCGTGGGAGACAATGTCTCCCTGATGCTCGCCCCAATCGTGGCCGCCTGCGGACTGGCAGTGCCGATGATCTCCGGCCGGGGGCTCGGCCATACGGGCGGCACGCTCGACAAGCTGCAGTCCATCCCCGGCTACAACGTCATGCCCGATCCCGACCTGCTTCGCCGGGTCGTTTCGGAGGTCGGTTGCGCGATCATCGGCCAGACAGGTGATCTTGCGCCCGCGGACCGCCGCCTCTACGCCATCCGCGACGTGACAGCGACAGTGGAATCCGTGCCGCTGATCACGGCCTCGATCCTCTCCAAGAAACTGGCCGCCGGACTGCAGACGCTGGTCCTGGACGTCAAGGTCGGCAACGGCGCCTTCATGGCTGGCTGCGAGGAAGCCCAAACCCTCGCCCGCTCGCTGGTAGAGGTGGCGAACGGCGCCGGCACGCGCACGACGGCCCTGCTGACGGACATGAACCAGCCGCTCGCGGATGCCGCGGGCAATGCCCTGGAGGTGCGCAATGCCGTTGACTTCCTGTCCGGCAGGAAGGGCGGCACCCGACTTCACGATGTGGTCGTCGCACTGGCGGTCGAGATGCTGTTGCAGGCCGGCCTCGCAGCGAACCAGGACGATGCGCGCGTCGCAGCGCTGGAGGCACTGGATAGCGGCAAGGCCCTGGAGGTCTTCGCCCGCATGGTTCACGCGCTGGGCGGCCCGACGGATTTCGTCGAGAAGTGCGACGCATATCTGCCGAAGGCAGCAGTTGTGGTTCCGGTCCCGGCAGCCGAAGGCGGCTGGCTGGCTGCTTCCGCCACGCGCGAACTCGGTCTCGCCGTGGTGGAATTAGGTGGTGGGCGAAAGCGCCCGCAGGACACCATCGACCATGCTGTCGGCCTCGCCGGCATCCAGCCGCTCGGCACGCGGGTGACAAAGGGGGAGCCGCTCGCCTTCGTCCATGCCGTGGATCAGGCGCAGGGCGAGAAGATTGCAGCGTCGGTCGCCCGCTGCTTCGTCATCGCCGCCGAACCGCCGGAAGACATGCCGGTCATCGTCGAGCGGATAAGCTGACTACTGCGTCAGCTTCATCACGCCGTCATCCACCCTGAAGGACGACAGCTTGCTGAGAAAACTCATGCCCACAAGCGTCGAGGCGAGCGCCGCGTCGCGCAGCACGAAGGCGTCCACCTGGCGTACCCTCACGCCCTGAAGCTCGATCCGATCCAGCACGACATGGGCGGCTTCGGTCCGGCCATTAGCGGTGCTGACCTGATGCTTGAACTCCAGTCGATTACCGGAATAGCCGAGCCGGCGCGCCGTGCTCTCGTTGAGCGCGACCAGCGAGGCGCCGGTATCGACCATGCCTTCGACCGGCTTGCCATTGATCCGGAAGACCGCGCTGTAGTGGCCGCCGCCGTTGACGGCAAGGGCGGCAGTCCTCGGCGAGGTCGTGGCTGCCGAGACCTGCTGTACCGGTTCATCGGAAGGAGCCGGTATTTCGGTCAGTCCCAGGAGCGCCGGCACCTGCGATGCCAGCACCGCCACGAGCGCGAACAGGAAAAGGCTGCGTCCGAACATGCCGGCTCCGCTTGATCGAGAAAACCTGCCCGCATCCTAGCGGTGACTCATGAAGAAGGCCCTGCGCCGGCGAGCACAGGGCCTGAAACTTCCGATGTCGTAAAGATGAGGTAAAGGCTTCTACTTCGTGCCGTACATGCGGTCGCCGGCATCGCCGAGGCCGGGCACGATATAGCCCTGCTCGTTCAGGTGGCTGTCGATCGATGCCGTATAGACGCGGACGTCCGGATGGTGCTCGCGGAAACTCTTGATGCCTTCGGGAGCGGCCAGCAGGCAGAGGAAACGGATGTTGTGAGCTCCGCGCTCCTTGAGCTTGTCGATCGCCGCAATCGCGGAATTGCCTGTCGCGAGCATCGGGTCCACGACGATGATAAGGCGTTCGGCTATGTCGTCGGGGGCCTTGAAGAAGTATTCCACCGCCTGCAGCGTATCGTGGTCGCGATAGACTCCGATATGCGAGACACGCGCCGAAGGCACCAGTTCGAGCATGCCTTCCAGCAATCCGTTGCCAGCCCGCAGGATGGAGGCAAAGACCAGTTTCTTGCCTTCCAGCACCGGGCTTTCCATCGGCTGCAGCGGCGTCTCTATGGTCTCCATCGTCATCTCGAGGTCGCGTGTCACCTCGTAGCAAAGCAAGGTGGAAATCTCGCGCAGCAGGCGCCGGAAGCCAGCCGTGGAGGTCTCCTTCTTGCGCATGATCGTCAGCTTATGCTGCACCAACGGATGATCGATGACCGTGACGCCGTCCATCAGAAACCTGCCTTCCCCTATTCTGTGTGCTTCTTCACTTGTTGGTTGGAATGGCGGGAAAAGGCAACCCTTCCGCCCGCCTTATCCCAAGCTCGCGGGCCGGAAGCCTTCGTCCAGCCTCGCCAGAAGTCGCCCGCGCGGTTCCTCGTCCACGAAGGCGGCCTCCAGCGCGGTCCGCGTCATACCGTCGATTTCCTGCTCGGAAAGGCCCATCGTCTCCAATGCGATTTGATATTCGCGGGCGAGAGACGTGTGGAAGAAGGGCGGATCGTCGGAATTCAGGCAGACCCTGACGCCGGCCTGCTTCAGCCGCCGCAGGGGGTGGCTGCCGAAATCGGGGTAGACGCCGAGGGCGATGTTGGAACCGGGGCAAACTTCGAGGACGGTGCCGAGATCGCGCAGCCGGGCGACGAGCTCCGGATCCTCTACCGCGCGGACACCGTGGCCGATACGCGCAGGCCGCACGAGATCGAGCGCATCGGCGACACTGAAAGGGCCGCAGACCTCGCCTGCGTGGATCG
This sequence comes from Pseudorhizobium endolithicum, assembly GCF_902153245.2. Taxonomy (GTDB): domain Bacteria; phylum Pseudomonadota; class Alphaproteobacteria; order Rhizobiales; family Rhizobiaceae; genus Neorhizobium; species Neorhizobium endolithicum. Next base: position 11,812 of record NZ_CABFWF030000008.1, read on the forward strand.
TCAGGCCCAGGCCCGCCTCGCGGGCGATATCGAAGGCAGGGGCATAATCCGACACGCGCCCCATGCGCTCCTCACCCGCCATGTTGAAGCCGGTCACCAGCGGGTTCTTGCCGCGGGCAGCATATTTTGCGGCTGCGATGACGCTTTCCGGGCCGAAGTGCCGTTCCCCGGTGACGATGATCCGCGCTTCGATGCCGGTCTTTTCGCGCGCCCGCCGAATGCCTTCGGAAATGCCGGCAATGTAGGCATCCGCGCCGAGCCCGATCCGGTCGCCGTGGTCCGGTGAAACGATGATCTCACTATAGATGGTGTTCTCGCCGGCAAGCTCGGTGAGGTAGCTTTCGGTCAGCAGCGCATAATCCTCATCGGTGCGGAAGAGCGATGCGACGCGATCGTAGCAGACGAGGAATTCCGAGAAATCGGACCAGACATAGGCTCCCTCGCGCAGGATGTCCGAGGTATCCACCCCGTACTTCTCCGCCTGCCGGGCCGCCAGCGCCGGCGGGGCCGCCCCTTCGATATGGCAGTGGATCTCGGCCTTCAGAAGATGCCGCGTCAAAGGAAACTCCATCCGTGCGATCCGGCGGGAATGCCCAGATGGGCCGCCAGCGACTCGCCTATGTCGGAATAGGTGGGCCTGATCCCGATGTCGCGGGAGCGGATGCCGGGACCGAAGGCCATAACCGGTATGCGCTCGCGCGTATGGTCGGTCCCGCGCCAGGTCGGATCGCAGCCGTGGTCGGCCGTCAGGATCACGAGGTCTCCCGGCCGCAGCCGTCGATGGATTTCCGGCAGGCCAAGGTCGAAGGCCTCCAGCGCCGCGGCATAACCCGGCACATCCCGCCGGTGCCCGTACAACTGGTCGAAATCGACGAAATTGGTGAAGACGAGGTCACCGTCACCGGCTGCGTCCATCGCCTCCAGCGTCGCCGCCATCAGCGCCGCATTGCCGTTCGCCTTCACCACCCGCGAAACGCCCTGGTGGGCGAAGATGTCGCCGATCTTGCCGATGGCGTGCACCGTGCGGCCTGCCTCGACCAGCCGATCCAGCAGCGTCGGCTCGGGCGGGGGGACGGAAAAGTCGCGGCGATTGCCCGTCCGCTCGAAGGTTTCAGAGGTCTCGCCGATGAAGGGACGCGCGATCACCCGACCAATGTTGAGCGGATCCACCAGGCGCCGGACGGTCTGGCTGAGTTCGATCAGCCGCTCGAGCCCGAAATGGATCTCGTGGGCGGCAATCTGCAGCACGGAATCGCTGGATGTGTAGCAGATGGGCTGGCCGGTACGGATGTGCTCCTCGCCCAGGCGGGCGATGATCTCGGTGCCGGAGGCATGGCAGTTGCCGAGGATGCCAGGCACATCGCCGTCCCGGCATATCGCCTCCACCAGATCCGGCGGAAAGGCGTCGCCCTTGGACGGGAAGTAGCCCCAGTCGAACATGACCGGCGTGCCGGCGATCTCCCAATGGCCGGAAGGCGTGTCCTTGCCGCGGGAGACTTCCTCGGCCGCCCCGTGCAGCCCGAAGATCCGTTCCGGCCGCGGCATGGCGGCAGGATAATCGCCGCTAGCGAGATGGGCGATTTCCAGAAGCCCGAGGGAGGCCATGTTGGGAAGCTTCAGCGGGCCGGAGCGCAAACCCGCCCGATCGGCCGCGCCCGCCGCGCAGAATTCTGCGATATGGCCGAGCGTGTTGGAGCCGAGGTCGCCATAGGCCTCAGCGTCACGGGCACCGCCGACGCCGAAGGAGTCCAGAACAAAGAGGAAGGCGCGCGCCATCTGTCACCCGGAAAGAGAAATCGCCCGGTCAAGGGCGAACGCAATCCGGTTACATATAGTTTAGCACCTGCTTTGGCAAAGGGCGTGATGACCGCTCAGCAGTCGCCGCACTTGATCGCCGAACCCGTCCGGGCCCGATAATAATAGTCGCGGCGAATGGTGATGTCCCGCACCTGGCTGGGAAGCAATCCGGGCATGAACATCAGCAACTGATGCGGCACCGAAAGCTCCGCATGCACCACGAAGGAGCCCGGAACCTTCATCTGGGCGGGGATATCGACCGTGTTGCCTGCGGTGTAGGGCTTGTTGCCCGCGTCGTCCCAGGACCAGGCCACCTTGGAATTGGCCGCATCGACCGCAATTCCCGTTATCTTGAGGTCGAAATCGGCCCCGCCATAGGGAACGAAGATGCTTTCCGCCACGTCGACCATGGTGCCGAGAAAGCTCTTGGTGACGCTCTCCTGCTGGGTCACCAGGTCGGCGATGGTGCCCGAGGCCCGCGCCACCCGTTTTGAGACGCTGAGGCCGATGGTCAGCTCGAAGACGGTGATGTAGATCATCAGGAGCAGCGGCGCGATCAGCGCGAATTCCACGGCACCGACACCCGCACGGTCGTGCCAGAGACCGCGAAGGCCCCGCCGTGATCCCCCCACCGCCGAATTCGGGCGCCGCCATCCCATCGCCTAGTAATCCTCGTTCTGGAATGAGGCCGTGGCGACGATCAGGAACTCGTTGGGGACGGACCCGTCCACCGGCCTGAGCCCGGAGATGTAGGGGCGCACCAGGTCCGTGACGACGCTCCACTTGTAATAGGCCCGCAGCATGTTCTTGCTGCGGGGACCGCCCGGAGTGAAGTTATTGGAGGCTTCCAGGGCAACCCCGTCGCGCGGGATGGTGTTCGGGATGTCCGCGAATGTCGCGAAGCTGCGGACGTCGAGGATCAGCTTGCCGTCGTCCTCCGCGCCGCATTGGATGAGGATCGACACCTCGTCGCAGAACATGCCGCGGAAATCGGCTTCCGTCGTGTTCGCTGTCGTGACCTGCCCAGTGCGGACCTTTCGCGCCAGCGTATCCACGGCATTGGCGACCAGTTGCTCGCCCGTGAAGGCGACGAAGGTCTCGATGATGGCGAAGACGATCAGGAAGTAGGGAATGGCAAGCAGGGCGAATTCGATCGCCGCCGCACCGTCGCGCGACCGCAGAAGCCGCGTCGCGGCGCCCTTGGCAGGCTTGCCGGTGGCGTCATCGGTGTCATTGTTTCCGGTTTTCCACATACTCGTCGACCTGCTAGCGCGCGGGCCGATGGTATTGGCGGAGTATTGACAATCCGTTGCCTCCTCCGAGGCATTTGGAGTCAAATGTCTTCGGAAGACTGCCGCAGGTTCGGGCTCGACTACGGGGCGGTCGTGTTGGAAAATTCGGCGTGCTGCTCGCAATTCGGGGTGCAGGAGAGGATCGAGCGTTCCGTCTGCCGGAAGACCCGTACTGTGTTTCCTTCGTCGATCGACACGAGCACCCGCTCGTCGGCGATGGCGTTGCCCTCGCTGTCCAGCAGCACGAGATTGGTGGTACCGAAGCTGCGTCCGGTGAGGACGATCGTCGTCGGATCCGCCACCGTCGCGTCGGCGACATTGGCATTGCCGACGATGACCTTGCTGACCGGCCGGTCGAGCCGCAGGACCCTGGCGTGGTTCATGAACACGCGAAGGAGATCTTCCTCCTGAGCGGATGCCGGCCATGGGCTGCCGGCGACGGCGCACAGGACGAGGCAGAAACGGAGGAGGACGCTTGCGGGCATTTCCGGGCCTTTGGATAGGTGTTGCCTCCGCGATAATGCGGCAGACTGGTGAATGAACACTTAAGACTTCACGGAACTGGAACGGGGCAGCAGCCCCCTTTCGCCGCCGTGCGACCGAGAATTCCCCCGAACATTACGGGGTTCATCCCTTTGTTTTTCGAAAGATAATTTAGCACTTTCGCATGCCTAACGGACGAGCCTGAAAACGTTAACGACCCGCTAAGGATGTTCTTTAAGTGGATTGCAATCGTCTCCCGCTACGGTGCCTGCATCCGAACAACGGAAACAGTTGTCGGGATTGCTGATTCACCAACGTGTCGTAGGAGAGTTCCATGTCGAAGTTTTTCGCTCGTTTTAGAAAAGATGAATCCGGTGCGACCGCCATCGAATACGGTCTGATCGCCGCCCTCATTTCCGTCGCCCTGATCGCCGGCGCGTCCACGCTCGGCAACTCGCTCGACAATACCTTCTCGAAAGTCGCGAACAAGATGGATACCCACGCAAACAAATAACCCCCGAAGTGAGGGTGCTTTGCGCCCTCACTTCGACGCGACGAGTATCGTAGAGGGTCCCATGTCCGCAATCGGCGCAGCAATCTTGATGATTCCCGCCATCTGCCTCTTCATGGCGGCGGTCATGGACCTCTTTACGATGACGATCCCCAATCGTCTGTCGCTTTTTCTTTTCGCCTCCTTTGCCGTCCTGGCGCCCGTTTCCGGTCTGCCTTGGGCGGAGATCAGCATGAGCCTGGCGGCAGGTGCGGTGGTTCTGGGGGCATGCTTCGGCTTCTTCGCGCTAAACATCATGGGTGGCGGGGACGTGAAGCTCCTGGCCGCATCCGCCGTCTGGTTCGGCTTCAGCGCCGCCCTCGGCGCCTTCATCGTACAGACGGCGCTCTGGGGCGGTCTCGTCACTCTGCTGGTCATGCTGATCCGCTCGCAGGCCGACCGCTTCGCGCTGATCGGCACCATCGTCCCCGCCCCTATCCTCGCGACGAAGAAGGTGCCCTATGGCGTCGCGATCGGCATCGCCGGCATCATGACCTTCTGGAATTCGCCTATCGCCCTGAGCGCGATGACCCTTCTCCAGAAGTGATCGGCGCCTCGCCTACCTCTCGTTAACCACACCCATAACGAGATCATTAACCATACTTACACCATTGGCAGCCATTCTGCGGACAGATTGAGTCCCGCGAGGAATGGTCATGAAACCCGCTCGTATCCTGATTTTGACGGTTGCCGTCGTTGCCGCCGGCCTGGCCGGCGTCCTGGCGATGCGGCTTTCCGGCACGAGCGCGCCGCAGATCGCGGAAACCATCATCGAGAAGCAGCCGACCATCAACGTGCTGGCTTCCGCCGGCAACCTCCCCGTTGGCAGCCGCCTCAACGAGGAAAACCTGCATTGGCTGGCCTGGCCGCAGGACGGCATGGTCGAAGGCCTCATCACGCAAGCAGCCCGCCCGGACGCCGTTACCGAGCTGAACGGCATGGTCGTACGCCTGCCCATGTTCGACGGCGAGCCGGTGCGTGCGGAAAAGATCGCGGACGCCTCCAACCGGATCATGTCGTCCCTTCTGCCTGCGGGTAAACGGGCGGTCGCAACGGAAATCTCGGTCGCGACCGGCGCGGGCGGCTTCGTTCTGCCGAATGACCGGGTCGACGTCATCATGGTCCGCCGCGGCGAGGAAGGACGCTTCCTGACAGAAGAAGTGCTGACCAATATCCGGGTTCTGGCCGTCGACCAGCAGATCCAGGAAAGTGCCGACGGACAGAAGACGGTTCTGGGCACGACAGCCACTCTCGAACTGACGCCCGAGCAGGCGAAGGTTATCGCGGTCGCCCAGCAGATGGCGGACCGCCTGACGCTGGCGCTTCGTTCGGTCGCCGATGCGCAGGAGCCGGACACGATCGCCGCCGACTACCTGCTGAGCGGCAGCGGACGCGCCGAGGTGCAGGTGATCAAGTCGGGCTCCATCGTCGGCAGCCAGAAGAGCAATGACACGCATACGCAATGAACGGAGCGCGGACGTGACGATAAGGGAACGCATTTTGCGAGGTTCCGCGGCGGCAGGCCTGGCACTCGCCATGGCCGTGTCGGGCATTCCCGCGCCCACGGGCAACGGCCTGTTGTCGGCCCCTCAGGCGCTTGCACAGGACGGCAGCATCGTCCGCATCAGCGAGGTCGGCGCCGGCGCGCGAAAGCGTCTGAAGCTTGGACTCAACAAGGCGCTGGTCGTCGATCTTCCGGCCGATGCCCATGACATCCTCGTCGCCGATCCCTCCATGGCCGATGCGGTGACCCGCACCTCGCGGCGGATCTACCTCTTCGGGAAGACGGTGGGCCAGACCAACATCTTCATCTTCGGCCGTGGCGGCGAGGAGATCGTGGCGATCGACCTGGAGATCGAGCGCGACATTTCCGGCCTTGAAGCCAATCTGCGCCGCTTCCTGCCGGATTCCAGCATCAAGGTCGAGATCATCTCCGACAACATCGTCCTGAGCGGCACGGTGCGGACGCCGCAGGACGCAACCCAGGCGACCAAGCTTGCCACCATCTTCCTGAAGGGCGGCGAAGCCACCACCCGCAACCAGGTGGCCACCAGCGAAAGCAGCGGCGACGGTGCCGTAGCGATCTATGCCGAGGGACGCCAGCAGTCGCAGGTCGTGAACCTGCTGACCATCGAGGGCGAGGACCAGGTCACCCTGAAGGTGACGGTGGCAGAGATCCGCCGCGAAGTCCTCAAGCAACTGGGCTTCGACAACAGCTTCGTCCGACAGCCCGCCGGCACCAGCCAGGGCCTCGACGTCTTCGCCATCGGTGCGGGAAGCGCCGGCCTGTCGGGCACGATCGCCGGAACCGCCGGCCGCATGGGCATCGAGACCGCGCTGAGCGCGCTGGAACAGGCGAAGGCCATCCGCACGCTCGCCGAACCGACTCTGACCGCGATCTCGGGACAGTCCGCAACCTTCAATTCCGGCGGCGAACGTCTCTACGCCACCACGAATTCCGACGGCGATACCGTTCTGAATCCCTATTCCTACGGCATATCGCTCGGGTTCACCCCCACCGTGCTGTCTTCCGGGCGCATCAGCCTGCGCATCCAGACCCGTGTCTCGGAGCCGGTGGCGACAAATACCGGCGGCGTCGAATTCCGCAAGCGCGACGCGGAAACCGTGCTGGAACTTCCTTCCGGCGGCTCCATCGCTCTTGCCGGGCTGATCCGGGACGATGTGCAGCAGGGCATGAGCGGCACGCCCGGCGTGTCCAAGCTTCCCCTGTTCGGCGCCTTGTTCCGGGAGAAGACCCTGGAGCGCACGGAAACCGAACTCGTCATCATCGCGACGCCCTATCTCGTGCGGCCTGTGGCTCGCAATGACCTGTCGCGTCCCGATGACAACTTCAACCCGGCAAGCGACGTCGCGAGCGTCTTCCTCGGCCATGTGAACCGCATCTACGGCCGAAAGGATGAACCGCCTCCCTCGCTTCCTTACGAAGGCAATGTGGGGTTCATCTACAAATGAGCGACGCGGGCTTTCCCTCACCCATCCGCCCCAGGCCGCACGAAAGGCGCCGGACGATGAATATACTCTCCCCCCATTCCGCTTTGTTGTCGGGAAGGCCGGTGGCCGCACTTTTCGGCGTCGCGCTGCTGGTGACCGGCTGCGCAAACCCGGACGGCGTCACCACCGGGTCGCTGCCTGACGACTACCGCACACGCCATCCCATCACGATCGGCGAGGCGGAGAAGGTGATCGACATTCCGATTGCCGCCGGTGATCATGGGCTGACCACGGGCCAGCGCGAAGTGATCGCAGGCTTCGCGCAGGAATATCTGCGCGCGTCCGAGGGCATCATCCGGATCCAGACCCCGCAGGGCGCCCTCAATTCCGGCGCCGCAGCCTATGCCGCGGGCGATATCCGTCGGCTTCTCGTGCGCATGGGCGTGCCGAAGAACAGGATCCTCCAGACAGGATTTGCCGCCGATGGTTACGGCGCCTCCGCTCCCGTCCGGCTGAGCTTCGTGGCGATCACCGCCCAGACGGCGCCTTGCGGCGAGTGGCCGGCCGACATGACGCTGAATACCGTCGAGAACAAGAACTACTACAATTTCGGCTGCGCCAGCCAGCGCAACCTGGCGGCCCAGATCGCAAATCCCAACGATCTGCTCGGCCCGCGCCGCATGACGCCGCCGGACGCCGAACAGCGTGGGCAGGCAATGCAGCGCTACCGCGAATCCTATACCGAGCTAAAGGACATGGAATGATCTCCTTCGCCTCGATCCCGCAGGTGGCCACATGAGCCCGGTCCAGTATTCCATCGCTGTCGAGTCGGATAGCCGCGACGCGCCCCATGACGCGGCCGCTCAAGCCGACCTTGCGACCCTCCGGCCGCTCCCGCGCATCTCCATCCATGCCTTCTGCGAAAGCGACGCCATGCAGAGGACGATGGAGCGGATGGCTCGTGACCGGCGGATGGCCAAGGTCAACATGCGGGTCAACAACGGCAGTATCGAAGCTGCCGCCAACATGTTCGCCTCGGCCCCCACGCCGAACCTCATCATCATCGAGACCGATGCCGAGCCGGGCCACCTGCTGGCGGAACTTGCTCCGCTGGCGGAGGTCTGCGACCCCTCCACCCGCGTCATCATCGTCGGACGCTACAACGACATCGCGCTCTACCGAGACCTGATCCGCAACGGCATTTCGGAATATCTCGTCGGCCCCGTTCAGATGCCCGACATGCTTGCCTCGGTCGCAACGATCTTCGTCGATCCGGATGCAGAGCCGCTCGGCAAGGCAATCGCCTTCATCGGCGCAAAGGGCGGCGCAGGCTCGTCGACCGTTGCGCATAACTGCGCCTTCGGCATTTCCAGCCTGTTCTCCACCGAGACCATCCTGGCCGACCTGGACCTGCCCTTCGGCACCGCGAACATCGACTTCGACCAGGATCCGGCACAGGGGATCGCGGAAGCGGTGTTCGCGCCCGAACGCCTCGACGAGGTGTTTCTGGACCGACTTCTGACCAAATGCTCGGAGCATCTCTCGCTGCTCGCCGCACCGTCCATTCTCGATCGGGCCTACGACTACGGCGGAACCGCGTTCCAGCCCGTCGTCGAAATCCTGCAGCGAAGCGCGCCGGTCGCGGTACTCGACCTGCCCCACGCATGGTCGGAATGGACACGCTCCGTCCTGGCGGAGGCCGACGAAGTGGTCATCACGGCGGTGCCGGATCTCGCCAATCTCCGCAATACCAAGAACATGCTCGACGCACTGCGCAAGCTGCGGCCGAACGATCGCCTGCCGCATCTGGTGTTGAACCAGGTCGGCATGCCGAAGCGGCCGGAGATCGCGCCTTCCGACTTCATGGAAGCGCTGGAGATCGAGCCGGCCGCCATTCTTCCGTTCGACGTGCAGCTCTTCGGCAATGCCGCCAACAGTGGCCGGATGATTGCCGAGGTCGACGCCAAGTCGCCGGCGGCAGAAACCTTCTCGCAGATCTGCCACATCGTCACGGGCCGTTCGGAGCTGAAGAAGGCAAGGAAGGGCGGACTCACAAAGATGCTGGGAATGCTCCGGCGCAAGTAACGGGCCAAGCCAGGACGGGATGGATTGATGTTCGGAAAACGTGGACAGGACGGCTTCGGAAAAGCAGGGGGCATGGTCGCCCCGCCTGCGGCCCCACCCGCGGCGTCCGCTCCGGCGGCAGCGCCTGCCCGCGGGCCGGAGGTCTTTGCCGAACCCGTGGCGGACCCGCTGCTGTCGCGGCAACAGGTGGCCCCGCCTCCCCTGGCCCCAGCCACGGCCCGCAAGAAGCCGGCGCGGACAGAGCTCTACTACGACACCAAGAGCCAGGTCTTCTCCGCGCTGATCGACACGATCGATCTGTCTCAACTGGCGAAGCTCGACGGCGAAAGCGCGCGGGAGGAAATCCGCGACATCGTCAACGACATCATCACCATCAAGAACTTCGCCATGTCGATCTCGGAGCAGGAGGAACTGCTCGAGGACATCTGCAACGACGTGCTCGGCTATGGTCCGCTCGAACCGCTTCTCGCGCGTGACGACATTGCCGACATCATGGTCAACGGCTCGGGGCAGACCTTCATCGAAGTCGGCGGCAAGACGATCGAATCCGATATCCGTTTCCGCGACAACGCGCAGCTTCTGTCGATCTGCCAGCGCATCGTCAGCCAGGTCGGCCGGCGCGTCGACGAATCGTCCCCCATCTGCGACGCCCGCCTGCCCGACGGCTCCCGCGTGAACGTCATCGCGCCGCCGCTGGCGATCGATGGCCCGGCACTGACCATCCGCAAGTTCAAGAAGGACAAGCTCACCCTCGATCAACTGGTCAGATACGGGTCGATCACGGCGGAGGGTGCCGTGCTGCTGCAGATCATTGGCCGGGTCCGCTGCAACGTGGTGATCTCCGGCGGTACGGGTTCGGGCAAGACCACCCTGCTCAACTGCCTGACCCGCCATATCGACGCGGACGAACGGGTCATCACCTGCGAGGACACCGCGGAACTGCAACTGCAGCAGCCTCACGTCGTGCGGCTGGAAACCCGTCCTCCGAACATCGAGGGCGAGGGCGAGATCACCATGCGCGACCTGGTGAAGAACTGCCTGCGCATGCGCCCCGAGCGGATCATCGTCGGCGAAGTGCGCGGCCCGGAGGTTTTCGACCTCCTGCAGGCGATGAACACGGGCCATGACGGGTCGATGGGCACCATTCACGCCAATTCACCTCGCGAATGCCTGAGCCGCATGGAATCGATGATCGCCATGGGCGGCTTCGGCCTGCCGGCCAAGACGGTGCGGGAAATCATTTCCGGCTCGGTGGATGTGATCGTCCAGGCCGCGCGCTTGCGCGACGGCTCCCGCCGGATCACGCACGTCACCGAAGTCATCGGCATGGAAGGCGACGTCATCGTCACCCAGGACCTGATGCGCTACGAGATCGAGGGTGAGGACGCCGGCGGCAGGCTGATCGGCCGGCATGTCTCCACCGGCATTTCCAAGCCGCATTTCTGGGATCGCGCCCGTTATTTCAACGAGGAGCGGCGCCTGGCGGCGGCACTGGACGCCATGGAACAGGTGGCGGGCTAGAGGGCTTCATGTTCGGTCTCGATCCCAACGTCCTGCTGATCACTACCCTCGCGGCAATTTCTGCCGGGGGTCTGTGCTACGCACTGCTGTTCTCGCGGATCGAAACCGAGAAAAAGGCAGACGCTCGAATCAATCGCGTGAAATCAGCCGAGACGGACCTCGGCAAGGTCAAGGCCGCCCGCGACCGGGTTCAGGAGATGTCGAAGCGCCGCAAGTCCGTGCAGGATTCGCTGAAGGAACTCGAGAAAAAGCAGGAAGAGAAATCCCGCAGGATCGGTGATGGCAGCATCAAGTCCCGCCTCGCGCAGACCGGCCTTCCCCTGCGTCCGCCGCATTTCTACATCATGAGCGGCGTTCTCGGCCTTGTCGTTCTGTTCATGGTGCTTCTCTCCGGTGCGCCTCTCCTCGCAGCCTTCGGTGCGGCCTTCGCCGCCGCCATCGGTATGCCGCGCTGGATCGTGGGGTTTCTCGTCAAGCGCCGGCAGAAGCAGTTTCTGAACGAGTTTCCGAATGCGCTCGACGTGATGGTACGGTCCATCAAGTCGGGACTCCCCCTCAATGATGCCCTGCGTCTGATCGCTTCGGACGGACAGGAGCCGGTCCGGACGGAATTCCGCCGCGTGATAGAATCACAGCAGGTGGGGCTGAGCATCCCGGAAGCCTGCGTGCGGATGATGCAGACCATGCCTCTGCCGGAGGTCAACTTCTTCTCGATCGTGATCACCATCCAAAGCCAGGCCGGCGGCAACCTGTCGGAAGCGCTCGGGAACCTTGCGCGGGTTCTGCGGGAGCGCAAGAAGATGAAGGCGAAGGTTCAGGCTCTCTCGATGGAGGCGAAGGCTTCCGCGGTCATCATCGGAGCCCTGCCCTTCATCGTGGCCCTGCTCGTCTACCTGACTTCCCCCGACTACATGACCATCCTGTTCACCGACTCGCGCGGCCACATCATCATGCTGTTCTCCGGGATATGGATGTCGATCGGCATCCTGGTGATGCGCAACATGATCAACTTCGACATATAGGGGGATCGGGTGACCAAGGATTTCGCCGCGACGCTCACCGATCCGGTCCTGCTCTTTGCGGCCCTGGTCGCGATCGCCGTCTTCGCCACGCTTTACTCCCTTGCAAGCCCGTTCCTCGAAAAGGGTGACCTCAACAAGCGCATGAAGGCGGTGTCCACCGAGCGGGAACAGATGCGGGCGCGGGAAAGGGCCCGCATGAATGCGGAAGCCTCCCGGGCGACACTGCGGACGCACAACAATCAATCGGCTTCCCAACTGGTCGAACGCTTCAACCTGCGCAAGGCGCTCGTCGACGAAAATACGGTCAACCGCCTGCGTGCCGCCGGACTGCGCTCGCAGAACGCGCTCAATATCTTCCTGGCGGCGCGCTTCCTCTTGCCCTTCGTCTTCCTGAGCCTGGCGCTCGTCTGGATCTTCGTGCTCGGCAACCTTCCGGACCGGCCTTTCGCGATCCGCATGCTCGTTGCAATCGTCTGCGCCTATATCGGCTTCTATCTCCCGAACATCTACGTCAGCAACCGGGTGACGAAGCGCCAGTTGTCCATCAAACGGGCGTGGCCGGATGCGCTCGACCTGATGCTGATCTGCGTGGAGTCCGGTATTTCCATCGAGGCGGCGATGCGGCGGGTTGCCGAGGAAATGGCCAATCAGTCGCCGGAACTGGCCGAGGAGATGGTGCTGACCACAGCGGAGCTTTCCTTCCTTCAGGACCGGCGCGTCGCGCTGGAGAACCTCGGCCTGCGCACGCAGCTCGATACCGTAAAGAACGTGACCCAGGCATTGATCCAGGCGGAACGCTACGGGACACCGATCGCACAGGCCCTGCGCGTTCTGGCGCAGGAAGGTCGTGATGAGCGGATGAACGAGGCGGAGAAGAAGGCGGCAGCCCTGCCGCCGAAGCTCACCGTGCCGATGATCCTGTTTTTCCTGCCCGTCCTGGTGGCGGTCATCCTCGGTCCCGCCGGCATCCAGGTCGCCGACCGATTCTAAGGCTCAGGCACAGGAAAAAGGCCCGGCGGAGCTCCAGCGGGCCTTTTTTGCGCAATCCCTCCGAAAGATCTGGCGCGATCAGTTCGTCGCCGTCGGCTTTGCGTCCTTGTCGGCGAGCTTTGCCCAGTTGTTCTGCTGGGACAGCATGGACCGCAGATAGGTGACGTTAGCATTTGCCTGCTGCTGCGAAAGCTCGCGTCTGGCGATCTCCTCGGCCTCCTTGAAGCGGCCCTGCAGGCCCACGACCAGCGCCAGGTTCTGCCGAACCCGGCTGTCGGCCGCCGGCTGCTGCGCGGCGGAGCGCATGTAGGTCTCGGCCGTATGCAGGTCGCCAGACAGCACGTAGGACATGCCGAGATTGGAGATCACGGTCGGCTCGTTCGGCTGGCTGTCCAGAGCCATTCTGTACTTTTGCCGGGCTTCGTCGGAGCGCCCGAGTTGGTCCAGCACGGCCCCTTCGGCGGAATAGAGGCGCCAGTCGGGCCGGTCCGGCGTCTGGGCCCGCCGGATGGTCGCCAGCGCCTGCTCCAACTGCCCGGCCGCTGCCTGCGCCTTGCCATAGGCGGCCAGGACATCACGGTCGGTGGGATGGGCGATCACGACCTGCTGCATCACCGCGAGCGCCTGCGTATGCTTGCCGGTCATGCCGAGGACCTGGGCGTAACGCAGCCCCGTCTCGCGATCCTTCGGATTGCGTTCATAGGCGGCGCCGATGGAGTTCTCCACCCGGTCCAGTTCCGCGGCACCCATGGTTTCGAGCGACGCGTGGGAAGACGGGATGGATCCGGTCGTGGTGACGTCCTTCTTCGTTGCGCATCCCGCGATCGCGATGGAAACAAGGAGGGCAGCCGTGGTCTGCGTAAGTCGGGTCCTGCGGCGTCTTCCGGCTGCTGTGATCGTCATGGCGTTCGCTTCTCGTCGGTCCTGCGCCGGCGCATCCTCAGAAATGCTGGCGGAGGCGGTGGCATATTCCTCGCTCCAGCAATAGACTGTTAACCCTAATAGACGGTTAAAAGCCTGATTCCGCAGCAGAAGGTCCCATGACGCCTTTCCAGTACATCGAGCGAAGCTCTCCCTATTCCGAACCATCCGGCGCATCCCGCCCCGTCCGCCTCGTCACGCCTGCAGATCTCGATGGAGGCACCCTCGAAGCTGCGGCGATGTCGTGGGCCAGGGGCGCAGGTTTCACGGCCGAGCCCGGCAGGCTGCTGCCCGTTCCCGGAACGGACGGCGACATCGCCTCCGCCCTGTTCGGCTGGAGCGGCGACGCCGACGGCTTCAGCGCGGGAAAGCTGGCAAGGCTTCTTCCACCGGGCGACTGGCATTTGGAGGGGCATAGGGCGGGTCGCCTGGGGCATCTCGGCTTCGGCCTCGGAAGCTACGGCTTTACCCGCTACAAGGCCGAGAAGCAGAGGCAGGCCCGCCTGGCCGTTTCCGAGGTGGAGCGGACTGAGCTCGAAAGACAGCTCGCCGGCATCTTCCTGGCCCGCGACCTGATCAATACCCCGACCAACGATATGGGACCGGATCATCTGGAAGCCGCCTTTCGTGCGCTGGGCGAGCACTATGGCGCAACCGTCTCCTCGATCGTCGGCGACGATCTCCTGGCGCAGAACTTCCCTCTCATCCACGCGGTCGGGCGCGCGAGCGCGCAGGTGCCCCGGCTTCTGGAAATGCGCTGGGGCCGCGCGGGGGCGCCGAAGGTGACGCTGGTCGGCAAGGGCGTCTGCTTCGACACCGGGGGCCTCGACATCAAGGGAGCGGCCAACATGCTCCTGATGAAGAAGGACATGGGCGGCGCGGCCAACGTGATGGGGCTGGCGCTGATGGTCATGGACGCCGGGCTCGACATCGAGCTTCGGGTTCTCGTGCCCTGCGTGGAGAACGCTATCGCCGGCAATGCCTTTCGCCCCGGCGACATCTACCGCAGCCGGAAGGGCCTGACGGTCCAGATCGACAACACGGACGCCGAAGGCCGGCTCATCCTCGCGGACGCGCTCGCCTATGCGGACCAAACACCTTGCGACCTGCTCGTCGACATGGCGACACTGACAGGTGCGGCGCGTGTCGCCCTCGGCCCGGATGTCGCTCCCTTCTTCACCGACGATGACGAACTGGCGGGCCGCCTGGCCGATATCTCGGCGGAGGAGAACGACCCGATGTGGCGCCTGCCGCTCTGGGCCGGCTACGAGAAGGACCTGAAGTCGCGCGTTGCGGATCTCACCAATGCCCCTTCGGGCGGCATGGCGGGCTCGATAACCGCAGCCCTCTTCCTGAAACGCTTCGTTGGCAGGAAGACATGCTGGGTGCACTTCGACATCTACGGCTGGACGCTTTCCGAGAAGCCGCACTCTTCGGTCGGCGGCGAAGCCTTCGGAATCCGCACCCTTTACCGCCACATCCGCGACCTTGCGAAGCAGTGACTAAGGAGCGCCGTAGCGGCGGACGAACAAGGATGACCACCAATCTCGACAGACGCCTGCATGCCTTCCGCCCCGACCTCGCGGACGTGCGATTGCAGGGACAGGTCAATGCCGACCGCTTCGTGGCAGGCGAGCCCGCGCGCGTGGCGGTGCCGGTGGCCGCGCTCCGTCACCTGCCGGACCTGCTTCATGGAACCGATACGGAACTGCTGCTCGGCGAAACGGTCCGGGTCTTCGACCGGAAGGATGGTTGGGCTTGGGTCCAGGCGGATCATGATGGCTATGTCGGCTATCTGCCGGAAGCGCAACTCGCAGAGCCTGAAGCCGCCACCCATGTCGTGTGCGTCCAGCGCACGTTCCGCTATCCGGAGGCCGAATTGCGGAGGCCTCCCGTATCGGCACTTTCGATGGGGAGCCGCATCCGCGTCACCGGCGAGGCCGAAACGCGCGGGACACGTTACCTGACCCTGGACGACGGGACGGCACTCATTGCCTCCCATTGTCTTCCCCTGGGCCAGCGGCTGACGGAGGATTACGTGAAAGTGGCGGCGCGCTTTCTGGAAACCCCCTATCTCTGGGGCGGGCGGTCAGGCTTCGGCATCGACTGCTCGGCCCTCGTGCAACTGTCCATGATGATGGCAGGACGGGCCGTTCCGCGCGATTCCGACATGCAGGCGGCCGTCGGTTCCACGATCGACCGCGCCGAGCTTCGCCGCGGCGACCTGGTCTTCTGGAAGGGCCATGTCGGCATCATGGAGGATGAGCGGACGCTTCTCCACGCCAACGGTCACACCATGACGGTGGCGCGGGAGAATTTCGAAGCTGCGGTTGAACGGATCGGGTGGCTGTACAGCCAGCCGACCGGGTTCAGGCGTCCCTGAGCGATCACGAAAACGTAGACCCGGCGGTTATGGTAACGGCGAGTCGGAGTTCTTATCTTCGATCCGATTCGGGGATGAAGATGCTGAAACACGCCTGGATATTGCCGCTTCTGATGCTGATAGCCATCGGCCTTGCGGCGCTGGTGCCGGCGAGAGCGGCGGCGGAGGACGAATTTCGCCGCCGGCCTCCGACCGCTTTCCACGACCTGCCGGGAGTGGTGCCCGAGCAGGAGCGTGTCGGTCGCAACAGCTACACCTGCACCACGAGCATCGAGAATGTGTATGTCGGCCGTGGCCGATACGATATCCTCTACGGAGATACCGCGCCCCGCCGCGTCTATCACTGCAAGACCGAAAGCGGCCTCTCCTATTCCGGCACGCAGCTTCCCAGCACCGACTGGATCCCGGGGATCAACCCTCTCCATCTGCCGAAATAGGTAATCTTTTTTCTTCGCTAGCATGCCGCGAGACCGTATCTTGCGATCTCCTCCATGGCGATTGACGCCACATCGCGGGTGCTCCACAACCTTTCTTCGAAGATAGGCACGCCTGGGGAGGAGACCGGTGTTCCAAGCATCGATGACGTTCGCACTCGGCGAGGAGGTCGAGGCGGTTCGCGAGACCGTGCAGCGCTTCGCGCGGGAGCAACTTGCCCCCCGCGCCGACACGATCGATCGCAGCAACGAATTCCCGCGGGACCTCTGGCCTGAGTTCGGCGCGCTGGGACTGCTGGGCATCACCGCCGATCCCGATTTCGGCGGTTCGGGACTGGGCTATCTGCCCCATGTCGTCGCCGTTGAAGAAATCGCCCGCGCATCCGCCTCGACCGCCCTGAGCTACGGCGCCCATTCCAATCTCTGCGTCAACCAGATCAACCGGAACGCCTCGCAGGAGCAGAAGGCGCGCTACCTGCCGAAGCTCTGCTCGGGCGAGCATGTCGGAGCGCTCGCCATGTCGGAACCTGGAGCCGGGTCCGACGTGGTCTCCATGGCGCTACGGGCGGAGAGGCGCGGCGACCGCTACGTCCTGAACGGCAGCAAGATGTGGATCACCAACGGCCCGGACGCCAATGTGCTGGTGGTCTATGCAAAGACGGATCCGGTGGCCGGTCCGAAGGGCATCACCGCATTCCTGATCGAGAAGGAATTCAAGGGTTTCTCCACGGCGCAGAAGCTCGACAAGCTCGGCATGCGGGGCTCCAACACCTGCGAGCTCGTCTTCTCGGATTGCGAGGTGCCGGTAGAGAACGTCATGGGGGCGGAGGGCGGCGGGGTCACGGTCCTGATGTCGGGGCTGGACTACGAGCGCGTGGTTCTGGCCGGCATCGGCATCGGCATCATGCATGCCTGCCTGGATGTGGTGATGCCCTATGTCCACGAGCGCCGGCAGTTCGGCCAACCGATCGGCGAGTTCCAACTGATCCAGGCGAAGATCGCGGACATGTACACGGCCATGAATTCCGCTCGTGCCTACGTCTATGCCGTCGCCGCCGCCTGCGATCGCGGCGAGGTCACGAGACAGGATGCCGCCGCCTGCTGCCTTTACGCCTCCGAGCAGGCGACCCAGCAGGCGCTGCAGGCAATCCAGGTTCTCGGCGGCAACGGCTATATCAACGACAATCCTACGGGACGCCTGCTGCGTGACGCGAAGCTGATGGAGATCGGCGCGGGGACCTCGGAAATCCGCCGCATGCTGATCGGCCGCGAGCTCTTCCGGGAGACGGCGTGATGGCCGTCATCCGCTCGCAGTTCAACCCGAAAAGCGATGCGGCGCAGGCCAACCGCGCTGCCATGCAGGCCAAGCTTGTCGAGGTCGAAGCCGCCGTGGCCCTGGCCGAGGCCGGCGGCGGGGAAGACGCACGCGCGCGGCACGTGAAGCGCGGCAAGCTCCTGCCCCGCGAGCGCGTTGCCCGGCTGCTCGACCATGGTTCGCCCTTCCTCGAGATCGGCACGACCGCCGCACACGGCCTTTACGGCGGTGCGAGCCCGTCGGCCGGCATTGTCACGGGCATAGGCCGGGTCGAGGGGCGCGAGGTGATGATCGTCGCCAATGATGCGACGGTGAAGGGCGGCACCTACTATCCGATGACGGTCAAGAAGCACCTTCGCGCCCAGGAGATCGCCGAGGAGAACGGCCTTCCCTGTGTCTATCTGGTGGATTCCGGCGGCGCCAATCTGCCGAACCAGGACGAGGTCTTTCCCGACCGGGATCATTTCGGCCGCATCTTCTACAACCAGGCGCGCATGTCGGCCAAAGGGATTGCCCAGATCGCCGCGGTCATGGGCTCCTGCACGGCGGGCGGCGCCTATGTGCCGGCAATGTCGGACGAGGCGATCATCGTGAAGGATCAGGGCACGATCTTCCTGGCCGGTCCTCCGCTGGTGAAGGCTGCGACGGGGGAGGAGGTGAGCGCCGAGGATCTCGGCGGCGGCGATGTCCACACCCGCCTTTCCGGCGTGGCCGACCATCTCGCCCGCGACGATGCCCATGCCCTGGCGCTGGTTCGTCGGGCCGTTGCGGGCCTCAACACCCGCAAGCCGGGGACCGTCGTGCGCTCCGTACCGGAGGACCCGCTCTATGACCCCGAAGAGATCGCCGCGATCGTGCCGGCATCCCTTTCCACGCCCTATGATGTCCGCGAAGTTCTGGCGCGTATCGTCGACGGTTCGCGCTTCGATGAGTTCAAGGCACGCTACGGTACCACCCTCGTCTGCGGCTTCGCGCACATTCACGGAATCCCGGTCGGGATCATCGCGAACAATGGCGTGCTCTTCTCTGAAAGCGCCCTGAAGGGCGCCCACTTCGTCGAACTGTGCTCGCAGCGAAAGATCCCGCTCGTCTTCTTGCAGAACATCACCGGCTTCATGGTGGGCCGCCGGTACGAGACGGAAGGCATCGCCAAGCACGGCGCCAAGCTGGTGACGGCAGTGGCCACCACCTCCGTGCCGAAGGTCACGGTCATGATCGGCGGCTCCTTCGGGGCGGGCAATTACGGCATGGCCGGCCGGGCCTATTCGCCGCGCTTCCTGTGGAGCTGGCCGAACAGCCGCATTTCCGTCATGGGCGGCGCGCAGGCCGCAGGCGTCTTGGCGACGGTGCGGCGCGAGGCCATGGGACGGGCGGGCCGGAGCTGGAGTTCCGAGGAAGAAGCGTCGTTCAAGCAACCGGTGCTCGACCGGTTCGACGAGCAGAGCCACCCGCTCTACGCGTCCGCGCGCCTCTGGGACGACGGGATCGTGGATCCGGCGAAGACGCGCCAGGTCCTGGCGCTCAGCCTCTCCGCCGCGTTGAATGCGCCGATCGAGGAAACGCGCTTCGGCGTGTTCCGCATGTGAGGGCGGGCCGATGATCCGTAAGCTGCTCATTGCCAACAGGGGCGAGATCGCCTGCCGCATCATCCGCACCTGCCGCCGTCTGGCCATCGCGACGGTCGCCGTCTATTCGGATGCCGACCGGGACGCCCTGCATGTCGAACAGGCTGACGAAGCCGTCCATATCGGGCCGGCGCCAGCCACGGAGAGCTATCTTCGGGGCGACGCCATCATCGACGCCGCGCTTCGAACGGATGCCGATGCCATTCATCCCGGTTACGGCTTTCTCTCGGAAAACGCTGCATTCGCCGAAGCCGTGACGGCCGCCGGGCTGCGCTTCGTCGGCCCGTCCGCGGCAGCTATCCGCGCCATGGGGCTGAAGGATGCGGCCAAGGCGCTGATGGAAAACTCGGGTGTTCCGGTCGTTCCCGGTTATCATGGCGAGAGCCAGGATCCCGACCTGCTTCTGGCCGAAGCCGAACGGATCGGCTTTCCGGTTCTCATCAAGGCCCGTGCCGGCGGTGGCGGCAAGGGGATGCGGCGCGTCGATGACGGCATGGCTTTGAGGGATGCGCTGGCTTCTGCGCAGCGTGAGGCGCTTGCGGCGTTCGGGGATGGGGCCTGTCTCATCGAGAAATACGTCACCCACCCTCGGCACATCGAGATTCAGGTGTTCGGCGACGACCACGGCCATGCGGTGCATCTCTTCGAGCGTGACTGCTCGCTGCAGCGCCGCCACCAGAAGGTGATCGAGGAGGCACCCGCGCCGGGCATGTCCGAGGAAATGCGCTACGCCATGGGCGAGGCAGCCGTGCGTGCCGCGAGGGCCATCGGTTATTCCGGCGCCGGCACGATCGAGTTCATCGCCGATGCCTCGGAAGGGCTGAAGGCGGACCGGTTCTGGTTCATGGAAATGAACACCCGCCTCCAGGTCGAGCATCCGGTAACGGAGGCCATCACCGGCATCGATCTGGTGGAATGGCAGCTGCGGGTCGCTTCCGGCGAGCCCCTTCCGCTCCGCCAGGAGGATCTGGCCATCAATGGCTGGGCCATGGAAGCGCGCCTCTACGCCGAGGATGCCGGGCGGGGGTTCCTGCCCTCGACCGGCACCCTGACCCACCTGCACCTACCGGAGGATCTGGCCCGGATCGACAGCGGGGTGCGCACAGGCGATAGCATTTCTCCCTTCTACGACCCGATGATTGCCAAGATCATCGTCCACGCGCCGGACCGCGCCACGGCTCTCACGCGCCTGGCGGGCGCGCTGGGCAACGTGCGGTCGACGGGAGTGGCTACCAATGCCGCCTTCCTGCGCCACCTTGCCGAACAGCCCGACTTCGCCGCGGGGCGCCACGACACCGGGCTGATCGAACGGGATCTTGGGACGCTGACGGACTCGCGTCCCGCTCCCGACGAGATCGCCGCCTGCGCCGCTCTCGTTCTTTCGGGCATGCTGGAACCTGGGGCTTCGCTGGATCCATGGGACAGCCTCTCCGGTTTCCGGCTCTGGGGGCAGGCCCGGCACTTCGTGACGCTCCACCACCGGGACCAGCATTGGCAGGTCTCGTTCGCCTCCAGCGGCGACGGTACCTGGTCAGCCTGCGTGGATGGTAAAATCCTCTCGCTTACCGTCCGCCGTACGGGAGAGACATGGCGCCTGACGGTCGAGGGCGTGACCACCATGCTCCACATTGTCCGCGATCGCGACCAGGCAACAATCTTCCGAGGCGGCGACAGCTGGAGCTTCGATCGTACCGGTCCCCTGGACGGCGAGCACGAGACGACAGGTGGCGGCGATCAGGTCGTCGCGCCCATGCCGGGCCTGTTGAAGGTCGTTTGCGTCTCGCCGGGTCAGGCCGTCACGGCAGGCAAGACGGTGGCCGTCATGGAAGCGATGAAGATGGAACTGGCGCTCGCCGCGCCCCGTGACGGCAAGATTGCCGAACTCCTGTCCGCCGAGGGCGAGCAGGTGCAGGAAGGCGCCGTGATTCTGCTTCTGGAGCCGGAAGATGAGTGACTTCGTCCAGATCCACGAAGTCGGTCCGCGGGACGGCCTGCAGAACGAGGAAAGGATCATCCCCACCCCAGACAAGGTTCGCCTGGTGGACATGCTCTCCCGCTGCGGTTTCCGGAAGATCGAAGTGACGAGCTTCGTTCGCGCCGACCGGATACCGCAGATGGCCGATGCCGCCGCGGTCATGGCCGGAATATGCCGCCGGGCCGGCACCCGTTACACGGCGCTTACGCCAAACATGACCGGCTATCAGGCCGCACATGCGGCGAAGGCGGATGAAGTGGCGGTGTTCGCCTCCGCCTCGGAAGGCTTTAGCCGGCGGAATATTAACTGCTCCATCGGCGAAAGCCTCGAGCGTTTCGCACCGCTGATCGTCCAGGCTGCGAGCGACGGGGTGCCCGTACGCGGCTATATTTCCTGTGTCGTCGACTGCCCCTATGACGGACCGACCGAACCGGAAGCCGTGGCCGAGCTTTCGGCGCGCCTTCTGGGTCTCGGATGCTCCGAAATATCGCTCGGGGATACGATCGGCCGCGGCACGCCCGATCGCGTTGCGGCGATGCTGGACGCCGTCCTGGAACGGGTGCCCGCCTCCTTCCTCGCCGGCCATTTCCACGACACAGATGGGCGAGCGCTTGAGAACATTGCCGTTGCGTTGGACCGGGGCCTGCGCGTGTTCGATTCCGCTGCGGCCGGACTTGGAGGTTGTCCTTTCGCGCCCGGGGCCGCCGGCAATGTGGCGACGGGGAAGGTCGTGGAACGGCTCGCTGCGATGGGATTCGAGACAGGCGTGGATGCGGACAGGCTGGCGGAGGCTGAGGCCCTCGCCCGCAGCCTTGGAGGGATGCGTCGGTGAGAACTTACGAAACACTGACATTGTCGGTCGATGAGCGCGGCGTCGCGACGCTGACCCTCCACCGGCCTGAGAAACACAATGCGATGAACGCTGCGATGATCACCGAACTCGCCCAGGCGGCAGCCTCCCTCGCCGCAAACGATGCCGTTCGCGCGGTGATACTGGCTGCAGCAGGGCCGACCTTCTGCGCCGGCGGCGATCTCGGCTGGATGCGCGACCAAACCGCGCGGGACCGGCAGGGAAAGCTGGAGGGCGCGAGGGGCTTGGCCCTGATGCTGAAGGCGTTGGACGATCTGCCGAAGCTTCTCATCGGCCGGATCCAGGGCAACGCCTTCGGAGGCGGGATTGGCCTCATGTCGGTCTGCGACATCGCCGTCGCCACCGAGGATGCGCAGTTTGCCCTCACCGAACCCCGCCTCGGGCTGATCCCCGCAACCATCGGACCCTATGTGGTACGACGTATCGGCGAGGGACATGCCCGCCGCCTGCTTTTGAATAGCCGCCGGTTCAGTGCGGCAACCGCACGCGACATCGGCCTGGCCTCCGTCATCGTCGCCCCTGCCGATCTGGATGCGGCGGTGGGAGACGAGATCGCCGCCGTTCTGGATTGCGCGCCCGGCGCCGTCGCGGCTACGAAGGATCTGGTGCGCGCCCTGGCGCGGGGAAAGGCGGACGACGACATCCGCTTCAGCGTCGAAGCCCTGGCCGACCGGTGGGAAAGCGCCGAAGGGCGGCAGGGGATCGAAGCCTTCCTGGAGCGCCGACCGTTCCCGTGGCTGAAGAAATGACTTGAGTATACTTCCGACTTATCCGATGACTTGAGAATGGCAGCAAGCAGGGCCCGAAGGGCTTCCGGCTGACGTTGCCGATGGAATGGAGGAAGCATGTCCACACAACTCGTCATCCCGGATCTGTCCGGCAAGGCCGTCCTGATCACCGGCGCATCCACCGGCATCGGTGCCGCGCTCGCCCGCGCCTTCGCCGCTCAAGGTGCCTCCGTAGGCCTTCATTACAACGCGAGCGCAGACGCGGCGAAGGCACTGGCGGCGGAGATCGAGGCTGCCGGCGGAAATGTCCGCCTGGTGCGCGGCGATGCGTCCAGATCCGGTGAGATGGCGCGGGTGGTGGAGGAAACCGCGGCTGCCTTCGGCCGCCTGGACGGTCTCATCAACAATGCCGGCGGAATGGTGGCGCGGGTGCCCTATGCGGAGATGACGGACGAGCACTATGACGCCGTCATGGACCTCAACGCGCGCTCCGTGCTGGCGGCGTCCACCGCGGCGATCCCGCATCTGAAGCAGCGAGGCGGCTTCATCATCAACACGACCTCGATTGCCGCCCGCAACGGCGCCTCCAACGGCGCGGGAATTTACGGCTCCTCCAAGGCCTTCGTCTCCAATGTCACCCGCGGCATGGCCAAGGAACTCATCCCGTTCGGCATCCGGGTTAACGGCGTGGCGCCGGGCACCATCACCACGCCCTTCCACGAGCGTTACTCGACACCACAGCACCTGCAGGCGGCGCTGACCACCATTCCGCAGGGCCGCCTTGGCACGGCTGAAGATTGCGTCGGCGCCTATCTCTTCCTGGCATCCGAGATGCTGTCAGGCTACATCATCGGGCAGATCATCGAGGTCAATGGCGGGCAGTTGATGCCGTGAGTAGGCAGGCGCGCGGCATCGGAGGAGGAAGCAGGATGGGCAAGAGAATCATCTTCACCGGCGGTAGCGGCAAAGCCGGACGCCACGTCGTGCCCTATCTTCTCGAGCGGGGACATCAGGTGCTGAACATCGACCTCGTCCCCCTCGACCACCCCGGGGTGAACACGCTCGCGGCGGATCTCACGGACAGCGGGCAGGCCTTCAACGCGCTCTCCATGCACTTCGGCTTCGATGGGCTGGAGACCGGACGCGGACCGGCGCCTGTGGACGCGGTCGTGCATTTCGCCGCCGTGCCGCGAATCCTAATCCGGCCGGACAACGTCACCTTCGCCGCCAATACCGTCTCGACCTACAACGTCATTGAGGCGGCGGTGAAGCTCGGCATCCGCAAGATCGTGATCGCCTCCAGCGAGACGACCTACGGTGTCTGCTTCGCCGAGGGCGACAAGGACTACCACTCCTTCCCGCTCACCGAAGACTACGACGTCGATCCGATGGATAGCTACGGGCTGTCCAAGGTGGTCAACGAGAAGACCGCACGGGCCTTCGCCATGCGCTCCGGTGCCGATATCTATGCTCTGCGCATCGGCAACGTCATCGAGCCTCACGAATACGACAGGTTCCCGGCATTCATCGCCGATCCCCCGTCGCGCAAGCGCAATGCCTGGAGCTATATCGACGCGCGCGACCTCGGCCAGATCGTTCACCGGTGCGTGGAGACCGACGGGCTGGGTTTCCAGGTCTTCAACGCCGTCAACGACACCATCACCGCCTGGGAACCGACACGGCCGTTCCTCGAGCGTTGGGCGCCCCGCACGCCGATTACCGCCGAGATCGGTGAGTTCGATGCGCCGATCTCCAACCGCAAGATCCGCGACGTCCTCGGCTTCCGCGAAGAGCACGACTGGCGCAGATACGTGCCCAAGCCGTGATGCTTGCGGCTGCTCGGCCGGTGCGCGACGAAGCCGCTACTCGGCGGCAATGGCGACGGGTGCAGGCTCGGTCCCGGCCCCAGCCTTCTTTTTCCTGGCAGCCATCGCCGGCCGGACCGGTGCCGCATCGCCGGCGCTGGTCTCCTTCAGGAGCTTGACGAGCCAATCGACGAAGACGCGGACCTTGTTTCCAAGATGACGGGTGCGGGGATAGACGATGTAGAGCGGAAGGGGCTCCCGCTCCCAGTCCGTCATCACCTCGATGAGATCTCCCTTTGCCACCGCCTCGCGAACCATGAATTGCGGCGCCTGCACCACGCCCATGCCGGACAGCGCCGCGGCGACATAGCTGCGGCTGTCGTTGACAGAGACGGCATAGCGCGGCGTGATCTCGATGGCCTCTCCCTCCCGCCGGAACTCCATCGGCAGGACCTTGCCCGCCTGCGCATTGAGATAGCCGACGGAGAAGAAGCGCGTTTCGAGGTCGCTCGGATGCTCCGGCATGCCGAACATCTCGATGAAGCCGGGCGATGCGTAGGTTTTCATGCCGATCTCCCCCACCTTTCGGGCGATCAGCGACTGATCCGTTGGCGTGCCCGCCCTCAGCGCGCAGTCGACGTTCTCGGCTATGTAATCCACAAGCCGGTCGCCGACCCCGATATCGAGCGTGATCTGGGGATATCTGCAATAGAAGTCGCAAAGCGAAGGAATGACGATCAGGTCGGCGAAGGCGCCGGCCATCTCGACGCGCAGGCGGCCGGACGGCTGTGCCTGGGAGGAGGAGATGCTGCCGTCCAGTTCATCGAGGTCAGCGAGGAATTGCGCGGCGCGTTCGTAATAGAGAGCGCCTTCGGTGGTGACGGCAACCTGCCGCGTGGTGCGGTTCAGGAGCTTCGCCTTGAGGTGTCCCTCCAGGTTCTGCACCATGTTGGTGACGGTCGTCTTCGACATGTCGAGCGAGCGGGCGGCCCGGGTGAAGTTTCCGGTCTCGACGACCCGGACGAAGGCGCGCATAGCTGAAAGCTGATCCATGGCATGATCTCGTTGCGAAGCGATATTGTCCAGATATAGTGGATAGTGAAGTACGAACGGGAAACTTGTGCAGTTTCCGATGAACAATAATATCAGGTGGCGTCAAGGAAACAAGAAGCTGCCTTGGGTAAAAAGCAGGCAGAGGTTTCGATGGAGATGCGATGGGAACAGGTAGAGGTGGGTTTGCCGGCCGCCGGAACCATGCCGGTGCGGTTCTACCGGCCGCCGGGCAAGGAGAAAGCTCCCCCGCTCGTCCTCTACCTGCGCGGCGGTGCGTTTCAGCAGGATGAGCCTGCCGAACGCGAGACGCCGATCGCCCATGCGCTTGCCGAAAGCGGCGCAGTCGTGGTCGAGGCGGATTACGCCAGCATCTCGCAGAACATGTTTCCGGGCGCTGTGGAATGCGGCCTGGCGACGCTGCGCTGTCTGGCGGCGAAACGCCGGCAGATCGGTAGCGCAAGGTCTCCGATCCTGGTGGCAGGGGAGGAGGCGGGCGGGAACGTCGCGGCCGGCGTGGCGCTCAAGGCGCGGGACCAGATGCCGGGTGTGCTCGCCGGACAGGTTCTCCTGTCTCCGCTGATCGATCCGACGATGAGTTCGGTGTCGATCCGCAAGGCGGATGCGATCGGGATGCGTGAGCGCTGGTCCGACGGCTGGATGCATTATCTCCGCGGCTTCTGCGGATTCACGCATCCCTATGCGGCGCCGTGCATGTGCTCCCGGTTGTCCGCGGTCGCCCCCGCACTGGTGGTGACGGCCGAGGACGATCCACTCCGGGACGAGACGCTCGGATATGCCGACCGTCTCGCCGAGGCGGGTGTGAAGGTTCGCCGGCATGTCTTCCCTCAGGGGAGCGGCTGGGCGGGAATTTATAACGAGGAAGATGGTGCCTGGTTGTCGGAGTTGTGCAGGCAGTTTCGTCTTTTCGTGCAGGAGTTGCGTCGGTAACGGCTTGATTTGAGAGAAGGTGGCGGCCCGCTTCAGGGGACGCAAGGAGATTGACATGACGAAGAAGATAAGCTGGGCCCTCATGGGCGCCGGAGCGGTACTGGCCGTCTCGTTGTCCGGAGCCGCGGTCCATTTCGATTTTAATAGTTTCGATTTTGCACGGGATGCCGAGGCAACCCAGGCCGCGGCCGCTCCCACGCCGGCGATTCCGGTGACGGTGGCTGCCGTGGAGCCGCGGAGCATCATCACCTGGCAGGAATTTTCCGGCCGGCTGGAGGCGGTGGACCGTGTCCAGGTTCGCTCCCGTGTGGCGGGAACCATACAGGCGGCGCATTTTCGCGAGGGCAGCCTCGTGGCGGCCGGCGACAAGCTGATCACCATCGATCCCGCTCCCTATGCCGCCGCGGTGGCGCAGGCGGAAGGACAGGTGGCGTCCGCCCAGGCCCGCCTGGAGCTCGCGACGACCGAACTGGACCGGGGCAACGCCCTTCTTGCAAAGAACACCATTTCGCAAAGCGAACTCGCGCAGCGCCAAGGAGCCGCGCGGGAGGCGGCGGCGAGCCTCAAATCTGCCGAGGCGGCGCTTGAGCTTGCCAGGCTCAACCTCGGCTATACGGAGATCAAGGCGCCCATCGCCGGCCGGGTCGGCAAGCTGGAGCTGACGGAAGGCAATCTTGTCGGCGCCGGTGACGCCGCGCAGGTGCTCACCACGCTGGTATCGGTCGATCCCATCTATGCCAGCTTCGATGCGGGCGAAGATCTGGTCGCACGCATCCTGGCCGAGCTTCCGGTGCAGGACGGCCTTCGTGCCCTGGAACGGGTTCCCGTCGAGATCGCCACCCTAGCCGAAGGAAGCCCGGTGAGAGGCAGGCTGCAGCTGATCGACAATGAGGTGAGCACGACGAGCGGCACCATTCGCCTGCGTGCCATCTTCGACAACCCGGACGGTCGCCTGATCCCCGGCCAGTTCGTGCGCGTCCGTGTCGGCGAACCGAAGGAGAAGGAACATCTCCTCGTCAGTGAGACGGCTGTCGGCTCGGATCAGGACAAGAAGTTCGTGTTCGTCGTCGACCAGGCCAATACGGTCGCCTACCGCCAGGTGCGGCTCGGCGCCGCCGTGGAGGGCGAACGTATCGTGGAAAGCGGCCTGACGCCGGGCGACCGCGTAGTGGTCAACGGCCTGCAACGCATCCGCCCCGGCGCTGTCGTCGAACCGCAGACGGAAGCGGAAGTCGCCAACAAGTAAGCCGGCGGCTCCGCCGCCGCCTAGACCTGCCAAGCCCTTTGATGCTCGCGGCCGTCCCGGCTGCGGGCCGGGCTTCCCCGTGCCTCGTTTTCAGCCCTGGAGAGAGGGTACCGATATGAATATATCCAGATTTTTCGTGGATCGTCCGGTCTTCGCCGCCGTTCTGTCCATCCTGATCGTGGTGGCCGGCCTCATCGGCCTGCGTGCCCTGCCGATCTCGGAATATCCCGAGGTGGTGCCACCGTCGATCGTGGTGCGCGCCACCTATCCCGGCGCCAACCCGACCGTGATCGCCGAGACGGTGGCGACGCCGCTGGAGGAGCAGATCAACGGCGTGGAGGACATGCTCTACATGTCCAGCCAGGCGACCTCTGACGGCGTTCTCACCGTCACCGTCACCTTCAAGCTCGGCACGGATCCCGACAAGGCGCAGCAACTCGTCCAGAACCGGGTGGCCCAGGCTGAACCGCGCCTGCCGGCGGAGGTCCGGGCTCTCGGAATCACCACGGTAAAGAGCTCGCCGGACTTCATCATGGTCGTCAACCTGGTCTCGGAAAACGACGGCTACGACATCACCTACCTGCGCAACTATGCCACCCTCAACATCAAGGACCGGCTCGCCCGGATCGAGGGCGTCGGGCAGGTCCAGGTCTTCGGCGCCGGCGACTATTCGATGCGGGTCTGGATCGACCCGCAGAAGGCGGCGGAGCATGGACTGGCCGCAAGCGACATCAGCAATGCCATCCGCGCGCAGAACGTCCAGGCGGCGGCCGGCATCATCGGCGCGTCGCCGAGCCTTCCTGACACCGGCCTGCAACTCAACGTCAACGCGCAGGGTCGTCTCGCAACGCCGGAGGAGTTCGGCGCCATCATCGTCAAGAGCGGTGAAAACGGTGAGATCACCCGCCTGCGCGACGTGGCGCGCATCGAGTTGGGAGCCGCCGACTACACCCTGCGCTCGCTGCTCGACGGCCAGCCCGCAGTCGCCGTCGCCGTCCTGCAGGCACCGGGCTCGAACGCCATCGAGATCGCAGACAACGTGACGGCGACCATGGACCAGCTCCAACTGGCGATGCCGGAAGGCGTGAAATACGAGATCGTCTACGACACAACCAAGTTCGTGCGCGCCTCGATCGAAAAGGTTGTCGAGACGCTGCTGGAGGCAGTGGCGCTGGTCGTGCTCGTCGTCATCCTGTTCCTGCAGACTTGGCGCGCCTCGATCATCCCGCTGATCGCCGTCCCGGTCTCGATCATCGGCACCTTCGCCGTCATGTATGTCTTCGGCTTCTCGATCAACGCGTTGACGCTCTTCGGACTGGTGCTCGCGATCGGTATTGTCGTCGACGATGCGATCGTGGTTGTCGAGAACGTCGAGCGAAATATCGAAAACGGGCTCTCGCCACGCGATGCAACCTATCGCGCCATGCGGGAAGTGTCGGGGCCGATCATCGCCATCGCACTCGTGCTCGTCGCGGTCTTCGTGCCCCTTGCCTTCATCACCGGCCTGTCGGGACAATTCTACCGGCAGTTCGCGCTGACGATCGCTATCTCCACCGTCATCTCGGCGATCAACTCGCTTACCCTGTCGCCAGCGCTTGCGGCACTCCTCCTGAAGGATCATCACGCGCCCAAGGACTGGCTGACGCGCGTGATGGACCGGTTGTTCGGATGGTTCTTCCGCGGCTTCAACCGGGCCTTCGGGGCCGCATCGAACGGCTATGGCCGCACCGTGGGAGGACTTCTGTCCCGCAAGAGCCTGGTGATGGCCGTCTACCTGGCGCTCGTCGGCGCCACCTACAGCGTGTTCACTGCCGTTCCAGGCGGCTTCGTGCCGGCGCAGGACAAGCAATACCTGATCGGTTTTGCCCAGCTTCCGGACGGCGCCACCCTCGACCGAACGGAAGAGGTCATCCGGAAGATGAGCGACATCGCCCTGGAGCAGCCGGGTGTCGAGCATGCCATCGCCTTTCCGGGGCTTTCGATCAACGGCTTCACCATCGGATCGAACGCCGGGATCGTCTTTGCGGTCCTCGACGATTTCGAGGAGCGCGAGACACCCGAGCTTTCCGGCGGCGCCATCGCCATGGCGCTGAACCAGAAATATGCCGGTATTCAGGAAGCCTTCATCGCCATGTTCCCGCCGCCGCCGGTCAACGGCCTCGGCCAGACGGGCGGTTTCAAACTGCAGATCGAGGACCGCGCCGGCTACGGCTACCAGACCCTGGACGAAGCGACCAAGGCGGTTCTCGCCAAGGCCTACCAGACGCCGGAACTGGCCGGCATCTTCTCCAGCTTCCAGATCAACGTCCCGCAGCTCTATGCCGACGTGGACAGGGCGAAGGCGGAACAGTTGGGCGTGGCGGTAACGGATGTCTTCGAGACGCTGCAGATCTACCTCGGCTCCCTCTACGTCAACGACTTCAACGCCTTCGGCCGCACCTACAGCGTCCGGGTGCAGGCGGACGCGAAGTTCCGCGCCGAGGCGGAGGATATCGGCGAGTTGAAGGTGCGCTCTCGATCGGGCGAGATGATCCCACTCTCGGCCCTCCTCAAGGTTGAGGAGACGACGGGGCCGGAACGCACCACCCGGTATAACGGCTTCCTGGCCGCAGACATCAATGGCGGCCCGGCACCAGGCTTCTCTTCCGGCCAGGCGCAGGCGGCGATCGAGAAGATCGTCCGGGAGACGGTGCCGCAGGGGATCGACTTCGAATGGACAGACCTGACCTACCAGGAGATCCTCGCCGGCAATTCCTCGATCGTCGTCTTCCCGCTGGCGCTTCTCCTCGTCTACCTCGTGCTGGCCGCGCAGTACGAGAGCCTGACGCTGCCATTGTCGATCATCATGATCGTACCCATGGGCGTTC
Source organism: Pseudorhizobium endolithicum (assembly GCF_902153245.2). GTDB lineage: Bacteria > Pseudomonadota > Alphaproteobacteria > Rhizobiales > Rhizobiaceae > Neorhizobium > Neorhizobium endolithicum. The sequence continues at coordinate 42,675 of NZ_CABFWF030000008.1, forward strand.
TGGCCGCCCTGACGGGCGTCTGGCTGACGGGCGGCGACAACAACATCTTCACCCAGATCGGGCTTGTGGTGCTGGTGGGGCTGTCGGCGAAGAACGCGATCCTGATCGTCGAGTTCGCCCGCGAGCTGGAGATCGAGGGGCGCTCGCCCTATGAAGCGGCGGTCGAGGCGAGCCGCTTGCGCCTGCGTCCCATCCTGATGACCTCCATGGCCTTCATCATGGGCGTCGTGCCGCTGGTGATCTCGACCGGAGCAGGAGCGGAAATGCGTTCGGCGATGGGCGTGGCCGTCTTCTCCGGCATGATCGGCGTGACCTTCTTCGGCATCTTCATGACGCCGGTCTTCTATCTGCTCGTCCGCATCCTGACCGGCCGCCGTCCCCTGCGGCGCTCGGGCATGGCGGAGGTGCCCGCTTTCTCTCCGGCGGAATAATGCCTCCACCGCCGCGCGGGCCTGCCATTCCGGTCCGCGCGGCATCCCTGGCCGCATGGGGCAGAGCCTAGACCAGGACTTCCTTGTCCACCCGGTCCTGTCTGCCGAAGAATTTCAGGTAACGCTCGACTTCCTTCGGGTCGCCGGTGGCCTTGCGCGGATTGTCGGAGAGCTTCACCGCCGGCCGGCCGTTCGCCTCGCTGACCTTGCATACCAGCGAGATCGGCTTGAGGCTTTCGACATGCTGCGGAGCGCAGCCCGCGAAGTCGTTGGTCAGATTGGTGCCCCAGCCGAAGCTCATGCGAACGCGGCCCTCGAAGTGGCGATAGGTGTCGATGATCGCATCGACATCGAGCCCGTCCGAAAAGATCAGCAGCTTGCCCTTCGGGTCTCGCCCCATCTTCTGCCACCAGTCGATGATCTTCTCTCCGCCTTCGATCGGCGGGGCGCTGTCCGGCCGGAAACCGGTCCAGTCGGCTACCCATTCGGGCGCGTCACGCAGGAACGCGGTCGTACCGAAGGCGTCCGGCAGCACGATCAGCAGGTTTCCGCCGTAGAGCCGGTTCCAATCCTTCAGGACCTTGAATGGAGCCGCCCGAAGCTCTTCGTCGCTGTTTGCCAGCGCCGCCACCACCATGGGCAGTTCGTGCGCATTCGTCCCCACGGCCTCGAGGTCGGAATCCATCGCCAGGAGGACATTGCTCGTCCCGGTGAAGGCCGGGCCGATGCCTTCCTTCAGCGCCTCCACGCACCAGCGCTGCCACAGGAAGCTGTGTCGGCGCCGGGTTCCGAAATCGGAAATGCGCAGCCCCGGAAGATCGCGGAGACGCTCCACCTTTTCCCACATCTTCGCCTTGGCCCGCGCATACAGCACGTCAAGCGTGAAAAGCCCCATCCGCCGCATGGCGGCCCGCGAGCGGAGCTCGTTGATGATCGCAAGTGCCGGGATTTCCCAGAGCGTCGTATCCATCCAGCGGCCGTGGAAGTTCAGCTCGTACTGCCCGTCCTTCTTCGACAGCTCGTATTCCGGAAGCCGGTAGGAGGCGAGCCAACTCAGGAATTCGGGCTCGAAAATCTGCTTGCGGCCGTAGAACGTGTTACCGGCGAGCCAGATCATCTCCTTCTTCGACAGCTTGACGCTGCGGGCATGATCGAGTTGCTCTCGCAGCGCCCCCTCGTCGATCTCCTCGGCAAGGCGAACAGTCTTCGTCCGATTGATAAGGGAGAAGGTCGCATCGACATCCGGATAGAGCTTCCAAATCATCTGCAGCATCAGGAGCTTGTAGAAGTCCGTGTCGATCAGGCTGCGGATGATAGGGTCCAGCTTCCAAGTATGGTTGTAGACCCTCGTCGCGATATCCGTCTTGGTCATGCCTGCCCTGCCCTGGTCCGCAACGGAACCGGATCGCCCCATCGACTGGAGGAAACCGAAGTTTCCTCCAGGTCGCAAGACTTAGGGAAAAATGGCGGGTAAGTCCACACGGCATATCGGCCGCTGACGTCGCGGCCGAAGCTGAGTCTTGCGGTTTTGCAACCTCAGTCGGCAGGGGCATTGCCCGCCGCGGGCGCCGGCGCCGGCGCGTCCGCCGGGTTGGCGGAAGGCTGCGCCTGCTGGGTCGCGGGAGCCGTGTCTCCGGCAGGCGGGGTCGCCGTCTGTTCGGCCGGCGGCTCGGTCGACTGACCCCAGATCTCGGCTACGCCCCAAGCGATCATCACCAGCACGATGCCGGCGATCAACACCTTAAGCACCGGAAACCCGGCGCGGCCCTGCCGGGCCTCTGTAGCGCTCAGGGGCGTTCCGGGACGCTCTGCTCCACCACGGCCGTTGCCGCTGGGGTCATTCGGATTAAAACGGCTATTCATCACGTCGCTCCTTCGCGCCATCCTGCCTTCCATCGCAAAATGGAACGGACGGAGCGCCCTGAAGTTCCGTCACTCAGTAGCCGGTGGTTCGATCCACCAGGTTCTCCAACGAGTCGCCCGCCTCATAGCGTCCGATCTGCCGCTCGACATGGCGGAACAAGGCGCGCACGTCCGTGGCCGAAGCGGCATGCGGCGTGACGATGACGTTGTCCATGCCCCAGAGCGGATCGCCGGCCGGCAACGGCTCCTGCTCGAACACATCGAGCGAGGCTCCGCCCAATATCCCCGTCCGAAGCGCCTCCCGCAGATCGGCCTCCACCTGGCTTCCGCCGCGGCCGGCATTGATGAAGACGGGTTTTCCCAGGGCGCCACCCTGGCGGAGCCTGGCGAAAAGCGCGTTGTTGAATATCCCTCGCGTGCCGTCCGTCAGCGGCAACAGACCAACGAGCACGTCCGTGCGGGAGAGAAATTTGTCCAGCCCCTCCGCGTCATAGGTCTCCACGCCCGCCAGCATTTTCTTTCGGCGCGACCAGCCGAGGACGTTGAACCCCATCATCCTGAGCTTGGTGGCGGAATCCTGTCCGAGAACACCGAGGCCCATGATCCCGACCGTGACCTCCCGCGCCTCCGGCTGGGGGAGTTCCCGCCAGACGCGGTCCCGCTGCTGCCTCAGATAGGCAGGCACCTGGCGCAGGTGGCTGAGGCATTGCAGGACCACCCATTCGCTCATGCGCGTCGTCAGGCTCGGATCGACGAACCGGACAATCGGAATATCCGGGAGGTCCGGAAGCGACAGGACATGATCGACGCCGGCACCACCGGAGAACAGCACCTCCAGTTTCGGAGCCCTCCTGAAAAGATCCGGCCCAGGCTTCCAGACGACCGCGTAGCGGGCATCCGAAAGGTCGCATTCGCGGTCGGAGGCATGCAGGACCATCCTGTCCCGGAAGGCTTCGCCCACGGCGCGGTCCACCTCCCGGCGTTCGAACTTCAAGTCTACGACAACGGCGTTCGCGGCGGCCATTCGAGGATCCTGCTCCTATTGGCTGATTGCAGCCGTTTCCACGGCTTCGATATTGAAGGCGGCGGCCATGAGGGCCTTCGTATAGGCTTCCAGCGGGGCGTCGAATATCCGCGCCGCCGGCCCTTCCTCGACCACCTTTCCGCCGCGCATGACGATAACGTGGTTGGCGAGCGCCTTCACCACCTTCAGGTCATGGCTGATGAAGAGGTAGGCGAGATCGTGCTTTTTCTGCAGGTCGCGCAGGAGATCGACCACCTGCGCCTGCACGGTCATGTCCAGGGCGGAGGTCGGCTCGTCGAGCATCACGAAACGGGGCTTCAGCACCATGGCGCGCGCAATCGCGATGCGCTGCCGCTGCCCGCCGGAGAATTCGTGCGGATAGCGCCAGCGGGTGTCCGGATCGAGACCGACCTCGGTCAAGGCCCAGCAGACCCGTTGATCGCGCTCCTCCGGGGACAGGCTTCGCTCATGGACCTTCAGGCCTTCGGCGACGATTTCTCCGACGGACATCCGGGGGCTGAGCGAGCCGAAGGGATCCTGGAAGACCACCTGCAGCCGGTCCCGCAGCGGCCGCATCTGCTTGAAGGTGAACCGGTCGATGTCGTGGCCGACGAAGGCGATCCGTCCCTCGGAGGAGATCAGCCGCGCCAGCGCCAGCCCGAGCGTCGTCTTGCCCGACCCCGATTCACCGACGACGCCGAGCGTTTCGCCGGCCCGGAGGGAAAGGCTGACGCCATCCACCGCCTTGACGTGATCCACCACCTTGCGCAGGAGCCCCGCCTTGATCGGGAACCATACGCGGATATCCCGCCCTTCCATCACCACGGGCCGGGACGGATCTGCGGCCGGGGGCTCGCCCCTAGGCTCCGATGCCAGCAGATGTCGAGTGTATTCGTGCTGCGGATTGACGAAAACCTCCTCGACGGGGCCTGTCTCTACGATCTTCCCCTTCGTCATGACGCAGACGCGGTCTGCGAATTTGCGGACGATGCCGAGGTCGTGGGTGATGAACAGCATGGACATGCCGTGCTCGCCCTTGAGACGCCGCAGAAGCTCTAGGATCTGCGCCTGCACGGTGACGTCGAGAGCCGTGGTCGGCTCGTCGGCGATCAGCAGCCTCGGGCGGTTGGCGAGCGCCATGGCAATCATCACACGCTGCCGCTGTCCGCCGGAAAGCTGGTGCGGATAGGCCTGCAGACGCTTTTCCGGCTCCCGGATCCCCACCTGGTTGAGAAGTTCGAGGATCCGCCGCCGGGCGGCGTCGCCGGTCATAGCCTGGTGCAGGTCGAGGATTTCGCCGATCTGCTTTTCGATCGTGTGGAGCGGGTTGAGCGACGTCATCGGCTCCTGGAAGATCATGGTGATATCGTTGCCGCGCACGCGCCGCAACGCAGGCTCCGAAGCCTTCAGCAGATCCTGTCCCGCAAACAGTATCTCTCCGGACGGATGGCTCGCCGCGGGGTACGGCAGAAGCTTCAGGATCGAATTGGCCGTAACGGACTTGCCGGAGCCCGATTCGCCGACCAACGCCATGACCTCGCCCGGCATGATATCGAAGGAAACGCGGTCCACGGCAAGCGACCTCGCCTCTCCCTGATGGAAGGCCACGGACAGATCGTGAACGGAAAGAAGCGGTTCTGTCATGATCTCACCGGAAGGTCTTGCGCGGATCGAAGGCGTCGCGGACCGCCTCGCCGATGAAGATCAGCAGCGACAGCATGATCGACATCGTGAAAAAGGCGGTAAGACCGAGCCAGGGAGCCTGCAGGTTGTTCTTGCCCTGCGCGATCATTTCACCCAGCGACGGCGATCCCGGCGGCATGCCGAAGCCCAGGAAGTCCAGGGATGTCAGCGTGGCGATCGACCCGGACAGGATGAAGGGCAGGAAGGTCAGCGTCGCCACCATGGCGTTCGGCAGGAGGTGGCGGAACATGATCGTCCAGTTGCCGACCCCGAGGGCACGGGCCGCGTTCACGTATTCGAAATTGCGTGCCCGGAGGAACTCTGCCCGTACGACACCCACGAAACCCACCCATGAGAAGAGCAGCATGATGCCGAGAAGGACGAAGAAGCCGGGCGGCATGATGGCGGCGATGATCAGCAGGATGTAGAGCACCGGCATCGACGACCAGATCTCGATGAAGCGCTGGAACAGCAGATCCGTCCAGCCGCCGAAATAGCCCTGGATCGCTCCGGCGGTGACGCCGATGACGGCCGAGGCGATGGTCAGTGCAAGGCCGAAGAGGACCGAGATGCGGAACCCGTAGATCATGCGCGCCGCCACGTCCCGCGCCTGATCGTCGGTCCCGAGCCAGTTCAGGTTGCCGAGCGTACAGCCTGGATCCTCCGCGCCGAGGGGGTAGCCGGTGCAGCGCTCTTCCTTCTCCATCAGCCAGAAGGGCGGCGTCGGTGCCGAGTGCGGAATGTTGGAATTGACGGTCTGGTAGGAATACCGGATCGGCGGCCACACGAGCCACCCGTTCGCCTCTATCTCGTCGGAAATGAAGGAGGAGCGGTAGTCGGTGACGGCAAGGAAGCCGCCGAACTTCTCCTCGGGATAATCCACAAGGACGGGAAAGAGGATCTCGCCCTTGTAGGAGGCGATGATGGGCCGGTCATTGGCGATCAGCTCGGCGAAAAGGCTGAGAACGAACAGGACCATGAAGATCCAGAAGGACCAGTAGCCGCGCCTGTTGGCCCGGAAGTTCTGAAGCCGGCGGCGATTGGTGGGCGAGAGCCAGCCCCGCTTCGGGGAAGACGTAGTTTCCGCGGACGGGGAGGTCAGGGATGACGTCGTCATTCAGACATCCCTCCGTTCGAAATCGATGCGCGGATCGATCCAGGTGTAGATCAGGTCGGAGATGAGGCTGACGACCAGGCCCATCAGCGAGAAGATATAGAGGGTGCCGAAGACGATGGGGTAGTCGCGGTTCACGACCGCCAGGTAGCCCAGACGCCCCAGTCCGTCGAGCGAGAAGATGTTCTCGATCAGCAGCGAGCCCGTGAAGAAAGCCGAGATGAAGGCTCCGGGGAAGCCGGCGATGACGATCAGCATCGCGTTACGGAAGACGTGGCCGTACAGAACCTGCCGTTCCGCCAACCCCTTGGCGCGGGCGGTGACCACGTACTGCTTGCGGATCTCGTCCAGGAAGGAATTCTTCGTCAGCAGCGTCGTGGTCGCGAATGCCGACAGCGAGAGCGCGATCAGCGGCAGGGTCAGATGCCAGAAATAATCGATGATCTTCTCCCACCAGGAAAGCTGGTCGAAGTTGTCGGAGACGAGGCCCCGCAAGGGGAACCAGTCGAAGAAGGAGCCGCCCGCAAACAGCACGATGAGCAGGATGCCGAACAGGAAGCTCGGAACCGCATAGCCGACGATGATGACGCCCGAGGTCCAGACGTCGAACGCCGTCCCGTCCCTGACCGCCTTGCGAATGCCCAGCGGGATCGAGATGAGGTAGGAGACGAGGAGGATCCAGAAGCCGAGCGAGATCGAAACCGGCAGCTTGTCGATGATCAGGTCGATGACGGAGGCGTTGCGGAAGAAGCTCTCGCCGAAGTCGAAGCGGAGGTAGTCCCACATCATGTCCAGGAAGCGCGTCAGCGGCGGCTTGTCGAAACCGAATTGCTGCTCGAGCTTCGCGATGAACTCCGGGTCGAGACCTTGCGCGCCGCGATAGCGGGAGTTGTCTTCGAAGCCTCCTTGCGAGCCCAGCAGATCGCCTCCGCCCGACAGGCGGTCGGACGCGCTGTCGCCCTGCCCCGTGAGCTGGGCGATTACCTGCTCGACCGGGCCGCCCGGCGCGAACTGGACGACCAGGAAGGAAATGCCCATGATTCCGATCATCGTCGGGATCATCAGCAACAGGCGTCTGAGGATATAGGCGCCCATCAGGCCCTGGCTCCGTCCAGCGCCCGATCACGGGCGGTCAGCACTGGCTGCGTCAATCCTCTTCCTTCCAGGCACCCAAGGTGCGTCCACTTGATTCGCATTGCTCCTACTGATGCCACAGGTGGCGCAGGGGAGGCTAGTTCGCAGCTTTCGTGGACCACCAGAGCGAGGGGAAGCCGCTGGAATATTCCGGCAGGTTGTCCCCATGGGCGATGGTGTTCCAGTAGGCGAAACGCAGGGTCTTGGAGCTGTAGCTCGGCACCACGATGTGATGCGCGAGCAGGACCCGGTCGAGGGCTTTCACCGCCGCGACCTGCTCCTCGCGGTCGGCCGCGAAGATGACCTTCCGGATGAGCGCATCGACCCCGGGATCGGCGATCCCGCTGTAGTTTTGCGATCCCTCCCGCTTTGCGGCCTCGGATCCCCAGTATTCCGCCTGCTCATTGCCGGGATTGATGCTTTGCCCCCAGGCGTTGTACATGACGTCGAAGTCGCGCGAGCGCCAGCGGTTGGTAAACTGCGACTGTTCCACGCTCCGTACCGTAGCCTCCACCCCGATCATCTTGAGGTTCCGGGCGAAAGCGAGCGCGACGGGCTCGATGGTCGGACCTCCCAGCATGATTTCGAAAGACAGCGGCTCCCCGGTCGCGGCGTTGACCATGCGGTTGCCCTTCAGCTCGTAGCCAGCCTCCTTCAACATTCCCACGGCCGTCCTGAGGTTCTCGCGCAGCTTCTGCGGATCGCCGTTGACGGGATTTTTGTATGGCTGGGTGAACACACGCGCAGGCACGAGTTCCCTTACCTCGTTGAGGATCTCCAGTTCCCTTCCCTCCGGAAGACCCGACGAGGCGAGCTCGGTGCGGAAGAAGAAGCTGTCCACCCGGTCATAGGAATCGTAGAAGATCGTCCGGCGCAGTTCCTCGAAGTCGAAGGCATAGTTCAGTGCCTCGCGCACCCGAGGATCGGAGAATTTTTCGCGGCGGGTGTTGAACACGAAGCCGACCATGACGCCGAGCTTGCGCATGTCGTTCTCGAGTTCTTCGCGCTTTATCCGCCCGTCCCTGACCGCGGGAAAATCATAGGCCGTGGCCCAGCGGCGGGCCATGTTTTCGAACCAGTAGTCCTCATTGCCGGACCGGAAGGACTCGAACATCACGTCGCGGTCTGCGTAGTAGCGATACTCGATGCGGCCGAAATTGTTCTGGCCGATATTGACGTTGAGATCCTTACCCCAGTAGTCGTCGCGCAGCTCGTAGGTGATCGCCGAGCCTGGTGTCACGGACACGATCCTGTAGGGACCGGAGCCGAGCGGCGGCTCAAGCGTCGTCTGGGCGATATCGCGGGACCGGCCATCCGACGCCTGGCCTTCCCACCAGTGCTTGGGCACGATGGTCAGCTGGCCGACGATCTGCGGCAGTTCCCGATTGTTCGGTTCATCGAAGGTGAAGGTGATTTCCCGCTCGCCGGTCTTCTCCGCCTTCACCACATGCCGGTAGTAGAACTCCATCTGCGGAACGCTCTTCTTGGCATTCTCGAAGCTGAAGATGACATCCTCAGGCGTCACCGGCTCGCCGTCGGCCCAGCGGGCCTCCTGACGCAGGCGGAAGGTAACGGACGAGTAGTCTTTAGGGTATCGCAGCGATTCCGCCAGAAGGCCGTACATGGAGGACAGTTCATCTTCCGAGGCCGCCATCAGCGGCTCGAACACATGTGTCAGCCCGGTCGCCGCCTCTCCCCGGGCGAGCAGCGGGTTCAGCGTATCGAAGCTTCCTTCGACGGCGAGCCGCAACTGGCCGCCCTTGGGTGCCTGCGGGTTGACATAGTCGAAGCGGGGGAAGCCTTCCGGATACTTCAGTTCGCCGACGGTCGCGATGCCATGCCGCCATTCTTGTTGCGCCTCCTGCGCAAGAGCCGGTGCGGCAAGCGACAGCGACAACAGGAAAACGGCCAGACGGCGAGCCAACATGCGAAACCCCTTTGTTGTTCTTGCGCCGAAGCATAGGGCAAAGTCCGGCAAAAAACAGGCTACCCGCCTCACAAGCGTTTTATCACCGGCCGACGACCGGGGCGCCAGATCTCCATTTCACCAAAATTGCGATCCACGCTAGATTCCACCGAAAGTGATTTGCGGGGACGATCTGCCGCCATGCGGATATCATGCATCTTGAAGCAACTGCTCGCGGCCGGCCTTTGCCTGACTTTCCTGGCAGGTCCGGGAGCGGCCGAGACCCGACCGGCGAAAGAGCTGTTCGGCGGAGCGAAACTGCCGAGCAGGGCAGAACCTGCCCCTTTCGGATCCTATGCCAAGGGATGCATGGCGGGCGCCGTGGCCATACCGACCGACGGTCCCACGTGGCAGGCGATGCGTCTGTCCCGCAACCGACGCTGGGGGCATCCGCGGATGATCGCGCTGCTGGAGCGATTTTCAAAGGATGCGGCGAGCCTCGGCTGGGGCACGGGAATCCTGATCGGCGACGTCTCGCAGCCGCGCGGGGGGCCGATGCTGTTCGGACATGCCTCGCATCAGATCGGGCTGGACGCGGACATCTGGTTCACGCCGAGGCCGGCACAGCCCCTGACACCCCAGGAACGCGAGGACCTGCCCTTCACCTCCATGCTAGACAAGAGCAGATTCCTGACCGTCGACGCGCGGCGGTGGACGCAGACCCATACCCGGGTGGTGATGCAGGCCGCCAGCTACCCGGAAGTGGAGCGGGTCTTCGTCAATCCGGCGATCAAGAAGAAGCTCTGCGAGACCTGGCGCGGCGACCGGTCGCTCCTCGGGAAGGTTCGCCCGATCTACGGCCATGACGAGCATTTCCATATCCGCATCCACTGCCCGCCCGACGCTTCCGGCTGCAAGCCGCAGGCGCCGGTGGCAAAGGGCGACGGCTGCGACAAGTCGCTGGCCTGGTGGTTCACCGACGAGCCTTGGGCGAAGCCGAAGAAGGACCCGAACGCAAAGCCCGTCAAGCCGCGCCAGGTCATGCTGTCGGATCTTCCGAAGGCCTGCGCCGCCGTGCTCGCGGCACCCGCGCGGACGTTGGAAGAGGCCACCTTCGGCGCGGGCCTGACCGCCTACTCGCCCCCTGCCCCCTCAGCTCCGGCGCAGAACATCGAGGCGATCATCGAAAGCGCGACCGTGCTTCCGGACCTTGGGCCGGTCCCGCTGCCGCGGCCATTTCCGTGAGCGGTCTTTTCAAGGGGCGCAAGTCCCTGTAGAAGCCATGCAAATCGATTTAAGCAACGGCGAGGACGGTCTTGACGCTTCCCTGCATCGCGCTGATCGCGCATGATCAGAAGAAGGACGACATGGCCGACTTCGCCCGGCAGCACCAGAAGGCGTTGTCGCGGTTCAGGATCGTCGCGACCGGCACGACCGGGGGCAAGGTGCAGGAGGCATGCCCGGACCTTCAGGTCACGCGCCTCAGGAGCGGGCCGCTGGGCGGGGATCAGCAGATCGGCGCCATGATAGCGACCGGCGATGTCGACATGCTGCTTTTCTTCATCGATCCGCTGACATCCATGCCGCACGACGTCGACGTGAAGGCCTTGACCCGGCTGGCCACGGTCTACGACATTCCCATGGCGCTCAATCGCGCGACCGCCGAAAAACTGATCGACTTCCAATAGCGGATCGGGAACCAATGCATCACGCGACCGAAAACGAACGGCTGCCCTTCCCCATCCTGCTCGGCGACATCGGCGGCACCAATGCGCGCTTTTCGATCCTCGTGGACGAAGAGGCGGAGCCGGTCCGCTTCCCGAACATCATGACGGCCGACTTCCCGACCATCGACGAGGCGATCCGCAAGGATGTCCTGGAAAAGACCGCCATTCGTCTGCGATCGGCAATCCTTGCCGTCGCCGGACCGATCGAGGGCGACGAGATCGATTTGACGAATTGCGACTGGATCGTCCGTCCGAACGCGCTGATCTCCGACCTGGGCTTCGAGGACGTGCTCGTCCTGAACGATTTCGAGGCGCAGGCCCTGGCGGTTGCCTGCCTCACGGCAGACTACCGCGAGACGATCGGACCGTCCGGGGAGCCACCCGTCGCGTCCCGCGTGGTTCTCGGTCCGGGTACCGGCCTCGGCGTCGCGGGTCTCGTTCATGCGCGGGGTACCTGGTTTCCGGTGCCCGGTGAAGGCGGCCATGTGGACATCGGCCCGCGCAGCAGGCGCGACTTCCGGATCTTTCCGCATCTGGAGCCTATCGAAGGACGGATATCGGCCGAGCAGCTTCTTTGCGGACGGGGCATGGTCAACATCTACCGGGCCGTCTGTGCGGCTGACGGCGTGCTCCCTTCGCTGAACCTTCCTTCGGAGGTCACCGCCGCCTGGCAGGCGGGGGCTAATGCCCAGGCCATGGAGACTGTCTCGCTGTTTGCCACCTATCTCGGACGGCTCGCGGGAGACATGGCGCTCGTGTTCATGGCGAAGGGGGGCGTCTACCTGGCCGGCGGCATCTCGCAGAGGATCATTCCCGCCCTCAAGGCTCCGGAGTTCCGGGCCGCCTTCGAGGACAAGGCTCCGCATTCGCAGCTGATGCGGCACATCCCGACATTCGTGGTGACCCATCCGCTTGCAGCCCTTGCCGGCCTCGGAAGCTATGCCAGCACACCGGAAGCCTACGGCATCTCCACCCAGGGGCGCCGCTGGCAGCGCTGATTCCGCGGGAGGGCGAGGTGTCCATGCACTAGCCAAGCCCGGCTTCGGTCGCTATAGACCCGCCAAACGTGGCGACCCACCCCGAGCGCCGTCTGGAAACGGGATCATACTTATTGGGCTCAGCTAAGGACAAGAAGCGGCATCTGGACTCAGAAACGGTCACCAGCGTTCTGAAGCGGGTGATCGCCGAAAACGGTCGCGACCACCTGAAGGGCTATGCGTTCGCGATCTTCTGTCTCGTGGTTGTGGCGGCAACCACCGCCTTCACCGCCTGGATCATGGAATCGGTGGTCAACGAGGCCTTTGCGAACCAGCGCGCCGACATCGTATGGCTGATCTGCGGGGCGATCTTCGTGGCTTTCGTGCTGCGCGGGCTTGCGACCTACGGGCAGTCGGTGACACTGTCGAAGATCGGCAACAATATCGTGGCCCGCTACCAGCGCCGCCTCTACATCCACCTGATGTCGCTTTCGGTCGGCTTCTTCAGTGAAGCCCGCTCCGCCCATCTTGCCGCCCAGGTCAGCCAGAACGTCAACGGCATCCGCGATGTCCTGAACCTGACGGTGACCTCGACCGCCCGCGATTTCCTGACGCTCATCGCGCTGATCGGCGTCATGGTGAGCAAGGACCCTATCCTCTCGCTGATCGTCTTCGTCGTAGCCCCTCCGCTCGTCCTCGCGCTGCGCTACGTGTCGCGGCGGCTGCGTAGCGCTACCCGCGAATCGGTGATGCTGAACAGCCATGTCCAAGGAGCGATGCAGGAGACCATCCAGGGAATTGCCATCGTCAAGGCGTTCACCATGGAGAAGGAACTTGGGCAGAAGGTCGAAAGGCTGATCAGCCAGGCGGAGAACCGCGCCAACCGGATTGCACGCCTCACCGAACGGACCGCGCCGCTGACCGAGACCTTCGCGGGCTTCGCGATCTCCAGCGTCCTCGCCTATGCCGCCTTCCGGTCGATCTATGATGGGGTACCGCCCGGTGCGTTCTTCGCCTTCGTGACGGCGCTGCTGATGGCCTACGATCCGGCTCGCCGGCTCGCCAAGCTGCAGGTTCATATGGAGCGGGCGGTCGTCAATGCACGGATGATCTATGCGCTTCTCGACACCCCGCCGACACAGCGCGACAAGCCCGACGCGGTGGATCTGCTGGTAACCGCGGCACGCATCGAGTTCCGCAATGTGTCTTTCGCCTATGCCGGCGGCAGCCCGATTCTCCGGAACGTCGATCTTGTTGCCGAGGGAGGCAGGACGACGGCCCTGGTGGGTCCGTCCGGCGCCGGGAAATCCACGATCATCTCGCTCATACCACGCTTCTACGATCCCTCGGAGGGGGCGATCCTCGTTGACGGCCAGGATGTCCGGGATGTCACGAAGGCGTCGCTTCGCCGGCACCTGGCCTACGTCTCGCAGCAGCCCTATCTCTTCGAAGGCACCATCCGCGACAATATCCGCTACGGCCGGCCCGACGCGACGGATGCCGAGGTGGAGGAAGCGGCGAAGCTTGCCTATGCGCACGAGTTCATCCTGGCGCAGCCCTTCGGCTACGACACGCCCGTGGGCGAGAACGGAGCGACGCTTTCGGGGGGGCAGCGACAGCGCCTGTCGATCGCCCGTGCCCTGGTTCGCAACGCACCGATCCTGCTTCTCGACGAAGCGACATCGGCCCTCGACAACGAGTCGGAAGCAGCCGTACAGAAGGCGCTCGAAACGGCGATGAGCGGCCGGACCGTGATCGTCATCGCCCACCGGCTGTCCACCGTCGTCAATGCCGACAAGATCGTCGTCATGCATGAAGGCCGCGTCGTCGAGGAAGGGACCCACGACGACCTTGCGCAGCGCCGGGAGGGCCTCTACGCTCGCCTCAACAATCTGCAGTCTCCCGACGCCAGCTTATCCAGGGACGGAAACGTAGTACCGCATGAGTGACAGACCGATGAAACTCGTCGTCGTTGGCGCGGCCGGCCGCATGGGCCAGACACTGATCCGGGTCATCCGCGAAACCGAAGGCACAGTGCTTCATGCAGCCATCGAGCGGGTGGGTTCGCCCTTTCTCGGCAAGGATGCGGGCGAGGTCGCCGGTGCGGGTACGGCGGGCGTGCCGATAACGGCCGATCCGCTACAGGCGTTTCTGGATGCCGAAGGCGTGCTGGACTTCACCAGTCCGGCCTCCAGCGTCGATTTCGCCGGCCTTGCGGCGCAGGCGCGGATCGTCCACGTGATCGGCACGACCGGCTGCTCGGCCGAGGACGATGCGAAAATCCAGGCGGCGGCGCGGCATGCGCGCATCATCAAGTCCGGCAATATGAGCCTCGGCGTCAACCTGCTGGGGGTCTTGGCGGAGCAGGCCGCGCGCGCACTTCCGGCGGCACAGTGGGATATCGAGGTTCTCGAAATGCACCACAAGCACAAGGTCGATGCTCCTTCCGGGACCGCCCTGCTTCTCGGCGAGGCCGCCGCGGCTGGACGCGGGATCCAACTGCTTGCCAATGCCGTCAAGGTGCGCGACGGCCATACCGGCGCACGGGAAGCCGGCACGATCGGCTTTGCGACGCTTCGAGGCGGCTCCGTCGTAGGGGACCATTCCGTGCTGTTCGCCGGTGAGGGTGAGCTGGTGACGCTATCCCATAGCGCCCGCGACCGCTCCATCTTCGCGCGCGGCGCAGTCGCAGCCGCGCTTTGGGGCCGCGACCGGAAGCCCGGCCACTACGACATGCTCGACGTTCTGGGACTGAAACACCGACATCCGGAGGAAATGACTTCATGAGTGGCACCCTCGTCCTCGTTCGCCATGGCCAGAGCGAATGGAACCTGAAGAACCTGTTCACGGGCTGGCGCGATCCGGACCTGACGGAGCTCGGCATCAGGGAAGCGGAGACCGGCGGCCAGGCGCTCGCGGATGCCGGGCTGAAGTTCGATATCGCCTTCACCTCCGTCCTGAAGCGCGCCCAGGACACCCTGCGCATCGTCCTCGACAAGGTCGGCCAGACCGGGCTGGAAACCATTCGCGACGAAGCCCTGAACGAGCGCGACTACGGCGATCTCTCCGGCCTCAACAAGGATGATGCCCGTGCCAAATGGGGCGAGGAGCAGGTGCATATCTGGCGGCGCTCCTACGACGTGCCGCCTCCGGGAGGCGAAAGCCTGCGCGATACCGGCGCACGCGTCTGGCCCTATTACATGACGGAGATCCTTCCCCGCGTCCTGCGCGGACAGACGGTGCTGGTCGCCGCCCACGGCAATTCGCTGCGGGCCCTGGTCATGGTGCTCGACCGATTGAGCAAGGAAGAGATCCTCAAGCTCAATCTCGCGACAGGCGTGCCGATGGTCTACAGGCTGAACGCGGATTCCACCGTCGCATCGAAGCAGGTCTTGGGCGACATGTCCGACGCCCATTGACAGCAACGTACGGCACCGGGCTCAGTTCTCTACGGTGAACTGCACCCGGTCCGCCGGAAACCGGCTGACGGCGTACTGAACGGGAACCCCCTCCGGATCCGCATTCAGCGACCGCGTCACCAACACGACCGCCCCCGCCGACAGGTCCAGGTCCTTCATGTCCCCGGATTCGGCATGGCTGGCGGTGACCTCGGTCGAAACACGAACGTAATCCGCAAGGCCCAGCCTCCTGAAGGCCGCGGTGATCGAGCCGCTGTCGCGATAGGCCTCATCGATCCCCGAAAACCGCTCCGCCGGAAACCAGGCCGTGGCCCGCGACACGGGGCGGCCATCCGCCTTGCGCAGGGTTTCGAGCCGAATGACGGAAGCCCCTTCCGGCACCCCCAACCGGCGCGCCAGGTCAGCGGAAGCCGGCTCATGCGCCGATTGCAAAAGCAGGCCTTCCGTTTCGCGCGCCTGGCTACCCAAACCTTCTATGAACCGGGTCCGGCGGGAAATCGGAAAGTTAAGACGCTCCTTGCGCTCGATCAGCGTACCCACGCCCTGCACCGGACGGACAATTCCTTCCCGGGCGAGAGCTGCCAGCGCGCTGCGCACGGTGTGGCGGTTCACGCCGAACTGGGCAGCCAGCACCGTCTCCGGCGGCACCCGACCGCTCTCGTCATAGTCGCCGCCGGCAATCGACGCGCGGATCCGGTCGGCGATCTGCCGCCACAATGCAACGCCGCTCTGCCTCTGAACCGTCGAATCCGCCGCCATGTCATACTCTTGTTACGTGAGGGATTTAACTCTACAGTAAATTGTATGGTTGTCTATAACAATAGACATTTAAGAGGTGCAGATGTCAGAACCGTTACCGACCTCCTCTCCCCCGCCCCCGGAAGCCCGCCGCCGTACATTGAGCCTGCTGGCCCGCGCTTCCGCCGACGAGTTGCGCGCCGCCTGGGACGCGCTTCCCGCAAAGCCGGAGGTCAAGCCCGTGCGCGGACCGGAAACAGGCCTGGTGATGGTGCGCGGCCGGATCGGCGGCGGCGGCGGACCGTTCAATCTCGGCGAGGCAACCGTCACGCGGGCTACGGTGCTGCTCGGCTCCGGCACCGCCGGCCATGCCCATGCCCTCGGGACCGACAAGGCAAAGGCACGGCTCGGCGCCATCTTCGATGCCCTGTGGCAGGAGGAGCAGACCCGCCCATACGTGGAAAGCAGGCTTCTCGCTCCGGTCGCGGCGCGAATAGAGGCCGAGGACCGCAAGCTGGCGGAGGAAACCGCAGCGACACGGGTCGATTTCTTCACGATGGTCCGGGGAGACGATTGATGAATACCAACCTCCAGGCCCTTTCCGGCGGCTTCGCCCAGCCGGTGCTGAATGCGCAGGCCGTCTTCCGCCTTCTGATGGACGGCATGTCCCGTCCGGGCACCATCCAGACAACGGCGGTCGAGACGGGGCAGCCGGCGCCGCTCGGGCAGGCGGCCGCAGCCGTCGCCCTTACCCTTTGCGATGCCGACACACCGGTCTGGCTGCAATCATCCCTTGCAAAGTCCGCGGTCGGCGAATGGATCGCGTTCCATACGGGCGCGGCTATGGTGCAGGAGAAGGCGGAGGCGAAGTTCGCCTTCCTTCAGGCTTCCGCCGGCGTCTGCTCCTTCGATCTCTTTGCATCCGGAACGCAGGAATATCCCGACCGATCGGCGACGGTCGTCATCGAAGTATCCGCCTTCGGCGAAGGACGCAGCTTCACTCTCGCCGGGCCCGGCATCAGGGACCAATCGAAGGTTTCGATCGCCGGTCTTCCCGCCATGTTCGACGAGATCTGGAGGAACAATCGAACCCTCTTTCCGCGAGGGGTCGACGTCATTCTGACCGCCGGCGCATCCCTGCTCTGCCTGCCCCGAACCACGAAGATCGCGTAAGGAGACAAGCCATGTACGTAGCCGTGAAGGGGGGCGAGACCGCCATCGATGCCGCCCACCGCCTGCTCGCCGATCGTCGCCGCGGCGACCGCTCGCTTCCCTCGCTCACCATAGAACAGATCGCCGAGCAGCTCGCGCTGGCGGTCGACCGGGTCATGGCCGAGGCATCGCTTTACGACCGTACGCTTGCGGCACTCGCGATACGTCAGTCACGCGGCGACCTTATAGAAGCGATCTTCCTGCTGCGCGCTTACAGGACGACCTTGCCGCGCCTCGGCACCTCCGCTCCCGTAGACACGGCGCAGATGAAGATCGAGCGGCGCATCTCCGCCACCTACAAGGACCTGCCGGGAGGCCAGGTGCTGGGACCGACATTCGACTACACCCACCGCCTGCTGGACCCCTCGCTTCTCGCGGACGAGGGTGTGGACGAGCCGCTGCGGAAGGAACCGCTGGCAGGCGCGACGACGCGCGTATCCGACATCCTCGCAGGCGAGGGGCTGATCGAGCACGACGGCATGCTGCCCGAGGATCAGCCGCCGGGAGACCTGACGCGCGAACCGATGGAGTTTCCCATGGGACGCGATCTTCGCCTGCAGGCGCTCGCGCGCGGCGACGAAGGCTTCCTGCTCGCGCTCGGCTACTCGACGCAGCGCGGCTACGGCCGCAACCATCCCTTCGTGGGGGAAATCCGCATCGGCGAGGTCGATGTCGAACTGGACCTGCCGGAACTGGGATTTGCGGTCTCGCTCGGCCGCATTCAGGTGACGGAGTGCCAGATGGTCAACCAGTTCAAGGGATCGGCAAAGGCGCCGCCGCAATTCACACGCGGCTATGGCCTGGTGTTCGGCCAGAGCGAACGCAAGGCGATGAGCATGTCGCTGGTTGACCGGGCACTGAGAGCGGAAGAGCTAGGCGAAGATGTCACCGCACCCGCGCAGGACGAGGAATTCGTTATCTCGCACGCCGACAACGTGCAGGCGACAGGCTTCGTCGAGCATCTCAAGCTGCCGCATTACGTTGATTTCCAGGCCGAGCTTGCACTGGTGAGAAAGATGCGTGCCGACATTGGGGCGACAGCGGGAGAAAGCAACGGCCCCGTGAGCGAGGCTGCGGAATAGGCGCGATCAGTCGCGGCCGGTTTCGCCGTACCAATAGGCACAGCAAATGCCGGTAGCTGCAAATACCGAAAAGAACATCGTGATCAGAAGGCCAGTATCCATGACAATCATCTCCGTTTGTACGGGAGTAACACGCCATGTCCCTTGAGGTTCCCTTCGACGGTGGACTGGCGGAATACAACTTCGCCTATCTCGACGAACAGACGAAGCGGATGATCCGCCGCGCGATCCTGAAGGCGATCGCCATTCCCGGCTATCAGGTGCCATTCGCCTCCCGCGAAATGCCGATGCCCTATGGCTGGGGAACGGGCGGCGTACAGGTTACCGCGTCGATCCTCGGCCCTGACGACGTGCTCAAGGTGATCGACCAGGGCGCCGACGACACGACCAACGCGGTCTCCATCCGCGCCTTCTTCCAGAAGGTGGCGAATGTCGCAGTGACGACGCATACCAAGGACGCGACCATCATCCAGACGCGTCACCGGATACCGGAGCAGACGCTCTCCGAGGGCCAGGTACTGGTCTACCAGGTGCCGATCCCGGAGCCCCTGCGCTTCCTCGAACCTCGGGAGACGGAGACGCGCAAGATGCACGCACTGGAGGAATACGGCCTCATGCACGTGAAGCTGTACGAGGACATCGCGCACAACGGCCGGATCTCGAAGACCTACGCCTATCCGGTGAAGGTCGCGGGCCGCTATGTGATGGACCCCTCGCCGACGCCGAAGTTCGACAATCCGAAGATGCACATGTCCGACGCCCTGCAGCTGTTCGGTGCCGGCCGCGAAAAGCGCATCTACGCCATCCCTCCCCACACCGAAGTGGTCAGCCTCGATTTCGACGATCATCCCTTCGAGATCCAGCGCTTCGACAAGCCTTGCGCGCTGTGCGGCGCGGAGAACGTCTATCTCGACGAGGTAATCCTCGACGACAAGGGCGGCCGCATGTTCGTCTGCTCCGACACCGACCATTGCGAGGAACGGCGCGAGCAGGGGCATGCCGGGGAACTGCTCGCACGCCAGGAGGCCGCGGAATGAGCGAGGCACCGCTTCTCAAGGTCAACGCCGTGTCGAAGTTCTACGGCCAGCGCATCGGCTGCAAGGAGGTCTCCTTCGAGCTTTGGCCGGGAGAGGTGCTGGCGATCGTCGGAGAATCCGGCTCCGGCAAGACAACGCTTCTGAACTGCATCTCCACCCGTCTTCTGCCGACGACCGGCAGCGTGGAATATGCCATGCGCGACGGCAGCATCCGTGACCTCTACCACATGAGCGAAGCCGAGCGCCGCTTCCTGATGCGCACCGACTGGGGCTTCGTGCACCAGAACCCGGCCGATGGGTTGCGGATGACCGTTTCGGCGGGCGCCAATGTCGGGGAGCGGCTGATGGCGGTCGGAAACCGCCACTACGGCAACATACGCTCCACCGCCATAGACTGGCTGACACGGGTCGAGATCGGCACGGATCGCATAGACGATGCGCCGCGCGCATTCTCGGGCGGAATGCGGCAACGGCTGCAGATCGCCCGCAACCTGGTAACGGGCCCCCGCCTCGTCTTCATGGACGAGCCCACCGGCGGTCTCGACGTCTCCGTGCAGGCACGCCTGCTCGATCTCGTCCGCGGCCTCGTCAACGACCTCGGCCTTGCCGCCATCATCGTTACCCACGACCTCGCCGTCGCACGGCTCCTGTCGCACCGGATGATGGTGATGAAGGACGGTCATGTGATCGAGCACGGCCTCACGGACCGGGTGCTCGACGATCCGCGCGAGCCCTATACACAGCTCCTCGTGTCATCCATCCTGCAGGTATAGGAGAGCACCATGGCCACTCCCCTCGTCGTTGCGGAAGTCTTCAAGAGCTTCATCATGCATTTGCGCGAAGGCATCCGGCTGCCGGTCGTCAACGATGTGAACTTCTCCGTCGCCAGCGGCGAATGCGTGGTGCTGGGCGGGCCGTCGGGCATCGGCAAGAGCTCGATCCTCAAGATGCTCTACGGCAATTACGCCGTCGATGCCGGTCAGATCCTGGTCGCCCACCGCGACAAGATCGTCAACATCGCCAATGCCGATCCGCGCACGGTTCTGGATGTCCGCCGCCACACCATGGGCTATGTCAGCCAGTTTCTCCGCACCGTGCCACGCGTTTGCACCCTCGACGTCGTCGCCGAACCGCTGCTCGCCCGAGGGCTCGAGACCGGCGAAGCGAGAGAAGAAGCCTCGGCGCTGCTGTCCCAGCTCAACCTGCCGAGGGAGCTATGGGGTCTGCCGCCGGCGACCTTCTCCGGCGGCGAGCAGCAGCGGGTCAATATTGCGCGCGGCTTTATCACGGACCACAGCATCCTCCTGCTCGACGAACCGACGGCCTCCCTCGACGCGCGCAACCGCCGTGTCGTCATCGAGATGATCACGGAGAAGAAGCGGAACGGCGTGGCGCTCCTCGGTATCTTCCACGACGAAGAGGTGCGCGAAGCGGTTGCCGACCGCGTTCTGGATGTCATGCAGTTCTCGCCGCGAAAGGCTGCCGCATGAGCGTCAAGGTCGGGATCGAGCCATCGGTCCATCCGAGCGCCAGCGTCAGGAACTCGGTTCTCGGGCGCTACACGGAAGTCGCCGAGCGCTGCCGGATCGACGAGGCGGAGATCGGCGACTATTCCTACATCATGCAGGACGGAGCCGTCTGGTGCGCTACGATCGGCAAGTTCGTCAACATAGCCGCCTCCGTCCGCATCAACGCCACCAACCACCCCACATGGCGGGCGACGCTCCACCATTTCACCTATCGCGCCGCGAACTACTGGGACGATGCGGACAACGAGGAGGGATTCTTCGAGTGGCGCCGCGACCATCGGGTCACGATCGGCCACGACGTGTGGATCGGCCACGGCGCGACCATTCTGCCCGGCGTGACCGTGGGCAACGGCGCGGTCATCGGTGCCGGCGCGGTCGTCTCAAAGGATGTCGCCCCCTACGCCATCGTCGGCGGCGTCCCCGCCAAGCTCATCCGCGAGCGCTTCACGAAAGACGTCGGCGAGCGGATGGACGAGCTCGCCTGGTGGGAGTGGGATCATGGGACACTTCGCGCCGCACTCGATGACTTCCGCAGCTTGACGGCGGAGGAATTCCTTGACCGCCACGGCAGTCGGGAGCGTGCAGCATGACGGCGAGGAACGGCTGGACGGCAGGCAATCCATCATCATTCTGTCACGGAAATCCCTTAGCGCAGGGGCCCGTCTGCCGAACGAGCCTGCCTCCACCTCCCGGACAACCCCTGAAACACGGACCTGACGTGCGTTACGCCATTTATTTCTCTCCCGCCCCCTATGATCCGTTGACCTCCACCGCCAGCGAATGGCTGGGACGCGATGCCTTTGCAGGGGAGACGCGCGATGTTCCCGCCTCGCTTTCTCTGTCCGCGGGGCAATGGCGGGAGCTTGTCGCCGAGCCGAGGCGCTACGGGTTCCACGCGACGTTGAAGGCGCCGTTCGAGCTGCGCGAGGGCCGGACGGAGGCAGAGCTTATCGACGCCTTCGACCGTTTCGCTGCCTCGGCGGAGGTTCTTGAAATCCCGCGGGTCGTGATCGGTCAGCTCGGTCCGTTCTTTGCCCTCGTCCCGCATGCGCTTCATCCACCCCTGCAGGCTTTCGCTGCCTCCGTCGTGCGGGACTTCGAGCCGTTCAGGGCGCCTCTTTCCGATGCCGACATGGCGCGCCGCAAGCCGGAGCGGCTGACGGCAGCGCAGCGCGCTCATCTGATGACCTGGGGCTACCCCTATGTGATGGAGGAATTCCGCTTCCACATGACGTTGACCGGCCCCGTCGATCCCGCACTCGCGCCGAGTGTCGAGGAGGAGCTGCAACAACGGTTTTCCTCCTGCACGAACGTGCCGTTGACGCTGGACGGGTTGGCGCTCTTCGTCGAGCGCAGCCGCGGCGAGCCCTTCACCATCCATCGCTGGCGGCCGCTTGGCCGCGAGAACGCCAACAGGAAGACCTTCCCATGAGTCGCGAAACCGTTCTCTCCAATGCCCGCATCATCATCGATGACGCGATCGTATCCGGCTCGGTGCTGATCCGGGACGACAGGATCGCAGACATCTCAGAAGGAACCGCCCGGTCCGGCGAGGACCTGGAAGGCGATTATCTCATTCCGGGCTTGATCGAGCTGCATACGGACCACCTGGAGCAGCATTATTCGCCGCGCCCCGGGGTCCGCTGGAACACGACGGCGGCCATCCAGGCGCATGACGCGCAGGTCGCGACCTCCGGGATCACGACGGTCTTCGACTGCCTGCGGATGGGTGCGGACGAGGACGGCGGTTTTGACAAGGGCGAGATGCGCAGCCTTGCCGATGCTATCCAGGCGGCCCAGGCCGACGGGCGGCTACGGGCGGAGCACTTCTTCCACCTCCGCTGCGAGGTTTCATCCGACAACGTACTCGAACATTTCGCTGACTTCGAGCACGATCCCTATGTCCGCCTCGTCTCCCTGATGGACCATGCGCCGGGCCAGCGGCAGTTCCAGTCGATGGACCAGTATGTCCTTTACTACAAGGAGAAGCGGGGCTTGAGCGACGAGGCCTTTGCTCACTTCGTGGCACGGCGCCAAGCGGCCTCGGCCAAGTACTCAGCCATTCATCGCGACGAGCTTGCGCGCATCTGCGCGGAACGCGGGATCACGGTTGCCAGCCATGATGATGCGACGCTGGACCATGTCGACGAGGCCATCGGGCACGGCGTTCGCCTGGCGGAATTCCCGACCAGCTTCGACGCGGCAGAAGCCTCCCACAAGGCCGGAATGAGCGTGCTGATGGGCGCGCCGAACATCGTGCGCGGCAAATCCCATTCCGGCAACATCGCCGCGCGCGAACTCGCCGAACGCGGCGTGCTCGACGTGCTCTCATCCGATTACGTGCCGCTCAGCCTGCTGCACGCCCCCTTCGTGCTCGCCGACGATCTGGACGGCATTTCGCTGCCGAAGGCGATCGCCATGGTCACCTCGACGCCGGCGCGGACCGTCGGGCTCGACGACCGCGGCCGGATCGCGCCGGGGCTGCGTGCCGATCTCGTGCGCGTGAAGCGGGACCAGGGCGTCCCAGTAGCACGGGCTACATGGCGGGAAGGACGACGGGTGGCGTGATGGGTCAGGCTGCGACAGCCGCGCACGGCAGCAGGGGCCGCCTGGTGGTGGTCGTCGGCCCGAGCGGTGCGGGCAAGGACACGTTGATGGACTTTGCCGCCCGCCGGCTAAGCGGCTCGCCCGATCTGGTCTTCGTCCGGCGCGTCATCACCCGCGACGGTGACGCGGGCGGAGAGGATCACGAGGCGGTTACCGAAGAAATATTCGAGGATATGGCTAAGGCAGGCGGCTTTGCCGTCTCCTGGAACGCCCACGGCCTCCGCTACGGGATTCCCGCCGAAACACTGCAACACATCATCGCCGGCCGAGTGGCGATCGCGAACGGCTCGCGCTCGGCACTGCCCCATTTCCGGGCTGCCTTCCCGTCGATGGTGGTCATCAACGTCACGGCCAGGCCGGAAGTGCTCGCAGCAAGGCTGGAAGGCCGCGGACGCGAGACGCGGGAGGAGATCCTCAGGCGGCTGCAACGCGCCTCGCCGGGCATCTCCGGTGACTTCGAGCTGGTCACGATCGACAACAGCGGCTCGCTGGACGAAGCCGGCGAAGCGATGGTCGCTGTGCTGAAGCGATACCTTCCGGTTTCCGCGGACCGGTAGCGGTCAGTGCGCTTCATCCCAGTTGGCAGCGGCGCGTGCATCGACCTTCAACGGAACCTTCATCGCGATCGCCGGCATGGCCGCCTGCTCCATCGTCGTTATGATCACCGGCAGGGTCTTGTCGATCTCACCGTCCTCGACTTCGAAGATCAGTTCGTCATGCACCTGCAGGAGCATGCGCGCGGACAGCTTCGCCGCCTGAAGCGCCGGCTCCATCCTTACCATCGCTCGGCGGATTATATCGGCCGCCGAACCCTGGATCGGGGCGTTGATCGCCGCACGCTCGTTGAAGGAGCGGACCTGCGGGTTAGACGAACGGATATCAGGATAGTAAGCGCGCCGACCGAAGATGGTCTCGACATAGCCGTGCTCGCGGGCGAACTCCTTCGTGCTGTCCATGTAGTCGCGGATGCCGGGGAAACGTTCGAAATACTTCTTGATGTACTCGCTCGCCTCCGATCGCTCAATGGAGAGCTGATTGGCGAGGCCGAAGGCCGAGATGCCATAGATGATGCCAAAGTTGATCGCCTTGGCCCGGCGACGGATCTCGCTCGGCATGCCCTCCACCGGCACGCCGAACATTTCCGAGGCCGTCATTGCGTGGATGTCGATGCCGTCGGCGAAGGCCTGGCGCAACTGCGGGATATCGGCCACGTGGGCGAGTACCCGCAGCTCGATCTGGCTGTAGTCGGCCGAGACCAGCTTATTGCCGGGCGTTGAGATGAAGGCGGTGCGAATCTTGCGGCCTTCGGCGGTACGGATCGGAATATTCTGCAGGTTCGGCTCGACCGAGGAAAGACGGCCGGTGGTGGTCGATGCCAGGGAATAGGAGGTGTGCACCCGCCGGGTCTGCGGGTGGATGTATCCAGGCAATGCATCCGTATAGGTCGACTTCAGCTTGGTCAGCTGCCGCCAGTCGACGATTTTTCTGGGGAACTCGTGACCTGAAGCCGCAAGATCTTCCAGTACCTGCGCGGATGTCGACCACTGCCCCGTCTTGGTTTTTGCCCCGCCGGGCAGGCCCATCTTGCCGAACAGGATATCGCCGAGCTGCTTCGGGGAGCCGATCGTGAAGCGCTCGCCGGCGATCCGGTAGATCTCGTCCTCGATGGCAGCGGCCTTCTGCGCCAGTTCGCCCGAGAGCCGCGACAGTATCTGCCGGTCCACGGTGATGCCGCGCTCCTCCATCCGGGCGAGGGTGCAGACCAGCGGCCGCTCCAGCCGTTCATAAACCCGCGTCAGGTGCTCGGCCGTCAGCCACGGCTTCAGGACCATCGCAAGCCGGAGGGCGAGATCTGCCTTCTCGGCGGCATAGACGGTGGCGCGGTCGATTTCGACCATGTCGAAGCTCACGCTCGACTTGCCAGTCCCCGCGACATCCTTGAAGGATGCGGGCATATGGCCGAGCCAGCGGTCGGAGAGCGAATCCAGGCTGTGACCGCCCTTCCCCGCCTCCAGGACGTAGGACATCAGCATCACGTCGTCATAGGCCTTGATTTCGATCTCGTACCGCTTGAGGAGCAGATAGGCATATTTAAGGTTATGCCCGACCTTCAGGACCGAAGTATCCTCCAACAACGGCTTCAACCGTCCCAGGACTTCCCCCGCCGTCAGTTGGTTGTCCGCCCGCCCGTTGCCAAGCAGGTCGTCGCTGCCGGTCTTGTGCCCGAGGGGAACATAGGCGGCGCGGACATCGAGGCCGGAAGGATTGTGCGTGTTGTCGGCAAGCGCGAGCGAAATACCGACGATCTCCGACAGCATGGGATCGATGGAGGTCCCCTCGGCCTCGAACGCGACGATACCCGTTTCCCGCGCTGCTCGGATCCAGTCGTCGAGGTCCTCGACGTCGTCGATGGTCACGTAGCAGCTCTTGTCTATCCTGGCGGTGGCGAAGGCTTCAGCCCTCGCCTTGGCGAGCTCCGCCGGCCTATTGTCGCCATAGATGTCTGCAGCACCGGTTCCGTTCGCCGCGCGGACAGGCGCAGCGGCACTGGCACCTGCGTCAAGATCCGGTCCGCGTGCCGCAGGCCCCCATTCCACCTTCACCTGGGCCGGCTCGATCGCGCCGGCATCGCAGTCACAGGCTTCAGCAACACGGCGGGTCAGCGTCCCGAATTCCATGGCTTTCAGGAAGGCGATCAGCTTCGGTCCATCCTGCGGCTCGAGAACCAGAGCGTCCAGCGGCATGTCGAGTGGAGCATCCGTCCTCAGTTGCACCAGCCGACGCGACAGGCGTGCAAGCTCGGCATTCGCAATGATGTTCTCGCGCCGTTTCACCTGCTTGATCTCATTGGCACGGGCCAGCAATGTGTCGAGGTCGCCGAATTCCTCGAGCAGCTGTGCCGCGGTCTTCGGGCCGATGCCGGGGATGCCCGGCACGTTGTCGACGGAATCGCCGACCATGGCCTGCAGGTCGATCATCTTTTCCGGCGGAACGCCCCACTTCTCGATCACTTCGGGGATGCCGATCTGCTTGTCCTTCATGCTGTCGTACATGTGGACATTGGGGGTCACGAGTTGCATCAGGTCCTTGTCGGACGAGATGATGGTGACGTCGGCGCCGATCGCCTCCGCCTGCCTCGCATAGGTGGCGATGATGTCGTCGGCCTCGTAGCCTTCGGTCTCGATGCAAGGCAGGTTGAATGCTCGCGTTGCTTCACGGATCAGGCCGAACTGGGGAACCAGGTCCTCCGGCGGCTCCGACCGGTTCGCCTTGTAGGCATTGTAGAGGTCCTTGCGGAACGTCTTGGCGGAGTAGTCGAAGATCACCGCAAAATGCGTGGGCGTTACCCCAACCGACGTGTCTCGCGCATCGGTCAGGAGCTTCCATAGCATGTTGCAGAAGCCGGAGACCGCGCCGACAGGCAGGCCGTCGGACTTTCGGGTCAAAGGAGGCAGGGCGTGGAACGCCCGGAAGATGAAGCCCGAGCCATCGACAAGGAAGAGGTGATCGCCTTTTTTCATGGCTATGGAATAGCGTGGGGCACCTGCCCCGTCCATGAAAAGTTCAGGGGAGTGGCTGCACCCGAAGACATCACCCGAACGTTACCGATTTGTAATATGTCATCCCTTGAAAAGCCCGATTCGGCTTCTCATCTCAGCGTTACCGGCGCCTGATCACGCCGCAGTCCGGCAGCTGGCTCGTCCCCCGCCGCGCCGGACCGGGCAAAGGCCTTATCCCCTCTCCGGGCCTTTGTCCATCTATCGAATCGCCACGGCCGATCCCCTCCCGGCCGTGGCGATTTTCATTTGCCCTTCCCCTCGGACCCGCAGGCTTGGCGAAAGCAAAGGCTGCCATATATCGTTCCAATTCCTGTAAGGGACGGGCGACTGACAACCATGGCCTATGACCGCTCGCATTCCGCAACCTATCTTGCCGGACAGCTTGCCAAGGGATTCGCACGTTCCCTGCAACGACGGGCGACCGCCCTCGGCTTCTCCCCTGGCCAATTCCCCGTCCTCCTCGAACTCTGGCAGGAAGACGGACTGACACAGAAACAGCTTCTGGATCGGTTGGAGGTTGAGCAGGCGACGCTTGCCAACACGCTTGCGCGTATGGAGCGCGACGGGTTGATCCGCCGCAATCCGCATCCGCAGGACCGCCGGTCGCAGATCATCCTGCTGACGGAACTGGGCCGCGATCTCGAGCCCCGGGCGGTGGTCGCGGCCACGGAAGCGGATGCCGTCCTCTTCGATGGTTTCCGCCAGTTCGAACGCGAACTGATGATGGAATACATGCGCATGGTGATCGAGAACGCGCGCAAGCTCTGACACCCTCCATCACCTCGGGTCTCGAAACCGCCCCTGCTTTGCACTAGAGTCGCCCCGATTTCAGCAGACAGGAATATCCATGACCAAGCTTTCCTCCGTCCTCGACCGCGCCGACCAGAACATCGACGACAGCCTCGACCGGCTCTTCGACCTCGTGCGGATCAGGTCCATATCCACCGACCCGGCATACAGGGCCGATTGCCGCAAGGCCGCGGAATGGCTCGTGAACTGCCTGGCGGATATCGGCTTCGACGCTTCCGTGCGCGACACGGCGGGACATCCCATGGTGGTTGCCCATCATCCGGGCGCCACGCCGGACGCGCCGCACGTGCTGTTCTACGGCCATTACGACGTTCAGCCGGTGGATCCGGTCGAACTGTGGGAGGACGATCCGTTCGCGCCGGCTATCAAGGATGCCGGCAACGGGCGCAAGGTCATCACCGGCCGCGGCACCGCCGACGACAAGGGACAGTTGATGACCTTCGTCGAAGCCTGCCGTGCCTACAAGGAGGTTCACGGCTCCCTTCCCCTGCGGATCACGATCCTGTTCGAGGGCGAGGAGGAGTCCGGCTCGCCATCGCTCAAGCCTTTTCTTGAAGCCAATGCAGATGAACTGAAGGCGAGCTACGCCCTCGTCTGCGATACCAGCATGTGGGACAGCGAGACGCCTGCGATCGCCGCCGCGCTGCGAGGCCTGGTCGGAGAGGAAGTCACGATCTCGGCGGCAGATCGCGACCTGCATTCGGGCCTCTTCGGAGGTGCCGCCGCCAATCCCATCCATATCCTCACCGAAATCCTAGCTGGCCTGAGGGATGAGACGGGGCGGGTGACGCTCCCCGGGTTCTATGACGGGGTGGAGGAGACGCCGGCAAACATAAAGGCCAGTTGGGAGGCTCTCGGGCGAACTGCTGAAACCTTCCTTGGGGAAGTTGGCCTTTCCTTACCATCAGGAGAGAAAGGCCGCTCGGTCCTCGAGCTCACCTGGGCTCGGCCGACCTGCGAGGTCAACGGCATCTGGGGCGGCTATACCGGCGAAGGCTTCAAGACGGTGATCGCCGCCAGGGCATCCGCGAAGGTCTCCTTCCGGCTCGTCGGGCAGCAGGATCCGGCCAGTATCCGCGAGAGCTTCCGCAATTATGTCCGGTCGAGAACCCCGGCAGACTGCTCGGTGGAATTCCATGAGCATGGTGGCTCACCGGCAATCCAG
Source organism: Pseudorhizobium endolithicum (assembly GCF_902153245.2). Taxonomy (GTDB): domain Bacteria; phylum Pseudomonadota; class Alphaproteobacteria; order Rhizobiales; family Rhizobiaceae; genus Neorhizobium; species Neorhizobium endolithicum. The sequence goes on from NZ_CABFWF030000008.1 coordinate 71,693, forward strand.
CTCTCCTACGACTCGCCTGTTCTGACGAAGGCGAAGAACGCCCTCTCGGAGGAATGGGAGAAGCCCGCGGTGGTCGTCGGCATGGGGGGATCCATCCCGATCGTCGGCGATTTCCAGAAGATGCTCGGCATGGAATCGCTGCTCGTCGGTTTCGGGCTGGTCGACGACCGTATCCATTCGCCGAACGAAAAATACGACCTGAAGTCCTTCCACAAAGGTATCCGGTCCTGGATACGGATCATGGACGCGCTGGCAGCAAAATAAGGCTTATGGAGAAGGGAGCAGCCATCGCGGCTGCTCCTGAAAAACAAAAAGGCCGGGACGAACCCGACCTTTCCACTCCCGATCTGATGGTGCCAGTACATCCGTGGTCACCGGCGATCGGGACAGGCATTTCCGACGCGTCCGCCTCAGGCTCGATGCCAATGGCGGCTCTGGCGATCATCATCACCTCGATTGGTTAACATCTCGTAAAACACGAATATGTCACCCGACCGGGTGTGGCGCGGTCTCCCGCATTTGCTCACTGCGTCGGAAATGCCGTTAACCTCTCAGATGGGGTCGAGCCCTTGCATTTGCAAGGGCTAAAATAAAAAAGGCCGGACGAGCCGGCCTCTGGTTCGTCTTTTTGGGACGATTTATGCGGCCTGCAGCTGGTCTGCTGCGACCTTGCCCGAACGACGGTCGGTCACCAGCTCGTAGGACAGCTTCTGGCCATCGTTGAGCGAGTTCATACCGGCGCGCTCGACGGCCGAGATGTGAACGAAAACGTCGGCCGAGCCGTCATCCGGTTGGATGAAGCCATAGCCCTTGGTCGCGTTGAACCACTTAACAGTACCGGTTGCCATGATTGAATGCCTTTCTCTTGCAAATAGCGGCGATGTTCCAGCCAGGCCGGAACGGCGAAGTCTCGTATTTGAAGGAAAGATGGTCGAGAACGCCGGAGCGCTTAGAGCAGACTTGTCGAACAAATAGCGATGCTTGTGAGATAGAAGTGAGGCCTGCTCCTGTCAAGGATTTCAGTCCTTGCAGAGGCCACCGCCTATCCCGAAAAACAGAAAACCCGGCGCGGGAGGAGGAGCGCCGGGTTTCCAAAACTGACTGGCAACCGGGAGGAGGAGGTGTTGCCAGTCCCATCGAAGGAACGCTGGGAGGAGGAGTGCGTCCTTCGATGTTTTGGATCATACATCAGAGCCGCACAAAAAACAGCCGCAAGTTTGCAGCGCAGCATTGCGTGAGGCGCATGCCTCGCGCCGGTGACTTCCAGGTTGCAGTACCGGTGAAGAGTCCGTACTCATTGGACATGAGCCTTTCTTCCGTACAAGAATTCTTCGCCGCCCGCGCACCCGATATCGAAGTCCTAGTGACCGAAGCAAGTTCAGCCACTGTTCCGCTGGCCGCCGCCGCCCACGGCGTGGCGCCTGAACAGATCGCCAAGACGATCTGCATACGCGTGAAGGACATGGTGGCGCTCGTCGTCATGGCCGGCACCTCGCGACTGGACAACCGGAAGTTCAAGGACCGGTTCGGCACCAAGCCGCGCATGGTGGCGCCAGAGGAAGTCCTGGAGATGACGAGTCATCCGGTCGGCGGCGTATGCCCCTTCGGTCTGCGGGCACCGCTTCCTGTTCTTTGCGATGTCTCGCTGCGTATTTTCGATATCGTCATCCCGGCCGCCGGTGCGCCTAACGCAGCGGTCCGCATCAACCCTCTACGGCTGGCGGAACTGACAGAGGCCGAATGGGTCGATCTCTGCCAGGATCCGGAGAGCGCCGTCGCGGCTCAATAATAGCGGCGATACCAGGCTGTCTTGGTTTCTGCCGATTGAACGCCCACGAGGTAGCCGATTGCAAAACCGATGGCGCCGACGAGCGTGAAAAGGGTCGTGGCCGTGGCGGGATGCTCCCGTATTGCTCCGGCGACCGAACTTGCTTCACCCTGCACATAGCTGGCGGCGCTGCCTGCCCGATCGGCAAGGCGATCCCTGAGGCTTGCGATCTCCGCCCGCAGGCTGGCGATTTCGAGACCGACCCGGTCGGATTGCCGGTCCTGCTCGGTCTGCCCCATAGGCTTCACACTGCCCACACTCTCAGCCATCGTTATCTCCATCTTTCGGGAAGGACGAACTTTAACTGACGGGATGCAGGATAGGTTCCGCCGCTGCCGGTTTTCGGTCAGTTGCCCCGGCTCTCCGCCAGGATATGCGCGAGCGCTTCCAGCTTATCCTGCTCACTCAGGCCCTTCTGCATCGAATGGACGAGAATCAGAGCCAGGGCTTCGCCATCCGGGCTGGATTTATTGATGTTGTGTTCGACACAGGCCTGGTCGAAGACCTTCTGCAGCATGCTCAGCTGGTCCGGACCAACCGGATTACGAACGATCTGTGTCGGCACACCAAGCTCCCCTCTGTTGCGGCCTTACTCAGTCTACGCCCCTCGGTCCCACAGACCGGATTGATCGTATAAACTTTGGCTTTATGAAGGCGGGCTTGTGCAAGACTTGTGCGGCAACACTCCTCAGCGCTGCTAGCGAAATGCTACAGGGCTCCGATACCCCGGTGTTGGATGTCGGGACAATCCTCAGGCTGCGCCAGCCGGATCCCCGATCGGCAGAAGCGCCGGGTTGAGGTTGGGATCCTGCGGGTTCTTCGTATCGCCCGGGTTCTGAACAGGCGTCAACGGCGGTTTTCCCTGCGTCCTGTCGGGAATACCGGGTGTCGAGGTCGGACCGCGCGGCGTGTCTGGTGCCGGATTGGGAATGGGGTTTCGACTTGGCATCATGACTCTCCCTGTTTCCTTGTGGCGGAACGGGGGAAATCCGACATTGTTCCCAGTGGCGGCTGGGCCGATGCTGACGGAGCGATTCGGCGGCTGATTATTCAGTCGTTACAGCCTGCTCTCCCCCGGCCTTCCTCTTGGCAACCAGGACCGCTTCATCTTCCGAAGCAACGCTTGCCGTCGTGGTAACCTGATCTACCTGCCTGGATGCCGTCACCTTGGAGTGGCCGGCACATTCGGCCAATGCAACGGATGTGAGGAGACCGAATGCAGACGCAGTCACGAGAAATGTCTTCATGGCATTCTCCTTCGCTTGTGGCGTCGGCAGATTAGTGCGGCAGCCGCGAAGGGGGAAATCACGATTGAGTATATCCAGTTGCATCCTCCCGACTCTCGTTATCCCCATGTCTGCCCGACCTCCTCGGCTAATGCCCCCTTAGCCTCAAGTCCCTAATCTTCACGCCGTCCGTTACCGTCGACCTCTTCGGTATTGCCATGCGGTGGCGGAATCCCATCTCCTTGTCACCAAGGAGATGTTGAGATGATCAAGAAGCTAGCCACTGCCTCGGCTCTCGGTCTAATCTGCCTCATGGGGGCAGGCTGCGTCAGCGAAACTGGTTCTTACGTGGCCTACGATTCCGGCCTGAGATATGAGCGCGTCGAACCGGGTTACAGGAACTATCATCGGTGGGACCGTGATCGCCGGGATCGATACGAGCGCCACTATTCGCGCCGTGATGACGACCGGCGTCGAAGATATGACGGGCGGGATCGACGCCGGGATAGTGACAGCAGGAGCCGCCCTGATCGTCCGGATCGCGATGTGAACGCGCGCGATGACTACCGCGGCAGCGAGCTAAGGCGTCTAATCTGGCAATCGGAGCGGAAGTAGTTCCATCAGGCGAAACAGCCCACGCTGCGCTCGAAACCCGCAGCCGCGGAAGGCGCGGTAACGTGCGGTAACGCACTAGCCTCAAGACATTGCGAAGCCGAGGGAATTCACCTTCTGTTGTTTAATACCCCCTTAAATCGCCGCATTTAGAGTCCACCGGAACAACGGGTGAGTGTGGACACGTCGGTTTCGGCCGGCCAGCAGACGGGGGTGCCGATCCGGCATGGCAGCCAGAGGCAAATCGCGGCAAAGGGTGGAGCCGTCCTTCGATGAGGGTTACGGCTATGACGAGGAGGAACTGCGGCTCGACGAGGACGACCGCATCATCGGAAGCCATGCCGGGAAACGCGCGTCGAAAGTCAAAGGACGACCTGCGGCTTCACGACGGGCCAAGAAGGCCGCCCGCGCGCGCCGGAGCTTCGCTCCGCTCCGCAGGCTCGTCTACTGGTGCATCGTCCTCGGCATATGGGCAGGCATCGGCGTCGGCGGCCTGGTGCTCTACTACGGAGCACAGATGCCGGCCGCGAGCACGTGGTCGATTCCGGACCGTCCGCCGAACATCAAGATCGTCTCCACCGACGGCTCCGTGATCGCCAATCGGGGCGCGACCGGCGGCGAGGCATTGTCGTTGGAAGAGATGTCGCCGTTCATCCCGCAGGCCGTGATGGCGATCGAGGACCGCCGCTTCTACATGCACTTCGGGGTGGATCCGCTCGGACTGACGCGGGCCTTCGTCAACAACCTGACGGGACAGCCGATCCAGGGCGGATCGACGATCACGCAGCAGCTCGCCAAGAACCTGTTCCTGTCGCCCGAGCGAACCTTCGAGCGCAAGATCCAGGAGGTACTGCTCGCCTTCTGGCTGGAGCACAAGTTCAGCAAGGACCAGATCCTTGCCATGTACCTCAACCGCGTCTTCTTCGGCTCCAACGCCTACGGCGTCGAGGCCGCATCCCGACGCTACTTCAACAAGTCGGCCCGCGAGGTGAATTTGGGCGAGGCGGCGCTGCTTGCCGGCCTCCTGAAGGCGCCGTCGCGACTGTCCCCCGCGCGGGATCCGGAGGCTGCCGAAGAGCGCGCCCAGGTCGTTCTCCATGCGATGCAGGAAGAAGGCTACATCACGGAGGATGAAATCAAGTCCGCCATGTCGCAGCCGCCGGCCAAGGCCCGCAGCTACTGGTCCGGCGCCGAGCACTATGCGGCCGACATGGTGATGGACGAAGTGACGAAGCTGCTCGGCGAGGTGAAGCTCGACATCGTCGTGGAAACCACGATCGACCTTTCGCTGGAACGGAAGGCCGAGGAAGTATTGACAACCGCGCTGGACGGCGACGGCGCAAAGCAGAATGCCAGCCAGGCAGCGCTGGTATCCATGGATGCAACCGGTGCCATTCGGGCGCTGGTCGGCGGCAAGGACTACGCGCAAAGCCAGTTCAACCGCGCGGTGACGGCGAAGCGCCAGCCTGGTTCCGCCTTCAAACCCTTCGTTTATGCGGCCGCACTCGAGGCGGGCATCCGGCCGGACTCGATACGCAGTGACGCACCAGTGCGGATCGGCAAATGGACGCCGGAGAACTACGACCAGAAATATCGGGGCGACGTGACGGTGTCCTCCGCGCTCGCCCAGTCGCTGAATACGATCGCCGCGCAGTTGGTCATGGAAGTGGGACCGGAAGAGGTCGTCAGCCTGGCGCACCGGATGGGCATAGAACAGGAAATGCAGCCGAACGCATCCATCGCACTCGGAACGTCGGAAGTGCCGCTGGTCGAGCTGACGGCAGCCTATGCGCCCCTCATGAACGGCGGCTACAAGGCGACGCCGCACATCGTGCGCCGCATTCTCGATACGGACGGCAACGTCCTGCACGAGAGCAGCTATGACAACCCGCCGCGGGTGCTGAGCGAAGCGGTGGTCGCGACCATGAACGGCATGCTGACACGTGCCGTCCAGGACGGCACGGGGAAGGCAGCGAGACTGGAGGACTGGCAGGTCGCCGGCAAGACCGGCACCACGCAGTCCTTCCGCGACGCCTTATTCGTCGGCTACACCAGCATCATGACCACGGGCATCTGGTTCGGCAACGACGACGGCACTTCCATGAAGAAGGTCACCGGCGGCGGCCTTCCAGCGAAGGCCTGGAAAGAATACATGTCCGAGGCGCTTGCGGGCTACTCACCAACGCCTCTGTTCGGAAGCCATGGCAGCTACGAGCTTCCGCCCGCCGCGACCGAGCCGGCGCAGGAGCCGACGACCATTGGCGACATCATCTCCGGTGTTTTCCACGGAGGCTCCGGGCGGGACCGGTACCCGGATGCACCAGCGGCGCCAACCCAGGACCAAGCCTTCCCCCCGGACGATATTGCCCCCCGCGATTATCGCGAATACCGCGGGCCATATGACGATCATGCCGCGGCCCCCGTGCCGCCCGCGGATATCGGTGGCGGACCTGTGCCGCCCGCGGAGATCGGCGTGGCCGGCGGCCGCTATGAGCCGCGACAGACCACACTCTACGACCTGATCATGGGACAGTAGGCTCATTCACATTTGCGTGTTTTTTTGCTGAGCTCCGCAGGCACACCCGCCTTGCAGTCCAAAATGCCCATCCTTATATACGCCGCATGATGCAGCGCATGCTGCAGCAACAAGGTATACAAAGACCATCCCAGTCGAGGAACTGTCAGCGGAATGCCTGAGCGGGGTTCCGACGGTTCGCTTAAAGGAGAGAGAAAAATGGCTAAAGTAATTGGCATCGACCTCGGTACGACGAACTCGTGCGTCGCCATCATGGACGGCAAGGACGCCAAGGTGATCGAGAACGCCGAAGGCGCCCGCACCACCCCCTCGATGGTAGCTTTCACCGAAGACGGCGAACGCCTCGTCGGCCAGCCGGCAAAGCGCCAGGCGGTGACCAACCCCACGAATACTCTTTTTGCCGTGAAGCGCCTCATCGGCCGCCGCTACGAAGATCCGACCGTCGAAAAGGACAAGGGCCTGGTTCCGTTCGAGATCTCCAAGGGCGACAATGGCGACGCCTGGGTCAAGGCCCAGGGCAAGGGATACTCTCCCGCGCAGATTTCAGCGATGATCCTTCAGAAGATGAAAGAAACCGCCGAGTCCTACCTCGGCGAGAAGGTCGAGAAGGCGGTCATCACCGTTCCGGCCTACTTCAACGACGCCCAGCGCCAGGCCACCAAGGATGCCGGCCGCATCGCCGGCCTCGAAGTGCTCCGCATCATCAACGAGCCGACCGCTGCCGCTCTGGCCTACGGCCTCGACAAGAAGGACGGCAAGACGATCGCCGTCTACGACCTCGGCGGCGGCACCTTCGATATCTCGGTGCTTGAAATCGGCGACGGCGTCTTCGAAGTGAAGTCGACCAACGGCGACACCTTCCTTGGCGGTGAAGACTTCGACATGCGTCTCGTCGAGTATCTCGCGGCCGAGTTCAAGAAGGATCAGGGCATCGACCTGAAGAACGACAAGCTCGCACTGCAGCGCCTCAAGGAAGCCGCCGAAAAGGCCAAGATCGAGCTCTCGTCCTCGCAGCAGACCGAAATCAACCTGCCGTTCATCACGGCGGACGCCTCCGGTCCGAAGCACCTGACGATGAAGCTGACCCGCGCCAAGTTCGAGAGCCTGGTCGACGATCTCGTCCAGCGGACCGTTGCACCGTGCAAGGCCGCGCTCAAGGACGCAGGCGTTACCGCCGGCGAAATCGACGAAGTGGTTCTCGTTGGCGGCATGAGCCGCATGCCCAAGGTTCAGGAGACCGTCAAGCAGCTGTTCGGCAAGGAGCCCCACAAGGGCGTCAACCCGGACGAAGTGGTCGCCATGGGTGCCGCCATCCAGGCCGGCGTTCTGCAGGGCGACGTCAAGGACGTCCTGCTTCTGGACGTGACCCCGCTGTCGCTCGGCATTGAAACGCTCGGCGGCGTGTTCACCCGTCTGATCGACCGCAACACGACCATCCCGACCAAGAAGTCGCAGACCTTCTCGACCGCCGAGGACAACCAGTCGGCCGTGACGATCCGCGTCTCCCAGGGCGAGCGTGAAATGGCGGCGGACAACAAGCTGCTCGGCCAGTTCGACCTCGTCGGCATTCCGCCGGCACCGCGCGGCGTTCCGCAGATCGAAGTCACGTTCGACATCGATGCCAACGGCATCGTGCAGGTTTCGGCCAAGGACAAGGGCACGGGCAAGGAGCAGCAGATCCGCATCCAGGCTTCCGGTGGTCTGTCCGACGCCGACATCGAGAAGATGGTCAAGGACGCCGAGGCCCATGCCGAGGAAGACAAGAAGCGCCGTGCAGCCGTCGAGGCGAAGAACCAGGCCGAAAGCCTGATCCATTCGACCGAGAAGTCGATCCAGGAATACGGCGACAAGGTTTCCGAGACCGACCGCAAGGCGATCGAAGATGCCATCGCTTCCCTGAAGACCGCGGTCGAAGCGTCCGAGCCGGATGCCGATGACATCCAGGCCAAGACCCAGACGCTCATGGAAGTTTCCATGAAGCTGGGCCAGGCGATCTACGAGGCGCAGCAGGCTGAAGCTTCCGAGGGCTCCGAGGGCGGCAAGGGCGACGACGGCGTGGTCGATGCCGACTACGAGGAAATCAAGGACGACAAGAAGTCGGCCTAAGGCTTCGCCTTTGGGCGAAGCACGATAAAAGGTCGACTAGACATCCGGCTGCCATCGTGCAGCCGGAATCCTTTCGGGAGCCGTTACCTCCATGGCAAAAGCAGACTTTTACGAAACGCTGGGTGTCGGCAGGTCCGCTGACGAGAAGGAGCTGAAAGGTGCCTTCCGCAAGCTCGCGATGAAATATCACCCGGACAAGAACCCGGGCGATGCGGAAGCCGAGAAGAAATTCAAGGAGATCAACGAGGCCTACGAGACCTTGAAGGATCCCCAGAAGCGTGCAGCCTACGACCGCTTCGGCCATGCAGCGTTCGAAGGCGGCGGAGGCTTCGGTGGAGGCGGCTTCGGAGCGGCCGGTGCCGGTGGCTTCTCAGACATCTTCGAAGATATCTTCGGCGAAATGATGGGCGGCGGACGGGCGCGCCGGTCTTCGGGCGGACGCGAACGCGGCGCCGACCTCCGCTACAACATGGAAATCACGCTGGAGGAAGCCTTCACCGGCAAGACCGCGCAGATCCGCGTGCCGACATCGATTACCTGCGACCTGTGCTCCGGTTCCGGTGCGAAGCCCGGCACCCAGCCCAAGACCTGCGGGACCTGCCACGGCTCCGGACGCGTCCGCGCCAGCCAGGGCTTCTTCTCCGTCGAGCGGACCTGTCCGACGTGCCATGGCCGCGGTCAGACCATCACCGATCCGTGCACCAAGTGCCACGGCCAGGGGCGCGTATCGGAAGAACGCTCGCTGTCGGTCAACATCCCATCGGGCATCGAGGACGGCACGCGCATTCGCCTGCAGGGCGAAGGCGAGGCCGGCATGCGCGGCGGCCCATCGGGAGACCTCTACATCTTCCTCTCGGTGAAGCCGCACCAGTTCTTCCAGCGTGACGGAGCGGATCTTTTCTGCACCGTGCCGATCTCCATGACGACGGCGGCGCTCGGCGGCACGTTCGACGTCGCCACGCTGGACGGCACGAAGTCCCGCGTGACGGTGCCGGAAGGCACGCAGCCGGGCAAGCAGTTCCGCCTCAAGGGGAAGGGCATGCCGGTGCTGCGCTCGTCGCAGACGGGCGACCTCTACATCCAGATCCAGATCGAGACGCCGCAGAAACTGACGAAGCGGCAGCGCGAACTTCTCCAGGAATTCGAGGAAATCTCCTCGAAGGAGAACAACCCGGAATCGAGCGGCTTCTTCGCGCGCATGAAGGAGTTCTTCGAGGGATAGCGTCTTTCGATCACCCTCCTCAACCGGAAAGGCGGCGGCATTCGTCGCCTTTTCCGTCTCAGGCCATGGCATGAACCGAGGAGGACGCAAGCAGCAGGGCAAAGCCGAACAGGCCGGCCGCGGCCAGCCTTCGGACGATGCCCGGCCCCAGCCTACGCCCCGCACCACGGGCAGCCTGCGCTCCCGCGATCAGCCAAAGATTGGCCGCGAGGACAACAAAGCCGGAAAACAGCACAAGCCACGGCAGGAGTTCGACGAACGGTATCTGCGGCATGATGACGAGGGCGATGATCGGCGCCTTTGGATTGAGGGCGGTGGTCAGGAAGACGCGCAACCCGTCCAGGTCGCCGCCGGGGGCGGGCGGGCGGTTTGCGGCATACCACAGGCGCCAGCTCAGGAAGAGAACCCAGACCGCTGCTACGCCTCGCGCCCATACCAGCGCCGATGGATACAGGGCCAATGCAGGAGCCGCGACAAGCAGAACCGGCACGATCACCAGAAGATAGCCTGCCAGTTCAGCTGCGATGAGCGTGAGGGCGCCGCGCCAGCCTCGACCGTATCCCGCCAGCATCATCAGCGTGTTTGTCGGACCAGGGGTCAGGAGCAACAAAAGGACGGCGGCAGAAAAGGAAAGAACGTGCATGATCAGTTTCGACAGGAGCAAGCCGGCAGTGGCATTCGCGCCCTCCTACCACACCGTCAGGATCGGGAGTTGACGTCGATCAAGTGAGTTGCCGCGCGGGTTCCGAGGTCAGTAGTGGGGTGGCCGCGTGATCGGCGGCGCTTCCAGCGACGTCTCCTCCAGAAGCAGGAAGCGTTCGGTCAACCGATCGAGCTTGGCGCGCGTCTGCTCGACCACCTCCCACTGCTCGGCCAACTGTTCCGACAGTTCCTCGATCACCTTGGTCTGGTGCGCGGCGAGTTCTTCCAGGCGCATGATCCGCTCGTCCACATCGGCCACGGCAGGTCCTTCCGGTCGTTGCAGCGAAGGCGCTAGAGCTGCTTCTTCCGCTTATAGGGCATCAACATGATGGCCGAGGCTGTTACAGCACCGCCAAAGGTCAGCGCAAGTGGTACGGCCACCATGACGAAGGACAGAAGCGGCGTGCGCGAGCGGCCTATATGCGTGCCCAAGCCGTAGAGATTGAACCACCACAAGGCTGCGGCGATGGCGATGCCGAGCCCGATGCCGAAAAGCGCGTTGACCGCCAGGAACCGCAACATCTCAAGGTGGTCCCGGCGGGCCTCCTCCGGCGTCAAGTCATCATTCGTCAACATAAAGAGCCTCCCGGGAGACATGGGGTCGCCTTGGATAGCGAAAGAGCCCGCGCATGTCGCGCGACAAACTATCAATCTTCGGAAAAGTTCCGCACCCCGCAGATCCTCCTACGGCGCGAAAGGCCGCGCTTGCCATCGCGGCAGAGAACCCTTAGCTCATCGGTACCAGATGCGGACACCCATGGTTCAGAAAGCATTCCTCTCCCGCCTGAAGCTGACCGACTTCCGGAACTATCCGGAAGCGGTGCTCATGCTCGACGGCCGCCATGTCGTTCTGACGGGCGACAACGGCGCAGGCAAGACCAACCTGCTGGAAGCCGTCTCGTTCCTTTCGCCTGGACGAGGCCTGCGCCGCGCCGTCCTGAGCGAGGTGAGCCGCGTCGGGGGAACCGGCGGCTTCTCGGTCTTTGCCGAGGTCGAGGGCATGGAGGGCGAAGTCTCGTTGGGCACCGGCATCGACGGAGACAGCGACAGCCTTTCCCGGCGTTTGCGGATCAACGGCACACCCGCAAGATCCACCGAAGAACTCTCCGATCATCTGAGTGTCCTCTGGCTCACCCCCGCGATGGACGGGCTGTTCACCGGACCATCGGCGGACCGCCGGCGGTTCCTCGACCGGCTGGTCCTGTCGATCGACCCCGGCCATGGCCGGCGCGCGAGCGACTTCGAAAGGGCCATGCGCAGCCGCAACCGGCTTCTCTCCGAAGGGCGGTACGATCCGGCTTGGGTTTCCGCCGTGGAGGCGCAGATGGCGGGGCTGGGTATTTCGATGGCGGCGGCCCGCCGGGAAATGCTCGACCTGCTGCGCCATCTCGCCAGCGTGAGCCAACAGGAACCGTTCCCCACCCCCGTCCTCGCACTGGAAGGCTTTCTCGACGCAGCGGGCGACATGCCTGCAGCGGAACTGGAGGAACGATACCTGGACATGCTCCGCGAGGGCCGCGGGCGTGATGCCGCGGCCGGCCGCACCCTGGAAGGTCCCCACCGGAGCGACCTCCTGGTTCGCCACCGCGAGAAGGACATGGACGCCGGGCGATGCTCGACGGGCGAGCAGAAGGCCCTGCTGATCGGCCTCATCCTCGCCCATGCGCGCCTGACCGCGAACATGACCGGGTTTGCGCCGGTGCTCCTCCTGGACGAGATCGCCGCACACCTGGATGAAGGCCGGCGGATAGCGCTCTTCGATCTCGTGCACGAACTGGGCGGGCAGGCCTTCATGACGGGTACCGATGACGCAATGTTCTCCCCGCTCGGCGAAAGGGCGCAGTTCCTCGAAGTGGACGGCGGCAGTATCCGCAGGGGACCGCTGCTTTCAACGCGCCTGCAAGACTGCTAGACTCCTCCGATGCAGCTGACATCGGAAGACATCGAGCGCTATCGTCGTCACATCCTGCTTCCGGAAATCGGGGGAGCAGGCCAGCAGCGCCTTAAGAATGCAAGGGTTCTGGTTATCGGGGCCGGAGGCTTGGGGGCACCCGTCCTCCTCTATCTCGCCGCGGCCGGGGTCGGGACGATCGGCATCATGGATGACGACATGGTCTCGCTTTCGAACCTGCAGCGGCAGGTCGTCCATGATACCGGAACGATCGGCGAGGCGAAGACGGCGAGCGCCCGCGCCCATATGGCGCGCCTCAATCCAGCAGTTCGCGTGCTGACCTTCGAGGAGCGCTTCTCGCCCGGATGGGCGCTGCTGCATCTGCCGCTCTTCGACTTCATGGTCGACGGGTCCGACAACTTCGACACCCGCTACGCCTGTGCCGACGCGGCCCATGTTGCGGAAATTCCGCTGGTTACCGGAGCCGTGGGACGCTTCGACGGCTCCGTCACTGTTCTCAAGCCCTACGAAGCCGGAAGCGACGGGACCCTTAACCCCACTTACCGCGACCTTTTCCCGGAGAAGCCGCCGGAGGGCCTGATCCCTGCCTGCGCGGAGACCGGCATCATCGGCGCGCTGCCCGGTGTGATCGGCACGCTGATGGCGATGGAGACCATCAAGCTCATAACCGGCGTGGGAGACCCTCTCGTCGGCCGCCTGATGCTTTACGACGCGCTCGCCGCGCGGTTCGACACCATCCGCTATATGCGCCGCACCGCCCCGGCTGCGGCAGAATGATCGAGATCGTACGGATCGACGACGACTTCAGCCGGTGGAGCGACTTGCTGGATCTCATTCGGTCGTCCTTCGCCTACATGGACGGGGTCATCGATCCGCCCTCGTCGGTTCATCGGCTCACACCGGCATTGCTGGCGCAGAAGGCGCGAGATGAAGTTGCGTTCGTGGCGACGTCCGCAGGCGTCCCCGTAGGCTGCATCTTCTGTCTTCCCGAGACCGACTGCCTCTATCTGGGAAAGTTCGCGGTTGCTCCCGAGTTGCAGGGAACAGGGCTCGGACGACGCCTGATGGCGAAGGCGGAAGAGGTTGCCAGAGCCAGAGGTCTTCGGGCGTTGAGGCTCGAAACGCGAGTCGAGCTCAAGGACAATCACGCCCTCTTTGTCCGCTGGGGTTTCACGACGACCACCGAAAGCGCCCATCCCGGCTTCGGTCGCGCCACCTCCGTCGAGATGCGAAAGCTGCTCGACTAGTCAGTTGCGCCCGGGAAGAACGCGGTTCGGCGGGCGATGACCGTCAAAGAAGGTGCGGATGTTGATGATGACCTTGTCGCCCATGTCGATACGGCCCTCGATCGTCGCGGAGCCCATGTGAGGGAGCAGAACCACGCGCCCCTGGTTCGCGAGCTTCACCAGCTTCGGATTGACCGCGGGTTCGTTCTCGTAGACGTCCAGCCCCGCACCGGCGATTTTTCCCTCCCGGAGCAGTTGGATCATCGCCGCCTCGTCGATGATATCGCCACGCGCCGTGTTCACGATCAGGCTCGTGGGTTGCAGCAGCGCAAGCCGCCGTGCCGAAAGAAGGTGGAAGGTTGCGGGGGTCGAAGGGCAGTTCACCGAAACGATGTCCACGCGCGCCAGCATCTGGTCGAGACTGTCCCAGTAGGTGGCCTCCAACTCCTCCTCCGTCGCCGGATGAACCCGCTTGCGGTTGTGATAGTGGATCGAAAGGCCGAATGCCTTTGCCCTTCGCGCCACGGCCGTGCCGATACGCCCCATTCCGACGATGCCGATACGCTTGCCCCAAATGCGCCGACCCAGCATCCAGGTCGGCGACCAGCCCGCCCAGTCACCCGGATTATCCGTCAGGATCCGCGCACCCTCCGGCAGCCGCCGCGACACGGCGAGGATCAGCGCCATGGTCATGTCGGCGGTGTCTTCGGTCAGCACGTTCGGGGTGTTCGTAACGGTTATCCCCTTACGGGCCGCCGCGTCGATATCGATGTGATCGGTTCCGTTGGAGAAGCTGGCGATCAGCTTGAGGTTCGACCCTGCGCCTTCGATCAACGCTTCATCGATCCGATCGGTAACGGTGGGCACAAGAACGTCGGCCGTCTTCATAGCCGCCGCGAGCTCGTCGCGCGTGCGTGGCGCGTCGTCGATATTCAGCTCCGCGTCGAAGAGCTCCCGCATGCGTGTCTCCACGGCGTCCGGGAGCTTTCGGGTGATGTAGACCTTGGGCTTCTTCTTCGCGGTCATGGCGTCGTATTCAGAGGTCCTTAACCAAAATTGCCGATAATCGGCGCATCCAGGCGTTTCTACCAGACCCGTCAGCGAAGACAAACAAAACCTCTGCAGACGGACTGTCGCCCGGCAAGACGTGGTCTCGCGGCCAGCCCCGATGGCGGCGCGGAATTTCCGGATGTAACCGCATGCGCAGCGTATTCCTCACCGCATTCGTGGCTCTCGCGACCACAGCCGCAACGATCCTGTTCCAGGAGCCCGTCCAGGCACAGGGAACCAAGGGACCGAGCGGCCTCCCGCTCCCGCGCTTCGTCAGCCTGAAATCGAAGCGGGTGAACATCCGGATCGGACCCAGCACGGACTATGCCGTCGCTTGGATGTACCTGAAATCGGGTACGCCGATGGAGATCATCCAGGAATACGACAACTGGCGGCGCGTGCGCGATGCAGACGGCACCGAGGGGTGGGTGAACCAGGCGCTGCTTTCGGGCGAAAGAACCGCCGTGGCTGCGCCATGGATGCGCGGCAAGGGCGAAGATGTCTTCGTCAACATGCGGCGCGAACCCCAGGCTTCAGCCCCTGTCGTGGCCAAGCTCCAGCCGGGCGTCGTGATATCCGTTCACGAATGCAATGGTGACTGGTGCCAGGCAACGGCGGGCGGGGCGGAAGGCTGGGTCAGCCAGGCCGAGATCTGGGGCGCCTATCCGGGCGAAGCCTTCAAGTAACCGCCAGCTTCTGCAGAAGCCCTTCCCGGATCGCGGCCTCCTGCAGCGATTCCATGGGACGCGGCCCGATCTGCTGGATGACGATCGCAGCGGCGAGGCAGCCCAGCCGGCCACAGTCGGCGAGTGAGCGGCCTTGGGTGTATCCGTAGAGGAAGCCGGCGGCGAAGAGATCTCCCGCACCCGTCGTGTCCACCACGTCCTCGACCTTATAGGCATCTATCTTCACCCGCTCGTGTCCGCGCAGGATGATCGCGCCCTCCTCGCTGAGGGTGACGGCGGCCAGCCTGCAGTCGGCGGCGATGCTTTTCAGTGCCAGCTCGAAATCATCCGTCTCGTAGAGCGAGAGCGCCTCCTGCTTGTTGGCGAAGACGATATCGACGGTACCTGAACGCATCAGGTCGAGGAATTCGGCGCGATAGCGGTCCACGCAGAACGGATCGGAGAGCGTCATCGACACTTCCCGTCCGGCCCCATGGGCGATCCGGGCGCATTCGAGGATCGCCTCCTTCGCGCGGGGCGGATCCCACAGATAGCCTTCGAAATAGGTGACGGCGGAGGCCGCGACCACCTCGGGCTCGACATCGTTCGGCCCGAGTTCGACGCATGCGCCAAGATAGGTGTTCATAGACCGCTCGCCATCCGGGGTCACGAAGATCATCGAGCGGGCCGTCGGCGGATTGCTTCCCTCCGGCTTGGTCGCGTAGTGTACGCCCTGCGCGCGGATGTCGTGCTGGAAGATCTTGCCCAGTTGATCGTCGGCAACCTTGCCGAAATAGGCCGCCCGGCCGCCAAGACCGGCGATGCCCGCGGCGGTATTTCCCGCGGATCCGCCCGATGCCTCGACCGCCGGTCCCATCTTGGAATACAGCAGTTCTGCACGTTCGGCATCGATCAGGTTCATCGCGCCCTTGATGATGGCGTTGTCGCCGAGGAAGCTGTCTTCGCAGCGCGCGATGATGTCGACAATCGCGTTGCCGATCGTGAGAACGTCATATCTGGACATCCAGCCGAGCCCCTTTGTTTGCCGGAATGGTGGTGGGCTGTTCTCGCACATGCGAAGGAAAAACCCTAGAGGCCGAGGAGAGTAATCCCTGCGGAAAAGCTACTCTGCGCGTTCCGCATTTGTGACGGGGCCTCATCTGGGCTAGGTCGTCAGGACGTCTCGCCAAATCTCAGGAAAGCACCCTCGCCCCGTGTCCGCCACCCTCGTCAATGTCGCTCCCGTTTTCCTGCTGATCCTGACGGGCTGGGTCGTCGCCCGGATCGGAATCCTCAATGAGGCAACCGGCGACGCGCTTGGAGAATTCGTCTTCAAGATCGCGGTGCCCATGCTGATCTTTCGCACGCTTGCCGATACGCATTTCGAGGGCGTTTCGCCGTTCCGCCTCTGGATCGCGTACTTCGCCGGCGTGGCGGTCACATGGACCGCAGGTCACCTGGCCGCGAAATACGTGTTCGGGCGCGACGACAAGATCGGGGTGATCGCTGGCATGTCGGCCGCCTTTGCCAACAACGTCTTCATCGGTCTGCCGCTCGTGGGCCGCTCCGTCGGCGATGACGGGCTGGTGGCGCTTTCGATCCTGCTCGCCATCCATCTGCCTCTGATGATGATCGTCGGCACCATCCTGATGGAACGGGCTTCGGTCGTCGTCGATGGCGGCCAACGGCGGAGCTTGAGGGCCATCCTCCTGCAGGTCGGCTCGAACCTCATCCGCAACCCACTGGTCATCGCGCTGGCGGCCGGGCTCGCCTTCAACCTGTCCGGCCTGACGCTTACCCCTGTCCTCGGCACCGTCGTCGGCCAGTTATCAAATGCCGCCGGCCCTGCCGCGCTGATCTCGATCGGCATGGCGCTGACCCGCTATCCCGTGCGGGGCAATATCGGACTGACGGCCGCGATCGCAGGCCTCAAGCTCTTTCTCCTACCGGCAGCGGTCTTCCTGATGGGAAAGCTTCTCGGTCTAAGCCCCGCCTGGTCGGCGGCGATAGTCCTGACGTCGTCGGTCCCTACTGGCATCAACGCCTGGCTGATCGCCCACCGGTTCCGCAGCGGACAGAACATCGCTGCATCCACCATCAGCGTCACGACGGCCTTCGGCATCGTCTCGGTGAGTTTCTGGGCCTGGCTCCTCGCCTAGGAGGCGCTGCATCCCGCGCACCCGCACATGAAAAAAGCCCGACACGAGGCCGGGCTTCTTTCTCCATTCGGAAGAGACTTGCCGTTTAGTTGTTGGCCGGCGCAGGCTCGCCTTCAGCCGCCGGCTGCTCCTCGGCGGGGGCGGCGGGGGCGTCTGCGGCAGGGGCGGCAGGCGCCTCGGCTGCGGGAGCGGTGCTTTCGGCAGCCGGAGCGGGGGGCTCGGCGGCAGCGGCGGGAGCGTCCGCGGCCGGAGCTGCACCTTCGGCCGGCGCGGCTTCCTCGGCCGCAGGTGCTGCACCCTCTGCAGGTGCTGCACCCTCCGCAGGGGCTGCAGCCTCGCCTTCTGCAGGAGCGGCCGCATCCGCTTCCGGCAGGGGAGCCGGGCTGTCGGAGAGGCCGCGCAGGTAGGCGATGACGTTGGCGCGCTCGTCGTCCTTCTTCAGGCCGGCAAAGCCCATGGCGGTTCCCGGAACATGCTGCTTCGGCGCCAGCAGGAAGCCGTTCAGGTGATCGTAGTCCCAGACGACCGAGCCGCCCTGGGAGAAGTCCTTCATGGCGGCGGAGTAGCTGAAGCCTTCATGCGATGCGACCGGCCGGTTCACGATGTTCCACAGGTTCGGGCCAACCTTGTTGGCGCCGCCCTGCTCGACGGTATGACAGCTCGCGCACTTCTTGAAAGAAGACTCGCCGGCTGCTGCATCGGCGCTTGCCAGGAGCGTCGCGACCGGAACTGCTGCTTCTTCCTCGGCGGCACCGGCTTCCCCGCCCGTTTCCGCAGCGACAATGGCGAAACCTTCCTGTTCAGGTGCTTCCGAATGCCAGATGCCTTCAGACGCAATCGAAACCGTCATCATCACGAAAACGGTGGCAAGAAGGGCTCCTACCGCCATGTTCACGTACGAGTTCATTTGCAAACGCTCCCTTGCAACCGCCGGGGTACAGGCGGGCCATCTTGAAATCGCGCGGAACCTATGTCTTTTGCATTGCCGTTGCAACACGATTATACGGCGGCGCGTGAGACTTTTTGACACTGATCAAGCCGCTTTCGAAGGTTTTTCATGCCTGACCTGGCCTATCACCGGACACTGGTCCTCATCCCCGCGCGGATGGCCTCCACCCGCCTTCCCGGGAAGCCTCTCGCCGACATCGGCGGCCTGCCGATGATCGTTCAGGTGGCAAGGCGCGCGCAGGAGGCGAATGTGGGACGAATCATCGTCGCCGTCGACCATGAGGACATACGGGACGCGGTGGCCTCGGCGGGTTTCGAGGTGGTGATGACGGGAGAGGATCATCAGTCCGGCTCCGACCGCATATACGAGGCGCTCCAGAAGGCGGATCCGGACGGCCGTGCCGAGGTCGTGGTGAACGTCCAGGGAGACCTGCCCACGATCGAACCGGAAGCCGTGCGCGCGGCGCTTCGCCCGTTGGACAACCGGCAGGCCGATATCGCCACACTCACCGTCGAGATCACCGACGAGCACGAGAAGATCAATCCGAACGTGGTGAAGGTCGTGGGCGCGCCGCTGTCCGAAACCCGGCTGCGGGCGCTCTATTTCACGCGTGCTACCGCACCCTACGGCAGCGGTCCCCTCTACCATCATGTCGGCCTCTATGCATATCGGCGGGCAGCTCTCGAACGCTTCGTCTCGCTCGGCCCTTCCGTGCTGGAAAGGCGGGAGTCGCTGGAACAGTTGCGGGCGCTGGAAGCCGGCATGCGCATCGACGTGGAGATCGTTGACTCGGTTCCTCTCGGTGTCGATACTCCGGCCGATCTTGAAAAGGCCCGCGCGATCCTCGCCAGCCACTCCTCCTGAGGCCCTCCCCGATGAACCAGACGACCAACAGGATCGCCTTCCAGGGTGATTTCGGCGCCAATTCCGACATGGCCTGCCGCGATATGTTCCCCGGCATGGAGCCGCTGCCCTGCCCCACCTTCGAGGATGCCTTCGTGGCGCTCGAGAGCGGCGAAGCGGACCTGGCGATGATCCCGATCGAGAACACCATCGCCGGACGGGTCGCGGACATCCATTATCTGCTGCCGGAATCCCGCCTGCACATCATCGGCGAATACTTCATGCCGATCCGCTTCCAACTGATGGTGCTGCTGGGGGTGACGCGGGAGGAGGTGCGCACCGTACACAGCCACATCCACGCGCTCGGCCAGTGCCGCAAGATCATCCGTTCGAACGGGTGGAAGGCGGTCGTTGCCGGGGATACTGCCGGAGCGGCCAAGCTCGTCGCCGAGACGGGCGACCGCTCCATGGCGGCGCTTGCCCCGCGGCTTGCGGCAGAACTCTACGGCCTGGACATTCTTGCAGAAAATGTCGAGGACACCGAGAACAACGTCACCCGCTTCGTGGTGCTGTCGCGCGACGAAAACTGGGCGAAGCGGGACGACCCCTCGGAGATCATCGTCACCACCTTCGTCTTCAACGTCCGCAACATCCCGGCCGCCCTCTACAAGGCGATGGGGGGCTTTGCGACCAACGGCATCAACATGACCAAGCTCGAGAGCTACCAGCTGGGGGGCAAGTTCGTTGCCACACAGTTCTATGCCGACATCGAGGGGCATCCCGACGATCCGGCGGTGCGGCGGGCACTGGAGGAACTGCGCTTCTTCTCCGAGAAGGTCCGCGTCCTCGGGGTCTACAAGGGGCATCCCATGCGAGGGGCATTGCAGAGATCCTGAGCCGTCATCTCGGCCAGTCGATCCAGTCGCGGATCAGGCGGTGGGCGATCGCGCCCTTGGGCGGCGCGAAGAAGCCGCCGCCAGGCAGAGCCTCCAGCATGGTCTCGACCTCGCCGCGGGAAAACCACCGGCAGTCGGCGATCTCCTGCTCATCGATCCTGATGTCCGTCGAGGTTGCTTCCGCATAGCAGCCGATCATGAGCGAGTGCGGCATCGGCCAGGGCTGAGACGCATGATAGCGTACGCGGCCGATCTCTATGCCGGCCTCCTCGAAGGTTTCTCGCCGCACGGCATGTTCGATCGTCTCGCCGGGCTCCACGAAACCGGCCAGGCAAGAATACATCCCTTCCTGGAAGTGATGGCTGCGACCGAGCAGGCAGCGGCCCTGCTCCGCATCCACCGCAAGCATGATGACCACCGGATCGGTGCGGGGGAAGGTCATGTGCTGGCAGGCGCTGCACACGCGCCGGTAGCCCCCGATCCGGCTTTCTGTCGGCGCCCCGCATTTGCCGCAGAAGCGGTTCGTGGCATTCCAGTGTATGAGCGCCGCGCCCTGTGCCGCCTCCCCGAGAAGCTCCTCGTCCAGAAGCCCGTCGCGATAGAGCGCCCGCGCTTCGGTGGGCTTGAAATGCGCGGCTAGGTCTTCCGCCGGGATGCCGACCGGCATCGCGATCCGGGGCTCCCCCGTTTCGAGATAACCGAGCAGCACCGCATTGTCGAAATCCGGCTTCAGCTCAGGCAGTTCGTAGGCCGCGAAGAGCGGATCGAGGATCTGGCCGTCATGCTTCAGGATCAGCTTGTTGCCGGTGAATGCGAGGATATGCGCCCCTTCGACCGCAAGGGCCTTCTCCAGGCAGCCTTCCTCGCGATATTCCGACTGGCGGTCCAGTTTGTTTCCGGAGAAGGCTGTCAGGCTGCTGGGTTCGGGATGGGGGCTATCGGTATCGAACAGCGAGGCGATCATCAGAGGGCTTCAACCAGGGTCTTGAGGAACTTCTGCTTTGCATCGTCGCGGTAAGGTTCCGCCGTGCCGAAACCCCAGATGGGGCCCGGCCAGTTGGGATCGCCTTCGAACCTTGCGACGATGTGTACGTGCAGTTGGCTTACCATGTTTCCCAGGGCGCCGACATTGATCTTCCTAGCATCGGTCACCCTCTTCAACGCCGCCGCGACCGTGTTGCTTTCGAAGGTCAGCAGGGTCTGGTCGAGCGGCGTCAGTTGGAAGATCTCGGTGACCGCCTGCCGCTGCGGCACCAGCAGCAACCACGGCCATCGGCTATCCTTCATCAGCCGAAGCTGGCACAGCCCCAGAACCGTCACCAGTTCCGAATCCCGTTCGAGCCTCTCGTCGAGCCTAAAGTCCTTCAACGGCGTTTCTCCCTGTCGCGCAGACTAACAGTTTTTTACAGGCTTGGCTTGCATTTGCGAACGTTATTGCCGATATGTGCGGCGGGAGGTTGGTGGTGGACGAGCCACTCGCCAACCGGGTCAGGTCCGGAAGGAAGCAGCCCTAACGAGCCCGGCACGGGTCGCCGTGCCAGCCTCCCACCTTCAACCCTCGAGGTTACCATCTTGGTCAGCTTCCGGTCCGGTCAAGAGGCTGGAACGGCCCGCGCAGGCTGGCAGGACTTATGAACGATACCGGGCCCACCTCCACGACATTCCCGCCGCCCGGCAGCGGCTACCGCGTTCTGGCGCGAAAATACCGGCCGAAGGACTTCTCCGACCTCATGGTCGGCCAGGAGCCGATGGTTCGGACCCTTACCAATGCCTTCGATACCGGCCGCATCGCCCAAGCCTACATGCTGACCGGCGTGCGCGGTGTCGGCAAGACGACGACTGCCCGCATCCTTGCCCGCGCACTGAACTACAAGACCGCAGAAATCGACCGGCCGACCATCGACCTGCGCGTCGCCGGCGAGCACTGCCAGGCGATCATGGAGGGCCGCCATGTCGACGTGATCGAGATGGATGCCGCGTCCCATACAGGCATCGACGACATCCGAGAGATCATCGAGCAGGTCCGCTACCGCCCGGTTTCGGCGCGCTACAAGGTCTACATCATCGACGAAGTGCACATGCTCTCGACGCAGGCCTTCAACGGCCTCTTGAAGACGCTTGAAGAGCCTCCGGAGCACGTGAAGTTCATCTTCGCGACGACCGAAATCCGCAAGGTTCCGATTACCGTGCTGTCTCGCTGCCAGCGCTTCGACCTGCGCAGGATCAGCGCCGCCGATCTCGTGCACCTGTTCTCCACGATCGCCGAGAAGGAAGGCATCGCGGTAGAGCCCGAGGCGCTGTCGATGATCGCGCGAGCCGCGGAAGGTTCGGCGCGCGACGGGCTGTCTCTGCTCGACCAGGCGATCGCGCATGGCGGCGGCCGGGTTGAGGCGGAGGCCGTGCGGGGCATGCTGGGCCTGGCCGACCGCGCCCGCATCGTCGATCTCTTCGAACACATCGTGCGGGGCGACGTGGCCGCCGCACTGGCGGAGTTCACGTCGCAGTATGAAGCTGGCGCCAATCCCGTCGTGGTGCTGACCGACCTTGCGGACTTCACCCACCTCGTGACGCGCTTCAAGTACATTCCCGAAGCCACACAGGATCCCTCCCTGAGCGAAGTCGAGCGGCTTCGCGGCCAGGAATTTGCCGGACGCGTCTCGGTCAGCACTCTTTCGCGCATCTGGCAGATGCTTCTCAAGGGGATTCCGGAAGCGGAGAATTCCTCGCGGCCCGCCGGCGCCGCCGAGATGGTCGTGATCCGCCTGACGCACGCGGCGCACCTGCCTGCGCCGGAAGATGCGGCACGCCGTCTGGCGGAACTGGCGGACGGCAACGCACAAGGCGTCTCCCCGGCCCCGCCCGGCAGCTCCGGCGGCGGATCGGCCGCAGCGCCTTCAGGGATGATGACGGGGATGCGGGGCTCGCAGCTGGCCACATCTCGTGTGCCCAGTGGAGGCGCGACCGCAATGCTGCAGGCCGTCCCCTCGCCGGAACGGCCGGAGGCGCCGGTCGGCCGCATCGAGGAGCAGCCGGCGGACAAGCCGGTGCCCAAGGTACCGGTCACTTCGCTTTCGGATATCGCCGATCTTTGCTCCAGGAACCGGGACCCGAAGCTGAAGGCGCTGTTGCGGAACTTCGTACGCCTTGTGAGGCTGGAGCCGGGACGGCTCGAGATCAACCTTTCACCGGATGCACCCAAATCCATCGTCGGCGATCTGCAGAGGCGACTGGAGGAGTGGACCGAGATCCGCTGGATGGTGATCCTCTCGCGCGAGCCGGGGGAGCCGACCCTCGTCGAGGCCGATGCGAGTGCTCGCGAAGCCCGGTTGACGGACGCGCGCGCCGATCCCGACGTGGCGGCAATCCTGGCGCAATTCCCCGGAGCGCGCATCACCGATGTGCGCATCCGCATGCAGGAAGAAGATGCGGCAGAAGCCGAGGCGGCAGTACCCGCGGCGGCAGAATCGGACGAGGGCGACATCCTGCCCGGCGACGACATCGAGATCTAGGAGAAGGACAGGCAGATGCGCGACATCATGGGCATGATGGGCAAGGTCAAGGAAATGCAGGCCAAGATGGAGAAGATGCAGGCGGACATCGCCGCGCTCGACGTCGAAGGCAAGTCCGGCGGCGGGCTCGTCAGCGTCCGCTTGAACGGCAAGGGCGAGATGCTCGGGCTGAAGATCGACCCGTCGCTGTTCAAGGAGGACGACGTCGAGATCCTCGAGGATCTGATCATCGCGGCGCATCAGGACGCGAAGGCGAAGGCGGAAGCGATGGCGGCGGAGAAGACCAAGGAACTGACCGCCGGACTGCCGATCCCGCCCGGCATGAAGCTGCCCTTCTAGAATATCCGGGCCGAGAGAATTCTGGCGCGCAGCCGCCCGGCAAGCGGCGCGTTCAGAAACCGCTCCTTCTGCGCCTCGTCGAGCGGTTTGCCATAGGACGTCAAAAGTTCCCGAACGGCGACTCGCTCGCCGCCATGCGGCGTGAGCCGCGCCTGCTCTCCGGCCGCGATCGTCCCGCCGGCGATGACCCGGCAATAGATGCCGGGTCGGCCGGCAGCGATATAGTGCTTCACGAACATCGGATCGTCCATGCGTGCGGCGAAGGTGGCGCAGGGAATTCGCGGCGCCGTCGCCTCGAGCACCACCTCCTTGAAGATAAACCGGTCGCCGACGCAGACCTCGCGATTGTCCAACCCCTTTACCACGAGGTTTTCACCAAAAGTGCCGGCCGGCAGATCCCGGCCGAGTTCCGCCCTCCACCAGTCGAGCGTCACCGAACCTTCCAGCAGGATGGCCTGATCCGGCCCGCCGTGATGCTTCCGATTGCAGACCGCGTCACCCACCAGTCCCGCCGCATCCACCATCATAGGCGCGTTGACGGCCATCTTGTTGATGCCGGTCCTGTAGCTCTTGCCAGAAAGCACTTCCGGCCGGCCGAGGCAAATGGCAGTGAGTTTCATCCGCGAGGCCCTTCTGACGATTCCGTTCCGGCGGGATATCAGCTAAAAGCGCTTCATGGCAAAGCGCGTCACCGGTCCCGAAATCGAAAAACTCATTCAGTTGCTGGCAAAGGTACCAGGGCTCGGCCCTCGCTCCGCCCGCCGCGCCGCGCTCCACCTGATCAAGAAGAAGGAGCAGTTGCTCGGCCCGCTCGGCCAGGCGATGGGAGACGCCTACGACAAGGTCAAGGTCTGTTCCCGCTGCGGTAACGTCGATACGGCCGATCCTTGCACGGTATGTACCGATCTCCGTCGCGACCAGTCGGTCATCATCGTCGTGGAAGATGTCTCGGACCTTTGGGCGCTCGAACGTGCCGGCGCCATGAACGCCGCCTACCACGTGCTGGGCGGCACGCTTTCGCCACTCGATGGTGTCGGGCCGGACGATCTCAATATCCGCGGCCTGATCGAGCGCGTGAACGAGGGCGGCATCCGCGAGATCATCATCGCCGTCAATGCGACGGTCGAGGGGCAGACCACAGCGCACTATATAACCGATCAACTTGCAGGCCTCGACGTGAAGATCACGCGGCTCGCGCATGGCGTGCCGGTCGGCGGGGAGTTGGACTACCTCGACGAGGGTACGCTGACGGCCGCGCTGAGAGCGCGGACCGCGATCTAGGGAGACACCATGGGCAGACTGGCATTGGCCCTTGCCGGCCTGATCATCTTCTCTCCGCTCTGCGCGTTTTCGCAGAACCGGTCCGAGGTGGAAAACCAGTTCCAGCGATGGATCGCCGGCGATCTTGCGGCCGAGGCGAAGAAGAACGGCATCTCGGAGCAGACGCTCAATGCGGCTTTCCGCGGCGTGTCGCTCAATTGGGATCTTCCCGATCTCGTTCCTCCCGGCAGCCAGCCGCCCAAGGCCCAGGACCAGAGTCAGGCCGAGTTCTCCTCACCCGGCGCCTATTTCTCCGAAAAGCGCCTGCAGGGGCTTGCCGCAACCGGGCGAAGCCTGGCTTCCCAACACAGCGCCACGCTGAAGAAGATCGAAGCCGCCTATGGCGTGCCGGGAGAGATCGTAGTCGCCATATGGGGCCGCGAATCGGGTTTCGGCCGAGCAAAGCTTCCGCATCCGGCGGTCGAGGTTCTGGCGACGAAAGCCTTCATGTCCACCCGCAAGGACATGTTCCGCTCCGAACTCATCGCGGCCCTGCACATGATCGAGGGCGGAGATATCTCCGCCGCGCGAATGATGGGCTCCTGGGCCGGCGCCCTCGGCCAGCCGCAGTTCCTGCCATCCAGCTATCTGAAGTATGCGGTCGATTTCGATGGCGACGGACACCGTGACATCTGGAATTCCGTGCCGGACAGCCTGGCTTCCATCGCCAACTATCTTTCGAAGGAGGGATGGCAGCGGGACCGGGACTGGGGTTTCGAGGTTGCCATTCCCGCAGATGTCAGTTGCGCGCAGGAAGGTCCGGATCTTGCCAAACCCATCTCGGGCTGGGCCCGGTCCGGCATCGAGCGCATTTCCGGCAGCGCCTTCCCGGCTGAAGAGCTGCAGCGCGACGGCATGATGCTCGTGCCGGCCGGCCGGCACGGGCCCGAATTCATCGTCACCCCGAATTTCTACGTCATCAAGGAGTACAACAACTCCGACCTCTATGCGCTCTTCATCGGCAATCTTGCGGACCGGATCGCCTATGGCAGCGGGCCCTTCAAAGCAGGATGGGGCGATGTCGGAAAGATGCTGCGTTCAGACGTCCTGGCGATGCAGAAGGCGCTCGTTGCTCAAGGCTACGACGTCGGCAAGGTCGATGGGCTTGCCGGATACAAGACCCGCCGCTCCCTCGGAGACTGGCAGGCCAGGAACGGCTTGCGCCCCACCTGCTTTCCTGATGCCTCGCTCAAGGCAAGGCTCAAATAGCCGGTTCAGTGCGGGTCGATGTGCGGCTGATGGAAGACGTCGTCGCGCGTCATGGGGATCGTCTGACGCTCGATCATCCGATGCACGCGAACCTTGTCGCCGCGGTGAAGAGCGAGGATGCGGTCGGTCGTCTCGGCATCGGCCTGCGTGCGGCGCTGGTTGTGCCGGACATACTCGACCCAGGTGGGCACGTGATAGGTCTCCGTCCATATCTCGGGATATTGCAGGTCGCGCATCAGCGCCCAATTCCGGGCCCCATCGCGGATGCGGATGCGACGCCGCTCCGCCATCAACGAGAGAAATTCCGGAAGATCCTGGTCGTCGATCTCGTAATCCACCTGAATGACGATCGGCCCGCTTCGCGGCTGGATCTCCAGGCTGAGGGAGGGTTCCACGAAGCGGTTGAGCGGGTCGAGATTGAGGGAGCGGAAGTCCGGCATCGGCAGGCGGAGGCCAATGGCAGCCCCACCGAGCATGAGAAGGCTCGAGGCAATGAGGGCATTGGTGGCTGAAAACTCCTCCGCCCAATAGCCCCAAAGCCAGCTGCCGGCGGCAATGCCGCCGAAGGTCGCCGTCTGGTAGAGTGAGAGAGCCCGCCCCACAACCCAGCGCGGCGTCGACAGCTGCACCACCGTATTCAGCAGCGAAAGCGTAAGGACCCAACAGATGCCCGCAAGTACGAGGCCGAAGAAGGTCACCACGCTGAAAGTGCTCAGGCCGATGATCGATGCGCTCAGGGCAAAACCCGTGAAGCTGGCGCGAACGATCTGCTCGCTCCTCAAGCGCTCCCTGATCCGTGCATTGAGAAATGCGCCGGCAATGCCGCCGACGCCGAAGGCGCCGAACATGACGCCATAGGTCAGCGGACCTCCCTGCAGGATGTCTCGCGCGACGATGGGCAGGAGTGCCAGCACCGATCCGGCCGACACGCCGAACAGGAAGCCGCGGAACATCACCTTCTCGAGATTGGGCGACATCGCGACATAGCGGAGACCGGCGGATATGGCGCTCCCCAGCGTTTCGCGCGGAAGGGGGTTCTTCGGATAGTTCGGCTTCCAGCGAAGCAGCGCGAAGATGAGGGCGAAATAGCTGACGGCATTGACAGCGAAGGCCATGGCCGCACCCGCCGCCGCAACGATGATGCCGCCCAGCGCCGGGCCGACGCTTCGCGTGATGTTGAAGCCGGCGCTGTTGAGTGAAACCGCTTCGGGCAGATCGTCGCGTGGAACGATGTCGCCCACCGAAGCCTGCCAGGAAGGATTGTGCAGCGCCGTCCCGGAGCCGATCACGAAGGTGAACATCAGCAGCAGCCACGGCGTAAGCCAGCCGGCGGATGCGAAAAGCGCCAGCAGGATCGAAGCCGTCAGCATCAGGAACTGCGCCGTCAGCATCACCTTCCGGCGGTCGAAGCTGTCGGCCAGCGCGCCGGAAACGACCGAGAACAACATGATCGGCAAGGCCGTCGATGCCTGGACGAGCGCCACGAGGTTCTCCGAACTGGTCAGCGCCGTCATCATCCACGCGGCACCCACCGCCTGGATCAACCCGCCGAGATTGGAGGCCATGCTGGCCAGCCACATGTTGCGGTAGGTCTCGTGACGTAAGGGGGCGAACGGTGATCTCGGGTTTGGCACGCGAATTCCAACTCGTCTGCAGGCGATGGGCGGAAAGTATAGGACAGGCAGCGCCGGAAGCCAGTCCGAAGCGTTCTGGTGCCGCCCTTGCAAAAGACCTCCGTAGCGCGTATATGCGGGTCATATTCTTGATCGTTTGATGAAGAGTGGGGCCTGACCGGGACCCGCTCTTTTTTGTTAGGCGATCGGGACAGACCACAAGCTCCTAGGAGCAACGGAATGTCGGAACAGCCAATGTCGCAGACGGAACACGAGCCCCGCATCCTCATCGAGACGGGTCTCGACCTCAGAATTGCGGAAATCATCGAGCCGGTGCTCGTCGGCATGGGCTACAGGCTCGTGCGCGTCCGGATGATGAACCAGAACGGCCTCACGCTGCAGGTCATGGCCGAGCGGAACGACGGCACTATGACCGTCGAGGACTGCGAGAAGCTCTCCATGGCGATTTCGCCTGTTCTCGATGTGGAAGATCCGATAGACAAGGCTTATCATCTCGAGCTGTCATCCCCTGGGATCGACAGGCCGTTGGTCCGCAAGTCCGACTTTTCGCATTGGCAGGGTCATGTGGTAAAGTGCGAGACGTCGATCATGGTCGACAACCGCAAGCGGTTCCGCGGCAAGATCGTCGAGACGAACGACGAAGGCTTCACGATCGAGCGCGACCAGGTGGCCTATGGCGAAGCACCGAGCGTCACCATCCCGTTCACGGCGCTCTCGGAAGCCAAGCTGATCCTGACGGACGATCTGATCCGCGACGCGCTTCGCGCCGACAAGCTGGCAAAGGCGCAGGCCGCCAACCAGAACGGCGAAGGCGACGACGAGTAACAACCGAATAACCGGCCGACGCGCCGCGAACCTTTGACTGACGGAGACCAACGACAATGGCAGTGAGTGCAAACCGGCTCGAGCTTCTGCAGATTGCGGATGCAGTGGCACGTGAAAAGGTCATCGACCGCGAGATCGTGCTGGCCGCAATGGCCGATGCCATCCAGAAGGCAGCGCGCTCCCGCTACGGCTCGGAAACCAACATTCGTGCCGACATCAACTCCAAGACCGGCGAAATCCGCCTGCAGCGCCTCCTCGAAGTGGTCGAGCAGGCCGAGGACTACGGCACGCAGATCCCCCTCGAGCTGGCACGCGACCGCAATCCCGACGCCAAGATCGGCGACTTCATCGCCGACCCGCTGCCGCCGATGGACTTCGGCCGCATCGCCGCCCAGTCCGCCAAGCAGGTCATCGTCCAGAAGGTTCGCGAAGCAGAGCGCGATCGCCAGTACGAGGAATTCAAGGATCGCGTCGGCGAGATCGTCAACGGCACCGTAAAGCGCGTCGAATACGGCAATGTCATCGTCGACCTCGGCCGTGGCGAGGGCATCATCCGCCGCGACGAGATGATCCCGCGCGAGACCATGCGCTACGGTGACCGCGTCCGCGCCTATGTCTACGACGTCCGCCGCGAGCAGCGCGGCCCGCAGATCTTCCTGTCGCGCACCCATCCGCAGTTCATGGTGAAGCTCTTCACCATGGAAGTTCCGGAAATCTACGACGGCATCATCGAGATCAAGTCGGTCGCGCGCGATCCGGGTTCGCGTGCCAAGATCGCGGTGATTTCCAACGATTCCTCCATCGATCCTGTCGGCGCCTGCGTCGGTATGCGCGGCTCCCGCGTCCAGGCGGTCGTAGGCGAACTGCAGGGCGAGAAGATCGACATCATTCCGTGGTCGAACGATCCGGCGTCCTTCATCGTCAACGCGCTTCAGCCGGCCGAAGTGGCAAAGGTCGTTCTCGACGAGGATGCGGAGCGCATCGAGGTCGTGGTTCCGGACGAGCAGCTTTCGCTCGCCATCGGCCGCCGCGGGCAGAACGTGCGCCTGGCATCGCAGCTGACCGGCTGGGACATCGACATCCTGACCGAGCAGGAAGAATCCGAACGCCGCCAGAAGGAATTCAACGAGCGCACCCAGCTCTTCATGGATGCCCTCGACGTCGACGAGATGGTCGGCCAGGTTCTTGCCTCGGAGGGCTTCGCCGCCGTCGAGGAACTGGCTTACGTGGATGTGGAGGAAATCTCCTCCATCGAAGGATTCGACGAGGATACCGCCCAGGAGATCCAGACCCGGGCCCGCGAATATCTCGAAAAGATCGAGGCCGAGATGGACGCCAAGCGCAAGGAGCTCGGTGTCCAGGACGAGCTGCGCCAGATCGACGGCCTGAACGGCCAGATGCTGGTTGCCCTCGGCGAAGACGGGATCAAGACGGTCGAGGACTTTGCCGGCTGCGCTGCGGACGATCTCGTCGGCTGGAGCGAACGCAAGGACGGCGAGACGAAGAAGTTCGAGGGCCTGTTCTCGAAGTTCGATGTTTCCCGCGCCGAAGCCGAGAACATGATCGTTCAGGCCCGCCTCTTGGCAGGCTGGATCACCGAGGACGATCTGGCTGCCGAGCAGGACGTAGAGGGTGAAGAGGCAGAAGCCGTCGCTGAAGAATGATGACGGAAGGTGCTGGGCAGGAAGCGGATGACGATGCGGAGCTGGTTGTGAACGACCGCACCTGCATCGTCACGCGAAACACTGCGGAGCCAGGAACGCTGCTGCGGTTCGTCGCCGGCCCCGACGGGAAGGTGGTACCGGACCTGAAGCGGCAGCTTCCGGGTCGGGGCTGCTGGGTGACGCCGGAGCGGGCGCTTGTGGACCGGGCGGTCCAGCGGAGGCTTTTTGCCCGCGCCTTGAAGCGGGAGGTCACGGTGGCGCCGGATCTTGGCGCCCTGGTGGACCGGCTGCTGGCAGCCGACCTCATCGGCATGATGAACATGGCGCGCAAGGCGGGCCAGTTTATCACCGGCGCCATGAAGGTGGATGCCGCCGTGCGTTCGGGTGCTGCCGTGGCGGTATTCCATGCGACCGACGCGGCGGCCGACGGCGTCAGGAAGATCGACCAGGCCAGAAAGGCCTGGAAACTCGGCACCGATGCCGAAGACGACATCCCGTCTTTTTCGCTCTTCACCGGCGCGGAAATGGACGAACTGTTAGGCCAGAATGCTTTTATCCACGCCGCGGCGCTTGCCGGACAGGCGGGTGAGGGTGTAGTGAAGCGCGCAACCATGCTCGAAAAGTACCGCGGTGCCGGTCAATCGGGAGCAGGTGGCGGCGCCAGCCGGCCACAGACATGACGCGGTCACCGGCAGCAGCCGGCCGCCGCACCGAGAGACATGCATTGATAGACGAGGTCTGATGTACGCCATCCGTCCTCGTTTGAAGGAACAGGAACGGAATGACCGACAACAAAGACGACAAGACGCTTGGGGTTAAGAAGACCCTCACCCTGAAGCCTTCGGGAGTGAGCCAGGGCACAGTGCGCCAGGACATGGGCCGTGGCCGCACCAAGGCGGTCGTGGTCGAGACCCGCAAGCGCCGTCCGATCCGTCCCGAGGATGACAAACCGACATTCACGGCACCGGCTCCAGCAGCAACACGCGCTCCCGATCCGGCCGCGCCGGCTCCGCGCCAGCCGCAGGCATCGGCTCCCCGCGTCCATCAGCCCCAGGCTCAGCGCCCGGCCGCTCCCGCCCCGCAGACCCGCCAGCCGGAGAGACCGCGCGGCGCGGTCCTGCATGACCTGTCCGCGGGCGAGATGGAAGCACGCCGCCGCGCCCTGATGGAAGCGCAGGCCCGCGAAGTCGTTGAAGCCAAGCAGCGCGCCGAGGAAGAAGCCCGCCGCAAGGCCGAGGAAGAGCGTCGCCGCATCGAGGAAGCCGCCGAGGCTGCTCGTCGCGCCGCAGAGCCGGCTCCGGAACCGGCCGAAGAGCCGCCGGCACCCGCACCGGCTGCAGCACCGGCTGCCGAGCGTCCAGCCGTCGCTCGCCCGCAGCCCGCCGCGCCGTCTCAACCCGTTGTCGGCCGCCGTCGCGCAGGAGATGATGAGGACGACGACCGCGGTCCGCCCCGTGGTGTTCCCGCCCGTGGCCGCGTTGCGGCTCCGGCGCCCGCCAAGGTACCCGCTCGTCCGAAGACCGAAGACGAACGCCGCCGCGGCAAACTGACCGTCACCACCGTCAGCACGGATGACGAAGGCGGCACCGCCCGCGGCCGTTCGATGGCTGCCATGCGCCGCCGGCAGGAGAAATTCCGCCGCAGCCAGATGCAGGAGCCTCGCGAGAAGGTCATGCGCGAAGTAACGCTGCCGGAAACGATCACCATCCAGGAACTCTCGCAGCGCATGTCCGAGCGCGCGGTGGACGTCATCAAGTTCCTGATGAAGGAAGGCCAGATGATGAAGCCGGGC
Source organism: Pseudorhizobium endolithicum (assembly GCF_902153245.2). Classification (GTDB taxonomy): domain Bacteria; phylum Pseudomonadota; class Alphaproteobacteria; order Rhizobiales; family Rhizobiaceae; genus Neorhizobium; species Neorhizobium endolithicum. The sequence continues at coordinate 103,917 of NZ_CABFWF030000008.1, forward strand.
GACGTCATCGACGCCGACCTTGCCGAGCTCATCGCGGTGGAATTCGGCCACACGGTCAAGCGGGTCTCTGAATCGGACGTCGAAGAGGGTATCTTCGACGTAGCCGATGACGATGGCGAAATGCTGCCGCGTCCGCCGGTCGTCACCATCATGGGCCACGTCGACCACGGCAAGACCTCGCTGCTCGACGCCATCCGCCACGCGAACGTGGTCGCCGGGGAAGCCGGCGGCATCACCCAGCATATCGGCGCCTACCAGGTGGAGCAGAACGGTCAGAAGATCACCTTCATCGACACCCCCGGTCACGCGGCATTCACCGCCATGCGTGCCCGGGGCGCGCAGGCGACGGACATCGCGATCCTCGTGGTCGCTGCCGACGACAGCGTGATGCCGCAGACGGTCGAGTCCATCAACCACGCCAAGGCGGCCGGCGTGCCGATCATCGTGGCGATCAACAAGATCGACAAGCCGACGGCCAACCCGCAGAAGGTCCGCACCGAGCTCCTGCAGCACGAAGTCTTCGTGGAAAGCATGGGCGGTGAGGTGCTCGATGTCGAGGTCTCGGCGAAGAACCAGACCAATCTCGACAAGCTGCTGGAAGCCATCCTGCTGCAGGCCGAAATCCTCGACCTCAAGGCCAATCCGAACCGGACGGCCGAAGGCACCGTGATCGAAGCCCAGCTGGATCGTGGACGCGGCGCGGTGGCGACCGTCCTGGTGCAGAAGGGAACGCTCAAGCCGGGCCAGATCCTCGTCGCAGGGGACCAGTGGGGCCGTGTTCGCGCCCTCGTCAACGACAAGGGCGAGCACGTCAAGGAAGCCGGACCGGCCATGCCGGTCGAGGTCCTGGGGCTTTCCGGCACTCCGGCAGCCGGCGACAAGTTCGCCGTGGTCGAAAACGAAGGCCGCGCCCGCGAGATTTCCGAATACCGCCAGCGTCTCGCCCGCGACAAGGCCGCCGCCCGCCAGTCGGGTTCGCGCGGCTCTCTCGAGCAGATGATGTCGCAGTTGCAGACGTCCGGCCTGAAGGAGTTCCCGCTCGTCATCAAGGGCGACGTGCAGGGCTCGATCGAAGCTATCGCAGGCGCACTGGAGAAGCTCGGAACGGACGAAGTCCGTGCCCGCATCGTCCATTCAGGCGCCGGCGGGATCACGGAGTCGGATATCTCGCTCGCCGAGGCGTCCAATGCCGCGATCATCGGCTTCAACGTCCGTGCGAACGCACAGGCCCGCCAGTTCGCCGAACGCTCCGGCATCGAGATCCGCTACTACAACATCATCTACGACCTGGTGGATGACGTGAAGGCAGCAATGTCGGGCCTGCTGTCGCCGGAGCGCCGCGAGACCTTCCTCGGCAATGCCGAAATCCTGGAGGTGTTCAACATCACCAAGGTCGGCAAGGTCGCGGGCTGCCGCGTCACCGAAGGCAAGGTCGAGCGCGGTGCGGGCGTCCGCCTCGTGCGCGACAACGTCGTCATCCACGAAGGCAAGCTCAAGACGCTCAAGCGCTTCAAGGACGAAGTCTCGGAAGTGCCGGTCGGCCAGGAATGCGGCATGGCCTTCGAGAACTACGAAGACATCCGCGCCGGCGATGTCATCGAGTGCTTCCGCGTGGAGCACGTCACCCGGACGCTGTAAGCGACGGTACCCACAACAAGAGCCGCTGGAGAGAAATTTCCGGCGGCTTTTTCTTGTCACACGAGGAGGAGCGAGACGTGACCATTTCATTCGACCTGACAGGCAGGACCGCCATCGTCACCGGCGCCAATACCGGCCTGGGGCAGGCAATCGCCGTAGCGCTTGCCGGCGCCGGTGCCGATATCGCGCTCGTCGGGCGCTCATCCATGGCCGAAACGGAAGCGGCCATCATGGCGGGCGGGCGGGGCAAGTGCCGCTTCATCAAGGCCGATCTTTCCACCATCGAACCGGTAAAGGATGTCATCGACCAGACCCTCGCCTGGTCGGGACGCGCCGACATCCTCGTCAACAATGCCGGCATCATCCGCCGGGCAGACGCCGTGGATTTCACGGAAGCGGATTGGGACGACGTGATGGATGTCAACCTGAAGAGCGTGTTCTTCCTGAGCCAGGCTTTCGCCCGTCACGTGATCGCTCAGGGGCAGCCCGGCAAGATCATCAATATCGCCTCGCTCCTCTCCTTCCAGGGCGGCATCCGCATCCCCTCCTATACCGCCTCCAAGAGCGGGCTCGCCGGGCTGACGCGCCTTCTTGCCTGTGAATGGGCCGGCAAGGGCATCAACGTCAACGCCATCGCGCCGGGCTACTTCGAGACCAACAATACGGAAGCGCTGCGGAACGACCCGGACCGCAATGCGGCGATCCTCGGCCGCATCCCCGCCGGTCACTGGGGCAGGCCGGATGAACTGGGCGGCGCCGCGGTCTTCCTGGCCTCCGCCGCCTCCGATTATGTTCATGGCATCGTCCTGCCGGTCGACGGCGGCTGGCTCGCCCGCTGATCAGGCCTCCACAAGGTCCTTCATTGCCGCATGGAACCGTGCGGCAATCCTCTGGCGGTGACGGTGCCGTCCGCTCTCGACCAGCTTCGTGCCGTTCACCCACACGCAGTCGGGCCTGACACTTCCGGCAAAGATCCAGCCGTCGAGGACCTGATCGCGCTTGAGGTAGGGTGCAGCCGAGAGGTCCAGTGCCACAAAGTCGGCCGCAGCACCCTCCTTCAGGCCGCTCTCTCCGCCGAGTGCCCGGTTTCCGCCCTTCAGGGCGCCTTCGAACAGGGCGCGGCCGTTCGAGCCGCCAGGCCGTGCGATCACGTTGCGGGCCCGAAGCCCCAGCCGCTGCGAATACTCCAATTGGCGGAGTTCGTCCCCGCAGTCTATGAGGACATTCGAATCGGAACCGATGCCGAAAGCTCCACCCGCCGCCAGGAACTCCGTGCCTGGAAAAATCCCGTCTCCGAGGTTTGCCTCCGTGATCGGGCAGAGACCCGCAACGGCTCCAGTCGTCGCCATTCTCCGCGTCTCTTCCGTTGTCATGTGCGTCGCGTGGATCAGGCACCAGCGCCTGCCGACGTCCGCGTTCGCGAGCAGCCATTCCACCGGCCGCAAGCCGGACCAGGCAATGCAGTCCTCGACCTCCCTTGTCTGCTCGGCCACATGGATATGCACCGGTCCCTCCTCCACCATCGGTACGACGGATGCCAATTCCTCCGGCGACACCGCCCGCAGGCTGTGGGGCGCGACACCGACGACGGCGCCGGGCAGGACTGCAACAGCCGCGCGCGATCCCTCCAGCACGCGGGCAAAGCTTTCCAGCGAGTTGATGAACCGCCGCTGGCCGTCGGCAGGTGCTGCACCGCCGAAACCGGAATGGGCATAGAAGACCGGCAGGAGCGTCAAGCCGATGCCCGTTTCGCCCGCTGCCGCCGCAATGCGCCCTGCCATCTCGGCGATGTTGGCATAAGGTCGTCCATCGCCGTCATGGTGCAGATAGTGGAACTCGCCGACGCGACCGAAGCCCGCCTCCAGCATTTCCACATAAAGCTGTGCCGCGACCGACTCCATCTGGTCCGGCGTCATCGAGAGGGCGAAGCGGTACATGAGTTCGCGCCAGCTCCAGAAATTGTCGGGGCCGGGACCTCGGATCTCCGCAAGACCCGCCATGGCGCGTTGAAATGCGTGGCTATGAAGGTTGGGCATGGCCGGCACCAGCACCGCATGGCGTTCGTCACCCGCCACGGGATCGACACCGACCTCGACGGACCGGATGCGCCCGCCCTCCAGCGTGACCCGCACATCTTGCGCCCATCCTTCCGGAAGCAGCGCGGCTGCGGCATGAACTCCATTCGTCATCAGGGTCCTCCGTCCGGTTGACGGACCAAGGGTTTTCGTCTTGCCAGGTCCGCTTTTATGTATATACATATAGAGCAAGAAGGGAAGAGGATAGCATGAGCCAGTTTTCCGTTTCCGGCATGGACCGAACCGCTTCCGGCCTCTGGCTGAACGCCCGCATCCTTGGTTTGTCGCCCGGGGGGCCTCCGATTGTCGAAGCCGGAGCCCTCGCGGTACAGGACGGCCGCATCGCCTACTGCGGGGCCGAAGCAGACGTGCCCCATTCCCTCAGGCAATCGCTGACCACGTTCGATTGCGGCCGGCGGTGGATCACCCCCGCACTGATCGACTGCCATACCCACCTCGTCTACGGCGGCAACCGGGCGCGCGAATTCGAGAGGCGGCTTGCCGGCGCCACCGCCGAGGAGATTGCGCGGGCCGGCGGCGGCATCGTTTCCTCGGTCAAGACGACGAATGCGCTTTCCGTGGAAGACCTCGTCGCGCAGGCCCTGCCCCGCCTGGACACGCTGCTGGCCGAGGGCGTCTCCACGGTAGAGATCAAGTCCGGCTACGCGCTCAACATCGAGGGAGAGCTGAAGATGCTGCGGGCGGCTCGCCGGCTGGGCGAAATTCGTCCCGTGCGGATCGTCACCAGCTGGCTTGCTGCCCACGCCACACCGCCGGAATACAGGGGTCGCAACGGCGACTACATTTCCGACGTCGTACTGCCGGGACTGGAGGCCGCGCATGCCGAGGGTCTTGTGGATGCGGTCGACGGATTTTGCGAAGGGATCGCCTTCTCTCCGGCAGAGATGGTCCGCGTCTTCGAGAAGGCCGTGGACCTGGGCCTGCCGGTGAAGCTGCACGCGGAACAGCTGTCCGATCTCGGCGGCGCACGTCTGGCCGCGTCCTACGGCGCGCTTTCGGCGGATCATCTGGAATATCTGAATGCCGCCGATGCGAGGGCGATGGCGAAGGCCGGAACGGTGGCCGTGCTGCTGCCCGGCGCCTTCTATACTCTTCGCGAAAGGCAGGCGCCCCCCGTGAAGGCTCTGCGCGAGGCAGGCGCTCATATCGCGCTGGCAACCGACAGCAATCCCGGCACGTCGCCGCTGACCTCGCTCCTCCTGACGATGAACATGGCAGCGACACTTTTCGGGCTGACGGTCGACGAATGCCTTGCCGGGGTCACGCGCGAAGCGGCGCGAGCGCTCGGGCTCAGCGAAGAAACCGGCACGCTCGAAATCGGCAAATCGGCGGATTTCGCCATCTGGGACATCGAGAGCCCGGCGGAACTCGTCTACCGAATCGGCTTCAACCCGCTCCACAAGCATGTCTTCAAGGGAAGAAGGGTTTCCGCATGAGCATCGTCCTTACCCCCGGCGCGGTCGACCTCGCGGCGCTGCAGGAGATCTACTGGAACCGGAAAGCTGCGCGGCTCGACCCAAGCTTCGATGCCGCCATCGAGAAAGGTGCAGCCCGAATTGCCCAGATCGCGGCTGGAAACGAGCCGGTCTATGGCATCAATACCGGCTTCGGAAAGCTCGCCTCCATCAAGATCGACGCCCGCGACGTCGCGACCCTGCAGCGTAACCTCATCCTCTCGCACTGCTGCGGCGTCGGCAGCCCTCTGCCGGAGAGCGTCGTTCGGCTCATCATGGCGCTCAAGCTGGTCTCGCTCGGGCGCGGCGCTTCCGGTGTGCGGCTAGAGCTCGTAAGGCTCCTCGAAGGCATGCTTGCACGCGACGTGATCCCGGTCATCCCCGAAAAGGGATCGGTGGGAGCCTCCGGCGATCTCGCACCGCTGGCGCACATGGCCGCCGTGATGATGGGTGAAGGGGAAGCCTTCCTTGCCGGACGCCGGATGCCGGGCTTGGCCGCCCTGAAGCAGGCGGGACTCCAGCCCGTCGTGCTGGCAGCCAAGGAGGGACTGGCGCTCATCAACGGCACCCAGGCCTCCACTGCGCTGGCGCTGGCCGGCCTTTTCCGGGCCCACCGCGCTGCGCAATCCGCGCTGATCACCGGCGCCATGTCGACCGATGCCGCAATGGGCTCGTCGGCGCCCTTCCATCCGGACATCCACTCGCTCCGCGGTCATCAGGGCCAGATCGACACTGCCGCGGCCCTGCGTGCGCTGCTTGCGGGCTCGGTCATCCGCGAAAGCCATCTGCAGGGCGACGAGCGCGTGCAGGATCCCTACTGCATCCGCTGCCAGCCGCAGGTGGACGGGGCGTGCCTGGACCTGCTCCGCAGCGTCGGCCGCACGCTCGAGATCGAGGCGAATGCGGTAACGGACAACCCGCTGGTGCTCTCCGACGATTCCGTCGTGTCCGGCGGCAACTTCCACGCCGAACCGGTCGCCTTCGCCGCCGACCAGATCGCGCTTGCGGTCTGCGAGATCGGCGCGATCGCCCAACGCCGGATCGCGTTGCTTGTGGATCCCGCCCTCTCCTATGGCCTGCCGCCGTTTCTGGCGAAGAATCCCGGCCTCAACTCCGGCCTGATGATCGCCGAAGTCACCTCTGCCGCGCTGATGAGCGAGAACAAGCAGATGTCGCATCCGGCATCCGTGGATTCGACTCCCACGTCCGCCAATCAGGAGGACCATGTCTCCATGGCATGCCATGGCGCCCGGCGCCTTCTCCAGATGACCGACAACCTGTTCGGCATCATCGGCATCGAGGCACTGACGGCGGCACAGGGGGTCGAACTGCGTGCGCCACTGGAGACGAGCCCCGAACTCGTCAGGGCCATCGCGACGGTTCGCTCCAAGGTTCCGGCATTGGAGGAGGATCGTTACATGGCCCCAGACCTCGAGGCTGCCGCCACCCTTGTTGCCGACGGCTCGCTGAACGCTTCTATTTCCAGCGACATTCTTCCCGCCCTCTGATCGAAAGGCGAACCGATGACCAATCCACGTCACAACATCCGCGAAATCCGGGCACCGCGCGGGCCGGAGCTGAATGCCAGAAGCTGGCTCACCGAGGCTCCCCTGCGCATGCTGATGAATAACCTCGACCCGGACGTCGCCGAGAACCCGAACGAGCTCGTCGTCTATGGCGGCATCGGCCGGGCGGCGCGGACATGGGACGATTTCGATCGCATCGCGGCGACGCTGAAGACGCTGGACGAGGACGAGACGCTTCTGGTGCAGAGCGGCAAGCCGGTCGGCGTCTTCCGCACGCACAGGGACGCGCCGCGCGTGCTGATCGCCAACTCCAACCTCGTGCCGCACTGGGCGACATGGGACCACTTCAACGAACTGGATAAGCGGGGTCTGGCCATGTACGGCCAGATGACCGCCGGCTCATGGATCTATATCGGCACCCAGGGCATCGTGCAGGGAACCTATGAAACCTTCGTCGAGGCCGGCCGCCAACACTATGACGGCAAGCTGAAGGGCAAGTGGATCCTCACCGGCGGCCTCGGCGGCATGGGCGGCGCCCAGCCGCTCGCCGCCGTCATGGCCGGCGCCTGCTGCCTTGCCGTCGAATGCGATGAGAGCCGCATCGATTTCCGGCTGCGCACGCGCTACGTCGATGCCAAGGCGCACACGCTCGACGAGGCCATGGAGATGATCGGCCGCTGGACCGCGGCCGGCGAGGCAAAGTCCGTCGGTCTTCTCGGCAATGCCGCCGAAATCCTGCCGGAGATGGTCAGGCGCGGCATCCGCCCCGGCATGGTGACAGACCAGACGTCTGCTCACGATCCCATCAACGGCTACCTGCCCAGGGGGTGGACGATGGGGGAATGGAAGGCGAAGCGGGAAAGCGATCCGAAGGCGGTGGAGAAGGCCGCCCGCGCTTCCATGCGCGAGCATGTCGAAGCCATGCTCGCCTTCTGGAACATGGGCATCCCGACGCTGGACTACGGTAACAACATCCGTCAGGTCGCCAAGGACGAAGGTCTCGAGAACGCTTTCGATTTTCCCGGTTTCGTGCCGGCCTATATCCGCCCGCTGTTCTGCCGCGGCATCGGGCCGTTCCGCTGGGCCGCGCTTTCCGGCGACCCGGAGGACATCTACAGAACCGACGCCAAGGTGAAGGAACTGCTGCCGGACAACGCGCATCTGCACAACTGGCTGGACATGGCGAAGGAGCGCATCGCCTTCCAGGGCCTGCCGGCGCGGATCTGCTGGGTGGGCCTCGGCGACCGCCACCGGCTCGGCCTCGCCTTTAACGAGATGGTACGCAAAGGCGAGCTGAAGGCTCCGATCGTCATCGGACGCGACCATCTCGACTCCGGCTCCGTCGCCTCTCCCAACCGCGAGACGGAAACGATGAAGGACGGCTCGGACGCAGTGTCCGACTGGCCGCTTCTCAATGCGCTGCTCAATACCGCTTCCGGCGCCACCTGGGTGTCGCTGCACCATGGCGGTGGCGTCGGCATGGGCTTCTCGCAGCATTCCGGCATGGTCATCTGCTGCGACGGCACGGAGGACGCCGACCGCCGCATCGAGCGCGTGCTGTGGAACGACCCGGCCACCGGCGTCATGCGGCATGCGGATGCGGGCTACGACATCGCCCTCGACTGTGCAAAGGAGCAGGGCTTGCGCCTTCCCGGCATTCTGGGGAACTGAAACCCGTGCAGGTTCTCAGGGCAGCCGATTACCGTCGCATGCCGTGGAAGAACGGGGGCGGCGAAACCGCGGAGATCGCCGTCCATCCGCCGGCTGCCGGACTGGACGGCTTCGGCTGGCGGGTCAGCATGGCCACGGTCGCATCCGGCGGGCCGTTTTCCAGCTTTCCCGGCATCGACCGAACGCTGTGCGTGCTGACAGGAGCGGGGCTCCGTCTGGACATCGAGGGCTCGGCGCCCATCCTGCTCGACGCGCAGTCGAACCCGTGCTCCTTCCCCGCCGACGTGGCGACTTCCGCCAGCCTGATCGAAGGAATGATCACCGACCTCAATGTGATGACCCGGCGCGGCATCTTCACTCATTCGGTGGAGCGGCTTGTCGGGCCATGCTCCGTGCCGCCGAAGGAGGACGTTCGCATGCTCCTGTGCCGCACGGGCAGGCTGAAGGTCAGTACGGGCGGCGATATCCTCGTGCTCCATCCTCTCGACGCGCTTCTCGCGGAGGCGCGCGACGTCCTCGATACGGCCGAGGGCGCCGATTTCTTTCTCATCAGGATCCGGAAGGTCGCACCCCATTTTGTCTAGACAAAATATCGGCCGCATGCCTACTATGCCCTCCAGGAGGCAGATCGCCTACCTGCATCATAATAAATCAACAGGGGTCCGGATCATGAAAAGCAACTGGGTAATGGCGGCCTTTGCCGCTGCGTTGATGTCTTCCGCCGCTCACGCAGAAACCGCAGTCTCGATCGGCATGTCCGGCTGGACGGGATTTGCGCCTCTGACGCTCGCCAAGGAAGCCGGCATCTTCGAGAAGAACGGTCTCGACGTGGAGATCAAGAAAATTCCGCAGGCCAGCCGCCATCTCGCACTTGCTTCCGGCGACATCCAGTGCGCGGCCACGACCGTTGAAACCTGGATCGTCTGGAATGCCAACGGCGTTGCCTCGAAACAGATCTTCCAGTTGGACAAGTCGCATGGCGCGGACGGTATCGCTGTTCGCAACGACGTCTCCAGCGTCGCGGACCTGAAGGGCAAGACGATCGCGGCTTCGGCGCCCGGCACCTCCCCCTACTTCTTCCTTGCCTGGATCCTCAAGGAGAACGGCATGGCGATGACGGACGTCAACGTCGTCAACCTGGAACCCGGCCCGGCGGCGCAGGCCTTCGTTGCCGGCCAGAACGACGCCGCCATGACCTACGAACCTTATCTTTCGACCGTCCGCGCGGCACCCGACCAGGGCAAGATCCTTGCAACGACGCTTAACTACCCGGCGGTCATGGACACCTTCGGCTGCACCCCGCAATTCCTGTCGGAAAACCCCGATGCCGCGAAGGCTCTGGCAAAGAGCTATTTCGAGGCGCTGGACATGATCAAGGCGGAACCTGAGAAGGCCTACGGCATCATGGGGGCCGATGTGAAGCAGTCGGCGGAAGCCTTCGGCGGTTCAGCCAAGTTCCTGGAATGGCAGGACAAGGCCGCCAACAAGACCTTCTTCGAGGGCGAGTTCAAGACCTTCTCGGAGAAGTCGGCGGACCTTCTGATGGAAATCGGCATCATCAAGTCGAAACCTGACCTCGCCACGATCGTCGATACGTCCTTCATCGAATAGCATCCACCAGCACCGGCGGAGCCTGCTCCGCCGGATCAACATTCCGGGGCAGAATGCGTCCTCTCGAACCGATCGGCCCGCAGGCTCGCATCCTGCTCGGCATTCTTTTCTTTATCCTGTTTTTCACCGGCTGGGGCATCGCCACGCTCGGCGGCTTCGTCTCACCCACCTTCCTTGCCGACCCGGTCACCATGCTGCAGGATGGAATCTACCTGCTGACTGAGCAGGGCTTCCTGGAAGACATCGGCATGACCGTATGGCGCGTGGTCGGCGGCTTCGTGCTGGCCGCCGCGGTTGCCGTGCCGCTCGGGATCGCAATGGGGGCCTACAAGCCGGTCGAGGCGCTGCTCGAGCCCTTCGTGTCGTTCGCCCGATACCTTCCGGCATCAGCCTTCGTACCGCTCCTGATCCTGTGGGCGGGCATCGGCGAAATGCAGAAACTGCTCGTCATCTTCATCGGCGCCGTCTTCCAGATCATTCTCATGGTGGCCGTCTCCGTCTCCAGCACCCGGCGTGACCTCGTCGGGGCCGCGTATACGCTCGGCGCCACCGATCGCGGCGTCGTAAGGCGCGTGCTCATCCCTGCCAACGCGCCGGACATAGCCGAAATCCTGCGCCTGGTGCTCGGATGGGCCTGGACCTATGTCATCGTCGCCGAACTGATCGGCGCCTCCTCCGGCATCGGCTACATGATCATCAACAGCCAGGCGCTGATGGCGACCGGACAGATCATCTTCGGCATCATCGTCATCGGTCTTATCGGCCTCGTATCCGATTTTGCGTTCAAGAGCCTGAACAGGAAGCTCTTCGCCTGGAGGCTCGCATGAGTGAACTCATCATCCAGGGTGTCAGCCGGGTCTTTCCCGGCGTCCGAGGCGGACAGCCCGTGCAGGCGCTGCAGCCGACGGACCTTGAGATCCCGAAAAACGACTTCGTCACCATTCTGGGGCCCTCCGGCTGCGGCAAGTCCACGCTTCTGCGCATCATCGCGGGGCTCGACCGGCCCACGACAGGAACCGTAACTCTCGACGGCAAGGAGATAAAAGGCCCGGGCGCCGATCGCGGCATGGTGTTCCAGTCCTATACCCTTTTCCCATGGCTCACGATCCGCGAGAATGTCGCCTTCGGCCTTCGCGAACGCGGCGTTCCCGAAAGGGAAAAGTGGGAGATCGTCGACAGCTACCTCGACAAGGTCGGCCTGCACGGCTTCCAGAACCACTGGCCTAAGCAACTCTCCGGCGGGATGCAGCAGCGAACGGCGATCGCCCGCGCGCTGGCCAACGATCCGAAGATCCTGCTGCTGGACGAACCATTCGGCGCTCTCGACAACCAGACCCGCGGCCTGATGCAGGAACTCCTGCTCGGCATCTGGGAGCGGGAGCAGAAGACGGTCGTCTTCGTGACCCACGACATCGAGGAAGCGGTCTTCATGGCGTCGCGCGTCGTGACGATGACGGCGCGTCCCGGCCGCATCAAGTCGATCACGCCGGTCGGCCTTCCGCATCCCCGCCACTACACGATCAAGGCGAGCCCGGAGTTTTCGGCGCTCAGGCTGAAGCTGACGGAAGAAATCCGCAGCGAGGCGATCGTCGCAGCGGAGTATGGCTGAGGCTGGCATGACGGAAGACGTCAAGGCGAAGTCCCTGCATGAACGAATCCTTGGCGAGGTGGAGGGGCGCATCCTTTCGGGCGAGTGGCCGCCGGGGCACCGGATTCCCTTCGAGCACGAGCTGACCGAGCACTACGCCTGCTCCCGCATGACGGTGAACAAGGCGTTGAGCGAGCTGGTGAAGAAGGGCCTCATCGAGCGCCGGCGGCGATCTGGCAGCTTCGTCACCCGCCCGCAGGTGCAATCGCTGGTCATGGAAATCCATGATATCCCCCGAGAAGTGCAGGCACTCGGACTGGACTACGAATATCGCCTTATCTCCTCCGAAGAACGGCCGTGCCGGAAAAATGATCGGCAGCGGCTCGATCTGCCGGAAGGAGCTCCCGTTCTGGAGATCACCGCCTCGCACCTGGCGGGAGGACTGCCCTTCTGCCTGGAGGAACGGCTCATCAATCTCGACGCGGTGCCCGACGCCGCGTCGGCGGACTTTTCCATCCAGCCTCCGGGAAGCTGGCTGCTCGGCCAGGTTCCATGGAGCGCTGCGGAGCACCGTATTCGCGCCATTCCCGCCGACAAGCGTACCGCGGACGCACTCGACCTCGCGCCGGGAACGGCGTGCCTCGTGATAGAACGGCGCACCTGGAGCACCGAAGCGCACATCACGCAGGTACGGCTGACCTATCCGGGCGAGCGCCACGAACTTGTCGCGCAATTCTCGCCTTCACAGGCTTGAGCCGGAGCTTTCCCGGAAAAAGCCAATCCGAACGCCGGGGTTCAAGATTTAATTGTTGCCAACCAAAGTCATGTTTATTATCGAAAGGCCGTGAACAAGGCCGGGACAAAGCCGGCCTTCAATTCCGGAGCCCGGGTCGTCCTCCCACGATCAGGCTCGCAGTCCGGAGAGCCTCTGCCATGTCGACCGCACCCGACCGTAAAACCGTTTTTCTTCGCGCTTCCGCCTTGGCAGGACTGCTGCTGATCGCTCCTTGCTCTGCCGTTGCGCAGGAAGCTCCTCAGCCGCCAGCCACGGCCCCGCAGGCCGCTCCTTCGAGCCCCGTCGACGTTCCGCAAGCAACGCCGCAGCCGCCTGCTGCCGGGCAAGCTGCGCAGCAGCCGACACTGCAGCAACCGGACACCGCAGCCGAACCGACCGCGCCGGCTCCGGCCGCTGCTCAAACGGTCGCCCCCGGGAGCGGAGCTCAACCGCCATCGGCCACACCGGCACCCGATCAGGCCGCCGCACCCGAGGTCACGGCGGAGCCCGCGGATCCGGCAACGCCGACAAGGGGCGGTGCGGAGCCTACCATGGAGCGGTCCTCCACCGACCTGGAGCCCCTTCTTCCAGCCGGGGAGCGCTCCGATATTCCGCATGACCTGTCGCCCTGGGGCATGTTCATGGCCGCCGACTGGGTGGTCAAGGGCGTGATGATCGGGCTGGCCTTCGCCTCGCTGGTCACCTGGACCGTCTGGCTGGCCAAGACGCTCGAACTTGCCGGCGCCCGCACCCGTGCGGGACGGACACTGAAGATCATCCGGAATTCCGCGACGCTTGCCGAGGCCGTGAATGAGCTCGGCAAGCGCGGCGGGCCGGCCGCCTTGATGCTGCGCGCCGCAGCCGATGAGGTTCGCCTATCGGAAGCGGCCCTCGACCATGCCGACAACGGTGGCGTTAAGGAACGCGTCGCCTCCGCCCTCTCGCGCATCGAGTCCTATGCCGGACGGCGGATGTCGCGCGGCACCGGCGTGCTTGCCACCATTGGCTCCACCGCTCCCTTCGTCGGGCTGTTCGGCACCGTCTGGGGCATCATGAACTCCTTCATCGGAATTTCGGAATCGCAGACGACGAACCTGGCCGTTGTTGCCCCGGGCATCGCCGAGGCACTGCTGGCGACTGCGATCGGCCTCGTCGCGGCCATTCCGGCCGTCGTGATCTACAACGTCTTCGCCCGCTCCATCACCGGCTACCGCCATCTGCTGGCGGATGCCGCTTCCGGCGTCGAGCGGCTGGTCAGCCGCGACCTCGACTTCCGCAAGGTGCCGCCCGGCAGCCGCAAGTCGCCCGTCTCGCTCGTGGCGGGAGAATGATCCATGGCCGGCGGCATCCGCGAAAACCACGGTGACGATCTCTCCGAGAACCACGAGATCAACGTTACCCCCTTCATCGACGTGATGCTGGTGCTGCTCATCATCTTCATGGTGGCGGCGCCGCTTGCAACTGTCGACGTGAATGTCGACCTGCCTGCCTCGTCCGCCCAGCCGGCGCAGCGGCCGGATGAGCCGCTCTATCTCACGGTCAGGGACGACCTCGGCCTCAATCTCGGCAACGATCCGGTTCAGCGCGAGCAATTGGCGGCAGCCTTGGAACGGGTAACCGAAGGCAACAAGGACACGCGCATCTTCCTGCGCGCCGACAGGGCGATCGAGTACGGCCAGTTCATGGAGGTCATGAACCTGCTGCGCGATGCCGGGTACCTGAAGATCGCCCTCGTGGGCCTCGAGACGCTGCCCGGTGCGGCGCCCGCCGCGACGGCGGGACAACCGGCGGCACCGGCTCCGGTGAGTGAGGCGGCCCCATGACATCCGCCTCGCCCCGACCCAGCCACGCCGGTCGGTTTGCAGAAATGGCGCTCTGGTCGTCCGCCGCACTGGTGGTGCTGACGGCGCATATCTCGGCGGCCGCCGTCCTGCTGCGGCAGGAACCGGCCCCGCCGGCCGAAAACGGTCCGCCCGCCGCCATCATGATCGAACTGGCCGCCGAACCGGAGGCGGCCAATACGGAAGAAGACCAGGTGGCGACCGAGGAGGTCGACTCCATGGAGGTCGCCAGCAAGCAACTGGAGCCGGTCGAGGAGCCGCCGCCCGAACCGTTGCCGGAGCCCGTCGAACCTCCCCCGCCGGAAGAGATCGCAGAACCGGTCGAGCCGGAGCCCGAGCCCGTGGAACCGGAACCGGTCGAAGAGCCGGAACCGGAGCCCGAAATCACCGAGACGATCCCGGAGCCGCCGCCGGAACCGGTGGAAGAGGTCGATCCGCTGGAACAGCAGATGATCGCGGCGCTGGAAAACGTCGAGGTGCCGCTGCCTGTCTCGCGTCCGCCCCCGCCGCCCGAGCCGAAGAAGGAGCCGCCGAAGCGGGTCCGGAAGCAGCCGCAGGCCTCGAAGGCAGCACAGCAGGCCAAGCTCCAGACGAAGCAGTCGGATCGCACGGCCGCCACCCAGACCACCACAGGCTCGTCGAAACCCTCGGTCTCGCCCGCCAAGTGGAAGTCGAGGGTTCAATCCAAGATCGCGCGAAATGCCCGTCGCTGCCCAGGAAATGATACCGGCACCGCCGCTGTCCGCTTCAGCTTCGACGGCAGCGGCAACATCACCAGCGTCTCGCTGTCCAGGTCGTCCGGCAATTCCGCTATCGACAACTATATCGTCGCCGCCGTGCGACGCGCCTCTCCGATTCCCGCCCCGCCCGCCGGCGTGCCGAGCTATCTGGATCAGGGCCTGAGGTGTGAATAGGCCCTAGGGGCGAGCGATCTCTTCCTGGACAGCGCGCTCACCCGGAGCGGGCTTTCACGACGCGCAAATCTCTCGCGATCGTTCGCCGGCTTGCATGTACTTTGGAAGGTTTGGTGGAGCTAAGCGGGATCGAACCGCTGACCTCTTGCATGCCATGCAAGCGCTCTCCCAGCTGAGCTATAGCCCCATCAGGGTGGTCCGGCACTCTATCCGGTCCTGGGAAATCCGGGGCGTTTCGCCCGGAGTGGCGGCTTCTTACTTCCGGTTTCCGGAGAGTGCAAGCCGTTTTTGAGGGGCCCGCCGAATTTTTCGGTTTCGGCGAGCCGGGAGCGTCTGGATCAGACTTCGTCGTCGTCGCCGGTCACGCCGATGATGCCGCTCATGTCGTCATCGTCATCGTCTTCGTCGGCTTCCAGGAAGGTATCGTCGTCGTCACCTTCGATCTCGACGTCGTCGTCACCGATATCCGGCAGGTCGTCGCCGCCCGCATCGTCGCCGTCGTCATTGCTGACCAGCTCGACGTCCGTGTTCTCGGTATCGACTTCCTGGATCTCCTCCTCCTCGGCCTGCTCCATCTTCATCTGGGCCGTGTTCTCCTCGAAGAAGGAGAGCGGCCAGGACTTGCCCGTATAGGGAGAGACGACCGGGTCACGGTTGAGGTCGTAGAACTTCTTGCCGGTATCCGGGTCGGTACGTTTGGTTCCGAGTTCCGCTTTTGCCACTGTGAAAGCCTCGTGAGTCTGGCCGACCGGGTCGGCTTGCCGCCGGAGCGGCTGTCAACGGGTGAAAAACTAAGCCGGTCCCCATAAGGCCTGCGCTCATTTCTGTCAAAGGTAAACTTGGCCGTCTCGCCTTGTCCAACAGGGCGAAATAGCCGGATGACCGGCTTTCCGCTTTGTGCTAACCACGCCGGCGATACGAGAGACAAGAACAGAAGGACAGACCATGTCGCATGGTGTCGCGTTGAAGCCGGCCCGCTCGCTGAAATCCGCCGATCTGAAGGGCACCGTCCGCATTCCCGGCGACAAGTCGATCTCGCACCGGTGCTTCATGTTTGGCGGCCTCGCCTCCGGCGAGACGCGCATAACGGGCCTGCTCGAGGGCGAGGACGTCATCAACACCGGCAAGGCGATGCGTGCCATGGGCGCGAAGATCGAGAAGGTCGGCGACGAGTGGATCATCCAGGGGACGGGCAACGGCGCATTGCTCGCGCCGGAAGCGCCGCTCGACTTCGGCAATGCCGGCACCGGCTGCCGGCTCACCATGGGGCTGGTCGGCGTCTACGACTTCGAGAGCACGTTCATCGGCGATGCCTCGCTTTCAAAGCGCCCCATGGCCCGTGTGCTTAATCCGCTGCGCGAAATGGGGGTCCAGGTGAAGGCTGCAGAGGGCGACCGACTGCCGGTGACCCTACGCGGCCCGTCGATTCCGAACCCGATCACCTACCGGGTACCGATGGCCTCTGCCCAGGTAAAATCGGCAGTCCTGCTCGCCGGTCTCAACACGCCCGGCGTGACGACGGTCATCGAACCGGTGATGACCCGCGACCATACGGAAAAGATGCTGCAGGGCTTCGGTGCCAACCTCATGGTGGAGACGGATGCCGAAGGGGTGCGGACGATCCGTCTCGAGGGCCGGGGCCAACTGATCGGACAGGTGATCGATGTTCCGGGTGATCCGTCCTCGACGGCATTCCCGCTGGTGGCGGCCATTCTGGTGCCGGGTTCCGACGTCACCATCGAGAACGTGCTGATGAACCCGACGCGCACAGGCTTGATCCTGACCCTGCAGGAGATGGGTGCCGACATCGAGATCCTCGATCCGAGGCTCGCCGGAGGTGAGGACGTCGCGGACCTGCGCGTGAAGCATTCGGAGTTGAAGGGAGTCACGGTGCCGGCGGACCGTGCGCCGTCGATGATCGACGAATACCCGGTGCTCGCCGTTGCCGCGGCCTTTGCCGAAGGCACGACGACCATGCTCGGTCTCGAAGAGCTGCGGGTTAAAGAATCCGATCGTCTTTCGGCTGTGGCAGACGGGCTGAAGGTGAACGGCGTCGACTGCGATGAGGGCGAGGACACGCTGGTGGTTCGCGGCCGCCCCGGCGGCAAGGGCTACGGCAATACCGCCGGGGCAGCCGTCGTCACTCATCTCGACCACAGGATCGCGATGAGCTTCCTCGTCATGGGTCTCGTCGCGGAGCATGCGGTGACGGTCGACAATGCCGGCATCATCGCCACGAGCTTCCCCGAGTTCATGGACCTGATGACCGGTCTCGGCGCCCGTATCGAGCCGGTCGAGAGCAGGGCGGCCTGATGGGCTTCGTCATCGCCATCGACGGACCGGCGGCGGCCGGCAAGGGGACATTGTCCCGCCGGATCGCCGAGACCTACGGCTTCCAGCACCTGGATACGGGGCTTACCTATAGGGCAACCGCCAAGGCGCTTCTCGATGCGGGCCTGCCGCTGGATGACGAGGACGTGGCGGAAAGGATGGCGCGCGAGGTGGATCTCGGCGGGCTCGACCGCTCGGTCCTGTCGCGCCACGAGATTGGCGAGGCGGCGTCCAGGATCGCGGTCATGCCATTCGTCCGGCGGGCACTGGTGGAGGCGCAGCGCAGGTTTTCCCTTCGCGAACCGGGGACGGTGCTGGACGGCCGCGATATCGGCACCGTCGTCTGCCCCGACGCGCCGGTGAAGCTCTACGTCACGGCCTCCCCGGAAGTGCGCGCTAGGCGGCGCTATGACGAGATACTGTCAGGCGGCGGTATGGCAGATTTCGACGCAGTCTTCGCCGACGTGAAGAAGCGCGACGAGCGTGACATGGGCCGAGCCGACAGTCCGCTGAAGCCAGCGGAGGATGCGCACTTGCTAGATACCTCGGAAATGAGTATAGAAGCCGCGTTTCAGGCGGCGAAGAGCCTCATCGACGCTGCCTTGAAGAAAGATTGAGACCTGCCGGCGAGCCGGCACGTCAGACTAGCTCGCAGATCAGTCCTTGCGCCGGATTGCCTCCATGACGAGGCGGACTGACTTTGAGCGTGTTCAACACGAACCCCCGGCGTATATGTGTCCTTGAACGGACACTCTCAGGAGATTTCATGGCAGTATCTAACCCCACGCGGGAGGACTTCGCAGCCCTCCTCGAAGAATCCTTCGCACAGACCGATCTCGCCGAAGGCTATGTCGCCAAGGGCAAGGTCACCGCGATCGAAAAGGACATGGCTGTTGTTGACGTCGGCCTCAAGGTCGAAGGTCGCATCGCGCTGAAGGAATTCGGCGTCAAGGGCAAGGACGGGTCGCTGAAGGTCGGCGACGAGGTCGAAGTCTATGTCGAGCGCATCGAAAATGCCCTCGGCGAAGCTGTTCTGTCGCGCGAGAAGGCTCGCCGCGAAGAGAGCTGGGTCAAGCTGGAAGCCAAGTTCGAAGCCGGCGAGCGTGTCGAAGGCATCATCTTCAACCAGGTCAAGGGCGGTTTCACCGTCGATCTGGACGGCGCTGTCGCCTTCCTTCCGCGTTCGCAGGTGGACATCCGTCCGATCCGCGACGTGACCCCGCTCATGCACAACCCGCAGCCCTTCGAAATCCTCAAGATGGACAAGCGCCGCGGCAACATCGTCGTTTCGCGCCGTACGGTTCTGGAAGAGTCCCGTGCCGAGCAGCGTTCTGAAATCGTTCAGAACCTCGAGGAAGGCCAGGTTGTCGACGGCGTCGTCAAGAACATCACCGACTACGGTGCGTTCGTCGACCTCGGCGGCATTGACGGCCTGCTGCACGTCACAGACATGGCTTGGCGCCGCGTCAACCATCCGTCGGAGATCCTGTCCATCGGCCAGTCGGTCAAGGTCCAGATCATCCGCATCAACCAGGAAACCCACCGCATCTCGCTCGGCATGAAGCAGCTCGAGTCGGATCCGTGGGATGGCATCGCGGCCAAGTACCCGATCGGCAAGAAGATTTCCGGTACGGTCACGAACATCACCGACTACGGTGCGTTCGTCGAGCTGGAGCCGGGCATCGAAGGCCTGATCCACATCTCCGAAATGTCCTGGACCAAGAAGAACGTACACCCCGGCAAGATCCTGTCCACGAGCCAGGAAGTCGATGTCGTCGTTCTCGAAGTCGATCCGTCCAAGCGCCGTATCTCGCTCGGCCTCAAGCAGACGCTGGAAAATCCGTGGCAGGCATTCGCCTACTCGCATCCGGCCGGCACTGAAGTCGAAGGCGAAGTCAAGAACAAGACCGAGTTCGGCCTGTTCATCGGCCTCGAAGGCGACGTCGACGGCATGGTCCACCTCTCCGACCTCGACTGGAACCGTCCGGGCGAACAGGTCATCGAGGAGTACAACAAGGGCGACGTCGTGAAGGCTGTCGTCCTCGATGTGGACGTCGAGAAGGAGCGCATTTCGCTCGGCATCAAGCAGCTCGGCAAGGATGCAGTCGGCGATGCCGCTGCTTCGGGCGAACTGCGCAAGAACGCTGTCGTTTCGTGCGAAGTCATCGCCGTCAACGACGGTGGCGTCGAAGTGAAGCTCGTGAACCACGAAGACATCACCTCGTTCATCCGTCGTAACGACTTGGCGCGCGATCGTGACGATCAGCGTCCGGAGCGTTTCTCGGTCGGTCAGGTGTTCGACGCGCGCGTTACCAACTTCTCCAAGAAGGACCGCAAGGTCATGCTGTCGATCAAGGCTCTCGAGATCGCTGAAGAGAAGGAAGCCGTTGCACAGTTCGGTTCGTCCGACTCTGGCGCATCGCTCGGCGATATCCTGGGCGCCGCTCTCAAGAACCGCGGCAACAACGAGTAATCGCTGTTCCAGATGATCGAAGGCCGCCGGATGCAAGTCCGGCGGCCTTTTTCATGTCCGCTTTCGGTTCAGGCGAGGTCCGCCATGCGCCAATAAAGATCCTGCGCCTCGTCCGGCCGGTCCGGGTCCGAAGCCTGTCCCTCTTCCGGTTCTTCGCTTTCGGCGGGCGCCTCTTCACCCTCTTGCCGCCGGTCATGCCCGGCCTGGTGGCCTTCGCCGTCCTCGTCGACCGGTGACAGCCGCTCCACGTCGCGTTCGTCTTCGTCCGGTTGTCCGGGCACCGCGGGATAGGCCACGAACGCCGGAACAAGGCCTTCGCGGACCACCGCCGGCGCCGCCATCGGGAGGAAGAGGGCCTGTTCTATCAGCCTCTCGACACCGCCTTCCTGTACCGCATTCGGGACGGAGGACGCAGGGACGGGCAGCGGCGCAGTTGCAGCCACATCAGTATTCAAGAGCGAGGATGCGGCGGGTTTTCCTGCAGCGTTTCCCGTTAGACCGGGAATGTCGGCCGCCGGATCGGACGATCCGGTCGTCTCGTAGGTTGAGAGGGATGCCCCCGGCGGCACGAAGCCTTTCGCGCCGCCCGACCCTTCCGCGGCAGGAGAACCTCCGGAAATCCTGCCGGCAAGATATCGTACGTCCTGCGGCAGCGGCCTTCCTTCCTCCAGGCGCTGCGCCATTCGTACCAGTTCCGGCGCGTCGTAGATCACAACCGCACCTCGAATGGAGGCGGGACGCGAAGCTTCGGCGGGAGCCGGGTTGCCGGCGGGATGCGAGGGGGAAGCAGCGCGACGCTGCTGCGCCGGGATCTCGCCTCCCGACAGGTCGTCTTGTGGCGGCATGGCGGAGGCGGCTACGCCTCCAGGCCGCGCCGGGCTAGCCGCTTCACGGGAGGCAGGCACATTGCCCTCCGTCAGATCCGGTTTCACCGCCATGATTGCCTCCGCATGCGGCGGCTGTTGAGGCGTCGGGCGCGAGGATGCACCCCCGGCAAGACCGATTTCTCCGGCCCGTTGCGGCTGCGATGCGACAACCCCTCCGGCAGCGTCCGGAAGCCCTGCCTCCGTCTGCGGAGGGACCACTGCTACGCTTTGTGATCCTGCGAGGGAGGGGGGAGCTCCGCCCGGCGGGTAGGAAGGGGCAGACGACAACCTCGCCAAGGCCGGATGGCTCGCCCAGGGCTCCGAAGCCGCATTCTGACGGTAAGAACTGACGACGGCCCTGGCGGCAGGGTCGCGCTCGGACACCTGGCCGGTCTCGATGTAGGCGTTCAGGCGGGCCGCCTCCGGGCCTAGGGGATTTTCGAGGATTTCGGTGAGCATCCGCAACGTCATGCTGCGTGTCAGTTGCATCAGGGCCTGCTCCAGCACCGCGCGCTGGGCCGCTGTCAGCGATTTCAGCCCTTCCGCCAGCCGGTGAGCGTAGTCGACCAGGCTTTCGCCTTCGCGCCGGCTGATCTTAAGGTAGTTGCCGACCGTTTCGGCGAAGATCGATAGACCCTGGGCGAGATGCAGCTGTCCCGACAGAGACAGAAGATCAAGCCGCCCGCTGCTGAGATAGCTGACCGGCGAGGGCGAAGAGGGGACGCTTGCGGCAGCGGTCGCCGCGACAAGTGGGCGGATGACGTGCCGGCCGGCGGTCTGGTAATCGGTGGAGGCGCTCAAGGCAGCGCCAAGGGGCGGCAGCATGACCTGCTCCATGTCTTCGCGTTGGCAAGACAGATCGGCTACAGCGGTTCAGTGTTTTCGCAGCGTTCGGCGCTGCGGCCGCGACGCCTCATGGCGTCACCAATGCCGATAATGCGTTAGAATTTCTTAAAAATGCTAACAAATTGCTAACACGGGCGGAATTGCTTGACCTTTGCCAGAATATAGTGGCCCGAAGGGTGCCTATGCGGCCAGCTTCTTCTTGAGCAGCTGGTAGAGGCCGATCTCGTCCACCGAGACGGGCAGGACCTCGACCTTGGTCACAGCCTCTGCGCTCAGTTCCTCGTGGGCTTCCGCATTCAGCTCGGTAACCTCTCCCGGCACGGCATCCTCAACGGGATGGGCAATATCGGTTGCAGGGCCGGCAGGCGGCGCATCCGTATCCGCTTCCGTATTCCGTGCCTGCTCCACCGTCGCACCGAGAAGCAGGACGATGTCCGCGTCCGTCGTAGCGGCGCCTGATCCCGTTCCATGTCCGATGTCGGGCTTGACCGCCCGGTCATTGTGCTCTTCGAGAGCGTCCTGCATTTGCTGGACGTCTTCCAGCTTTTCGGACGCCTCAAGCGCCTGGATGTCCTGCTGCCGCTCTGCGCGGGCCTCGGCATCCTCGACGCGGGTCGGGTCATAGCCCTGAGGGCCGAGTTTCAACTCCTCCAGCGTCTTCGGATCGGCCACATCATTGAGCCGCTGCAGTACGCGCGATACGTCAAAATCCGCCTTGCCGCCATTGGCGACCTTGGTCAGTCCCTCAAGCAGGCGGCTGTTGTCGTCGCCATACGGATTCTTGATAGCCGCGATCACCGTGGCCAACGAAACGCCCGCCGCCTTCAGCCCAAGCTCTTCCTCCAGCTTGGCGGCGTCGAGACCGAGGTCCTTGACGGCCTCCTCGATAGCACGTCCCAGCGCAAAACCCGAGCGCTCCTCTTCCAGATCGAGACCAAGCTTGGCAGCCAGTCGTTCTATCAGCTGTATCTTGAGTTCGTTCGGGTCGACGTTGTTCAAGCCAAACAGCGCCTCCGCAATTTTTTCGCGCGCACGTTTGGCCTCTGTGCCGGCGCTGACGCGTGCTTCGGCGATGGGGTCTCTCTTCGCGCCCCGCGCCTGCTCCTCCTCCTGCCGCCGACGCTCCTCGATGCTGTCGAGCGCAGCCTGCATGATGCCTCTGGCCGCCAGTCCCGCTGTCTGCTGCGTTGGAAGAAGCATAGCCTCACCGTCCCTTTCCAGGCGGCAGGCTAGGTTAGATAGGTTAACGCCGGCATAACAGGTCGAAGCAGCAAGGAAGAGCGTCAGCTATGGGCGAAGATATCGGTCTCCTCCCAACCCAACAGGTCGAGCTTGGCACGGGTGGGTAGGAACTCGAAGCAAGCTTCGGCCATTTCGAGCCGGCCGTCCCTTTTCAGCCGGGCCGTCAACCGCTCCGCCAGGGAATGCAGATAAAGAACGTCCGATGCCGCATACTCCAGCTGGGCGGGGGACAAGATCTCCGCGGCCCAATCCGACTGCTGCTGCGCCTTCGATACGTCGATATCGAGCAGTTCCTTGAGATTGTCCTTCAGTCCGTGGCGGTCGGTGTAGGTTCGCGCGAGCCGCGACGCGATCTTCGTGCAGAACACCGGCGTCGTAGTGACGCCGAAGGTATGGAAGAGAACCGCGATATCGAAGCGACCATAGTGAAAGATCTTCCGCCGGGATGAATCGGCGAGCATGGCGACGAGGTTCGGCGCCTCCTTTTGGCCCGCGGAGATCCGGATCACATCCGCCGTTCCGTCACCTGGCGAAAGCTGCACCACGCAGAGCCTGTCGCGGCGGGGCACCAGCCCCAGCGTCTCGGTATCGATGGCGATATCGTCCGTGTAACGGCTTGCATCCGTGGCCGAGATGTCACCTTCGTGATAGCGAATGCTGCTCATTTTACCCTCTCATGTTCTCTACGAGGCAATGCCACAGCGACCTTCTTCCGGCAAGCAGGCGGCGGATAAAGTCGCCGCGACAGGCGAAGATAAAGCGAGCCTTGCATAAAACGCATTGCTGCGATGCAGCAAAGCTCTTGGCAATGCGCCCGGCGCAGCCTATATCTCACCCATCGAAGCGACGCACTCCTCCTCCCAGCGTCGTTAGATACGGATCGGCAATCTCCTCCTCCTCCCAATTGCCGATCAAGTTTAAAGCCCGACGCACCTCCTCCCGCGTCGGGCTTTTTCCTTTTCCGAGCACAGTTCAGATCGGCCGCTTCCAGTCCGGCGGAAGAGTTTTGCGTCGTCCCCGCGCCTGCTGGCGCAGGTCAAGAATGGGTTCGTGATTGACATCCTCTCCCGATCCCGCTGAATGGACGGCATGACAACCGGCGCCGCCCTCATCCCAGGTCGCCTGCAGGCGCTCCTTCTCCCGCTCCTCGTGGCCGTGAGCCTTTCCGGCTGCGCAGGCCGGGCCGAAGGCGTGCTTGTGCCCACGGCCGATGCCGCGACCACGCCTGGCACACAGGTCGACATGCTGGTGGCGACGACCCGTTCTCCTTCCGAAAACCCAGGCATCCTGTTTTCCGGAGAGCGTGGCACTGGCCTCAAGATCACCGACATCGCGGTTTCCATCCCGCCGGAAGCAAATCGGAAGGTCGGGGAGGTCCAGTGGCCAAAGAAGCTGCCCGCGGATCCGACGCGTGAGTTCGCCACGGCGCGCGTCCTGCCGGTCGATAAGGCGGACGCCCGGGACTGGCTCGTCCGCCACCTGCCGCCCAGCGGCCGCGTGCTCGTGTTCGTCCACGGGTTCAACAACCGCTACGAGGACGCCGTCTACCGATTCGCCCAGATCGTTCACGATTCCGGAACGGATGTCGCACCGATCCTGTTCACCTGGCCTTCGCGCGCCTCGATCTTCGACTACAACTACGACAAGGAAAGCACGAACTATTCGCGCGACGCGCTCGAAGAGATGCTGGACGCCATTACGGACGACCCGAAGGTCCGGGAGGTCACCGTCATGGCCCATTCCATGGGTTCGTGGCTGACGGTCGAGGCGCTGCGGCAGATGGCCATCCGCGACGGGCGGGTTGCGCCGAAGATCCAGAACGTCATCCTCGCCTCCCCCGATCTCGATGTCGACGTCTTCGGGCAGCAGTACAAGGCGCTGGGGCCCAGCCGCCCGGACTTTACCTTGTTCGTTTCGCGCGACGACCGCGCGCTGCAACTGTCGCGGCGGATATCCGGCAATATCGATCGCCTCGGCCAGATCGACCCTTCCGTGGAGCCTTACCGGACCCAGTTCGAGGCAGCGGGCATCTCCATCATAGACCTCACGGCGCTCCAGAGCGGGGACCCGCTGAATCATGGCAAGTTCGCGCAGAGCCCCCAGGTGGTGCAGTTGATCGGGACGCGGCTGCTGGCGGGGCAAACAATCACGGACTCCAATATCGGCCTTGGCGACCGGATCGGGGCAGTGGCACTCGGGACGGCACAGACCGTCGGTGGTGTGGCCAGCGCCACCGTGAACGCGCCAATTGCAGTCTTCGACGCCAACACGCGTCGCAACTACGACGAGCAGCTCCGTCGCGTGGGACGCTCCTTCGAAAACACCATCATCTCCACCATTCCCCAGTAGGAAACATGGCTAGACCCGGACGGCCTTTCCATCCGCGTCGAAGCGGTGCAGGGCAGTCGCATCCGGGGTTGCGAAGACGGTGTCGTCTGCCGCATAGGGATGTTCGCCGAAGAGTCGGACCGTCAGCAAGCCAGCCGCTTCCGTGGCCAGGTAGACGATCGTGTCGGCTCCGAGATGCTCGACGTGCTCCACGCGCCCCTTCCAACTACCCGCTTCGCGCGACAGCGAGATATGTTCCGGCCGGATGCCGATCGTCCGGGCCCCCGGCTCGTTCAGGCGCGAGGCCTCGATGAAGTTCATCTGCGGGGAACCGATAAAGCCCGCCACGAAGAGGTTGGCGGGTCGGTTGTAAAGTTCCATCGGTGAGCCGATCTGCTCGATCGCCCCTCCATTCAGGACGACGATCTTGTCGGCGAGCGTCATCGCCTCCACCTGGTCGTGGGTGACGTAGATCATCGTCGCCTTCAGACGGCGATGCAGGGCAGCGATTTCCAGCCGCATGTGCACCCTGAGCGCCGCATCGAGATTGGACAGCGGTTCGTCGAACAGGAAGAGCTTCGGTTCGCGAACAATCGCCCGACCGATCGCGACACGCTGCCGCTGGCCGCCGGAAAGCTCCGCCGGGCGGCGAGCCAGGTACTGCTCGAGCGACAGCATGGTGGAAGCCTTTGCAACCCGCTCCTCGATTACCTCCTTCGATTCCCCCGCCTGCTTCAGGCCGAGCCCCATATTGTCCTTCACCGTCAGGTGCGGATAGAGCGCGTAGGACTGGAACACCATTGCGATCCCACGCTTTGCCGGCGGCGTGTTGACCACTTCCGCTCCGTCGATGCGAACACTTCCGGAGGTCGCATCCTCCAGGCCGGCGATCACCCGCAGCAGCGTCGATTTTCCGCAGCCGGAAGGGCCGACGAAGATCACGAACTCACCGTCCTTGACCTCGAGATCGATTCCTTTCAGCACCTCATGCGTGCCGAAAGACTTGCGGATGGAGGAAAGCTGCAGCGAACCCAAGGTCGTTCCTCCTTACAGAATGATCGGCGCGCCGGTGCGCACGCTCTGGTCTGCCGCCAGGCAGATGCGCAGCGACTGGACGGCGTCGTTCATGTGACGGTCGAGATCGATGTTCTCGCGGATCGCCTTCAGGACATAGGCCTGCTCCAGGTCGCAAAGGTCCTGGTGGCCCGGCTCGCCAGCCATTGCCAGATCCTCGTCCGGCCGCAGGAACCTGCCGTCCGGCCCGGTCTCCGCATCGTGCACCCGGATGAGCGAAGTCTTGGTATGGGTATCGATGTCGTCCGACTTGGCGTTCGGGTCCATGACGATCGAGACTGATCCCTTCGGCGACATGACGTCCTTCACGAAGAAGGCCGTTTCCGAGATCATCGGCCCCCAACCGGCCTCATACCAGCCCACGGAACCGTCGTCGAACATCACCTGCAGGTGGCCGTAGTTGTACATGTTCGGCGCCACCTCATCAGAAAGGCGCAGACCCATGCCACGCACCTGCACGGGCTTACCATCGGTGATCTGGCACATGACGTCGACATAATGCACGCCGCAATCGACGATCGGCGATGTCGTCTGCATCAGCGCCTTGTGGGTCTCCCAGGTCGGGCCGGAGGACTGCTGGTTGAGGTTCATGCGGAAGACGTAAGGCGGGCCGAGCTTGCGCGCCTCCTCGATCAGCCGCATCCATGACGGATGGTGGCGCAGGATATACCCGATCACCAGCTTCCGTTGCGCCGCCTTTGCGGCTGCGACGACACGCTCGGCATCCGCCACGGTGGTTGCCAGCGGCTTTTCCACGAAGACATGGCAGCCTGCCTCGAAGGCCATGACCGCGTAGTCGGCATGGCTGTCGGAATAGGTGCAGATGGAGCAGAGGTCCGGTTTCAGCGCGGCCAGCGCTTCGGGGAAAGACGGATGGATCGTATAGCCCTGCAATTCCTCCGGCAGCGTCACCTCCGAGCGGTTGACGAGGCCGACGATCTCAAAGCCGGGATTGTTGTGGTAGGCCAGCGCATGGCTGCGGCCCATATTGCCGAGGCCGGCGACGAGGACGCGGACGGGCTTAAATTCAGAACTCACTTGACTGCTCCAGAGGTGATGCCGCGGATCAGTTGCCGCGAGAAAATGACGTAGAGAACCAGGACGGGCAGGATGGCGAGCGACAGTGCCGACAGGACCGCGTTCCAGTTGGTGACGTACTGGCCGATGAACATCTGCGCGCCGAGCGTGATCGTCTTCGTCGCCTCGCCCGGCGCGAGGATCAGCGGGAACCAGAGGTCGTTCCAGATCGGGATCATGGTGAAGACGGCGACAGTCGCCATGGCCGGGCGCACCAGCGGCAGGACGAGGCGGAAGAAGATCGCATATTCCGATAGGCCGTCGATCCGCCCGGCATTCTTCAGATCGTCGGAGACGGTCCGCATGAACTCCGACAGGATGAAGATCGCGAGCGGCAGCCCCTGCGCCGTATAGACCAGGATCAGCGCGGTCCGCGTGTTGACCAGACCGGTGGCGACCATGCCCTGCAGGATCGCCACCGTACCGAGGCGGATCGGGATCATGATGCCGAGCGCCAGATAGAGCCCCATCAGCATATTGCCCCGGAAGCGGTATTCCGACAGGGCGAAGGCCGCCATGGCGCCGAACAGCAGCACGAGCGCGATCGAAACCACCGTGACGATCAGGCTGTTCTGGAAATAGCCGAGGAAGTCGCCCTGGGCGAGCACGGTCTCGTAGCCGACCAGGCTGAAGGTCTTCGGGGTCGGAAGGGCCAGCGGCTCACGGAAGATGGCGTTCCTCGCCTTGAGCGAATTGACGAGCGTCAGGAAGACGGGGAAGAGCGCGATCAGCGTATAGGTGATCAACGCCAGATGGATTAGGCCGCTGCGGAGAAGGGAAGAACGTGCCTTGGACATCTCGCCTCCCTCAGAACTGATAGCGGCGGATGCGCCGCTGGATGACGAAGAGGTAGAGCGACACGCCGGCAAGGATGATCAGGAACATCACGGTGGCGATCGTCGCCCCCATCGGGCGATTGCCCATCTGGTTCTGGAAGCCGAAGAAGGTGCGGTAGAGCAGCGTGCCCAGGATGTCGGTCGAGCCGTCCGGTCCGGCCAGCGCCCCCTGGACCGTGTAGATGAGGTCGAAGGCATTGAAATTTCCGACGAAGGTCAGCACGGAGATGATGCCGATCGCCGGCAGGATCAGCGGCAGCTTGATCTTCCAGAACTGGCTCCAGCCGGTAATGCCGTCGATCTCGGCCGCTTCCAGCACCTCCTCGGGAATGTTGAGAAGGGCTGCATAGATCAGCATCATCGGGATGCCGACATACTGCCAGACGGAAATCAGCGAGACGGTGATCAGGGCACTCTCCGGCTTGCCGAGCCAGGGGGAGAAGAAGGATTTCAGCCCGACCAGATCCATCAGGCCGGGCGCAATTCCCCAGATCGGCGAAAGGATCAGCTTCCAGATAAAGCCGACGATGACGAAGGATAGCAGCGTCGGCACGAAGATAGCGGAGCGGTAGAAGGCGGCGAAGCGCAGCGTCGGCACCGACAGCATGGCGGCAAGCGCGATGCCGATCGGGTTCTGCACAGCCATGTGGATGGCGAAGAAGATCGTGTTGTTCCAGAGGGCATTCCAGAAGTCGGCGGCAAGGCGGGGGTCGCCGAACAGGCGCTGGAAATTGCCGAGGCCGACGAAGCGCATCTCGCCGTCGACGAGGTTGAAGAGCGAGAGCCTCAGCGTCTCGATCAGCGGCAGGATCATCACCGCGGTGTAGACGAGAAAGGCGGGCGCTAGGAAGACTAGGATATACCAGCGGGTGGGGCGCTTGATCTGAGCGCTCTCGGGATCGGCCTTGTCGATGTCGCTCATGGCTGGGTACCGGTGTTTTCTGTTGTGGCGCGTGCGCCGCCTTGTGCATCGACCCCTCATCCGCCTGCAGGCACCTTCTCCCGCACGCAGGGAGAAGGGAATGCCGTGCCGGCCCGCCTGACCGGCAACCTTTGGGTGGACGAAGGTCCCTCTCCCCGCTTGCGGGGAGAGATTTAGGGTAAGGGGTAAACCCGAAAGGCAAAACGCTCGATAAGCGCGTTACTGCTTCGGCTTGTACCAGCTGTCGAGCCCCTTCTGGGTCTCCTCGCCGGCCTGCTCCGGCGTCATCGTGCCGTTGATGACGTTCGCCGACACGCGCCACATCTCGAGGTCGAGGTTAGGATCGCCGCGGCCGACGATTGCCGCACTTGGTCGGATCGTCGTTTCGCAGTTCTCGCGCCAGGAGACGAATTCCTGCGCCAGTTCGTCCTGCATGGTGACCGGGTTCGAGTTCAGGCTGAAGAAGCCCGGCGCCGAGTTGGCATAGAGATCGGCGAATTCCGGCGAGGCGACCCAGGACAGGAAGGTCTTGGCGGCTTCGGCATTGGCGCTCTTCGCATTGAGGCCGATGCCGATGTCGTTGTGGTCGGAGATGTAGCACTTGTCGCCTTCCGCCTTCACCGGGGGCGGAAACGCGCCCATCTCGAAATCGGCCTGGCTCTTGAATGGCGCGATTTCCCAGGAACCGGCCGGGTAGATCGCGGCGCGGCCGAGCGTGAAGAGGTTCTGGCTGTCCGGATAGGTCTGCGCCTCGAAACCGTCGCCGAGATAGTCCTTCCACTTGGCAAGCGTCCCATAGGGCTCGACCCACTGCGGATCGGTCAGCTTCTGGGTGCCGGCGATCAGCGCCTTGCGGCCTTCCTCGCCCTTCCAGTAGTTCGGGCCGATGTTGTAGTAGCCCATGGTCGCAGCTTCCCACTGGTCCTTGGTGCCCATCGCCATAGGAACGTAGTTGCCGTCTTCCTTGAACTTCTCCAGAACCGCGAAGAACTCCTCCTCGGTCTTCGGCACTTCGACGCCGACTTCCTCGAAGGCGGCCTTGTTGTAGATGAAGCCATGGATGACCGACGCCATCGGCACGCAGAAGGTCGTCGCACCGTCGTCCGTCGTCCAGGCGGACTTGGCGACGTCGGAAAAGTTCTCCATGCCGGGCAGATCGTTCAGCGCGGCGAGCTGGCCCTTCTCGAACATGGCGAGCGACAGGTCGAACGGACGGCAGGTGATGAGGTCGCCGGCGGTTCCGGCTTCGAGCTTGGCGTTGACGGCCGAATTGTATTCGGTCGGCGCCATCGGCGCGAAGGTCACCTTGATGTTCGGATGCTTGGCCTCGAAGGCGGGGATGATCTTCTCCTGCCAGATCGGCAGGTCGTCGTTGCGCCAGCTCTCGATGGTGAGCTGCGTTTCCTGCGCCGACGCCGCGCCCGCGGACGCGAGCACCGTGCCGGCCATGAGCATGCCTGTCAGAATGCGGGTCATGATGTTCTCCCTCTTCGTTCACGCCCTTCAGGCGCGTTTGTGAAACCCGTTGATGTCTTGGAATTCTGCGAGCGTGGACCGCAGCACCTCGCCATTTCGATGCAGCGCCCGTCGGGCGTCCTCGGCCTCGGGGGCACCGGCCGCGAGCAGCACCGCCACCTTCACGGAGCCCCCTGCCCTGTCCAGCAATCGCCGCGCCTCCTCCTCGGCCACACCGGCAATATCGGCCACCATTCGCGTCGCGCGCGCCTTCAGCTTGATGTTGTCCGCATGGAGGTTGACCATATGGCCGTCATGCACATGGCCAAGCCTTACCGCCGCCAGCGTCGACAGCATGTTGAAGGCGATCTTCTGCGACGTTCCGGCACCCATGCGCGTGGAGCCGGCAATCACCTCCGGCGGCGTCTGGAGCAGGATCGAGACGTCGGCATGGGAAAACAGTGCGGCACCCGGATTGTTGGCGATCGCCACAACCTGCGCCCCGCGCTCCCTGGCAGCCTGCGCGACGGCGACAGCATAGGGGGTGGAGCCGCTTGCCGAGACGCAGATGACGCAATCGGAAGCTTCCACCACCGCAGCATCCCTTCGCGCCTGCTCGACATCGTCTTCCGGCGAGCCTGTCAGATCGCTGAGGCTTGCCACGCCGCCCGCGAGCAGCACGACGATCCGGTCCTTCGGAATGCCGTAGGTGCCGGGGAGTTCCAGTGCATCGGCCATGGCCATGAGGCCCGAACTGCCGGCGCCGGCATAGACGAGTTTGCCACCGGCCCTGAGCGCCTGCGCCATATGGGCCGAACCGGCCTCGATCGACGGTATCGCCGCGTCCACTGCCGCCGCCGCAGCCTGCTGGCCGGACGCGAGGAGACTCAGGATCTCCCTCATCGGACGCCTGTCCAGCCCTTCCGCTTCTCCATGCCTGGCTTCGGTGGCGGTTCCGCTCATCCGTTGTCTCCCTCTTGCCCAAAATGATGCCAAAAAAATACCACTTGTCCAGCCGGCAAATTAGGAAATGTGACGCAGCAGTTAATTTAGCGCAGGAAATCCAGTCTCGAGGCCCTATTCCGCAGCGCGAAAGGGCGGAAATGGAGTGCCTCTTCTTTAGCTCTTGGTAATTGGTATTTTTTTGGTATTGTGCGCTTGGAGGTTGCAGCATGCAGGAATATTTCATCGGGATCGACGGCGGCGGAACCAGCTGCCGGGCCGCCGTGGCGGATGCAGAAGGCCGCATTCTCGGCCGCGGGCGCAGCGGCGCCTCCAATATCCTGACCGATCCCGACACGGCGCTCCGCCATATCGAAGAGGCGGCGCGGCTGGCCTTCCGGGACGCGGGGCTGGCGGAGGATCTCTCCGCAGCGTCGGCACTGTTGGGCGTTGCCGGAAACAATGTCGGCGATGCGGTCTCCTATGTGCTCGCCCGCCTGCCCTTCGCACGGGCCGAGATCGTCTCCGACGGACTCATCGCCCTGCAGGGCGCTCTCGGTGACGCCGACGGCGCGATCGCGATCGTCGGCACGGGAACGATCTTTATCGTGCGCCACCAGGGCAGGATCCACTATCTCGGCGGCTGGGGCTTCCAGGTCGGAGACCTCGGCGGTGGCGCGAGGCTCGGGCATGCGGCGCTGCAGGAAAGCCTGCTCGCCCATGACGGCATCCGGCCCGGCAGCGCCTTGACGAAGAGGATCCTGGATGAATTCGGGCACGATCCGAAGATGGTGGTAGACTTTGCCCGTGCCGCCCGCCCCGGCGATTTCGGCCGCCACGCCCCCACGGTGGTGGCATTCGCCGCAGAGGGCGATCCCACCGCGCTGCGGCTGATGCGGGACGCAGCCTCGCAGGTCGACGAAGCACTCGACGCCGCCGCCCGGATCGATGGCGGCACCGGGCGGCTCTGCCTGCTCGGCGGCCTGGCGGAGGTCTACTCTGCCTACCTCGCCGACCGCCATCGCGACCGGCTTGCTCCACCGCTGGCCGACGCGCTGACCGGTGCGGTAGAACTGGCCGTCAAGACCTTGCGGACGGGGGCACCATGACGGTTCCGCTCGCAACACTGCTTCCCCTGGAAGGCCTGCAGGCGCCCGGTGGCGGGCCGCTCTATCTCAGGCTGCGGCAGGTGCTGGAGGAGGCGATCCGATCCGGACGGCTCGGTCATGGCGATGCCCTTCCCGCCGAACGGGACCTTGCGGACTACGCCGACGTCAGCCGGGTCACGGTGCGCAAGGCGGTGGACGATCTCGTGCGCGACGGTCTGCTCGTGCGGCGCCAGGGTTCGGGCACTTTCGTCGCCAAGCCCGTCTCGCGCGTGCAGCAGCCCCTGTCGCGGCTCACTTCGTTTACCGAGGACATGGCGCGGCGCGGCCTCGATACCCGCTCCGAATGGCTGGAGCGCGGCCTGTTTCATCCGTCGCCGGAAGAGATGATGATGCTCGGCCTTGCCGCCGGCACGCTCGTGGCGCGCATCGGCCGGCTGCGCATCGCCAAGGACATACCGCTGGCGATCGAGCGGGCGAGCCTGTCGCCCGAATTCCTGCCGGACCCGACCGTCGTCACGTCATCGCTTTATGCGGAACTCGAGACGAAGAACGCGCGTCCCGTACGGGCCATCCAGCGCATCTCCGCCTGTAACGTCAAGGAGCCGGAAGCCGGCCTGCTCGCCGTTCCGGTCGGTGCTGCGGGGCTCTCCATCGAGCGCATCTCCTACCTGGCCTCGGGCCGGGTGGTGGAGTTCACCCGCTCGCTCTACCGCGGCGACACCTATGACTTCGTGGCCGAACTGACCTTGGGAGAATGACATGCAGACCCATATGCGGCGCGAGATAAACGAGATTCCCGAAGCAGTTGCCAGGCTGCTGGAACAGTCGGCGGCCGATCTGGCGGCGACCGGCCGGGCGCTGCGCGAACGCGATCCTGCCTTCCTGGTGACGATCGCCCGCGGTTCCTCCGACCATGCGGCAACCTTCATCAAGTATGCGGTCGAACTGACCACCGGGCGGCCCGTTGCCTCGCTCGGCCCCTCGCTTGCCTCCATCTATCATGCGCCGATGAAGCTTGCCGGCAGCGCGGCAATCGCCATCTCGCAGTCGGGCAAGAGCCCGGACATCGTCGCCATGGCAAAAGCGGCAAGCGAGGCGGGAGCGTTGAGCCTCGCGCTGACGAACACGCCGGGGTCGCCCATGGCGCTCGCCTGCTCCCACGCGATCGACATCAAGGCCGGACCCGAAGTCGCGGTCGCAGCGACCAAGTCCTACTTCAACTCGATCGTTGCCGGGCTTGCCGTCCTGGCCGAATGGGTGGACGATGCGGATCTGCGGCAGGCCCTGCAGGACCTGCCCGCCTTCTGTGCCCGTGCCGTCGATCTCGAGTGGACGGACCTTGCCGGCCAGTTGGGCGACGCCGATTCGCTCTTCATGCTCGGCCGCGGGCCGGCCCTGGCGATTGCCAGTGAAGCTGCGCTGAAGTTCAAGGAAACCTCGAACATGCACGCCGAAGCCTATTCATCGGCGGAGGTCCTGCACGGCCCGGTGGCACTTGTCGACTACCGTTTCCCGGTCATCGCCTTTGCAGCCCGCGATGCCGCCGAGACCTCGATCGTGGAGATCGCCGATGGCCTCGTCGGCAAGGGGGCGCTTGCCTTCGCAACGTCGGCACGGGCCGGGAAGGCCACGGAGCTTCCCTTCGTGGCCACCGGTCATCCGCTGACGGACGCGCTCTGCCTGATCCTGCCCTTCTACGGCTTCGTGGAAGCCTGGTCGCGAACGCGCGGCTACGATCCTGATGCGCCGGCGGCGCTCAAGAAAGTGACGGAAACAAAATGACTCCAGCGGCCATCCGAGGCGCCCGCATCTTCGACGGCGAGACCTGGCATCAGGGGGCGTCCCTCCTGCTATCGGAGGGACGCGTCGTGGCCATCGTGCCGGACACGGACATTCCGGGCGAGGCCGACGTGGTCGAGGCCGAAGGCGGCATGCTCGTCCCCGGCTTCGTCGACCTGCAGGTGAACGGCGGCGGCGGCGTCATGCTGAACGATGCGCCGACGGTCGAGGGGCTTCGGACCATCTGCTCCGCCCATGCCCGTTTCGGCACCACCGCGATCCTGCCGACGCTGATCACCGACACGCCGGAAACCACGGCGGCCGTCATCGCCGCCGGCCGTCAGGCGATCGCCGAAAGCGTGCCCGGCTTTCTGGGCCTGCACCTGGAAGGGCCGCACCTCTCGCTCGGCCGCAAGGGCGCGCACGACCCCTCGCTGATCCGGCCGATGGAGGAGGCGGATCTCCACCTCCTCCTCTCCTGCCGCGGCGCTTTCCCGGCGATGATGGTGACGGTGGCACCGGAGAACGTGACGGAAGCGCAGGTCTCGCGGCTGGCGGAGGCCGGGCTGACCGTCAGCCTCGGCCATACCGACGCCGGTTTCGAAACGGTGCAGCGCTACGCGCAGGCCGGCGCCCGCACCGTTACGCACCTGTTCAACGCCATGAGCCCGCTCGGCCACCGCGAGCCGGGAATGGTCGGTGCAGCGCTTCACACCGGCAGCCTGCATGCGGGCCTGATCGCCGACGGCATCCATGTCCATCCCGCAGCGATGGCGATCGCGCTGCGGTCGAAACAGGGGCCGGGCCGCATCTTCGTCGTTACGGACGCCATGTCGCCCATCGGCACCGACCTCACGCGCTTCACCCTGAACGGCCGGGAAATTCTCCGCCGCGACGGCCGGCTCACATTGGCGGACGGGACGCTTGCCGGCGCCGATATCGACATGCTCTCATCGCTGCAGTTCCTCCATCGGGTACTCGGCCTGCCGCTCGAGGAAGCGCTCCGGATGGTGTCGACCTATCCGGCCGAAGCGGCCGGGCTCTCCCGCCGCAAGGGTTGCGTCGTTGCCGATGCGGACGCCGATTTCGTGCTTCTCACCGACGATCTGTCCATGAAGAGCACCTGGATCGGCGGAGCCTGCGTCTACTCGCGATGATCCCTCGGGAGGGGGAACCGTATCCGGACGCAGAGGCCCCGGCCACCGCCTCCGTCCAGCAACTCCACCCTGGCGCGATGCAGCCTCGCGATCTCCTCGACAATCGGCAGGCCCAGTCCGGAGCCTGAGGAATCCGCGCGGGTGCCGCGATCAAAGCGCTGCAGCACGGCGGCGCGCCTGCCCCGAGGAATGCCTGGTCCGTTATCCTCCACCTCGATCACGGCCTCGCTGCCTTCACGGTTGGCACGGACTGTCATCTCCGCGCCAGCCCCGGCATAAAGCAGCCCGTTAGCGATGAGGTTCTTCAAAAGCTCCCCGAGAAGCAGCGGCTCACCCAGGATCGGGAGGGAACCGGCACCCTCGAAGCCCAGATCGATCCCCGCCTCGGCCGCCAGCGGCACGTGCTCGGCGGTCAGCGCCTGCGCCAGGGAGGAAAGATCCGTCTCCTGGAAGGACGAGGAGCGCGTCGCCGCGTCGATCTTCGCCATCAGCAGCAACTGGCCGAGCAGACGTTCCCCGTCCGCAACCGCGGCATCTGCCTTGCCGACCGCACGCTTCGCGCTCTCGATATCGGTGGAGCGCGCGGCAAGGGCAAGCTGCGTGCGGATGATTGCGAGGGGGGTCCGCAACTGGTGGCTCGCGTTCCCGGTGAAGTTCCGCAGCGCATCGAGTGCCGATTCGAGGCGAACCATGAAGGAATTCACCGTATCGACCAGACCCTGCACCTCGCTCGGGACGCGCTCCACGATGGGATGAAGATCATCCGGGCTGCGCTGCGCGATCGCCTCGCTGAAACGGTAGAGCGGGCGAAGAGAGACAGTGACAGCGATCCAGACGATCACGGCGGCCCCGACGATCATGAAGAGCAGGCGCGCAGCGGACCGGAACAGGATGGTCTGCATCAGTTGCTGGCGTGCGATGGTCGTCTCGGCCACCGTAACGACGAAGGGCACGGAGTTGATGCCCGTCGAGGCAGAACGGGCAAGCACCGCGACCCTTATGGGTTCGCCGCGGAACACGGCATCCTCGAATGCCGCGGCCTGTCCTTCCACGCGCGGTACGGTGGGCAGGTTCTGATAGCCGGTGATGAACGTGCCGGGCGGCCCGTCGACGCGATAGAAGACGCGATCCTGCGCGGCCGAGGTGAGCATTTCCAGCGCGACATAAGGAATATCGACTTCCAGACTGCCCTCTTCGGAAACGATGACGCGTTCGGCAATCGCGAGCGCAGAGCCCATCAGCACACGGTCGGAAACCTCGTTTGCCGTCTTTTCCGCTTCCCGCCAGGTATCGGCCAGGGCGAAAGCGCCCAGCACCGCAGTGGCAATCAGCAACCAGGCAAGCAGCCGCCGCCGCAAGGAATAGGAATAGGTCATGGAGCCGGGCTTGTGCTTTCCAGGTAGTAGCCGAGGCCCCGGGCCGTGCGGACCGTCAGGCCGTGCGGCGCAAGGCGACGCCGAAGCCGGCTGACATATTGTTCGATCGCATTCGCCGACAGATCCTCGTCGAAGCCGGTGAGCGACCGGACGATCGCATCCTTGGAGACCACCTTTCCGGCCCGCAGGAACAGCAGTTCCAGCAGCGCCACCTCCCGCGCGGGGATATCCAGCGGCAGCCCCGAACTGCTGAAGGTCCGGGAGGTCAGGTCGAGGGTAATGCCGCCGAACTGGACGACGGAGCTTCGAAGCCCCGCCTGCCGCCGGAGCAGCATCCGGATACGCGCCTCGAATTCGGAGATGTCGAAGGGCTTGATCATGTAGTCGTCGGCGCCGAGATCCAGGCCCCGCACGCGATCCTCCGGCGCGCCGCGGGCCGTCAGGATCATCACCGCCGCCCTGTTCTGGCGGGAGCGCATGGAACGCAGCACATCCAGACCGTCCATCTCCGGCAGATTGAGGTCCAGAATGACAAGGTCGTAGGTCTCGGCAGCGGCGACCGCCTCCGCCGACGCCCCGTCAGCCACCACATCGACGGCATAGCCGCTCCCGCGCAGGATCGTCGACAGACCCTCCGCCAGCGCCTGATTGTCTTCCACCAGAAGAATTCGCACCTGGTTACCCCCTCCGGCGAGATTATCCGGCCGGAGGCCGAATGTCACGAACCGGGCAGATTTCCTCGGCTTGTGCTGCGTCGCCTGCTGGTGCATGTTTTCCGGATGAGGCCCCTCTTCATCCTCCCCCTTCTCCTCGCCTTGCTGTCGGCCAGCTTTGCGTGCGCCGCGACGACAGTCTTTCCGGCCCTGTCCGGCCGCGCCGACGCGCCGGTACTGGTTGTCTATTCCTCCCTCGACGAGCCGCTGGCGCGGCCGATGATCGCCGGCTTCCAGTCCGCCAACCCGGACGTCTCCATCCGCTATGAGGACATGCTCACCGGCGAAATCTACGACCGGATCGTACGCGAGACGGATGCAGGGCGGAAAACGGCCGATTTCGCCTTCTCCTCGGCCATGGACCTGCAGGTGAAGCTCGCCAATGACGGCTATGCCCAGCGCAGCGACCTGCCCATGAGCGACCGCTGGCCCGGCTGGGCGAACTGGCGGAACACCGCCTATGCCCTGACGTTCGAGCCGGCGGTCTTCGTCTACCACAAGCCAAGCTTCCCGGACGCGCCACCGCCATCGACCCGAGCCGAATTCGTGGACTATCTGAAGGCGCACGGCGACGCGGTGCACGGCCGTATCGGTACCTACGACATCGAGCGATCGGGGGTCGGGTTCCTGTTCATGTCGCGCGATCAGGAGCAGTTCGGCGACATCTGGTCCGTCATCCAGGCCATGGGAGCCGCCGGCGTGAAGCTCTATTCGACCAGCCAGGCCATCCTTGAGCGGGTGGCCGACGGACGCTTCCTCCTCGGCTACAACATCCTCGGCTCCTATGCGGCGGACTGGGCCTCACGGCATCCCGACGTGGGTATCGTCCTGCCGAAGGACTATACCGTGGTGATGTCGCGGATCGGGCTCGTACCCCAGGCCGCCGCCTCCCCCGATCTCGGCCGCCGCTACCTCGCGTTCTTCATGTCGCGGCAGGGACAGACGATCATGGCGCGGGAATTGCAGATCCCGGCGGTCAGTCCGGAGGTGTCCGGCAACAATACCGCAACGACCCTGCGGGAGATGCTCGGAGGGCAGTTGAAGCCGGTCCCGGTCAGCCTCGGGCTGATGGTCTATCTCGACCAGGTGAAGCGGGCGCGTCTCATCTCCCGCTGGAACGAGGTACTGCGGCTGCAGTGACCGCCCTCTTGCCATTTGCGCGCGGGAGGCGGAATGTCAGGTAGATGTCAGCTTGATGTGATCGCTTAGGGCATTCGGCCCTCCTGGAGGGGAGCGCCGATGTGGATGGGAGGCGCCCACCGGCATTCGCCGCGGCAAGTCGTCCTCCTTGTCCCAAATAAATCACCGCGTCCGAAGACGCACTTTGGAGGACAGACCTTGAAACACTTCGTTCTTGCTTCGATTCTCGCCGGAGCTCTCGCCCTGCCGGCCGCAGCGGCCGATTACACGATCATGGCTCCCGCGGCGCCCGGCGGCGGCTGGGACCAGACGGCCCGCTCGCTGCAGACCGCTCTTCAGGAAGAGGGCATCTCCGGCAATGTCCAGGTCGTGAACGTTCCGGGCGCGGGCGGCACGATCGGGCTCGCCCAATTCGCCAGCCAGCAGAAGGGCAACCCGAACGCGCTGATCGTCGGCGGCTATGTCATGGTCGGCGCGATCCTGACCAACCAGTCGCCCGTCACCCTGAAAGACGTCACGCCGATCGCGCGCCTGACCGGCGAATACGAAGCCATCGTCGTCCCGGCCTCGTCCGAAATCCAGTCGATCGACCAGCTCGTCGAAAAGCTGAAGGCAGATCCCGGATCGGTCTCCTGGGCCGGCGGTTCGGCCGGCGGCACCGACCACATCGCGGTCGGCCTGCTGGCGAAGGCTGCGGACGTTGACCCGACCAAGATCAACTACATCGCCTATTCCGGCGGCGGTGAAGCTCTGGCCGCCATCCTCGGCAGCCAGGTGACTGCCGGCATTTCCAGCTACGGCGAATTCCAGTCGCAGGTAGAGGCCGGCACGCTGCGCCTGCTGGCGATCTCCAGCGAAGAGCGCATCGAGGGCGTCGACGCTCCGACGCTGAAGGAAGCCGGCTATGACGTGGTGCTGCAAAACTGGCGCATGGTTGCTGCCGCTCCCGGTCTGTCGGACGAGCAGAAGGCGGCCGTACTGGCCGATATCGAGAAGCTTGCCAAGTCGGCCACGTGGCAGGAAACGCTAAAGACGAAAGGCTGGGCCGACACCTATCTCGCCGGCGATGCCTTCGTCGAGCAGCTCGACAAGGACGTCAGCGCGACCGAGACCGTCCTGAAGGACATCGGACTGGTGAAATGAGCCTGGACCACAACACCTCGACATCCGAGCAGCGCCGCCCCGATTGGGCGGCGCTTGCCATTGCCGTGATCCTTATCGTCATCGCAGCCGTGATCTTCTTCGACGTCGCGCGGGTGAAGGATGCTGCCGGCTATTCGCAGGTCGGCCCCGCGACTGTTCCGGAGTGGATCTCCTTCGGCCTGATCGGACTGGCTGTATGGACCGCGATCGAAGCCTTCCGGGGAGACTTTCCGCAGCGCGACCGGCAGGAATTCGGCCCGCTCGTCTGGGTCGTCGCGGGCCTTGCCGCCCAGATGCTGCTCCTCAACCGGGCCGGGTTCTCGATTGCCACCGGCATTCTCTTCGCCCTCGTCGCCGCGGGCTTCGGCCGCCGCAAGCTGTGGCTGACAATCCCGATCGGCATCGTCCTCTGTCTCGGCATCTGGCTGATCTTCGCCGGGCTGCTCCAGCTGTCTCTTCCAGCCGGGCCGCTGGAACACCTGTTCCTCTAACACGGACGCCGCGACGCTCATGGCCACGTTTGAATTTCTTCTCCAGGGATTGATGTCGGCGGCACAGCCGCTCAACCTCCTCTATGCCCTGATCGGCGTCACCCTCGGCACCGCGGTGGGCGTGCTGCCCGGCATCGGACCGGCGCTGACGGTGGCACTGCTGCTGCCAGTCACCTACCGCCTCGATCCGACCGGATCGCTGATCATGTTCGCCGGCATCTATTACGGCGGCATGTACGGCGGGTCGACGACCTCGATCCTTCTCAACACTCCAGGCGAGAGTGCATCGATCGTCACCGCGCTGGAGGGCAACAAGATGGCGAAGGCCGGCCGCGGCGGACCTGCGCTCGCAACCTCTGCGATCGGCTCCTTCGTTGCAGGCCTCATAGCAACGCTCCTGCTCGCCTTCCTGGCGCCCTATGTCGTGCAAATCGCGATCAAGTTCGGTCCACGCGAGTACTTCGCGCTGATGGTTCTGGCTTTCGTGACTGTCTCTGCGGCTTTCGGCGATTCCGCCCTTCGAGGCTTGACCGCCCTCTTCGTGGGCCTTGCCTTCTCGATCATCGGCATCGACCAGCTTACCGGCCAGACCCGCCTCTCCTTTGGGGTTCCGGATCTCCTGGACGGCATCGAGGTGACGACGATGGCGGTCGCCATGTTCGCGATCGGGGAGACGCTGTTCGTCGCCGCGCAGGGCGCGCGCGGTCCGGAGACGGTGGAAGCGGTCAAGGGGTCGGTCTGGATGAATGCGCAGGACTGGGCGCGCTCCTGGAAGCCCTGGCTCCGCGGAACTGTGATCGGCTTCCCGATCGGCGCCATGCCGGCCGGCGGTGCGGAGATCGGCACCTTCCTCTCCTATGCGACGGAAAAGCGGCTGACGAAGCATCCGGAAGAGTTCGGCAATGGCGCCATCGAAGGGGTCGCCGGGCCGGAAGCGGCGAACAACGCCTCCGCCGCCGGCACGCTTGTGCCGCTGCTCACCCTCGGGCTGCCGACCACGGCGACGGCTGCGATCATGCTTGCCGGCTTCCAGCAATACGGCCTGCAGCCCGGCCCGCTGCTGTTCGCGACAAACCCACAGCTCGTGTGGGGCCTGATCGCATCGCTGCTGATCGCCAACGGCATGCTGCTCGTTCTCAACCTGCCGCTCATCGGCTTGTGGGTGAAGCTCCTGACCATCCCGAAGCCCTGGCTCTATGCCGGCATCCTGGTGTTTGCGACGCTCGGCACGATCGGAGCGAACCCCTCCGTGTTCGAGCTGGGCATGCTCCTGACCTTCGGCCTGCTCGGCTATGTGATGCGCGTCTTCGGCTATCCGATCGCGCCGGTCGTCGTCGGCCTGATCCTCGGGCCGCTCGCCGAGCAGCAGCTCCGCCGCGCGCTTGCGATCAGCCAGGGCGACGTCACCTATCTCTTCACGTCTCCCATCGCCGCCGTGCTCTTCGCGGTTGCGGCCCTCGCCTTCATCGTGCCGCTGATCCTCAGGATGCGCGGCCGCGGCCAGATCCTGTCGCAGATGGCGGCGAACGAAGATTGAGTTAGTCCTCCCAGGACGGAAGGGGTGCGGTTTCGGCCGCGCCTCTTTTTCTTCGCGCCGGATCAGGGACCGAAGACGGACCAGCCGGTCCGGTGCGCCAGCATTTCCAGCGCAAGGGACCCGAGCAGCGAGTTGCCGCTGTGGTTGAGGCCGGGCGACCAGACGGCGATCGAGGCCTTGCCGGGCGCGACGGCCAGAATGCCGCCGCCTACGCCGCTCTTGCCCGGCAGCCCGACCCGATAGGCGAAGTCGCCCGAGCCGTCGTAGTGTCCGCAGGTCAGCATCAGCGCGTTGATCCGCCTTGCCCTTTGTCTTGAAACCACCGTGTGGCCGGTCAGGGGATTGCGGCCGGCTGCCGCGAGGAACAGGCCGGAGCGGGCGAGCTGCGTGCAGGTCATGGCGAGCGCACAGTGGTGGAAATAGACCCCGAGCACATGATCCACCGGATGGTCGAGCTTGCCGAAGCCACGCATGAAGTTGGCGAGCGCGATGTTGCGGTATCCTGTGGCCGCCTCGGATCTGGCGACGGCGGGGTCTATGGCGATGGTGTCGTCGTCGGCCAGGTATTGGACGAAGCGGACGATCTCGCCGATCGCCTCCCGCGGCGTGTGCCCCGCAAGCAC
The DNA here is from genome assembly GCF_902153245.2 of Pseudorhizobium endolithicum. Lineage (GTDB taxonomy): Bacteria > Pseudomonadota > Alphaproteobacteria > Rhizobiales > Rhizobiaceae > Neorhizobium > Neorhizobium endolithicum. The sequence goes on from NZ_CABFWF030000008.1 coordinate 146,491, forward strand.
AAGGTCGCTCACGGCGATCGCCCCCGCATTGATGAACGGATTGCGCGGCTTGCCTTCCTCGTGCTCCAGCTGCACGATCGAATTGAACGCCGATCCCGAAGGTTCGCGCCCGACCCGTTTCCAGACATTCTCGCCGTGCTTGCCGAGCGCCAGCGTCAGCGTGAAGACCTTCGATACGCTCTGGATCGAGAAAGGCTCGTCGCAGTCACCCGCGCTGGCGGTGACGCCGTCGGTGCCCATCACGGCTATCCCGAACTTCCTCGGGTCGATATGGGCGAGTTGCGGAATGTAATCGGCAACCTTTCCCTCGCCGAGCCGCGGCATCAGGGTGTGGTGGATCTCATCCACGATGGCCTGGAGGTTTTCCATGAACGCGCTATTCGAACTCCGAGCCGGAGAGATGATTGCGAGCGGAGGCCTTCACCTTGCCGATGTCCGACCACAGCCCGCCTACCACGGAACGATCCACGTCTGCCATCAGGTCGCGGAGCCATCCTTCATGCGCCGCAGCCATGGCCGCGAAGAGCTTCGCCCCCGCCGGCGTCAGCTGCGCGACCGTAACCCGGCGGTCCCGATCGGGCGTGACGCGTCTCAGGAGCCCATCCGCCTCGAGACGCTCCACCAGCCCCGTGACATTGCCGTTGGTGACCATGGTGCGCTTTGACAGTTCGCCCAGGCGAAGGCCGTCCTTCTCGCGGTAGAGCTGCGCCATCAGGTCGAACTGGGGCAGCGTCGCCCCGAATTCCGATCTCAGCCGGCGGCGGATCTCGGTCGTGATCAGTTTCGTGGTCGAGAGCATGCGCAGCCAGAGTTTCGTCTCGGGCTTGCTGCTCCCCGCCGGCCCGTGCACGATCAACTCGAGATCCGCGGTCGCCGCTTCGTTCTCCACCATGTCCATCCGCGTTCCTAACCCGCCCCCTTCGAACTGTTACGAAGCGATATTTGAATTGTCAAAGACTCCCTTGGGCGATCACGCCAGGGCCTCGAAAGAGCTTGACGGCCCCATCCACCCCCATATAGTTTAAACTTAAAATAATAAGAGCGGGAACTTCAGGAGGAATTGCTTCATGCGCATCGTCTGCATCGGCGGAGGCCCGGCCGGGCTCTATTTCGCGCTCCTGATGAAGAAGCAGCATCCGGAGCACGAGATCTCCGTCATCGAGCGCAACCGCCCCTACGACACCTTCGGCTGGGGTGTCGTCTTTTCGGACGCGACGATGGAAGCCATGCGGGCCTGGGATCCCGAGAGTGCGGCCGAGATCGAGGATGCGTTCAACCACTGGGACAACATCGAGGTCTGGTTCAAGGGAACCCGCCAGCGCACCTCCGGCCACGGCTTCGTCGGCATCGGCCGCAAGAAACTTCTGAACATCCTGCAGCGCCGCTGCGAGGCGCTCGGCGTGGAACTGGTGTTCGAGACGGAGGTGGCGAGCGACCTCGACTATCCGGATGCGGATCTGATCATCGCCTCGGACGGATTCAATTCGAAGATCCGTAACAGGTACCAGGAGGTTTTCAAACCCGACCTCGTGACACGGCCGAACCGGTATATCTGGCTCGGCACGAACAAGCTCTACGACGCCTTCACCTTCGATTTCCGCAAGACCGATCACGGCTGGTTCCAGGCGCATATCTACAAGTTCGATGACAAGACGTCGACGTTCATCGTCGAGACGACCGAGGAGGCCTACGAGAAGCACGGTCTCGGGCAGATGGACCAGCAGGGCTCCATCGATTTCTGCCAGGACCTGTTTTCGGAGGTGCTGGACGGCGCCGAACTGATGACCAATGCCCGCCACCTGCGGGGCTCCGCCTGGTTGAACTTCAACCGGCTGATCTGCGGCAAGTGGAGCCATTTCAACGGCCGCTCGCATGTCGTGCTGATGGGCGACGCCGCCCACACAGCCCACTTCGCCATCGGTTCCGGCACAAAGCTTGCGATCGACGATGCGATCGAGTTGACCAACCAGTTCAACCGGCACGGCCACACCAGGGAGAAGATCCCTGCCGTCCTCGACGTCTATGAAGAAATTCGCCGCGTCGACGTGGCCCGCATCCAGAATGCCGCGCGCAACGCCATGGAATGGTTCGAAGTCGTCGGCGAACGTTATGCCGATACGTTGCCGCCCGAGCAGTTCATGTATTCCATGCTGACCCGCTCCCAGCGCATCAGTCACGAGAACCTGCGCCTGCGCGACAAAACATGGCTGGAGGGCTACGAAAGCTGGTTCGCCGGTCAGGCAGGTGTCGAACCTTCAGCCGATGGCAGGGTGCCGCCGCCGATGTTCACGCCCTACACCATGCGCGGGGTGACGCTGAAGAACCGCATCGTCATGTCGCCCATGGCAATGTATTCCGCGAAGGACGGCCTGCTCGACGACTTCCATCTCGTGCATCTCGGCGCCCGTGCCCTCGGCGGCGCCGGCCTCGTCTTCGGGGAGATGACCTGCGTGTCTCCCGATGCCCGCATCACGCCCGGCTGCCTGGGCCTCTGGAACGAGGAGCAGGCTCGGGGGTGGAAGCGCTTCGTCGACTTCGTCCACAACAACAGCACGGCAAAGGTCGGCATCCAGCTCGGCCATGCCGGCCGCAAGGGCGCCACGAAGCGGGCCTGGGAGGGGATCGACCAACCGCTCGATGAGGGAGGTTGGCCGCTGATCTCCGCCTCCGCCCTGCCCTACCTGAAGAACAGCCAGGTCCCGAAGGCCATGGACCGGGCCGACATGGATCGGGTGAAGACGGACTTCGTCCGCGCCACCGAGCTTGCACTCACGACAGGCGCGGACTGGCTGGAACTCCACTGCGCGCACGGCTATCTGCTCTCGAGCTTCCTGTCGCCGCTGACCAACCGCCGAACCGACGAATATGGCGGCAGCCACGAGAACCGGGCGCGTTATCCGCTGGAGATCTTCCGTTCCATCCGCGCCATCTGGCCGGAGGACAAGCCGATCTCCGTGCGCCTCTCCTGCCACGACTGGTTCGAGGGCGGCAACACTCCGGATGACGCGGCGATCTTCGCGAAGATGTTCAAGGATGCCGGGGCCGACATGATCGACTGCTCCTCGGGCCAGGTCTGGAAGGAAGAAAAGCCGGTCTATGGGCGCCTCTTCCAGACGCCCTTCTCCGACAAGATCCGCAACGAGGTGGGCATCCCGACCATCGCCGTCGGCGCGATTTCGGAGGCAGATCATGCGAACTCGGTGATCGCTGCCGGCCGTGCCGATCTCTGCGCCGTCGCCCGTCCCCATCTCGCCGATCCGGCCTGGGTCCTGCATGAAGCGGCGCGCATCGGGCTCACCGAGATTGCCTGGCCGAAGCAATACTATTCCGGCAAGCTGCAATACGAGACCAATCTCGCGCGTGCCGCGGCAGCGAAGTGAGGACCGATCGATGGATGCAATCCGAAAGCTGGAGGGGCGCCATGCGCTCGTCACCGGCGCCGGCAGCGGCATCGGGGCCGCCATCGCAACCGCCCTCGTCGCCGCGGGTGCCCGCATTACCCTGGCCGGCCGCCGGGCAGAACCCCTGCAGGCGCTGGCGCAGCGGCTGGGTCTTTCCCAGGTCCACGTCGCCCATGGCTTCGATGTCACCAGCGAGGCGGCGATCGCAGACGGCCTGAAAGGTGCTCGCACCGCATTCGGCCCAATCGACATCCTCGTCAACAATGCCGGAGAGGCACCCAGCGCGCCCTTCGAGAAGACGTCGCCGGATGTGTGGAACCGCGTGCTCGCCGTCGACCTGACCGGCGTCTTCCTCGTCACCCAGGCGGCGCTTCCGGACCTGAAGCTGCGTGGCGATGGCGCCCGCATCATCAACATCGCCTCCACCGCCGGCCTCACCGGCTATGCCTATGTCTCTGCCTATACGGCGGCCAAGCACGGCGTCATCGGCCTGACCCGGTCGCTGGCCCTTGAGCTTGCGAAGACGGGAATTACCGTCAACGCCGTCTGTCCGGGATTCACGGACACGCCGCTGATCGCACAGGCGATCGATACGATCATGGCGAAGACCGGCCGCAGCCGGGAAGACGCGATGAAGGAGTTCACCAAAGGCAATCCGCAGGGGCGCCTGATCAGGCCGGAGGAAGTCGCAGACGCCGTTCTCTGGCTGGCATCGCCCGCTGCGGCTTCGATCAACGGCCAGGCGATCGCGATCGCCGGCGGGGAGGTATTGGCAGGATGAGCACGGTTTCCATGGCAGGTCACCTGCGCCCCTTCAAGGACTATCAGGCGCAGCATTTCCTCTGGGACGTCAGCGCCGACGGGCGGGTCGCCATGATCCGCCTGAACCGGCCGGAACGTAAAAATCCGCTTACTTTCGAAAGCTACGCGGAATTGCGAGACCTGTTCCGCGACCTCGCCTATGCTTCGGATGTTCGCGCGGTGGTCCTGACCGGCGCCGGCGGCAATTTCTCATCCGGCGGCGATGTCTTCGAAATCATCGAGCCTCTGACCCAGATGGCGATGCCTGACCTCCTCGCCTTCACCCGCATGACGGGAGATCTCGTCAAGGCGATGAAGAAGTGCCCGCAGCCGATCATCGCGGCGGTGGACGGCATCTGCGCCGGTGCCGGCGCCATCCTGGCCATGGCTTCCGACCTGCGGCTTGCGACGCCCGAGGCGAAGACGGCTTTCCTCTTCACCCGCGTGGGCCTTGCCGGAGCCGACATGGGCGCCTGTGGGATCCTGCCGCGCATCATCGGCCAGGGTCGTGCCGCGGAACTCCTCTTCACCGGCCGCGCCATGAGCGCCTCGGAAGGTCACGCCTGGGGCTTCTACAATGCGCTTCACGCGGAGGACGCCGTGGAGGCCGAGGCAGTAAAGCTGGCGCAGTCGCTGGCAGACGGGCCGTGGTTCGCCCACACGATGACGAAGACCATGCTGAACCAGGAGTGGGCCATGGGCATCGATGAGATGATCGAGTCCGAAGCGCAGGCGCAGGCGGTCTGCATGGCGACCAGGGACTTCCGCCGCGCCTTCGAGGCCTTCGCGGAGAAGCGCAAGCCGGTCTTCGAGGGGAACTGACATGGCGGCACCGAACAGGCTCGCCGCCCCGACGCGGGAGCATCTCGACTGGCCCTTCTTCGACGAGAGCCACCGGACCCTGGCTGCCAGGCTCGACGCCTATGCTGCCTCGGGAGCACTCAGCGGGATAGACCACGCCGACACCGACCGCGCCTGCCGCCATCTCGTTCGATCTCTCGGAGAGGCGCGGCTGCTGGACGCGGCGACCGGCGCAGGTGGCACACGCCCCATCGATTCCCGCGAGGCCTGCCTCACCCGCGAGACGCTTGCCTGGCATGACGGGCTTGCCGATTTCGCCTTCGCCATGCAGGGACTCGGCACCGGCGCGATTGCGCTTTCCGGAACGGAGGAACTGCGTCGCACCGTGTTACCGAAAGCGCAGACGGGCGAATGGATCGCCGCCTTTGCACTGTCCGAAAAGGACGCGGGCTCCGACGTCGCCGCCATGGCCTGCGCCGCGCGCAAGGATGGCGGGCACTATGTCCTCGACGGCGAGAAGACGTGGATCTCCAACGGCGGGATCGCGGATGTCTACACCGTCTTTGCCCGCACCGGCGAGGCGCCCGGCACCCGCGGCATCTCGGCCTTCGTGGTTTACGCCGATGATCCCGGCTTCTCGATCGCTGAGCGGATCGACGTGATCGCGCCGCATCCGCTGGCGACCATCCGTTTCGAGAACTGCCGCATTCCGGCTGATCGGCTGCTCGGCAATCCCGGCGAGGGCTTCAAGATCGCCATGCGCACGCTCGACATCTTCCGCGCATCAGTTGCCGCAGCCGCGGTCGGCTTCGCCCGCCGGGCGCTGGACGAGGCGCTGGCGCATGCGAGGAGCCGCCCGATGTTCGGCAACCATCTTTCCGACCTGCAACTCACGCAGGCCGCCTTCGGGGACATGGCCGCGCAGATCGACGCCGCCGGCCTCCTTACCTACCGCGCCGCGTGGCGCCGCGACGTCCAGGGCCTGCCGACCACCAAGGAAGCAGCCATGGCAAAAATGGTCGCGACCGAGAACGCCCAGCAGGTGATCGACCGCGCCGTGCAGATGTTCGGCGGACGGGGCGTGAAGAGCGGCGAGATCGTCGAGAGCCTTTATCGCGAAATCCGCGCCCTGCGGATCTACGAGGGTGCGACCGAAGTCCAGAAACTCATCATCGCGCGCGAACTGCTGAAGAGCGCCCCTCCGGAGAAGACCCATGAATGACATTCTTCAGCCTGAAGGCTGGGCAAAGCCGATCGGCTATTCCAACGGCGTGGCGGCCCGAGGCCGGCAGGTCTATGTCGGTGGCCAGATCGGCTGGAACGACCAGTACCAGTTCGAGACCGACGATTTCGTGGAGCAGGTCCGCCAGACGCTGAAGAACGTCGTCGCCGTCCTCGCCGCCGGCGGTGCAGGCCCGGAGCATGTGACGACCATGACCTGGTACTTCACGGACAAGGCGGAGTATCTCGCAAACCTGAAGGGCATCGGCCAGGCCTATCGCGAAATCATGGGCAAGAATTTTCCGGCCATGGCCGCCATGCAGGTGACGGCCTTGATCGAGGACCGCGCCAAGATCGAGATTCAGGCCATCGCCGTCGTTCCGGAGTAAGCCAATGGAAGCTGCCGCGATCCCTTTCTCCGACACTGTACGCGGCGAGATCCATGGCGAGGTTCTCGTCGTCACCATTGAAAATCCGCCGGTCAACGCGCTCTCGGCCGATGTCCGCGCCGGACTGGTGACGGCACTGGACCGTGCCGCTGGTGACGCCAGCATCCTCGGCCTCGTCATAACCGGAGCTGGAAAGACCTTCATCGCCGGCGCCGACATCCGGGAATTCGGACAGCCGCCAGTGGAGCCGATCCTGCCGACCGTCATCGAGCGGATCGAGGCCTCCGGGAAACCGGTCGTCGCGGCCATCAATGGTGCGGCCCTCGGAGGCGGCCTGGAGGTTGCACTCGGCTGCCACTATCGGGTGGCATCCCCGGCGGCGCAGATGGGACTTCCGGAGGTGAAGCTCGGCATCGTGCCGGGTGCGGGCGGTACCCAGCGCTTGCCCCGGTTGATCGGCATCCCTGCGGCAATCGACCTGATCGGCAGCGGCCGGAGCGTCAAGGGACAGGAGGCCTTGAGCCTTGGGCTGATCGATGAAATCGTCGATGCCTGCCTGGAAGATGCAGCCCTTGCGGCCGATCGGCGGCTTGCGGGCCAGGATCCCCGCCGGACGGGCCATTTGGCGGTCCCGGCTGCCGACAACACCGCCGTCGAGAAGGTGAAGGCTCGGATCCTTGCCAAGGCACGCGGGCAACAGGCACCCGCCGAAGCCATCCGTCTCGTGGAGGCCGCGGCACGGCCGCTCGCTGAGGGTCTGGCTGATGAGCGGGCCACCTTCCTCAGGCTCCGCGACGGCAGCGAGGCGGCCGCATTGCGACATGTCTTCTTTGCGGAACGGCAGGCATCAAAGGTCGAGGATCTGGAGGGTGTGTCCCCTCGCCCCGTCGAAACGATCGGCATCGCCGGGCTTGGGCTGATGGGAAGCGGCATTGCAGTTGCCGCGCTCAATGCCGGCTATCGCGTGATCGGGCTTGACCGCGACGATGAGGCAGCGGCCAAGGGTCGCGAGCGTATTCTCGATCTTCTTCAAAAGAACCTGTCGGCCGGACGGATCGATCAGACGACCTTCGACGCACAGGAAAACCGCCTCTCGGTCACGGCAGCCGACGGCGATCTCGCGCCCTGCGATCTCATCATCGAAGCGGTGTTCGACGATCTCGACGTCAAGATCGATCTCTTTCGCCGCCTGGACAAGGTCATCCGGCCGGACGCGATCCTCGCCACCAATACCAGCTATCTGAACCCGGACGAGATCGCCGCCGCCACGGCTTACCCGGAGCGCGTGCTCGGCCTGCATTTCTTCTCGCCGGCTCATGTCATGCGGCTACTCGAGGTCGTGCGCTGCGCCCGCACGGCGCCCGACGTGCTGGCGACCGGGCTTGCCGTGGCTAAGAAGCTTCGAAAGCTCGCGATCGTCACCGGCGTCACCGAAGGCTTCATCGGCAACAGCATCTTCTCCGCCTACCGCCGTGAAGCGGAGTTCCTCTTGGAAGACGGCGCCCTGCCGCACGAGATCGACGCAGCGCTGGAAGACTATGGATTTCCGATGGGCCTGTTCGCCGTCTACGACATGGCGGGGCTGGAGATCGCCTGGGCAAGACGCAAGCGCCAGGCTGCGACGCGCGATCCGTCAGAGCGCTATGTCGAGATTGCGGACCGGCTCTGTGAAGCCGGCCGGCTCGGCCAGAAGACCGGACGGGGCTGGTATGCCTATCCCGAGGGGAAGCGGCAGGTCGATCCTGTGGTTACGGACATCATCGCGCAGTGCCGCGCAAACAAGGGTATCACGCCGCGCAACTTCAGGGCCGACGAGATCGTCGAGCGCCTGCTTGCCGCGATGGCCGAGGAGGGGCAAAAGCTGCTCGACGAAAGCGTCGCCGCTCGCGAGAGCGACATCGATCTGGTGATGATCAATGGCTACGGCTTTCCGGCCCACAAGGGCGGGCCGATGTTCGCGGCAACTCAGACGCCGAGATAGCGGTCCTGCAGGTCAGCGGTCAGTTCCGCCGGCGTTCCATGCCAGGCGCTCCGTCCGTTCTCCAGGATGACGCAGCGGTCGGCGACAGGAAGCAGTTCCGACAGCGTCTTGTCGACGACGAGGATGGAGAGCCCCTCCGCCTTCAGCTTGCGGATCGCCGCCCAGATGTCCTGCCGGATGACGGGTGCCAGGCCCTCCGTCGCCTCATCGAGGATGAGGAGGCGCGGATTGGTCATCAGCGCGCGGCCGATCGCCAGCATCTGCTGCTCGCCGCCAGACAGCGACCGCGCCATCTGCGCGTGACGTTCCGCCAGACGCGGGAAGAGATCGTTGACGCGCGCGAGCGTCCAGGCCCCCGGACGCGCGGCCGCTACGAGGTTCTCGTGCACCGTCAGGTTCGGGAAGCAGCGCCGCCCCTCCGGCACAAGGCCGATGCCGAGCTTGGCGACGCGGTGCGACGGCTTGCCCCTGAGGTCCGTGCCGCCGAGACGGACCGAGCCGGCGCGCGGCGGATTGAGGTTGCAGATCGCGCGGATGGTCGTCGTCTTGCCCATGCCGTTACGACCCATCAGCGCCACGGCCTCACCCTCGGCCACCGCGAGGTCGACGCCGAACAGGGCCTGGCTGGCGCCATAGGAAGCTTCGATCTTCGAAACGTCGAGCAGCATCAGGCATGGTCTCCCAAGTATGCAGTCCGCACAGCCGGATCACGGCGGATCTCCTCGACCGTGCCGGTGGCGATCACCCGGCCGTAGACCAGCACGGAGATTCGATCCGCCAGCGCGAAGACCGCATCCATGTCATGCTCCACCAGCAGGATAGGCGCTTCCTGCCGGAGCGTATCGAGGAACCCGGTCAGAACCTTCGATCCTTCCGGCCCCATGCCGGCCATGGGCTCGTCGAGCAAAAACGCCTTCGAGTTCAGCGCAAGCGCGATGGCGATCTCCAGCTGGCGGCGCTCGCCGTGGGACAGCTCGGCCGCCGGTATGCGCGCCCTGTCCTGTAGGCCGACCCGCTCAAGCATCGCCATGGAACGGTCGATCAGCGAGGCATCGCGCATCACCGGCTTGAAGAAACGGAAGCTCGATCCCTGCTGCGCCTGTACCGCAAGCATGACATTGCGCAGCGCCGAGAACTCGGGAGCAAGCGAGGATACCTGGAAGGTCCGCCCCAGACCAAGCCGCGAACGCTCTGCAACGCCGAGATGCCCGATATCTCTGCCTGCAAGGCGGATCGTCCCGGAGTCCTGCCGTAGCGTGCCGCAGATCTGGTGGATGAGCGTCGACTTGCCGGCACCATTCGGTCCGATCAGCGCGTGGATTTCGCCGGGCTTCAGGTCGAGCGAGACATGATCCGTCGCCCTCAGCGCACCGAAGCTCTTGACGATATCAGAGAGTTCAAGAACCGGCTCAGCCATGACGCGCCTTTCCGGCCAGGAGCCCGAGAAGCCCGCCCCGCGCAAAGAGCACGGTGCCGAGCAGAATGAGGCCGAGGAAGAACTGCCAGCGCTCCGTCAGTCCGCCCAGCACATATTCGAAGACCACGAAGAGCGCCGCACCCGCCAGAGGACCGAACAGGCGGCCCGTACCGCCGAGGATGATCAGGACGATCAGTTCGCCGGACATGTGCCAGGACAGCATGGAGGGGCTGACGAAGCGGTTGAGGTCGGCAAACAGCGCGCCCGCAAGGCCGGTGATCGCGGCCGAGACGGCAAATGCGGTGAGGCGGATGCGATAGGGCGCGATCCCGACGGTGGCGACGCGAACCTCGTTTTGGCGCGCCGCCTGCAGGGCGGAGCCGAAGCGCGAGGCACGGACAAGCACGAAGAAGGCGAGCGCCGTGATCAGCACGCCATAGCAGATCAGGAAGAAGCTCACCGGCTTCATCGTATTGACACCGGGGAACTGGTTGCGCACCAGGATCGACAGCCCGTCCTCACCGCCATAGGCCGGCCAGGAGATCGCGAAATAATAGACCATCTGCGCAAAGGCGAGCGTGATCATGATGAAGTAGACGCCGGAGGTCCTGAGGCTGATCAAGCCGATGAAGAGCCCCACCAGGCCGGCGACCAGCATCGCTACCAGCCAGATGACCGGCATCTGGTTCGTTCCCGTCCATCCAAACAGCAGCGGATCGCCGGAGAAGGCGTGCGTCGCAAGAATGCCCGCCGCATAACCGCCCAGCCCGAAGAAGGCAGCATGGCCGAAGGAGACGAGCCCGCCGAGGCCGAGGGCGAGATTGAGGCCGGCCGCTGCCAGCGCCAGGATGGCGACGCGGGTGGCGAGCGTTACGTAGAATGGTTGGCCGAAGGCATTGGCGGCCAGCGGAACGGCAAGCAGCAGGGCTGCGAGGACGAGATTGGCGATCGTTTCACGGTTCAGCATCGCGGCCTCACGCATGGGCTGCGGGAAACAGCCCGCGCGGCTTCATCGCCAGGATGATTGCCATCATGACATAGATGAGCATGGAGGCCGCGGCGCCTCCGATCAGCCCGGCCTGCGAGGGCGGCACGAACAGCGCCAGCATCTGCGGCAGCAGGAAACGCCCCATGGTATCGACGACGCCGACAAGCAGCGCCCCCAGGAGCGCGCCCTTGATGGAGCCGATGCCGCCGATGACGATGACCACGAAGGCGAGGATGAGGACAGGCTCGCCCATGCCGACCTGTACCGATTGCAGCGCTCCGACCATGGCGCCCGCAAGCCCCGCGAGAGCAGCGCCGAGCGCGAAGACGACGGTATAGAGCGTGCGGATGTCGACGCCGAGCGCGCCGATCATTTCGCGGTCGCTTTCGCCGGCGCGGATGCGCATGCCAAGCCGCGTCTTGCCGATCAGGAGATAGAGGCCGAAGGCCACCAGTGCGCCGGCGGCAATGATCGCCAGTCGATAGACGGGGTACTGCGCACCACCGGGCAAGGCGACGGCGCCCTGCAGAAGCGGCGGGATATCGAGATAGAGCGGAAAGGAGCCGAACAGCCAGCGCGTGCCTTCCGAGAACATCAGGATGAGAGCGAATGTCGCCAGAACCTGGTCGAGGTGGTCGCGGTCGTAGAGACGGCGGATGACCAGAAGTTCCACGATGGCGCCGGCCGCCGCCGCGCAGGCGAGGCTTGCGACGAGCCCGAGCCAGAAGGAGCCTGTTGCAGCAGCCACCGCCGCACAGGCGAAGGCACCCACCATATAGAGAGAACCATGCGCGAGATTGATGAGGCCCATGACGCCAAAGATCAGCGTCAGCCCAGCAGCCATGAGAAACAACATGACGCCGAGCTGAAGGCCATTGAGCAACTGCTCAAGAGCAAGTGCGAGAGTCACCAGCCGCCCTTACATCTTGCAGTCTTTGGCGTAGGCATCCTCGTGGTCGTCGAAGATCTTCTCCACCGTCTTGTTGGTCAGAACGCCATCGGAGCCCTTCACGACTTCCGTCAGGTAGATGTCCTGGATCGGGTGCTGGTTGGTGTTGAACTTGAAGTCGCCGCGCGGCGACTGGATGTCCGCCTTCAGGAGTTCCGCTCGGAACGCTTCGGTATCCTTGACGTCCGCCTTGGCGGCGGCAGAGATGATTAGCTGGGCAGCATCATAGGCCTGGACGGCATAGATGGACGGCAGGCGGCCATATTCGGCCTGGAAGTCGGCCAGGAATTTCTTGCTGACTTCGGTATCGAAGTCCGGAGCCCACTGACCGGAGGCCTTGGCGCCGAGTGCGGCATCGCCAATCGCCGGCAGCACGTCCTGGCTGAAGGAGAAGCCCGGTCCCATGATCGGGGTGTCGACGCCCGACTGGGCGTACTGCTTCATGAAGGCGATGCCCATGCCGCCGGGCAGGAAGACGAAGACGCCATCGGCGCCGGAGGCACGGATCTGCGCGATCTCGGCGGCGTAGTCCGTCTGGCCAACCTGCGTGTAGACCTCGGAGGCGACCTCGCCCTTGTAGAAGCGCTTGAAACCGGTCAGCGAATCCTTGCCGGCCGGATAGTTGGGCGCCATGATGAACATCTTCTTGTAGTCCTTGTTGGCGTATTCGCCCATGGCTTCATGAAGATTGTCGTTCTGGTAGGCCGCGTTGAAATAGAGCGGGTTGCAGTTTTCGCCCGCGAGCGCCGCCGGGGCAGCGTTGGTCGAGACATAGAACTTGCCCTGGGCGACTGCGCTCGGCGCCACCGCCATCAGCAGGTTCGACCAGACGATGCCGGTGAGGATGTCGACCTGGTCGCTCTGGATCATCTTGTCGGCGATCTGGACGGCCAATTCCGGCTTCTGTCCATCGTCCTCGGTGATGACCTCGATCTCGCTGTTGCCGGCTTGCTTGATGGCCAGCATGAACCCGTCGCGCGTGTCGATACCGAGGCCGGCACCGCCGCCCGAAAGCGTCGTGATCATGCCGATCTTCACAGGCTCGGCGAAGGCAAGGCCGGAAACGCCCATGCTGAGCGCCAGCGTGGCGGCGGAAACCAGTGTCTTCATTGTCTCGAACTCCCAGTTGTTTTTATGATCCCATCCCCAGGCGCGGACCGCTCGATCTCGCAGCCGGATATCCGCCCGGTGTCATCACCGGCCGGCATTCCCGATACCTTCCATACTTGCAAAAGAACGTCCACTGGCGAAGCCGCACGAATGCGCTTTTGCAGAATGTCGGTAAATGCTCATGCCGCCCGTGCCTGCTTCAACCGGAACCGCTGGATCTTGCCCGACTCCGTCTTCGGCAGCGTATCGGCGAAGACGATGGACCGCGGGTACTTGTAGGGGGCGATCACCTTCTTGACATGCTCCTGCAGGAGCTTTGCCATCGCCTCACAGGCGGCGCCGCGATCCGTAAGCACGACATGCGCCTCAACGATGTGGCCGCGCTCGGCATCGGGTACGCCGATCACGGCGCATTCGGCCACCGCTTCATGCTTGAGAAGAGCCGCCTCGACTTCCGGCCCTGCAATGTTGTAGCCGGCCGAGACGATCATGTCGTCCGAGCGGGCGGCGAAGTGGAAGTAGCCGTCCTCGTCCTGCACGAACGAGTCGCCCGTCAGGTTCCAGCCGTCGCGGACATAATCCCGCTGCCGGTCGTCCGCAAGATAGCGGCAGCCGATCGGCCCCTTGATCGCAAGCTTCCCCACTGTTCCCCGCTGTACCTCGCGCATGTCGTCGTCGACCACGATTGCCTGGTAGCCGGTCAATGGCTTGCCCGTACAGGCGGGCTTCGAATCCTCCAGGCGGTTGGAAATGAAGATATGCAGCATCTCCGTTGAGCCTATGCCGTCGACGATCGGCTTGCCGGTCTTGCGCACCCATTCGTCGTAGACGGGGGCCGGCAGGGTCTCGCCTGCAGAGACCGCAACCCGCAGCGAGGACAGATCCGCCCCCTCGTCCATCGCCGCCAGCATGGCCCGGTAGGCGGTCGGCGCGGTGAAGCAGATGGTCGCCTTGTAGGTCTCGATGATCTCGATCATCTTCGCAGGCGTCGCCTGTTCCAGGAGGGTCGCTGCCGCGCCGAAGCGCAGCGGGAAGACCGCGAGGCCACCGAGCCCGAAGGTAAAGGCGAGCGGCGGTGAGCCGACGAAGACGTCGTCCGGCGTGACGTTCAACACTTCCTTCGCATAGGCATCGGCGATGATCAGGATATCCCGGTGGAAGTGCATGGTGGCCTTCGGGACCCCAGTCGAGCCGGAGGTGAAGCCGAGCAGCGCCACGTCGTCACGACCCGTCTTCACCGCCTCGAATTTGACGGGCTTGTCGAGCGCCGCACGATCGAGCTCGGCATCGTGATTGGCCGTGCCGTCGAAGCCGATCACCTGTTCCAGGAAGCGGCTCTCCTTGGCGACAGCCACCAATTCGTCCATCAGGCGGGTGTCGCAAAGCGCCATCGTGACTTCCGCCTTGTCCACCACCTTGGCGAGTTCGCCCGCCCGCAGCATCGGCATGGTGTTGACGACCACCGCACCTGCCTTGGTCGCCGCCAGCCAGCAGGCGACCATGGCTGGATTGTTGGCGGAACGGATCAGCACCCGGTTGCCGGGCTTCAAGCCATAATCCTCCGTCAGCGCCCGCGCTATGCGGTTGGTCCAGTCGGACAATTCCTTGTAGGTGCGGCGACGGCCGTTGCCGATCAGCGCGGTATGGTCGCCGAAGCCGCGCTCCACAATGCGGTCCGTCAGCTCTACGCCAGCATTCAGCCATTCCGGGTAGTCGAAGCCCTCGAGGAGAAGCTCCGGCCACTGGTCCGGCGGCGGGAGATGATCGCGCGCAAAGGTATCCAGATGGCCTGTCGGTCCCAGTTTCATCGTCGTGTTCCCATGCGTTCTTCTGGTCCTCGCCCGGATGTTTCCGGTGCGGCGGCCAATGGCAGTTCTTGCCTTTTCACCAGAAAAGCACTGCTCCCATGCGCTGGCAAGAGAGAAATTTTAAGTTTGTAATAATTTTCCCGAAGACGGCCGATACCTCTTTTTCCACCGGCAGGCAGATGCCAGTATGGCGCAAGAACAGGCCATATCCGGAGGATGACATGCGACATCGGATTATCGACTGGGACGATGCCTACGCCAACGGCCCGAACATTCCCGGAGGCGAGCGGTGGCCCGGGCTCTGGATCGAACCGGCTCGGGCGTACCGCCAGGCGCTGGAGGGCGCGGGCCACGCAAGCCTGGACATCCGCTACGGCGACGGCCTACGCAACCATCTGGACCTCTTCCTGCCGGGTACGGAACCCGCCGGCCTCGTCGTCTTCGTCCATGGCGGCTTCTGGCTGCGGCTCGACAAGTCCTACTGGTCCCACCTGGCCCGCGGCGCCGTAGAGCAGGGCTATGCCGTTGCGATGCCGTCCTACACCCTGTGCCCCGATGTCCGCATCGCCGGCATCACCACGGAGGTGGCGCAGGCCATCGAAAAGGCCGCCGAACGGGTGGCCGGGCCGATCCGCCTGATCGGGCATTCGGCCGGCGGCCATCTCGTGACGCGGATGGTCACCGTCACCTCTCCCCTGCCTGAAGAAGTCCGCAGCCGTATCGTCCGCACCGTCTCGCTTTCCGGCCTGCACGATCTCAGGCCGCTGATGCACACCGCCATGAACAGGCAGTTGAACATCGACCGTCAGGAAGCATGGCGGGAAAGCCCCGCACTCCTGGAACCTGTGCCCGGCACCCGGCTGACCTGCTGGGCGGGTGGCGCCGAGCGGTCCGAATTCCTCCGGCAGAATGCGCTGCTCGCCAATATCTGGAAGGGTCTGGGCGCAGAGACCGAGGTGGTGGAGGAACCCGACCGGCATCACTTCGATGTGCTGGACGGGCTCGCGGACCCCCTTCACCCGCTGACTCAGGCGCTACTCTCCTAAAGGGTTGCCAGCGCTCTCAAAGCACCACGATGCGCGCACCGATGTTCACTCGCTCGTAGAGATCCATGACATCCTGGTTCAGAAGGCGGATGCAGCCTGCGGATACTGCCTTGCCGATCGAAGAGGGATCGTTCGTACCGTGGACGCGGTAATAGGTATCGATGCCGTCCTTCTGAATGTAGAGCGCTCTTGCGCCCATGGGATTGCCCGGCCCGCCTTCGACGCCATCCCTGAACCGGCCGTAGTGTTCGGGGCTTCGCTTGATCATGCTGTCCGTCGGCCTCCATCTCGGCCACGCAGCCTTCCGGTCGATCATCGCCTCGCCCGTGAAGTTGCGGCTCGCCGGTCCTACGGCTACCGAATAGCGCATCGCCTTGCCTCCGGGCATGACGAAATAGAGATAGCGGGCGGTTTGATCCACAACGACGGTGCCAGGCGCCTCCGTGGTCGCGTAGTCGACCTCCTGCCGGCGCCGTTCCTCCGGCAGTTTCGATATGTCGACCGCGGCGATCTGAAAACCGTGGTCCAGCTTCTCGCCATACATGATGGCAGGATCTGCGGGCTCTGCCGGTTCGACGGGAGCTTCGAACGTGGCGGCTGCAACGACCGGAGGAGGAGCGGACTGGGTCGTGGAGGTCGTGCAGGCCGAAAGCGGCGCAATGAGGATCAGGAATGCCAGGCCACGCCGGCAAAGGGTATTCGATGTCATGGTGCGTCCCGTGCGCAAGGCACATTACAAGATGACCTCCCGCCCCTCGAGCACCACAAAGTGCTGTCCCAATTGTGTCGCTTCTCACCAATCCTGTGGTTGAAGCGCCAATATCACCTGCTGTTGCCGGAAGGGCACAGGTCACTGGCGGGCAATATCGGTGTCGTCAGGCAGCCGCAGCCGGACTGCGGATAGGGTTTTAAAGCGAGGCCGCCGCTCGTGCCGCCTGGTCGTAGTGTCCCGACAGCGCCCGAAGGCGGGCGGCGACCTCCGAAAGGCTGTCCGCGGAGACTTCCGTCGCCAGCACCGACTTGACGAGCAGGCTCTCGCGCATCGCCTTGTAGCGCGTGCAGGCCTCTGCCCCCGCGTCGGTGACCATTACCAGCTTTTCCTTGCCGCGCCGGCCGGACTTGATGAGCTTCAGACGTTCCAGCTTCTTCAGCGCATAGGTGACGACATGGGTATCCTCGATGTTCAGCACGAGGCAGATGTCGGCGAGCGTCTTCGGCTTGTTGCGGCTGTTGATGTTGTGCAGCACCAGGATATCGACGGGTGACAGGTCCGGCACGCCGGCCGCCGCCATGCATCTGACCATCCACCGGTTGAAGGCGTGGTTGAGCATGATCAGCCCGAACTCGATTTCCGAAAGGGCCGGCAGGGCACCACTGGCCAGGTGGCCGGAGGACACGATGGGGCCCAGGTCATCCTTCTTGGCAGACATGATGTTTCCTCCCGAAAAGAAGCGCCGCCGGAACTGCCGGCGGCGCTTCTTGATCACATCTTCTTGTAGGCGTCTATGATCGCCTTGCCTTCGTCGCCCGCCTTGGACAACCAGTCCTCGGTGAGCTGGGCACCGACTTCGGCCAGGCCTTTCTTCAGTTCCTCACTCGGGGCAAGAACCTGCATGCCGTTCGACTTCAGCGTATCCATGTAGGCCGCCGTCTTCTCGACGCCCAGCTTCCAGCCGCGCTCCTCGGCGGCGGCCGCGGCTTCGGTGACGGCTGCCTGGACGGCGGGATCGAGCGCCTCGAACGCGTCCTTGTTCACGAAGATGACGTTCTTCGGGATCCAGGCCTGGGTGTCGTAGTAGTGGGTGAGCGATTCCCAGATCTTGGAATCGACGCCCGTGGCGCTGGAGGTCATCAGGCCATCGACCACGCCGGTCGCCAGCGCCTGCGGAAGCTCGGCAGCCTGCACGGTCACCGGCTGGGCACCGACGAGTTCGGCAATGCGCGACGTGCCGACGTTATAGGCGCGCCATTTCAGCCCCTGGAGGTCTTCGACGGTATTGACATCCTTCTTGGTGAAGATGCCCTGCGGCGGCCAGGGCGTCGTGTAGAGAAGCTTCAGCCCCTGCTCGTCGAGGGCCTTCTCGACCGTCGGCTTCGACGCCTCCCACAGCTTCTTCGACTGCTCGAAGCTCGTTGCCAGGAACGGCACGACATCGACGCCGAAGACCGGGTTCTCGTTTTCGTGCAGCGAAATCAGGACCTCACCCGCCTGCGCCTGTCCGGTCTGGACAGCACGCTTGATGTCCGGCGCCTTGAAGAGTGCCGCGCCCGGATGAACGGTGATCTTAAGTTCGCCTTTCGTCGCGGTGTCCACATCGGAAGCGAACTGCATGAGGTTTTCGGTGTGGTAGTTGGCTGGCGGATAGGCCGAAGGCAGCACCCAGGCCGTCTCTGCCAAGGCAGCGCCCGCTCCCATCACAAGGGCCGCCGCGGTCATGCCTGATCGGGCAATCCGTCTTGCATACATGTTCATGTCATTCCCCTTTGCGTTACCCCGGAAACGCCATTCGCGGCAGGACCATCACGATGTCCGGGAAGACCGTGATGATGGCGACAGTCGCCACGAGCAGGAAGAAGAAGGGCAGCGATGCGCGCGCAACCGTCAGGCTGTCTCGCCCGCTCATCGTCTGCAGGACGAAGAGATTAAAGCCCACCGGCGGAGAGACTTCCGCCATCTCGACGATCAGGATCAGGAAGATGCCGAACCAGATCAGGTCGAAGCCCGCCTGCTGGATCATCGGCAGGACGACGACGGTGGTCAGGACGATCATCGACAGCCCGTCCAAGGCTGCGCCGAGCACGATGTACATCACCGTCAGTACCGCGATAAGGGCGTAGGGGCTGAGGTTGAAGCTCTCCACCCAGCTCGCAAGAGCATTCGGTATTCCCGTATAGCCCATGGCGATCGACATGAAGCCGGCCCCCGTCAGGATCAGCATGATCATGCAGGTAAGCCTTGTGGCGCCCATGACGCTTTCCCAGAAGGACTTGACCGTCAGGGAGCCGGACCATGCGGCGATCGCCAGCGAGCCAAGGACGCCCCAGGCGGCACATTCCGTCGCGGTCGCCCAGCCCATCAGGAGCGTCGCGAAGACGAGGATGATGAGCAGCAGGACGGGGATCAGGTTGACCGATTCCCGCAATTTCTCCTTGAAGCTCATCTTCGGCGGCGCCGGCGGCGTCTTGTCAGGGTTCAGCCAGGACCAGACGATGATGTAGCCGGAATAGAGTGCCATCACGATCATGCTCGGCAGAAAGCCGGCGAGAAAGATCTGGATGATCGATACGTTGGCGGCCACGGCATAAACCACCATGGTGATCGACGGCGGGATAAGGATGCCGAGCGTGCCGGCGCCAGCCAGCGAACCCAGGCTGACCATCTCGTCGTAGCCCCGCTTCTTCAGCTCCGGCAGCGCGATCTTGGCAATCATCGCGGTCGTTGCCGCCGAAGACCCGGAAATGGAGCCGAACAGGCCACAGCCCAGCACGTTCACATGCATCAGCCGGCCCGGCAGCCACCCAAGCCAGGGCGAAAGGCCGCGGAACATCTCCTCGGAAAGCTTGGTCCGGAACAGGATCTCACCCATCCAGACGAAGAGCGGCAGAGCCGCGAGCGACCAGGATGCGCCGTTGCTCCAGGAATTCGTGGCCAGCACGGCCCCCACAGGTATGCCCGGCACGAAGAGCATGGCGATCCATCCGCAGATCAGCAATGCGATGCTGATCCAGACGCCGCCGGCAAGCAGGCCAAGGAGAGCCAGGAGGACGACCCCCGCGATCTCGACGAGTTCCATCGTTCCCATCGGTTCAGGCTCCGCTCTGAATTGCGCGTTCGATGACCTCTTCGGCCGATTCCGGAGCAGGCTTCTCGTAGCGCGGCAGCCCGCCGAACAGCACGTGCAGAAGTTCGTCCACCAGGGCGATCGCCAGGATGACCAGGCCGCCGCAGAAGGCGAGTTGCGGGATCCATAGCGGCATCGCCACCACGCCCTGTGCCAGATCGTTGAAGCGGTACGAGGTGCGCGTCATGTCGAAGGCATACCAGGCGAAGTAAAGTGCAGCCGCCGTGCCGATCGCCAGAACCAGGATCTCGGCAATCTGTCGCGGACGTCCCCGAACCTGCTCGATCAGGAGGCCGACGCGGATCATCTCTCCCGATCGGAAGGTGTGGGCGAGCCCGAGAAAGGCAGTCGCGGCCATGGCCCATGACGCGAAATCATCTCCGGCCGGCACATCGATGCCCAGGGGACGCCCCGCCGACAATGCCAACATGATCAGGAAGATCGAGATCAGAAACAGCCCGGCCAGCCAGCCGGAAACGAGGTAAAGCCCGTCGAGCGACTTCCTCAGCCACTCGGGAAAAACGCTATGGCGCGGATCACTGGAGGACACAGATCGCCCTCCCGCTGTGAATACGGCAGTTCTTCATCGTCGGCTCCCCTCGGTTGCCGTGGCCGGGCGAAGCTCTGGCGGCCTCTTTGCCCGTTATGCAGGCATGATGCAGCAATGAACATTTTGCTGTCAATCAATCATTGACGTTTTATCGACGAAATGTATTCGTAAAGAAAAAGCAATCAGTGAGGGGCACGTCATGACCAGCGGAAAGTGGGATTTCTGGATCGATCGCGGCGGTACGTTCACCGACATCGTCGGGCGCAGGCCGGATGGTTCGCTGATTGCCCACAAGCTGCTGTCGGAAAATCCGGAGGCCTACCGGGATGCTGCCGTGCAGGGGATTCGGGAACTCCTGGGGCTGAAGCCGGGCGAACCCGTCCCTGCGGGTGCCATCGGTGCGGTCAAGATGGGCACAACTGTCGCCACCAACGCGCTCCTCGAGCGCAAGGGGGAGCGGACGCTGCTCGTGACGACGCGCGGGTTCCGCGATGCGCTCGCGATCGGATACCAGGCCCGCGCCGACATCTTCGCCAAGAAGATCATCAAGCCCGAACTGCTCTACAGCGCCGTGGTGGAGGTCGACGAACGCGTGCGTGCCGATGGCGAGATCGAGGCAGCCCCCGACGAAGCCGTCATCCGCCGGGACCTGCAGGCGCAGTTCGATGCGGGATTCCGGGCCGTCGCCATCGTCTTCATGCACGCCTACCGGTACCCTGAGCACGAGCAACTGGCCGCCAAGGTCGCGCGCGAGATCGGCTTTACCCAGGTCTCCGTCAGCCACGAGGTCTCGCCGCTGATCAAGCTGGTGGGCCGGGGCGACACGACGGTCGTCGACGCCTATCTCTCGCCGATCCTGCGCCGCTATGTCGAGCAGGTGGCGAGCGAGCTCGGAGCCGACGCCGATGGGGGCACGCGGCTGATGTTCATGCAGTCCTCGGGCGGCCTCACGGCTGCCGACCTGTTCCAGGGCAAGGACGCCATCCTCTCCGGCCCCGCCGGCGGTGTCGTCGGCGCGGTGGAGACGTCGAGGCTCGCTGGCTTTGACCGCATGATCGGCTTCGACATGGGCGGTACGTCTACCGACGTTTCCCATTACGATGGCGAACTGGAGCGGTCCTTCGAGACGGAAGTCGCCGGCGTGCGCATGCGCGCACCGATGATGTCGATCCACACGGTCGCGGCCGGTGGCGGATCGATCCTTCATTTCGAGAACGGTCGCTTCCGCGTCGGCCCCGATTCCGCCGGCGCCAACCCTGGCCCGAAGGCCTATCGCCGCGGCGGGCCGCTGACCGTGACCGATGCAAACGTCATGCTCGGCAAGTTATCACCGGATCTTTTCCCGAAGATTTTTGGCCCGCACCGTGACCAGCCTCTCGACGCCGAGGCCGTTCGCGCAGCCTTCGAGGATATGGCCGGGGCGATCGGCGACGGCCGCACACCCGAAGAGGTCGCCGACGGCTTCCTTGCCGTCGCCGTCGAGAACATGGCGAATGCCGTCAAGAAGATCAGCGTGCAGCGCGGCTACGACGTCACCAACTACGTGCTCACCTGCTTCGGCGGCGCCGGCGGCCAGCATGCCTGCCTGACCGCCGATGCGCTCGGCATCTCCACGGTGATGATACACCCCTTCTCCGGCATCCTGTCCGCCTATGGCATGGGCCTCGCCGACATTCGCGCCACCCGTCAGAAGACGATTTCCGCCGGGCTTGAGGAAGCGCTCGCGGCACTATCGCCGGTGCGCGACGAGCTGACTTCGAGCGTGCTCCGGGAGATGGCGGCGCAGGGCGTGAGGGAGGCCGACGCCGATGTGCTGCACCGCGCCCACCTGCGTTACCAGGGCACTGACACGACGCTTGCCGTCCCCGTCTCCACGGTCCCGGAGATGGCGGAGGTCTTCGAGGCGCTTCACCGCAAGCAGTTCGGCTTCATCTTCGAGAACCGCGAGATCATCTTCGAATCCTACGAAGTCGAAGCCATCGGCGGTGGCGCCGAATCCACCGAGCCGGCGCATGCGCTGGACCCGGCCGCTCCCACCTCGGCTGAAGAGACCCGGTTCTTCTCCGGCGGTGAATGGCGTCAGGCGCCCGTCTACCGGCGCACGGACATCCGCCCCGGCGCAAAGGCTGCCGGCCCCTGCCTCATCATCGAGCCGCATCAGACGATCGTCGTCGAGGACGGCTGGGCGTTCGAGATCACCAGGCTCGACCATGTCGTGCTGAAGCGGGTCAAGGCACTCGCGCGCAGCAAGGCGATCGGCACGGAAGCCGATCCGGTGCTGCTGGAGGTCTTCAACAACCTCTTCATGTCGATCGCCGAGCAGATGGGAGTCACGCTGCAGAACACGGCCTCCTCGGTCAACATCAAGGAGCGGCTCGACTTCTCCTGCGCGGTATTCGACGAACACGGCGCTCTGGTGGCCAATGCGCCGCACATGCCGGTCCATCTCGGCTCCATGGACCGTTCGGTCGAATCCATCATCGCCCAGAACAAGGGCAGGATCCGTCCGGGCGACGTCTTCGCGCTGAACGCCCCCTACAACGGCGGAACGCATCTTCCGGACATTACCGTGGTAACGCCGGTCTTCGACGCAGAGGGCAAGAATATCCTCTTCTACGTTGCCTCCCGCGGCCACCATGCCGACGTCGGCGGCACGGCTCCGGGATCGATGACGCCGCTCGCCACCACCGTGGACGAGGAAGGCGTGCTCTTCGACAACGTGCTTCTGGTCGACCGGGGACGCTTTGACGAGGAAGGCATCACCCGCCTCCTGTCCGACCATCCCTATCCCGCCCGCAACGTCGCCCAGAATGTCGGCGACCTGCGCGCCCAGATCGCCGCCAATGAGAAGGGCGTGCACGAAATGCGCAAGATGATCGGGCAGTTCGGGCTCGACGTGGTGCAGGCTTACATGGGCCATGTGCAGGACAATGCGGAGGAAAGTGTGCGCCGCGTCGTCGAGAAGCTGGGAGATTCAGAATTCTCCTACGACACCGACCAGGGCAGCACGATCAAGGTGAAGATCACCGTCGACAAGGAAAAGCGCGAAGCAACAGTCGACTTCACCGGCACCAGCCCGCAGAAGCCGAACAACTTCAACGCACCGGAACCCGTCACCCGCGCGGCGGTTCTCTATGTCTTCCGGGTCATGGTCGAAAGCTCGATCCCGATGAACGCCGGCTGCCTGCGGCCGATCCGCATCATCGTGCCGGACGGGTCGATGCTGAAGCCACAATATCCGGCCGCCGTCGTTGCCGGCAATGTCGAGACCAGCCAGCACGTCACGAATGCCCTCTTCGGCGCCCTCGGTGCAATCGCCGACAGCCAGGGCACGATGAACAACCTGACCTTCGGCAACGAGACCTACCAGTATTACGAGACGCTCTGCTCCGGCTCGCCCGCCGGCGTCTTCAACAATGGGACGGGCTTCGACGGAACCGATGCGGTGCATGTCCACATGACCAATTCGCGCCTCACCGATCCCGAAATCCTGGAGACGCGCTATCCTGTCCTGCTGGAGGACTTCCACATCCGGGAGAATTCGGGCGGCAAGGGCAGGTGGTCGGCCGGCAACGGCACGAAGCGAACCATCCGCTTCCTGGAAAAAATGGACTGCGCCATCCTCTCCTCGCATCGTACGATCCGGCCGCACGGCCTTAAGGGCGGCGAGGCCGGTGAACTCGGCGAGACGATCGTCCGGCGGCTCGATGGGCGGCTCGAGGACCTCGGCGGCTGCGGCCAGACAATCCTCGAGGCCGGCGAAGCGGTGACCGTCGTCACGCCCACCGGCGGCGGCTATGGAGTCGCCAACTGACACCATGCACGGGCGGGCAACGGCGAGCCGCCGTCCGTTTCCGCGTTGCTCCCTGGAACCCATCCGTGGCCTGCGTGTTTCCTCACGGGGGCGTGCGGGTTTCATCGTCGCGCCCATCCGAAATCCGAAACAGGAGGGAAGACGATGGACGAGAAGAACATGTCCTCCGGTGGCGACCGAGTCCTCACCAACCGCCAAGGCCATCCGATCGCCAACAACCAATCACAGCGCACCGTTGGCGCGCGCGGGCCAGCGACGCTCGAAAACTACCAGTTCCTGGAGAAAATCACCCACTTCGACCGCGAGCGTATTCCCGAGCGCGTCGTGCATGCCCGCGGCTTCGTCTGTTATGGCGACTTCGAGGCGACCGGCAAGATCGGCGACGAGCCGGCCTCGAAATACACCCGCGCCAAGCTGTTCCAGCAGGCGGGCAAGAAGACGCCGCTCGCGATCCGCTTCTCCACGGTCATCGGTGGCCGCGATTCCTCCGAAGTTGCCCGGGACCCCCGCGGCTTCGCCGTGAAGTTCTACACGGAAGACGGCAACTGGGACCTCGTCGGCAACAATCTCGCAATCTTCTTCATCCGCGACGCGATCAAGTTTCCAGACGTCATCCACGCCCTGAAGCCCGATCCGGTGACCTTCCGGCAGGAACCGAACCGCATTTTCGACTTCATGTCGCAGACGCCGGAATCCATGCACATGCTGACGCATCTCTTCTCGCCGCGCGGCATCCCGGCCAGCTACCGGCATATGGAAGGCTTTGGGGTCAACACCTACAAGATGGTCAACGCACAGGGCGATACCGTACTTGTGAAGTACCACTTCCATCCGCGCTGCGGCATTGCCAGCCTGACGGCCGCGGAGGCCGCCAAGGTCCAGGGCCAGGATTTCGGCTCGGCCTCAAAGGACCTCTTTACCGCCATCGAACGCGGCGAATACCCGCAGTGGGACATGTATGTGCAGATCATGGAAGACCATGACCATCCGGAACTCGACTGGGATCCGCTGGACGACACGAAGATCTGGCCGGAAAAGGACTTCCCGCTCCGCCACGTCGGCACCATGACCTTGAACCGCAATGTCGAGGACTTCTTCAACGAGAACGAGCAGATCGCCATGGGCACGGGCGTTCTCGTCGACGGCCTCGACTTCTCCGACGACAAGATGTTGGTCGGCCGGACATTTTCCTATTCCGACACCCAGCGCTACCGCGTCGGAACCAACTATCTGCAATTGCCGGTCAACCAGGCAAAGAACGCGACGGTCGCCACCAATCTCTCCGGCGGACAGATGAGCTACCAACGCGATCTGGCACCGGGTCAGAACCCGCACGTGAACTACGAGCCGTCGATCCACAACGGGCTGCAGGAGAGTTCTGTCGAGCAGCCCAACAATCCGCCGGAAATCCGCGGCCGGCTGACGCGCAGCGTCATCGAGCGACGCAACGACTACGCCCAGGCCCGCGGCCGCTACTGTACGATGATGGATTGGGAGCGTGACGACCTCGTCTTCAACATGGGCGACCTGCTCGGCCAGTGCGAGCGTGATGTGCAGGAGCGCATGGTCTGGCACTTCTTCCTCGTCCACGACGATTACGGCCGTCGCGTCGGCGAAAAGCTCGGCATCAGTGCCGACGACGTCAGGAAGCTCGGCCCGCTGCCGAAGCAGGTGCTGACGGAGGAGGACCAGCGCCGGCTGCAGAACCTGGGCAACAATGGCGACAAGATCGACCCGACCGTCTGGGGCCAGTGGACGAGTTCTGTGAAGAATTACAAGGCCTCCGCCGAGGAAGTACTGATGGGCAAGCTGCCGAACGAAGGCATGACCCGGAGCCAGGCAGCGGAATGAGCCGTTCCGGCCGGCTCCGCAGGGGCCGGCCGGTTCTTCACCGGAAGGATCTGCCATGACTGATAGCGAACCTTGCGACGGAAACCATAGGAATTCCGATGCGGTGCCGCCCGGCACCCCTGACGCCGCCGAGAACACCTGCCGCCGCTGCTCCGGTTCCGGCAGGGTCGACGGTGGCGAATGTCCCGATTGCGGCGGTACAGGGAAGGTGCTGACGCCGGTCGGCGGCGCCGGCTGAAAAACTCACCTCCACTCTCCTTGCACCGCATGCTAGACGGGCTGCATGAACGGCAAGACCATCGCGATCATCGGCGGCGGACCCGCGGGGCTGATGGCCGCCGAGGTGCTTTCGGCCGGCGGTTTCGGCGTCACCGTCTATGACGCGATGCCGACCTTCGCCCGAAAGTTCCTGCTGGCCGGCAAGTCCGGCCTTAATATCACCCATTCGGAAGAATTGTCGCGTTTTCGCACCCGTTTCGGTGCGGCCTCGGAGCGGCTGCAAGCAGCGCTCGACGCCTTCACGCCCGATGATATTCGTCGCTGGACGACCGGCCTGGGTACTGAAACCTTCGTCGGCTCCTCCGGCCGCGTTTTCCCGACTGCCATGAAGGCTTCCCCCCTGCTGCGTGCCTGGCTGCGCCGGCTGGAGGCGCAGGGCGTACGCCTCATGCCCCGTCACCGCTGGATCGGCTTCGACGGCAACAGCTATGCCCTCCAGGGACCGGCCGGAGTTTCGCTGATCCGTCCCGACGCAGCGCTCCTCGCCCTCGGCGGCGCGAGCTGGCCGCGGCTGGGCTCGGATGCGGCCTGGGTGCCGTGGCTGGCTGCAAGGGGGGTCGAGATCCGCCCCTTCCGCCCCGCCAATTGCGGTTTCGACGTCGCCTGGAGCGATGCCTTCCGCACACGTTTCGCCGGCATGCCGGTAAAGTCGGTCCAGGCGACCTCGGACGCCGGCAGCGTCCAGGGCGAGTTCGTCATCTCGCAGCACGGCATCGAGGGCAGCCTCGTTTATGCACACTCGGCCACGCTGCGCGATCGGCTGGAACGGACCGGCAAGGCGTCGCTCGTCCTCGATCTCGCACCTGGACGGACCGAAGCGCGTCTTGTCCGCGATCTCGCGCGGCAGAACCGCACGGCGAGCTTCTCCAACCGGCTGCGCAAGGCTGCCGGACTGGAGGGGGTGAAGGCGGCTCTGCTGCGGGAATGCGATCCGCAGGCTGCACGGCTGGATCCTGGGGAGCTAGCCTGCAGTATCAAGGCGCTGCGGATCCCGCTCCTGCGCCCCCGCCCGATAGAGGAAGTGATCTCCTCGGCCGGCGGCGTCGCCTGGAACAGCGTCGACACGCGCTTCATGCTGAAGCAGATCCCCGGCCTGTTCGTCGCCGGCGAGATGATCGACTGGGAAGCTCCGACCGGAGGCTATCTCCTCACCGCCTGCCTCGCCACCGGGCGCGCCGCGGCAGCGGGCATGGCCGCCCGGCTGAGCACGGGCTGACGAAGGCCAAGCCCGAGACGAGCGACAAGGCGACGGCGAGCGAGGACATCTTTCGCAATCGGCGAATCAGCGGCTAAGATGGCCCGCGAGGGCGATCCGACCCTCGCCCGCCGCCAGGGATTTGCCACGCATGAGCCTTGCCAGACGCCGACACCTCGTCCGCACGAGGCGCACCGTGACCGGCCTCGTGCTGGTCGCGGCCATCTCCTTCGTCGCGGGCATGACGGATGCCGTCGGCCTGCTGCTCTCCGGCGATTTCGTATCCTTCATGACGGGCAATACGACGCGCGCTGCGCTGTCCTTCGCCGAGGGCAATTACGGCCATGCGCTGATCCTCTATTTCGCGTTGTGGGTATTCGTGGTCGGCAATGCGCTCGGCATCCTGCTCGCCCATACGCTCTCGGCGCGGCGCACCTTCGTGGTGCTGACCGGGGTGGCCGTCACGATCGCGGTCGCGGCACTGTTGCCGGAAAAGCAGTATCCGCGCGTGCAGTTCTACCTCGTCGTCCTTGCCATGGGCATGATCAACGCCACCGTCGAACACATCGAGGGACTGCCGATCGGACTGACCTACATCACCGGCGCCCTGTCCCGCTTCGGTCGGGGCATCGGTCGCTGGATCGTCGGCGACCGCAATCCGACCGGCTGGGTGATCCAGACCGTGCCCTGGACCGGCATGGCCTGCGGCGCCGTCACCGGCGCCTTCCTTACCAGATGGCTCGGGAACGATGCGCTCTGGGTCGTGGCCCTCGCCGTGGTGGCGGTCGGGTTCGCCACACTCTTCCTGCCGCGGCCGCTGCAACTGCGCTTCCAGCAGCCGATCGTCAACGGAAACCGGCGCCGCCATTGACAGCCGCCGCCGGATATTGCCACAGGTCCGCTCATGTTCCTTCTATCCAAGCTTTTCTGGCTGGCGGTGCAGCCACTTTCCCTGGCTTTCCTGCTCTGCGCCCTGGGCTCCCTACTCGTCTTCGCCGGCTGGCGCCGGACAGGCGGTACGGCAGCCGCGCTTGCCGCGCTGATCCTCTTCGTCACCCTCTACACCACGGCGGGCGGTGTTGCGCTGCAGGCGCTGGAGGTGCGATTTGTGAAACCGCAGCAGGAACCGCGGGATCTGACCTGCATCATCGTGCTCGGCGGCGCCCTGGAGAACGAGGTCACCACCAGCCGGGGCGGCATCGAGTTCAACCAGGCTGCCGAACGCTTCGTCGAGGCGCTGCGCCTGGCGCTGCGGCATCCGCAGGCACGGATCCTCGTTTCGGGCGGCGACGGCTCGATCAGCGGCGCATACGAGGGTGAAGCAGGAGCATCGGAACGGTTCTTCTCCGCCTTCGGCGTCCCGGCTGAGCGGCTGGTGAAGGAGAATGCCTCGCGCACGACCTACGAGAACACGGTGCTGACGAAGGACGTGCTCGCGCGCGAAGGGCTGTCCGACTGCCTGCTGGTGACGTCTGCATTCCACATGCCCCGGTCCGTCGCCCTCTTCCGGACGGCCGGCATCCCGGCCACGCCCTGGCCTGTCGACTACCGCACCAGCGGCATCCTGCGCCTGGGATTCGACTTCACCCAGCCCACCTCGAACGCGCAGATCACATCCACCGCCGTCCGCGAATGGGTCGGCCTCTTCGGCTACTACCTTACCGGCCGCATCGACAGCATCTTGCCGGCAGGGTGACTGCTATTTCCTGGAGATCGTCACGAAACGCCCGCCGCGCACCCTGACCGTCATCTCGCAGGGCTTGTCGTCCGTCCGTTCGCAGAAGCGCGGATGCATCTTCATCACGAAGACCATGTTGCCGAAGCGCTTGATGAAGTCGTAGCCATAGATGCGGGCCGTCGCGATCATGAAGTAGCCACCCTCCCTGGCGCGAAGGTAGAAGTTGTAGGGGCAGCCATCCTCGTTGCAGTCGGGGCCGCGCGTTCCGTCGCAGGTGATTTCCCCATGGTTGCTGACCGCATCGACGATCCCGTCATTGTTGATGTCGAGACGCGTCATGAAACCGCTGCCGAACTGCGCGATCTTGCACTGCTTGCGGAAATGATCCTTCTCGTAGATCTCCGGATCGCTCAGCAGTTCCTGCTGCGCGGACGCAGCGACCGGCGCAAGGAACAGCGCCAGCGCCTGTGCTGCGATCATCAGGTGTTTTTTCACGAGCATTGGCTCTTCAACCCCTTCGCCTCTTTGCGCCGGACGCGTAAGAAGGACGCGACATTTGCCGCCCATCCTAGCGGGCGACACTTGCGTGACGCTGGTGGATCGAACGGGAGGTGGATCGTGCTGTACATCCTGGACTACGCGGGCGTGGTGGTCTTCGCGGCAACCGGCGCCCTCGCCGCCTCCCGCAAACAGCTCGACATCATCGGCTTCCTCTTCTTCGCGGCACTGACCGGCGTGGGGGGAGGTACCCTCCGAGATCTGGTACTTGGCCGCACACCGGTCTTCTGGGTCATCGACCCCGGCTATGTCCTCGCCTGCATTGCCACCGGCATCATCGTCTTCTTCGCGGCCCATCTCGTCGAATGGCGCTACCGGCTGCTCCTCTGGCTGGATGCGATCGGCCTGGCCGCCTACAGCGTCATGGGTGCCGCGATCGGCCTCGCATCCACGGGTTCGGCACCGATCGCCATCGTCACCGGAATCCTGACGGCCACCTGCGGCGGGATCCTGCGCGACATTCTCGCGGACGAACCTTCGGTGCTGCTGCGATCGGAGGTCTATATCTCGGCGGCGCTCGCCGGCGCCTGCACCTTCACGTTCCTGGAGGTGCTGGGCGTTCCCACGGTCGCAAGTTCGGCCGCGGGCTTCGCGGTGGCCTTCGCCTTGCGTGGGGGCGCAATCCGCAAGGGCTGGACGATCCCGAGATACAGGCCGAGGCCCGGACGGGATCCGGACGATGCCGTCAGGAAGCCGTGACCGGGCTAGGCGTTCCTCTTCTCGCGCAGCCGAATAACGACGTCCACATGGGAAATCTCCATGCCGTCCGGAGCAGCCGGGAGGTTGCCGATCTCGATGTTGCTGATCGGGATGTCGAGGACCTCGTTGCGGCCTTCGACGAAGAAATGGTGATGATCGGAGACGTTGGTGTCGAAATAGGTACGGGCCCCCTCGACGGCGAGCACGCGGATCATCCCCGCTTCCGTGAACTGGTGCAGCGTATTGTAGACGGTGGCGAGCGAGACCGGCACGCCGGCGGCCAGCGCCTCCTCGTGCAGTTCCTCGACCGTCAGGTGGCGATCACCCTTGGCGAACAGAAGGTCGGCCAGCGCGATGCGCTGGCGCGTCGGGCGCAAGCCGCAGTCCCGCAACCTCGTCTCGATGCTGATCATGGCGTCTGCCATCGTGCCAATATGCCCCGCGTCTTCCCAAGACACTTCATCTTGACTTTGGGATATAACTTTTGCCGGCGCCGCTTTCAATAGCTTCCAAAGCGGCGCGCCGACACCAAAAAGGTGTTATTTGGCTGTCAAGCTCTGGTTTGCGGAAGCTCCTTCCTATATGCGACTGGAAAAACGTGGCCGCTGTCCCTGCCGGGAAACGCGCCGCAGAGATCGTTGTGCTTCAAATTCGGCCGGATGTGCAATAAAGGTCGTACATCGGCATGAGGGGACCCGGACGTTAATGACAGAAAGACAGTCGAGTTTCAGCTACGAAGAACTCCTTGCCTGTGCGCGGGGGGAATTGTTCGGCCCGGGCAATGCCCAACTGCCGTTGCCGCCGATGCTGATGGTCCACCGGATCACCGACATTTCGGAGACCGGCGGCGCGTTCGACAAGGGTTACCTGCGGGCCGAATACGACGTGCATCCCGACGACTGGTATTTCCCGGTTCACTTCCAGGGAAATCCGATCATGCCCGGCTGCCTCGGCCTCGACGGTATGTGGCAGCTCACCGGCTTCTATCTCGGCTGGCTGGGGGAAGAAGGGCGCGGCATGGCGCTCTCCACCGGTGAGGTGAAGTTCAAGGGCATGGTGCGCCCGCACACGAAGCTTCTCGAATACGGCATCGACTTCAAGCGCGTCATGCGCGGCCGCCTGGTGCTCGGCACGGCCGATGGCTGGGTCAAGGCAGACGGAGAGACCATCTATCAGGCGACGGACCTGCGCGTTGGGCTGTCGAAGGACAAGAACGCCTGAGCGGCAACGCACAAAGGCAGAGAAAGAGCAGAAAAGGCCATCAACATGAGACGGGTTGTTGTCACGGGTCTCGGTATCGTGTCCTCCATCGGAAGCGATGCCGCCGAAGTCACTGAATCCCTTCGCCAGGCGAAGTCCGGGATAACCTTCTCTCCCGATTTTGCGGAACACGGCTTCCGCTGCCAGGTCTGGGGCCGGCCGAGCCTCGACCCGACCGACCTCGTCGACCGCCGCGCGATGCGCTTCCTCAGCCAGGGCGGCGCCTGGAACCACGTGGCGATGAAGCAGGCCATCGCGGACTGCGGCCTCGAGGAGAAGGATTACAGCGAGAACGAGCGCGCCGGCATCATCATGGGCTCCGGCGGCCCCTCGACCCGGACCCTCATCGAAGCCGCCGAGATCACCGTCAAGAACGGGAGCCCCAAGCGCATCGGCCCGTTTGCCGTGCCGAAGGCCATGTCGTCCACTGCGTCGGCGACGCTCGCCACCTGGTTCAAGATCCACGGCGTCAACTATTCGATCTCCTCGGCCTGCTCCACCTCGGCGCACTGCATCGGCAATGCCGCCGAGATGATCCAGTGGGGCAAGCAGGACATCATGTTTGCCGGCGGGCATGAGGATCTAGACTGGACCATGTCGAACCTCTTCGACGCCATGGGCGCGATGTCCACCAAGTACAACGACCAGCCGGCAAGCGCCTCGCGCGCCTATGATGCCGACCGTGACGGCTTCGTGATCGCCGGCGGCGCTGGGGTTCTCGTCCTCGAGGAACTGGAGCATGCGAAGGCGCGCGGCGCCAAGATCTATGCCGAGATCGTCGGCTATGGCGCCACCTCCGACGGCTATGACATGGTGGCCCCTTCCGGCGAAGGCGCCATCCGCTGCATGCGCCAGGCGCTCTCCACCGTGAAGGGCGATGTCGACTACATCAACACGCACGGCACCTCGACGCCGGTCGGCGACTCGAAGGAAATCGGTGCCATCCGCGAGGTCTTCGGGGACAGGATCCCGCACATCCAGTCGACCAAGTCGCTGACCGGCCACTCACTCGGTGCCGCCGGCGTG
Organism: Pseudorhizobium endolithicum; assembly: GCF_902153245.2. Taxonomy (GTDB): domain Bacteria; phylum Pseudomonadota; class Alphaproteobacteria; order Rhizobiales; family Rhizobiaceae; genus Neorhizobium; species Neorhizobium endolithicum. Next base: position 179,155 of record NZ_CABFWF030000008.1, read on the forward strand.
CAGGAATCGATCTATGGCCTCTTGATGATGCAGGAAAAGTTCATCGGCGAGAGCGCGCATATCCAGACGCTCGATGCGGAATTCGAAGGCGTGCCGATCGTCCGCAAGCGCATCGACGAGGCGAAGATCGACACGGTTCTTTCCAATTCCTTCGGGTTCGGCGGCACCAACGCCACGCTCGTCTTCCAGCGCTACAACGGGTAAGTTCATGACAGGGATCATGCAGGGGAAGCGCGGCCTGATCATGGGGGTCGCGAACAATCACTCCATCGCCTGGGGCATTGCCAAGGCGGTCGCCGCGCAGGGTGCAGAACTCGCCTTCACCTATCAGGGCGAGGCACTGGGCAAGCGCGTGAAGCCGCTCGCCGCCGAAGTCGGCTCCGATTTCCTGCTGCCCTGCGACGTGGAGGACATCGACACGGTGGATTCCTCATTCGAGGCAATCCGCGAACGCTGGGGCAAGCTTGATTTCGTGGTTCACGCCATCGGCTTTTCCGACAAGAACGAGTTGAAGGGCCTCTATGCCGACACCACGCGGGCGAATTTTTCCCGCACCATGGTGATCTCCTGCTTCTCGTTCACGGAGGTGGCCAAGCGGGCGGCCGACCTGATGACCGAGGGGGGCTCCATGCTTACCCTGACCTATGGCGGCTCGACGCGCGTCATCCCGAACTACAACGTCATGGGCGTCGCCAAGGCTGCGCTGGAGGCCTCCGTCCGCTATCTGGCGGCCGACTACGGGCCGCAGGACATCCGCGTCAACGCAATTTCCGCCGGCCCGGTCCGTACCCTTGCGGGCGCCGGCATTTCCGATGCGCGCGCCATGTATTCCTGGAACCAGAAGAACGCACCGCTTCGCCGCACGGCAACGATCGAGGATATCGGCGGGTCGGCGCTCTACCTCCTGTCCGATCTGTCGCGTGGCGTGACGGGGGAAATCCACTACGTCGACGCCGGCTACAACATCACCTCGCTGCCGACGCTGGAGCGCCTGCGCAAGGCGGACCTGGAATAGCTTCCCGAACTGCAAAAAGCAGAAGCCCTGCGTTGAAGCGGGGCTTCTCGTTTATCGGCGCTTTCTTATTTCCGCGCCCAGAGAACCTTGAAGCGGGCATTGCGGCAGGTTTCGCCCGATTCCCGGAAGCCTTCCTTCAGCACCGGTTCATAGGGCAGGCCGCGATTGGCGACGAGCATTAACCGACCGCCGTTGCGGAGGGAGGATGCAGCGGTGCGGATCATTGCCTTGCCCAGTTCCGGATCGGCAGCCTGCGCCTCGTGGAAGGGCGGGTTCATGATCACCAGATCGTACTTCTCCTTGGGCGCCTCGGCGGCGAGGTCCTGCCAGAAGAAGCGGGCGTTAAGGCTCGGGCAATTGTGGCCCACGTTCGTCTTTGCAAACTCGAGGGCCCGGTAGTCCGCCTCGAACAGGTCGATGCGATTGACGCGCGGCGACACCTCCGCGAGACGCACCGTCAGATAGCCCCAACCGGCACCGAAATCGGCCGCGTTGCCATCGAAATCGGTCGGCAGCCGCTCTGCGAGAAGCTCCGAGCCGGGGTCGATGCGATCGTGCGAGAACATGCCCGGCGCCGCCTGGAAGCGTCCCTCCACCGTGACCGGCATCTTCTTCAATGCCAGGATTGCTGCTCCCGCGTCCTGCGGCCGCGCCAGCCAGATCGCTACGCCGTGATACTTCGGCGTGTAGTCGAGCGGGAGGCCGAGCTTGAGCAATGTGTTTCGCAGCGGCTGGATGCCGTCTTCCTTGCCGCCGGCGATGACGATCATGCCGCCTGCCTTTACGCGCTCCAGCGCTTCGGCCACGCGGTTCTCGTTCTCGGCCCTATGCTTGCCGCAGAGGACCAGCGCCATGTCATAACCGTCACCCTCCGCCTCGGGGAGAGCACCCTCCCCCAGGAAACGGAACATCGGCCGGAACGGCTGTACTGCCGTCACGCTCGCCGCGAAACCCTCGGGGAAGCCCTGCCCGGCTTCCGCACCAAGGAAAAGGACACGCTCGCCCGCCAGCGGCACCGGGACTGCGCCAGTGGCAAACGGGTGGAAAAGGGTCTTCAGGGCGTCTCGGCTCATCGCAACTGACTTTCAACGTCGGATACAGAAAAGGCGCGGAAACTATCCCGCGCCTCGATGCTTCAGGAAAGAAGGATCTTATTCGGCAGCTTCGCCGCCTTCGCTCTTCTTTTCCTTCTTCTCCTGCGGGATCTCCTGGCCGGTGGCCTGGTCGACGACCTTCATCGACAGGCGAACCTTGCCACGCTCGTCGAAGCCCATCAGCTTGACCCAGACCTTGTCGCCTTCCTTGACGACGTCCTGGGTCTTGGCAACACGCTCGGAAGCAAGCTGCGAGATGTGGACCAGACCATCGCGGGCGCCGAAGAAGTTGACGAACGCGCCAAAGTCGGCGGTCTTGACGACTGTACCCTCATAGATGGCGCCGACTTCCGGCTCTGCGACGATCGAGTGGATCCACTTGCGGGCCGCTTCGATTTCTTTGCCGGAGGAAGAGGCGATCTTGATCGTGCCATCGTCTTCGATGTTGATCTTGGCGCCGGTCTTCTCGACGATCTCGCGGATGACCTTGCCGCCCGAGCCGATAACTTCGCGGATCTTGTCGACCGGGATGTTCATCACTTCGATGCGGGGTGCGAATTCGCCCAGCTGCGCACGACCTTCGGTGATGGCATTGGCCATCTCGTTCAGGATGTGCTTGCGACCGCCCTGTGCCTGGCCGAGCGCGACCTTCATGATCTCCTCGGTGATGCCGGCGATCTTGATGTCCATCTGCAGCGAAGTGATGCCGTCGGCCGTACCCGCGACCTTGAAGTCCATGTCGCCGAGATGGTCCTCGTCGCCGAGGATGTCGGAAAGAACGGCGAAACGGTCACCTTCGAGGATCAGGCCCATTGCAATACCGGCAACCGGCTTGGCAAGCGGAACGCCTGCGTCCATCAGAGCGAGCGAGGTACCACAAACGGTTGCCATCGAGGACGAGCCGTTGGACTCGGTAATCTCAGAAACGACGCGGAGCGTATAGGGGAACTGCTCCGCCGTCGGCAGCATCGGACGGATGGCGCGCCATGCGAGCTTGCCATGACCGATCTCGCGGCGGCCTGGGGAGCCCATGCGACCCGTTTCACCGACCGAGTAGGGCGGGAAGTTGTAATGTAGCAGGAAGCGCTCCTTGTACATCCCGGTCAGCGAGTCGACATACTGCTCGTCTTCGCCGGTGCCGAGTGTCGCAACGACAATCGCCTGTGTCTCGCCGCGGGTGAAGAGCGCCGAGCCATGCGTGCGCGGCAGGATGCCAACCTCCGACACGATCGGGCGGACCGTTTCCAGATCGCGGCCGTCGATGCGGCTCTTGGTGTCGAGGATATTCCAGCGAACGATCTTGGCCTGCAGGTGCTTGAACACGCCGCCGATAACTTCCGCCGTGTACTTCGGCTCCACCCCTTCGGGGAAGAAGTGCGCCTTCACCTTGGCCTTGACGGCGTCGACGGCGGCGTAGCGATCCGCCTTCTGGGTGATCTTGTAAGCGTCGCGCAGCTCGGCCTCAAAATGCTTCAGCATCTCGGCTTCAAGTTCGGAATAATCTTCCGGCTGGAAGTCGCGCGGCTCCTTGGCAGCAACTTCGGCAAGCTTGATGATCGCGTCTATCACCGGTTGGAAGCCGCGATGGCCAAACATGACGGCGCCGAGCATGACGTCTTCGTTCAGTTCCTTGGCTTCGGATTCAACCATCAGGACGGCATCCTGCGTGCCGGCGACGACGAGGTCGAGGCTCGACTCGTCCATCTCGTCGAGATGCGGGTTCAGCACGTATTCGCCATTGATGTAGCCGACGCGGGCTCCGCCGATCGGGCCCATGAAGGGAACGCCGGAAAGCGTCAGCGCTGCCGAAGTGGCAACCATGGAGAGGATGTCGGGGTTGTTTTCCAGGTCATGCTGGATGACCGTGACAACGACCTGCGTGTCGTTCTTGTAACCTTCCGGGAAGAGCGGACGGATCGGGCGGTCGATCAGGCGGGAGACGAGGGTCTCGTTCTCCGACGGACGGCCTTCACGCTTGAAGTAGCCGCCCGGGATCTTGCCGGCAGCATAGGTCTTTTCCTGGTAGTTGACGGTCAGCGGGAAGAAGTCCTGGCCCGGCTTCGGCGCCTTGGCGGAAACGACGGTCGCGAGAACGACGGTTTCCCCGTAGGTGGCAAGCACGGCGCCGTCAGCCTGGCGGGCGATCTTGCCGGTTTCCAGCTTGAGGGGGCGACCGGCCCACTCGATTTCAACGGAATGCGTATTGAACATTGTCGTGTCCTTCGTAGCGCGGCGGCGATCGCCGGATCTCGGCGGGACCGCGCGATTGTTGACGTGACACGGGCAAGACAACGGGAGGCTTTCGTTCCGCGGGACGACCTGGGCCGATCCTGTCGCCGAGCCAGACCAAGCGTCTGGCGAAAGCATCCGGCAATCCTGCCCCATGGCAGGTCAGCGGTTGATTTGGCGAAGCCGGCCCATCCGGTCCGCCAGTCGATCCGTTCGGATCGCGTCTTCGGATAGGCCGAAGACAGGATGGCGGGCGTCCCTTTCGAGACGCCCGCCATAAATCGTTAGCGGCGGATACCCAGGCTGGTGATCAGCTTGGTGTAGCGGCCTTCATCCTTCTTCTTGAGGTAGTCAAGAAGCGAGCGGCGGCTGGAAACCATCGCGAGGAGGCCACGACGGGAGTGGTTGTCCTTCTTGTGGCCCTTGAAGTGCTCGGTCAGGTTGTTGATGCGCTCGGTCAGGATCGCGACCTGGACTTCCGGAGAACCGGTGTCGCCTTCAACGGTTGCGTATTCCTTGATCAGCGCAGCCTTGCGCTCGGCAGTGATCGACATCGGACAGGTCCTTTCTGAATGAGGATCATGGGGTCGCCAAAGGCCGGGATGTCGTCCAGCCATGGCCGTGAAAAGCAAACGGGATACCCAGGGCCATTGCCCGGCACCCAGTGCTGGCGCTGCCTATACTCCATATGCCCCCGGAATGGAAGGGGGCAGGCATGGCTCATCCGAACACGCGCTTCGGCCGGAACTCGCCCTGGCCGATCTCGCCGATGGCAACCAGCCTGCCGCGCGCCGTCGCATAGGCTTCCGGCTCGGCGAGCGGCGCATCCCGACCCCGGACGATCACCGGATTTCCCATCCGCAGACGATGCGCCTGATCGTCGGTCACGGCAAGGTGCGGAAGATTCGAAAGGGCTTCGGCGGTATCGATGAGATAGGCATCCAGGGCGGCGAGGCGCTGGTCCCGGTCCTCGATATTCTCCAGTGCGGTGAGATCGGCGAGCGGCACCATGCGGTCCTCCGCGAAGGGCGCGACGAAGGTGCGCCGCAGGCCGGAGATGTGGCCGAAGCATCCCAGGTCGCGTCCGAAGTCGCGCGCCAGGGCCCGGACATAGGTGCCCTTGCCGCATTCCACTTCGAAATGGGCCGTGTTCGCATCGGGACAGGCGAGCAGCGTCAGCCGGTGGATATCGACCTCCCGCGACGGGATCTCGACGGTCTCGCCGTCACGCGCCAGGTCATAGGCCCGCTCGCCGGCGATCTTGATCGCCGAGAACTGCGGCGGCACCTGGCTGATCGTGCCGGTATAGGCCGGCAGCAGCGCACGGATCTGCTCCTGCGTGGGACGGCTGTCGGAGCTTTCCGTCACGGCGCCTTCGAGATCGTCGGTCGAACGCTCCTCACCCCAGGTGACGGTGAACTCGTAGACCTTGCGCCCGTCCATGACGTAGGGAACGGTCTTCGTGGCGTCCCCCAGCGCGATCGGCAGCATGCCGGAGGCGAGCGGATCGAGTGTCCCTGCGTGGCCGCACTTCTGGGCATTGAAGAGCCACTTGATCTTGGAGACGGCTTCCGTGGAGCCGAAGTCCACCGGCTTGTCGAGAATGAGCCAACCGGAAACCGGCCGGCCCTTGGGCTTGCGAGGCTTTGACATGGATTACTTTTCTTATTCTTCGTCTTCGGAGGCCGGCGTGTCTAGGTCGCGCCTAACCTCCGGGGATCGCAGCAACTGGTCGATCTTCTGGTAGTTATCGAAGCTGGTGTCGTCGCGGAAACGCACTTCCGGCATGTATTTCATCTGCCGCAGTTGCCCGCCAAGCCGGCCGCGGATGAACTTCGCGTTGCGGTTCAGGGCGTCGATCACAGCCTTGTGATCCGGCAGCCCCAGCGGTGTCACATAGGCGGTCGCGATCTTCAGGTCGGGCGACATCCGCACTTCCGATACGGAAATCACGGTCTTCTCCAGAAGATCGTCGCGCACCTCGCCCCGCTGCAGCACCTGGGTGATCGCAGCGCGTACCTGCTCGCCAACGCGAAGCATGCGCTGGGACGGCGCCGAGGAGGTTGCTTTTGCCATTCGTGTGTCTCTTTCAAGCGACTTGTGGCGGATCGGCCTTCTGCCTGATGCGCCGCGCTTCATCGTTTCCAGGCTCAAATGCCTCGTGCCGCCGCAAAGGTCAAGGACTGCCTGTCATGCGTTACCCTTGACGTAGCGCAAGAAATGCCCAACTACATCGCCGTCTCCGTGCTGCCCGAAAAATGGCACGGATCAGAACCCGGTGCCGGGCCCCTCTGGCGAGAGTACTACGGCGCTCTCGCGATGTCGGTACCGCCTGCAATCAAGCCGGCGGATTCTTTTTATCCATGACACATCTTCTTCCAACCTGCAGCGATGCCGGAAAGGCCTCGGCTGCGCCCTCGTCCTGCCTTCCCACCATGCGGCGGGAGGTCGGGCAATGAACCGGACGCAATCCCATACCTCCCTGTTCGGCTACCTGAAATGGTCGATCATCGTCACCATCGCGGGCCTGCTTCTCGGCGGCGTCCTCGGCTGGCAGACCACCGGAACCGTCAGCGGCATGCTGACCGTCTTCTTCATCTGTGCCGTTCTGGCGGTGCTCGAGATTTCGCTGTCCTTCGACAATGCGATCGTCAACGCCAACAAGCTGAAGGACATGACCCCCGTCTGGCAGCAACGCTTCCTGACCTGGGGCATCCTGATCGCCGTCTTCGGCATGCGCATCGTCTTCCCGCTGCTGATCGTCGTGATCGCCGCGGGCATCGGCCCGATCGACGCGATCGTGCTGGCGGCCGCCCAGCCCGACGAATATGCGCGCATCATGCACGACGCCCATCTGCCGATCGCCGCCTTTGGCGGCACGTTCCTGATGATGGTGGGACTCACCTACTTCTTCAACCACGAGAAGGAGATCCACTGGGTCGTCATGCTGGAGAAGCACATGTCGCGCTATGCGACGATCAAAGGGGTGGAGATCGCCTTCGTTCTGGCTCTGATCCTGATCTTCTCGAACATTCTCGATGGGGAGGATTCGACCACGTTCCTGGTATCGGCGATCTATGGCCTGATCACCTTCCTGGCCGTGGAACTTCTGGGCGGGCTGCTCGACGCCTCCCAGCGGGCCATGTCGGAAGCCGCCAGAGGCGGTCTCGGCGCCTTCATTTATCTGGAGGTTCTGGACGCGAGCTTCTCGTTCGACGGGGTGATCGGCGCCTTCGCGCTGACGCAGAACCTGTTCATCATCGCCATCGGCCTCGGCATCGGCGCCATGTATGTCCGCTCGATGACGATCATGCTGGTGGAGAAGCAGACGCTCACGCACTACCGCTACCTGGAGCATGGCGCCTTCTATGCGATCCTGATCCTGTCGGTCATCATGTACGTGCAGACGCTGTACCATATCCCGGAGGTGATCACCGGCCTCGGCGGCGCAAGCCTCATCGGCCTGGCCCTGTGGTCCTCGATCCGGCACAACCGGCAGGCACGGATTCACGACACGAACCTCGCGCGTGGCGAAATCTGAACCGGGATCTCTGGAAGAAGGGCCTTCGGGCCCTTCTTTGTCTTCCGTGAGGCTGCTAGAGATGATCGCCAGGTCCGGGAGCCGATCATGCGTTTTCCCTTTCGAAAAGCGCCCCGCGCGGCAGCAAGCAACGCTCGTCCTCCCCGCCCGCGGCTGTTCTTCCAGGCTCGACCGGAGGTTCTCTACGCTATCGGGGATATTCACGGGTGCTACAGGCTCCTGCGTCGGATGGAAGAATTCGTCATCGCCGACGCCGCTGGCATACGCGGAGAGAAATGGATCGTTCTGCTGGGGGACTACATCGACAGGGGACCCGAGAGCGCTCAGGTTCTGGAGCATCTCACCTCCGTGACGCCCCAGGGATTCCGCCGTTTCTGTCTCGCAGGCAATCACGAGGACATGCTGCTCTCCTTCCTCGATCACCCATCCGTGGATCATCGCTGGCTGGCCCTTGGCGGACGTGAAACCTTGCGCTCCTACGGGATTTCGCTTCCAGGGCCGACCGCGACTATGGCGGAAGCGTTGTCGGGAGTTCCAAACAGGCACACAGAATTTGTCAGGACCGCCCCCGTCCTGCTATCCGTCCCAGGCTTCGTTTTCGTGCATGGCGGAACCCGGCCCGATCTGCCTCTTCATCTACAGTCCGATCAAGACCTGATGTGGCGCCGGCCGGATCCGGACGCGGACCCGGAAGTATCCGACTACGTGACGGTCCATGGCCATACTCCGGCATCAAGGGTCGAGGTCACCCGTACTCGCATCAACCTCGACACTGGAGCCTTTGTGAGCGGCAGGCTGTCATGTTTGCGGTTGATGCGCGGCGGCCGGGTTTCCGTTACGACGCTGCAATTGTAGCCGTCAGGCGAGCTTCTCCAGGTAGGGGAGATCGTCCGGGTGAACCTCGCGCGTCACCCGGTTGAAGCGGTCGATGGCCCTGTCGCGGGATATCTGCAGATGCCGGCGGAGGCTGGCCGCTGCTTCGCCGCCATGCCCGGCTTCGAGTCTTTCGACGATCTCCAGGTGCTCGGGGAGGAAAGGCTCCGCCCCGAACAGCCGCGGCATCCAGCGGTACAGGAAGCGGTGGGCGATCAGCAGCGCCTGGGGCAGGCTGATCGCCTGCATCATGGTCCGGTTGCCGCAATATCCCAGCAGCGTCACATGCAGGTCCTCCTCCAACCGATCGAGATCGGGGCCGGCCAGGGTCGCGGCATTCTCCGAAGCCTGCTCCAGCCTGTCGCGCATCGCCGGCAGCAGGTCGGGGGGCAGCCGCGGCGCCGCCTTCTCGAGGGCCACAGGTTCCAGAAGCCAGCGCAACTCGTAAAGTTCGCCGACATGTTCGGGCGTCATCGCAGGGGCGATCCAGCGCGAGCGGTCATCCTTGCGGACGACGCCCCGCTGCTGGAGCCTCGCCACCACGTCGCGGGCAACCGTGCGGCTGACGTCGTAGTAGCGCGCCAGCTCGGTCTCGTTTACCCTCCATCCCGCAAAGGATGTCCGCGCGGCGATCTCGCTTTCGACCTCTCCGTAGATGCGGGACCAGGTGGCGAGCTGTGTCAGCCTCAGTTCTTCTCCGACGCGGGCCGGCGCGCCGTCGGGGCGGACAACGCCGCCCTTCGGCTTCGCCACCCTATAGCCCCGTCCCGCGGACTTCATCAGCAGCCCGCGACGTTCCAGTTCGGACAATGCCTGCCGCGCCGGCGCACGGCTGATGCCAAACTGCTCCGCCAGCGCCGACTCGCTGAGCCGGGTGCCTTCACGCAGCGACCCTTGGGCTATCTGCGACGCCACGATGTCGAAGACCTGCTGGTAGAGCCGCGGGACGGTACCGCCCGCCGCCTTCCCGGCGGGAGCCCGCGACTCAGTCTCGCCTTTCCATTCCATGCGTCCTCCCGTCTCTTTCCGCGCATCCCATCCGACAAAAACTTAGCAGCTTCCAAAACCGCCATCAAACGCGTCATCACCCTCCGTCCGCGGCGGATTGCGGGGTTGAAAAGCGCGGAGATTAACGTATAGTGTACACCTAAGACGCTAGGCCTTGGAGGAGAGGTGATGGGGGATCGTCTGGCGAACAGACGCGCGCTGGTGACCGGTGCCGGGCAGGGCATGGGGCGCGCCATTGCGCTGGCATTCGCCCGCGAGGGTGCATCCGGGGTCGCGACCAGCCGCACGCTCTCGAAAATGGAAGATCTTCCCCGCCTGTCCGCTTCGATTGACATCACGGCCCTCGACGTCACTGATCCGGCGGCGATCCGGACGGTGATTGGCGGCGCGGGAACGCTCGATATCCTCGTCAATTGCGCCGGCTGGGTTCACAACGGCTCCATCCTCGACTGCGATGACGAGGACTGGCTGAAGAGTATGGATTACAATGCCACATCGGCCTTCCGGACGATGAAGGCTGTGCTGCCGCAGATGATCGAGCACGGCCGCGGTTCGATCGTCAACGTGGCCTCCGTCGCGTCGAGCATTACCGGCGTCCCCAATCGTGCCGCCTACGGCGCCAGCAAGGCAGCCATGATCGGGCTCACCAAGGCGGCCGCGCGCGACGTCATCGCGACCGGCGTCCGCGTCAACGCCCTGTGCCCAGGCACCACGCTGTCACCCTCGCTGCAGAGCCGTATCGATGCCAGTCCTGATCCGCAGGAAATGCAGCGCACCTTCATCGCGCGCCAGCCGATAGGCCGGCTCGGCACGGTCGAGGAAATGGCCGCGGCCGCGGTCTATCTGGCGAGCGACGAAACCGCATTCATGACCGGCCAGATCCTGGTCGTAGACGGAGGCCAGACCCTATGAACCAACCCGCGACCACGGCAACCGGGGAGGCTGTCGTTTACGCTCCCATCGAAAAGGTCGATCGCTTCTGCCGCGACGTGTTCGGCGCGATAGGCGCCGACGAGGCGACCGCGGATGCCGCCACCCGCGCCATGATGCACGGATCGCGGCTTGGCGTCGACAGCCATGGCGTCCGCCTGCTCGACCACTATGTGAGGGTGATGGAGGGAGGGCGCGTCAATCGGCGCCCCGACGTCAGGATCGTGCACTCCTTCGGCGCCGTGGCGGCTCTGGATGCCGACCACGGCCACGGCGCGCTCGGCGCCTATAGCGGCATGGAGCACGCAGTCGAGCTCGCCGGACAGTTCGGCATCGGCGCCGTGTCGATCCGCAACAGCTCGCATTTCGGTCCTGCCGGCGCCTATGCCATGGCGGCGGCTGAACGCGGCTTCATCGGCCTGGCCGTCTGCAATTCGGACAGCTTCGTGCGCCTTCATGACGGCGCCATGCGCTTCCACGGCACCAATCCGATCGCCTTCGCCGTTCCGGTCGAGAATGACCAGCCTTGGCTGCTCGACATGGCGACGAGCGCCATCCCCTACAATCGCGTGCAGCTCTATCGCAGCCTCGGCATCCAGCTGCCCGAAGGCGTGGCGTCGGATATTCACGGACAGGATGTCCGCGATCCTGGCCAGGTCGAGATGCTGGCGCCCGTGGGCGGCGAGTTCGGCTTCAAAGGCGCGGGGCTTGCCGGGATCGCCGAGATCCTGAGCGCCGTAATTTCCGGCATGCGCCTGAGCTTCGACATCCTGCCCATGCCCGGTCCCGACCTCTCGACGCCGCGCGAGCTGGGCGCCTTCGTGCTGGCGCTGAAACCGGGCGCCTTCGTCGATGAGGCGGTCTTCCGGGCCGGCATGGAACGCTATGTCGAGGTTCTGCGCTCGTCGCCCGCGCGCGAGGGCATGACGGTCATGGCGCCCGGAGACCGGGAGTGGAAAGTCGCGGAGGAGCGACGCCGCATCGGCCTGCCGCTCGATCCCGCCACACGCGATGCCTTTGCCGCACTTGCCGAAAAGCATGGCCTGACGCCGCCTTTCGCCGGGTGAACGCACCGCGGCCGGCAAGGCAGAGGCCGGCCGCACCTGCCGATATGCGGCGGGAGGAATGTCGAACAACGACACCAAGAGGAGGAAAGCATGCACAGGATTACCAAGAGACTGATGCCCCTGCTGGCGGCAACCGGCCTTGCCGCACTCGCCGCCCAGGCGGCGAATGCCCAGGACAGCTTCACGCTGCGTTTCAACCACGTGCTTGGACCAAGCGAGCCCTTCCACGAAGGCTTCATGGCCTGGGCGAAGAAGGTGGAGGAGCGCACCAATGGCGGACTGAAGCTGGAGGTCTACCACAGCGCCCAGCTAGGGGTTGAGGAAGACATCATCGAGCAGATCCGCCAGGGCGCGAACGTCGGCCAGAACACCGATTCCGCCCGCCTCGGCAACTATGTTCCGAGCATCGCGGTGATGAACGGTCCCTACTTCGTGGATTCGCTGGAAGACGTCTGGAAGCTTTCGGATTCTCCGACGCTCGCCCAATGGCAGGACGAGCTTGCCTCGCAGCACGGCCTCAAGGTCGTCTGCTTCGACTGGGTGCAGGGCTTCCGGCACTTCTTCACCAATAAGCCTGTCCGCACGCCTGAGGATCTCGAGGGCTTGCGCATTCGCACGCCGCCGGCTCCGATCTGGCAGGAATCCATCCGTGCGCTCGGGGCCGCGCCGACCGCCATGGCCTTCGGCGACATGTATCCGGCCCTGCAGCAGCAGGCTATCGACGGTGTCGAGCTGGTCTATGCCAACATCCCCGGCGGCCGTTTCTACGAGGTTCTGAAATACGCCAACGAGACCAAGCACATCATGCTCATCAACTTCCAGGTGGTGAGCGCGCAGTGGTTCGATGGCCTGCCGGCCGACTACCAGACCGCACTGGTGGAGGAATGCAAGGCAGCCGGACGGGAGACCTCCCAGAAGATTGCCGAGATGGCCGAGACGATCAAGGCCGACCTGCAGTCGAAGGGGATGGAGGTCGTCAGCGACGTCGATCTGGAGGCCTTCAAGGCCGCCGGCGAGAAGGCCTACGAGGCGCTCGGAATCACCGACGCCAAGAACGCCGTCCAGGCCGAACTCGGCAAGTAACGCAGCACCAGGCCCGGCCGCAGGAGGACACCGATGCGAAAGATCCACGACACGATCGGAAAATTCGAGGCGGTGGCGGCCGGCATCCTGCTGACGCTGATGGTCCTGCTGATCTTCACGGGCGGCCTCGCACGGCTGGCCGCCCATCCCCTCAACTGGACGATCGACTTCGCCACCTGCTTCTTCGCCTGGGCCTGCTTCATCTGCGCCGACATCGCCTGGCGCCGCGACAGCCTGATGTCCATCGATCTGCTGACCGACCGCCTGTCAGCGAAGACGCAGCGCGCCCTGACCTGCCTGAACTACCTCATCCTTCTGGTCTTTCTTCTGTTCGTCGTCGTTTACGGCACGCAACTGGCGTGGACCAGCCGGGCGCGCAGCTTCCAGGGCATTCCCTGGATCAGCTATTCCTGGGTCACCGCAAGCCTGCCGTTCGGAGGGCTGCTGCTGACCCTCACCACGATCGTGAAACTCATCGATCTTTCCCGCGGCCGGACGGCTGCCCCCGCAGCCGCCTGAGGTCCGCCGGCCATGCTTCTCGTCACCATCGCCTTCATCGTCCTGATGCTCATCGGCATGCCGGTCGCCTTCGCGATCGGCATTTCCGGCGTCGTCTTCTTCCTGCAGCACCCCGAGCTGCCGATCACCATTCCGCTGCAGCAGACGATCTCCACGACGCAGAACTTCGCGCTGCTCGCCATCCCCCTGTTCATCATGGCCGGCAACCTTATGAATGCCTCCGGCATCACCGAAAAGCTGCTCGACCTCGCCTCCGTCATCGCCGGCCGCATGAAGGGCGGGCTGGCGCAGATGTCGCTTGCGCTTTCCGCCTTGATGGGCGGCGTCTCCGGCTCGGCGATCGCCGACGCGGCCATGCAGAGCCGGATGCTCGGCAACGAGATGATCAACCGCGGCATGTCGAAAGGCTTTACCGCCGGCGTCCTCTCGTTCGGGTCCATCCTGACGCCGATCATCCCTCCCGGCCTCGGTTTCATCATCTATGGCACGATCGGGCAGGTCTCGATCGGCCGCCTCTTTGCGGCCGGCATCGTCCCGGCCTTCCTGCTCTGGGCAGCACTTGCCCTGACGGTTTCGATCGTCGCGAACCGGCGCGGCTATCCCACCGCGCGTACCACGCGCGCTTCCGCCCGCGAGGTGGCCGGTGCGATCCGCGGCGGCATCTGGGCGATCCTGTTTCCGATCATCCTCCTGCTCGGGCTCCGCTTCGGCATATTCACACCCTCCGAGATCGGCGCCTTCGCCGTCATCTATGCCGTCTTCATCGGCCTTGTCGCCTACAGGAAACTGAAGGCCGCATCCTTCCGGGAGGCGCTGGAGGGAAGCCTTTCCGATGTCGGCGCAGTGATGTTCCTGATCGCCCTTTCGGCGATCTTCAGCTACGGGATCGTGCTGGAGCGGGTTCCGGAGCTGATTTCCGGAGCGATCCTCTCCGTGACCGACAGCTTCTACGGGGTGCTGACGCTCATCGTGCTGTTCATCATCGCCTGCGGCTTCTTCATCGACGCGACGGTGCTGATCATCATGCTGACGCCGATCTTCCTGCCGCTGGTGCGCAGCCTGGGGGGTGACCCGGTGCATTTCGGCGTTGTTTTCGTCGTGGCGGCAACGATCGGCAACTTCACGCCGCCGGTGGGTGCCGCCATGTACGCCGTCTGCTCGATCCTCAAGGTCAAGATCGGCGACTACACGCGGGAATCCGTGCCCCTGATGCTCGCCATCTCCATCGTCACGCTGGTCCTCATCTTCATTCCCGACGCCGTTCTCTTCCTGCCGAACCTGTTGTTCACAAGATAAGGCCCGGGAGGGCTCCTTCGGCCACGGCACCCCACCTCCAGGTGCTTCACGGCGCTTCCTACCTCCACCACCGTGCCGGCTGCCCCGTGGCCGAGCCCCGGCTCGCGCAGCACGAAAGGCGCGATCGCCCTTGGGTATGGCAGTGTACGGCACTACCGCAGACGCCGACGGTATGGATGGCGATCTTGACCTCGTCGGCCCCGACGTCGAGCGCCAGGTCGATGTCGCGCAGCGCCAACAAGCCTTTTTCTTCCGGTCGCAGTGCCTGCGTCGGCTTTCTCCTCAGGCGGCTCCGCTGGTCTCGATCCTACTGTATCCGGTAGGGCGTCGTCTCGCGCCGGTCGGGATCGACGGAAATCCTGCGGCGGAAGGGCGGGACGGCGCGGCTCGCGCAGTTCATCCGCTCGCAGATACGACAGGAGATGCCGATCGGCTGAAAACTCGCGCGCTCCGTCAGGTTCAGGTCGTCGGCATAGACGAAAGCCTCCGCGTAGGAAATCTCGCATCCCAGCGCCAGCGCATAGCTCGGCTGCTGGGAATGAAAGCCACCCAATCCCTTGTTGACCTGTATCGCGAGGCAGAGATAGCGCGCCCCGTCCGGTGTCTCGGCGAGCTGCCGGATGATACGGCCGGGGGCTTCGAATGCCTGATGGGCGTTCCACAGGGGACAGGCGGCGCCGAAGCGGGCGAACTGCAGCTTGGTCGCGCTATGGCGCTTGGTGATGTTGCCGGCCCGGTCGATGCGGGCGAAGAAGATCGGCACTCCCTTCTGTCCGGGCCGCTGCAGCGTGGAAAGCCTGTGGCAAACCTGTTCCAGTGATGCGCCGAAGCGCGCCGCAAGCAGCTCGATATCGTGCCGCAGCTCCCGCGCTGCACGCAGGAAGGCCTGATAGGGCATGATCAGCGCCCCGGCGAAATAATTGTGCAGGCCGATGCGGCAGACGTCCACCGCCTCCTCCGTACGGAAGCCGGCGCCCCTCGCGATGGCGTCGATCCGCTCGGCCGCATGCATCTGGGCAATCTGCACCGCGACCTGGAAGTCGCGCGTCTGCGCCGGCGCATAGGGGTTGATGGTCAGTACCCGGCTTGCGGAATCGAACTGCCGCAGCGCGTTCTCCTGCATCGGCTGATAGACGATACGGATGCCGTGGCGCTGCTCGAGATGGTCGGCGAGCGCCGCATGGCGGCTGCCGTCGTTCAGGCCGAGCTCGCCCGCCAGCCGCTCGGCATCGACATCAAGGTCGTGCAGGTAGTTGTCGACGAAGTGGAAGAAGTCGCGCACTTCCTCATAGGGCGTCGTCTCAACGGCGGCGGCGCGGCCGAGGCGGTCGTCCAGGCTCGCCAGCTGCTCGCTGTTGCGTCGATAGGCCTGGTGACAGGTGATCAGCGCGTGGGCGAGGCCCGGCGCATTCTGCGTCACCAGCTTCAGCTCCTGCAGGCTGGGCGCGTAAGTATCGAAAAGCGGGTCGGACAGCGCCTCCGCGAGCGCGGAGAGAAGCCGGTCCGATTCACCGGTCGACAGTTCCGCAAGGTCGAGCTGGAACTTGTCGGCCAGCGCCAGGAGCACCGCCGCCGATACCGGGCGCTGGTTGTTCTCGATCTGGTTCAGGTAGCTGGTGGAGATGCCGATGCGTTCGGCGAACTGGCTCTGGGTCGCATTGCTCGCGGCCCTCAGTTCCCGTACCTTCCGCCCGATGAAGAGCTTGCCGATCGCCATGTTCGCAAATTCGCAATTTCACCTTTGCTATTTCATAATTTGGCAGTGGCACGCGTTCAATGCTTTTCCGCAGGGCCAGCGGCAAATAAGGAAGACGAACAGAATTCGGGGAGTAGCAAATGCGGGCAGTGCTGCATGAGTTGGAAAGGCGCCGGGCGGAGGCACGGCTCGGCGGCGGCGAGAGGCGCGTCGCCGCGCAGCATGGCAAGGGCAAGCTGACGGCGCGCGAACGCATCGAGGTCCTTCTCGACGAAGGCTCCTTCGAGGAATTCGACATGTACGTCACCCACCGCGCCGTCGATTTCGGCATGGCGGAGCAGAAGATCGCTGGCGACGGCGTCGTCACCGGCTGGGGCACGATCAACGGCCGCCAGGTCTATGTCTTTTCCCAGGACTTCACCGTGCTCGGCGGCTCCTTGTCGGAAACCCATGCGCAGAAGATCTGCAAGATCATGGACATGGCGGTGCGAGTCGGCGCGCCGGTGATCGGCCTCAACGATTCCGGCGGCGCGCGCATCCAGGAAGGCGTGGCCTCGCTGGCCGGCTATGCAGAGGTCTTCCGCCGCAATGCCGAGGCCTCAGGTGTCATCCCGCAGATATCCGTCATCATGGGGCCGTGCGCCGGTGGCGCCGTCTATTCACCGGCGATGACCGACTTCATCTTCATGGTGCGCGACAGCTCCTACATGTTCGTCACCGGCCCCGATGTCGTGAAGACGGTGACCAACGAGATCGTCACGGCCGAGGAACTGGGCGGCGCCGGCACGCATACGAAGAAATCCTCCGTGGCGGACGCCGCTTACGAGAACGACATCGAGGCGCTGGAGGCGACGCGCCGGCTTTTCGACTTCCTGCCGCTCAACAACCGCGAGAGACCGCCCGTCCGGCCCTTCCACGATGATCCGGCACGCATCGAGGCCCGCCTCGACAGCCTGATCCCGGACAGCCCGACCAAGCCATACGACATGAAGGAACTGATTCTCGCGATCGCCGACGAAGGCGATTTCTTCGAAATCCAGGAAGCCTTCGCCAGGAACATCGTCACCGGCTTCATCCGCATCGAGGGCCAGACGGTCGGCGTCGTCGCCAACCAGCCGATGGTGCTCGCCGGCTGCCTCGACATCGACTCGTCCCGCAAGGGCGCCCGTTTCGTGCGCTTCTGCGATGCCTTCTCGATCCCGATCCTGACGCTGGTGGACGTGCCGGGCTTCCTGCCAGGGACGGCCCAGGAATATGGCGGCGTCATCAAGCACGGCGCCAAGCTGCTGTTCGCCTATTCGGAGGCGACCGTGCCGATGGTGACGCTGATCACCCGCAAGGCCTATGGCGGCGCCTATGACGTGATGGCGTCGAAGCATATCGGCGCCGACATCAACTATGCCTGGCCGACCGCCGAGATCGCCGTGATGGGCGCCAAGGGCGCGACGGAAATCCTCTACCGCTCCGAACTGTCGGATCCGGAGAAGATCGCCGTGCGCACGGCGGAATACGAGGAGCGCTTCGCCAATCCCTTCGTCGCCGCCGAGCGCGGCTTCATCGACGAGGTGATCATGCCGCATTCCTCCCGCCGCCGCATCGCCCGCGCCTTCGCCTCGCTGCGCAACAAACAGGTCACCACGCACTGGAAGAAGCACGACACGATACCGCTGTAGGAGGCGGCACCGGACCTTGCCAAAAGCGGCTCAGAAATTTTGAACCGAACCTCAAAAGGGCTGCAGCATGCGGCAGATTTCAGACGCCACTCCTATATCCCCGGAGTCACGCACTGATGCACCCTCCGAAAGGACAGATTTCATGACCGACACCGAGAAATTTCCGCCCGAGAAGAACCTGCCCGCCGGCTATGTCCCCCCGAAAACCTGGACCTGGGAGCACGGCAATGGCGGCGCCTTTGCCAGCACCAATCGTCCTACTGCCGGCGCCACGCATGACAAGGAACTTCCCGTCGGCAGGCACCCGCTGCAGCTCTATTCGCTGGGCACCCCGAACGGCGTGAAGGTGACGATCATGCTGGAGGAGCTCCTGGCCGCCGGCCACGCCGGGGCCGAATACGATGCCTGGCTGATCAGGATCGGCGATGGCGACCAGTTCGGCTCCGGCTTCGTCGAGGTCAACCCGAACTCCAAGATCCCGGCCATGATGGACCACGCGCCGAAGGGTGGCGGCGAGCCGCTCCGCATCTTCGAGTCCGGCTCCATCCTCGTCTATCTTGCGGAGAAGTTCAGCGCTTTCCTTCCCGCGGATCTGCGCGCCCGCACGGAATCCCTCAACTGGCTGTTCTGGCAGATGGGATCGGCACCCTTCGTCGGCGGCGGCTTCGGGCATTTCTTCGCCTATGCGCCCATGAAGATCCAGTACGCCATCGACCGCTATGCGATGGAAACGAAGCGGCAGATGGACGTGCTCAACCGCCACCTCGCCGGCAACGAATATATGGCAGGTGCCGAATACACGATCGCCGACATGGCGATCTGGCCGTGGTACGGCCAGCTTGCGCTGGACCGCGTCTATCCGGGCGCCGGAACCTTCTTGTCGGTCCATGAATATGAACACGTCCAGCGTTGGGCCAAGCAGCTTGACGAGCGATCGGCCGTCAAGCGCGGCGTGATGGTCAACCGCACGTCTGGCGAGCCGTCGACCCAGTTGCACGAGCGCCACGAGGCGTCGGACTTCGAGACGAAGACCCAGGACAAGATCAGCAAGGCCTGAAGGAGACGACAATGGCGAACCTGCCCGACATGACCAAGCACCGGGGCTTTCCTTCCGGCATGCCGGGCACCGGCGTCCAGTTCACTATCCGCCGCGCTAATCCAAAGGGGGTGACGCCGATCAAGGCGCTGCCGCGGCACGGCCGGCCCGGAACCAAGGAGCACCGGATCGACGCCGCCTTCCTGCATGCCCTCTGGCATCATTTCGGGGACGAACCTTTTGAACGGGGCAATCTGGATGCCGCGCGCATCAATCTCCTGTTCGGACGCGAGATAATTCCCGCCGAAAAGGATTTCGATCCTACCTCCTACGAAGCCCTGCTGATGATCAACGAGAAGGTCGCGCGGCAGAGTTTCCCGGAGTCCTTTGAAGACGTTTTCGAGGTGTGACGGTGCCGATCAGGAAGATCCTCATAGCCAATCGCGGCGAGATTGCCTGCCGCGTCATCCGGACCGCGAAGAAGATGGGCATCGCCACCGTCGCCGTCTATTCCGACGCCGACCGTGATGCGCTGCATGTGCGCCAGGCGGACGAGGCGGTGCATATCGGGCCCGCGCCCTCCTCGCAGTCCTATATCGTCATCGAGAAGATCCTCGACGCGATCCGCCAGACGGGCGCCGATGCGGTCCATCCGGGCTACGGCTTCCTGTCGGAAAACCCGGCCTTTGCCGAGGCGCTGGAGAAGGAAGGCGTGACCTTCATTGGCCCGCCGGTCAATGCCATCCAGGCGATGGGCGACAAGATCACCTCGAAGAAGCTCGCGGCGGAGGCCGGAGTCTCCACCGTGCCCGGCCACATGGGCCTGATCGAGGACGCCGAGGAGGCGGTCAGGATCTCCGCCTCGATCGGCTATCCGGTGATGATCAAGGCATCGGCCGGCGGCGGCGGCAAGGGCATGCGCATCGCCTGGAACGACGCCGAGGCCCGCGAAGGCTTCCAGTCGTCGAAGAACGAGGCGAAGAGTTCCTTCGGCGACGACCGCATCTTCATTGAGAAATTCGTCACCGAGCCGCGCCACATCGAGATCCAGGTGCTCGGCGACAGGCACGGCAACGTCCTCTATCTCGGCGAGCGCGAATGCTCGATCCAGCGCCGCAACCAGAAGGTCATCGAGGAAGCCCCCTCGCCCTTCCTCGACGAGGCGACCCGCAAGGCGATGGGCGAACAGGCCGTCGCCCTTGCGAAAGCCGTCGGCTACCATTCGACCGGCACCGTCGAATTCATCGTCGACGGCGCCCGCAACTTCTACTTCCTCGAGATGAACACGCGCCTGCAGGTGGAGCATCCGGTCACGGAACTCGTCACCGGCATCAACCTCGTGGAGCAGATGATCCGCGTTGCCGCTGGCGAAAGGCTCTCCTTCGGCCAGAACGACGTCCGGCTGAATGGCTGGGCGGTCGAAAGCCGGCTCTATGCGGAAGATCCCTATCGGAACTTCCTGCCCTCGATCGGCCGGCTCACCCGCTACCGCCCGCCGGCGGAAGGCAGGCAGACGGATGGAACGATCGTGCGCAACGATACCGGCGTCTTCGAGGGCGGCGAGATCTCCATGTATTACGACCCGATGATCGCCAAGCTCTGCACATGGGCGCCGGACCGCCAGGCGGCAATCCGCGCCATGGGCGATGCGCTCGATGATTTCGAGGTGGAGGGCATGGGCCACAACCTGCCCTTCCTGTCGGCGGTGATGGAGCATCCGCGCTTCCGCTCCGGCACGATCACCACGGCTTTCATCGCGGAGGAGTTCCCGGAAGGCTTCTCCGGCGTCCGGCCGGATGCGGATGCTGCCCGCCGGCTTGCCGCCATCGCCGTGACCATCAATCAGACGCTGCAGGAGCGGGCGGTGCAGATCTCCGGGACGATCGGCAATCACCGCCGCATCGTCGGCCGCGACTGGGTGGTGGCGCTCGCCGATGCCGAGCTCGCCGGCACGCTGGAAACCTCCGCAGACGGCATCTTCGTCCGCTTCGCGGACGGCGAGGCACTGTCGGTGGCCAGCGGCTGGCTGCCCGGCCAAAGCCATGCAAGCTTCCATGTCGGCGGACACCATATGGGCGTGAAGGTTGATCTCGTCGGCACAGCGATCCGGCTCCGCTGGCGCGGCATCGACGTGACCGCGCGCGTCCGCAGCCCGCGGGTGGCGGAGCTCGCCCGCCTGATGCCGGTCAAGCTGCCTCCGGACACGTCGAAGATGCTGCTCTGCCCCATGCCCGGCGTCATCACGTCGATCGCCGTCAGCCAGGGCGATGCCGTCGAAGCCGGCCAGACGCTTGCCAGCGTCGAGGCCATGAAGATGGAGAACGTCCTGAAGGCGGAGCGCCGGGGCGTCGTCAAGCGGATCGCCGCAACCGCCGGCCAGAGCCTTGCGGTGGACGAGCTGATCATGGAGTTCGAATAGGACAGAAAAGGGGAAGACTCGGCGCAACCGATCCAGGAAAATCAGCGGCTTGGGAAAAATCTGGGCGCAGATCATCCCCGTTGCGCGAAGCTGATGCAGACTAAGTCCGTCCCGCCGCGGATACACCAGGAGGCGTCCTGGCGAGGCGGGGCCGGCGCTGGTGGTGAAGGGACGACGTGAACCTTCATCATCGGGGTCCGCGGAAAATGATCTCCCTCCGGCGACCGGGGCGGAAGAAATGCAGTCGGACCGACGTTTCTTCTGATTTCCCGTTATTGCGCGCCGGGTGTGCCTGTGAGGCACGAAGGGTGACGGGGCCGCGCCGGGCGGCGTCCGAGAAGTGGAAACACTTCAATGGTCGCGCGGCGCAGGTGGATGACGAGGTTCAAGGGCAGTCATGGCCTGAACCTCGTAAGCTGAGGGCGCCCATGACCCTTCCT
>NZ_CABFWF030000008.1:201091-246305 GCF_902153245.2 Pseudorhizobium endolithicum
ACTGAATAACAAGCCACGGCGGAGCCTTCCGCGCGTGAACAAAGGCGTATCGAGGAGCGACCGATGTCGGAGAAGACCCTGAAGGATTGGGAGCAGCTGGCCGAGAAGGAGCTGAAGGCTTCGCCGAAGACGCTGGTCTGGGAGACACCCGAGGGAATTGACGTCAAGCCGCTCTACACGGCGCAGGACCTCGAAGGGGTCAACCACCTCCACAGCCTGCCGGGCTTCAAGCCCTTCGTCCGCGGCCCGCGCGCCACCATGTATGCCGGCCGCCCCTGGACCATTCGCCAGTATGCCGGCTTCTCGACGGCGGAAGCGTCGAATGCCTTCTACCGCCGCAACCTTGCCGCCGGCCAGAAGGGTCTTTCCGTCGCCTTCGACCTCGCCACCCACCGCGGCTACGATTCCGACCATCCGCGCGTGGAGGGCGACGTCGGCAAGGCGGGGGTGGCGATCGATTCCGTCGAGGACATGAAGATCCTGTTCGACGGCATCCCGCTGAAGGACATGTCCGTCTCCATGACGATGAACGGCGCCGTCATCCCGATCCTCGCCTCCTTCATCGTGGCGGGCGAGGAACAGGGTTGCTCGCGGGCGGAGCTCTCCGGCACCATCCAGAACGACATCCTCAAGGAGTTCATGGTCCGCAACACCTATATCTACCCGCCCGAGCCCTCGATGCGGATCGTCGCGGACATCATCGAGTACACCGCGAAGGAGATGCCGCGCTTCAACTCGATATCGATCTCCGGCTATCACATGCAGGAGGCGGGCGCGACGCTGGTGCAGGAGCTTGCCTTCACGCTCGCCGACGGACGCGAATATGTCCGTGCGGCGCTCGCCAAGGGCCTCAACGTCGACGATTTCGCCGGCCGCCTCTCCTTCTTCTTCGCCATCGGCATGAACTTCTTCATGGAGATCGCCAAGCTGCGCGCGGCGCGCCTCCTCTGGTCGTCGATCATGGAGGAGTTCCGGCCGCAAAAGGCATCCTCGTTGATGCTACGCACCCACTGCCAGACGTCGGGCGTCTCGCTGCAGGAGCAGGACCCCTACAACAACGTCATCCGCACGGCCTACGAGGCGCTGTCGGCCGTGCTCGGCGGCACGCAGTCGCTGCACACCAACGCGCTCGACGAGGCGATGGCGCTGCCGACGGATTTCTCCGCCCGTATCGCCCGCAACACGCAGCTCATCCTGCAGCACGAGACCGGCGTCACCAAGGTCGTCGATCCGCTGGCCGGCTCCTATTACATCGAGACGCTGACCAACGAGCTGGCGGAGAAGGCCTGGGCCCTGATCGAAGAGGTCGAGAAGCTCGGCGGCATGACCAGGGCAGTCGCGGACGGACTGCCGAAGCGGCTGATCGAGGAGGCGGCCACCAAGCGTCAGGCCCGCGTCGACCGCGGCGAGGAGATCATCGTCGGCGTCAACAAGTACCGGCTGGAGAACGAGGACGATCTCGACATCCTGGCGATCGACAACACCGCCGTACGCGCCGCCCAGATCAGGCGGCTGAAGCAGGTACGGCGGCAGCGCGATCCGAAGCGCGTGGAGGAGACGCTCGCTACGCTTTCTGAAGTCGCTCGTTCGGGCCAGGGCAACCTGCTTGCGGCCGCCGTCGAGGCGGCGCGCGCGAGGGCCACGGTGGGCGAGATATCCGACGCCATGCGCCAGGCCTTCGGCGACCATGCCGCCGTGCCGGAAGTGGTGGGCGACATCTACGGCGCCGCCTACGAGGACGATCCGGAGTACAGGACGCTCGTCTCGCGCCTCTCCGGCTATGCCCAATCCTCCGGCAGGCCGAGGATCATGGTCGCCAAGCTCGGGCAGGATGGTCATGATCGCGGCGCCAAGGTGATCGCCTCCGCCTTCGGCGATATCGGCTTCGACGTGCTGGCCGGACCGCTTTTCCAGACACCCGACGAGGCGGCCGACCTGGCGGTGAAGGAGAAGGTCCAGGTGGTGGGAATGTCCTCGCTCGCTGCCGGCCACAGGACGCTCGCGCCGCAACTGGTGGAGGCACTCAAGGCAAAGGGCGGAGGCGACGTCATCGTCGTGGTGGGCGGTGTCGTCCCGCGCCAGGACTACGATTTCCTGCTGGAGAACGGCGTCGCCGCCGTCTTCGGCCCCGGCACCAACGTGCTCGATGCCGCCAACAAGGTTCTCGACCTTCTGGAGGGCAAGCGGCGCAATATCTGATGCGTCAGCCTTGCCTTACCGTGTCTCGAACATGGTCCCCGATGGCAAGGCAGGAGGTGAGACCCGGCGACTCGATGCCGAACAGGTTGACGAGACCGGCCACGCCATGCGCCGGCGGCCCCTGGATGAGGAAGTCCTGCGACGCCACCTCCGGCGGCACGATCTTCGGCCGGATGCCGGAATAGGCGGGGATCAGCGAACCGTCGGCAAGACCCGGATAGTAGCGCCGGATACCGCGGTAGAAGCTCTCGGCGCGGGCCGGGTCGACCTCGTATCGCAGACCATCCACCCATTCGACGTCGGGGCCGAAGCGTGCCCGGCCGGCAAGATCGAGCGTCAGGTGGATGCCGAGCCCGCCCTTTACCGGCACCGGGTAGATCAGTCGCGAAAACGGCGTCCTGCCGGTCATCGAGAAATAGCTGCCCTTGGCGAAGTAGGCCTGCGGCACCTTTTCCGGCGGCATTCCGGCGATCCTCCTCGCCAGACCCGGCGCTCCGTGCCCGGCAGCATTGACCAGCAGCCGGCAGCGCAGCGCGGCGGGTTCTTCGCCGCCAATCTCGATCTCCACTCCCGCCTCGACCGCCCGACCCGCCACCACCGGCGCCTTGAAGGCGATCAGGGCGCCTGCATCTTCCGCGTCGCCCAGCAGCGAGGTCATCAGCGCATGGCTGTCGATGATGCCGGTCGAAGGCGAAAGCAGCGCGCCGGTGGCGGAAAGGGCAGGCTCCAGATCCATCGCTTCCTCGGCGGAAATCTGCCGCAGGTCGTCGACGCCGTTCGCCGCGGCCCGGGCGGCGATCCCCGGCAACACTTCGAGCTCCTCCGGCGAGGTTGCGACAATCAGCTTGCCGCAGTTGCGGTGCGGCAGACCACGCTCCGCGCAATACCGGTAGAGCTGGTGCCTCCCGGCCACGCAGAGCTTCGCCATGAGGCTGTCCGAGGGATAATAGATCCCGGCGTGAATGACCTCGCTGTTGCGCGAGGACGTTCCGGTGCCGATCGCGTTGTCCGCTTCGAGGACCAGCACCTCGCGACCCGCAAGCGCCAGTGCCCTTGCGGTCGCCAGTCCGACGACGCCTGCACCGACCACCACGCAATCCACGTCCTCCACGTCGCTCTCCCGCCTGTTAAACTGGCCAGAAGTGATACCGGAAGGAAAACCGGAGGACAAAGGCCATCGTCCCGATTGATCCGGATGGCGGCGGGTTGCGGCTTAAGTCTACTTGCCGAAGCCTGAAATCCGGTCGAGTCTGCGGGACGGGAGCAGCTCCGGTTCTTTCGCGGGCTGGGACGAGTGATGGACAGCGCAGAAGGCGGTATGGAGACGATGGCGTGACGCCCGGAACGTTCGGTGACGCGGCGGCGGGTGCGAGCGCCCCGTTGATCGCCCTCGACACCGTCGTGCTCGATACCGAAACCACGGGGCTTGACGTAAGGCAGGACCGCATCGTCCAGATCGGCGCGATCCGCATGCACGGCGCGGACATTCTGGAAACGCAGGTCTTTGACGTCATCATCAACCCCGGCATCCCGATCCCCGCGGGGTCCAGCCGCGTGCACGGGCTTGCCGATGCCGATGTTTCCGGCCGCCCGAATTTTGCTCAGGTCGCCCGCGAACTGGAGACGTTCATCGGCAACCGGGTCGTCGTCGGCCATTCGATCAACTTCGACCTCGCCATGCTGCGCAACGAGGCGCATCGCCACGGCGTGCGCTGGAAGGAGCCGCGCTGGCTCGACATCGCCCTGATGTCGGTCGCCATCACGCCGGGCCTCGTCAGCCCCTCCCTGGACAACCTGGCCCTTACCTACGGCATCGAAATCGAGGGCCGTCATACTGCGCTGGGTGATGCCCGCGCGACGGCCGCCGTCTATGCCGCCATGCAACAGCGCCTTATCGGCAAGGGCGTCCGCACTCTGGGCGAGGCGGAAAATCTCGGGTGGTCGGCCCATGCGCTTGTTGCGCAGCAGCAGGGGGTGGGCTGGTTCGAGCGCCCGGCCGGCGGGCCGGATTTCGTTCACACGGCAATCGAGATCGGAAGCAAGCGGGCAATCGACAGCTTCCTCTATCGCCAGCGGCTGGAAGACGTGATGAGCAGTCCGCCGATCACCGTGGATGCCGGTGCCTCGCTGCACGAGGCGGCCCGCCTGATGGCGGACAAGGGCATAGGCTGCGTCATCGTCAGGCAGGCCGATGGGCCGCATGGGATACTGACCGAGCGTGACGTCCTGCGGGTGCTGGCCGACAGGGGACCGGAGGCCGGTGCGACGGTGGTCGGCACGATCATGAGCTCGCCGGTCATCACCGCACCCGGGGATACGTTTCTCTACCGGGCGCTCGGACTGATGGCGCGCCGGAACCTCCGCTATCTCGGCGTCCGAAACGAGCACGGCGACCTCGCCGGTGTCTTCACCCTTCGAACCCTCCTGCGGGAGCGGGCGCTTTCGACGCTGACGGTGGGCGACGAAATTGCTGCAGCGACGCGCCCGCGCGAACTCGCACGGGTCCGGGCGGCTCTCCCCTCCCTCGCTTCGGGCCTGATCTCCGACGGCCTCAACGCGCAGGCGGTGGGGGCGGTGATTGCCGCGGAAGGACGTGCGATGACCGCTCGGGCCGCGGAGATCGCCGAGGGCGAACTTCTGGCGGCCGGTCACGGCCCGCCGCCGGCCGATTATGCCCTGCTCGTTCTCGGATCGGGCGGCAGGGGCGAGAGCCTGCTGGCGGCGGATCAGGACAATGCGCTGGTGATCGACGACGACTACCACGGCGACCTCGATTCGGAGGAGGACTGGTTCAGCCGCTTCTCCATGCGCGTCAACGAGATCCTCGACCGCGCGGGCGTCCCGTACTGTCGCGGCGGCGTGATGGCGAAGAACCGCTCCTGGCGCAGGAGACATGGCGAATGGCTTCGGCAGGCGCGGATCTGGGCGACGGAGCCGTCGCGGCAGGGTTTGGCAAACGTCGACATCTTCTTCGACTTCGCGCCGGCCCACGTCTCCTCGACGAAGGCGGCAGGGCTCGCGGACAGCCTCCGGCTCGAGTGCGCCCATGTTGCGCGCGCTTCCCCGGGCATGCTGCGGATCCTCAGCGAGGACGCGGCGGCACGCTACAGCCCGCTCGGCATGTTCGGCCGCATCCGAAAGGACAATGGCGGACGCGTCGACCTCAAGAATGGTGCCTTGCTGCCGATCGTCTCCGGCGCCCGGGTCGTCGCGCTTCGTCATGAGATCCCCGCCCACACAACGCCGGAGCGACTGCGGCAGGCAGCCGCTGCCGCCAGGCGTTCGGAGAGCGTTGCGGCGCTGCTGGCCGACATGCACGGTTTCCTGATGCGGCTTATCCTGACACAGCAGATCGCCGACATCGAAGCCGGAATCAAGCCGGGCGGTACGGTGGACGTATCCCGGCTCAACCGCAGGGACATGGAGCGGTTGCGCCACGCGCTCCAGCATGTCGGCCTGGTGCGCAATCTCGTGGGAGACCTGCTGCGGGAGACCTGAGGCCGCTGCGGATTTCTGGTCAGCTCAGCCGCAGGATGGCATCTATGATCTTCCGGCCGCCGACGGCCCCGCCAAACTCCTGCCAGACGGGTTCGGCAAGCTTGCGCCATTGCTCCGGTGATTCCGGCTGCAGTACCCGAGCGCCCCGGGAGACCGCCAGGTCGAGCGACGTCTGCTCGTCGTCGGCCATCCAGGTGTTGAAGAGTTCCGTAGCCTTCCCCGAGATCTCCGTCAGGACCTGCCGCTCCTGGTCGTCGAGACGATCCCAGAAATCCGCGGCAAAGAAGATCACGCCTGCCGACCGGATATGGGAGGTCCGGGTCAGGAACGGCACGACCTCGTATAGCTTGAGCCCCGCATAGGCCGAAATGGTCAGGTCCATCGCGTCGGCCACTCCGGTGGAGAGCGCATTGTAGGTCTCCGTGATCGGAATGCCGACGGGGATCGCTCCGAAGCCGCTCCAGAGACTGGTATGGAGCCGGCTCTGGATCACCCGCATCGTCTTTCCCCGCATCTGCTGCGGCAGCGTTACCGCTTCCTTGGCAAGCAGATTGCGGGCACCGTAATCGATGAAGCCCCCGACGACGAACCTCTGCTCGGCAAGGCGCACGACCAGTCCCTCGCCGATCTCACCACCGACGACGCGGCGCATATGATGCTGGTCCCGGTACAGGAAGGGCAGGTCCAGCACCTGCAGTTCCGGCACCCAGGCCGCGAGGGTGGAGACGGTGGAGAGGCTTGCCTGGATGGAACCGAGCAATGCCCCATCCGCCACTTCCTTTTCACCACCGAGCGCGCCATTGGCGACGATCCTGAAGCGGAACCGGTTCGGCAGGCGCTCCTCGGCGCGATCAGCGATCCACCGCCAGATCCGCGTCTCCGGCTTGTCTTCGCCAAGCAGCGAAGCGACCGTCACCGGGGTTGTCCGGGCGGCGGCGGGCCGTACGAGACGAGGAGAGGCTAAGGCCGGAACCAGGGCGGCGGCCGTGAGCAGGGTGCGGCGTGTGAGAGGGATCATCGAGCATTCCTTTCAGAGAAGAAGCGTCAGAAGGCAGAGGGCGAGAAGCGCGCATAGCAGCGCGACGAGATAGGGGATGACCGCCCGGAAGAGGGTGGCCGGCGGCACTCCGGTCGTGCCGCTGACCACGAAGACCAGCATGCCCACCGGCGGGGTCAACCCGCCCAGCATCAGGTTGACGACGAGGATCACGCCGAACAGCACTGGGTCGATGCCGGCGGCCACGGCGGCCGGCAGCAGGATCGGTCCGAGCAGCAGGATCGCCGCCCCGGTATCGAGCACCATGCCTGCCGCAAGCAGGACAAGGTTGCAGAGAAGCAGGACCTGCCACGGGTTGCCGCCGAGGGTCCCGACCGCATTGGTCACCATGCCCGCCACGCCGTCGACGGCAAGAAGAAACGCAAACGGGGCGGCCGCGCCGATCAGCAGGCCGAGCGCCGCAGCCTCGACCGCCGACCGGCGGAAGGTCGAAAAGAGGCCCGCCGGGCCTTGCCGGCCCGCCACCGCCAGCAGCAGCGCATAGCCGGCGGCGAGTGCCGCCGCTTCCGTGGGCGTCACGACCCCGAAGCGTATGCCGCCGACGACAACCCCTACGAGCCCAAGCGCCGGAACGGCCTTCACAAGGGCCTTGCGACGTTCGTCGCCGCCGGCCCGGACGCTGCGGGCGCTGTCTCCGTTGGCAAGGCGGATCGCCACGGCGAGGCAGAGCGCCATGAGCAGGCCGGCATAGGCTCCGCCGACCAGCAGCGCGCCGACGGACAGGTCGGTCGCGGCAGCCAGGAGAAGAAATGCGATGGAAGGGGGGATGACATTGTCGAGCACGGACGTGGCGGCGATGATCGCGGCGGAACGCTCCGGCGGATAACCGTGACGGACAAGATGCGGATGGAAGGTCGCCGCACCGAAGGCGGCATTCGCCACCGACGAACCGGATGCGCCGGAGAAGAGGACGCCCGAAAGCAGCGCAGTCTGCGCTAGGCCCGCCTTCCTGTGACCGACGAGGGCTTCCGCCAGCCGCACGAGGCGCGCACCGGCGCCGGACAGGGTCAGCAATCCGCCGCAAAGCAGGAAGAAGGGGATTGCCAGCAGCAGGAATTTCGACATGCCGCCGGCTACCGACGAGGCGATTGCGGCCTCGCCCAATCCGCCGCCAAAGGGAAGAGCGAGGAAGACGCCGACGAGCAGGCAGTGGGCAAGCGGCGCTCCCAGTGCCAATCCTGTTCCGGCGGCAAGCGCCGCAACCATGCTCGGCTGCCATTCCGAGACTATCCGTACATCGGGCACGGCGAGGACGGCCGCGCCTGCCAAGATCAGGGAAAGGCACGCCCCGATGGCCCGGCCCTCGCTGATGCGGACGAGCAGGAGGGTGATGACGAGCAGAAGACCTCCTCCAGAGAGGCAGGCGAAGCGGACGGCTTCCGGAAGGCCGAGAACGGGAGACAAGGAGCGCATGGCCGTAGCCGCCGCTCCGCCACCGGCGAGGAGGACGAAGCCGGCCGCAGCGGTGAAGGCATCCGCGCAGATGTCGGCCGACGCCTTCAGCCTTCCCGGCAGCAGCCGGGTGAGCCCGTCCAGCCGCAGCGAAAGCGGCCCGCGTAGGCTGAGCGGCATGCCGAGCGCGACGAGCGCCAGGAACAGCCAGAGGGCCGCCTCCTCGGTTCCTACGATGCCGGTCGACAGCAGGTACCGAAGACCGACCGAGACCAGAACGAGCCCGAGAAGCAGCATGAGGAGAATGGCGGCGCAGGCCGACAGCAGCTGTTCGAGGCGGTGAACCATCCGGCCCGCCAAGGCGGCCGCGCCGGCAGGTCCCCTGCCGTCCGCCGGTGGCGACAAAGTCGCCGCAAAACTGT
The DNA here is from genome assembly GCF_902153245.2 of Pseudorhizobium endolithicum. Classification (GTDB taxonomy): domain Bacteria; phylum Pseudomonadota; class Alphaproteobacteria; order Rhizobiales; family Rhizobiaceae; genus Neorhizobium; species Neorhizobium endolithicum. The sequence goes on from NZ_CABFWF030000008.1 coordinate 209,660, forward strand.
TTGGCAGGGCCGCCGGCCGGCGCTGCATCCCCGTCATCGGCCGATTTCGATCGCCAGGTCTTCGACCGCCGGAGACCGCTCGATCAGGCCGCTTTCGGCCATGAAGGCGCCGAAACGCTCGTAGCGAGCCCGGTCCAGCGCGGCGGGGCGCTTGGCAAAGCGAGGGAGGGTGTCGGTGAAGGCCTGCCGGTTCAGCGCATCGTCGAGATTCGGATAGGCCTTGATGAAGAGCGCCCAGGCCTCTTCGGGATGATTGGTGAGGAAGATGCTGGCCTGTTCCACGGCCTGCAGGAAGCGGCGCAGCCGGTCGTCCCCAGCGAGATCCCTGTGGACGACGAAAATCAATTCGTCGTAGACGGGCACGCCGTACTCCTCCGGAAAGAAGGAACGTGCCTCGCCGCCCTCGAGCCGGATCTGGGTCAGCTCGAAATTGCGGAAGCCACCGACCGTGGCATCCACCTGACCGCCGAGCAGGGACGAGGTGAGAGCGAAGTTGACGTTGACGAGTTTCACCTCGTCGAGGCCGACGCCTTCCACGGCGAGCATGCGCTTCAGCAACGCATCCTCGAAGCCCGAGACGGAGAAGCCGATCTTCCTGCCCTTTAGGTCCGCAAGCGATCCGACCGGTCCATCCGCGAGCACCGTGACCGTGTTGAGCGGAGTCTCCACCAGCGTGCCGAAGCGCACGAGCGGCAGGCCGGCGGCATGGTCGAGATAGAGGTTGGGCTGATAGTGAACTCCGATATCCGCCTGCTTTGCCGAGACCAGCCGCGGAACGGCGGACGGATCGGCGGGCGGGACCAGCTCGACCTCCAGCCCGGCCTGCTGGAACAATCCTTTCTCGAGCGCCACGACCATGGGAGCGTGGTCGGGATTGACGAACCATTCCAGCAGCACCGACAGGCGATCGGCTGCGAAGGAGGGCACGGGCATCGCAAAGAGTGCAAGCAGGACGAGGGATAGGAAGCAAAGCTTCATGATTTGTTTCTCCGGCTAACGATTCGGGACGAGTGTTCGGTTTCCGGTGCCCAGGGCGTCAGCCGCGCCGTCAGCCGGTCGACGGCGAGGCGCAGCAGAAGCGTCAGCAAAGCCAGGACAGCCATTGCGGCGAAGACAGTATCGGTCTGCATGCGGGCGTTGGCCTGGACCATGACGAAACCCAGACCTGCTGAGGCGCCCACCCACTCACCGACGACGGCACCGATCGGCGCGAGCGGTGCGGCGACCCTGAGGCCCGAGATCAAGCCCGGCAGGGCCAGCGGCAGGCGGACGTACCGGAGCGTCTGCCAGTGGGTCGCGCGTGTCAGGGCGACGGCGTCGAGGATCGCCGGCTCCGTGCGGCGCAATCCGTCGGCAAAGGCCGAGGCGACCGGAAAGAAGATGATGATCGTCGCCATGACCGCCTTGGACCCGATGCCGAAGCCGAACCACAGCACGAGGATGGGCGCGAGGACGAAGACGGGCAGCGCCTGCAGCACCAGGATCAGCGGCCAGAGAAGCCGGCCGAGCCGCGGGAAGGCGGCGGCAGCCAGAGCCGCAAGCATTCCGATCAAGGTGCCGCAAACCAGCCCGACGACGATTTCCGCCAGCGTGACGAGACTGTTGCGGAAAAGAAAATCCCCCTGCCGCACGAAGGCGGCCAGAACCTGCGACGGCGACGGCAGGATGTAGCGCGGAGGGTCCGCGAGCGTGACGCCGGCCTGCCAGAGCACCAGCAGCCCGAAGACGCCCGATCCGGTGTGACGGAGGGACATGGCGCGTGTTCTATCGCATCCAGGCGGGGTCCGGCGGCACGGAGGCAGGCGGGTATTGCGTCACAATGAACAGCATCGAGCGATCTCCAGACGTCACATCACGGAGATCCAGGCAAAGCGGAGAAGAGAATTGGCGCCGAAATGGCCGTTTCCGTTCCTACGCCGGCATGACCCGGATCAGGTTCAAGGGTCCGGCTCACCGCCATCTCAGCACCGTTACGATGCCCCCCTCGGAATAGGCCCATGTTCCACGAAAGACCTTGCGCTGTCAATCGAGCCTCCTCCCCAACTCTCCGCCGAGCCGGCGAGGTTTCAGAGGCCGGAGGGATAGGTTTCCGGAACGCCCTGATGCGGATCATCCGCGGACAGGGGTTGGACCGGCGTGGTGCGGTCAAACCAGACGAAGGCATCGAACTGTTGCGCCAGGGAAGCCTCCATGTAGTGGCTGGAGCGCTCGCTCTCCGGCCGGTAGATCACCCCGATGAAGCGCTCCAACCGCGGCGTGTGCAGTTCTTCCCGCAAAACGGGGTGCCGTGACAGGTCCAGCAGGAAGCGTTCCAGCCCCGTCCCGTGCATGAGGCTTTCGTAGCTACCGTCCAGCGACGGGCGAATCCGCTTGATCTCCATGTCGCCGTCCCAGTCCGTCGCCGCAGCCACCTCGCCCTCGTGAGTTCCGAAGCCGATGAGCGCTGCGTCATCCCCGAAACGCTGCCGGCACAACTGGCCGATGTTGATCTCGCCGCGGGCGCGTCCCATCCCCGTCGCCCGGGCGTCGCCGATATGGGAATTATGCGCCCAGACCACGGCCTTGGCATCCGCGCCGGCCGCTTGAAGCACCTGCTCCAGGGTCTCGAACATATGGGTGTCGCGGAGATTCCAGGACTCCGCGCCTCCGTAGTACATGATCCGGTAATAGCGTTCAGCAGACGCGACCAGCCGCGCATTCTGGGCGGCATCCAGCAGGCCCTCCCCGCCATCCTCCTCAAACTGCCGCCGAAGCAGATCCCGGCACTGCTCGACCACCGCCTTTTCACAGGTGCGATAGCCGGCGGTCAGCACCGCGCGGCCGTATCCCGCCGGCTCGTCCTGCCACGGCGTGAGGCACCCGTAGCGTTGCCGGGCAATTTCGGCGGCCTCGGGATCGACGGCATCGAGATAAGCCAGAACAGCCGATATGGACGCCTGCATGTTGTAGATATCGAGGCCGTAGACGCCCGCCGCGGCGGAGGGCGGGATCGACCGGTTGCGGTCGCGCAGCCATCGGACGAATGTCCACACTTCGCGATTGCGCCACATCCAGGCCGGAAATCTCCGGAAGGCGCTTTCGGACAGGCTGGGCGAGCGGTTCTGCACGTAGCGGTTATAGGCGGCAGCGTCCGGCCAGTCCGCCTCCACCGCGACCACGGTGAAACCGTGGCGCTCGATGAGCCGGCGCGTGATGGCGGCGCGCGCACGGTAGAATTCCGACGTACCGTGGCTCGCCTCGCCGAGCAGGACGATCCGACGATCGCCCCAGCGGTCGAAGCATTGGCCGAACGAAGGATCGTCTACGTCAGGAAGGGGCTCCGCCGCCGCTGCAATGCGCCGCGAAAGTCCGGCCGGACCGTCATCCTGTACCGCCGGCAGCCATCCCTGCCGGCCGATCAGCGGGACAAAGCGCACTCCTCCGAGATCGTCATCCTGGAACGCATCCACACCGGTACGGGTAACCCGCACCAGCCGTTGCTCGTTTTCCGGACCGATGGGAATGACGAGGCGTCCGCCGATGGCAAGTTGTTCCTTCAGAGCATCGGGCACGGCCGGGCTGCCGGCGGCAACCAGTATGGCGTCGAAGGGTGCCGCCTCGGGGAAACCCTCGCTTCCGTCGCCGACATGGACCTCGACATTGTCCTGCCCGAGCTCGCGAAGCCGCTCCTCCGCCTCCTCGGCGAGTCGCGGATGCCGCTCCACCGTCACGACGCGTTTCGCGAGACGACCCAGCACGGCCGCGGCATAGCCGGATCCGGTTCCGACCTCCAGCACCCGATCCTCCGGCCGGATCCGCGCCTCAGCGCACATCACAGCGACGATGTAGGGCTGCGAGATCGTCTGCCCCTCACCGATCGCCAGGGGGGCATCCTCATAGGCATGCCGCTCCATTCCTGCCGAGAGGAACATCTCCCTTGGCACGATTCGCAAGGCGTCGATGACTGCCGGGTTGTCCACACCACGGCGGAGGATCTGCTGGACCATCCTTTCGCGGGCATCTTCGAAATCTATCATGACATGATCTCTCTCCTGCATACGCTATCCCAACGCCAGGAAATGCAACGAGTTTCAGGGCGCCGGACAAACAGGTGCGGTTTCGACGGGCGCCACGGGACGGACCTCCTTCGGAACGGAAATACGGGATTCAGCCGCCGGCCCCGCGGCTTTCAGATTTGCTCCCACCGATAATTAGACTCGTTCAAAAACACCGCCATTGACCCCCGCCCGCCACCTCATGAAAAGGCGACTAGCTTAGTCATGTTTAGGAGGCTTCCATGCTATCTCGATCGCGCATGTCCAGGAGACGGATGGACCACGCACGGCTTCTGCTGACGACGGCGCTGACCGGCATGATCGCCGTGCAGGCGGGGCAGGCATTCGCCCAGGAAGCGGAAACCGAGGACGACACGGTCCTGGAGACGATCGTCATTTCGGCCGAGCAACAACTGAAGCAGGCGCCGGGGGTCTCGACGGTCACTTCGGAAGATCTCGCCAAGGCGCCTCCCGCAAACGATATCGCCGAGATCATCCGCAAGATGCCGGGCGTCAACCTGACCGGCACGACCGCAAGCGGCCAGCGCGGCAACCAGCGCCAGATCGACCTGCGCGGCATGGGTCCGGAGAACACGCTGATCCTCATCGACGGCAAGCCGGTGCTGTCGCGCAACTCCGTCCGCATGGGACGCGCCGGCGAGCGCGACTCGCGTGGAGACACGAACTGGGTGCCGGCCGAGGCCGTGGAGCGGATCGAGGTCATTCGCGGCCCCGCCGCTGCGCGCTACGGCTCCGGGGCGGCGGGCGGCGTCGTCAACATCATCACGAAACGGCCCGAGAAGCTCAGCGGCACGGTTTCGACCTATCTGAACGTGCCGCAGCACTCCGAGGAGGGCATGACCCGGCGCGGCAGCGTGCTTCTCGGCGGACCGATCAGCGACACGATGTCCTTCCGCCTGCTCGGCAGCTACAACAAGACCAATGCGGACGACGCCGACATCAATGCCGACGTCAATGTCGATCCGACCGTCGCACCGCCGGCGGGCCGCGAGGGGGTCGTCAACAAGGACGTGCGGGCGCTTCTTTCGATCGAGCCCACCTCTGACCATGTCTTCGACATCGAGGGCGCCTTCAGCCGCCAGGGCAACATCTTTGCCGGAGACCGCCAGCTGACGGCGACCAACCCGACGCTCGAATCGATGATCGGGAAGGAAACCAACATCATGCGGCGCGGCACGCTGTCCCTTACCCACCGCGGCACCTATGACTTCGGCGAGTCGAACAGCTATATCCAGTGGGAAAGGACGCTGAACGAGCGCCTTCTGGAAGGCCTGGCCGGGGGACCGGAAGGCTCCATCACCTCGACGGAATGGGGCCAGATCACCCTCGACAACCTGACCGCCAAGTCGGAGTGGAACCTGCCCGTGGTCATCGGCGGGTTCGACCAGACCTTTACATTGGGTGCGGAATTCCGCGGCGAATGGATGGAGGATGATGTTTCCATCCAGCAGGCGACGGCCGTCAGCCCAGGCGGCGGTGGGCCCTCCACGCCTGTCGTCATCCCCGGCGTGCCCACGAACGGCGACGACCGGGATCCTACCATCAACGCCTGGATGGGCGGCATCTATGTCGAAAACAACATTCTCCTGACGGACCGCCTGACGCTGACGCCGGGCCTTCGCTTCGACTATCACGACCACTTCGGCACGAACTGGAGCCCCAGCCTGAACGCATCCTACGAACTGACCGACGAGGTCACGATCAAAGCGGGCATCGCCCGGGCGTTCAAGGCTCCGAACCTCTACCAGCTCAATCCCAACTACGTGTACTATACCCGAGGCCAAGGATGCCCCGTCGGATACACGAATGGCGCTACCGGCGGCAACGGATGCTTCGTCGTCGGCAATCCCGACCTGGAGGCGGAAACGAGCTGGAACAAGGAAATCGGCATCAACTACAACGATGATGCCGGGTGGAATGCAGGGATCACCTACTTCCACAACGACTACCGCAACCGCATCTCCTCCGGCATGGTGCCGGTAGGCACCGCCGATGCCGCCACCGGCACCCAGTTCGGAACGCTGTTCCGCTGGGAAAACGTTCCGGAGGCTGTCGTGTCGGGCCTGGAAGGAAACCTGTCGATCCCGATCAACGACGTCCTGACGTGGAGCACCAACGCCACATATATGCTGGAGTCGGAAAACAAGCAGAACGGACAGCCGCTCTCGCTGGTGCCCGACTACACGGTCAACACGTGGCTCGACTGGCAAGCGCGCGAGGACCTGTTGCTGACGTTGTCGGCCACCCATTACGGCGAGACACCCTCGCCGACCGTCACGGCCACCACGGGTGAAGCGGTCGGCAACCCCGAGCCGCGCGATCCCTATACGCTCGTCAATATCGGCTTCAAATACGATATCAACGAGATGTTCAGGCTCTCCGGCGGCGTCAACAATGTGTTCGACAAGCGGGTCTTGCGCGAGGGAAGCGGCAATGCCGCTGGCGCCAATACCTATAACGAGCCGGGGCGCTCCTTCTACGTGGCGCTGACGGCGAGCTTCTAGGACCGCAGTCATACGGACACACAATCGGCCGCACGCGTGCGGCCGATTTTCCATCTCATGCTTCCCGGCCGATGGGATCTAGCCGGCTCGCGAAACCCAATCCAGGACGGAGGGGATCGAGGCCGCGAAGGTAGCCCCATGCCCCATGCCTTCCAGCACCGTCACGGTCAATGAAAGGTCGTGGTGCCGGCGAAGCCGTCGAACCAAGTCCATGGTCGCAGGTGCCGGCCCGATCTTCGGCGGCGTCTTGTCATCGGACCGCTGCTCACGATCCCCCAGCGCCACCAATAGCGGGACAACCTCGCCGGCCGGCAGCTCGAACATCTTCTCCTTCTCCTGCAGCAGCGAGCCGCCCCACCAGACCGAGGGGCTGATCGCAGCATAGCCGGCAAAGGCGGACGATCCCGTCAGGAGCGTATGGAGCGCAAACAGCCCGCCATAGGAATGGCCCCAGAGAAAGCGGCGGCCCGGATCGACCGGAACGTTCGCCTCGGCCAGGCGGCGCAGTTCGCCCGTCAGCATCGCCAGAAAGGTATCCGCACCGCCGATCTGCCGTTCGGGCCGCTGCGGATCGGGCACCGGTCCCTTGCCATCCAGCGACGGCGTGTAGTCGAGCGAACGTCGGTTGACCTCGAAACGCAGATTGGTGGGATAGCCGATGCCGAAGATGGCCACATCCTGCGCCGCCCCCAACAGCTGCGGCGTCAGGACGTCGAAGGCCCCGTTGCCGTCGAGCATGTAGAGGGCGCGGTATCCCGCCGGCGGGGCGGCCTGCACCGGCACGGCCCGGAAGAGGCGGAACGCGCCCCCATCGGAGAGCGTCACGTCGGCGACGTCGAGCCGATGTGTCGGAACCGTCTGTTTCAGGATGTCCAGCTTGACCTCCGGGATCTTGATCTCGGCCCTTGCACCGAGGGCGAGGGCCACGAAGGGCAGAGCTGCGAGAAAGGCGCGTCGCGATGGCTGCATGGTGTCTCGTCGGTAGGGGTTAGCGCTTGCGGCTCGCCCATAGTTCGGTCGCCCGCCGCAGGCTGTCTTCGAACCGGGCTGCGGATTCCCTGGAGACGGCGAACAGGGCTGTCGCCGCGGTGTAGATGACGGTCGCCTCCGCCAGTTCGTCACGCGCGGCGCCCGACCAGACCGCCTGCCAGTATTCGCGCTGCGTGTAACCGCTGGTCGGAGCAGCGGTGCTGCCGAGAGCAGGCCGAGCCGGAATCACGACCGAGATATCCTCGCCCTCCATCATCCGCATCACGGTGGTCGCCCGCGTCGGGGTGATCTGGGCAAAGCTGCGGATGGTCGTCACCATGGTCATACTCTCCATGCCCAGCAGCTTGGCCACATCGCGGTAGATGAACCTCGAAGCGCCGCCTGGCGCGCCCACGATCGTGGCGGGAGCGGATACGGGATTGATCAAAGGCGCCACGTTGTGAAGCGGCGTGCGGGTTCCGAACAGCGGATGCAGGTTGAACATCGCGGTAACCTGCGGAACCAGCGCCGCAAGCGGCATATAGGCTATGCCATGGGATGCCAGTGCCGCCGAGGCTTCCGCCGCGGTGACGCAAATGGGGATGGAGGCGCGTTCCGCAGCTTCTTCCAGTTTGCCGCTGTCCGCCCCGTTTCCGAAATGCCCATGCATGAGGACACGATGTCCCGCTCCGGCGACCAGCTTTGCAGCGTGCATGAACCAGGGAGGACTCCGCCATCGGGGCGATACGTAGGCGGGCCAGTCCAGATCAGCCCCCAGATCATTCCCTACCCCCGCCGGCACGGCCTCCCGCACGGCTCTCGTGAAGCCGGCAAGCTCCACTGCCGTCGGACCGCGATACTGCACCGTCGACAGCAGTGCGCCGATCTGAACCGGGTCTGCTTCCCCCCGCAGGATGATGGCCAGTGCATCGCGCGCCTCTTCCGCCTCCAGCGGGCGACTGCGCCCGGGGCCTGGCGACGTCAGGGCTATGTACTTGGCGAGGCGGCGCTGCGGGTCAGCATTGTCGCCGATGGACGCGATCTGCCGGGCGATGACCGCCGAGGTCGGTTCGGCCTCCAGATGATCGCCGCGCGTTGCGGCCAGCGGGGGCGACAGGACGATCGACCGGCGCTGCCAGCCGTCCTGCGGTGTCTGTGCCGGGGCAGAAGTGGTGGTATCCCGTTCTTTCCAGCCTTCGCCCCTCATCAGCGCGTTCACCTCCTCGGAAACTGCCCGCACCCGCAGTCTCAAGGTCTCGGCGAACGGAGTGGGCTTCAAGCCCCGGCCCGTCCGGATGAAGATCGGGTCGCCGTAGAGTTCCCTCAGATCTCCGAGCATCCGGCTCACGGAGGAGACCTGCATCTCCAAGCTGGCCGCCGCGCCCGTTACGCTTCCTTCGCGCAACAGAGCATCAAGCACCAGAAGCAGCTTGGTCCGGTTGATCTGTAACTGTCCGCCGTCTTCGGCCATCTTGCCTCTTTCGACCCCTTGGTGGTGCGGGCCGGCCTCACATCTACGGCCGCCGCCACCTCCCTTTGGAGCAGACCTCGGCATGCGACCTACATAAGTTTTCCATAGAACTCAACTTTTTCCGCCGAGCTTGCCAGCGTGGTGCGAATTGCTATTTCGGCAAATTGGAATATATCGAAAAAACAGCGATTGACCGCCGCTGCACCCTCTCGATAACTGGCCCTATTTCCTCAAGTTATCCTGGAGCCCTCGAGGGGGCGATCCAAAGGTGGAGACGTCAATGTTCCCGAAGATCCGAAACGTCCGACTGGCCCTCGCAGTTGCAGGCGCCATTCTTGCCGCACATGCCGTGCCGTCCGCGGCGGCCGAGATTGTCGTCAAGCACAGCAAGGGCGAGACAACCTTGCCGGAGACCCCGAAGACCGTGCTCGTCTTCGACATGGCCAGCCTCGATACCCTCCATACCCTGGGCGTCGAGGTCGACGGCGTGCCGGGCGGCGCCAAGCCCGACTACCTGTCGAAATATGCCGGCGGCGACGTCCTGAACATCGGCTCGCTGTTCGAGCCCCACTATGAGGCCGTCAGCGCGGCCAAGCCCGACCTGATCATCGTGGGCGGCCGCTCTTCGGCCAAATACGAGGACCTGGCGAAGATCGCTCCGACGATCGACATGACCACGGATCCCGCCCACTTCATCGAAAGCGCGCGGAAGAACGTGCAGACGCTTGCGGAAATATTCGACAAGCAGGCGGAGGCGGATGCCGCCCTGCAGGCGCTCGATACGTCGATCGCCGACCTCAAGGACAAGGCGGCATCGGCCGGCAAGGGGCTGCTCGTCCTGACGACCGGCGGCAAGATGAGCACCTACGGCACCGGCTCGCGGTTCGGCGTCCTCTTCTCCGACTACGGCGTGCAGCAGGCGGACGAGAACATCAAGGTCGGTACGCACGGCCAGCCTGTCTCGTTCGAATACATCCTTGAAAAGAACCCCGACTGGCTCTTCGTCATCGACCGGGACAGCGCAATCGGCCGCGAAGGACAGTCGGCCCAGAAGTTCCTCGACAACGAGATCGTCGCGCAGACCACCGCCTGGAAGAAGGGACAGGTCGTCTATCTCGACGCAGCCGCGTGGTATCTCATCGGCGGCGGGCTCACGGCCATGCAGAACACGGTGAACCAGTTGAACCGGGCCTTCGAAGCCAAGTAAAGAAACAACAGACACGGCAGGGCGGCGGCAAACCGATGATCGGTTGCCGCCGCCCTGCATCACACGGTGACCTTCGTGAAGCTCTTCATCCCAGCCCTGCTGGCCACCGCCGCGCTTGCCGTGGCAAGCCTGTTCGTCGGCGTCAGCGAGATGACCTTCTCCACCCTGCTTTCCGGCCCGGGCGGCGAAAGGGCGTGGATGATCCTCGGGGCGAGCCGCGTTCCACGCACCCTGGCTCTCATACTGGCAGGCGCCGGAATGGCCGTCGCCGGTACCATCATGCAGATGCTGTCGAGGAACCGGTTCGTGGAACCGTCGACGGCCGGCACGGTGGAATCGGCCAGTCTCGGCATGCTTGCCGTCCTGCTCCTCGCGCCCGATCTTCCGGTCATCATGAAGATGCTTGTGGCCGCAGCCTTTGCGCTCGCCGGCACCGCCGTCTTCCTCTCCATCCTGCGGCGGGTGCCTCTCCGCTCGCCCGTGCTGGTGCCGCTGATCGGCCTGATGCTGGGCGGCGTCATCAACGCCTGCACGACGTTCTTCGCCTACCGCTATGATCTCCTGCAGGCCATGGGAGCATGGACGAGCGGCGACTTCTCCGCCGTCCTGAGGGGCCGCTACGAGGTCCTGTGGGTCGCGCTGGCACTGACGGTTGCGGCATATGTCGCAGCCGACCGGTTCACCGTGGCCGGCATGGGCGAAGACTTCTCGACCAACCTCGGCCTCGACCACCGGAAGGTGGTGGGGCTCGGGCTCGTCATCGTCTCCATGGTGACGGCATCGGTGGTCGTCACCGCGGGTATCCTGCCCTTCATCGGGCTGATCGTTCCGAACCTCGTCAGCATGGTCATGGGCGACCGGTTGCGGCGCACCCTGCCCTGGATCGCGTTGAGCGGCGCGGCGCTTGTGCTCGTCTGCGACATGATCGGCCGGCTCGTCAACGCTCCCTACGAAATACCCGTGGGCTCCGTCCTCGGAGTGGTGGGCAGCCTCTTCTTCCTGAACCTGCTGTTGCGGAGACGCCCGCGTGCAGCCTGACTCCCTCCGTTCAGCCCGCAGGGTGCTGCTCATCATCGGCATCGTCGCGGCCGCCGCCGTCGTCGCGTTCATGACCCTCGGGGCCCGCGGAAACTGGAGCTTCGTCCTGCCCTTCCGGGGAACGAAGGTTCTCGCCCTCGTCCTGGTGGCCTATTCGATCGCCGTCTCGACCGTGCTGTTCCAGACGATCACCAACAACCGCATCCTGACACCCGCGATCATGGGGTTCGACTGGCTCTATATGCTGCTGCAGACCGTCCTGGTCTTCCTGCTCGGCGCCGCCGCGACCTCGTCCATCGACCCGCGCCTGATGTTCCTTGTGGAGATCGGCACGATGACGGGCTTCTCGCTGGTCCTTTACCGCTTCCTGTTTTCGGGAAGCATCCGAGATCTTCACCTGCTGATCCTGATCGGCGTCGTGTTCGGCACCCTGTTCCGGAGCCTCGCCGGTCTCCTGCAGCGCCTGATCGATCCGAACGAGTTCGTGGTCCTGCAGGACAGGATGTTCGCAAGCTTCAATGCCGTCGATTCCAACCTGCTCGTGATCTCGGCGGTGATGGTGGCGATCGCCAGCATCATCGCCCTGCGCATCTTCCACACCTTCGACGTGATGGCGCTCGGGCGCGAGACGGCGATCTCGCTCGGCGTCGATCACCGCCGCATCACGATGATCGTACTCATCCTGGTGACCGTTCTCGTGTCGGTCTCCGCCGCACTCGTCGGCCCGGTGACGTTCTTCGGCCTGCTGGTCGCCAACCTCGCCTATATCGTGATGCCGACGGCGAAGCACCGCTACGTGCTGCCGGCCGCCGTGCTGATCGCCATCATCTGCCTCGTCGGCGGCCAGACGGTCCTGGAGCGGCTGTTTGCTTTCGACACCGCACTTTCCATCGTCGTCGAATTCGCCGGCGGCCTCTTCTTCATCTTCTATCTTCTCAGGGGACATCCCCGATGATCGACATCGACAACATCACGAAGGCCTATGGCGAAGCGACGGTCGTCGACGGCGTGACCGCCAAACTGCCGAAGGGCGGCGTCACCACCATCATCGGCCCGAACGGCGCGGGCAAATCCACCCTGCTCTCGATGATCGCCCGGCTGATCCCGAGCGACAAGGGGTCCGTGCTGGTGGATGGGCTCGATGTCGCCCGGACCTCCGGCGACAAGCTGGCACGGCGGCTCTCGATCCTTCGCCAGGACAACCACATGACGGCCCGCCTGACCGTCCGCGACCTCGTGGCCTTCGGTCGCTATCCATACAGCAAGGGACGGGTCACGGCCGAGGACCGGGAGCATGTCCGGCGCGCGCTCGGCTATCTCGGGCTGGAGGAGCTGGGCGAGCGCTTCCTGGACGAACTGTCGGGCGGGCAGAGACAGCGTGCCTTCGTCGCCATGATCCTCTGCCAGGACACCGACTACATGCTGTTCGACGAGCCGTTGAACAATCTCGACATCCGTCACGCCGTTGCGATGATGAAGCTGCTGCGCGATGCGGCGCGCGACTTCGGCAAGACGGTCGTGGTTGTGCTTCACGACGTCAACTTCGCCTCCTGCTACTCCGACCATATCGTCGTGATGCGCGACGGCAGGCTGTTCATGCAGGGGACACCCCGCGAGATCATACGGCCCGACATTCTGGAGCAGACATACGGCTGTCCCTTCGAGGTGCACGAGCTCGGCGGCGACCGCATCGCCGTCTACTACGCCTGACCGGTCGCCATGTCGCAGACCACAAGGGCACAAACAGGAAAGAGAAGAGCATGAGCGAGCACACTCCCACCGCCAGAAGCCGCGCCGATATTGCGACGGAACATGCCAGCAAGTACCTGCAGCAGCTTTGCAAGCATTTCGCGCACAAGCGCCCCGTGACCTTCGACGAGCGGAACGGTGAGATCAGCCTGATGACCGGGACGTGTCAGCTTCGCGCAGAAGACGGCCATCTGCTCATCGCCGTGGAGAGCGACGACGCGGCGCAACTGCCGCAGCTCGAGGACGTGGTCGCGCGGCACCTGGTGCGCTTCGCCTTCCGGGAAGAAATGAAGATCGATTGGCAACGGGCTTAGCAGCAGGACGGCTCACCGGACGGCCGGCGGACGGCCGTCATCGACATCCGCTTATTCAGGGCGGGGCGGGTGGCTGACACAAATCCAGGTCCGGGCAGCTTTTCGTCTGCGCCCTGTTATTCCGGACCTGGCTTGCTGCTCCACATTCCCATCAGCATTGCGCGGAAATGCTCCGCGGCAGGCGAAAGTCTTGCGCCGCGACGACGCACGACGCCGATGGTGCGCCCGATCCTGGGATTGAGGATGGGCCGCGTCACGATGAACGGGTGATCGTCTCCCGGCGTCGCCGTCTGCGGCAGAACGGATATGCCCAGGCCGGCCTCCACAAGTCCCAGCGAGGTCGAGAGATGGGTCACCTCATAGAACCATTGAAGTTCGATATTGGCGCGCGTCAGCGTCGCATCCAGAAGCGTGCGGTTGCCGCTTGAGCGGTGCACGGTGATGAGACGGTAAGGCAGAAGATCCTCCCACCCGACCTTCTCCTTTTCCGCAAGCGGATGATCCCGCCGGACGGCGAGGACGAAGGGGTCCTCCGCGATCCGGTCGAAGATGAGGTCCGGGTCCGCCGTTCCCATGAAATTGATGCCGAATTCGACTTCCCCACGCAGCACGGCCTGCAGTCCCTCGGTTGCCGTCAGGTCGAGTATCCGAAACCGGATATCGGGAAACTCGCGGTTGAACTGCTTGATCACCGCCGGAAGGAAGTAGAACGCCGCAGTGGGCAGGCATGCGATCGTCACGAGCTCGTGGCGCCGGGGCCTCCTGTCGCGGGCAGCGAACAGGGAGCCGTCGAACTCCTCGAGCATCCGGCGCACGAGCGGCACCAGCTCGAGTCCGAGCGCGGTGGGCGAGACGTGTCTGGTGGTGCGCTCCAGCAGCGCCGCACCGATCGAGGATTCCAGCTTCTGAACCCGCCTGCTGAGGGCCGGCTGAGACATATTCAAGGCTTCAGCCGCGCGATTGAAGTTCTCCAGTTCCACGACCGCCAGAAAAGCGCGCAAGTCCAGGATCTCACAATTAATGCCCATATCGCATCAATCCCGCGAAAATTTGCAATTAACTTAATAATCCCGTGGGGTCATAACTGTCAAAGGAAAGCCAAACGGTCTCGCAAGAGCCCTTGCTTCCCTTTCCATAATGTGTACCTTTGTATACATATGAACGCAGTCCTCGGGAGGAAAAACAATGATTGATCTCACTCGTCGCCAGCTTCTGGCCGCAGGCTCCGCTGCGGCCGCCTTGGGAATGGCCGGCGTGCGCCCCGCGCTGTCGCAAGGCTCCGTCGACTTTGCCGGCAAGACCGTGGAATGGTGGATGCCGTTCTCGGAAGGCGGCGGCTCGGATGTATGGGCCCGCTTCTTCGCCCCCTATCTGTCGAAGTACCTGCCGGGCAATCCCAATGTCGTCGTCCGGAACGTTCCGGGCGGAGGCTCCATCACCGGCTCGAACGAATTCGTCGCCCGCGCGCGGCCCGATGGGCTGGCGATCCTCGGGACCTCCGGCTCCACGCAGTTCCCTTACCTGCTTGGGGATCCGCGCGTCCGCTACGACTATACCAAGCTCATCCCGGTCCTCGTTTCGCCCACGGGCGGCGTCTGTTACCTGCCGGCGAAGTTCGAGGTGAAGTCGCCGGCGGATCTCGGCAAGATCAAGGACCAGGAACTGGTCTACGGCAGCCAGGGCGCAACATCGCTCGATCTGGTGCCGATGCTCGCCTTCCGCCTGCTCGGCCTCAATGTCCGCCATGTCTTTGGTATGAAGGGCCGCGGGGATGGTCGCTTGGCCTTCGAGCGAGGCGAAGCAACAATCGACTACCAAACGTCCTCAGCCTACCTGACCAACGTGATGCCCCTGGTGGAGGCCGGAACTGCGGTTCCTATGTTCTCCTGGGGCGTCCTTGACGCCGAAGGCAACGTTCAGCGCGATCCTACTTTCCCCGACCTGCCGCATTTTGTAGAAGCTTACGAAATGATGCATGGATCGAAGCCCTCCGGTGTGGAGTTCGATGCTTACATGGCCTTCTTCGGCTCCGGCTTCGCAGCGCAAAAGCCCTGCATGTTGCCTGAAGGAACGCCTGACGACATCGTTGCGACCTATCGCAAGGCGTTCGCCGACGCGGTGGCGGACCCGGAACTGCAAAAGGCCAAGTCGGAGGTTCTCGGCGACTACACCCAGGCTGTCGGTGACGACATCCAGCGCCTTTACGAAGTCGCAACGACCATCTCACCTGACGCGCGCGCATGGGTGCGCGAGTTCCTGACGAACGAGCATAGTGTTCGCTTCTGATAAATCCAGCTTGTCAAGCCACCGTGCATTGCACGGTGGCTTCCTGAACCCATGCGTTTCCGGATGCCGCCATGGCCGAGATAATCCTCAATTCCCTAGCCACCCTTTTCACCGTCAATCACCTGTTCTTCATGCTCGTAGGCATCATGCTTGGGCTGGTTGTCGGTATATTGCCGGCACTGGGTGGCATTGCCGGCATGTCGCTTCTGCTTCCATTCATTTATGGGATGGACCCTACCTCCGCCATCGCCATGATGATCGGCCTACTAGCTATCCTGCCGACATCGGACACATTCTCCTCCATCCTGATGGGCATTCCCGGTTCGTCCGCCTCGCAGGCGACTGTGCTTGATGGCTTTCCTCTGGCTAAGAAGGGAGAAGCAGCGCGGGCCTTAAGCGCCGCCTTCACCGCATCGCTCTTCGGAGGCGTCTTTGGGGCCCTCATCCTGACCGGGATGGTTGTGATCGCAAGGCCATTGATTCTTAGCTTTGGCTCTGCTGAACTGTTCATGTTGGCCATTTTTGGCTTGTCCATGGTCGGCATCCTGTCCGGGTCCAGCCTCGGCAAGGGAATTGCCTCCTGTGCGCTCGGCCTTGCGCTCGGTAGCGTCGGCACAGCGCCAGCAAACGGCAGTGAGCGCTTCACCTTTGATTCGCTCTACCTGATGAGCGGCATCCAACTCGCCGTCGTTGGCCTCGGTATCTTCGCACTGCCGGAGATCGTCGATCTTCTACGCTCCAACCAGTCCATTTCATCCTCCGGCAAGCTTGGCAAGGGGTGGCGGACCGGCGTGTTGGACGTGTGGAAGAGCCGGTGGCTCGCCCTTCGTTGCTCGGGCTTCGGCGCGCTCATCGGCATGATCCCTGGGCTTGGCGGTAGCGTCGTCGACTGGCTGGCCTATGGCCATGCCCTTCAAACCACAAAGGACCGCGAGGAGTTCGGCAAGGGCGACATTCGTGGCGTCATCGCGCCTGAATCCGCCAACAACGCCTGTGCCGGCGGAGCTTTGGTTCCGACCCTGCTCTTTGGCATCCCGGGCTCCGGTTCCATGGCAATTTTCCTCGCCGCCATGATTCTCATCGGCATCCAGCCCGGTCCTTCTATGGCCGATCCCAGCCGTGATCTTAACCTGACTTATACGATCATCTGGACCTTGGCCCTCGCTAATGTCGTGGGTGCCGGCCTATGTCTGCTCCTTTCACCTTCCATCGCAAAACTGACTACAATCAAATACACCCTTTTCGCGCCTTTCATGATCATTGTGATTTCGTTCGGCGCGTTCCAGGCATCCCGCTCGTTCAGCGATATGGTCGCCCTACTGATCGTCGGCTTGATCGGGATCTTCTTGAAGCGCTTCGGGTGGCCGCGACCGGCATTCCTTATTGGCTTTGTGCTGGCTGGGCAGGTGGAAACCTATCTCTACCAAGCCGTGCAATTCGACGGTTGGGGGTTCCTGCAGAAACCCATCGTCATTGTGATTGCGCTGATCACCATCGCCTCCATCTGGTTCGGAAGCCGCAAGAGGCCGACCGACGAGACGGAGAAGGCACTCGACATGGAAGGCGATAGCGAGCATGCGCGCGCCGGCAATCTGTTTCCGCAGATCGTCTTCAGCGCACTTGCTTTGATTGTCTTCGTGTACGTTCTCTACGGAGCCTACGACCTGCCCTTCCTGGACAAGATCTTCCCGATGGCGGTTGCCGTGGTCGGGATCCTTTCGAGCACCATGATTCTCCTACCGCAGTTGCGTGCGCGGAATTCAGGCGGCGACAGCAGCGTGAATTTTGACGCAGACGCTCATGCCGAGGACGGTGGGCCCTGGAGGTTCGTGGCATGGCTGGTGGGTTTTGTGGCTCTGATCGGTCTCGTTGGGTTCTTCCTCGCACTGGCGGCTTTCTTCATCGCCTTCATGCGCACTGTTGCCAAGGCCAGTTGGAAACAAACAGTCGTGCTTACCGCCGGCGCAGCATTGATGATCACCATCCTGGCATGGTTCCTGAACATGCAACTGCCCGCGGGAATGCTGCAGGACCATTTCTACGCGTACCTGCCCTGGCCGCTGAATTGAGATGAAGCGGCAAGTGCCGGCTTGATCACTACCATGCCTTAAAGAATATCTGGAGCCATCATGCCTAAGCAAACTTCCATTCCCTGCATCCTGATGCGCGGCGGAACCTCGAAGGGGCCGTATTTCCGGATGCAGGACATACCGCAGGACCCCGAAGAGCGCACACGTATCCTGCTGGCCGCGATGGGGTCTCCGGACGTGCGCCAGATCGACGGCATCGGCGGTGCGGATACGCTGACGAGCAAGGTGGCCATGGTCGGCCCGTCGGAGCGTGAAGGGGTGGACGTGGACTATCTCTTCGCCCAGGTCTCGGTCGACCAGGCGATCGTGGATACATCGCCGTCCTGCGGCAACATGCTCTCGGGCGTAGGCCCCTTCGCGATCGAAAGCGGAATGGTCCCCATAGCAGGCGATGTCACGAGCGTCGTGATCTACGACATCAACACGAAGAGCCGTATCGAAGCGATCGTCCAGACACCGGACGGTGCCGTCAACTACGAGGGCGACGCCCGGATCGACGGGGTGCCGGGCACGGCCGCCGAAATCAGGCTCAACTTCATGGACATCGTCGGCTCCAAGACCGGAGCATTGCTGCCGACCGGAAACGTGGTCGAAGAGATCGACGGCGTGAGAGTCACGCTGATCGACGTGGCGGTACCGATGATGATCTTCCGTGCCGCGGATCTGGGCAAGACCGGCTATGAAACACCCGCGGAACTGAATGCCGACACGGCACTGTTCGGCCGGATGGAGGCCATGCGCCTGGAGGCCGGACGGCGCATGGGATTGGGCGACGTCACCGGGAAGGTGGTTCCGAAGATGGCCATGCTCGCCGAAGCGCGAGACGGCGGTAGCGTCGCGGCCCGTTACTTTGTCCCGCACAAGACGCATGCCGCCTTCGCGGTGACGGGCGGGTTGTGCGTTTCGTCCTGCGTCCTGTTGCCCGGCACGGTGGCCGACGGCCTTGCGGACAGGCCAGACGGGCTGGATTGCACCGTCATCATCGAACATCCCACCGGGGTTCTGGACGTGGCCATGACGGCGAAGGCAGAAGGCAACAGCGTCGAGATCGTAAGCGGAGGCGTCGTGCGCACGGCTCGCAAGCTGATGGAAGGCCAGGTCTTCGTGCCCTCCCATCTCTTTCACGTCAAATCGGCGGCGTAAGGCGCCGCTTGCCCGAACGGAGCACCCGCATATCATGAAACTGCTTGTTCTTCCGGGCGATGGCATCGGACCGGAGATCGTTCGCGCCACCGTCTCCGTACTGGAGGCCGTGGACCGGCGCTTTTCGCTGGGCTTCCACTATACGTGGCGCGATATCGGCTTCTCATCGCTCGAAAAAAACGGGACGACGCTTCCGTCCGACCTTCTGGACGTGGCCCGCGGAATGGACGGAACGCTGCTCGGGCCAATTTCGCACCTCGACTACCCGCCGCGCGAGCAGGGTGGGCACAACGTCTCGGCGGCCTTCCGTACCCAACTCGATCTCTATGCGAACATCCGGCCTGCAAGAACCCGCAGCGGGGTTTTCCATCGCGGCACCGAGATGGACCTGGTGATCATGCGGGAGAACACGGAAGGCATGTATCCCGACCGCAACATGTATGCGGGGAGCGGAGAATACATGCCCACCGAAGATGTCGCGATCTCGATGCGCAAGGTCACTGCGCGGGCAATCCGGCGCATCGCCGTGGCTTCCTTCGAACTGGCACGGCGACGGCGCAAGAAGGTGACGGCCGTGCACAAGGCGAATGCCTTCGTGCTGACCGACGGCCTTTTCCTGAAGGAAGTGCGCAAGGTCGCGGGCGACTATCCGGATGTCGAACTGGAGGAGGTGCTGGTCGATGCGATGGCTGCCCTGCTGGTACGCCACGCGGATCGATACGACGTGATCTGCACCACCAACTTTTTCGGTGACACGCTTTCGGATCTTGCATCCGAACTCTCCGGAAGCCTGGGCCTCGCCGGCTCCCTGAACGCCGGAGACGACCATGCCGCAGCCCAGGCGCAACACGGGTCGGCACCCGACATCGCGGGTCAGGACAAGGCCAATCCGACGTCGATGATCCTTTCCGCCGCCATGCTGCTGCGCTGGTACGGCGAGCGGACCGGAGACGTGCGCCATGTCGACGCCGCCTCGCTGATCGAGAACACCATCGACCGGGTGATCGCGACGGCGACGACGCGCACCGGCGATCTCGGCGGGCCGCTCGGCACGAGGGAGTTTACCAGGACCGTCATCGACGGCCTCCGGTAAGGATACAGGCCGGCAGATGACGGTACGCCATCATCTGCCGATCCGCCCGCCGTTAACCGGCATGCACCGGACGGTCGGCGACCAGAACCCCATCTGCGTCCGCGTACAGATAATCGCCCGTGCGAAACTCAACATTGCCGAAGCGTACGGGGATGCCGCGGGCGCCATGGCCGGTCTTGCCGCTCTTCTTGGGGGCCTGGCCCAGCGCCATTACGCAGAAATCCATCCCGGCTATGTCCGCGCTGTCGCGGATCGCGCCATTGATCAGCAAGCCTTTCCAGCCGTTCGATTGAGCAAGAGCCGCGATCTGATCCCCGACAAGGGCACATCGCAGGGATCCTCCGCCGTCGACCACCAAGACCTTGCCGCTTCCGTCGCCTCCCAGCGTCTCGCGGAGCAATCGATTGTCCTCGAAGGTCCTGATCGTCACGACTTCTCCGTGAAAGCCGTCTCTGCGGCCGAAGGACTTCCATTGCATCTCACAGAAGCGAACGTCTTCATCATTGGTGTCGACAAGGTCCGCGGTCCTGATAACGTCGGTCATGGTGTTTCCCCAAGGTTCGGCGCCGCGAGGACCCGCACGGGCCTGCCTTCGCGCCAGGCTCTGATATTCTCCACCGTATCGCGATAGAAGGCGCGGTAGGCGCCTTCTGTGACATAGCCGAGATGCGGCGTCAGGACGGTGTTCGGCGCATGACGCAGCGGATGGTCGGCCGGCAACGGCTCCATGTCGAACACGTCCAGGCCGGCCCGAATCCGGCCTTCCCGGAGAGCCGCAAGGAGCGCATCCTCGTCCACGAGCGGGCCGCGTGACGTGTTGATCAGGATCGCGCCACGCTTCATCAGGGCCAGTTCTCCGGCCGAGACGATGTTGCGGGTACGCTCGCTCAGGATCAGGTGCAGGGAAACGACATCCGCCTCTCCGAACAGCGTCTGCTTGTCGACACGCCGCACCCCGACTTCCGCCGCCCGCTCATCCGTCAGGTTCGGGCTCCAGGCCATGACCTCCATCCCGAAGGCCCTGGCGATGGGCGCCATCCGGCTGCCAAGCTTGCCCAGACCGACAAGACCGAGCGTCTTGCCCCCGAGCACGGTCCCGATCGTCGCCTGCCAGCCGCCCTCGCGGATTCGCCGGTCTTCCTCTGGAATGAAGCGTGCCAGAGACAGGATCAGTCCCCAGGCGAGCTCCGGCGTGGCGTGCGCGGATTCACCGGCAAAGGTGTGGCAGACGGTGATGCCGCGTGCCACGGCGGCTTCCATGTCGATGGTCCGGACACGCGCGCCGGTCACGACGACCAGTTTCAGCTTCGGGAGCCGGTCGATCAGCGTCGCTGGGAGAGGCATGCGCTCGCGCATCAGACAGAGGACGTCGAAGCCGGCGAGTGCGCGCGCGGCTTCATCCTCACCGGCTAGATTGCAGCCGAAGCGGACGACATCGCAGTCGCTTCCCAGCGACGACCAATCGGCCAGCCTCAGCGCCACGTCCTGATAATCGTCGAGAACGGCGATCCGAAGCATGTCAATGTTCCTTCACGAGGCTGTCGGCATCGAGGGACAGGCCTACACGCGCCGCTTCCTCCCGGACCATGGCGATATCACCCTCGGTGAAGGGAATGCCGGAAACGAGGCGCTCGGCCATTCGCCCGGCTTCCGGCTCGCCCGGCATCAGGATGGCCTGGCCTTCGTCCGCACGGGGACACGCCCGTGCACGCTCCACGAGGGCGTCCATGCGCGCGCGATAGGTCGAGACATCCGTAAACAGCTCCGGGCGAAACACGATGAGGTTGTGTCCCACATTCTGCGGACGGTCGCGATCCCGATACTGGTCTGCGACTTCGCCGCCGAAGGCCGCTCCGGTCATCACCCCCGCAAGCACTTCCATCATCAGCGACAGGCCCGATCCCTTCGGCCCGCCGAGCGGCAGAACGATACCCTCGTAGGCGCGCCGCGCATCGGTGGTCTCCCTTCCGTCGGCGTCGAGTGCCCAGCCTGCCGGAATCGCCTCCCCCTTCTGCATCGCACGCCTGATCTTGCCGCGCGCGACCACGGAGGTCGCCATGTCGAGGATGACGGGCGGCGAGCCGTTTCCGCCGGGAGCACCGAAGGCGAAGGGACTGGTTCCGAGGAAGGGGGTTCGCCCACCCCAGACGGGCATGCTGGGTGAGGCATTGGTGAACACGAACGCGGCGTATCCGGCTTCGACAGCGTCCAGCAAGTATCCGGCCGCCATCCCGAAATGCGTGCTGTTGAAGACCCCCGCCATGCCGATGCCATAGGTTGCGGCGGCCTCGATCGCCTCATGCAGCGCGCGGCGGGCCACAACGAAGCCCAGTCCATCGTCGCCATCCACATGCGCTGCCGCCGACGCCGGGCGGGTGACGCGGATCTGCGGCCGCGCACGAACCAGCCCCCGGCGCAAGCGTTCCGCATAGATCGGGATCCGCGAGACGCCGTGCGTGCCGACGCCTCGCAGGTCGGCGAGGACGAGATAATGCGCAACCACGGCGGCATCATCGGCCGGCAATCCGAGCTGGCGGAAAATTTCTGCGACGGACGTTTTCAGCCGCTCTGCATCGACGAACGTCAACGGCTCCGGCGCAATGGACATGGCATGTATCTCCTCGATGACCCTGCGAGAGAGCACTATCACCTCAGCCGGCGTCTGTATACCATTGTATCCAGAACGATCCCGTCTCTTTGGTGACAATGGAGAGCCTCGACCAGGTGGCGGAAGATGGACCGCTTCGCCGCTGAAGGATCGGCTCTATCAGGCCGGAAGATAGCTCGCGCTGGCCAGGGAAAGGAAATCCCGGATCGGCCTGGAAAGCGGGCTGGACGGGCGCCTCACCATCAGGAGCGACCGCTGCGCCCAGTGGTCCGCCAGCTTTGCATGGACGAGATCCGTGCCAGCCAGGAGGTGGAGGCTGGTGGACCGCATGAAGCCGATGCCGAAGCCCGCTTCAACCATGCGGACAAGCGAGGAAAAGGTTTCCACATTCACCCGCTTACCGAGGGAGCGAC
This sequence comes from Pseudorhizobium endolithicum, assembly GCF_902153245.2. GTDB lineage: Bacteria > Pseudomonadota > Alphaproteobacteria > Rhizobiales > Rhizobiaceae > Neorhizobium > Neorhizobium endolithicum. Next base: position 232,600 of record NZ_CABFWF030000008.1, read on the forward strand.
CGCTGCTTGCTGCCGCCGCACTCAACAACCTGTCCAAGGCCCCGCTGTGGTGGATGCCGACGACCTCGTGTTCCGCAACCTCGTCGAAACGGACCGACCTGCTCGACCGAAGCCGGTCGGCCAGGACATGATCGGGAGAACAGATCACAAGGACCTTGTCGTCCTCGAAGACCGTCGTCTCGAACCGCTCGACGTCATTGTTGTCGGCAACGAAGGCGATATCGGCCTGGCCATCGTCGAGGACGAGGAGCGCCCGGGCCGCCGACATTTCCTGAATTTCGAGGCGGATGCCCTCACGACTTTCCGCGTAGCGGGCAAGCAGCTCGGGAAGCCGTCCCGAAAGGGCCGAACTGGTACAGGCAAGCCGCAGAGAGCCGCTGGCGCCGCTGGCATAGTCGACCATCTGCGTGTGGAGATCGGCGATCGTGCGAAGGATTTCGCGGCAGCCGACGACGTAGATCTGCCCGGCCGCGGTCAGCCGTACGCCTTGCACGGATCGGTCAAAAAGAGCGACCCCGAGTCGAACCTCCAGATCGCTGATCCGGCGGCTGACGGCAGAGGTCGCTATATTCTCACGCTCCGCGGCCCGCCCTATGGAGCCGAGCTGCGCCACCGCTACGAGGAGCCGAGCTGTTAGCGGGTCGAAGGACTGCATGCGGCCTCCCGTCGACTGCTGCGGCCGTCTCCTGGTCGAGGCCGAAATCGCGGCGCACCCGCTGCATCATCGCCGCATCGAAGCGATGCAGGTGATAGTCGTTGCAGCGTCGCACGAGTGCGACGTAACGCTGCAGAGCGGCAACCGTCTTCCTTATCATGGGCGCTGGCATGATCCGTTCCACCAGGTTTGGACTCGTCTATGCCCATGATCTAGCGGCTCCTGTTGCAGTGCGGTAGCGCCGTTTGGCGATGGCGGCATCGCGGCTCGGCAAGACCTGCACAGTCCCGGTTTCGGCCGCATGCCCTTGGCTGCAACCCATGCGCGGATGGGCCTTCGGCTCCCGCGGAGAATCCATAGCTTCCTCCAACGGATCTGCATACATTGGTATGCGAAAGCAAGATGCCCGTGGACAATTTCCGCGCGATTCTTTAGCCCAGATAGGCAAGAAGGAGAACGCTTCCATGCCGCCCCACAAGGATCCGCTTGCCAAGACCCGAGGACATAGCACCTATCACGCAATCCTCGCGGCGATCCGCGACGGGATTTATCGTCCCGGCGATCCGCTGCGCGAGGAGGAAGTAGCAGCCCGCCTTGGCGTCAGCCGCACACCGGTACGCGAAGCCCTCGGCCGCCTTCAGGAGAAGGGCCTGCTGGAGGCCGCACCCGGTCGCGGGGTTGCGGTGTCGATCCTTTCGATGCAACAGATCTTCGAACTCTATGCCATGCGCGAGGAACTCGAAGGTCTGGTCGCACGCTTCGCCGCCCAACATGCCACGGAGGCCGAGATCGCCAATCTCGAGCGGCTCAACGACAAGTTCGCCGCCAGCACGGATCCCGCACTCGCCGCGCAGATGAACCGCCAGTTTCACGCCCGGCTCTATGACGCCGCGCGCAACCGCTACCTGCGTCAGGCGGTCGAGGACCTGCAGGAAACGATCGCTCTCCTACCGGACACCACCTTCATTCAGGACGGTCGTACAGGCACGGCAACCGATGAGCACAGGACAATCATCGAAGCGATCCGGCGACGCGATACCGAGGCAGCGAAAAAGGCGGCGGTCGGCCACATCAAGGCTGCCCTCGGCGTGCGCCTGCAGATCACCAAGGCCGAGAGCTGAACGAAGCCTCGACGATGGCGGCCTTGATGTGGCGTGTCATCTTTCCGGCCAGATCGCCTCATGCGTCCCGAGCGGTACCGGCAGCCGGTCCCAGGACCGGGGCCGCCCGTCGAACAGCAATGCCGGGCGCAGCGCCGCCACATGGCCGAAATCGGTGTCGAAGCCGTCCATCAGGTCGGCGGCATCCGCCTGCTCGGGGTTGCGCTCGGGGTACGAGCTGTCGTCGCCCAGTTCGGCCCGCATCCGCCACATCCACTCCGCCGTCCCGGCGAGCGATATCGCCGCATGCCAGCGTCCCCCCGTCTCGTGGCGGCGGATGAGCGCGACCATTGCAGCAAAGGCTGCGAGATAGCCGCTGAGGTAATCCAACGGCTGGCAGGGGAGAAGAGCCGGGGCCGGCGACGCATCGTCGATCGCCATGCCGGTCGTAGCCTGTACAAGGCTGTCATAGCCCCTGCGAAGGCGCCACGTGCCCTGTTCCGAAAAAGCGGAGAGCGACAGGGAGACCAGTTCCGGATTGATGGCCGTGAGATCCGACAGGCCGAACCCGCGCCGGCCCAGTGAACCGGGGCGATAGGCGTCCAGATATACGTCCGCATCGTGCGCCAGCATCTGCAGTTGTTCTCGCCCTTCGGCCGTATCCAGATCGATGAAGGCGGAACGCTTTCCGAAGCCGGTATCGATCACCAGCGAAGGGATCGACGGAAGGTTGGCACTCGCTATCCGTAGGACCGACGCGCCGTGCTCGGCCATGGTACGGCCGGCCATGGGACCGGCGATCACCCTCGACAGGTCGAGCATGCGCGCCCCCTCGAGCGGCCCGCCAGGCGTTGAGCCAAGCAGCTTCCGCGGCGCTTCGGCAAGGCGGCGGAGCGAGATCGGCTGACCGCCAGCCGGATCCAGCCGCGCCCGTTCACCCAGCCATGCTTCCCGGGAGCGCACCCGCGCCGCACACAATCCGCGCCGGATCGCATCGACCTCAATATCGGAAGCGCTTCTCGCGGCGACCGCCGACCGCACCGCATCCGGGTCGTTGCGAACCGAAAGCATATCAAGCAGCGCGTCCCGCAGATGCGGGAAATTGCCGTGAAGATACACCCATTTTCCATCGGCCGCCGGATAGAAGCCAGTGAAGGGGTCCCGGAACTTTGCGGGACGGCCATCAAGCATCAGGTAGCTCGAGCTTGCCATTGCAAGCTCGGCGGCCCGCGTATCCAGACCGACCGCCGCGATCCTGCCCGTACGGATCTCCAGAATACGCGAGACGGCGAGCCCCACCGCGCCGAGGGCGGCTGCCGCCATAGGGGCGATGGGCCAGGGCGTCGCCAGCACTTTCGGACGCTCCACGATCGTCAGGCGATCGACAGGGGCGTCGTCCCAGCCAACGGCCGAAAGCAGGGAATGCAGCGGATGCCCGGCTCTCCCCAGCATCACGACGGAGCTCCGCCAAATGGTGCAACGGCAACCTCTCCCTGCATCAGCCGGCGGGCCGTCCGGTAGACGGTGGCGCTGGCAACATGCCAACCGCACTCCACCGGCGTGACCCGGGCGCTCGCCGCAACGACGCCCGAGGGATGTCCTATCCGCACGGGGTCTGTCCTGTCTTTCACCTGGGCCAGGCGATGCGCCAGCGAGCCCTGGATCCCGCAGGCGGCCGCAAGGCACATGGCGCCCGTAAGGGTTACGGCCCGGTGCACACGCTCCATCGACAGCATGCGAACGGCGATGTCGTAGTCCGCCGGATCGATGCTCCGCCCGTCGAGCGCCGCAAAAGTACCCGGCCGTCCAATGATCGCGATCTTCGGATTGGCCAGTCCGGCATGGTCGGGAGACGATGCCAGTCCCATCCTCACGGCCGCGAGGCGCCGCAGGCGGTCGAGCAATGCCATCAGACCCCGATCGGCCTCCATGGCGTCGGGCGAAGCCGAGATGTCCAGACCCAGTTGCTCGGCGGCAACGAAGGCCACCGGATTGGTCGCGTCGACGATGGACATATCGAAGGAGCGGCCATCGATCACAATCGTCTCAAGCACCTTGCCCGTGGGCAGGAGCCCGGAGGTAACCGTTCCGCCCGGCTCCAGGAAATCGAGAGCGATGCGGGCGCCGCTGCCGGACACCCCGTCGATCGTGAAATCCCCTGTTGTCAGGGCCCTGCCATGGCAGACGGGAAAGCGGGCATGGATGATCTTCTTCGTATTCACCTGGTGAATCCGAACGAGCGCTTCGCCGTCGTCCACGCGAACGAGGCCTTCGTCTACCGCGAAGGGACCCACCGCTGACGACAGGTTACCGCAGTTGGCTTCCCAATCGACCACCGGCCGGTCCACCGCCACCTGGGCGAAGGTGTAATCGACATCGGCATCCGGACGGGTGGCCGGACCGATGATGACCGCTTTGGACAGGCTCGACGTTCCGCCTCCCATCCCGTCCAGCTGCCTTCCATAGGGGTCGGGACTGCCGAGGGCTGACAGCAGCATCGCATCCAACGCTCCGCGCTCCGGCGGGCAATGGTGCGCGTGGAAGAAGACACCCTTGCTGCTGCCGCCACGGTAGAAGACGGCAGGAACAAACACCTGCGACATGAACCCTCCTTACGATCTCTCCTGTCAGCGACCATTGACATCATGGTTGGCGCATTCTACTCATCGTATACAAATGCATGCAATAGCGGAAAAGGAATCCTGTTGCGATGAGTGACCGCTTCAACGGGTATGACATCCTCGTCATCGGCGGCGGCAATGCCGCACTATGCGCAGCGATCAGCGCCCGCCGCGGCGGCGCCTCTGTCCTCGTCGTAGAGGCCGCCCCGAAATTCTACCGCGGCGGAAACACCCGCCACACCCGCAACATGCGCTGCGCCCACGACAGTGCCACCGAGACGCTTTCGGGCCCCTACTACGAGGATGAGTTCTTCGAGGACCTGTGGCGCGTCACCGGCGGCAACACGGACGAGAAGCTGGCGCGGATGATGATCGCCGAGTCGAAGGACATGCTGAACTGGATCGTGGAGCAGGGTGTCCGCTTCCAGCCCTCGCTCGGCGGCACGCTCAGCCTCGGGCGCACCAACTCGTTCTTCCTCGGCGGCGGTCGCGCCATGCTCAACGCGCTTTATCGCACAGCCCAGAACCTCGGCGTCGACGTGGTTTACGATGCGGAGGTGGTCGGCCTCGATATTGCCGACGGCCGCTTCAAGGCGGCCACCATCCGCCATGACGGCCGCGAGCATGTCGCCACCGCCAAGGCGGTCGTGGCCGCCTCGGGCGGCTTCGAAGCCAATATAGACTGGCTCAAGGAAGGCTGGGGCGACATTGCCGACAACTTCCTCATCCGCGGCACACCCTATAATCGGGGAACCGTGCTGAAGATGCTGATCGATCGCGGCGTCAAGCAGATCGGCGACCCCACCCAGTGCCACGCGGTGGCCATCGACGCGCGCGCGCCGAAATACGACGGCGGCATCATTACCCGCCTCGACTGCGTCGTCTTCGGCATCGTCGTCAACAAGCATGCCGAGCGCTTCTATGACGAGGGAGAGGACGTCTGGCCGAAACGCTATGCCATCTGGGGGCGGCTGGTAGCGGCACAGCCGGACCAGATTGCCTACATCATCTTCGACGCCCGATCCCTCGAACTCTTCATGCCGTCGCTCTACCCGCCGATCAGGGCTGGTACGATCGCGGAACTGGCAGACAAGCTCGACCTGCCGGCAGCGCGGCTTGAGGAAACCCTGTCGCAATTCAATGCCGCCGTGCAGCCGGGGACTTTCGACCACGCCACTCTCGACGACTGTCGCACGGAAGGGCTTTCACCGCCGAAGAGCCATTGGGCCCGCCGGATCGAGACGGCACCCTTCTACGCCTATCCGGTCCGCCCGGGCATCACCTTCACCTATCTCGGGGTACGGGTGAACGAACAGTCGCGCATGCTGATGGCTGATGGAACGCCGTCCCGAAACATGTTCGCCGCCGGGGAGATCATGGCCGGCAATGTGCTCGGCCAAGGCTACGCCGCCGGTATCGGCATGACCATCGGCAGCGTCTTCGGGCGCATCGCCGGCCGCGAGGCCGCAGCCGAGGTGCGCACCGGCACGCCCAAGCCGGCAATCGCCATGGAGATCGCATGAACATTCACGTCCTCGCCGACCCTCTTCACGCCAGCGCCACACTGGAGGAAGCTGACCGCCTGATGACGGTCTGCAATTCCTGCCGCTATTGCGAGGGCCTGTGCGCCGTCTTTCCGGCCATGGAGATGCGCCGCTCCTTTTCCGACGGCGACCTCAACTATCTGGCGAACCTCTGTCACAGCTGCGGCGCCTGTCTCCCGGATTGCCAGTTTTCTCCGCCTCACGAATTCAACGTCAATGTCCCGAAGACGCTGGCAAAGCTTCGCGGAGACACCTACCAGGCCTATGCGTGGCCACCGCAACTTTCCGGGCTCTTCGCCCGCAACGGGCTTGCGATCAGCCTGATCGCAGCGCTTTCGGTCGCCCTTTTCATCGCAGGCTTCGTCGGCTGGAACGATCCCTCGGTTCTCTTCGGCGTGCACACCGGTCCAGGCGCCTTCTATCGCCTTATGCCGCACAACACGATGGTGCTGATCTTCATGCTCGCCTCGCTCTATGTCGTGCTGGCGATCGCCATGAGCATCCGCGCATTCTGGAGCGATATCGGCGAACCGGCCGCAACGCTGACGGAGCGTTCCTCCGTCTGGCAGGCGATCAAGGATGCCTGTACGCTGCGTTACCTGGACGGCGGCGGTGTCGGCTGCATGAACGAGGACGAAGCGCCCACCGATCGACGCCGGCTTTACCACCACCTGACCTTCTACGGCTTCATGCTATGCTTCGCGGCAACCTCGGTTGCCACCGTCTACCACTATCTCGTCGGCAGAGAGGCGCCCTATTTCTGGTACGACCTGCCGGTAATCCTTGGCACCCTCGGCGGTATCGGCCTCATCATCGGCCCTGCGGGCCTCCTGGCCGCGAAGTGGCGCAGGGATCCGCTTCTTCTCGACCAGACGCGGATGGGCATGGACGTCGCCTTCCTCGTCATGCTGTTCCTGACCAGCGCAACCGGGCTGCTGCTTCTCGTCCTGCGGGCGACGCCTGCCATGGGCCTGCTACTCGCCATCCATCTCGGCGTGGTGTTCAGCCTCTTCATCACCATGCCCTACGGCAAGTTCATGCACGGCATCTACCGGTTCCTGGCGCTTGTCCGGTATGCGAAGGAGAAACGCGAACTGGAAGGCGGCGGTTGAAGGCGCGCCGCCGGCACAGAATGCGGTCGAACCGCCGGCGAAGCGGCATCGCCGGGCACCGCAATCCTGCTATGGTACCGGGATAGCTTTCGTGCCATGCACCGGGTGGAGAAGCGATGCGCATCGACTATCTTGGCCTTGAAGCCTTCGTCGCCGTCGCCGAACTGGGCAGCTTTTCGAAAGCCGCCCAGAAGCTGAACCTGACACAGACGGCGCTCAGCCATCGGGTACGCAAGATCGAGGCTGACCTCAATACGCGTCTGCTGGTGAGAACATCCCGGGACATCTGGCTGACCAAGTCCGGCCAGGCGCTCCTGCCGCAGGTTCGCCAGCAACTGGCGACCCTCGCCGATCTCTATGAAGCCACACGCCAGACGGGGCAGGACGCGCGCCGACGCATGGTGTTTGCATGCCTTCCGACCATCGCAAGCTACTATCTGCCCGACCTGATCAAGGCCTTCTCGGACCAGCACCGCGGGTTCCAGGTCGTGCTTCTCGACCAGCCGGCCGGCCGCATTCTCGATCTCGTCAAGGAAGGCGAAGCGGAATTCGGCATTACCATCATCGGCGCCACCCATTGGGATGTCGAAGTGGAGCCCCTATGCCGCGAGCCTTATGTCCTGCTCGTCCATCGGCAGCACCCGCTCGCCCAGCGGAAAAGCGTGACAGGTGCCGATCTGTTGGGTGAGCCGATGGTGCGAATTCGTACTCAGTCGACAAACCGGCAACTGGTAGAGAACTCGCTCGGAGACGTCAGCAGCAAGCTCGACTGGCGCTTCGAGGTACAGAATGCCGCTACGGCCATGAGCCTGGTCGCGTCCGGCGTCGCGCTGACCGTATTGCCGCGCTTGACCATGCATCAGTCGCCGGCAAACATCGTCGGCCTGCCTTTCTCGGATTCCGCCCTGTCCCGCGACATCGGCGCGATCAAGCGGCGCGGAGCTCCGCTGTCGCCTCCCGCCGAGGCGCTCCTGGAGATGATCCGCAACCGCCTCTCGCACATCTGAAAGATCCGCCGCCACGGTTAAGCATTCGACGCATCGCCCTGAGCCGGCATCCTAACCGTGCCGGCCTGGCGGATGGGCCTTCCGGATCACAGGCGACATGACCTTGTCCGATATGCGAAAATCCCAGACTGCCGCCCCACCCTTCGCCCTGAACTCGCCGACAAGGCCCGGAAGATCTGCGAGATCCCCAACAGTCGCGCCGCCAATGCCGAAGCCCTTTGCGATGGCCGCGAAGTCCGGACGGCCGAAGACCGCACCCTCGTCCGACAGGCCTTCCGAACGCAGCTTGTGTATCTCGGATCCGTAGGCGCCGTCGTTCAGGATGCAGATGAGGATGTTCATTCCGTGCCGGCGGATCGTCTCGATCTCCTGGACATGCATCATCAGGCTGCCGTCGCCATCAAACAGGACAACGGTGCTGCCGGGTCTGGCGGCCGCGACACCCATGGCGAACGAGATCCCATTTCCGATCGCCCCGAACTCCCGGATCGTCAGAAACCGCTCCTGCGGTCGTGACGGCATATGCGCGAAGTAGAAGGAGCAATGACCGGAGGAGTTCACCATCTCCCAATCGTCCGGCAGGTTCGCTTCGAGCGCCGCCACCACGTCACGCGGGTCATGCAGACCCGGCTCCGGCGGGAAGGGCTGCGGATCGATCGGCGTTTCGCGGATCAGCCGGATCGTCTCATCGCTCCGCCATTGCGGAGTGCGTGGCTCAATGGCGGCCGCCAACGCATCGACACCCAGTCTGGCATCGGCTCGTATATGGCTGTGGGCGGCAATCCGCCCCTGGCTGACCGCGAGAGGTTCGACATCGATCTGCAGAACATGCGCCCTCGGAAAGAGCTTGCCGCCTTCGGCATTGTGATGGGCGAGGATCGTGCCGACGCCGATCACCAGATCCGCCTCGCCAAGCAGATCCCGCGCGGCTTCCGACGAGAAGCCGCCGGCGATGCCGATCGAGAAGGGATCGTCGTGAAAAAGCCCGCGTGCCGGCAAGGTGGTGGCCAGGAGCCCGTCGCAGCGCTCCGCAAGCCTGCGGCAGGACGGCCCCGCACCGGCGGCGACGGCTCCCATGCCGGCCATGACGACGATCCGCCTTGCAGAACCGATCAGGTCCGCCGCCTTCGCCACGTCGTCCGGATGGGGCGGCATCGGCCCCACCGCCGGGACGAGGCCGATCGACGGCGGAGGCAGGGCGGCAGGGCCTTCCCACACCCGGCCCTGAAGATCGAATGGAACGCCGACGACCACAGGCCGGCTCATCGTTCGCGCCTCGAGGAAAGCATCCCGGATGGCTTCAGCCATCCTGGGCGGGTGGTGCAGTGGGTGATAGGTCGCACCGGCCGCCCTGATGAAGGGTGCCTGGTCGATCTCCTGGTTGTACCAGGCGGCTTTGAGCGGCGCCTCCCCCGCAAAGATCACCAGCGGCACTCGCGCGCGCACCGCGGCCGGCAGGGCCGTCAGGATCTGTGTCAGGCCCGGCCCGCACGTCACCGTGGCGACCCCTACTTCCCCGGTCTTGCGGGCATAGGCCATCGCCGATGCGACAGCACAGTGTTCGTGGCGCAGATAGATCATCCTGGTCCCGAGCCTGGCAAGGGCCGTCGCCCAGTTCATGTTGGCGTCACCTAGCAGGGCAAAGCAGGTTTCGGTGCCTTCACGACGAAAGGCTTCGGCGAGAACCTCATATGTCTTGCGTTCACTCACGCATCTGCTCCGATCTCGTATGTGTTGTCGTTTCGGCCGCCCGCAGGGCGGCGGGCGGAGGAAATTCAGGAGGACGCCGTGGCCGCTCCGCCGGTCAGCGCAGCGGCCACGGCAGATCGGTGTAGGCCTGAAGCAGCCCTGGAGGGAAATCGCGCCCGAGGATGCCGGCGAAGGCAAGCATCCCGCACACCCCGCCGATTGTGTAGAGCGCGGTCTTCGCCGGGCTCAAACCGGCGCGGTAGCGGAAGAAGGCGAGAAAGAAGACGATCAGCGCTATCACGAAGCCGAAGAGGACAGACAGGATGAGGAGCAAGGCGAACCAAGCCAAGGTTCCCCACAGCCCGTGTGGCAGATTCGCTTCCGCACCGCCTGTCTCCAGGTCCACGAACATCGGGCTTGTTTCCGGTGCCAGGCGCATCCTTATCAGCAGCACTATGCAGGCGACCAGAGTCACCGACCCGACGACGACGGGGAAGATCTTGTCCCCCATCCGCTCGATCAGGAGTGCGTCGATCAATGCCACCAGGACGTAGCCGGTGATGCACAGCAGGAAGAGGACCGACGTCCGCTTTCCGCCGGCTGCCACCGCCTCGGTCTCGATCACATGCCGGGCATTCCGCAATCCGAAGTACAAGGAGGCGACGGTCAGAGCCAGGATGACGAGCACCAGAGGCGACGCGACATAGCTCATCCCGAACTCGAAGCCGCGCATGAACCGCGCCCCCGCGATCTGGTTCACCATGTTCGCGAACGCTTCCAACTGCCCCGACAGGACAAAGCCGATCAGAAAGGCCGGTCGGGAATAATCGAAACGCCGCAGAAGAATGCCGAGGAACCCGACGAAGATCAGGGCAATCAGATCTCCCTGCGACATGCGGGACTGGAACGCGGCGAAAGCGATGACCATGAACAGCAGCGGCGCCATCAGCGTGAAGCGCACCTTCGTGATCTTTGCGATCTGGCCGGCGAGCAGAATGCAGAGGCCAGCACCGAACAGCGTGGCGAGGGCCAGCGACCAGACGATGGTATAGGTGACGTCGAGGTTCTGCCGCACCATATGCGGCCCGGGCGACAGGTTGAGCAGAGCCATCCCGCCAAGAAAAACCGCCATCGAACCGGAACCAGGAATCCCGAAGATCAGCGTCGGGATCAGCGCGCCGCCGTAATTGGCATTGGCAGAGGATTCCGGTCCGATCACACCGCGGATATCACCCTTGCCAAACCCGCTCTTGTCTTCGGTCGACTGCACGGTATAGCCATAGGCAATCCAGTCGACGACGGAACCGCCCAGACCGGGGATGATCCCTACGATCACGCCGATTACCGCACATTTGGTGGACAGCCACTTGTTTCGCCACCAGTCCCCAATTCCCCGGAACCAGCCAGTGCCGAGGCTGTTGCCCTGCGCAATGCTCTGGTCTTCCCGGAGAAGCGATACGATCTCCGGGATGGCATAGATGCCGAGGCCGACGATCACGATCTGCAGACCATCGACGAGGTAGGGCATGTCATAGGTCGTCATGCGCAGGCTGCCCCCGGCGCCGGCCGCTCCTATCGTGCCGACAAGAAGGCCCAGACCGGCGGCGATCACACCCTTCAGGGGCACACGGCCCGCCAGGATCGCGACCATGGACATGCCGAGAATGGCCAGCATCAGCATTTCGGGAATGCCGAACATAAGAATGAGCGGACGGGCGACGAAGATGACCCCGGTGAGGGCAAGAGCGCTGATCAACCCGCCGTAAAGGGAGCACATGAAGGCGGCCGAAAGGGCCCTTGCGGCCTCTCCTCGGCGCGCCATGGGGAACCCGTCGAGAACCGTGGCCTGCGACGAAGCGCCGCCCGGGATGCCCAAAAGGACCGAGGAAAACGTATCCGAGGTCGGATTGACCGCCAGAAGCCCGACCATCAGCGCAAGACCCGAAACCGGATCCATCCCGTAGATGAATGGCAATAGCAGCGACAGGCCTGCGATGCCGCCGATTCCGGGCAACACCCCGACGAGCAGGCCCAGAAACACACCGATCAGCAGATACATGAGTTGCTGCGGCTGCAACAGCAGGAAGAAAGCTTCGCCCAGAGCCGGCAAAGCCGTGTTCACGAGGTCCATCGGCAACACCTTTCAGCAGTCGGTTGTGAGGCCCGGCGAACGCGTGCTCGCCGGGTCGCGGGTTACTGCATCGTGATGCCGTAGTCGTCCTTCAGCCAGTCGAGCACGTACTGCTTGGCCTCGGGGGTCACGGTGATTGCCTGCTCGTGCGCGACCTGAGCGGCCTTGCCGACACCTTGCGGATAGGCGCCCAGCGTCTCCTCCGAATTCTTGGCGAAATCAGGCTCGGCGATCATGGCTTCGAAAGCCTTCGTGTACATGTCCACGACCTCCTGGCTTGCCGAACCGGGCAGGTAGATGAGCTTCTGCGCGGCGAAGCCTGCGACGAAGAAGGCTTTCCATGCCTCCCATCCGGTACCGGTGGTCTCGCAGCCCTCGGTCGCCTCGCAAACCTCCTTGAAGGTCGGAATGTCCGGGAAGGTCGGATCCCTGACGATATTGCCCTGCTCATCGAGCGACCCATAGGTGAAGGCAGGCACCGCCAGCTTCTGCTCGACGAGCGGCACGACGCTCTTCAGGTAAGCGGAGGTCGTCTGGTAGTCGATGTTCGCCTCGCCGCGCTCGAACATCAGGCGGCCGTCGCCCCGGCCTTCGATCCCGAAAACGGGATCGACCTGGAGACCGAGCAGCTTGAATGCCAGAAGCGGGACCAGGTCGAGCGTAGTGGCACCCTGCGAGCCGTAGAGAAAGGCTTCGCCCTTGAGATCGTCGAAATCGCCGTCGAAGCGCTCCCCCAAATCCGGAGGAAGGTAAACCACTCCCCCGGTGCCGGACGATAGCACGACCTTCCAGTCCTTGTACTCGTAGCGGACCCGCGGATCGCCGAGCAGGTAAGGAAACTGCGTGCTTCCGGACGGGCCGAAGAGGAGCGTTCCGTCAGGCGTCGACTGTTGCTGAAACCAGTTCGCCCCTTCCGTGGACCCCGCCCCCGGCCGATAGCGGACGACGACGGTCGGATTGCCCGGAAGGTGCTTGCTGAGCAATGGTGCGAAGAAGTTCGCCCAAGCCGCCGACCCTCCGGATTCAGCAAACGGGATGACGAATTCCACCGTCTTGCCCGACAGATCCTGTCCCTGAGCCGGTGACAGCGCCGCAAGCCCGATCACCAGGCCCCCGCAGACAACCTTGCTCATCTCGCGCATGCTCATCATGTTTCCTCCCATGTTCAGATCCTGCGAGGACTGCGCACGACCGCACCTCGCCTGACACGCGGCTCCTCCAGCCGCATGCGACAGGTTGGCACAGCGCACATCAGCGAGAAAAATTCTTACATCTCACCCATCCATGAATTCTGCTCATCTGCCCGGCCACCGCCCTCGCGATTAATGGCGAGACGCACGCTTGTCCGCCGGCGCGCTCCTGGGACCAGTCCACAGGCCGAAGTTCTCAAGCCAAACGCCCGGGTCGGCTTGATAGGCCGCCGAGATGCTTGGAGCCGACAGGGCGCATGACAGAACACCGTACCCGCGATAGGATTGGCAAGGAAAACGGAGGCGGCTGCTATGATCGAAAGCGGCTCCGGCGAGGGTCGAGGCTCCCGAAGATCACCGGCTGCTTTGTCGGTCATCCGGGCCAATGTGCGCCGGGGGCGTGTGTGCCATCGTCCTCGCGACGTATGCTCCGGGCGAGGATACGGAGAGCCTGATGGAGAGGCTGCGGTTTTGGGCGCGCGAAAACGCAAAAAGCCCCGCTGGGGGCTCAATGAATGGCAAATTGTTGGTTGCGGGGGCAGGATTTGAACCTGCCTTCAGGTTATGGTCCGCAGGACGACGAGCTACCTCGCCAGCGAAGATGAAGTCTTCGCGCCAGCGACATGATGCAGGGGAGAGGGATTTGGTTGCGGGGGC
>NZ_CABFWF030000009.1 GCF_902153245.2 Pseudorhizobium endolithicum
GCAGCCCGGTCAGGAATTAGAAGGAGATGCCAATGACCGCTTGACAGAACCTCCCTCATACAAGTCCTCGATCCATCCGTCGATGAGCCGGAGCGCTGTTTCGGCGTCCGGTAGAGCCGATATGCGGATGTAATCCCGCTTCAGGGTTTTGACGAACGCCTCGGACATACCATTCGACTGAGGGCTCGCGACAGGAGTGAAGCAGGGTGTCAGATTGAGCGCTTGGGCAAACAGCCTCGTGTCCCTCGCGGTGTAAGCCGAGCCATTGTCCGAGAGATGCTCGATTGCGTGCGGGGCTCGGGTGGCTACGAACCGCTTCTCGACAGCCTCCAGCATCATGTCGCGCACGTCGGAGCCGGAGATGCCTGCATTCGCGACCGCAGTCCAGGCAATGATCTCGCGGTCGAAGGCATCGATGATGAAGGCGAGACGAATGACCTCGCCATTCCAGCAGGTGAACTCCAGCCCATCGGAGCACCAGCGCAGGTTCGAGCGCATGACCATGACCTTGCCGTCATGGATGCGGCCCTTGCGAACGGCCGTATGCTTCTCCAGCAGCATGGCGTGGTTGCCCATGATGCGATGAACCCGCTTGGCGTTGACGACAGGCATATCGGCGGCTCGCTTCTCGCGATTGAGGAGCGCTGCGATCCGCCGATAGCCATAGGTTGGCCTTTGATCCACCAGCCTTCGAATGGTGAGCAGAAGCTCTGCATCCTCGGCCTTGTGATAGGCCCCGCGCGGCTTCGATCTGCCTTTCAGGCGCTCGACGAGGTTGGAA
>NZ_CABFWF030000010.1:0-78549 GCF_902153245.2 Pseudorhizobium endolithicum
AGCCTCCAATCCATTGATTGGGAACCTTGAATCCGATTTGCCGCAGCAAATCAACATGATCAATGGGTTTCGACCCTAATATTGGCCTGCGCAGTTTTTGAAGATGGATCGCTAGGAGAAGATAGGGCGCTTTTCTGCTTCCGACGATAAAAGCGCCTCGATAACTAGTTTTTCGGAATTGATATGACGACGCAGCGACTCCGCGAATCCCCTCAGAAGGTGGCGGGCCGGTTCGATCGCGGCAGTATCGTTTCTAATCGATCTCAGCACCGCTAAGGCATCGGCGGCGGCGGCCAGATCACAACGGTGTTCCGCCTTTAGTTCCTGCGTGAAATGCGTACCGAAAGTTGACTCTGTCGCGGCCGCAAATTGTTCAAAAAGGGCTTGCTCTTCGAGCTGCTGCGTCTGCCGCAGGAGAGGAAGAAGGTCTGCTTCGAGCCTATCACACGTAGCGGCTTCGATCTCCTCTGAGCTTGAGGCGGACAGTTCCTCCAGCTTCAAGCAGAGATCAAGGAGGGCTTGGTGGTTCATCTCCAGGGTCGCCAGGTAACGAGCAGAGAGGGGCTGCAGGATTGCCATTTTTCTGGTCCTTTGATTGTTCGCTGCAAGTTTATGGCGTCGACCGGAGCGGAGTGACTGCTCGAAGGACGCGCCTTTCCTGGTGAACGATATCTCCATGCTCTACCACCGCCTGCCAGATGCGGTTGCCGACCCGGACTGTAACGCGCGTCTTGCCAAGGTCACAGTCTTCACCGCGTTCGACCGTGCTCGCGACGAGACCCATGCGGAGATAGCGCCGGAGGGTGTCGGCCGAGAGTTGGAATTCGCGCGCTAGCTCATCGGGATCAAGGCCGATGTCACCGGATTCGATGTACTCGATCCTCACTCCGAACATCCTCGGTTGGGGAAACTAATCAATTCTAGCGGGTTGGGCGCCTAACAGTTTGCGGAAATGCAAATTGGAAGCTTGGGAGTTCATAAACTCACATCAACAAACGTATGCCGAAGCTGTATGACTGGAGTCTGCCCGAATTGGTGACGAATGACGAGAAGCTTGAGCCGGTCCTTCAGGAGGTCCTGCGGCGCAACGCAGGCGAAGTAGAGTTCCATCAGGCCGTAAGGGAAGTCCTGGAGAGCCTTGGACGGGTGATCGCAAAGCACCCGCGCTACCTGGAGAATGCGCTGATCGAGCGCATCTGCGAGCCGGAACGACAGATCATCTTCCGCGTGCCCTGGGTCGACGATGAGGGCCAAGTTCAGATCAACCGCGGCTTTCGGGTCCAGTTCAATTCGGCGCTGGGCCCTTACAAGGGCGGCATCCGCTTCCATCCATCCGTGAATGTCGGCATCATCAAGTTTCTCGGCTTCGAACAAACCGTCAAGAATGCTTTGACCGGCATGCCGATCGGTGGCGGCAAGGGGGGCTCCGACTTCAACCCGCGCGGTCGATCGGATGGCGAGATCATGCGCTTCTGCCAATCCTTCATGACCGAGCTTCACCGCCATATCGGTGAATATACGGACGTGCCGGCAGGCGATATCGGCGTCGGTGGACGCGAGATCGGCTACATGTTCGGGCAGTACAAGCGTCTGACGAACCGCTACGAAGCAGGCGTACTTACCGGCAAGGCCCTCTTCTACGGGGGCTCCCGCGCAAGGACGGAAGCGACCGGTTATGGCAACACCTATTTTGTTCAGTCAATGCTCGCCACGAAGGGCCAGAGTTTCGATGGAAGGAACGTCGTCGTGTCCGGCTCGGGCAACGTCGCGGTCTACACCGTCGAGAAGGTACAGTGTCGGCTTTCGAAGCCGTGGGATCGTTTATGGCAGGGACGATGGCAGCCGAAGATTTTGAAGGCATCGAACGTAATGCCTGTCCGAGCACCGGATCTTGTGCTGGCATGTACACGGCCAACACCATGAGCTATTCGTTCGAGGCATTGGGAATGTCTCTCCTCGGATCTGCCAACATGGCAAACCCCGACGAGGAGAAACTGCAAAGTGCTGCCCAATCTGCCACAGTCCTGGTGGATGCAGTTAAGAACGGTCTCAAGCCTCGTGACATCCTGACCAGAAAGTCCATCGAGAACGCTGTTGCGCTGGTCATGGCGACAGGTGGATCGACGAACGCCGTGCTCCACTATCTTGCGATCGCCCATGCAGCGGACATCGATTGGACGTTGGATGACTGCGAACGTGTACGGCGCAAGATTCCGGTACTCTGTGACCTGAATATAGCGCGGCAATCAGGATGAGACGCGGGCGACAATCTGGATGAGATTCTTAGGTCGCGGACTTCAGATCCTGCGGGAACGGTGTTGTTGGTTCGTCGGGAGAAGAGCTCGTAAACGAGAACGCGTCCGCTTACGAGCCCTACAGGCGGATGGGCTTGATGTTTATCATCGTAGCGGCTTTTGGCTTACGATAGCCGCCTTGCTCTTCTAGGAGCCAGGCTCAGGAGCCCAGCGAGAGCCAAAGCAAACCCCACCCAGAGCGGCGCAGTGAGACCATATCCGGCGTCGATGCCTAATCCTCCCGCCCAGGTGCCGACTGCAAGTCCGGTCGTAATGACCGACGAGTGGACTGCGTTCACCATCGGATCGGGGTGAGCAGCACGCATCACTCGCGCAGCCATGGCCGGGTTCATCGTTACCCCAAAGAGGCCGATCGTGATGAAGGCCGCAATCGCGATCGCGGGGATGGTGGCGAAGAGGGCGAAGGTGGCTAGAGCGAACGCGAGGATCGTCAGCCCGCCGATCAAGATGGGAATTGTGAAGCGGTCGGCGAAGCGGCCAATCACAAGGTTGCCCAAGACATTAGCCAACCCATAGATAGCGAGCAGTATTGGAATTACTCCCTCGGGCAAGCCCGCGATTTGCGTGAAGATGGGTGAGAAATAGCTGAAGGCGGCAAACGTGGCACCGATGATAAGGCTGCTGGTCAGATAGGCTGTCCAAAGCCGCCCGTTTCTGAGAGCTGCGAGACTGCTTCGCAGGTCTGCAGATCCATCGTGTTTCGCCGAAGGAACACCGATCGCGACAACTGTCATTGCAAGTGCCGCCAGAACAACGACGCTCCAGAAGCTGGCTCGCCAACCGAAAGACTGTTCGATCATCGCTGTGGCAGGCACACCGACAACAGGTGAGAGCATCAGTCCAGCAAGCACTACTGAGACCGCTCGGCCACGACGGTTCGAAGACACAAGGCTGGCGCAGATTGTTAGAGCGATCCCGAAGCACCCGCCGCTGGATATGCCCTGAATGATGCGGCCAAGCGCCATGACGCCATAGTTGGGCGCGATAGCGGTCACGATGCTGCCGAGGACGAAAAGGCCAAGCAGCCAGAGAAACGCTGCCTTGTTCCGCACCCTGAGAGCGAGGAGGAGTGCGGTTGCCAATGGACCCCCGATTGTCATGCCGAGTGCAAAATAGGAAATCAGATAGCCGATCTCACCGACGGAGACGCCCAAGGCTGATGAAAGGGACGGCATGATGCCGGCAACCATGAACTCCGATGTCGTTACGGCAAACACAGCCGCACCTAGGAGATAGATCGCCGGGGGGATCCGCGAGGAGCGGATATGACTAACGTCTGCGGATGAGATGGAATCGTGGAGCGGTTCGGCACTGGCCATGGCATCTATCATTTCTGTAAGTATGACTACAGAAATAGCTAGCGGCCTTGTTCTAGCCGGTCAAGCGAATTATATAACGCTAACTACAGAAAGGATGCTTATGACCACCAGAGGTCGGCCGCGCAGCTTTGATCGCAATGACGCGCTTGCCCGCGTGATGGAAGTTTTCTGGACAAAAGGGTACGAAGGCGCGCACCTCAATGATCTCGTGGCCGCGATCGGCATCACTCCCCCCAGTTTCTATGCGGCCTTCGGCTCCAAGGAAGCGGCTTTCCATGAAGCAGTCGACCTCTACTTGGCGACGGTGGGCGCCGGACCGAGGCGCGTGCTGGAACAATCGGAAACGGCAAGACAAGGAATTCGCGCCTCATTGGAGGAAAGCGTCAACGTCGCGCTTTCATCGAAGTCGGGCGGGTGCTTTCTCATCCTCGGCCTCGTCAACTGCCTGCCCGAAAACCAAGCCGCAAGAGCCCATCTTCTTGCCGCTCGCCACAAGACGGTGGTGATGTTGCGAAAACGCCTTGAGCGCGGAGTGCATGAGGGGGACCTTCCGGCTGACACGGAAGTTGAGCGCCTTGCGGACTTCTATAACGGGATCATGCAGGCAATATCGTTCCAGGCGCGCGATGGGGCTAATCGCGAGCAGCTCAGGGCCCTGGTCGAACTGGCGATGAGCGCACTTGTCTCGTCCACAAACCAGATTGAACTCGAACATCGCACGATTCCGGTCATGGCGACCACCAAAGCAGAAAGACACCTTTAGGTATCGTAATAGCCGCAGGAATGACAGGAGCCTAGTTGCTCTACTAAAGGCATTAGCGGTAACTGTCAGCAAACCGCATGTTGCTTTGGCGCAGATCGTGATCCCTTGCGGCAGATTAGGGCCATGACGGCAGTCGGGACCAATGCTGCCTTGGCGGCCGATACCATCGCCGACTCACTGTCGCAAAGGCACTTTTCTGTTTTCTGCCGGTATTCACGGAGCGATTACTTTGCCGCGAAGCCGCTAGGGAGGGCAGGATTCGCATGACGGCTCTGGTTGGGTAGAACGTTTTGGCAGGCGGTGCTCCCGTCCGGCATGATATGTCGTTGGGACCGGTCTCCGCAGTACACCTGCGGAGACCGTTTCTTGACGAAGCTGGCTATCAGGGCTGCTCTGCTCGAGCGCCTCCGAACTCCGGAGCGTCCTCAAGCTGATCGCGGGTCACATTCAGGATGATCCGGTCAGGCAGGCCGTCCTCGCCGATGCGAGCAGGATTGGTATTGTTGGCGGCGAGCGGGGTGTTCTCGGCTGGCATGCCAGTGCTAGTCGAACTGGTTCCTTGGGCGCCGCCCATGTCAGTCGTGTTCTGGGCGCCGGTCGTTGTTCCATAGGGGCCAGGCTCCTGCGTCACAGTCGGATCAGGCGCAGTCGATGCGGTGGTTTCGCCCGAGATGCCAAGATTTGCCATCGAAGCTGCGTCTGCCTCTTTCTGTGTCGCACCTGGTCCCAGTTCAAGCGCACCGATATCAACGGCTACGTCTTTCTGACCGAGCCCGAGAAACCCGCCGACGCCAACGATTACAGCGTTGACGCTTCCATCTTGGCTGACGAGTACATCGCTGATCGATCCAATGTTTTCGCCATCTGCGCCGAAGACCGCCTTGCCGTCCAGGTCACTCACGCGCCTGCGGTATTGTCACGAAAAGCCCTTGAGAAGACATCCCGGCATCAGCACCCTGTGTCAGAGGACGCGCATCATTCAGTCCTCCATGAGCATTGTTCTGGTTGGCGTCCAGTTGCTGCGTCTGGTTCACGCCTGCGTCGTTTGCGCCAGCCGCGGGAGCTGTCGTTTGGGCAGAGGCGGCCAGCGGAAATGCGGCACTCAAAAGCAGTAGGGATAGGGTTCTCTTGTTCACGACGACAGTCCTTTCGTTGATGTTGAACAGGCTTCAAGAACCCTCCCGATCGGCAGAATGTTCCAAAATAAATAAATATATCAACCAGTTGCTACTGCCATTGAAGAAGCTCGAGCATTGGCGGCCGGTTCAGCGCGTCGCCCTGCGTGTCGGGGAGACACCTTCGGCTTGGCGCTTGCTGATATCCCACACCTCAGCTCCTGTTTCCCAGGCCGAGACATTGGACTTGAATGCACTCTCATCTTCGACAAGCGAGAGAACCTAAGTATGAAGACCAATGTTGCACATGTCATGGAAGGTTTGCTGACCGGAAGGAGCATTGGTGGCAGAAACGCCGACGGGAAAGCCTGCCGCCCAAGCTAGGCGGCGGATTAAAAGCTGCCATAGAGAGTGCGGACGCCGGTGGTTGGCTAGCTGTGAGCAGTAGTACAGGATCGTACGGTCCGTATCCGAACAGGCCGAGTCGCCGAGACCGGCTTGTCGCAAGCAGAACAAGCAGCCGAGTGATGGTAGTGTGGCCGGCTTATCGTCCTCCAGCGGGATACGTTGCATTCCGTTGGTCTTTCTGCTTAGCAGACTTCGCGACGACTGTCGGCCAAGAGGAATTGTCACAATACCCGAGGAAGTCAATATTTTGCCGTCCAAAGGATTTGAGACTTTCCCAACTATCACTAAAAAAATGTGACCGACTGTTGTCGGCATCAGGCCTTCGTGGTCGTCGTTGTTGAGGAGGCATGGTCGTTCACCTGCGGGCGAGCACCGGCCAGAGGGCCACCAGCTTGTCCCCTCGGACACAGTGATACTGACCATACAATGTCACGGTGGGGTCATTGTGGGGGACCACACATTCGATGACCTCGCCGATGGATGGGTGTGCAGCATCGTGCAGGTGCAGGCGCCCATGCTCATCGCCGGCGTAGCTGTAGGTGGCGGCTTCCAATCCGGGGCTTACCACTCGCGGAGGGGGGCCATTGAGCGCGAATGCTTTCGTCCCCGCGTCAGTAGTCACGGAGCCCGCGACGTTCGTGCTGATCACCGCCGTCTGGACGAATAGCGCATTTTCGAAGGGCCAAGCCGTGCCACTTCGATAAATCACCGTCTCATATTCGGCGTCCATTAAGATATACGAGCCGGCCTGGATTTCGGTGAAGGGGCCTTCCCTTGCATCGATTGCGTGACTTCCGGTGCCCCCGCCGGTGACGATGTCCGGCTTCATGTCGATTGCCGCCAGCGCCGAGATCACCGCGTCGATCTTGAGGTGCGCCTGCCTGCACAGCGCCAAGCGCTCGTCAGGATCGATGGTGTGCTGGATGTGCCCGCCATAGGCCTGGAGGCCCCGATACGCGAGGGAGGGCAGCGTCTTCATCGTCTCACCCAACGAAACGGCGGCCTCCGGCGAGGTGACGCCTGTCCGTCCGAAACCCAGCTCCACGTCAATGATCACGTTCAACCTGATGCCGGCGGCAGCGGCCCTTGCCGCAAGCGCCTCAACATTGGCCGGATTGTCGACCACAACCATCGTATCGGGAGTTCTGCCGGCCAGCGCGATCAGCCGGTCGATCTTGAGCGCGGTCGTCACCGGCGAGGTGATGAGAATGCCCGCTATTCCGGCTGCCGCCATGACCTCGGCCTCATCCAGCGTCGCACAGCAGCAGCCGACCGCACCGGCCGCGATCTGGGCTTTGGCGATCGTCGGCGACTTGTGGGACTTCGCATGTGGCCGCAGGTTCTTGCCGTGGGCTCGCATGATGTCCGCCATCGTCTCGACGTTCCGTTCGAAGGCATCAAGATCGAGAACAAGTGCGGGCGTGTTGAGCGCATACCGTGAGCCGGGTGCATCCAGGTTGTAGTGCGCGAAGGTTGGAACGGTCATGGCACGGCGTTTCCCTTAGCAGGTGAAGACGAGCGGCACGCAAGTCACCCTGCATGCCGCAGAGGTCTCAGCGACCGGCGCGTCGCATGAGCTTGCGATCCAGATGGCGGTACCACGCCATAACGCCCGGCATGAACCACGGCTTGCCGGTGTAGAATGGCACGGCCGAGGGCGGACGAAAGTCGAAGGCCGATGGCTCCACGTCTTTGTCGCACATCAGTTTTCTTGCAGCCTGCGTTCCGATCCAGGGAGCCCAGACAACACCGGAGCCACAGAAGCCTGTGGCGTAGACGACGCCGTCCCGTTCGAAGATGCGCGGGATCATGTCGCGGTGCATGGCGACGTGGCCGAACCAGCTGTGGGTAAGGGTGACGTCCTTCAGTTCAGGGAAAATCTCGATGAGGTTGCGCTTGAGATGCAGCGTGGGCTCGATCGGCTCGCCGGATGTGGAGCCGTCGCGTCCGCCGAACAGGATGCGCTTGTTGTCCGGTGACGGGCGGTAGTAGAAGCCGAGGTTGCGGGTCTCGCTGCACATCATCAGCTTAGGCATCAATGTTGCCATAAGGCCTTCCGGCAGTTCCTCCGTCGCAATGATACGGCTGCGGATCGGCACCATGCGCCGGCGCAGCCAGCGGTCGGAATTGTCGGTGTAGCCATTGGTGCAGGCGAGGACCTGCCGTGCGAAGATCCGACCGGCCTCCGTGGTGACCTGGAAACCGCTGCCAGTTTTCTCGACCGCCGTCACGGCGACGCCCGAACGAACCTCCACGCCAGCTTCGAGCGCGACACGCAGCAGTTCGGCATGGAATTTTGCGGGCTGCAGGCCGCCGATGTCCATGCGCACGGACCCGCCCCGATAGAAATCCGTCCCGAGATAATTGCGTTGCTCGGACTGCGGCACCGCATAGGCCTCGATGCCCAGCTTCTTCTCGAGCTTTTCCGCCGTGCGGGCGAGCTTGTCGTAGTCGTACGGGCCTAGCGCGCCGCTGAAACGGCCAGAGAGGCTGAAGTCGCAGTCGATGTTCTCCGTCGCCAGGAGGTGATAGAGGAATTCGCGCGCCTTTTTGCCCTCCGCCTCGATCGCCATAGCGCGGGGCTCTCCGAAGCGGCGAACCAGCGTTGCATGGTCGAGACGGATGTTGCCGCTGGTGATGCCGCCGTTACGCGAGGAGGCACCCTCTCCGGGGTTCATCTTGTCGAGGCAGACGACCGAGCGGCCCGCACGGGAGAGATGCAATGCGGCGGTAAGGCCCGCGTAACCCGCGCCGATGATCGCGACATCGACGGTGGCCGGAAGCGATTTTTCCGGCAGCGGGCGAACCGGTGCTGCCTCCCACCAGAAGGGGGTGGTCTTGTGTGCCGGCGCTGGATTGTTCTCGGGCATGTCGGTCTCAATGCTCCCTTAGTGTCTTGAGCTTGTTAGAGATGACGGTCGAACTGCACCGCGCCGATGATCCAGAGGATCTCCGCAGTGGATTGCGAAACGTTCTTGAAACTGTGTGGCAGCGCGCTGTCGAAGACGAAACTGTCGCCGGTGCGCAGAGTGCTTGTCTGCTCACCGACCGTCAGCGTGAGCTCACCGGAAAGAACCAGGCCACCTTTTTCCGCCGGATAGCTCAAGGCCGTGTTGCCGGAGACGCCACCGGGCTCGACCCGCAGGATCATGATCTGCAAGTGATGATGGCCGCTCGCGGTCAGCAGCTCCTTTTTGAGCAGTCCGAGGTCGATCTGGGGGCGATCCTTCAGGCGGCGCACGAAGGGCGGATCTCCCTGTTCCGGCGCCTCGTCCGGCTGCTCGCCAAACATTTCCTGAATGGACACATTCAGTGCCCGTCGGATCGCGGTCAGCACGCGCATCGACGGATTGGCGAGATCCCGCTCAATCTGGCTGATCATGCCGACCGACACGCCCGAGCTGTCCGCCAGCTGCTGAAGGGACATGCCCTTGGCGTTGCGCAATTGCCTGACGGTCGCCCCAATCAACGATTGTGTTCCCCTGGACATCCGTAACACCCCTCTAGCCACCCTGCAGAAAATTGAAATATCTCGAGTAGATTTTCAATATGTTTGTTCAGCAGTATGCGGATGAAAATCCGGGAAAAAAGTAGCTTTGCAAAATAATTTCATAGAATCAGATATTTAATGCAAATGATATTCTTTCAAAGATTTCCTGGTGCGAATGCCCTTCGGTCGACCCTTGTCAAAATTTTCATTATAAGCCTATCATCGATGAAAATGAGAACAAGAAGGGTTGGAGTTCGGCCATGGCCAATCATGATCCTATAGCTGCGCCTGTGAGTGCGCTTACAGTTCGCAACTTGACGATCGACTTGCCGAAGGGCATGGAGCGAAAGCACGCAGTGAGCGGAATTTCCTTCGATCTGAAGGCCGGTCAAATCCTCTGCATCATTGGTGAATCCGGTTCTGGTAAATCGGTCACCGCCAATGCCGTCATGGGTCTGCTCCCAAGTGCCATTAGCATTTCTGCCGGCAGCATCCGATGTGGTGATGTCGAACTCACGGATGCATCGCCGCAGGCTCTCCGCGACATCCGCGGGCGCGTCGTCTCGATGATCTTCCAGGACCCGCTTTCGGCGCTCAATCCGCTGATGACGGTCGGCGACCAGATCGACGAGGTGATGTTTGCGCATGGCGAGGGCACGCGGGACGAGCGGCGCGCAAGGTCGCTCGCATTGCTGGCGGAGGTGGGCCTGCCAGATCCAGTGCTGATGTACCACCAGTATCCATTCCGGTTGTCGGGGGGGCAGCGGCAACGGGTGATGATTGCCATGGCGCTTGCCCTCGAGCCCGCCATTCTCATTGCCGACGAACCGACGACCGCTCTAGACGTCACCACCCAGGCACAGATCCTCGACCTCATCCGCGATATTCAGCGCCGCAAGGGCATGAGCGTGATGTTCATCACCCATGACTTCGGCGTCGTGGCCGAGATCGCCGACAGCGTCATCGTGATGGAGCAGGGGGTCATCGTGGAGCAGGGGAGTGCCGAGCAGGTGCTCCGCAACGCCCAGCATCCCTATACGAAGCGCCTGATCGCCGCCGTTCCGCATCTTTCCGATAATGATCGCACGCATGAAGAGGTGACGGGCAGCGCGCCGGTCATCGAGGTCGACGATCTTCGCAAGGAATACCGCAGCGGTAGCATCTTCTTCGGCAAGGAGCGGGTGGTGAAGGCAGTGCAGGGGGCCTCCTTCGCGCTCCAGCCCGGACGGACCCTCGGGATCGTCGGGGAAAGCGGCTCCGGCAAGTCCTCGCTCGGACGGCTTCTGGTGAAGCTCATGGACAGCGATGGCGGACGGATCCTCTTTGACGGCCAGGACATCGCACCGATGAAGGAAGCCCAGTTCCGCGCGCTCCGCCCCAAGATCCAGATGATTTTCCAGGATCCCTTTGCCTCGCTCAACCCCAGGTCGACGATCGGTCGCATTCTGACTGCCGGACCGGTCGCGCATGGCATGGCACCGGCGAAGGCGAGCCAGGAGGCAAGGGCGCTGCTCGAGCATGTCGGCCTCGACGGCGGTGCTTTCGACCGGTATCCGCACGAGTTCTCCGGCGGCCAGCGCCAGCGCATCGGGATTGCGCGCGCTCTGATGTTCAAGCCGAAGCTTCTCGTGGCCGACGAGGCCGTCTCTGCGCTCGACGTCTCGATCCAGGCGCAGATTCTGGAACTCCTCAACGACATCCAGCGCGAAACGGGTGTGGCGATGATCTTCATCACCCATGACCTGCGTGTCGCGAGCCAGATCTGCGACGAGATCCTCGTCATGCAGCGCGGGGTGATCGTGGAGCATGGCCCGCCCTCGCAGATATTCCGCAATCCGCAGTCCGACTACACACGCGAATTGGTTGCCGCGATTCCGGGAGAGAAGGTCGCGGCCTAGCAACACCTCCACAATCGACGGTTCATAACTTCAACAAGCAGGGGAACATGCGCATGACCGATCAGAAACAGAAATTCGCCGCGACACGTCGCCAAGCCCTCAAGATGCTGGGCATCACCACCGCCGCAGGCGTGTTCATGCCGAACCTTCTCGGCAGGCCGGCCTTCGGCGCAACGCCTCCCGAAACTCCGACCGGCCGCATCGTGGTCGGCTTCTCGCAGGAGCCCACGGTCTTCAACCCGCTGATGCCGCGCATCGAGGTGGATGACGGCGTTCACTTCTCGCTTTTCGACACGCTGTTCCGCATTGCTCCGGACGGCTCGTTCACGCCCGGCCTCGCCACGGAAGTTCCATCCATCGAGAATGGCGGTATTTCCGAGGACGGCCTGGAATGGCGCGTCAAGCTGCGCGACGACGTCAAATGGCATGACGGCGAAGCCTTTACCGCCGAGGACGTGAAGTATACGCTGGAGCTCATCGTCAACCCGAACTTCCGCAGCTGGCGGACCACGGGTCACACGCTCGTTCGCGACATCAAGGTTGTCTCTCCCACGGAGATCACCTGGAAAATGGAGAGCGCGTTTGCACCCTACCTCTCGTTCCTGGCCGACACCTTCATCGTGCCGGAGCATATTCTGGGCGCCGCGGAGGATCCCAATACCGCACCCTTCAACAATGCGCCGGTTGGCACCGGTCCGTTCAAGTGGGGCAGCCGCACCGCAGGTGACCATGTCGAGCTTGTCGCCAATACGGACTATTTTGGCGAAGGCCCCTATGTCGACCGCCTGATCTACAAGTATATTCCCGATCTCACCGTGCTCTACACGCAGTTCAAGAGCGGCGACATCGACATCATCGGCTCGCAGTACATTACGCCGGACAACTACGAAGAGGCGAAGAGCCTTGACGGCAAGGTGATTAACACCGTTTCCACTGCAACGGTGGAATCCATCTACCTCAACATGGAGCGCCCGCAGTTTAAGGATCTTGCGGTTCGTCAGGCGATCTATGCCGCGATCGACAAGCAGACCATCATCGATGCGCTCTACTACGGCCTGCCGACGCCCACCGAGACCTACATGCCGCAGGAGTCCGCCTACTTCAATCCGGACCTGCCGAAGCAGAGCTACGATGTCGAGAAGGCCAAGCAGTTGCTGGACGAGGCCGGCTGGGTTGCGGGCGCTGGCGGCATTCGCGAGAAGGATGGCGTGCGGCTCTCCTTCACCAACTCCACGACTTCGGGCAACCATCTGCGTGAGCAGGCCCAGCAGTTCATTCAGCAGTCGCTTGCCGAGGTCGGAATCGAGATGAAGATCTCGAACCTGCCGCCCGCTGTCATGTGGGGCGAATTCTGGACGCAGTCGCAGTTCGACACCGCCATGGTCGGCGTGATCTTCATGATCGGCGCCGATCCGGACGTCACCTATCGCTTCCACTCCGAGGCCATCCCGGCGCAGGGCGGACGCGGTGCCAACACCGGGCAGTACAAGAATCCGGAGGTGGATGCGCTTCTGGAAGAGGGTGGAAAGACCTTCGACCAGGAGAAGCGCAAGGCGATATACCGCGAGGTGCAGGCGAAGATCCGCGCCGACCTTCCGTTCCTGCCGCTGTTCCAGAACATGACGGTGCGCGGGCGTGACGCACGTATCGAAGGCGTAGAACCCAATATCAATACCCGCATCGATACCTGGAATACCGGCTCCTACTACTGGGCGAGCTAAACCGGTGATCGGTGGCGGCGGGCGTAAAACACTGCCGCCACCTTGAATGTCTCAACACAAGCAGGAAGCAGACCATGGCGGGATATCTTCTCAATCGCCTGTGGCAGAGCATCGTTCTTCTGGTGATCGTCTCGATCATCGGTTTTGCCGTGCTTAACCTCACCCCGGGCGGCCCATTGTCCCAGTTCGCCCTGACCCCTGGCATGACGCAGGAAGCAATGGACCGCATCGCCGAGCAGATGGGTCTGAACCGGCCTCTGCCGGTGCAGTATCTCGACTGGGGCTGGCGCCTCCTGCAGGGTGATTGGGGAACGTCCTACCGGGACGGTCAGCCGGTGCTGGACGTCATCGGTCGTCACATCACCGCGACGCTTCTTCTGATGGGAACATCGACCGCCTTTTCCATCGCGATCGGAACCTGGATCGGTATCCACGGCGCGACGCGACCCTATTCGATCTTCGACTATACGGTGACGATCGGCGCCATGGTGGCGCTGTCGATTCCGACCTTCTGGTTCGGGCTCGTCGGCATCTACATCTTTACCCTGGAGCTCGGATGGCTGCCGGCTGGCAATATGTACACGATCGGGGATGGGTCGGTCTTGAATTACCTACACCACCTCATCATGCCGAGCCTGGTTCTGTCGCTGGTCAACGTCGCGGTCTGGAGCCGTTACATGCGTACGGCGACGCTCGACGTGATCAACCAGGAGTTCGTCAAGACGGCACGCGCCAAGGGGCTGACGGAACGCCGGGTGCTGATGAAGCATGTTGTCGGCAACGCCATGGTGCCGATGATCACGCTGGCCGGCATGCAGTTGCCAAGCATTCTGGGCGGAGCGCTCGTCACCGAAACCGTCTTCACCTGGCCGGGAATGGGGCGCCTCTTTCTCGACAGCCTCGGTTACAGCGACTATCCGGTGGTGATGGGACTGCTCATGGTCTCGGCCATTCTCGTACTGCTCGGCAGCCTCATCGCCGATCTTCTCGTGGCCCTCGTCGACCCGCGCATCAGGGTCAGCTGATGTCGATCGATTTGCCAGAAGCAGGAAAAATACCCATGAGCGCTCTCGCCATCCCCGCCCAAACGCCCTGGTGGCGTAGCCGTGGCGTCCGTCGGTTTGCACGCCACCGCCTGGCCATCATCGGCCTCGTGATGATCACCTTGCTGACGTTAGCTTGCATCGTCGGACCTTATCTTCTTCCTTACGACTCGCTCTACATCGATCTGCGCGCCCGTTTTGCGCCGCCGCTGACCGGCTACCATTTCCTCGGCACCGATCCGCTGGGACGTGATGTTGCCGCGCGTCTTCTGGAGGCGGGGCGCATATCGCTGCTTGTCGGCTTCTTCGCCATGCTGTTGTCGACGATGATCGGAACGTTGATCGGCGTCGTCTCGGGGTATTATCGCGGTGCCGTCGGCGCGACACTCATGCGTATCGTTGACGCCTTCCTGTCGTTCCCGTCGATCTTCCTGCTGCTGGCGCTGGCGGCCCTTCTGCAGCCCACCCCGATCATGATCACCATCATCATCGCACTCACCAGCTGGATGGAGGTCGCGCGGATCGTCGAGGCGGAAGTGCGCTCGTTGCGTGAACGCGATTTCGTGCAGGCAAGCCGGATGATGGGCCTGAGCAGCGCGCACATCATGTTTCGGGAAATCCTGCCCAATGCCATCGGACCGATCATCGTGGCCGCAACCCTGACGGTGGCCCGCGCGATCCTCCTGGAGGCCTACGTCAGCTTCCTCGGCTACGGCATCCAGCCGCCGCTGCCGAGCTGGGGCAACATGCTGAACGGCGCGCAGCAGTATCTGTCGACGGCGCCGTGGCTCGCGATCATCCCGGGCATCACCATCACGATCGCCGTGACGAGCTTCAACTTCATCGGCGACGGCCTGCGCGATGCGCTCGATGTCCGCAGCGACCACATGTGAGACGCCCATGGTTCTCCTTGCCAATATCGACGCCGAGCGTGGTCAGCGGCTGAAGCAGCGCTTCAACGAGGTTGCTCCGGACCAGGTCCTCGTCCTGCCGGACGACGGTTTCGAGAAGAAGGACATCCGCTATCTCCTCACCTGGAAGATCCCCGAGGACCTGGCCGACTTCATCAATCTCGAGATCATCTTCTCGGTGGGCGCGGGCGTCGATCAGTTCGTGGGCACAGGCGTTCCGGAAGGCGTGACGCTGGTGCGGCTGATTGATCCGGGGCTCACGGCGATGATGCAGGAATATGTGACGATGGCCGTTTTAAGCCTTCATCGCGATCTGCCGGCCTATGTCGCCCAGCAGGAGCAGTCCGTCTGGAGACAGGTCTCCCTCCCGCCGCCGGCCAGCGAGCGCCGGGTCGGGGTGATGGGGCTCGGCGAGCTCGGCAAGGGAGCGCTCGCTGCCCTCGCAAACTTCGGTTTCCAGCTCTCCGGTTGGGCCCGCAGCCCGCACCAGATCGCAGGCGTCGACTGCTTCCACGGCGCCAACGGCTTGCAGCACTTCCTGCCGTCGGTGGATATCCTGGTCTGCCTCCTGCCACTCACCAACGAAACCCGCGGCATTCTGAACAAGGACCTGTTCGATCGGCTGCCCACCGGAGCCTCGCTCGTCCACGCCGGGCGCGGCCAGCATCTACAGCACGATGATCTTCTGTCGGCCCTGGAGGCCGGGCAACTCCGCTCCGCTTTCCTCGATGTGGTCGATCCGGAACCTCTGCCCGACACGCACCGGTTCTGGCGGCATCCCAAGATCATACTGACACCGCACGTTGCCTGCATGACGCGCGTCGAGATGCTGGCAACGGCGATCGCGGGCAATTTGGACCGTCACGGAGCGGGAAAGCCGATGGCAGGTGTCGTGGCCGTGGAGCGCGGGTACTAACGACGGCTCGGTGCTTCATCCTGACCGACTTTGGGTTGGCGCGGTGCGGCCGCGCATACTTGCAGCAGGAGCGGCAGTATTTTTCGAACCTCATCAGGACCGCTGACGACGAATATGAGAGAGGACGAGCTCCAATGACATTCGGCGGAGCATCTGGCACAACCAGAATGGCAGCTTGCGGCCCCTTTTTGGGACATTGGAATGCACTACCTGCTTGATTTGCCCAGTTTGTCCGCCGCTGCCCATTCGAAGGAAAGCGGGTTCCAGGTTCGTAACCCATCAAGAGCGAGAAAGACTAGGTTTGATGGGCCGACAAACACATCCGTAACGACACCATCGTAACGGCTCTTGTAACGATGGTGTCGTTACGCTACATAGCGTTAGGACATAGGAGTTGCCCATGCCGACGTCACACACTAGCAAGAATGTGAATGCAAGTGTTCCATTGAATATCCGTATCAAGCCCGCGACTCGCAACCTTATTGACCGCGCGGCTGAGTTGCTCGGCAAGACGCGCACGGACTTCATGTTGGAGGCCTCGGAACGGCGAGCTGAGGAAGTGCTGCTAGACCGCACCGTCTTCACAGTAAGCCCCGAGGTCTATACCGAATACCTTGCTCGCCTCGATGCGCCCGCCCAGTCGAATAAGCGGTTGAAGCGTACAATGTCGACTAAAGCGCCGTGGGACGAGGCGTGATACTAACTGCGCCTGCTCCTTTAGCCGATTATCATGAACTGGACGAGTTTGATTCCGGCGTTCCACAACTGGACGATTGGTTGCGTCAACGAGCCCGCGCCAATCAGGCAGGTGGGGCATCTCGTACGTTTGTGGCCTGCGAGGGAAATCGCGTTGTTGCCTACTACGCGCTCGCCTCCGGCGCAGTGAAGCCGCCAGAAGCACCAGGCCGTTTCAGGCGAAACATGCCGGACCCGATCCCAGTCGCAGTACTTGGTCGACTGGCTATTGATCGATCTTACCAGGGCCGAGGTCTAGGTCGGGCTTTGGTCCGTGATGCAGGCCTGCGCCTGCTTAATGCCGCCGAGATACTCGGTATCCGAGGCGTACTGGTGCATGCGATTTCGGATGATGCGCGTGCCTTCTATGAAGCTGTTGGATTTCTGCCTTCTCCGTCCGATCCGATGATGCTGATGATTGGATTGAAAGATCTCAGCAACGCACTGAACGCGTAGACGCTATCGTTGAGCGTCGTCCAAGTGAGAAGAAGCAGGTCGATAGCGCAAAGAGCCGACATGTGCTGAAAGCCCGGTGAACAGCCGATGCGTCGCAGTGGCGACGTTTGATCCAAAGGTCGCCGCGACTGTCTTGCGTCAGTGAAAATCTAATGAAGCGCCGGCTTATGAATTCCAATAGCAGGTCACAGGTTCATATCTCATCAACTGCCCAAATCGCAGAATGCAGCAGTGGTTCGTGTTCCTAAAGTTGCCAAGCCGCGACCGGCCTGCGAAGTCCCACAGACAAAATGCTAGCGTCAAACCAGCTTTCCGCGTGCCAGGACTGGCAGTGGTTTCGGCGAAATGTTGCCGTCACGCGCAATGAACAGGCTATCGACCATATTTGTAACAACACATGCGTGGTTCGGCACGATGCGAACTTTCTCCCCCACCCTCAAGTTGATGGGGCCATCGCTGACAAAGCGACCGTGTTCCTCCGATAACTGATCAATCAGGATGTCGTTCCGGCTCAAGACATGGCCACAGCCAGTCAAACCAAGCAGATCTGATGTCAGGATCTTGGAACCGGCATCGATGATCGCGCGGTTCTCTGCCGGGACTGAGACAACCGTAGCAACGACTGTGAGGGCGCAATCATCCCATCCGCACGATCCGCGAGCGACGAGTGAGCGATCGTTGTAGACGTAGGTTCCAGGCCGATACTCTGTCGCCACAGGAGCCTCCGCCGCATGCATCATGGTTGGTGTTCCACCGGAGGTGATCACAGGCACGGCTACGCCACGCGCATTGATCAATGACTTTGCCTCTGTCATGAAACGCTCGACCGCGGCTTCGCCTCCGGCGGGTGGGTAGGTCATCAGCCCGCCAAACACCAGACCAGGTGCCGCTACGATCTTGGCTGCTAACGCTTCCGCATCCTTCGGTGTAGATACACCACACCGATCGGCGCCGGTATTACACTCTACCAGTACCGTCAGGGGCTTTTCAGCTTGGGCGAATGCTTCCGAAAGTCCGTCGATGACTTCCGCACTGTCGGCTACAACCGACAGTGTTACCTTGTCCGCGAGCAGTCGTAGCCGCTGAAGCTTCTGCTGTCCGACAACGTTGTAGGTGATCAAAATATCTCGGATAGCAGAACTACCAGCGATCATTGCCTCGGCTTCCGAGACCTTCTGACATGTTATGCCGACCGCCCCAGCCTCAAGCTGCATCTCCGCTACCAAAGGAAGCTTGTGCGTCTTGATGTGCGGCCGAACCTTGATGCCGTGTACATCCGCATACTGCTGGAAGCGCAGAATATTCGCCTTCGCGACTGCGAGGTCTACGAGGACGGCCGAGTGTCTATTTCTGTAAGAGAATTGTCAGCAAGCAACATGACTGCCTCGGAGGAGGTGGGTTGAGACTACTGCGGGTGTTCCGTCGACATTGGGTTCCGCAAAATGACGCGGTGTAGCGCCTTGACAAGCTATGGCGCCTGCGGCTGAATAGGTCAATCCAGTAAATCAGACATGCGTCCGTTATACTGGACACGCCTGATTACTTACAAAGGGGAACGCGATGACTAATTCGTTAAAAACCGCCGCGCTGATGCTCGCTGCTGCAACCTTCCTGGCGGGTGCGCCGGCCATTGCACAACAGGCGAGCAAACTGGATGAAGTTCTTGCTCGTGGGCATCTCGTCCTCGGCACCGGCTCCACAAATGCTCCGTGGCATTTCAAAAGCGACGACGACAAGTTACAGGGCTTTGACGTCGATATGGGCCGCATCGTTGCCAAGGCTCTCTTCGGCGACCCCGACAAGATCGAATATGTAAACCAGTCGTCTGATGCTCGCATCCCGAACATCACCACCGACAAGGTCGACCTGACCTGCCAGTTCATGACGGTCACAGGAGAGCGTGCGCAGCAGGTAGCTTTCACCATCCCCTACTACCGGGAAGGCGTTGGCCTGATGCTGAAGGAAGGCGGCCAGTATGCTGACTATGAGGCTCTTAAGGCCGCTGGTTCGTCAGTTACGATCTCCGTCCTTCAGAACGTTTATGCTGAGGATATGATTCACGCGGCGCTGCCGGAGGCCAATGTCGATCAATATGATTCTGTCGACCTGATTTATCAGGCCCTGGAGTCGGGTCGTGCCGATGCCGCGGCGACGGACCAGTCTTCGCTCGCCTGGTACATGACCCAGAACCCCGGCCGTTACAAAGACGCAGGCTACGGCTGGAACCCGCAGACCTACGCGTGTGGCGTGAAGCGCGGTGACCAGGACTGGCTGAACTTCGTCAATACGGCGCTTCACGAAGCTATGACGGGCGTCGAGTTCGACTTCTATGCCGAGTCCTACAAGAAGTGGTTCGGTAAGGACCTCACCCCGCCGCAGATCGGCTTCCCTGTCGAGTACAAGTAGCTGATGAATGGAGCGGGAACTTTAGTCCCGCTCCATATTCTCCGGATGACGAGCTCCTATGGGTTACACACTTAACTTCGCCGTGGTTTGGCGCAACTTCGACCAGCTCTTGGCTGGCCTCGCGTTGAGCCTGGGCCTTGCCTTCGTCTCGATTTTTATCGGCGTTATAATTGGGCTCGTTGCGGCGTTCGCGCTGACATCCACCTATCGTGCTGCCAAATGGCCAGCCATCGGCTATGTCACCATCATTCGGAATCTGCCGATCCTTGTGCTTGTGCTGTTCGCTTACTTCGCGTTGCCGCAGATGGGCGTACGACTTGGTAAGATCGAGAGTTTTGTCGCAGTTCTGGCAGTATATTCCGGTGCTTATCTCGCCGAAGTGTTCCGTGCTGGGCTCCTCTCGATCCCCAAGGGCCTTGCCGAAGCCGGGCTCGCAATTGGCTTGACGCCAATGCAGATCCGCACTTCGATCATCATGCCGCTGATGTTTCGCAACGTCTTGCCCTCGCTTTCGTCGACGATCATCTCGTTGTTCAAGGACACTTCGCTTGCAGCTGCGATCGCAGTGCCCGAGCTGACCTTTGAGGCCCGAAAGATCAACGTCGAGAGCTTCCGCGTCATTGAAACCTGGCTCGTTGCATCCGGTCTCTACGTGGTCACATGTACTGCGCTTGCTGCACTTATGCGCATGGCCGAGCGCCGCCTAGCCGTTCCGAAGTGAGAACATGATGGACTTCCTTGCTTTCCTCGATCAGCTATGGATCGCCCGGTTCGTCATCCTGAGCGGCCTCGGTGCAACAGTATCGATCTCTCTCCTGGCCATCATCTTCGGGTCACTGGCCGGGGTCTTTGTGGGCCTCGCCCTGACATACGGGCCACTTCTGGTGCGCCTTCTAGTTCGGGGCTACACGGACATCGTTCGGGGAACGCCCGTCCTCGTGCTGGTTCTAGCAAGCTACTACGTCTCGTCAGCCGTGGGACTCGATCTAGGACCGTTCTCAGCCGGAGTGTTGGCGCTCGCCATCTTCTGCTCGTCACATGTGGGAGAGATTGTTCGTGGCGGACTTCAGGCCATCCCAAAGGGGCAGACGGAAGCGGCAATGGCAATCGGCCTCACCTTTAGCCAGACGTTCACGAGTGTGCTTTGGCCTCAGGCATTGCGTCAGTTTCTCCCGACTTGGGTCAATACCGCTGCAGAGATGGTGAAGGCCTCAACCCTGCTCTCGGTGATTGGAGTGGCGGAATTGCTGCTGCGTACCCAGGAAATCATCTCCCGCAACTTCATGAGCCTCCAGTTCTATTTCTTTGCTGGTCTGCTCTATTTCGTCGTCAATTTCGCCATCGAGCGCTTCGGCAAATATGTCGAGCGCAAGACGGCCGTGCCGACTTGAGGAATTCGTACCGAATGGCAAAGACAATTCTTGAGATCTCCGGACTGCGTAAAGCCTATGGTGCCGTTGAAGTGCTGAAGGGCGTAGACACCACGGTGAAAGAGGGAGAGGTGATCTCCATCATCGGGTCGTCCGGCTCTGGCAAGACCACGATGCTACGGTGCATCAACATGCTGGAAGAATTCCAGGGCGGCACGATCAGGCTTGATGGCGAGGAGATTGGCTACAACACCACGGCCACCCAGCGTCGCCGCAGGAGCGAGAGAGACATTGCACGGCAGCGTGCGCTGACAGGGATGGCGTTTCAGCAATTTAATCTTTTCCCGCATATGTCAGCCGCCAACAACGTCATGCTCGGTCTCATCAAAGTCAAGAAGATGTCTCGTGCGGAAGCACGAGCCGTCGCAGAGAAATGGCTAGAGCGCGTTGGGCTCGGCGCTCGCGCAGACCACTTTCCTGGGCAGCTTTCGGGTGGGCAGCAGCAGCGCGTAGCAATCGCCCGTGCCATTGCGATGAATCCACGCCTCATGCTGTTTGATGAGGTAACTTCAGCACTCGATCCGGAACTTGTCGGGGAGGTTCTTCAGGTGATCAAGGGTTTGGCGGCAGATGGCATGACCATGCTGCTCGTCACCCATGAAATGCGATTTGCCTTCGAAGTATCAAAGCGTGTCATCTTCATGAATCAAGGCGTGATCTGCGAGGAGGGTGACCCGAAGGAAATGTTTGTCCAGCCAAAAACAGAGCGCTTGGCGGAGTTCCTGAAAACATCCAGTTTCAACTAGAAGAAGTGAGGTCACCATGACTATCAAACGTTACGGCGCCGGCGAAACCGGAGCCGGTGGACAACCCTTGCCGTTTGCACGGGCAGTCGAGGCAAACGGCTGGCTCTATGTCTCCGGGCAAGTTGCAATGGAGAAGGGCGAGATCGTCGGGGGCGGCGTCGTGGCTGAAAGCAGAAAGGCGATCGAGAACATGATCGCAATTCTGAAGGAAGCTGGTTACGGCCTTGAGGACGTGGTTCGCGTCGGCGTTTGGCTTGACGACCCGCGCGACTTCTGGAGCTTCAACGGGGTTTATGCAGAGTACTTCGGAGAGAACCCACCGGCACGTGCTTGTGTTCAGTCGCGCATGATGGTCGATTGCAAGGTGGAAGTCGATTGCGTTGCCTATCGCGCGGACCGCGGCTGATTGTGGGTCGCGGCGAAAGCGGCCGCGACTCCCTTGGTTGTTGAAGGAAGCCTATGCCTGAAGCCGTAGACATCACAGCAAAGCGAACCCGCGGCTTGGATCGGGCGTTCGAAATTCTTGAGTTCCTGCGTCAAACGCGCCGACCCATGCGCCCGAACGAGATTGCCTCCAGCATCGGCGCGCCGCGCTCCTCAATCTATGAACTCGTTAACTTGCTGCTACGTCACGGGATGTTGGAATACGAAGGCGGTGACGGGCGGGTATTCCTTGGCCGAAAGTTGTACTTCCTTGGAAGCGTCTATGCGGAACAGTTTGATCTGATGCGTGAGTGCGACCGCATGTTGGTGCGGCTTGCCGAGGAAACTCGGGAGACTGCGCAGATGTGTCTCCTTGAAGGGAACAAATACACCGTGGCAATGATGCGGGAAGGGCTGCGCCCTTTCCGGATTTCCGCCAACGTTGGAGAGCTGGTTTCAATTCCTTGGACAGCGTCGGGACGGCTACTGCTTGCGCATCTAACAGATCAGGAAATCATTGATTTCATTCCTCATGAAGACTTCTTGCTGCCGAACGATCAGCGGCTCGATCCTCACGAGTTTATTGCTCAGGTACGAAAGGCAAGCCGAGACGGTTATTTCACATTCAACAGTGTTGTGGAAAACTTCACCCACTGTTTCGCAGCTCCGATCTACCGGGCTGACGGCATGTGTATCGCAACGCTTTGCCTTGTTGCGCCACGCGAGGACGGCCTTCGTAATCGTGACGTCTACCTCGCGAGTCTTACTCGTGCGTCACGCGAGATCTCGGAGAAGCTCGGTTTTAATGAACCGCGAGGAGCCGCCAGCTCTTCTCGATAAGACAAGCTGGTTTCCATTTCATTTGTTGATGCCGATCGTGTCCCAGGACGTGGTGTAGCTTAGACGACCACGGCTCATTCCCGAGGGCCGGATGAGTGTCAGCTTGCTGCTGGCAGGCTGATAAGCGGATCATCGCTCATTGTTGCGATGGTTTCCAGTGTCATGTAGCGGGACCGCTGGACGGCCCATTCGTCATTCTGCTCCAGGAGCAAGGCACCGACCAGTCTGACTATTGCGTCGTCGTTGGGGAAGATGCCGACGACCTCGGTGCGCCGCTTGATCTCGCCGTTGAGGCGTTCGATTGGATTGGTGCTGTGAAGCTTGGCCCAATGCTGCTTGGGAAAGGTCATGTAAGCGAGCACGTCTTGCTCGGCACTGTCCATGAGACTGGCGAGTTTGGGCACCTTCGGCCTGATCTGGTCGGCGACGTTACGCCATTGGGTACTTGCAGCCTCTGACGTGTCCTGGGCAAAGGCCGTGGCGATGAAGGCGGAGACAACACGGCGTCCGCTCTTTCCGGCATGGGCGAGCGCATTGCGCATGAAGTGAACCCTGCAGCGCTGCCAGGTGGCCGAGAGAACCTTGGAGACGGCGGCTTTGATGCCCTCATGGGCATCGGAGACGACGAGCTTGACGCCACGCAGACCCCGCCTGGTCAGCTTTCGAAGAAACTCGGTCCAGATCGCCTCGGCCTCGGATGTGCCGATCTCCATACCGAGCACCTCGCGTCGACCGTCGGTGTTGACGCCGACGGCGATGATGACGGCAACGGAGACGATGCGCCCGCCGCGCCGGACCTTGAGGTAGGTCGCATCGATCCAAAGGTAGGGCCATTCCCCTTCGATGGGCCTGTCGAGAAAGGCCTTCACCTTCTCGTCGATCTCCTCGCAGAGCCGGGATACCTGGCTCTTGGAGATGCCCGACATGCCCATGGCCTTAACGAGGTCATCGACGGATCGGGTCGAGAC
This sequence comes from Pseudorhizobium endolithicum, assembly GCF_902153245.2. Classification (GTDB taxonomy): domain Bacteria; phylum Pseudomonadota; class Alphaproteobacteria; order Rhizobiales; family Rhizobiaceae; genus Neorhizobium; species Neorhizobium endolithicum. The sequence goes on from NZ_CABFWF030000010.1 coordinate 23,904, forward strand.
GCCTTGGATATAGGCCTCTTGGATCACCGCCGTCAGGGCCTTCTCTGCCATGCGGCGTGGTTCGAGAAAGCTCGGGAAATAGCTGCCTGTGCGAAGCTTTGGAATGCGCAGCTCGACGGTGCCCGCCCGTGTCTCCCAGTCCCGGTCGCGATAGCCGTTGCGCTGGGCAAGTCGGAAGCCATTCTTCTCGCCATAACCCGCGCCCGTCTTTGTGCCGACCTCCAGCGCCATCAGCTTCTCGGCAGCGAAGCCGATCATCTCGCGCAGCAAATCGGCGTCGGCGCTCTTCTCAACGAGTGAGCGCAGGTTCATCATGTCGTCGGTCATCGGTGGTGTCCCTCAGGTTGGTCATAAGCAACCCGACCCTACCGGAAATCACCGATGGCTATGAAATCCAGCTACACCACTCCATGGGACACGATCCGCGCGGGAACTATTCAGAGGCGCGCCCCGATTGGCGAGTGCGGCCCCCTGGTTCGTTTGAGCCAAGATGGGAAGCGTGCCGCCCCACCATCACCAAGGGCGGCCGTCTCTATGCCCGTTGATGGGGGCCTTCGTCGCGGTCCCCACAAGTCGCATTCGCGCAGAACCGCTCCTCCGGATGCGGCCATTGCAACCAATCCGGAAGCTCCGGGTTCCAAAGGAGCAGAATGAACCGCCGGCCACCAACGAGACAGCAACGCCTTATGGGACTGGCCCTTCGTGGAAAGGGCCCTCTCGGAAAAAAAGGACGCCGCCCATGAGAGACGAGCCGACACGACGGTCTTGCATGCCGGTCCATGTCCGCTTCGGAATAGAAAGGATCGGCGGGAATGGTTGAAGAGTCGGCGGCACCTGCGCCGGTGGCCGGGCGGGTCGTCGTCATCACGGGAGCGTCCAGCGGCATTGGCCGCGCAACTGCTCTTGAGTTTTCACGGGCCAATGTGGCCCTCGTGCTGTCTGCCAGGAATAGAGAACAGCTTGAGCTCGTGGCGGAGGAGTGTCGAAAGCTCGGGGCCCTTGTTCTTACCCTTCCGGCCGATGTCTCCATCTCAGACCAGGTTTCCAAGCTGGGGGATGCCGCTGTGGCTGCCTTCGGCAGGATTGACGTCTGGCTCAACTGCGCAGCTGTGCTGATGTTTGGGCCGGTCTTGGATGAATCTCTGGAGCCCTTTCGCCGTGTGATCGACGTCAACTTGTTCGGCTACGTCAACGGCACACGAACCGCCCTACAACATTTCCAGAGACAGGAAGGTGGAGGCGTCCTGATCAACGGGGCCTCAATGCTCGGGAAATCAGGGGAGCCGTTCCTTGGCGCGTACGTGGCAAGCAAGGCTGCGATCATCGGGTTCACCACGTGTGTGCGCCAGGAGATGCGCGACTTCCAGCACATCCAAGTCTGCACCATCCTTCCCGTCGCGATCGACACTCCGATCTACCAGAAAGCGGCGAACCACATGGGAAAACCCGCGCGGTGCCTGCCGGCGGTCTACGCCGTCCAACGCGTTGCGAAGGCAATCGTTCGTGTCTCGGAGCAGCCGCGCGCCGAGGTCATCGTCGGAAGTTACGGGCACCTTCTGAACATCGCTCTGAAGCTGTTCCCGCGGCTTACAGAACGGCTCATCGCACGGCTTGCACCGCGCTTGCAGTTCGATGAAGGTTCGGAGGACGAACATGATGGCAATCTGTATCAGCCTGCAGGACCAAATACGGTAGGCGGAGGTTGGCGCAATTACTGGCGAAGCAAGGCCGGCCTTCTCAGGATGTAGCCGCGGCCGACCTCCGCATTGGCGGGTCATTCCGCAGGCGCCGGTTCTATCGGTTGCCTTCTGCAGGTGGAATTTCCGAAAATACAGGCAAACAGCCTGCGAACTAGAGCAGCCATTCGATCGGCAGCAAGCCCATAATCCAGACGGCAGTCCGCGACACCAAACTTGTTCCCGGCTCTTCTTCGTGGCGGATGACAGAGCCGTCTGCAGCAATCTCCTGCCAAACCATTTTGCCCTCACCGTTCAAGACGGGACGATACTCGCCGCCGGTAGACGTTCCGAGAAGGCTTGCGAAACAAAGCCTGCGAGGATTGGGCTGTCGACCACCACCCCCATCTCCGTGTTGAGCAGCAGGGAGCGCGGGTCGAAGTTGAACGAGCCGACGAAGATGCGGCTCTCATCCACCGCAAGGGTCTTCGAGTGCAGGGATGAACGCGACGATCCGGAGGGACTGACGGTGTCCGGCTCTTGCGGCGTTCCGAAAGCGGGCTTCAGTTCGTAGAGTTCCACCCCGGCCTGCAGGAGCCCGACGCGATACTTTACATAGGCGCTGTGCACCACAGTGACATCCGTAGCCGCCTGCGAATTGGTGAGGACCCGGACACGAATGCCGCTTCGCGACAATTCCTCGAGCCGGGTCGTGAACTGGCGTCCGGGAACAAAATAGGCGGAAACGAGGTCGACGGAACGGGTGGGCCGCGAGAGCAGCGTCATCAACTGCGGGAACAGGAGGTTCCTTTCCTCGGCCTCCCCCAGCCCCTTGGCCGGATCGTCGCTGACGAGCGAGACCCTTGTCCACTCGAACTCCAACCGACCGGCAGCCAGTTGCCTCACAAGGCTGGAATCCCTCAGCCGCTCTGCATAGAGCCTCCCCTCCTCCGATTTCATCGCCGCCTCCGCCTCTTGCTCCAGGTCACGCCTTGAGGCGGGGGAGCCCTCTTCCACCAGCCGATCGAGCGGATGGGCCGAGCGGCTATGCCAATAGCGGTCGAAATCGGCTCCGATAGCGTCCGCCACGGCACCCGTCACCATCACCTCGGTGTCGATGAACTGCACGCCAGTTCCGAAGCCGAAATAAACGTCGCCGATGTTACGCCCGCCCAGAATGCTTACCGCTCCGTCGGCGGTAAGGGACTTGTTGTGCATCCTCCGGTTCAGCCGAACGAAATCGAAAGCATAGCCCAATGGCTTGAACGTCCCGAGGATGAACGGGTTGAAGAGCCGGATCTCCACGCCCGGCATGGTGTCGAGAGCCGCAAGATCGGCATCCAGGCCGGCGATGCCGTTGTCATCGAGCAGAAGCCGGATGCGCACTCCGCGCTCGGCGGCCTCCCTCAACTCGTCAAGCAGAATGAGCCCCGTCGCGTCTCGCTGCCAGATATAATACTGTACGTCGACCGCGACTTGCGCTGCACGAATCAGTGCAATCCTTGCAACGAACGCATCTGGTCCATCGAGCAAGGGAAGAACCCCGCTCCGGTCATCCTGCTCCCCGGCACGGGAGAGTGCGAGCTTCCCGAGGGGCGTCGCATTACTGGCCTGCACCGCCTGCGTGACGGTTCGTCCATCGAGCGAAGGCGGGCGAAAGACAAAATGGGCGATGGCAAGAGCGACAATCATTGCCGCGATCGCGAGAAACAGGATCCTGGTCAACATGCTCGCAAGTCTCGGCGATGGATGACGCACGCCCGGTTGTTGGAGAAATCACACCTACGCCGCAAGGCACTCAGGTACGCCCCTTCGGCCAGTTGCCGATCGCCCCCAAGATACAGGGCCGAGTGCAGCTTCATGGGCGCTCCTGCAGAGATCAGATGGCAATTCCGACGGATTGGCAAGCCCGGCCCTGTCAGACATCCGTGGGGAGCACCGAAGGGACCCTACCATAACGGCGTGGAACCAGGCCATCTAGGTAAGAGAAATCAGCGGTGCTGGCGCTGGTGACCTCTCCTTCATCGGTGTCAGCGCCCCGCTGAAAATGAACTCCAAGATTACCATAGGAGTAGTGTGTCTCCTCGCCATCCTCGGCAAGCAAAGCGCGATCCGATGAGAAGGGAGGCGTCCGTTCTCCAAGGCACCGGATGCTCCGGCGCCCCGCTAATCCCCGAAACCCACGAGTGAGATCTGCACGCTCCACTCATAGGCGCTGAGGTCGATTACCGCCGGTCGCGGCGGGACGAAGCCGTGGGGCAGGATGCCGTAGCAGAGGACCGCCGTCCCTCCCGGCTCGATGACCCTGTCACTGCGCAGGAAAGCGCGGTAGCTGATCGTAGAATGGCCCTTCAGCCGCGCCGTCAGGCCGAAGGACATGCGCGCCACCGGCCGATCGTTGCCGTTGTGGAACTTTACCATCATCGGTCGCCCGGGATCCGGGCAGGCCGAGGCGTCGGCGGCGGCCCGCGCCGTGATCGCCTCCTTCAGCGCACTCCTTTGGCGTTCCTCGCGCTCGGTCACCAGCCACAGCACGCCGCCGACGACGAGCGCCGCGGCCAGAACGGCAAATGCTGCACGTCGGTTGAGCCGATAGAGGAGGAGAACGACTGCGATAGCGGCGGCAGCGGCCCAGGCCATCACGCTACCTCCGGATTCGGACGAAGATCCATGAGCACTAAGATAGGCCCTGCGCCCGACAATGCAACGTGTGGGTCCGTGGCTCTAGACATCCACAACCGCCATTCATGACAATGCATCTCCATGGTTGCGTCGAGTTTGTAGAATACCATCCTGAATTGGCATAGCGTCTCCGCGCACAACTATGGGAGGACCGAATGGCATATCGTAGGCGGAATGGCAGCGACACCTGGCATTGGTGCAGCAATTGCAGCAATTGGCCGACCACGAACTATGACGAGCGGCCAACGAAGCCGGCCGGCGGCGACCTCTGCAACGAATGCAAGGGCAAGGACGCAGCCGGCACCTGCAAGAAATAGCTCTGAGGTCGAAACGCCCGATCGGAGGGAAAAGGCGTCTCACGGCATCTTCGTCGTCGCCACCAGGACGCCGGCCATGAATGCAATCGCCACGCTCGTCCACAGGAGCATCACCGGCAGCGTGAAGAGGAGCGGCAGAAGCAGCATGGCGACGGCGAAGGCGGCGTCGAGAGCCAGATGGGCGGGCAGGGTCAGGACCGGCTTCCAGCCGAGTTCATAATCGGTCAGGAGCGCATAGACGATGGCGAACAGGCCGAGCAGGAGGTAGGCGATGAATCCCGCCCCCTCCGCCCCAGAGGCGAAGGCGAGCACGATCATCCCCCAGCCGACGAGATAGTCAGCCACTCCATGGGCGAGAGACGGCACAAATCTCACGGGAACCTCCATTGCTGCTACGTCCGTTGGGCCGGGAAAGAGAGTGTTCACATCCGGATCCGCCACGTCTCCTGCCGGTGACATGAAAATGAGAGATCCGGCTATCGGCCGATCCTTCGCCGCGGCAGGAGGTGCGTTGCGGCGAGAAGCGCGAGACCTGCGCCGGCAAGCATGAGTTTCGCCCCGGCCGCGCTGATCGCACCGACCGAGCCGGACGCTTCGTCAGCGAAGCGGCCCTCCCTGAAGCCTTCATCGATGTCGACCGGCTCGAAGAGGTTGTCGCGACGCGAGGCGGAGGCCGGCCGTTGGTCCAGTTGCCCCTCATAGGCCTGGCTTGCGGCCATCCAGTCGGTGAGGCCCGGAAGCGTCAGTCCGCCGATGATCGTCTTGGCGGTCGGCATGCCGACCCACAGCTCGCGCGGCGCAGTGATGGCGGCGCGGTAGATTTCCTCGGCGACCGCCTCCGGAGCGAAGACTGGCGCCACGGGTCGCGGCTCGTGATCCATCTTGCAGCGGGCCCAGCCGAATTGCGGCGTGTCGACCGCCGGCAGGTGAACCATGGTCAGCCGGATCGGCGACTTGTCGTGGATGAGCTCGCTGCGGAGCGAATCCACGAAGCCTCGGGTTGCCGCCTTGGCACCGCAATAGGCCGCCTGCAGCGGGATGGAGCGATAGGCGAGCGCCGAGCCGATGCAGACGATCGTGCCGCGGCCTGCCCGCTTCATGTGGCCGAGCGCCGCCAGGGTTCCGTGAACCTGACCCAGATAGGTCACCTCCGTCACCCGCCGAAACTCGTCGGGCTCGACCTTATCGACCGGACCGAACACGGTCACCATGGCGTTGTTGATCCAGACATCGATCTGTCCCCAGGTGGAGACAACCTGATCCGCTGCCCGGCGCACCGCCCCGGCATCTGCGACATCCACCGGAACGGCGATCGCCTGCCCTCCCGCCGCATTGACCTCCGCCATCACGGCGTCCAGCCGCTTGCGGCCGCGAGCGAGGAGTGCGATCCGCCAGCCGCGCCGGGCAAAGGCGAGGGCCACGGCGCGTCCCACGCCTGCCGAACCTCCGGTGATCACGACCGTTCGCAATTCAGCAGATCGCCGCATCGTCAGCCTCCATTCCTCTAACCGATGGATAGAACGTTCGCAGGCTCCAGTTGTTCACCCGCAGCGAGAACAGACTGGGCATGTTCCACGACCGGGCGGTCAGGCAGCCATCTTCTCGCAGCTTTCCGCGCACCTGCGGCACGCGTCCACGCAGGCCTGCATGTCTCCGATCCGCTCGCAGTCGTCGGCGCATTGCCGGCAGATCTCGGCGCATTCCCGACAGGTATGCTTGTGATGCTCGGTGCCGATCAGCATGAAATGTGCGGAGGTGCGGCAGATTTCCGCGCAGGCCATCATCAGCTTGAAATGGGCGGGCTCTGTATGCTTGCCCCCCATTTCCAGGCAGTGGCCCATGGCCACGGAAAGGCACTCGGCATAGCAGGCAAGGCAGTTGTCGATACAGGCCTTCATCTCCGGCGAGACGTGATGCATGGGGTCTCCCTCCTGTTCCAGGAACCGCGGCACCCGCTTGAACTTCGCGAGTGGAAGCGGGGTTCGGTTGGTCCGCTGCAAGGGAACACGGGGAGAGGGTCAAGGTTCCATCCTGGGGTGCGCCCTGAGATTAGTTCCGATCTGCTGTCGGAGCGGGAACACCGCAGCGGTGAATGCGAGGCAACACAAAAGCAGACGAGCCGGCATCGGGATGTCCGATGCCGGCTCGCATAACTCAGGGTGGATCGCGGCCTTAGAACCTGTAGTTCAGGCCGGCCTTGATCGTGTGGTCGCTGACATTGCTCTCCGTCGTGCCACCGGCCGCCGGGAAGCTGCGCACGTCGCCGGTGCGGGTGTAGTTGTATTCGACGCGGCCGGAGATCTGGTCGTTGAACTTCTGCTCCACGCCAGCGCCGAGAAGCCAGCCGGGCTTCCAGCCATCCGGGCCTTCGGCCGTGGACGTATCGCGCAGGCTGGTCATTGTGGCTCCGGCCGTTCCGTAGACGAGGGTATCGCCGAGCGGCGCGCCCACCTTCGCCTTCGCGGCGACCCGGTAACGCTCCTTCAGTTCGCCGCCGGGAACATCGACCTCCGTGTCGCCCATATGGGACAGCTCCAGCTCGCCGCCGACGACAGCGCCGCCCATCTCGACATTATAGCCGCCCTGGATGCCGCCCATGAACTCGCTCTCGCCGGACAGCGGCATGCCGTGGTCCGAGCTCGTGCCGGCATGGAGACCGACATAGGCGCCGCTCCAGCCGCCCGTCGAAGCGGTGGGCTCCTCGTAAGCGGGCGCAGGTTCCGAATAGGTGAGATCCGCTGCCCAGGCGGGGCTTGCGGCGAATGCGGCGACGATCGCCAGAACATAGGGCTTGTTGGTCATGGTCTACTCCGTACAGCGCCCGTATGCCGAGAGAGATACGGGCTTTACTCAGTTACACATCCTGCGGCGGTCGCGACCTCCATAGAGCCCCGTCAGGCCGACCACCGGCAAGTCCGTTCTGAATTTCACGAATTCATAAACGGTCTCTTAACGTTCGTACCGGCCCGCCCAACGCGCCGATCAACAAGTGTAACAAGACCGGGAGGCGATGCCGCCGGGGAGACGCCGCATCCCGGAGGCCCGCTTACTGCAGGAAACGCGGCACCGGCGCCGCAGCATCGACAGCAACGCCATTGAGAGGCTCGGCGACACTGCCCTGCCCTCCATCCAGCCCCGTGGCGACGACCGAGACGCGGAACTTGCCGTCCAGCTCACGGTCGAAGATCGCGCCAACGACGATGTCGGCATCGTCCATGACCTCGTCACGGATTCGGCTCGCAGCCTCGTCCACCTCAAACAGCGTCATGTCGGAGCCGCCGGAAATCGAGATCAGCACGCCCTTGGCGCCCTTCATGGAAATCTCGTCCAACAGCGGATTGGCAATCGCTGCCTCCGCAGCGACGAGGGCGCGGCCGTCGCCCGACGCCTCACCAGTGCCCATCATCGCCCGCCCCATGCCCTTCATCACCGATTTGACGTCGGCGAAGTCGAGATTGATCAAGCCCTCCTTGACGATCAGATCGGTGATGCAACCGACGCCGGAGAACAAGACCTTGTCGGCCGTCATAAAGGCATCGGCAAAGGTCGTCTTGGCGTCAGCGATGCGGAAAAGGTTCTGGTTGGGGATGACAATCACGGTGTCAGCGGCCCGACGCAGTTCCTCAATGCCGGCTTCCGCCGTCTTCATGCGGCGGTTGCCCTCGAAGGTGAATGGCTTGGTCACCACGCCGACCGTGAGGATACCGGCATTGCGCGCGGCCTGGGCGATAACCGGCGCGGCTCCGGTGCCGGTCCCGCCGCCCATGCCGGCCGTCACGAAGCACATGTGGCAGCCGGAGAGATGGTCCATGATCTCGTCGATGGATTCCTCAGCCGCGGCCCGGCCGATTTCCGGAAGGGATCCCGCTCCCAGGCCCTCCGTCACGGCCGTGCCGAGCTGGATGCGACGTGAGGCTTTCGAAGTCGCCAGCACCTGTGCGTCGGTATTGGCGGCAATGAATTCCACGCCCTCCAAGTTCTCTGCAATCATGTTGTTGATGGCGTTGCCGCCGCCACCGCCCACACCGATCACGGTGATCTTGGGCCGCATTTCCGTGATCATGTGCTTCTTGTCGTCCGACATCGCTTAGTCCTTTGCGCCAATATTCCGCGGCCAGCCCAGCAACGGGCACCGGCGAATCGATTGCGAGATTAGGCCGCCAACAAGGCAGAGGCGCGGCAAAAGGACAAGGTACGGCCGCATTTGCTGCATTCAGAGCCCACGTCGTCCCGGGCACCTGCCGCGGAAGCGGCAGACGAGAAAAAGCCCTGCCTCCGGGGAAAGGCAGGGCAAGTCGACTGGAGGTCATTCAGGTTGTTGTCGGCGGCGACAGGGGAGAACGCCGCCTCGTTGTAACTCAGAGACCGTGAGCGTTCCGCTCCTCGCGCCGGCGCCAGTAACGCAGCCGCATCCGCGGCGCGATCCTTCTTGCAATGAACGGCGCCACGACGAACGAAAGGACGATCCATGCAGGCAGCAGGAACTTCGCATATCCCGCCAGTGCCGGTATCGAGAGGATGGCAATCGCTCCGAAGCCGAAGACCACCGCGTTGACCATCATCGACGCTATGACGGTGAGATAGGTGTTTGTCCTGATCGGTTCCATGGCCGGGCCTTTTCAATTCTTACGATCGGAAAACCCTCGAAAAGCGATCCGGTTCCACCGTTCCTTAACGCTCGACCACTCATACTGGACAAAACGCATCGCATATGCGAGGCAGACGTGGCAGCACCGTCCTTCCGTTTCAAACATTTCGACCTCAAGGGCCAGCGGGCCGGCACCGCCGTCGAGATCACCCTCAACGCCATCAACAATGTGCGGCTGATGACGGCTGGTAACTTTCAGCGCTTCAAGGAACTGCTGGACTTCAAATATGTCGGGGGTGTCGCCAAGAAGTCGCCGATCCGGCTGGTGATCCCGGAAGACGGGCATTGGCACCTTGTCGTCGACATGGAAGGCCATCGCGGACTTGCCGACTGCTCGGTCAAGGTGACGCCGCCGGCTGCCGCCGCACAGCGAAAGGCTGGCTAAGGCTCTCCGCGCTCCTTGCGCAGCCTCGCCCACCAGTCGAGCCGCTTGCGGACCTCGCGCTCGAAGCCCCGTTCCGGCGGATCGTAATACACCTGCCGGCCCATCTTCTCCGGGAAATAGTTCTGGCCGGAAAAAGCATCCGGCTCATCGTGGTCGTAGCGGTAGCCTTGGCCGTAACCTTCGCCCTTCATCAGCTTGGTCGGCGCGTTGAGGATATGCTTAGGCGGCAGCAGCGAGCCGTTTTCCTTCGCCGCGCGCATCGCAGCCTTGAAGGCCGTATAGACGGCATTGGATTTGGGAGCCGTCGCGAGGTAGACACAGGCCTCTGCCAGAGCCAGCTCCCCCTCCGGGGAACCCAGATAGTCATAGGCATCCTTGGCGGCATTGCAGACGACGAGCGCCTGCGGATCGGCAAGCCCGATATCTTCCACCGCCATGCGCACCAATCTCCGCCCGAGATAGAGCGGGTCTTCCCCGGCATCGAACATGCGCGCCAGGTAGTAAAGTGCGGCGTCGGGATCGGAGCCTCGGATAGACTTGTGAAGGGCGGAGATCAGGTTGTAGTGGCCGTCCTGCCCCTTGTCGTAGACCGGCGCGCGGCGCTGGACGATCAGCGCCAGGCCCTCGATATCGAAGGCTTCCCCTACCCGCGCCGCCCGCCAGACCTCCTCCGCCAGCGTCAGCACGGCCCGCCCATCGCCATCGGCCATGCGGACCAGGCTGGCACGCGCCCCGGCATCGAGCGGCAGCGGTCTTTCCTCCGCCTGTTCCGCCCGTTTCAGAAGCTCCTCCAGACTCTCCTCGTCATGCGGCCGGAAGGTCAGGACCCGGGCGCGAGACAGAAGAGCCGCATTCAGTTCGAAGCTCGGGTTTTCCGTCGTGGCACCGACGAGAATGACCGTTCCATCCTCCATAACGGGCAGGAAGCTGTCCTGCTGGGCGCGGTTGAAGCGGTGGATCTCGTCGACAAAGAGCAATGTCTGACGGCCTTCCATCCGGCGCATGCGCGCCGCCTCGAAGACCTTCTTCAGATCGGCGACGCCGGAAAAGATGGCCGAAATCTGCTCGAAGGCCAGCCCCGCCTCACCGGACAGCAGCCGTGCTACCGTTGTCTTGCCGGTACCGGGCGGTCCCCAGAAGATCATCGACCCAAGCGAGCCGGAGGCGATCATCCGTCGCAGCACGCCGTCCTCGCCCGTCAGATGCTCTTGCCCCGCAACCTCTGCCAGCGTCTTCGGACGAAGACGATCGGCGAGCGGCCGACGATTGGCGATCTCCTCCGGAACCTTCGGCGCAAAGAGATCGCCGCTCATCGGAAGAATTGCCGTATCCGTTGGCCATCGCGCTCGATCTCGACGCGCCAGAAACCCGGATCCTCGTCCAGCATGTCTTCCATCGCACGCGTAGAAGCCACGGCCACGCCGTTCAGCGAGATCACCAGATCCTTGGGCTGAAAGCCGAGGCGGCTTCCAGGCGAGCCTCGGGCGACATCGACTACCACGACGCCCGCCTTGTCCGCCGGCATGCGAAGCTCCTGGGCGAGCCTTGGCGAAAGGTTCGCAATGCGTAGGCCCGCGAATGGATTGCGTCCCTCCAGCAGGCGCTCATCCCGAGCCGGCGTCTCAGGAGCCGTGTTGAGGGCTATGGTGATTTCGCGCGTGCCGTTCGACTGTACCGTCAGTGCCGCCTCCTTACCGAGGCCGGCCGTCGTCAAACGGTAACCGAGGGCGTCGGGATGTTCCACCTCGATGCCATTGACGGCTGCAATGACCTCACCCGGCTTCAGTCCGGCCTTGTCGGCAGGCCCGCCTTCAACGACGCGGACGACGAGCGCTCCCCTTGCCGCCTTCAGCCCAAGTGCCTCGGCGACATCGGAGGTCACCGGCTCGAAGCTCGCACCGATATAAGGCCGCTCGAACGTCTCCTCACCCTTTTCGGCGGCGGCCAGGAAGACCTTCACCAAGTTGGCGGGAATCGCAAAGCCGATGCCGTTCGACCCGCCGCCGCGGGAGAAGATTGCCGTGTTGATGCCGATCAGCTCGCCGTCCATGTTCATCAGCGCCCCGCCAGAATTGCCGGGGTTGATGGAGGCGTCGGTTTGGATGAAGAAGCCGAAATCTCCGGGCGTTACCTGGTTGCGGGCAAGGCCGGACACGATGCCGCTCGTCACCGTTTGCCCCACTCCGAAGGGGTTGCCGACCGCCAGTACCAGATCTCCCACTTCGACCGCATCGGAATTTCCGATCGGCAAGAGGGGGAAGCTCTCATCTGCCGCCACCTTCAGCACGGCAAGATCGAGGCTCTCGTCCTTCAGCAGCACCTCGGACGCGAATTCCCGGCCATCGGCAAGCGCGATCCTTATGTCGTCCGCCCCCTGGATGACGTGGTTGTTGGTGACGACCAGACCACCGGCGGACACGATCACGCCGGAGCCCAGCGAAGACTGCTTCTCCGTCCGGTTCGGCATGCGCTGGCCGAAGAACTGCTCGAAGAAGGGGTCGCCTGCGAACGGGTTCAACCGCTGCACGACGCGCTCTGCATAGACGTTGACGACAGCGCCCGCCGTCTGCTTCACCAGCGGGGCGAAGGAGAGCTGGATCTCCGCCTGGCTCTGCGGCACCGACTTTTCGGCCTGCGCCAGAAGCGGCGACGGGACGAAGAAGGCAAGGGCGACAAACCCAATCATCAGGCGGCTGCGAATGCTCGACATGTTTATCCTCATCCTAAAACGGCGATCCGTTTTGTAGCGCGGCAGGCTGGAAAGGTAAGGTGGCTGAACAAGTATTCTGGAAAGGCTCTAGAACCTGCGTCAGCTTCTCTAAGCCATACCGACGATGGCCTCAACGCGCTTCATCACCTCACGAAGAACTGTCTCAGGAAGGCTTCCGATGCGTTCAACGTGGCGACCTTCGACAGTTGCGATCTTTACCGGCCTCACTACGGACGGAGCCGGCAGGCCTACTTCAGCGCGATTCGGAACGGCAACATCAGCCGCCCAAGGTCGGTTCTCGGCCGAGGTGATCATGACCACCCAAAGCAGGTTTCCACCCTCTCCTAGTCCTCCGTCGGAAACCACAAGAGCCGGTCGGCGCTGGCGCGTATCGCGATCCGTGTATGGGAACGGAACCCGAATGACGTCGCCGCGCCTAAAGCCGAGCATAAGCTTTCCTATCGGCGTCACCGTCCCACTCCCCGAAGGTGGCAAACGGATCGTCGGCGAGTTCTGCCGTCGGAACCCTGGAGATCACTACACGGCCATCGGGTTCGATCATATAGCGGATCTGATCGCCTTCCTGCAGGCTGAGCGCGTGGCGCACCGGCTGCGGAATGGTCGTCTGGGCCTTGCTGGTGATCTTGCTCGTGATCATAGGATTTCCTCTCGCCTCCAATGTAAGGAAGTTCCTTACATTGGACAAGAGGAACTCCGTCTACTCGGGCAGGATCCGCACGGCGCCCTTGTCGGCACTTGCGGCGAAGGCGGCATACGCCTTGAGCGCCGTGGTGACGTTGCGCTTGCGGGGCGCGACCGGCTTCCAGCCCGCCTTATCCTGCTCCGCCCGCCGATGCGCCAGCTCGGCGTCCGAGACCAGCAAGTTGATGGTGCGGCCAGGAATGTCGATCTCGATCATGTCGCCTTCGCGCACGAGGCCGATCGCTCCGCCCTGGGCTGCCTCGGGCGAGCAATGGCCGATGGACAGACCGGACGTGCCACCCGAAAAGCGACCATCGGTGACGAGGGCGCAGGCCTTGCCGAGGCCTTTCGACTTGAGGTAGCTCGTCGGATAGAGCATTTCCTGCATGCCGGGGCCGCCCTTCGGGCCTTCGTAGCGGATGACGACGACGTCGCCGGCAACAACTTCGTTGTTGAGGATCGCCTTGACGGAAGCGTCCTGGCTTTCGAAAACACGGGCCGGGCCGGTGAATTTCAGAATGGACTCATCCACGCCTGCCGTCTTCACGATGCAGCCGTTCAGAGCGATGTTGCCGTAGAGCACCGCCAGCCCACCATCCTTGGAGAACGGGTTCTTGACCGAGCGGATGACGCCGTTGTCGCTGTCGGTATCGAGTTCATCCCAACGCGACGACTGTGAAAAGGCAACCTGTGTCGGCACGCCGCCGGGAGCCGCCTTGAAGAAGGTGCGGACGGTCTCGCTGTTGGTGCGCGTGATGTCCCAGCGATCAATGGCATCGCCGAGCGTCGTTTCATGGACGGTGTAGCACTCGCGATTGATGAGGCTGCCGCGATCAAGCTCCCCGAGGATACGCATGATGCCGCCGGCGCGGTGGACATCCTCCATGTGAACATCGCTCTTGGCCGGCGCCACCTTGGAAAGGCAGGGAACCTTCCGCGACAAGCGATCGATGTCGTCCATGGTGAAGTCGACACCACCTTCGTGGGCGGCCGCGAGAATATGCAGCACCGTATTGGTGGAGCCGCCCATCGCGATATCGAGAGCCATGGCGTTTTCGAAGGCCTGCTTGGTCGCAATCGAGCGCGGCAGGACGCTTTCGTCCTCCTGCTCATAATAGCGACGGGCGAGATCGACGATCAGGTGGCCGGCCTCGACGAACAGGCGCCTGCGGTCCGAATGGGTGGCGAGCGTCGAGCCGTTGCCGGGCAGCGACAGGCCGAGCGCTTCCGTCAGGCAGTTCATCGAGTTGGCGGTGAACATGCCCGAGCACGAGCCGCAGGTCGGACAGGCGGCCTGCTCGATGGCCTGGACATCGGCATCGGAGATCGCGTCGTCGGCAGCGGCGACCATTGCGTCCACGAGATCGAGCGCAACCGTCTTGCCCTGCAGAACGACCTTGCCCGCCTCCATCGGTCCGCCTGACACGAAGACGGCAGGAATATTGAGGCGCATGGCAGCGTTCAGCATGCCAGGCGTGATCTTGTCGCAGTTGGAGATGCAGACCATGGCATCCGCGCAGTGGGCGTTGACCATGTACTCGACGGAGTCGGCGATGATCTCGCGCGATGGCAGCGAATACAGCATCCCGTCATGGCCCATGGCGATGCCGTCATCGACGGCGATCGTGTTGAACTCCTTGGCAACCCCACCGGCCGCCTCGATCTCGCGGGCAACGAGTTGGCCGAGATCCTTGAGGTGGACGTGGCCCGGCACGAACTGGGTGAACGAGTTGACCACCGCGATGATCGGCTTGCCGAAATCACCGTCCTTCATGCCGGTCGCGCGCCACAGGCCGCGCGCACCAGCCATGTTGCGGCCGTGGGTCGTGGTTCTGGAACGGTAGGCGGGCATGGGTTTCTTCCTCGGACTTGTTCGTGGAGCGCATCTGGCACGGGCAGCACCCGGCAGCTTTGCCAGTTTCCTACTCCAACACCCGTATAGTGTCACTATCAGGGGAGCGGAAAACGGTACTCTGCGGTACGCCTCACGCGAATGTGCCTCTCGTTCTGTTGACGGACGCTGTGAAACCAATCGTCGGCGCGCTACGTATAAGAAGAAAATAGCTCCCAGGGAGACCGTCATGCCTGCCTATCGCCCGCCCCGCTTCAGCGCCTCGGAGATCACGCCCCGCGAGATCTACATGTCGCGCCGGAAGTTCATCGGCACCGCCGCGGCCGGTGTAGCAATGTTCGGGGCCGGATCGGCAATCGCGGCCCCCTTGGCGGCATCACCAAGTCAATTCTCCACCGACGAAAAGCTCACGCCGAAGGAAGCGGTCACCACCTACAACAACTTCTATGAGTTCGGCACCGGCAAGGGCGACCCATCCGAGAAGTCGCAGCATTTCAAGCCGCTGCCGTGGTCGGTGAAGGTCGACGGCATGGTCGGCAAGCCGAAGGAATTCGGCATCGAGGAGTTGATGAAGATGCAACTCGAGGAGCGCGTCTATCGCCTGCGCTGCGTCGAAGGCTGGTCGATGGTGATACCATGGATCGGCTTCCCGCTTTCGGCGCTCCTCGACCAGGTGGAGCCGCTCGGCAGCGCCAAGTACGTCTCCTTCGAGACACTCGTGCGGCCGGAGGAAATGCCGGGACAGACCGGCCTCTTCCAGCCGCTTGAATGGCCATATGTCGAAGGGCTGAGGCTCGACGAGGCCCGCCACCCGCTGACCATCCTCGCTGTCGGCCTCTACGGAGAGACGCTGCCCAACCAGAATGGCGCTCCGATCCGGCTGGTCGTGCCATGGAAGTACGGCTTCAAGAGCATCAAGTCGATCGTCAGGCTCTCGCTTGTCGAGGAGCAGCCAGAGACCACCTGGAAGAACTCCAACGCGCGCGAATACGGCTTTTACTCGAACGTGAACCCGGAGGTCGATCACCCGCGCTGGAGCCAGGCGACTGAGCAGCGGATCGGCGAAGGTGGCTTCTTCAAGGTCGCCATCCGTCCCACCCTCATGTTCAACGGCTATGGCGAGGAGGTCGCCAGCCTCTACGAGGGGATGGACCTCAAGGCGAATTACTGATGGTGGGCATTCCCGCCCTGCCCCGCCGCCTGCACGGGCCCAGCATCTGGGCGCTCTATGCCGTGGGCCTCGTCCCGGCCGCCTGGAATTTCTATCTCGGCGCAACCGGTGGACTGGGCGTCAATCCGGTCAAGACGTTCGAACACCTGCTAGGCATCTGGGCCCTACGCTTCCTCATCGCCACGCTCGCGATCACACCCCTGCGGGACATCGTCGGCATCAACTGGCTTCGCTACAGACGCGCGCTGGGGCTGCTTGCCTTCTACTATGTCCTTATGCACTTCAGCGTCTGGCTCATCCTTGACCGCGGCCTCGACTTCGGCTCGATCGGCGCGGACATCGCGAAGCGCCCCTACATCACGATCGGCATGGTCTGCGTGGCCTGCCTCCTGCCATTGGCACTGACCTCCAACAACTGGTCGATACGAAAGTTGGGGCAGAGGTGGAACGGACTGCACCGGCTGATCTACCCGGTCGCACTGGGTGGTGCGCTGCACTACTTCCTGGCGGTCAAATCCGTGACGCTGACACCCTTCGTTCACATTGCCCTCGTTGCCCTACTGCTTCTCTATCGACCGCTGCGCAAGCCGTTCCTGAACTGGAAGCGAGGCGGTCCGCGCCTGGCGCGCGCCAGCAGATGACGAAAAAGGCCGGGCACTTCTGCCCGGCCTTCGAACTATCCGCGATACGAAACTGCTGATTATGCAGCTTCTGCTGCTTCAGCTTCAGCGGCAACGCGAGCCTTGTCGGCCTTGCCCTTGGCATCGACATCGCGCTCAACGAACTCGATGACGGCGAGCGGAGCGTTGTCGCCCTGACGGAAGCCGGCCTTCATGATGCGCAGGTAGCCGCCATTGCGGGTTGCGTAACGCGAGGCGATCGCGTCGAACAGCTTGCGGACGGCGTCCTGGTCCTGGATCTGCGAGATCGCCTGGCGGCGAGCGTGCAGGTCGCCGCGCTTACCGAGCGTGACGAGCTTCTCGACGATCGGACGGATTTCCTTTGCCTTCGGCAAGGTGGTGACGATCTGCTCATGGGTGATGAGCGAAGCCGCCATGTTGGCGAACATCGCCTTGCGGTGGCTTGCGGTGCGGTTGAGCTTGCGGCCTGCTTTTGCGTGGCGCATGTCTGGTCTCCTTCACTTGCAGGCATTCGCCTGCAGTCTGACTTGTTAGTATTGGTCTTCGTAACGCTTGGCGAGGTCTTCGATGTTCTCCGGCGGCCAGGCGGGAACTTCCATGCCGAGATGGAGGCCCATGGATGCCAGAACTTCCTTGATCTCGTTCAGCGACTTGCGACCGAAATTCGGAGTGCGCAGCATTTCCGCCTCGGTCTTCTGGATGAGATCGCCGATATAGACGATGTTGTCGTTCTTCAGGCAGTTGGCCGAACGGACGGAAAGCTCCAGTTCGTCGACCTTCTTGAGGAGCGCCGGGTTGAACGCCAGTTCGGTGACGGCCTCTTCCTCGACATCCTTCTGCGGCTCATCGAAGTTGACGAATACGCCGAGCTGGTCCTGGAGGATGCGAGCCGCAAAGGCCACTGCATCTTCACCGGTGACCGAACCATCGGTCTCGATCGTCATGGTCAGCTTATCGTAGTCGAGAACCTGTCCTTCACGGGTGTTTTCCACCTTGTAGGACACCTTCTTGACCGGCGAATAGAGGCTGTCGACGGGGATGAGGCCGATCGGCGCATCTTCTGCACGGTTACGCTCGGCCGGGACATAGCCCTTGCCGTTGTTGACCGTGAATTCCATGCGGATCTCGGCGCCCTCGTCGAGGGTGCAGATGACGTGGTCCGGATTGAGGATCTCGATGTCGCCAACCGTCTGGATGTCGCCGGCGGTGACCGAACCAGGCCCCTGCTTGCGCACAACCATGCGCTTGGCATCGTCGCCATCCATCTTGATGGCGATTTCCTTGATGTTGAGCACGATGTCCGTCACATCTTCCCGAACGCCGGGGATGGAGGAGAACTCGTGCAGAACGCCGTCGATCTGAACGGCGGTAACAGCAGCACCGCGCAGCGAAGACAGAAGCACGCGGCGCAGGGCGTTGCCGAGCGTCAGGCCGAAGCCCCGCTCAAGCGGCTCCGCAACCAGCGTTGCCTTGGTACGGCCGGACGAGGTGAACTCCACCTTGTTCGGCTTGATCAGTTCCTGCCAGTTCTTCTGGATCATGTTTTAAACCTTCCGTTCGTTGCCACCATCCAATCGTGGCAACCGAGCATGAGAAGCACCGAGTGAGGCATTGCCATTCGGCGGTACGGCAAAACCGCCAGACTTCGACGAGCGAAGTAAGGCGGCATTACGCAAGTTCAATGCGATCGGCCAAGAGGCCACCGCATCCGACTTAGACGCGGCGCTTCTTGCGCGGACGGCAGCCGTTGTGCGGGATCGGCGTCACGTCACGGATCGAGGTGATCATGAAGCCCGCAGCCTGGAGGGCGCGCAGAGCGGACTCACGACCCGAACCCGGACCGCAGACTTCCACTTCCAGCGACTTCATGCCGTGCTCCTGAGCCTTCTTGGCGCAGTCTTCGGCAGCAATCTGAGCAGCGAACGGGGTCGACTTGCGCGAACCCTTGAAGCCCTTTGCACCAGCAGACGACCAGGCAATCGCGTTGCCCTGCGCGTCGGTGATGGTGATCATCGTGTTGTTGAAGGTCGAGTTTACGTGGGCAACGCCCGACGTGATGTTCTTGCGTTCGCGACGGCGGACGCGGGTGGCTTCCTTGGCCATGGTCTTCCTTTCGTTGATCTCGTCACCGCCGTAGTTCCAGCGGCTCCACCGGAACAGAACTGAAATCCTGCTCCAAACTCAAAAAGAGGCCAGCGACCGAACGCCAGCCTCCCTCACCCGGAGAACCGGGAGATTACTTCTTCTTGCCGGCGATCGCCTTCGCAGGACCCTTGCGGGTGCGGGCATTGGTGTGCGTGCGCTGACCGCGAACCGGAAGGCCACGACGATGGCGCAGGCCACGGTAGCAGCCGAGGTCCATCAGACGCTTGATGTTCATCGAGGTTTCACGACGAAGATCACCCTCGACCTGATAGTCACGGTCGATGGTTTCGCGGATCTGCAGGACTTCTGCATCCGTCAGCTGATGGACGCGACGATCGGCCGGGATACCAACCTTCTCGACAATTTCCTGTGCGAATTTCGGGCCGATCCCGTGAATATACGTCAACGCGATAACGACGCGCTTCGCAGTCGGGATGTTGACGCCAGCGATACGTGCCACGCCTATTCTCCTTGCGTTCCAGTTGCCGTCCGGCAAGTGGTACTTCTTCCATGAGAGCAGCCGATCTAAGGCCGCCAGTTCAAATCCATCCGGAACAGGTCAAAGCGATCGGATCCGGAAACCCTTACGGGCTATCCGCGCCGATCGCATATGCTGTCGCGAGTTGGCGCGGTGTTTAGCGGAATCGGTAAAAAAATGCAACCGGCCCCGCCAAGATTCTTTAACAGATCGCCATCCGCTCAAAGCGCCGACAGGATCTTCTCGATATCCGCCGTCACGGTATCCATCTCTGCCATGCCATCAACCGTCTCCAACCTGCCCTTGGCATAGTAGTAGCCGATCAGCGGCGAGGTTTCCTTGTAGTAGACCTCGAGGCGCTGGGTCATGGTCTCGGCATTATCATCCGGACGGCGCTTGAAGTGAGTCGAACCGCACTTGTCGCAGACGCCTTCCTTCGAAGGTGTCTTGTCGGTGTCATGGTAGACAGTGCCGCACTGGGCGCAGGAATAGCGGCCCGACACGCGTCGGACCAGTTCCTTGTCATCGACCTTGAGCTCGATGACGGCGGAAAGTGCCAGACCCTTGTCCCGCAGCATCTTCTCCGTCGCATCCGCCTGCACGAGCGTGCGGGGAAAGCCATCGAGGATGAAACCGCTGGCACAGTCGGGCTGATCGATCCGTTCGGAGACGATCGCGATGACGATGTCGTCGGATACCAGCTTGCCGGCATCCATGACTTCCTTGGCGCGCCTGCCGACATCCGTCTGAGCGGCGACGGCCGCACGCAGCATGTCGCCGGTGGAGAGCTGCGGGATCCCGTACTTCTCCACGATCCGCTGGGCCTGGGTCCCCTTCCCCGCGCCCGGCGGTCCCAAAAGAATCAGTCTCATCGTCCCCTCTTTCCTCCACGCAATTTCGACTTCTTGATCAGGCCCTCATATTGCTGGGCAATAAGATGACCCTGGATCTGGGCAACCGTATCGAGGGTTACACTGACCACGATCAAAAGCGAAGTACCACCAAGGGCCAATGGAACGCCCGTGCGGGCGATCAGCAGCTCCGGCAGAACGCAGACGAAGACCAGATATGCTGCGCCGACAACGGTGATGCGCGTGAGGACATAGTCGATATACTCGGCGGTCCGCTCGCCGGGACGGATACCCGGGATGAAACCGCCATGTTTCTTCAGGTTATCGGCCGTGTCCTTCGGATTGAAGACGATGGCCGTATAGAAGAAGGCGAAGAAGGCGATCAGCAGGCCATAGAGCACCATGAAGGCGGGCTGGCCGTGACCGAGCGCCGAGATGATGGTGGTGGCCCAGCCAGGCATCTCCGAATTCCCCGCGAAACCTGCAGCCGTCGCCGGCAGAAGGAGAAGCGAAGACGCGAAAATCGCAGGAATGACGCCGGAGGTGTTGAGCTTCAACGGCAGGTGCGAGGTATCGCCCTGGAACATCCGGTTGCCGACCTGACGCTTCGGATACTGGATGAGCAGCCGCCGCTGGGCCCGTTCCACGAAGACGATCAGCATGATGACCGCGATGGCCACGACAATGACCGTGAGGATGAGCGCCGTCGACAATGCGCCCGTACGACCGAGTTCCAGGGTACCGGCCAGGGCAGACGGAAGCGCAGCCACGATGCCGGCGAAGATGATCAGGGAAATCCCGTTACCGATGCCGCGCGCGGTGATCTGCTCGCCGAGCCACATCAGGAACATCGTGCCACCGAGCAGCGTCACGACGGTGGAGATGCGGAAGAACCAGCCCGGATCGACCACGAGGCCATTGCCGCTTTCGAGACCCACCGCGATGCCATAGGCCTGCAGCGTGCCGAGAAGAACGGTGCCGTAGCGCGTGTACTGGTTGATGACCTTGCGGCCCTGCTCGCCTTCCTTCTTGAGGGCTTCGAGCGACGGGACCACGGAGGTCATCAGCTGCACGATGATCGACGCGGAGATATAGGGCATGATGCCGAGCGCGAAGATCGCCATCCGCTCGACGGCGCCGCCCGCAAACATGTTGAAAAGGCCAAGAATGCCGCCGGCCTGGCCGCGGAAGGCCTGCGCATAGGCCTCCGGATTGAGGCCCGGGAGCGGGATATGGGTGCCAAGCCGATAGACGAGAAGCGCTGCAAGCGTGAACCACAGCCGCTTCTTGAGGTCTTCCGCCTTCGCAAAAGTCGAAAAATTGAGATTGGAGGCAAGTTGTTCCGCTGCAGACGCCATGCATTTCTCCGCCTGACCAATTCCGCCGGCGGAGGTGATGCCGGGCCCGGAAAGCAGTCCAAATTCAGTTTCAAAAAACGGGCGGGGATCGCGGATGCAATCGGTGCCTCACCCAGTTTTCCGTATGGTTCCGGAAAGCGCGACCGTGGTGATCGGCCCCGGAATCGTGAGGCTCACATATGGGAGCAAAATCGCCCGGTGTGAAGCACTCCGGGCGATCTTAAACGGTTTATTCCGCCGAGGCGACTTCCGGAAGCTTGATGGAGCCGCCGGCCTTCTCGATCTTCTCGACAGCAGCCTTGGAGGCGCCAGCCGCTTCGATCGTAACCTTGGCCTTCAGTTCGCCGTCGGACAGGATCCGGATGCCATCCTTCGGGCGACGGATGACACCGGCAGCCTTGAGCGCCGCTGCATCGATCGTAGCCTTGGGGTCGAGCTTCTTGGCATCAATCGCGGTCTGGATGCGGCCGAGCGAAACGGTCACATACTCCGACGCGAAGATGTTGTTGAAGCCGCGCTTCGGCAGGCGACGATAGATCGGCATCTGGCCGCCCTCGAAGCCGTTGATGGCGACGCCCGAACGAGCCTTCTGGCCCTTGACGCCGCGCCCGCCGGTCTTGCCCTTGCCGGAACCGATACCGCGACCAACGCGCTTGCGATCCTTTACGGCGCCTTCGTTATCTCTGATTTCGTTCAGTTTCATGATGATTTCCCCCGTCTCACTTCTCGTCGACGACGCGAACGAGATGCTGGACAGCACGGATCATGCCGCGAACCGCCGGAGTATCCTCCAGGGTGCGAACCCGATGCATCTTGTTGAGGCCGAGACCGATCAGCGTCTGGCGCTGCACAGCCGGGCGGCGGATGGGGCTACCGATCTGCTCGACCGTAACCGTCTTCTTGGCGTCTGCCTGGGTGGCTTTCTTGGCCATGATCGCTCTCCTTATTCTTCCGATGCATTGCCGGAAGCGGCGCGGCGAGCCTGCAGCGTTGCGTACTTGAGGCCGCGCTGGGCTGCGACGTCCTTCGGATGCACCTGATGCTTCAGGGCGTCGAAGGTGGCGCGAACCATGTTGTAGGGGTTCGACGAGCCGGTCGACTTCGCAACGACGTCATGGACGCCGAGCGTTTCGAAGACGGCGCGCATAGGACCGCCGGCGATGATACCGGTACCGGCCTTGGCCGAGCGCAGCAGAACCTTGCCGGCGCCGTGGCGGCCATTGACGTCGTGATGCAGCGTACGACCGTCGCGCAGCGGTACGAAAATCAGGTCGCGCTTGGCGGATTCGGTTGCCTTGCGGATGGCTTCCGGCACTTCGCGTGCCTTGCCGTGGCCGAAGCCTACGCGGCCCTTCTGGTCGCCGACGACGACGAGAGCAGCGAAGCCGAAGCGACGGCCACCCTTGACGACCTTCGCGACGCGGTTGATCGCGACCAGCTTGTCGACGAACTCGCTATCGCGCTCTTCGCGGTTCTGGCGGTCTTCGCGAGAACCTCTTCTTTCCTGTGCCATTGTCCTTTTCCTTTTTCTTTTCCGGGTGCAATCGGCAGATTACAACGTGATCCGAAGATGGATCCGGGGTGCGGCAGAACCGCATTTCGCCCGGCTCCGCGAACGGTACCGGGCGAAAATTCCTTAGAAGCTCAGACCGCCTTCGCGGGCAGCTTCGGCCAAGGCCTTGATACGGCCGTGGTAGATGAAGGCGCCGCGATCGAACACGACTTCCTTCACACCGGCCTTCGTCGCACGCTCGGCAACCAGCTTGCCGACGGCGGCAGCTGCCGCAGTGTCGGCGCCAGTCTTGAGCGACTTGCGCAGGTCGGCGTCGAGCGTGGAGGCGGCAGCAAGCGTGCGGCCGGCCACGTCGTCGATAACCTGGACGTAGATGTTCTTGGAGGAGCGGTGAACCGACAGACGCGGACGGCCGTTTGCGACCTTCTTGACCTGGCGGCGAACACGGCTCGCACGCTTGCTGAGTGCTTCTTTTCTGGTAGCCATGATCGCTCGTCCTTACTTCTTCTTGCCTTCCTTGCGGACGATCCGTTCCTCGGCGTACTTGACGCCTTTGCCCTTGTAGGGCTCGGGACCACGGTATTCGCGGATTTCCGCGGCAACCTGACCGACCTGCTGCTTGTTGATGCCGGTCACGACGATTTCCGTCGGCTTCGGAACGGCAATGGTGATGCCCTGCGGCGGCTCATAGACCACATCGTGGCTGAAACCGAGCTGCAGCTGCAGGTTCTTGCCCTGCATGGCGGCACGGTAGCCGACGCCGTTGATCTCGAGCTTGCGCTCGTAGCCGTCCTTGACGCCGCGGAAGATGTTCTCGATCATCGTGCGCGACATGCCCCACTTGGAGCGGGCGTCCTTGCTGTCGTTGATCGGGGTCACCGAAACCGCGTTGTCGTTCATTTCCAGCTTCACTTCGTCATTGGCGACGAAGAAGAGCTCGCCCTTCGGGCCCTTGGCAGTTACCTTCTGGCCATCAACGCTAGCCGTAACACCTGCAGGAACCTGAACGGGCCTTTTACCGATACGAGACATTGTTTTATCCTGTCTGTTCGTTCTGGAGATCCCTGCCCTGTCTTAGAAGACCGAGCAGAGAACCTCGCCACCAACGTTCTGTTCGCGAGCCTGGTGATCGGCCATCACGCCCTTCGGAGTCGAAAGGATGGTGATGCCGAGGCCGTTCGCGACCTGCGGAATCGACTTCACGGAGACATATACCCGGCGGCCAGGCTTCGACACGCGGCCGATTTCCCGGATAACGGATGCGCCTTCGTAGTACTTCAGCTCGATCTCGATCTCGGACTTGCCGTTACCGTAATCGGTCTGGGAATAGCCGCGAATGTAGCCTTCGGCCTGCAGAACGTCGAGAACGCGCGCACGCAGCTTGGAAGCGGGCGTGGTCACGGTCGACTTGCGGCGAGCGGCACCATTGCGGATGCGGGTGAGCATATCGCCCAACGGATCAGTCATGGTCATCTAACCGTCTCCTTACCAGCTCGACTTGACGACGCCCGGCACCTTGCCGAGGTTGCCCAACTCGCGAAGCGCGATACGCGACATCTTGAGCTTACGGTAGAAAGCGCGCGGGCGGCCGGTGACTTCGCAACGGTTGCGGATACGCGTCTTCGATCCATCGCGCGGCAGCGCGGCGAGCTTCAGGGTTGCCTGGAACCGCTCTTCGATCGGCAGTTCCTGGTTCATGATGGTCGCCTTTAGAGCTGCGCGCTTGGCAGCCTGGTTGGCAACGGTCTTGCGGCGGCGCTTGTTCTTTTCAACTGCGCTGGTCTTCGCCATATCGGAGTTCCTTTTCTACGCTCGTCGTTACGGTTACTGACGGAACGGGAAGTTGAACTCTTTCAGAAGAGCCCGGGCTTCGTCGTCGGTCTTGGCCGTCGTGCAAACGATGATGTCCATGCCCCACATCTGATCAACCTTGTCGTAGTTGATCTCAGGGAACACGATGTGTTCCTTGATGCCCATGGCGAAGTTGCCACGGCCGTCAAAGCTCTTCGGGTTCAGGCCGCGGAAGTCGCGAACGCGCGGAAGCGCGATGTTGATCAGGCGGTCGAGGAATTCATACATGCGGGCGCCGCGCAGGGTCACCTTCGCACCGATCGGCATGCCTTCGCGGACCTTGAAGCCGGCGATGGAGTTACGGGCGCGGGTGATGACCGGCTTCTGGCCGGCGATCGCAGCGAGGTCGGCGGCAGCAACCGTCGGCTTCTTCGAATCAGCCGTCGCTTCGCCGACACCCATGTTGATGACGATCTTGTCGATCTTCGGGATCATCATCTCGTTGGAATAGGAGAACTGCTCCTTGAGAGCCGCGCGGATACGGGAAACGTATTCCTGCTTGAGCCGCGGCTCGTACTTTGCCTCAGCCATCGATCACATCTCCCGTACGCTTGGCGACTCGCACCTTCTTTCCATCGACGACGGAGAAGCCGACGCGGGTCGGCTTGCCGTCCTTCGCGACGATCGCGATGTTCGACAGGTGGATGGATGCTTCCTTGTTGATGATGCCGGCCTCCTGCGTCTGAGTCTGACGCTGGTGGCGCTTCACCATGTTGACGCCGCGAACGACCGCACGGTCTTCCTTCGGCAGAACCTGGAGAACTTCACCGGTACGGCCCTTGTCCTTGCCAGTGAGTACGACGACGTTGTCGCCCTTCTTGATCTTCTGCATGGATCCCGCTCCTTACAGTACTTCTGGAGCCAGCGAGATGATCTTCATGTGGTTCTTGGCGCGAAGTTCGCGCGGAACCGGTCCGAAGATACGGGTGCCGATCGGCTCTTTCTTGTTGTCGATGAGGACCGCCGCGTTGTTGTCGAAGCGGATGACGCTGCCGTCGGCGCGGCGGATGTCCTTGGCGGTACGCACAACAACCGCCTTCATCACGTCGCCCTTCTTCACGCGGCCGCGCGGGATGGCTTCCTTGATCGAAACGACGATCACGTCGCCGATCGAAGCATACTTGCGCTTGGAGCCGCCCAGCACCTTGATGCACATGACACGACGTGCGCCGGAATTATCCGCCACGTCGAGGTTTGTTTGCATCTGAATCATGTCAGGTCGCCTTTTTCTAATGACCGGACCGACCGGGCGCGAGAACGCCCCGATCCGGCTTATGGACAGAATTTCATTGTGCGCGGGATGGATCTTGCCAAGGTGGTTTCCCTGAAAGGGACCTTCCCTGCGCTCAAAGCAAAAGAACGCTCGTTGCCGAGCGTCCTGCGCCGATGGCGTGCTTCATACAGGAATCTGCGCCAGAAGCAAGGCCCCGGCGCAATTCTCTGCAATCAAGCCTGGGCGGCAACCACCGTCCAGCGCTTATCCTTGGAGATCGGCGCGCATTCCTGGATGGAAACGACGTCACCTACCTTGTACTGGTTGTTTTCGTCATGCGCCTTGTACTTCTTGGAACGGCGGACCGTCTTCTGAAGCAGCGGGTGCGCGAATCGGCGCTCGACACGGACAACAACGGTCTTCTCGTTCTTGTCGGAAACGACTACGCCCTGCAGAATGCGTTTCGGCATATTATTCTTCCTTTAGGCCTTGGCTTCTGCCGCCTTCTGGCGGGCAATGGTTTTCACGCGGGCGATGTCCTTGCGGACTTCGTTGATGCGCGAGGACTTCTCGAGCTGGCCGGTAGCCTTCTGGAAGCGCAGGTTGAACTGCTCCTTCTTGAGCTCGGCGAGCTTGTCCTTGAGCTGGTCGGCGCTGAGGCCGCGTACGTCTTCGGCTTTCATCGTGCCTTCTCCTTACTCTGCGATGCGCTGAACGAAGCGCGTCGTGACCGAGAGCTTGGCAGAACCGAGGCGAAGAGCCTCGCGTGCGATTTCTTCCGAAACGCCGTCGATCTCGAACATGATACGACCAGGCTTGACCTTGCAAGCCCAGTATTCGACCGAACCCTTACCCTTACCCATACGAACTTCTGTGGGCTTTGCAGTAACCGGGACGTCAGGGAAGACGCGGATCCATACGCGACCCGCGCGCTTCATGTAACGGGTGATCGCGCGGCGAGCCGCTTCGATCTCGCGAGCGTTCACGCGGTTCGGTTCCTGAGCCTTCAGGCCGAATTCGC
Organism: Pseudorhizobium endolithicum; assembly: GCF_902153245.2. Classification (GTDB taxonomy): domain Bacteria; phylum Pseudomonadota; class Alphaproteobacteria; order Rhizobiales; family Rhizobiaceae; genus Neorhizobium; species Neorhizobium endolithicum. The sequence goes on from NZ_CABFWF030000010.1 coordinate 51,118, forward strand.
CGAATGCCAGGTCGTAGCCGCCCTTGGCCACACCCTTGATGCGGCCCTTGAACTGCTTGCGGTACTTGGTACGCTTTGGCTGCAACATTTTCTTACTTCTCCGAGCTTATCTTTCGCCAGCGCTAATCAAGCGTTTTCGCGTTCGCGGCGACGGTCGCCACGATCGCCACGTTCACGGCTTGCCGGACCCTGGGCGTCGCCTTCCAGGGCGCGGCGTTCGGATGCCATCGGATCGTGCTCAAGGATTTCACCCTTGAAGATCCAGACCTTGATCCCGCAGATGCCGAATGCGGTCTCGGCTTCAGCCGTCCCGTAGTCGATGTCGGCGCGGAGCGTATGAAGCGGCACGCGGCCTTCGCGGTACCACTCGGTACGAGCGATTTCCGCCCCGCCGAGACGGCCGGCGCAGGTGATCCTGATGCCTTCGGCGCCAAGACGCATGGCCGACTGAACGGCACGCTTCATGGCACGACGAAACGCCACGCGGCGCTCGAGCTGCTGAGCGATCGACTGGGCAACCAGCGTCGCGTCAACTTCCGGCTTGCGCACTTCAACGATGTTGAGGTGCGTTTCCGAAGAGGTCATCTCGGAAAGCTTCTTGCGGAGCTTCTCGATGTCGGCGCCCTTCTTGCCGATGATCAGGCCCGGACGTGCCGAGTGAATCGTGACGCGGCACTTCTTGTGCGGACGTTCGATGACCACCTTGGCAATGCCTGCCTGCTTCAGTTCGGACATCAGGTACGCACGGATCTTCAGATCCTCGTGCAGCAGCTGGCCGTACTCGGCATTGTCCGCGAACCAGCGGCTATCCCAGGTGCGGTTAATGCCGAGGCGGAAGCCGATCGGATTGATTTTCTGGCCCATTATGCGGCCTCCCCTTTTTCCTCGACTTCACGAACCACGATCGTCAGGTGCGCGAAGGGCTTCTCGATACGGGAAGCGCGGCCGCGACCGCGAGCGTGGAAACGCTTCATGACGATCGACTTGCCGACGTATGCTTCCGATACGATCAGGCTGTCGACGTCGAGGTCATGGTTGTTCTCGGCATTGGCGATTGCGGACTCGAGGGTCTTCTTCACCGTGCCTGCGATGCGCTTGCGGGAAAATTCCAGCTCAGCAAGCGCGCGGTCGACCTTCTTGCCGCGGATCATGGCGGCAACGAGGTTCAGCTTCTGTGGGCTGACGCGAAGCGTACGGGCAACGGCTTGCGCCTCGTTGTCCTTCAGCCGGCGTTCGGTCTTTGCCTTCGCCATCGTTACTTCCTCTTCGCCTTCTTGTCTGCGCCATGACCGTAGTAGGTCCGCGTCGGGGAGAATTCCCCGAACTTGTGACCAACCATGTCTTCGTTGACGCTAACGGGCACGTGCTTGCTGCCGTTGTAGACGCCGAACGTCAGACCGACGAACTGGGGCAGGATCGTGGAGCGACGGCTCCAGATCTTGATTACTTCACTGCGGCCGCCTTCACGAACCTTCTCAGCCTTCTTGAGAAGATAGCCGTCAACAAACGGGCCTTTCCATACTGAACGAGCCATTCCTGACTACCTCTCTTACTTCTTGCGCTGATGGCGCGAACGCATGATGAACTTGTCGGTCGACTTGTTCGAGCGCGTACGCTTGCCCTTGGTGGGCTTGCCCCACGGGGTCACCGGGTGGCGACCACCGGAGGTGCGGCCTTCACCACCACCGTGCGGGTGGTCGACCGGGTTCATGACGACACCGCGGTTATGCGGGGTCTTGCCGCGCCAGCGGGTACGACCGGCCTTGCCGTCGTTGATGTTGCCGTGGTCCGGGTTGGATACGGCGCCAACGGTGGCGAGGCAGGATCCCGGAACGAGGCGCTGTTCGCCGGAGTTCAGGCGCAGGATAGCCATGCCCTGGTCGCGGCCGACGAGCTGTACGTAGGTGCCGGCGGAGCGAGCAATCTGGCCGCCCTTGCCCGGCTTCATCTCGACGTTGTGAACGATCGAGCCGACCGGGATGTACTGGAGCGGCATGGTGTTGCCGGGCTTTACGTCCACAGCCTTGTCGGAAGCAATGACCTTGTCGCCGGCAGCAAGGCGCTGCGGAGCGAGGATGTAGGCCAGTTCGCCGTCCTCGTACTTGACGAGAGCGATGAACGCGGTGCGGTTGGGGTCGTATTCCAGACGCTCGACCGTGCCTTCGACGTCGAACTTGCGACGCTTGAAGTCGACCAGGCGATAGGTACGCTTGTGACCGCCGCCGATGAAGCGGGCGGTAATGCGGCCGAGGTTGTTACGGCCACCGCTCTTGGAAAGACCTTCCGTCAGCGCCTTGACCGGCTTGCCCTTGTGAAGACCGGACCGGTCGACGATGACCAGCTGACGCTGGCTCGGGGTCGTCGGGTTGTAGCTTTTCAATGCCATTGTTCTTTACCTCAGAGTCCGGTGGAGACGTCGATCGACTGGCCTTCGACCAGCGTGACGACGGCCTTCTTCACGTCCTTCTGCTTGCCAATGAAGCCGCGGAAACGCTTTACCTTGCCCTTGCGGACCAGCGTGTTGACGGCCTTGACCTTCACACCGAACAGCGCCTCGACGGCGGCCTTGATCTCGGGCTTGGAAGCATCCTTGGCAACGTTGAAGACAACCTGGTTCTGCTCGGATACCAGCGTCGACTTTTCGGTGATCGCCGGCGAGACGATCACATCATAGTGGCGAAGATCGGTCACTTGAAACGCTCCTCTAGAGCTTCAACCGCAGCCTTGGACAGCACGAGCTTGCCCCGACGCAGGATGTCGTAAACATTGATGCCATGAACCGGCAGAACATCGACGTTCGGAATGTTCTGAGCGGCGAGCTTGAAGTTGTTGTCGAGCTCCGCACCACCGATGAACAGAGCATTGGTGAGGCCGAGCGACGCAAACGAACCGGCCAGCACCTTGGTCTTGGCTTCCGCCGCCACCAGGCTATCGACGACGATCAGGTCTTCCGCCTTCAGCTTGGCCGACAGGGCGTGGCGCAGAGCAAGCGCACGGACCTTCTTGGGAAGGTCATGGGCATGGCTGCGAACGACCGGACCGTGGGCCTTGCCACCGCCGCGGAACTGAGGAGCACGAGCGGAGTGGTGGCGAGCGCGGCCCGTACCCTTCTGCTTGTACATCTTCGCACCGGTGCGGGAGACTTCCGAACGGTTCTTGATCTTGTGGGTGCCCTGCTGCTTCTTGGCGAGCTGCCAACGAACCATGCGGGCCAGGATATCTTCGCGGGGATCGAGGCCGAAGATCTCATCCGAAAGGGAGACCTTGCCAGCGTCTTTTCCCTCGAGGGTCTTGACGTTGAATTCCATTTGCTTGGCTCCCTTACTTCGCAGCCGACTTGACGGCGTCGCGAACGACGATCCAGGCGCCCTTGGAGCCGGGGACGGCACCCTTGACGAGGATCAGGCCACGGTTTTCGTCGGTGGACACGACTTCCAGGTTCTGCGTGGTGACGCGCGTCTGGCCCATGTGACCAGCCATGCGCTTGCCCTTCCAGACGCGGCCCGGATCCTGGTTGGAACCGGTCGAACCATGCGAACGGTGCGAAACCGACACACCGTGCGTGGCGCGAAGACCACCGAAGTTGTGGCGCTTCATGGCGCCGGCGAAACCCTTACCGATCGTGGTGCCGGTCACATCCACGAGCTGACCGGCTTCGAAATGCGAGGCCTTCAGCTCGGTGCCGACGTCGATCATGTTGTCTTCGGAAACGCGAAACTCGACGAGCTTCGACTTCGGCTCGACCTCGGCCACGGCGAAATGGCCGCGCAGGGCCTTCGTCGTGTTCTTTACCTTGGCAGTGCCCGCACCGAGCTGAACAGCCGTATAGCCATTCTTTTCCTTGGTGCGATGAGCAACGACCTGGCAGTTCTCCAACCGCAGTACCGTTACCGGGATATGCTCGCCGGCGTCGTTGTAGACGCGGGTCATTCCCACCTTCTGTGCAATTACACCCGAACGCATCGGTTCAATCCTTCTCACTCAGCTCGAGACGAGACGTCTCAGAGCTTGATCTCAACATCGACACCGGCGGCGAGATCGAGCTTCATCAGCGCGTCTACCGTCTGGGGTGTCGGATCTACGATGTCGAGGAGGCGCTTATGCGTGCGCATCTCGAACTGCTCGCGGCTCTTCTTGTCGATGTGGGGGGACCGGTTAACCGTAAACTTCTCGATTCGGGTCGGAAGCGGAACGGGGCCCCGGACACTAGCACCGGTGCGCTTCGCCGTCGACACGATCTCGCGCGTAGAGGCGTCGAGAATCCGATGATCGAATGCCTTCAGGCGAATGCGGATATTTTGGCCGTTCATTCGACGTTATCCTTGTTCTTCGTTTTCCACGTGCACGCAATACGGCACGGGTTTTTCTTCTACCTAAGGCGGACCACCGGTTTCAAAGATCGAAGGGGACACCGGGGTGCGGCATCCCTTTCCACTCTTCGGGCCGAGCGGCCCACCTTATTGTTGATTGCAGTTCCCTGCCCCATTCGAAGCAGGGGCAAATCGCGCTCGCGCGCCATTTGCTACATTTTCGTGTCATAAGCAAGTCGCCACCGGCGTCTTGCTTAAAGATTCTGTCACCGGAGGCGCAGGGCAGCCCTGCGCCTCCGGCAAACCATTACTCGACGATCGAAGCGACGATGCCGGCGCCGACGGTGCGGCCGCCTTCGCGGATCGCGAAGCGCAGCTTTTCTTCCATCGCGATCGGAACGATCAGCTCGACGTCAACCGTCACGTTGTCGCCCGGCATAACCATTTCCGTGCCTTCCGGAAGCGTCACGATGCCCGTCACGTCCGTCGTGCGGAAGTAGAACTGCGGACGGTAGTTCGTGAAGAACGGCGTATGACGGCCGCCCTCTTCCTTCGTCAGGATGTAGGCTTCGGCCTTGAACTTCTTGTGCGGCTTAACCGAACCCGGCTTGCACAGGATCTGGCCACGCTCGACGCCGTTGCGGTCGACACCGCGAAGCAGCGCGCCGATGTTGTCGCCGGCCTGGCCCTGGTCGAGCAGCTTGCGGAACATTTCAACGCCCGTGCAGGTCGTCTTGATGGTCGGACGGATGCCGACGATCTCGATTTCCTCACCGACCTTGACAATGCCACGCTCGACGCGGCCCGTCACAACCGTACCACGGCCAGAGATCGAGAACACGTCTTCGATCGGCATCAGGAACGGCTGGTCGATCGGACGCTCAGGCGTCGGGATGTAGGCGTCGACCGCAGCCATCAGTTCGCGGATCGCGTCTTCGCCGATCTTCTTGTCCGAATCTTCCAGGGCAGCAAGAGCCGAGCCCTTGATGACCGGGATGTCGTCGCCCGGGAAGTCGTAGGACGACAGGAGTTCGCGGACTTCCAGTTCGACGAGTTCGAGAAGCTCGGCATCGTCGACCTGGTCGACCTTGTTGAGGAACACGACGATCGCAGGAACGCCGACCTGGCGGGCAAGCAGGATGTGCTCGCGCGTCTGCGGCATCGGGCCGTCGGCGGCCGAGCAGACCAGGATCGCGCCGTCCATCTGGGCGGCACCGGTGATCATGTTCTTCACGTAGTCGGCGTGGCCGGGGCAGTCGACGTGCGCATAGTGGCGGTTCGGCGTCTCATACTCGACGTGCGCCGTCGAAATGGTGATGCCGCGCGCCTTCTCTTCCGGAGCAGCGTCGATCTGGTCGTACGCCTTGAACTCACCGAAGAACTTCGTGATCGCCGCCGTCAGCGACGTCTTGCCGTGGTCAACGTGACCAATCGTGCCGATGTTGACGTGCGGCTTGGTCCGCTCAAACTTGCTCTTTGCCATTGAATGCTTCCTGTGGACATGGATGTGGACCCGGCACGCGGGTTTGGTGTGGCCGTTTAAGGCTTTCGCTCGCGATGCGCAAGACATAAATGCTCGGCCGCCACGGTGCCCGCCATGTGGATCCGCGGCGCCGCGGCAGGGGGCCGGTCATAGCGTATGCAGGTGGGGGATGCAGGGCGGCTGCCGGAGTAGGCAACCTGCGAGGCATGGACTATCCCTGTCATGATCCGCTCCCGAAGGTGATCGAGATGACCATGCCAGACGAAACAGCCTAACCCACCCTCGTCATGCGCCTCGACTTCAGCGACAGCCACCGCCTCGGCCGCGGAAGATCCAGCTTCTCGAGAACATCCGCATCCACGGATCGATTTCCGCCGGGGGGCGCGCCATGGACATGTCCTATCGCCGGGCGTGGATGCCGGCCGACGAGATGAACCGAATATTCCATGAGGAGGAGCAAGCGCGACTGGCAGTCGACGGCCATATGGAGTAGCTGACGTCGGTGCGGCACCCGTGGTGCTCATCCGAGTCGAGCCGGATCCGTCGCTGAGGCCCACCGTCAGCGAAGAACCTCGAAACCCTCCGCTTCGAAGAAAGGCTTCGCCTCGTCGGATTTCAGGAACTCCAGGTATTCGGCAGCCTGCGGATTGCCGGTGCCGGCCAGCAGCGCAACCGGGTAGACGATCGGCGAGTGCGTTTCCTCGGGAAAGGTTGCGACGACGGTCACGCCGGGATCGGCCGCAGCATCCGTGCGGTAGACGATGCCGTACGGCGCCTCGCCGCGCGAAACGAAAAGCAGGGCCGCCCGGACGTTCTCGACACCGGCAACGCTCGCCTCGACAGAAGGCCAGATGCCTAGCCTCTCGAGCGCCGCCTTGCCGTATTTGCCTGCCGGAACCGAATCGGAGGCAGCCATGGCGAGCTTTCCGCCGCCGAGCAGGCCTGCGAGATCGAAACCGGGCTTGATCTCCACCGGCTCCGCGCCCTGCCCGCCGATCAGCACGATACGGTTGCCGAAAAGGTCCACCCTGCTCTCCCCGTCAATCAACGCACGTTCGTCGAGGTAATCCATCCAGGCGAGGTCCGCGGAGATGAAGAGATCAGCCGGGGCACCGGCCTCGATCTGTTTCGCTAGGGCAGAGCTGGCTGCATAGGAGACGGACACCGCGACCCCGCTCTCCTTGGTCCACGCGTCACTCGCCGCATCCAGAGCGTTCTTCATGCTGGCGGCGGCGAAGACTGTGACCGCCTCCTGAGCGGCAGTCGCCGAAGCCCCCGCCGCGAGCACGGCACATGCGAGAGCGGCACCCCTTGCCCATCTCGAAAGTGGTCCGATCATGCGCTACCTCCGCTTCGTTATGTTCTTGAACCATAGCGAGCACGGCAGCTCAGTCTATATCTCCTTTCGGTAGCACGCGGCCTGGCGATGCGTTGAAGATAACGGGCTCGCTACCGTCCGCTTGCTGTCCCAGGAGCGAGAAAGCGCACCCGTCTACGAGGCCTTGGGACGCGATCGCAGGGGGCCGGATCGACCGGCCATTCCGTAGACGTGCGAAGAGGAGAGGATATGGAGCGGGTAGCGGGAATCGAACCCGCGTATTCAGCTTGGAAGGCTGCTGCTCTACCATTGAGCTATACCCGCGGGGCTGGCCGATCCGGTGACGAATGGTGGAGGGAGTTGGATTTGAACCAACGTAGGCTGAGCCAACGGATTTACAGTCCGTCCCCTTTAACCACTCGGGCATCCCTCCATTTATCCGTCGGGATCGAAGCCAAGCTCGTCAGATCGAGGCGCCGGGCTTCGATCTGCGCCGCGTATATGACGGCCTCCCGCTCGTCTGTCAACACGGGTCGGCCGCCTATTCCGCGAAAAAAAACGCGCGCCCAGCGGAGGTTATTGCGCGACGACCGGCTAGGCTCCGAAAGGCGTCGGGGCTATAAGGCCCCATGAGCAAGAACGACAAGCACGACAAGTCCGGCCGGGACAGCCATTATGCCAATCTCCGCCGCGCCGTACGCGACGCAAAGCGCGAGCGCGGCGAAATTCCGACGCCGTCGGGACGCAAACGCGACAAGGCAGTCGGCTGGAAGGCGCCGGAGCTGCTGCCGGATCAGGTCTATCTTTACGGCCTTCATACGGTGCGCGCGGCACTCAATAATCCTGAACGGAAGATCATCAGGCTTTCCGTGACGCAGAATGCCTTTGCCCGCCTCGAGCTTCCGGATCCATCTACCCTGCCCTATCCGGTGGAGTTCGTTTCTCCCCCCGACATCGACAAGGTGCTTGGGCCGGATGCCATCCACCAGGGCGTGATGCTCGAAACCCGGCCGCTGCCGGTGAAACGCCTGGAAGCGCTGAAGGAAAGCCCTCTCCTCTTGGTGCTCGATCAGGTCACGGACCCTCACAACGTCGGGGCGATCATGCGTTCGGCAGTCGCATTCGGAGCAGGCGCGCTCGTCACCACCCAGAGACACAGCCCTACGGAGTCTGGAGTCATGGCCAAATCCGCCTCCGGCGCGCTGGAACTCATACCTTATATCCAGATCACGAACCTGGCGCTTGCGCTGGAGGAACTGCATGCCCTGGGGTTCCAGACGATAGGGCTTGATTCGGAAGGTCCCGCGCCCCTTGAAGGCAGTTTCGCCGCAGACAAGATCGCGCTCGTCCTCGGCTCGGAAGGCAAAGGGCTGCGGCAGAAAACGCGCGAAACGGTGAAGGCACTGGCACGGCTCGACATGCCCGGCGCCATCAAGTCGCTGAACGTGTCGAATGCGGCTGCCGTCGCCCTCTATGCGGCACGGACGCACTTGATGCGGAATGCTCCGTCGGCAGCGTGACGCGATCGCCAATGCGAAACGATGAACTTCTCGAGGAATTTGAGGCGGCCGCCTTGGCGGCGGGGCGCTCCATCCTTGAATTCTACCGGCGAAACCCGGTCGTGAAGGAGAAAGCCGACCATTCGCCGGTCACGGAGGCGGATGAACGGGCGGAGCGAATCATCCTCCAGTACCTGACGAAGATTGCGCCCGATATTCCAGTAATCGCCGAAGAAGAGGTGGCGAGAGGCAATGTCCGGACGATCGGCGATCGATTCATCCTGGTGGACGCGCTGGACGGTACGCGCGAGTTCATTGCTCAGCGGCCGGAATTCACTGTAAATATTGCGCTTGTTCATGAGGGAGCGCCTGTCCTGGGCGTGGTTTATGCACCCGCACAGGCGGTCGCCTACTGCGGAAGCAGCGCAGGCGCATGGAAATTGGGCATCGGCGCTGACTTCAAGGTGACGGAGCGGAGCCGGATCTTCGTCCGCCACGCCCCGCCCGCGCCCGTTGCGCTTGCAAGCCGCTCACACGGATCGCTCCAGACGCAGGAATATCTGCAGCGGCATGAAATCACCGAGATCCGCCGGCTCGGCTCGTCACTCAAGTTCTGCCTCCTCGCGGAGGGGCTTGCCGACCTTTATCCGCGTTTTGGACGTACCATGGAATGGGACACGGCGGCAGGCGACGCCGTCCTGCGGGCCGCAGGCGGACGGACCAGGACATTGGACGGAGCGCCCCTCGCCTATGGCAAGACGGCACGCAGCGATCAGCCAGACTTCGCGAATCCCGACTTCATCGCTTCAGGTGGCTGAAGGCCGCCTCAAGTTTCAACAGGCATTCTCTTCGTAAGGAAAATGGTGCAGCGACGGGGAGAAAGTGCGAACCAACTATGGGCGGCGATCCTCGAAATGTGGGATTGGGTGCATGTCCCAGGACGCCTCGACCTGAGCAAGCATGGATCTTCGTGATGACCTTGATGGGATCACGGGTCGCCGCCCTGCTACGATCCTTGATCCCACTGACTACCCGACCTGAAGTCTCTGGTGCCTACGCTCAGACGGCTTGCTTGAGATGCTGAACTCCCCCCGGACACGAGGAGTCGAATCGACTACCATCCGATCCAGTTGCCGCGGTAGGCGGAACAGAAGTTCAATCTCTGATGCCGAAGATGCGCGCGCTGGACCTACCAGCGGCAGCAGCCGGTGTTCGACCGAGATCTACCTGGGTGTGCCGTGCAAGACAAATTGCCATCAGCAGACCGCCACTTTCAGCGCCGGCAGAAAGCGGCAGCAACCGGATTGCATCTGCCCAAATCGATGAACTGTTCCCAGGAATGGTGCTCTGTCGGGCGGACCCTGTGATTTCACATGCGGATCAATCTGAAGTTCAGCCGACGAGCAGATGCTTCATCGTTGGATCGGGGATGACCACGATCCGGCTGCCATCACGAACTTCGTCGTGAAGGTGTATCACATCCTGATTTATGAGCCGGATGCATCCGGAAGAAACAGCCTTTCCGATACTGAAGGCTTCCGGAGATCCATGGATACGATAGAGCGTGTCTCTGCCGTTTTCATGGATGTAGAGGGCGCGTGCGCCAAGCGGATTGTTGATCCCGGGATCCATGCCGCCATTGGCGATGCTGTAGGGCTCCAGTTCGGGATTTCTTGCGACCATAGAGTCGGGCGGCGTCCAGCGCGGCCATTCCCGCCTGTAAGCCATGATGGCCTCCCCAGCCCAGGCAAATCCATCACGTCCAACGCCGATCCCATAGCGCATGGCGCGCCCATCTGCCTTGACGTGATAGAGATATTTGCCGGGCGTATCGACCACGAGGGTTCCAGGCTTCTCGTCTGTCGGATAGTCCACCTCGGTTCGCCAGAACTGAGGTGGTAGCTGGCTGATATCCACTTCCGGGATCGGAAATCGCTCGTTCGGCATCGCATAATACATGGGCGGAACCACCGGCTTGGGCGCAGGCGGCGGTTCGGCGATCGTCACGACGGGCGGCGGCTCGGTTGATACACAGCCAGAAACGGCGATCGCCCCTACACCAAGGATGAAGGAGCGCCTTGGCAAGCCTGCACCAACCCGCCGTCCGGTTGAGCTGGTCGTTCTCTCGTCAGTCTGAATGTCATAGGCCATGTGGGTACTCTCTGTTGATCTCGAAGGCTGCTTCCAAGCCTGCCCGCCTTAAGGCAGCCTTAAGTGACGACGAGGGCTCGCGTGCGCGCCGTCGAACCCATCCGCTCGGGCCGCTCAGGCCGCGCGGGCCTCCGCGATCGCCTCCTTCAGCCCCTTCTCGTCGAGCACGCCTGCGAAGGTCGTCCGGCCGATGACGAAGGACGGCGTGCCTGCGAAGTTGAAGGCAAGCGCCTGACTGTAGTTGCGGTCGAGCAGGCCAGAGATCTTGGCGCTGTGCTCGTTCACGGCGGCAGCAATCTCCTTCATGGTGAGGCCCGCGCCCGTCAGTGCCTTCTCCACGGCTTCTTCGGTCAGCTTGCCCGTCGTCTTCATCAGCGCTCCCATGGCAGGCTCGTACTTGCCGATCTGCGCGGCTCCGAGGACTGCCTGGGCAGCAAAGATCGAGGCACCTCCGGAGACGGGCCAGTCCTTCAGCACCAGCCGGACATTACCGTCCTCGCGAACGACCTTTTCCAGCATCGGGTGGATCTTCTTGCAGTAGGGGCACTGATAATCGAAGAACTCGACGACAGTGACGTCGCCCGCGGGATTGCCGAGAACCGGCGCGTCAGGATCATGGAAAACGGTCTTCTCGGTGATCTCCTGGCTGAAGGCGATCCTTGGAAGGACGGCCGCGAAAGCGGCAGTGCCGGTGGTCACGGCGAGCAGGTTTCTGCGGGTAATCATCTCATACTTCTCCTTTTCCGGATTGTTCGGGTCCAAGCACGACGACCTTCGCGCCTTTCGGCACGCGTCGGTGCAGATCAATGATGTCGTGGTTCAACAGCCTGATGCAGCCGGACGAGACCGACTTGCCGATCGTCCAGGGCTCATTGGTGCCGTGGATGCGGTAGAGCGTGTCCTTGCCGCCCTGGTAGAGGTAGAGGGCGCGCGCTCCCAGAGGGTTCATGATGCCACCCTCCAGGCCCGATGCAAAAGGGCCGTAGCGCTCCGGATTGCGCTTGATCATGTTCTGGGTCGGCACCCAGCCGGGCCAGCGCGCCTTTCGGGCTATGTCGGCCTCGCCTTCGAACTCAGTGCCGGCCTTTGCGACGCCGACGCCGTAGCGCATCGCCTTGCCACCCTTCATGACGAGGTAGAGGAAGCGGGAATGTGGATCGACCACGATCGTGCCCGGTGGATAGCCCGTCTTGTAATCCACCACCTGGCGGACGTTCTTCGGGTCCATCTTCGACACGTCCACGCCGGGGATCGTTTCGTCGCCATCCCTGATCGCACCATACATGCTGGCAAGCGACGGATCCGCTTTCGGGGTTTCGATGGATGGAGGTTCCGCAGCCGTCTGCGCGCAGGCCGACAACCCGATGACGAGAAGCAGAGCCGTTAGCGGGAGCCGCGGAGCGGTCGCTCTGGCAGGTGTCATCGGGATATTCCTTGTTGAAATTTGAGTTCGTCGATCTTTTCCGCGAGCACCTCGCGGGAAATCTCACCGAGATGGGAGCCGGCGAGCGTACCGTCGGCTGCGAGAAAGAGTGTCGCGGGAAGCCCGACCGCCGAATAATGGCTGCTCAGCAGAAGCTGCGGATCAAGCACTGCCAGCGGCAGGTCGAGGTTCTCGCTCCGGAGGTAGTCGGCCACTGTTGCCGTCTGCTCGCCCTGGTTTGCGAAGACAAAGTCGACATCGGCCGTTCTGGCTGCGAGTTCCGCCATCATCGGCAGTTCGCGGCGGCAAGGCGGGCACCAGGTGGCCCATAAGTTCAGAACCGTGGGACGACCGTTGCCACCGACCGTGGTTTCGGCACCATCGAGCATGCGGAACGCGCACGTCGGCGGCGGAAGCCGCGCACTGGAATAGGTCAATGCAAGTGTCGCCGCCGTCGCAACAACGCCTGCCACAACGCTTGCCGCGGCCCATGCGCCAAGCTTTCGGCTTCTCAGGAACAAGAGGACGAGAATCACGGCGACGCCTGCCGCACCTCCGCTCCAGGAGAAGCCGCCCTGCCACACCGCAAGGACACGCCAGGGCTCTGAAGCGAAGCTCCCGGCATGCTGCAGAACATGTCCGATGCGCGCCGCCGCAAGCCCGACGACCGCCGTCCAGGACGACCAGCGTCCGAGCCTGTCGTCGACCCGGTGGGCAAGAACGGACGCCGCAGCGAGAAACACGACCATGCCCGCGATGGCAGCGAAGCGTTCCGCGTCGAACGCGAAGGGACCGAAGGAGACCGCGTTCATCAGGGAGGGCTCTTGGCGGCTGACGCAGACTTCGTAACGGTGTCGGCAGTGATTTCTCCCACCAGCCTGCTGTGGGCAATCTCATTGTTGTTGCCGTCGAGGAACAGCATAGTCGGCGGCCCGACGACCTGCAGTTCCTTCATCAGCGACTGGTTGGCCTCGTTGATCTCGCTGAGATCAACCGAGATCAGACGGACGCCATCCAGCGCATTTGCCACTGTCGGGTCCGGAAAAACGGATCGCTCGATTACCCGGCAGGTGACGCACCAGTCGGCCGTGAAGTAGACAAGCGAGGGGGTGCCTCCCCCGTCGGCTGCCAGCAGCGAGGATAGTTCGGATGTGGAGGCCGCGGACTGAAACAAGTCCTTGCCGATCGCTTTCGTTGTTGTCGCGTCTCCGGAGCGCGCGACAGTGATGGTCGCGAGAGGCTTCAGAGGATCGGTTGCGCCCGAGAGGCCACCAATCCCTAGGATGACGCCGTAGAGACCCGCCAACATGCCCGCGGATTTGGCAAGCCGTGCAGCGCCATCGGCCTCGGGTCGCATCTCATCGAAGGCTCCGATGAAGACGGCGAAGGTGATCGCCAGGATGGACCACAACAGAAGACCCGTGCCGGCAGGCAGCAGACGGTCCAGAAGCCAGACGGCGGTGGCGAGGAAGAGGAAGCCGAAGACCTGCCGGACGCGTTCCATCCATTGCCCTGCACGAGAAAGCAGGCCCGATCCGAAGGTCCCCATCAGGATCAGCGGGATGCCCTTGCCGACGCCGAGCGCAAACAGGGCCGTCGCGCCGAGGACGACGTCTCCGGTCTGCGCAATGTAGAGAAGCGCGCCCGCCAACGGAGCCGTGACGCAGGGCCCGATGACCAGAGCGGAGGAAAATCCGAGTGCCGCCGAAGACGCCAATGAACCTCCTGAACCGCGGCGCGCGGCAAGCCGGTTCCTGAGGAAGGACGGAAGCTGCAGTTCGAACAGGCCGAAGCTAGAAAGTGCCAGAGCTACGAAGATGGCGGCAACGACGAGTGTGGCAGCAGAAGACTGCAGCGCGATCTGGAAGCTCTGGCCCCACCCTGCAGCGATGACGCCGAAGAGACTGAAGGCAGCTGCCAAGGAAAGGACATAGGTTGACGACAATACAAATCCACGTCCGGCCGACAGGCTCTCGCCCTCCCTCGACAGCGTCGCTGCAAGGATCGGGTACATGGGAAACACGCATGGCGTGAAGGCCAGCAGGACGCCGAGCCCCAGGAAGCCGGCGAGCAGCAACAGCACGCCGCCGCGGTCGAGCAGAGATCCGACGATTCCGTTGGAGGACTGGTCCGAAATACGGATACCGGGACTGTCGGCGGGTTCCGTCACGGCTTTGGAGACCAGAGGGAAAGCTGCCTGCGATTGCAGCGCGATTGGGGGAGCAGCCAGTTCGCTATTGCTGATGGGCGCAAGCGCCGCAGGGTCGATATCGACAGTGGTCGGAGGATAGCAGAGGCCGCCGTCCTGGCAGCCCTGGTAGGTGACCTTCAAGGAGCCGGTGATCGGCCCCGCGATCGTTGCCGTGGCCGTTCCGTAATAGACCTCGGTGCTTCCATATCCGGGATCCTCCTTGATGACGCCAGCCGGAGTTGCGATCTCGACGCGCTTGCCATCTGCACCCGTCGCGCTCAGGTAATCCCGATAGAGATAGTAGCCGTCCTCAAGCTGCCATCTTATGGCGACGTCAGCACCGTTGCGCCGGGCCTCCATGCGGAAGGCCTGATCCATGGGGAGCGGCGGTTCCATGGCGAAGGCTACCGCCGACGCCGCCAAGGTCACGATGCAACTTGAGATCGAGAGGAAGAAGCGCAAGGATCCGCTCCGGTTGCCTGATATGGAGCGGCGGTCTCTCCTCCCAACCTTAAGGCAGCCTTAAGGTGGCGGGCACAGGGAGGGAGTAAACCTAGACGAGGATGTGATGCGCCTGCTGGTCGTGGAAGATGACGAGATCCTATTGGACGGCCTGAAGGTCGGGCTGCAGATGTGCGGCTTCACGGTCGACGCCGTGGCATCGGTGGCCGACGCCGACGCGGCCATCGAGGCGGACCGTTTCGATGCGGTCATCCTCGACCTCATGCTCCCGGACGGAACTGGTCTCGACGTGTTGGCAAAGATGCGCCGGTCGGGCGACCGCACCCCTGTTCTCCTCCTGACTGCGAA
Organism: Pseudorhizobium endolithicum; assembly: GCF_902153245.2. GTDB lineage: Bacteria > Pseudomonadota > Alphaproteobacteria > Rhizobiales > Rhizobiaceae > Neorhizobium > Neorhizobium endolithicum. The sequence goes on from NZ_CABFWF030000010.1 coordinate 66,303, forward strand.
AGACGAGGTTGCCGATCGAATAGCAAGGCTGGACCTGGGAGCCGACGACTATCTCGGAAAACCTTTCGATCTCGACGAGGTCGCTGCGCGGCTGCGCGCCATCGTCCGCCGCGGCCATGGCAGGGCCTCAGGGCTGCTCGAGTGGAAGGACGTAAGCTTCGACCCGGCGCGCATGTCCGCATCGCGTGCCGGCACGGCGATATCCCTTTCGCGGCGGGAGTTCGTCATCCTGCAGGCGCTGATGGAGACGCCCGGCGTCATCCTGTCCCGCTCCAAGCTGGAAGAGAAACTGTACGGCTGGCAGGAGGAAATCGAGAGCAATACCGTGGAGGTTCACGTCCACAAGCTGCGCTCCAAGCTCAGGGCGAGCTTCATCGAGACGGTGCGCGGCGCAGGCTATCGATTGAGGGCGGCACAATGAACTCCATACGGATCAGGCTGTTTGCGATCCTGATTGCCACAACCGGCGCGGTGTGGCTCCTCGCTGCCGCCTGGATCTATGCCAGCACGCAAGCCGAAGTCGAGCGCGTGCTGGATGCCCGGTTGATGGAAGCGGCCCGCATGGTGAGTTCGCTGATCACGGATCATCAGATCGATCCCGCTGCCGCAGCCAATGCGGCAGCCGCGAATGCTCCCCCACCGCCATTCGAAGAAGCCCGCGGCAGCTACAGCCGCCAGCTTTCCTGCCAGATCTGGTCGCTTCAGGGCAGCCTCGTCAGCCGCTCGGAAAGCGCACCCGCAACCTCGCTCGCCAGCCATACGGATGGCTTCGAAGAAACCGAGATCGACGGAGAACGGTGGCGCGTCTATGCCGTCGTCAATCCAACGCTTGGCGTCCGCGTGCTGGTCGGTGACAGCCTTGAAATTCGCGACCGGCTGATCGGCGACGTCATCAAGGGACTTCTCGTTCCGGGCATCGTTATCCTCCCCATCCTTGCGGGGCTGATCTGGCTGAGCGTCGGTCGAGGTCTCGCCCCACTGACGCGCATCGCCGAGGGAACTTTCCGGCCGTTCCGCATCGGAGCTTCATCCCTTGGAGGCTGGCACCGTCCCGCGGGAGGTGCGGCCGGTCATCCGGGCGCTGAACAGCCTGTTCGGGCGCGTGGCCGAAGCACGAGACCGTGAACGGAGCTTCACCGCCTATGCCGCGCATGAACTGAAGACGCCGCTCGCAGGTCTCAAGACCCAGGCGCAGATTGCCCTTCGAACCGACGACCCGAGCGTCCAGCGCGACGCCCTCTCCCGCATCTCCGCAAGCGTCGACCGAACCAGCCGGATGGTCAGGCAGCTTATCGATCTTGCCGCGGTCGATGCGTCACAAGACATCGCAAGGGACGAGGATGTCGATCTCGCGGTCCTTCTAAGTGAGATCGCTTCTGAACTGGAGACGCAACTTGCGGCGAACGACGTTCACGTGGCGATGGAACTCGCGGATCAGGCTCAGTCACCCACCGTCATCCGGGGCGACAGGATCCTTGTTCGTCTGGCGATCCGCAACCTCCTGGAGAACGCCATCCAGCACTCTCCAAACGGCGGTGAAGTCAGGTGCCGCGTCCTCGCGAGGAATGACGAAGTCTGCGTTGATATCCTGGACCAGGGGCCAGGGATCCCGCAGGAGGACGAAAAGCGCGCCACGGAACGCTTCTTCCGAGGATCCAAGGCCCATGGCCATGGCAGCGGACTCGGATTGTCGATCGTCCAGATGGCGCTCGACCGCCTGGGCGGAAGCCTAACATTCGAGCGAGGCGGCCGCTGGTTCGTCGCGAGAGCGTCGTTCCCGGTCTGAGCCTTCAGTTATTGTCGCAGCGCCAGGAGTCCCCCTCATGTGCTGCGTCTGATGCCAACGGCTCGCAGAACGGTATCGAGCTTGCTGCCGCCCTTGACGTCGAAATCACCTCTGAGCGCCTTCAACGCATAGCGCTCCTGATTGATCTCTTCTGCTGTTCGGAAGCCCAGCCTGCGTAAAATTGGCAGCGGCGGACACCAGCCCTGGATAGCGTGCTGGAAGAGAAAGCCGGTTACGATCGCCGGTAGTGCAAGCCATCTTCGGTCCACAGTGGCCGCCAGCATCGTTCCCGTGAATGCCAAGGTGGAAGCATTCGCCTCAAGCGTCCGCTCGATGTCCCATTCCCGATCGAGTTCGGCCAGCCTCACTGCGATCTGGTCCGGGTGGGTTTCGTAGTAGGCGAGCCTCTCTTCCATCTGCCAGCGAAGGCCGTTGTTGATCTCGTCGGATGTCTGGGCGCTGACCCGATTCGCTGTCGTGGCCATGGTCTTGATCTCCTCTGCGCGGGAACCACAGGGGATGCACAAGGTTCCGCTACCGGCCTTGAAAATATTATATCGTATAAAGATTTGGGAGCCAGTTATGCCTGTCTCTAATGGGCCGAGTACGGACCGCTCGCTGCTAAAGCACCGGCATCATAAGCGGACAGTCCAGCTCTAAATGTCCAGGTTAACGCTTGTGGACCTTTGGCGCGCTGCTGATGAGCTGGCGTGTATAGGGGTCCTGCGGATTGCTGAACAAAGCATCGACGGGTGCTTCTTCCACGAGACGCCCGGACCGCATCACCGCGACCCGGTCGGAGACGGCTTCCACCACCGCAAGGTCATGGCTAATGAACAGATAGGAAAGGCCGAAGCTCTGCTTTAGCTCTTGAAGCAGGAGCAGGACCTGCGCCTGAACGGAGACATCGAGGGCGCTGACCGGCTCGTCCAGGATGAGGATCTGCGCCTCCGCGGCGAGCGACCTTGCAATCGCGATGCGCTGTGCCTGCCCACCCGAGAATTCATGCGGATAGCGGCTCAGGGTGTCGGCGGGCATCCGGACTGCGTCGAGGAGTTCTGTCATCCTGGCCCGCCGCTCTTCCGCGTCATAACGGTTCAGCTGTCTCAACGGGGTTTCCAGGATCTCGCCGATCGTCTTGCGCGGGTTAAGCGACGCAACGGGATCCTGAAATACGTATTGGACTATCTTGCCGAAGGCACGCGGGCCTTGCCGGCGCAGTTCATCCGCGTCTCGGCCCGCAATCATCATCTCGCCGGCTGTCGGCTTCTCCAGCCCGACCAGCATCCGAGCAAGCGTGCTCTTGCCAGACCCGCTTTCGCCCACCACGGCCAGCGTTTCCCCGGGCCGTAGTGCCAGCGAAACCCGATCAACCGCCGTCACCATGTGCCGCCTGCCGCCGAACAGGGCGCGGCCGCCTCCGAAGGTCTTGGTGAGGTTGCGGACCTCGAGCATATGCGGCGTCATGGCCAGTTCTCCGGCCGGAACAGCGCCGATACGTGCTCCAGGAATTGCTTTCCCTGTCCGATCTCTGGAACGCAGGCGATCAGCCGCTTCGTGTAGGCGTGCTGGGGATTGGCCAACAGGCCCCGCGTGTCGCCCGTCTCCACCACCTCGCCATCCTTCATGACCGCGACACGGTCGCAGATGTCCGCAACCACCCCGAAATCATGGGTGATGAACAGAAGCGCCATTCCCCGTTCCTTCTGAAGCTCCCGCAGCAGATCGAGGATCTGGGCCTGGACCGTGACATCCAGCGCCGTCGTCGGCTCGTCGGCAATGATGACATCCGGATCGTTGGCGAGCGCCATGGCGATCCCGACGCGCTGGCGCTGCCCGCCGGAAAGCTGATGAGGGAAGTGCTTCGCACGTTCGCCGGCATCCGGAATGCCGACCCGTTCGAGAAGCGCGATGCTGCACTCCCGAAGGGAACTGCGGTCCAGCCTCTGATGTGCGGCGATCGCCTCCTCCACCTGGCGGCCAATGGGATGCATCGGATGCAATGTCGTCAGCGGGTCCTGGAAGATATAGGCAACCCGACTTCCCCTGCAGGCAATCAGCTTGGTCTCCGGCATGGCGAGGACATCCTCACCATGGAGGTAGACTGCGCCGTTGCGAATGATTCCGGGCGGCGAGTTCACCAGTCCCATGATCGACAGCGCGGTCACGCTCTTGCCCGACCCGCTCTCGCCGATCAATCCCAAGCACTCGCCCGGCTGAAGGTAAAGCGAGACGTCCTTCACGGCGGCCGAATAGTGCCCGTTGCGGGTGAAGCCTGTTTCCAACCCCTGGACATCCAGCACGGCATCGGCGTTGCCAGGCTTCGGTACTGTCCGATCCGGATCGACAGCCGTACGGGGACCTGGGCGAAGAAGCGCACCCGATCGCAGACGTGGGTCAAGCACGTCGCGAATGCCGTCACCTAGAACGTTCAAGCTGATGACAATCAGGAAGATCATCACGCCCGGCACGACGGAGACATGGGGCGCCGTGAAGAGCTGCGCCCTGCCCTCGCCGAGCATCGAGCCTAGGTCCGCCTGGGGCGGTTGCGCGCCTAGGCCGAGGAAGCTCAGGCCTGCCGTTTCCAGGATCATCCATCCGGCGGTCGTCGACATGGTGATGACGATCACCGGCAGGACGTTGGGGAGGATCTCGGTCGCAAGTATGGAGACATGGCCCTTGCCGGACAGACGTGCTGCGTCGACAAACTCCGCATGGGACAAAGCCAGGGTCACGCCCCGGACGTTGCGGGCGAAGAAGGGGATGTTGACGACTGCGATCGCGTAAAGCGCGTTCATCAGCCCCGGCCCGAGCACCGCAACGATTGCAAGCGCCAAAAGGATGTAGGGAAAGGCCATCAGCATGTCGACGCCGCGCATCATCAGGTTGTCGGTCCGGCCGCCCGCATAGCCGGAGACGAGGCCGATAGCCGAACCGATCACCGCCGCGACCAGCGTCGCCGAAAAGCCAACGGTCATGGAAACGCGACTGCCCCAGATGAGGCGGCTGAGGATGTCGCGCCCCAACTGGTCCGTGCCGAGAAGGTGGCCCTCGGACAGGACCGGTCGCAGACGCTCTGCCGGCGCCGTCGCGTTCGGATCGGGCAGCGGCAAGACCGGCGCCAGGAGCGCGACCAGCACGAGCATCCCCAACAGGCACAGCCCGATGGACGCAAGCCGGTTATGGAAGAGCAGTTTCCAAGATGAAACGCGCTGCGACCCCGCCTTCGGCGCCGGCACCACCATAAGGCTGTCGGTCATGAGCGGATCCTTGGGTCAAGCATGGTTTGCAGCATATCGGCGGCAAGGTTGAAGAGAACATAGCTCGCTGCCACGACGAGGACTCCCCCCTGCACGAGAAGTATGTCGCGGGTCGAGATGGCGTTGACGAGCATGGCGCCGATGCCGGGCCATTGGAAAACGGTCTCGATGTAGACGGCGCCGCCGAGCACGAAGCCTGCCTGTATCCCTATGACGGGGATGACGCTGACGACAGCTGCACGAAAGGCGTGGCGGTAGATGACCTGCCGTTCCGGCAGCCCCTTGGCCCGCGCCGTGCGGACGAAATCCTGGCGGAGAACTTCCAGCATGGCGGCGCGCGTCAACCTGGCGATGACACCGGCGGCGACAACAGCAAGGGTTGTCGCGGGGAGGATCAAGTGAAGTAGAAGATCTTTGAAATCACCGCCCCCATAGATCGCATACATGCCACTGGCCGGCAGCAGCCGCCACTTCACCGCGAACAGTAGTATGAGGATCAGACCGAGCCAGAAGGACGGCATGGATATTCCGGCAAGGACCACGAAGGTGATGACCTTGTCCGCCCAACCGAACTGACGGACCGCCGAGACGACCCCCGCGAGGAGACCGATCACCGCACAAAGGACGAGCGATACCCCGGCAAGAACCAGCGTGGCCTGGAACCGCTCCAGCACCTCGTCGAGGACGGGACGATTAAGGGCAAAGGATCGGCCAAAATCCCCTTGGAGGACATTGCCGATCCAGATGACGTACTGCTGCACAAGCGGCTTATCGAGGCCAAGATCGCGGTTGATGCGCTCCACGTTCTCCGGCGTTGCATAGGCCCCTAGTATGGCAGTCGCCGGATCGCCGGGGATCATCGACATCACCAGGAAGACGATGACGGAGAGGCCGAACAGAACGGGAAAGACCGAAAGCAGCCTCTTGGCGGCATAGGCAGGCATGAGCAGCCTCCGAGAAGTGTTCGCCGGCTTCCCGTCAGGGAACCGGCAAAGGCAGTGACGGCTACTTGGTGACGTCCTTCAGGTGCAGCAGGAAGGATGGCTGGAGCTTGAAGCCTTGCACGGCTGCGGTCGTCACCGCGTTCTGAACCCAGTTCGCCACGAAGAGCCACGGCGCATCCTCATGAACGATCTCCTGCACTTTCGCATAAAGCTTGGCACGCTCAGCCTGGTCGGTGGAGGTCCGGGCCTTGGCAAGCAACTCATCGACCTCCGGGTTGGAATAATAGCCCGAATTAAAGCCACCATTTTCTGGCGAGGCGTCCGTGCGAAGGGTGAGGTAGGGCACCGTGTCCGGATCATTGGTCATCCAGGCCATCTCGGCCATGTCGGCCTTGCCTTCCAGCCCTTCATTCACCCGCCCAAGAAACGTATTCCATTCGTAGGTCTCGATGGCGACATCAAATCCTACCGCCTGCAGGTCCGCTTGTATGGCGGCGCCCATGGTGACGGGATTGAGCATCCCTGAACCGCCCTCGGTCACGTAGAAGGTGATCTTCGGATTTTCCACGCCTGCTTCGGCGAGCAGTTGCTTCGCTCGCTCCGGGTCGTGTGGGTAAGGCTCCACCGAGCTTTCGACCCAATTGAAGGCGGGCGGGATCGGTCCCGCAGCAACTGTCGCTGTACCCTGGAGTACATCGTTGACGAGGGTCTCCTTGTTGACGGCGAAGTTTGCGGCCTGTCGGACGAGCTTGTCCGCGAACGGACCCTCCTTGGTGTTGAGGATGGCGAACCAGACATGCGGTCCGGCCTGCTCCACGACATTCAGGTTGGCGTCGGAGCGGAATGACGCCAGGTTGTCCGGGGGCACTTCCACCATGATATCGATGCCGCCTGCCATCATTTCCGCGATGCGCGTGTTTGCATCGGTGATCGGTCTAAAGACAACCGCCTCCAGCGCCGGCGCGCCATCCCAGTATGCGTCGTTTCGCTCTGCCGCCACGAGTTGATTGGACTTCCACTCGGCAAACCTGAAAGGCCCGGTTCCCGACGGGTGCCGCCCAAAATCCTTGCCATGCTGCTCAACCGCCGCCGGCGAGACAATGAGGCCGGTCGGATAGGCGAGGTTCGACAGGAAGGGCGCGAATGGCTCGTTCAGCTTGAACTCGACCGTGCTGTCGTCGATCACATTGACGGCCTCAACAGCCGAGAAATTGAACGACAGCGGAAAAGGTCCGGTATCATGGAAGGGATGATCCTCCTTCAGCATCCGGTCGAAGTTGAACTTCACCGCCTCGGCGTTGAACTCCGAGCCGTCGTGGAAGGTGACGCCTTGACGAAGCTTGAACGTGTAAGTTTTCCCGTCGTCGGAAATCGTCCAATTCTCGGCCAGCGCCGGCTCGACCTCCAGTGTCCCATCCTTGTAGCGAACGAGCCCGTCGTAGAGATTGACCAGGATGCGGAAATCATTCGTCGCCGTAACCGCATGGGGATCGAGGGACTTCGGCTCGGCAATCTGCCCGACGACCAAGACATTCGGGGGTGTCTGCGCGGTCGCCGGTGAGAAACCAACCAGCGCAAGCAGGGCGGCAAAGGCCGCCCGATGAAACAGCCTCTTCATGGGGAAGATCCTTTCGATTTGGCACGTTTCGAGGGTTAGTTAGCCCTGTCATTCATGATGACAAGGCTGGAACACACGCCCGGCGTCAGACCCCGTAGCTCGGGCCGCGGCCTCTGCCGCTCAACAACCAGCCGACGCTGACCTGCAACATGCCGGCAAGCATACCCAATCGGTTGGCGCGCGGGGCCGCACGATCACTCTCCCAGTGCGCCCAGGTCTCCCGCTCTACCCCAAGTAACGCGGCTGCTTCGTCGACGGAGAACGTAGCTGCATCGCGGGCCAGCGAGATCCGTCCACCGAGCGTGTCGTCTTCACCGGCTCCAGTTTCATTGGAGAAATCAGACATCAAAGCCTACTTTCTGAATAAAAGGCCGCCCGGCATACCGGACGGCCCATGTCGATCAGTTCTGGCCGAGCCAGGTGTTCACCTGGTCTGGGTGGTCTTTGATGTATTTCGCGACGGCCTCATCGTATGAGGTCTCCTGCGCATTGAACATGCCAGCCTGCAGATCGTCGATTGGCAGCTTCATCCTGGAGAGGAACTCGGCAACCTCCGGATTGTCTTCCTTGAACCCCTTGCGGGCGAGAACATCCACATGTTCGGCCTCGCCCAGGGCACCCTTCGGATCTTCGATGTAACGAATGTCATACTTGCCGAACATCCAGTGCGGGCTCCAGGACGTCGCCACGAACCAGTTCTCGGAGCGAACGGCGCGGTCGACGGTCGTCAACATGCCCGCCTCGCTGGAGATCTGCAGCTTGTAGTCGTCCAGGCCGTAATCCTTCAGCGCCTGCTCCGACAGACGTGTCAGACCGGCACCGGGGTCAATGCCCTGGACGGTGTTGCCAAGCTTCTCCTTGACCTCGTCCTTGGCGAGGTCTTCGATCGAGTTGATGGCGTCTTCGGGGATGTAGTTCGGTACGACCCAGCCAAGCTTGGCACCATCGTAGACGGTTCCGAGTGTTTCCACATCGTCCTTGATCTTGGCGTAATAGTCAGCATGCGTCTGCGGAAGCCACGCCATCATCATTGCGTCGAGATCGCCGCGGCTGACGCCCTGGTAAAGCGGTGCTACGTCCGTCTGGACCAGTTCAACTTCCTGGCCAAGTTCGTCCTTGATCAACTTGGCGGCAAGCTTGGTGACAAATTCTGCGTCGGACCATGCGGCCCAACCGATCTTCACCGGCTTGGCGTCCTGAGCCAGGGCAGTCGTGGCAACGCCACCAGCCAGAACGGCGGCGATGCTCAGCGAGACGAGTTTCTTGATCATGGTTGCTCCTTTTTTGAAGGTTCGCAGAGGGCAGAATGCCCAACCTGCTTGCGCGCGACGGTCAGGCGGATGCCTGCTCGGATTTTTGTCGCGCCATGGCAGGGAAGAGGCTGCGCCAGAAGACCGGCCGCTCCTTCCCAAAGCTCTGCGTGATGCGGTCGAGCACCACTGCGAGGATGACGACGGCGAGACCGCCCTCGAAGCCCGTGCCGACATCCAGACGCTGGATACCCGTCAGCACGGTATTGCCAATGCCACCGGCACCAATCATCGACGCAATCACCACCATCGACAGCGACAGCATGATGGTCTGGTTGATACCGGCCATGATCGAGGGCAGCGCGTTCGGCAGTTGCACCTTGAACAGGAGTTGCGCGGCGGTGCAGCCAAAGGCTTGGCCCGCCTCGACGAACTCCACGTCCACCTGTCGGATGCCTAGATTGGTAAGGCGCACGACTGGCGGCATCGAGAAGATCACCGTCGCAATGGTTCCCGGAACGGCACCGAGGCCGAAGAACATTGCAGCGGGAATGAGGTAGACGAATGCCGGCATCGTCTGCATCAGGTCCAGTATTGGCCGGACGATCGAGGCGACGGAATCCTTGGCCGCCATGGCGATGCCGAGCGGCAGGCCAAAGAGCATCGCGATGATGGTCGAGGCGATCACCAGCGAGAGCGTTTCCATCATTGCCTGCCACAGCCCCATATAGTCGACCAGCCAGAGAGCGACGGCGGTGAAGACGGCAAAGCCCAGTCCGACGCGCCAAAGCGAGAGAAGAACGAAGATCGCCAGCCCCACCACCATGGGAAGTGCAAGCAGCGTGTCCTGGATACCTCCAGTGACGTAGCCAATGGCCGCGGCGATCGCATCGAGCGTGGAAGAGAAATTGTCGAGAATGTAATTGACGGCAGTGTCGACGCCGTCACCAATGTCGAAGTTCATGATTGCATCCGATCTCTGATGTGGTCAGTGGGCGCGATCAAGCGTCTCGAGAAGCACCGATTTGCTGATGGATCCGACGTAGCGCCCCCGCTCGTCGACGACCGGCAGTGGCCAGGGACTTTCCGCCACCCTTCCAAGCACGCTCGACAGTGGCTCTCCCGCCGATACCGGCTGGATCTCCGTCAGGAAGGCATTGCGGTAAGGGTCTGCGGCCTTCGATTTCACCTTTTCGACAAGAGAGGTCTGGCTGACGATGCCTTGATAGGTTCTGTCGCGCCCCACGATGATGGCGTATTCGCGATCGACGCTCTGCATCCGCTCCAGCGCCGCTGCGGCCGAAACGCCTTGGCGATCGATGATCGTCACCTGCGTCTTCCGAGCAATATCACCGGCCTTCAAGACCTGCGTGAGGTCAACATTGCGGAAGAAGGAGCGGACATAGTCATTGGCCGGCTGCGTCACGATCTCGTCCGGAGTCCCCACCTGGATCACGCTGCCGTTCTGCATGATGCAGATCCGGTCGCCGATCCGCATAGCCTCGTCGAGATCGTGACTGACGAAGACAATGGTCCGGCTGTGCTCCGACTGAAGACGGACCAGTTCGTCCTGCATCTCGGTACGGATCAACGGGTCGAGTGCGGAGAATGCCTCGTCCATCAAGAGGATCGTCGGTTCACTGGCAAGCGCCCGGGCAAGCCCGACGCGCTGCTTCATCCCCCCGGAAAGCTGGTTCGGCCGGCTGTCTGCATAGCCGTCCAGGCCGACCGCCGCCAAGGCGGCCATGGCTTTCTCCTTCCGTTCCTGCTCACCGATACCGGCAACCTCCAGCCCGAAGGCCGCATTGTTCAGTACGGTTCGGTTGGGCAAGAGGGCGAAAGACTGGAACACCATGCTGATATCGCGCCGGCGTATCTCTATGAGTTCTTTTCGTGACATCGTGGTGATGTCGCGGCCATCGATCTCGATCGACCCGTCCGTCGGCTCGATCAGACGGTTGAGGAGACGCAGCAGCGTTGATTTTCCGGACCCCGACAGGCCCATGATGACGAAAATCTCACCGTCGCGTATATCAAAACTGGCGTCATTGACGCCGATGGCGCAACCTGTGGAGGCGTGAATTTCAGTTTTACTCTTCCCCGCCTTCACCATTTCAAGCGCCCGGTCCGGTCGCTCACCAAAAACCTTGAAGACGTTCCTCAAGGAGACCTTACTTGTGGAGCCAACTGCGGACGCCAAAGAAGAAGACGAAGAATTGGTCATACAACGTTAAACCTCGTTCGACGACGAGGCACACCCCCTGCAAAAATGACAACAATAACCGGCACGGAATCACGAACCAAGATCCATATGCTGAGCATATCCGGCAGCGAATGAAGCAACATCGCTGAGTTTTTCTGCCTCATTCGAGCGGCAGAAAGCATGATACTTTCCTTAGGTCGGCATCGACATGCTCTGCCTGAACCCCCGCCGCGACATCCTTCTAGGGCACGAAAACTATCATGTCCATGAAAAAAACGTCTAAGAAATTGGCTGGTCGTGGCAGCGAAGCCTTATCTCCTCGCTGCTGCGCCGGATAACGGCGGAAAATTCTTCTTCCGAGGGGGGCGGCAGCAACGTAACGGCCGGTCTTAGGCCACGGATGACGATCGCTTTCGAGGAAACCCAATCGCCAGTCCGAACGACTTAATTGCGGGCGCACAGCGGTTCGCGACGGAGGCACGGCCCCGCTTGGCGCGAGGCCGCACATTTCAGATCGCTCCGCCAATTCCGGTGCATCTATGTCGACTCCGAGGTACTAGACCGTGTTCTCTATCTTAGTGTGTCCGAGCAAGATCTGAATTGCACGAAGATTGCCCGTCGCCTTGTAGATCATCCCAGCCTCCGTGCGTCGAAGTGAGTGTGTCGCGTAGTCCTCACGCCGTAAGCGATGGCCGTCACCCACTCGTCAACCAGTCGAGCATCTTGGCGAGTGCTGAGATGATTCGAGTGGCCGGCCCGACTAGGAAAGGCATCGTCACCGGCGAAAGCCGGCGGCCTGGCTCTGGGTGGTAAGTACTTCCTATGAACTCGCGGAGCGGGTAACCGCAACCTCATTGGATCCAGCGGCGCATTACCTGTGGTTTGTTTACTACGGGCTCAGGCAACGCCGAAAAAAGCGCACGATGTTCGCGGCCGCGATGGCCCCATCTGCGACTCCAGCACGATCGACGTCGAGCTAGTCCTTGCTTGGCAGGATACTGCTCAGTACCTGACGCGCCGTTCCCTTTACCACACTGCCCGCATGTGGATCACCTGCCCACAGGGCCTGGGTCATCGACTTCATCTGCTTGAAGTCAATGTGGGGTGGCAACGGAGGAACCTCCGGATCCGTCTTCACTTCCAGCACCACAGGATGACCAGCCGAAATGGCAGCTTGCCAGGCTTC
>NZ_CABFWF030000010.1:78559-339665 GCF_902153245.2 Pseudorhizobium endolithicum
CCATCCCATTGAATGCTCTACCAGCACGCGGTCGAGCTTGCCGTGCAGGATCTGGTCGCGACTGCCGTCAAGTTCTGGCTGGATTGAGCAGAGGTTCTCATCTCGATAAGTGACGTCTGCGATTATCTGGTGCTAAGCAAGGCCGCGAACGAAGAACTGTTGACATTCCTCAAGGAGATGAGGAGGCGCGCCGGCTAAGCCCTTCGCTCTGGCGGGCGCGGCTCATCTACCGGGCGAGAAAAGCTCGTATGTCGAGCGCCGACGTGATGCGAACCGGACGCCCAAAAGCCATTCTATCTTGATAGGCGAGCGGATTTGTGGCTCCCGCAGCCCTGTCTTCGATTGGATCAGGCGCCCTGCATCGAAGGAGGGATCCACTACGCCTATTCGCTAGCATGTAAGCCATTTGGCGCGCGAGTGGTGCCTATTGATGGAGTTTTCAGATGCGGTGGACTTCGTAAGATTATGTTCTCGCTGGCTGGATCCGAGGACACCATGACTGTTCCGAAACAAATAATCTATCCTATTCGCTATATCAGACCCTTCTTCGACGCGAATCCGTCCCATGAAGATCGTTTCCGGGAAGAGTTCCGCTCCTTTCTTGATGACGACGTCCACGTTACGGCCTTGGGCCGAGCCAGAGCGGGGCTTTATCTACTCGCAAAGATGGCGCGGCGTGGGGATTGTAACCACGTCGTCATGCTGCCTTATACAATTCCTGACGTCGTAAACATGATCAGGTTTGCAGGCTGTCAACCCGTCTTCGTCGATACACTCCCGAGCTCTACGAATATCGATATCGATCATCTTGTTACGTTGCTGGATAATCCAGTCTGCTGCGTGCTGCTGACGCACTATCACGTCAACCAGGATCGCCTTGAAGATGTCCGAGACCTCTGCCGCCGGCGAGATATCCTTTTGTTTGACGATTGCGCAATTGCTCTCGGCGGAGAGCAGGGCGGCGCTCCTCTAGGCACGTGCGCGGACGCGAGTGTCTTTAGCATGTCGGGTTTCAAGACGCTGAACTACATCTGGGGCGGCGCGGTGACGACCACCAATCCTGAACTCGGCGAGGTTCTGAATGACGAGGTGTCATCCTTTCCTCGCCTCCGCGCGGAGCATTACAGGCGGCACATGCTCGCAGTTGTGAAATATGATGTCGCCACCCGTGATCCGCTCTTTTCTCGAGTGATCATGCCGCTCTTTCAAAGAAAAGTTCGAGAAAGCGACAACAACAGCGACCCGATCACCTTCACGCGCATTGAAAGCACCTCCATTGACGATACGATCCGGAGCCGCCCATCGCTTGGAGCGCTGCGGGAATTGAGCAGGAAGTTCTCCACCGTCAAGGCAAACCTCGCTCACAGAAGACGAATCGCGGCCATCTATGACGAATGGGTAGGTGAAAAAATGATCTCGGCCGAGACGTCGGCCGCCACGCGCTCTGGCTCATGCTTCATAAACTATCCGATCGTCGTCGAACCGAGCAAGAGAGACTGGATTTACAGGGAACTGATCAAGAGCGGGTTCCATGTCGGATTGTCGTCCTATCCCAACGTTCATGAAACGCCTACATTCAGCGACACTCCAGGGCGATCAGAGAACATCTCGCGAATGGTCCGATCGGCCATCACGCTGCCGACACATCCGAAAGTCACGCCGGATTATGCTGCTGACCTGGGCGAGGCGCTAGGCAAACTTGTAAAGCATTAGGGTCCGTTTCGGCGAAATGGATTCGATATTCCGTGGACGACGCACGGTGGAAATGAAGGGCTCAGATCGGAGGCACTGTGACCCTGGCGCCGATACTTGTCTTGTCGCTGCTGCCTGCAAGTCAGCTCCGGCGTCAGTATCCGTCGCGCCCCGGATGCTGTGAGGTCGAATACAACCATTGCTGGGAGGGCATATTGTGCTCATTGAGGGAACAGAAAGCCTCTTCGACAAAACTTGGAACGTCTGCGTCATCGGCGCGGGCCCGGTCGGAATAACGGCAGCGCTGGAGCTCGCGAGCAACGGTCAGCATGTGCTTCTTCTCGAAAGCGGCGTCATGGAGCCCGATCCCAGCATCCAGGAGCTCTCCGATGCAACCTTAGTCAATCGCTGCAGCCACGCTGACCTTTCCATCGCTGTGCAAAGAAGCTTCGGTGGAACCTCGAATCTGTGGGGCGCCGCCTGCATTCCTCTCGATCCCATCGACTTCGAAAGCCGACCGACGGTGACAGGCGCAACCTGGCCCATCAGCTACGATGATTTCGCGTGCTATCTTCCGGATGCGTGTGAATACGCGCAATGTGGCATGCCGCAGTTCCAAGCCAGCATCGACGGAATGCCGAAAGGGTCCTCTGAGTTTCGCAGCGATGGATTGGTCCGCTACAGCCAGAAGCCTAACTTCGGACGCGCTTATGAAGAGGCGATCCGATCATCGGCAATGATCGACGTTCGTCTTGGGGTTACAGTAACCGAGCCGCACTTTTCCGAGAGTGGCATAGTCGAAGCGCTGACCGTCGTCGATAGGAGCGGGAACCGGGGATTGGTGAGGGCGCAGGTCTTCCTCGTCGCCTGCGGCGGTGTCGAAACCGCTCGCCTCCTGCTATCGGGCCAAATCAGCGCGCCGTTGCGTTTCGGCGGTGACGATGGCCCCTTGGGGCGAGGCTACATGGGGCACCTCTCCGGCCAGCTCGCTGAAATCGAGATGTTCAACGCCTCATTCGACAAAGGCATGGATTTCTTTCGTCCCGAGGGCGGCGCCTATGCCCGCCGCCGTCTCGTCGCTTCGCGCGACATCCAACTAGAGGAGAGCTTGACCAACATCGCTTTCTGGCCTGTTACCCCAGAGTTCGGCGATCCGGCGCACAGGGATGCGATCCTTTCCCTTGCTTATCTTGTCCTTACCTACCCGCCTTTGGGGCGACTGGTGGTGAGCGAGGCTATCCGCCAGTTCAACGTTGGCAATCGCGAGATCGCACGCCTGCCTCACGTCGTAAACCTGATACGCGGCTTCCCTTCAGCTGTCTGCTTCCTACCCCCATTCCTATATCGTCGCCTTGTTGCTCAGCCGAGACTCCCGGGTCTTCATCTCCGCAATCCTGGACGCCGCTATGCCTTGCACTACAATGCAGAGCATCTGCCCAATCCGAACTCGCGGATACAACTCGACTCGCGCCGTGATCCAACTGGATGCCACCGGGCCGCAATCAATCTCCAGTTCTCGCGCTCTGATGCGGAGCCGGTCGTGCGGGCGCATTCAATGTTGGCCGATTGGCTTTCGAAGAACCGGCTGGGAAACTTGATCTGGCGTTGCCCAAAGGAGCAGCAGGTCGACTATGTCTTGGAGCATGCCCGTGACGGAGTGCACCAGATCGGAACTGCACGCATGGCGGCCACCCCGCAAGACGGCGTGGTTGACGAGAATTGCTGCGCGTTCGGGTCGCGCAATCTTTATGTCGCTGGGAGCGCAGTCTTTCCGACTTCGGGCCACGCCAACCCTACCCTCTCCGCGATAGCGCTCGCGGTCCGCACGAGCCGACATATCGCGTCTCGGTTGTCGAAACTGCCCCGGGTCGCGTCGGCCAAAGCCAAGTGCATGCTGGTAGGAATCGGTGTCACGGAAGCAACGTTCAAATTCGAACATCTGCTCGGCTGTTGATGGCCGCGGCCCCGCCGGCAAGGTCGAGGGCGGCCCGACCCCGAACGTTTGGTTCGCCCGCGATGAGAGCGAGGCGCAGATGTTCTTCGCCGGCCTAACGTTGAACTAGGGGGCAAGCCGGGTGGATCCGGCGATGTCTAGACTAGCGTGAGGCCGTTGAATGTGGCTTCATCGAGGCTCAGGGCTTCGGCTCGATGCTCATCGGGCGATAAGCTTGCCGTTGGCGTCGAATGTCAATTCGATGGGCGATGCCGCTGTTGCCGGCGTGCCACTCGCGTTTGCAGTGATGGAAACCGGTCCCGCCACGGACGTCAACATAGAGTAAGGATTTGTTGATGGTGGCAGTTGACCAGGTGCCCATCGATCGGTGAAATGACCTCCGGGAAGGGATAGATGTACTCGCTGTCGTTAATGTAGGCGGACATAAAGACGGTCCCGCCGTATTCGAAGTCCATATCTCAACCACCCACAAGCCTCAGCCATTGCTGCACAAACGGCGACAGCCGACGATCATACGCGCATTCGTGCAGCTTTTAGGCCATGGTCGAGGCTGGCAGCGACAATGTAAGATGGGTCGAGGCCGATCTGAGGTCCCATTGGACCAATAATCTCGCCACTCATTATGAGTTCTTCTGGCCCATCGGACAGCTGTTCCGTATTGGCCTTCGGCAAATGTCTTGAATTGCTGCGCAAGGATCACATCGGGCAAGAGCTATCCAACAGCATGGTGAACTGTGAAGCCGTTATGGCCCGCAATCCGGCATGGCTCGTCAGTGGGCGCTGAATGTGCTTGGCAATGCAAGCATTGATATCGACAGGATCTTAGACGCAGAAGCTTAAGTCCCCTTTACAAAGTTCGACCGTCTCAAGCAGTTTCGGCGGATCGTGAACCGATATGACGAGACGCAGAGATCTTCTCAGCAGCCCTTCTCTGGCCGCCGCCAACCAGCTGTCATACTGTCCGATGACGGATTTTCTATCCTTACAGGTTCGGAAGTCGCAGGCGGTTACCGTGCGCCCGGCCGAGGCTCCCGTCCCTTTCAGCCGGCAAACATCGCCGCACTTGATAGCCGAACAGCACCCCGACTTGCGGTGGTAAGAACGGTGAGAGTGGCGGCCCTTCTTCAATAGACGCGGGCCGATGACTGCTAAAAATTCTGCTACAAAGGACCCTTGCTAAATACCGCTAAGTGATTGCATTCGCTGATGATCGTCCATAAGGGCAATCCCTCATTATGAGCAGGCGCGCCGCGTAATCGATCCCGAAATCCTCGTCGCAACAGTATTCGACCAGGCTAGATCGAGCCTCATTGAAGTCGAGGATGGCGTGTCTCCTCTTGTTTTGGAAGCCGCGCCGCTCGTGGCCGAGGAAAGGGCCGATGGTCGCGAGATTTCATCTATAACCAGCGACACTGAAGCGTCGGATCAGTGTTTGACCGACCGTTGACCGTGTTCGGCGGCCCAATCTGGCGGTGATCATCAACGCGTGTGACCTGACAACTGGAACGGCTTTTCGCTTCGGTTCAGGTCGCTCCGCCGGATGGCGCTTCGGTGAAGTCCAGGGTGCAGCGCCCACCGTCGCTAAGGCCGTTGCAGCCTTGGCGCATTCCCACCTACTGAAACTTGATCGGCAGTGTTATTGCTGGTGCTGAGTGATTAGGTCCAACAACGCAGCCCGACAGTAGAAGCACAGCCAGAGGCGCTGCTGCCAGTTTGCTCTTCATCAATCGTTTCCCAGCGCCACGCGAGGCCTAGCCAGCATCTACCGCGCGTTCTCGCCATGACTCGCAATGTTCAGGATCATTAACAGAATTGAATAACAAAGGGTTCTGCTTCGTCTCTACCCGGGACTGAGCCTCTAAACCTACCGATGACTGCGACCAGTTTGGGGGGAGTTAGTCGGCCTTCAGATTATCCCGCATCGCCTCCACCTGGGACCTCGTCCAATCGACCAATCCGGTAGCGTGGTCGTTGTGGACTTCGGCAACCAACAAGGCTGATGATGCCGCACCAATTAAGATCAGGAGCACATTCACCCAGCGGCGAAGCGCTGACCCACGCTCTGGACCTACATGTCCAGCTACACTTGTCTGCACAACCTCTTGGAGCTGCTGCTTCAGCCGTAAGCTCAAAAACGCTTCGCTGAACTCAACCGAGCGGGAAATGCCCTCCAGGCGGGCGTCCAGGCAATCGAGTCTCTGCTCAATCGCACGCCGCCCATCCTCGCCCTCAAATAGCCGCGGGCGTTGCTCATCGTTCAACCTGGACTCCAGCCCGCGCGATGCGCGCCGTTGAAGGATGACCGGTGATATTTGTTCCAAACCATCTGGCCGCCCCGGAAGATTACCAGCACCAGTTTCAGCGGGTCCGATATCGTTGAGGCTGGCTGCTATGGCGTGAACATCGCGGTCGAACACGTCCGAACCTGCATTCAATTCGCTACGCGACATGATAATTCTCCTGCTTTGTTCGGAACGGGCCCTACTTAGGCCTCGCGCATCGCATGCGTAATCTGATCGGTAATGGGTTTGATTAAGTAGGACAGGATAGAACGTGCTTCTGTCTGCACGAAAACCTCTGCGGGCATGCCCGGCTTCAAGACTTGCGTGCCGACCTTGTCCAGCTCGTCATCCGGGATGCGTAGCCTGGCCAGGTAGTAGGAGGTATTAGTCTGCTGGTCATGCGTAAGGTCAGCCGAGATATCGATGACGCTTGCCAGCAGTTCGGGCGTGACCCGCTGGCTGAGGCTGGTGAGGCGGATACGTGCGTTTTGGCCACTATGGACCTGATCGATGTCGGTGGGTGATAGCTTTGCTTCAACAATGAGCTCGTCATCGTGGGGGATGATGCTCACCAGGGTTTCGCCAGGCGCAGCAACGCTGCCGATCGTGTGAATGTTAAGCTCGTGAAGAGAGCCCGTCATCGGGGCACGGATGTCCAGACGCCGGATCTTGTCTTGCGCGGCGATGCGCTCCTCGGAAAATTTGGCGATCTCGGCCCGCTTGAGGTCAAGTTCCGTCAGAACGCTTTCGTAGAAGGCCTCGTCGATCTGCGCCAGCTTCAGTTCCGCCTGGGTCCTGGCCTGTTGGGTTTCGATGATCTCCGCCGTAAGCGCCGCCTGGCTCCCGCCGAGCGACGCCCTTTCCCGCTGGATCGCAATCAATTGCGAGTGCATGATCAGACCACGGTCGTTGAGCTTTGTGTAACGACTCAGTTGATCGTCAACGAGGACTATGTTGTCATCGACGGCATCCCTCTGGGCTTCCAGCGCTGACACCTGCTCCTCGAGCTGCGCCACCTGTTTTGCAAGTTGCGCCTTCTGACTTGCTCTCGTCGCGGCTCTTGCCGCCATCAGCTCCTTCTGCGCCTCGATTAGGAGCGCGCGTCGCTCTTGCGGAACGGAGGCGAAATCCTCCGGCACGTCGATATCGTCGCGATTGGCCTGCTCTGCGAGAAGCCGTGATTCCTGCGCCAGAAGCTGCAGGAGCTGGTTTTCGATGATCCCGAGATTGGCCTGTGCCATGGTTCCGTCAAGCCGGAACAGAAGCTGACCGGCTTCGACCTTGTCTCCTTCAGAGACAACAATGTCGGCGATGATCCCACCATCGGCATGCTCGACCTGTTTGGCACGACCGAGGACGATGATCTTGCCACTCGACATCACCGCGCCGTTGATTTCGGCCCAATTGGCGGCTGCCGCAAAGCCTCCTAGAAACACGCCAGCGATGGTGAGGGAGAGGGCGATCTGCCGTTTGATTGACCGGCTGATCACATGATCCAGGGCATTATACTGCATTGACCAGCGCCTTTCCCGACTGCATTGACCCGTTGAGGATGGAGACATTCGTCAACAGCTGATCCTTGTCTCCGAACGCGACCTGTCGGCCACCCTGGATGATCAGCAGCTTGTTGACGGACAATAGTGCACTGCTTCGATGCGCCACCACCACGACAATGCCGCCCCGCTGGCGAACCTCCAGGATCGCGCGGCTCAGCGCCTGTTCCCCTTCCACGTCCAGATTTGAGTTGGGCTCATCCAGCACGATCAGGAAGGGATTGCCGAAGAGGGCACGGGCCAAACCGATCCTCTGCCGCTGCCCGGCCGACAACCTGGCCCCGCCGTCGCCGATCATCGTATTATAACCGTCAGGAAGTCCCGCAATCAGATTGTGAACACCTGCAAGTTTGGCCGCAGCGACGATGGACACGACGTCAGCGTCCTTATCGAAGCGTGCGATATTGTCACCGACCGTTCCGTCGAAGAGTTCCACATCTTGAGGCAGGTAACCAATGAAACGCCCGCGCTCGTCTTCCGTCCATTGATCGGTGGTAGAGCCGTCGAGCCGGATCGCCCCCTTCAGCACCGGCCAGACGCCGACCAGTGCACGTGCAAAGCTTGTCTTGCCCGAACCGGAGCCGCCGATCACACCAAGTCCGTCGCCAGCCTTCAGCCTCAGAGCCACGTCCTGCAACAGCACCACGGGCTCCGCCGGCGCACTGGTGGCCATGTCTTCGATCGACAGCTCGTCCTTGGGAAGCGGAAGTCCCTCTAGCCCGCGATCGACGTCGCATTGCAACAGAACCTGGTTGAGCCGTCCCATCGCCTGGCGGCTTGCCACGAAAGAGGGCCAATGTGAAACGGCCTGTTCGATCGGTGAGATCGCGCGTGCCATGATGACGGACGAGGCGATCATAACGCCGCCGGAAATCTCCTGCTGGATAGCCAGATATGCCCCCAGCCCCAGCATCGCTGACTGCAGCATCATGCGCAGGAGCTTGATCGTCGAGGAATAGAAGTTGCTGCGGTCGGTGGCCTGC
The DNA here is from genome assembly GCF_902153245.2 of Pseudorhizobium endolithicum. Classification (GTDB taxonomy): domain Bacteria; phylum Pseudomonadota; class Alphaproteobacteria; order Rhizobiales; family Rhizobiaceae; genus Neorhizobium; species Neorhizobium endolithicum. The sequence goes on from NZ_CABFWF030000010.1 coordinate 87,024, forward strand.
TGCTGGGCATAGAAATAGGGAGTAACAAGCTCGCCATATCGTTGCGATAGCCGACCCGTCATCCCCATGGCCCCGATCACTTCGGCATTTCTGCGGGCCGTCTCCATGACCTTCGACTGGGCCGCCGTCGTTTGGCCGACCTCCTTCGTTGTGGTCCGCGACGAATACTCGTTGAAGACCACAAGCAGGAAGATGAGAGCGCCGCCGGCAAGCGCCAGGAAGCCAAGGGCGCTGTGCATCACGAAGATCAACAGGAAGTAGAAGGGCATGAAAGGCAGGTCGAAGATCGATGATGGCCCAGGCGAGCCGAGAAATCGCCGTATCGTGTCTAGATCGCGGTTCGGGTGAAGGCCCGCGCTCTTGCCCCCCAGCAGCACGGGCAGCCGGATGTTGGCCCGCAGCACCGGGTTCGTAAGCCGGGTGTAGACGAGCATGCTGACCCTCAGCAGCGCCTTTGATCTCAAGATGTCCAATAGCCCGCTGAGGCTATAAAGGCCAATGGTGATGGCCGAGAGAACGAGGAGGGTTGGAACGCTGCCGCTCGCCAGCACCCGGTCATAGACCTGAAGCATGAAGATCGGCCCGGTCAGCATCAGCACGTTGAGCACTGCGCTGACGATGAAGATGCCCAGGAAGGCAGATCGACACGCCTTGATGGCACCGGAAACGGAAGGTCTGGTAGAACTGGAGAACATACTCTTCTCACCCTTACGCTGAATGGTTCGCCTTTCGTTGGATCGGCGGCGCTCCACCCGCCGCCGGTCTCACTCACATCATCAAGTCGAAGTTGCTGACATGGATCGCTGAGGCATCAATCTCCTCCGCATCAGGGACGAAATCTGGCACGACTTTCGTTTCCGGTGGGACAAGAGCAGCGGGCTCATCGGCTGCTGACACGAGCATGGCTGCCGCCACGGAGGAGGAGACCGGGTTGAGTGTAAAGGACGAGATGTCCTGAGCTCCCCCGCTGAACGTCAAGCGCACGACGGTGATTCCCGCATCAAGATCGACCACGACGGTATCGGTTTCCTGGAAGTTCGACCACGTCCCGGTTCTTGGAGTCTCGACAGTCACCTCATCGATCTGCGAGCCATTGGTGAAGGAGACGGACACCGAGCGATTTGGTCCACCTGACTCACCCACGGCCATGGACAGGCTAAGTTCATAGGAACCGGCCTCTTCCACGTTGATGGTGTATTCCAGCCATTCACCGTTGCCGATCCAGCCGACATTGCCACCGCTGGTGACCTCCACCGACGAGCCTGCTCTTCCGCCGTTGGTTCCTCCTTGCAAACCGGCTGCGTCATTGTAGGCGACGCCCTGGCCACCCTCGTCGTAGTCGAGAGCTTCAATTGTCAGTCCTTCAACGTCCAGGACTGGCGCTATGCCACCTACGGGCTGCTGTGTCGGTTGCGCCACCAGGGTAAAGGAGGCTAGGTCCAGCACATAGCCGTTGCTGGCCAAGGGGCCGTCGAAGGTCAGGCGCAAGGTCTGCACGCCCGCACCCAGCGAGAGCTGGATTGCCCCGCTTTGCGCAAAGGCGGCACTGGAGAAATTCGCTCCACCTGCGTGACCGTCCGCAAGCGTAACCGTACCAAGAGGCGTCGTCCCATTCAGCGAAACGGCAATGTTGGCACCGGTGACCGGTGTCTTGGCATTGGCCGTGAAGGAGTAAACGCCTGCCGCCGGCACGTTGATCGTATATTCCACCCATTCACCCGGCTTAACATGGCCGACATCCATACCGGATCCGACCAGTTCCACGGCACGTCCAGGGCGGAAGCTCGTGGCGGCAACACCGCCGTCGAGACCAGGGTTGTCGTTATAGGCGACCCCCTGTCCACCTTCATCGAAGTTGGAGGCGTCTACGGTGAGCACACCATTGGCGAAGGACGGCGCAGCTCCTCCATACGGGGTTTGCGCAGGTGCGACAGGCGTCAGGCTGACGGACCGGTAGTCCTGGCTACCGCCAGAGAAGCTCACGCGCATCACCTGCTCGCCCGCCTCAAGACCGACGGTACCGTTGGAGCGCGATGTAAACGTGCTCCAGCTTGCCATTTGCGGGTTGTCGATCACCTTGGTGACGTAGGGCGTTGCTTCCCCATCCCGATAGAAGGAGACCGTCGCTGAGCGACCCGCGCCGCCACCATTGGCAAGCATCAGCGCAAGGTTGTAGGCACCGGCGGTTTCGACGCTGACCGTGTATTCCAGCCACTCGCCGTTTTGGATCCAGCCAATGTCGCCACTGGAGGTCTGCTCGACATCGCTGCCGGCGCGGCCGCCATTGTTGCCGCCCTGTAGGCCCGCCTGATCATTGTAGGCGACGCCTTGGCCACCATTATCGTAGTTGCTGGCATCGATCGTGATGCCGTCCCCATCGACCAGGAACGGCGTTCCCAGAAGAGGCTGCTGTGCAGAGCCGGGTGCGGCATATTCATAGATCGTCACGGCGTTCAGTGCCGCGTTGTCTATGTCAGCGACCATGTTGATGCTGATCTGGCCGTTGGTCACGGTGACGACGGCTTCCACCGCGATCGGATCATCGCCGCCGGCGGCTGCGAAGGGATCAAGATTGTTGATGACTTGCTGACCGTTGATGAAGGCGTCGAACTGGCGCATCCCGGCAGTATTCCAGTACGTTTCCTGAGTATGAAGCACCACCACATAGGTGCCATTCGGTACCTGGATGGTCGCCGTCCAGTTGGATCCATCCTCATAGGTCTTGAAGGCTGATCCCGACGTTGCGTTCGCTCCGTTGGGGTTACCTTGATCATCAGTGCCCGCGCCCGGATTGACGCTGCCGGCAATAGTGACGCGCGGGTCGTTCTGTGCTGCCAGTGCGACACCGAGTACCGGATCGTTGGCAATGGCGCCGCCTCCGAAATTGATCCCGAATACGTAGTCGCCACGGTTTTCGCCGCCTGGCTCTTCCGGTTCTTCGGGTTCTTGCGGCGTCGTGTTCGGGTCGAAGAAGTTGACCGTCCCGTCGTTGTCGCCGTCCAGTTGCAGTGCATCATTGATATCGTCGCCATTGGCGTCGTTTGCCGCCGTCAGTTCGTACGGCTTGACGTTCTTTATGACGAACATGTGGTCGTTGTAGTCGTAATTGCCGGCGCCTGGGTAATCCTGGATACCGATATAGGTCCCTTCGATGACATTGCCCTCGGCATCGAGCGCCTGGAAGTATCGGATCAGGTGGCCCTGACTGTCGCCGACGAGGTGACCGAAATTGGGGTCAATCTTGTTGGCTTCCGGATCGCTCCAGGAAGAATAGGTGGGCCGGCCATCCACGGAGATGTAGATCCCGAACGGACCGTTCTGGTTGATCGTGCCGCGCGCCACCGCAGCTCCCGCTCCGCCTCCGGAAACCAGTTGATCGGGCAGAACCGTCTGTCCCTGCTGGTCGTCATTGGCAAAGAGGTTGGTGACCGTGGATGAATTGAGCCCGTGGAAGCCCAGACGTGCCACATTACCCTGGTTGAGGAAGGCGGCGATCTGGATCACCTCGACCGGCCGGGAGTTGTCCAGCCGCTGGAGATAGGGCAGCAGGACCTCGTCTCCAACGGTCTCGACTACGCCGCCTCCGGCGAGCTCGCCCTGCGCGATGTCGGTGCTGTAGCCAAAGGCTTCGACGATCTGGGCGACCGTTGGTTCGGAATTGTTCTCCGAAAACTCCTGCGCCAGACCCGCCAGCTGGATGACCTTGACCGCATCTGAGAAGTCGTCCGAGGTGATGGTCAGGGTCGACTTAAAAAGATCCGCACCGGACGAAGTACCCGAATGCGTGCCGATGAAACGCACGGTGATCTGTGCGCTTGCGCCGGCCGCGATGGTGGAAGGTACGTTTCCGACGATCTGGAAATTGGCAGGATCTGCGAGGATTACGCTACTGATGTTGAGGGGTGCAAAGCCGTCATTGCTGATAGTGAAGGTGGCCTCGTTGCGGAAGGCTTGCTGGGTGTTGGCCGGCTGATCGATATTCGTGAAGACCAGACGATCATCTGCGGCCGCATCATCGAGGCCACTGACCCGCAGATCCTGGCCGAACCCGACAGGCTCGACGCCCTCTATCACGAACATGTTGTCGTTATAGTCGTAGTTGATGCCGGTGTAGTCCATGATCCCCAGATAGACGTTGGGGATGACGTTCCCGTCGGCATCCAGGGCCTGGAACATCTTCACCGTGTGCCCCTGCTGAGCCCCTTGAACGAGCACGTCGCCGCGTGGGTTGAGCCGGGGATCGGTCGAAAGACCGGCCACGGAGATGCCGAAGACCTCGTTGCCGACCCAGTTGTCTGGGATGCGGCCATTGCCGATCGTGGTCGTAGCGTAGCTCGTGTCGTTACCGGCGTTGGGCAAGAGACGCTGGTTGTCTACGCCCTCGTGGTTCCAGAGCAGGACGTTTTGGCCCTTGTTGCCTGGATTGTGGATGTGAACCGTGGCGCCACCAGTGCCGTGGAAGGCAGCGATGTGGGTGATCCTGGCTTCCGAGACGCCGTCAGCCAATTTCCAGTAAGGCGAGAGCACTTCGGTCTCATCGGTTTTGGCGAAAACGTCATTCGTGGAAAGAGCAGAATTTTCGCCGCCGCCCGTTAGGCGAAGCCCGTCAATGACGTTGCCGAAGCCGAAGATTTTCCAGACTTCGTTGACGTTCGGCTCATGCCCGCCCTCGTCACGAGCCTGCCAAAAGCCCGCAAGATCAATCGTTGTCACCGGATCGTCGGCATCATTGGTGATGACCTCAAGCTTGCCGGTGAAGACCGTGGAGGTTCCGTCGATGTTGGATGTCGGCGGGGTATAGGCGGCACGATTGAACAGAACGGTCACGTCGATCGCCTGTCCCGGTGCCAGAACCAGCCCCTCAAAGATCGAGGGGTCGGCGAGGGTAAAGGGACCATCAAGTTCATAGTCGATGAAGCTCAACGGTTCCGTGCCGGTATTGCTGATCCGCACGGTCCCCGTGTCCTTGAAGTCCCGGTCGGGGGCATCAGGATCGACAGCGTCCGGATTCTCCAGGTAGCTGAAGTGCAGACGGTTCTCGAAATAGGCAGGATCGAGGCTTTGGACGCCGATATCGGCATTGGCATTACCCGGCGCAGGACTGATGTCGAGGTAGTCGAGCGCGCTTGCTCCAGGTGCATCCGATACGATCCGCATCCGGTACTGTGTGCCGGCTTCCAGTTCGAGATAAACCGACTGTTCCCCGGCTGTGCCGGTTCCGGGGAAGGCGCTTTCATCCACCTCGACGCCGTTGAGGAACCATGTGAGGCCCTGGCCATTAGCCGCATTGGCATTGGCAGCCGTGTCGAGCTTGTAGACGCCGTTCGCATCGACAGTGAAGAAGAATTCCACGGTGCTGCCGTTGATCGTTTGTGCCGAACCGCCCTGCGTTTCCAGCTCGATGCGGCCACTGCCGGCAATATCGACATAGTCGGGTTCGAAGACGGCGACCGGCTCCTTCGTGATGCGGAGCTGGTCCACGTTGGGACCGACTCCCCCCGGTGCGGTAAGGGTGATCGTGTTCACCCCGGCGGCGAGCTGGAGGCTCGCCGACTGGGCGCCCCAGACGGTTTCTGCGGTATTGCTGTTTGCCGCAAACGGCAGGGTCTCGAAAACCTGCCCGTTAACCGAGACTGTCATCGGCCGGGCAACCTTGCCTGCTCCCAGCGCATAAAGGATATCGATGCCGTAGGTTCCTGCCGCACCGACCTCTACAGTCCAGGTGATGGTTTCGCTGTCTGGCCCAAGGAAGTCTACGAAGTCGCCTGACTGGTCGCGATCTTCCGAAACGACTGCCGGTGCACCACCGAGCTCGGCGTTCTCCGCTTCGTAGCGAAGATAAGCGACGCCATCGACGACCACCTCACCATCATTGGGGACGGTTTCCTCCTCTGCCGGGACCAGAACCACCAGTTGATCGATGTTGGGACCGGTGGCGCTGACCGAACGCAACGTGACGGTGTTCTGACCAGCGGCAAGCGTGACCGGGATCTCAACCTCTGACCACAGTGTCCAGCCATCGACGTCCGGTCCGGTCGCCGTAGGCGCAAAGGACTGTAGCTTGACGATGGAACCGTTGACTTCGAGCTGAAGAGGCCGGTCGGCGGCCGCGCCGTTGGAATAGCGGAACTTCAAGATTGCGCTGCCGGCATTGTCTGCGGCGAAGGTGAAAGTGAGATAGTCGGCATTGGTGGAGCCGAAGTCGGCATAGCCGCCAGGCGTCCCGTCCAGGTTGTCGGTATTGCCGTCTGTGCCGTAGGCTCCTGGGCGCAAGGCATCCACATAGCCTTCCCCATTCACGCCGGAACCGGTTTCGCGGTTGAAGGCGTCGCGGATCTGGATCTGGGCATTGCTTCCAGTCGGCACGGTGACCGACGTGCCGTCCCCGGGGGTACGATCCTCGGCCTGAATAGTTACGAGCGTCACGTATTGCGGCGTGGTCGGCTCATCGCCCGGCGTGAACTGAACCGTGGTGGCTGCCTCGTTAAGGGCATCGTCAGTCACCCTGATGCGAGCGGTGACGGGGCCGGTGAGGCCATCGAGGTTGACGGTGAAGCGGTTCTGTCCGTCGAGAGTCACGGTGGTCTCGGGGCCGCCATTGAACGACACCCGGATCGCGGTGATGTCGCTGTCGAGGCCATTGACCTGGAAGACGGCAGCAAGGGGATCGCTGACATCAAGGGCTACGAGCGCCAGGTTCCCACCCTCGTCTGCGGTGAGGTCTGCAGTGACGCCGCCGGGTGCTGGTGTGAGCAGGATGAGCTGGCTCGCTCCGGTGCCGCGGTTGAGCGTCATGAGGTAAAGCTGTCCCGTGACCGGGTTCTGTATGATATCGAGCGGATCGATGTAATCGTCAATCACGGATCCGTCGGGCCGGCGCAGCACATCGTCGCCGATGATGTTGCCTTCGGCATCGACACGGATCATGCGGACATTGTCGCCGGTCGAGAACTGGGCAAAGAGGATCGCGCCCTTCAGGTTCGAGCCGAAGGCATTGCCGGTATATTCGATCGCACCGTTTGGCGAGCGGTTGTAACCAAGGTTGTAGACGCCATCGAGGTCGTAGTTCTCGTCAGTCTCCACACCCGTCTGATATCCATCGGTATTGCGATTGCCGTCATTGCCGCCGACGACTTCGTTGGGATCGAGACCGGACGTCGGATTGCCGCCGTTCAGAACGTATTCGTCCCGCAGCACGTTGGGGTGGCCGTAATATTTCCCTTCCTCCACGGTGAAGAAGTAGTCGTATTGCTTGGGCGAGTTGCTGATGACGGTGTCGAGACCTGGTTGGGTCGGGTCCTGCGGCGTCTTTCCGCCCGAGGCGGTCCCGTTGGTGGGCACGTAAAGATGACCGTTCGAATGCCATACCAGGTCGTAGGCGTTGCGCACACCCGTGGCGTAGATCTTCAGGACGGCGTCGGCCGCAAATGGGTTGTATGAGCCAGGATAAGTACCGTCGTCGTTGAATTGGCTTGCCGGGAAGGTCGTCGTCGGCACGTCCTCCAGATCGACCGGCTCGGTACGCACATCGAACCCACCGTTTGGCGCGGTACGGGTTGGGTCGATCTCGAGGATCGCAGCGTTGAGCAGACGTTCGGGGCGGCTGCCCCAAGCGGCATCGGGTGCACCGGCGGCAGAGTTTGAGCCTTGGCTGAGATATAGCAGATAATCTGGTTCGCCTGCCTGTCCGGCATTCGGGTTGGCTCGGAATTCGAGGCTATTGGTCAGGTGGTCGCCGCCGGAGCGCGGCAGGCCCCAGATGTAGGTTTCGGCCTGTACACCTTCGAAAGAGCCGCCATCGCCCAAGGTGATCTTGCTCACGCGCCCGGAGAATTCCGGCGTGTCGAAGGCCTTGGACTCGCGCGGGATCGGGGCGTTGTCGGTGATCCAGATCGTGTTGGGGTCTTCGGGGTCAAAGACGAAGCCGACAATGCCGCGGCGCTCGCCATTGCCTACGTCCAGATAGTCGTGACTCAAGGTCTCCTGCGAAGCTTTGTTGATGGTGCCGTCGGCATTGACGTCCCAGCGATGGATCTCGCCGGTGATGGTTGCGACATAAAGCTTGCCGTCCGGCCCGAACTCGATTGCGGTATAGCCGCCTGCGCCATCGGCGAACCCGTTGGGCAGCGTCTGGGTACTGAACGCCACTTCCCGCGGCACATCTTCCTGCGCCTCGCCGGTTACGAATGTCGTGGTCAGGTCCTGGAACTGGCGCAGGGCACCATTGGGGTCCGTGATGCTTCCCAGGTCCATCACGTCCTGCACTTTGAGGGTATAGCTCGTGTTTTCCTTCAGTTGCTCAAGTGGGCGAATGGTGAGCGAGTCGGCCCCACCGCTGATCTGTACGTCGATTTCGACCTCCACACCGGTCAGCGTCTCGACGAGCTTGATATTTTCCACATGGGCGATGTTAGGGCCGCGATTGCCGTCCGCCTGCAGCTGAACCGCGACGACGAAGCTCGAGCTTGGATCAATCCCGGTCGGAAGCGAACCATCTTCACCGATGCTGATCGGCACCTGGCCATCGAGCGAATCGGCCATGGGTGCGGCGAACAGTGAAAAGTCGAGATCAGCGCTTCGGCCGTCATCGGGCGTCAGGTCGGGGATTTTCTCGATCTCCAGGTACTGGATCTCGGTGTTATAGCCTCCGATCGAGTCGATGGTCAGTCGGCCGTCCGTTACGGTGACGATGCCGGTGACGAGCGTGGAGCGGAAGCCCTCGCCATCCTGCGCGCTGTTATAGGCGCTTCCTGTTGGCGACTGACCCTCGAGATTGGCCGGCGTGAAGCCGGGCATGAAGGATTGGCCTTCGACATTAATAACGTAATTGCTGTCATAGGCACCGCCCGTGTCCCCGATGGACATCGTCAGCTGATAGGTGCCGTCCTCCAGCGCCATTTCCCACGCGCGTTCATTGGTCGCGGCCGATGCCCCCGGATATTCGAAATGGGCATAGGTCTTCTGAAGGTTGCTGGCCTCAGCAACGTCGTCCTTGTAGCGCATGGAGCCGTCGGGCTGGGCGAGCGCATTGTGCGTGACTGTACCGCCTTCCACGTCGACCCAGCCATAGGTGAAGCCGTTGTCGCGATCGCCATAGCCGGCGCCGGTGTCGGCGACGTAGCCTGATGGCGTCTGGTATCCCGCTGGCGGTGCGAACTGTCCCGAGCCGGGCGCCGGTTCGAAGTTGATTTTGATGATCTCCTCGAAGCGGATCTGCTCGCGTGTGTCGACCGGCTCGCTGCCATCGCGGCTGACGGTGATGTTGTCGATGTTAGGCCCGTTGGCAATCGTGTTGCTGAACGCGATCGTATTGCTTCCGGCTGCAAGTTCGACGTCGATCGTGACTTCGGCCCAGCTCGACCAGCCCTGGTCGACGGTGCCCCCCGGTGGAATGGTTGACGGCAGATCAACAGTGTATTCGCGACCTCCCACATCGACTGTCATCGGCCGGGTCGTGGTGCCGCCATTGGCGTAGCGAATGGTCAGTTGGTATGTGCCGGCCGAAGGTGCTTCAAGACTGAACGACGCGCTATCGCCGACGTCATTGCCCATGTCGAGATAACCGGCCCCTTCGTAGCCCGGCCGCAAGCCAAACTCGTCGAAGGCAAGACCAGCCCCGCTGTTGGCGCTTGTTGCCTGAGGTTCGTTGTTGTCGGGCGTGCGGCCAACCGTATCGGCAGGTGTGCCTGGCGTGGCTTCAACATCGCTGACGTCGAGCTCTTCTCCTTCGATCTCGAAGAGGAAGGGCGGCACCACATCGCCGCCAACCTGAATGGGCATGGAGGTGGACGCCTCATTGCCCGCCTCGTCGGTGACATAGACTGTCGCTTGGTAGCTTCCGGTGGCAAGGCCGGAGCCATCAACGACGAAATCTCCATCGGCATCGGGAAGGACGGTGACGCGCGTATCTCCGCCATCGAAGCTCACCTCGACTTTGACGATGTCGGCGTCGCGTCCAGCAATGTTGAAATTGATGGAGTCCTTGTTGGCGCCGGTCAGGACGCCGTCTGGGCCTGACAGGAAGAGATTGCCGTCTTCATCGGCCGATACATCGCCGCTGTTGAGAATGCGGGTGATCTCAAAGGAATCGAGGTTGGGTCCGGTATTGGCCCCAGCAGGAATAGCGAAGGAGATCGTATTGCTGCCGGCCTGGAGTTGCACGGTGATCGTTTCAAAGCCCCAGTTGTTGAAGCCCTCCGCCGGGCCCTGGCTATTGGTGCCGGTGGCGACGAAGGCCATCTGGACCGGTGCTGCGCCATTGACGACGAGATCAAGAGGACGAGCGGTATTCGTCGCGTATCGCACCTTGATTTCATAGGCACCGGCTGCCGGCACCTCGAATGTATATGCGGCGCGGTCGCCGGCGGTGTCGCCGTAATCGAGATAGCCGGTTCCGGTGAAGCCCGGGCGCAAGCCGTCAATCAGGCTCGCATTGTTGCCGGTCTCGGGATTGTCGGCATCGCGGATGGCAGTGTCAGTATTGTTGCTGTCGGTGTCGAAGCTCGTCACCAGCCCGGACTCGGCCTGGATCAGGAGGCTGAACGGTTCCTCCGGTTCAGCCCCCGGTTCTGTGACCGTCACCGTGAAGGAGACGGAGTTCGACTCCAAGTCCCCGTCGCTCGCAAAGACTTCGAGGGTGTAGACACCCGCTGCAACACTGTCAGCGATCTGCAACTGCCCATCTTCAAGCGTGAAGCCTTCCGGCAGACCACTGCCGTCGGCAAGCCTTGCCACAACCGTCAGCTCCGCATTGGCATCGGGATCGGTGAAGGCAAGAGGAGCAAGATCGATGCTACCTCCGGCGCCAGACACAAAGCTGACATCAGCGATTTCAGTGCCGTCGAGCAGCACCGGTGCCTCATTCACGTCGCCCACAGCGATCGTCAGGTCTGTCGTGGTCTGAAGCCCCTGGGCATCGGTGACCATAACGGTGACGGCGACGGTCTCGGCCGCTTCATGGTCGAGGCTGACTCCGTCGGCCAGCCGGATCTGGTCGCCCTCGATGACAAAGCGGGCGTCGGTCGTCGAATAGGTGAGCGCTGATGTGTCGCCGTCTGGATCCGTGGCAGACAGGGTACCGATAACGGCGCCTGCGGCGTTTTCGTTCACGAGGTTGGGATCAAGCGAGACGGCCGAGGGGGCGATCTCCGGTGCCTCGACCTGCGTAAAGGTCAGTTTATCGATCCGCAGATACTCACCGGCGTCGGACTGCCCGGTGATCTGCGCGACCGCGTCTGCATCGACGAAGACGGCAGTGGTGAAGGTAATGGTCTTCAGGTTGCCTGCCTGCCCGGCATTGCCGCGCGCAAGCGAAGGATTGTCGAAGGTTCCCGCCTCGTCGAACGCCAAGTTCTGCGCAAGTACCGTGTCCCCGATCTTCAGGGAGAAGCGCGCCGTCCCGTCTGTCTCGTCGTAGACGGTGATCGTGACCTCGTACCAGCCTTCGACAATGCCGTTTTGCGAAAGGTTGGTGGAGATGCTGCCGGCTTGGCTCGGATTTGTCCGGATCGCCTGGTTACCCGAAGCACCCGGCGCGGCAGCGGCGTAAAAGCCGCTCGCCTGGCCGAGGCCGGTAAAGGCTTCTGCTTCGACTGTGATGACGTCACCGACCGTTGGACCGGCGATGAGGAAAGGCAACTGCAATTCGGCGCGTGCCCCGTGAGGATCTGTGGCAACGATGGTGATAATGCTGGCAGCCTCGCGCGGCGTACCGACGATCACGCCCTCTTCGTTGAGGCTTAGACCCGCAGGTAAGCCTTCAACGGAAAGCACCAGCTGCTCATTATCGGCATCGGAAAAGGCATCTGCGAAGAGATAGAGGTCAATACCCTCGATTTCCTGACCCACTTTGCCGAAGAAGGGTTCGAAGGCGGCGTTCGCATCGACGACCGGGGCGTCGTTGACGTCCTCGACGGTCAACTGGAAACTGTCTGAGGTTTGAGCCTGGCCATCGCTGGCGGTCACCGTCACCAAATAATTTCCAGGGGCGACGTCGAGCTGCCCGACCAGGCTTCCCTCGACGATCTGAAGGCCTGCGAAACTCGGCATCGGATTCCCGAGAGCATCAACGACCGTAACCGTGTAGGTCAGGTTGTCGCCGTCCCGGTCGATGAAGGGCAGGTCAATCTCCAGGGGCCCGCGCTCGGGCAAGGTCACGTCTGCGATACCGCCTGCCAAGACGTCCGGCGCATTGTTGGATTCCCCTGCCGCGTCACCGTCGAGCAGCTGAACATTCTTGAAGCTGACCGATCCGATGCCATCGCCTGCGTAGTCATCATCGGCGATGAAGACCAGCGAGCTGATCGTCTTGCCCGCATGCGCCGACAGATCAATGGCCACCTGGATTGTCTGTCCCGGGCTGCCCGCACCATTGCGCAGGTCGATAAAACCTGCCTGGCCCTGGCTGCCGCCGATCTGGTAGACGGAACCGTCCGACATTTCGAAGGGCGAATCATCGTCGTCAAATCCGATGGCAAGGATCTCCGGCAGCGTGTCGCCGATTGTCACCGTCGCGACAAGCTTGGTGCCGGTGGTGATGACGTAATCGCCTCCGATCGGCGCACGCTTCCAAAGATTGCCGTCCAGATGAAGGGTGGCACCTTCGTCGGCGACACTCGCTCCGGCTCCCCGGTCCTGCGTGCTGTAGGAGGTGAGTGTGGCTGCGTCGAAGACGACATTGCGGGGAGCGACCTGCTCCGCAACGTCGATAACGGCGATCGTGACCGTTTCGGCAGTCGACAGCTCGCCATCGGAAGCGGTGACCTGCAGCTGGATGCTGGCTTCTGCTTCAAAGTCGAAACTGGCGCCCTCTGCGACGATGATCTGCCCACCGGCATCCACCACGAAGCGGTCGTCGCTGACGGTGTAGGACAGGACGTTTCCATCCGGATCTGTTGCGGCAACAGTGCCAATGACCGTACCGGCCTGCGCGTTCTCGGCCAGGCTCAGTCCGCCGGTGACGGAAAGCTCTTCCGGCGCTTCATTGACGTCGGTGACCGAGACAGTGATGAGCTGCGTGACGGTGGAGGTGCCATCACCAACGGCAACCTCCACCTGGTACGTGGTGTCGCCGCCCGCGGCGGCCTCGAAATCGGGGCTTTCCTGGAAATTCAGTGCTCCGGTTACCGGATCGATCTGGAAGAGAGCATCGTGGGCACCGTTACCGGTCAAGCTATAGGTGAGTGCTGCGCCGTCGCCATCGACCGCGTTCACATCGAGGACCGAGGTGGTGTTTTCCACGATACTTGCAATCGCAGCGCTGGTGATGACGGGCATGAAGAAGGAGGGCGTGCCGCCGGGCTGCGTGATCGCCACGGCATCAATATTCGGTCCGTTGAGCGAATTTCCCGGTATCGACAGAACCACGCTGTTTGGACCGGCCGAGAGATTGACGGAGACGGTCTGGAGCATCCAGTGGCTCCACGGGTCAGCCGTTCCCTGGGCGTGGGCAAAATTGAGGGTGCCTTCTGAGCTATCGTTGACCGACAGGGCCAGCGGGCGTGGCGCCGTGCCGCCGTTAGCGTAACGGAAGTGGAGCGTATAGGTGCCGGCGGTAGCAACCTCGAAGTTCAGGGTCAGGGAATCGCCTGCCGAGCCTGTATTGGAGCCGAAATCGACATATCCCGTTCCCGTCGAGCCTGGGCGCAGGCCGCTGGCGTCGAGGACCTTTCCGCCCGGAGACTCCGGATTGTCGGCGTCGCGAATCTGGGTGTCGTTGGCCGGTGCCGCCACATTGTCGATTTGATCGATGACGACCCCGTCTTCTGCCTGAAGGACATATGGTGAAAATGGCTCCGGCTCCGCGGCAGGCGCGGCCTTTGCAACGGTGAACGTCACCGGCTGCGATTGCAGGATACCGTCGGTGGCAAAGATCTCGATCTCGTAGCTGCCGGCCGGCACGTCTTCTGCGACGGCGAGCGCGCCTCCCACGATCGTGATTCCCTCAGGCAGAGATCCTCCTCCGGCAAGGCGTGCGCCCAGCGTCACAGCGTCGCCATCGACGTCGACAAAGGTCAGCACATCGAGCGCCACTGTGCCTCCCGATGCTGGCAGGTCCTGATCATCCAGGTCGCCGGCAAGGGCGGGCGCATCGTTGACGGGCGCAACATTGACTAAAACGGTTGCGGTGGCGCTCGCCGTCCCGTCAGACACCACATAGGTGATGCTTGCCGGGCCATGGAAATGAGGGGCCGGCGTGAAGACGATCTGGGTGCCGGACACGACGACGCTCCCCTGGGCGGCCGGTACGCTTGCAGTGACGGTCAGGGAATCGTCGTCGGCATCGTCAATCAGGTCAGCGACGTCGATGACGATCAGATTGTCTTCATTGGTCGAAGCGCTGCGATCTTCAGCGGTCGGCGCCGTATTGGTCTCCTCCGGTTCTCCGGGGGAAACGAGGTTGAACTCGATCTTGTCGAGGTTGGGCCCATTGGCGCCAACCAAGGTGAGGATATTCTGCCCCGCCTGCAGCTCGACGCTGACCGTCAGCGTCTCGGCACGCCAGCCCTCGAAGCCGGTCGGATCGGGCGCCGTGCCGGCGTCATTTCCATCGCTCGGACGCACACGTGCCGAGATGTCATCGTAGAACTCGGGATAGGCGCCCGGTGCCGCCGTCGGGGGAAAGTTGAAGGTCCCGAGAACTTGGCCATCGGCATCGCGCAGTTCAAGCGGTCTTGGTGCTGCACCGCCATTGGCATAGGTGATCGTGATCTGGTAACTTCCCGCGACAGCTGCCGTCACGGGTACGATCAGGGTTTGCGATGCCGTACCGCCGGCCCAGTCGAGATAGGCGTCGCCTTCGGCACCGACACGGAATAGTTCCGCCGTCGGTTTGCCTTCCAAGTAATCGAGCGTGATCAGACGATTTTCGGTCGTCGGCGCGGTGGCGACGGCCGGATTGAGGAGGCTCTCTGCCTGAATTACGATCTTCCCGGCGTGGGGCGGGCGAATTTCCAGATAGTCGAGATTGGGCCCGCTGAAGCCGTTTGCCGTAAGTCGAACGGTGTTGACGCCAGCTTCCAGCAGAACGCGTGTCGTCGCTTCGCTATAGGTCGTGTTGGCGCCCGTGCTGGCGAAGTCGAAGATGCGATCCCATACCTGGCCATTGACGTCCAGGCGCATCGGGCGGTTGGTGGCGCCGTTGGAAAAGAAGGCATAGCCAAAGGCTAGATCATAGTAGCCACCCTCGGCCACGTCGAATGTCCATTCGACATATTGTCCCGACCCGATGTTGTGGTTCGATCCGACGCCGGAAAAATCGAGATAGGCGTCACCGCTCGCCGCATCGGCGTTGGGGATGTCGCCGGTTGCAGCCGTGTCAAGGCTGACCGCGGAAGGTTCATCCGTCGTGGTGCCGGTTCCGAGGTTTCCGCGAACTGCGCTTTCGGCTTCCAGCCGCAGGGGAACTTGTGCCGCCGCAGGAGGCTCAGGCAGGGCGGGTTCCGGGACGGCTGGCGTAATGTCATCGGGGGTTTGTTCATCCAGATCAGTCTGCGGCGGCACATCCAGCGCCTGGGCGGGATCCTCTTGCGACGTTGCCTGCGAGCTCATCGGCTGCGCCCGTGGCGCGGGGGCCTCGACGGCCTCGACGGCCTCGAAATTTAACTCTGGCGTTGCTATGTCAACGACGATGTCGGCACGGGAGGAGACGCTGGGTTCGGCGGTGGCGAGGAAGCGGACCTGCCGCTTTCCGCCTGCCTCCTCCTCTTCCGGAACGCTTCCGGTGGTCAACCCAGCCTCTGCCTCGTTCGGTGTGCTGGGGTCGGCCTCGTCGGCTGCGGCAACGGGTGAAGGCTGCATGGGCGTTGGCGCTGCGCTTTCGTGCTGCGGGCCTTCCCGTGGCGCTTCGGTCGAAGACGGCTCGTCGCGCGGATCCGGATGCGGAGGCTCCGAAGCGTTCTGAACGCTCGGGCTCAGCGTCAGTGCGACAGCGCCGACGGCCGCGACGTTCAGACCGGCCAGCGCGCCCGAGGTGAGGTAGGAGCCGAGGGTGCGGCCGCCGACGGCTCCCAGATGGGTAAGGCTGGCAATCTCGGCGCCCGAATTGTTGAGAGAGGTCAATGACAGGATGCGCGCCCCTGCCTTCAGATCGAGGGAGACGACCGCAGTTGAATAGGCTGCCCACGATCCGGTCGGCTGCAGTTCGACGAGCTGGGGTTCCTTTCCGTCGATCGTCACGGTCAAGGCGTGGCTTTGACTATGCCCATTGGCATAGGACAAGGCGAACTGATGAACGCCATCGATCGGGATATCGACGCTGAAGCTCTTGCCTATGGAAAGTTCATTGGCTCCCACGCCCAGTGGCGAGACCATGGCCACTACGGACTGCTTGCGTTTGTCGGAATAGTCCTTCGTGTCCATCTGACCCCTCCATGGATTTGTGCGCGCCCTGCGACGTCGCAGCGTCATTGCTGCGCGGGGTCATTCTTGCGGTGGGGGCTGAATGCACAACTGCTTAAAAAGGCGTTAACAGGACGAATAAGGCCTAGGCGTTTAGACGAGCGCCCTAGATTAGACACGTTTCGGGCTCCGTTTTGCCATGTTCTAGCCGAATTGTGGTAGGGTCACGGAGGAAAGACTAAGCACGATGAGCTAGCTCAGCCGGCGAACGCTTCTACTTTCGCGACCTGTTTCTGTTGATAGTCCGAATGAGTGCTTGTTCCTTGGAACAAGCAGCTTACATCTCATCTACAGTCCAATAGCCTATGAGCCATTGGATGTTGCACTCGGCAGCCTAGGCGCGGAGCGCACCGATATGGCGCTAAACGACGGGTTGTTTCGTTTGCGCTGCAACTCATTTATCAACATGTCATGAGGGGGCGCGGCGTTACGCGCCAAAAAGGACGTTAGTCCTGATCCCGGGGACTGCGAGATCCGGCAGTTCCCTCGGCTTGATTGCCGATAGCGTAGAGTGCCGCTTGAGTGCGATTTTGCATCTTCAGCTTTTTCAGGATCGCGCGCACATGCACCCGAATGGTGCTATCGCTGACATTCAACCGACGTGCGATCGTCTTATTGCTGCATCCCTCGGCCAGTAGCTGCAGGACCCCCAGTTCCCGCTCCGTCAGGAGCTTTACCGGTTGTGGCCCGTCCTCCTTCGCGTGTCGAGGCGCGCTATACAGCAGCGAGAAGGCGTCGGACGGGAGCAGCTTCAACCCCGGTTGTACGATACGGGCGGCAAGATTGATTTCCTCAAGGGAAGTTCCGTTCGGCATCAGGGCGCCAACAAAGGGAAGCAGGTCTCGGAAGTCGAGAACCGTCTGGTTGCCCCGCATTAACACAACGATGCGCGCAAGATCATCCTTATTTGAAACAGACATGAGATGATGCGTCACGACTTTTGGATCTGCCGCATCCAGAACTGAAACAGTTAGTTGCCAATCGGGTGCGCGCAGGAGTTCTACTACAGACGATACGTGCCGTACACTGCCGAATGTAGAGCTGATCGACTGTTCCAGCGCGGCCGTTAGTATTGCGCTGTCACTGACAATCGATACCTTCGCGCCCTGCATGACTGCCCCACCACCCCAACGTGTATTCAAGCAGAATATATATTAGGCGCCACGAATCCAGCTTATGTTTAATTTAACGTTAACCGGCGGCTATGATTTTCCAGATCCGTAACATCCAGATCTGCGCCTTCCGCGGCATCAGCAAAGCTGCCTCCGAAGGTTAAGCTGGTGCTGCAATTCGCTGGACAAAGGACGGATGCCAGCACACCAGCCGCCAAACTGGCCGCCCGGGCTTGTCGAGCCGCGCCTGGATCGGATCACCCGCCGCTATCTTCGGCATGGCATGGTCTTTCACTAGCCTTCTTGCGGCCATTGTTAAAGCAGCAACCCCCTAACCTAAAGTAGATGGACGGTTGGCTTCGAGAGGTGAGGCAAAATCACCAGGAAGGGCTTGGGCGTAGTCGCGGTGGACGCACGAACCAGCACAACTTCGAAAGTAGCAGGGATTTCTTCAAGCCCCCTGCTGCGCGACATTGATGGATGACACGAAGCGGCGAGTACGAGCTTCCACTGCTGCGCCGAAGATAAGATCGGAGGAGCCCTGCTCAACGACTTTGCCGGCTTCCAGAAAGACGACGTCGTTTGCGACTCGTGACGCGAGCCTCAGGTCATGTGTGGCAATCACCATGGTTGTCCCCTCACCCGCGAGCTTGCCAAGGACTTCGACCACTTCTGTGGCGAGTTCGGGATCGAGGGCCGAAGTTGGCTCGTCGCAAAGCAACACGCGCGGCGACATCGCCAGTGCACGCGCAATCGCCACGCGCTGTTGTTGGCCCCCTGACAGCGTTGCCGGCCAGGCATTCGCCTTGTGTTCCATATTCACCTTAACAAGCAGAGCCCGCGCATGATGTTCTGCCTTTCCACGGGGCCATCTGAGCACCGTCGACAGACCTTCCATTACATTCTCCAGTACCGTGCGATGCGGAAAGAGCTGGAAGTTCTGGAAGACCATGCCCGTCTGTCGGCGGATCTTCTGGAGCGCATCCCACCCCACCCTGTGGCCAGGATGGAACTCAACCGCAGCCTCACCTAGGCGCAAGGTCCCGGCATCCGGGATCTCAAGCAGGTTGATACAGCGAAGCAGCGTGCTCTTGCCGCCGCCCGAAGGGCCGATCAGAGCCGTGACCCGACCCTCGGCAACCTTGAGGCTGACATTGTCGAGTACCTGCGTTCCGCCGAAGCTCTTTGAGATGCTGGTAAGCTCGATCATTGCAGCGCCTCCAACGTTCCGCCGTAGCGGGAGAAGCGCCGCTCCAGTCTGCCCTGCAGATTAGACAGAACCGAACTTAACGCGAGATAGATCAGGGCTGCCTCTATGTAGAGGATCAACGGCTCATAGGTTGTCGCAACGATCCGCTGGGCGGACTGGAAGAGTTCCGGAACAGTGATTGCCGCTGCAAGCGAGGTGTCCTTCACCAGAGAGATGAAGGTATTGGATAGCGGGGGGACGGCGACGCGCGCTGCCTGAGGCAGGATGGTGCGCCCCATTGCCTGCCGCCAGGTCATGCCGATTGAGTAGGCTGCCTCCCATTGCCCCTTCGGTATGGACGCGATGACGGCTCGGATGATCTCCGATGAATAGGCGCCAATATTCAGCGTGAAGCCGATCAGCGCTGCAGGAAAGGCGTCGAGCAGGATGCCGACGCTAGGCAGGCCGTAAAAGATCACGAAGAGCTGGACCAGAAGAGGAGTGCCACGAATAACCCACACGTAAAAGCGGGCGATCATCATCAGTGGCTTCGCGGCGAAGAGTCGCGTGACGGCAGTGAGAAGCCCGAGCGCGAGGCCCAAGGCGAAGGATAGGAGCGTCAGCGGTACTGTGAACCGAATGCCGGCCCACAGGAGTGTCGGCAGCGAGTCCATCATCAGTTGAAGCCAATGAGGCACGGGTGGGTCCTCTGCATTCCAGTAGGGTTAGGTGCTTTAAGAAAGCGAAACGCCCGGCACTAAGTGCCGGACATTGTCGCAGCGGCCAGACTGCGCTGGCGGAGGTGAGTGCCTACCTCGACACATCCTGCCCGAAGTATTTCTCCGAAATCTTCTGGTAGCTGCCGTCGGCTTTTATCGCGTCTAGTGCTTTGTTCACCTCGGCAACAAGCTCGTCATCGCCCTGGCGCAGCAGAATCCCGGAATAGCTCGCTTCTGCCTGTTCGGCGACGATCTTGACGGGCGCGTCCGGCTTCTGCTTCTTGAAGTCGAGGAATGAGAGGCTGTCGTTCAGGGTCGCGTCGGCTCGGCCAGTCAATACGAGCTGGATCGACTGGTCGAAGCCTTCGGTGCCGATGAGTTCGGCGCCCGCCTCTTCTGCCATCTTGCCGTAGTTGCTGGTGAGTGACTGAGCCGCTTTCTTACCCTTCAGATCGTCAAAGCCCTTTATGTCCTCATTGTCGTCTCGCACGATCAGCACAGCCTTGGAGGCAATATAGGGTTCGGAAAAGGCATATTTCTGCCGGCGCGCTTCGGTGATGCCCACCTGGTTGATGACGGCGTCATAACGATCAGCATCCAGCCCAGCGATTAGACCATCCCATTTGCCCTCGACAAATTCGGCCTTCACCCCAAGCTTGTCGGCAATCGCTTCACCGATCTCCACGTCAAAGCCTACGAGCGCTCCCGACGGATCATGGAAGGTGAAAGGCGCATAGGTGCCCTCCGTACCGATCCGGATCGTTCCAGCCGCCTTGATCTTGTCCAGATTTTCCCCTGCCAGAGCTGGAAAAAGAACCGCCGCCTGGACGATAACGGCCGCAGCACCGAGTTTCAGGGGTGTCTTGAAGAGGTTCATATGTTTTGTCCTTCCAATGAACTGGTGGCCCTTGATCGCAGAAAATAGAAGCGCTGGGAGGAAAAGAAACTGCGGCTGAAAACGGGAAGGGAGAATAATTTGCTTTCTCAGGCGCGGTCCGCCTCGCTGTGAAAGCCTACATGTTCGAGGACAGCAATCAACAGACCTTATTCTCAGTCAAACGCCCCTGCCGGTGTTTTGGTGAGGAAACTCGACGACTGCACTTCCCGGCACAGCTCCGCGCTCAGCCACGGCCTATGTCGTGCTGTGTTCCTTGAACGAGTTGCGCGTCTGTTGCTGGCCATCATGCTCGCCGCCGTAAGGTGCAAGAGATCGCTCGGCAGTATGTTGCGGATCAGGTAAACGGCGCCCCTAAACCCGAGACACAAGAGCGGCGGCCACACCTCGGAGCTCCGCGAGCCCCTTCAGCCTCCCAATCGCCGGGTAGCCGGGTTGCGCCCCACGCTCCAGGTCGTTGAGGATGTCCTGACCGTGATCGGGGCGGAAGGGGATTACGCTATCACTGCGTTTCTCCCCGCGTCGCCGCTGCTCTTCGCGCAGAAGGGCCGCGACGACACCGACCATATCCGTGTCGCCGGCCAGATGCTCATCCTCGTAGAATGAGCAGGGAATGCCGTCAGTTTCGCGCTTGACGTTGCGCAGGTGCGCAAAGTGTATGCGGTCACCAAGACGATCCACCATCCCGGGCAGATCATTGTCGCTTCGTGCGCCTAGGGAGCCGGTGCAGAAGGTGATACCGCTTGCCGGACTTCTTACTGCTTCTAATATGGCGTTGAAATGAGCTTCGGTCGACATAATGCGGGGAAGCCCAAGCAGCGGAAAGGGCGGATCGTCCGGGTGGCAGCAGAGCCTTACGCCAAGCCGCTCCGCATGGGGAACTATCTCTGACAGGAAATCGATGAGGTGGACGCGCAACCGGTCCTCATCAATGGCGCGGTAGCGGGCCAGCTGAGCCTTCAGGTCATCGAGCGAAGGCTGGGCGGCGGCACCGGGTAGTCCCGCATTGACATTCCTGGAAAGCTGGAGGCGCCGGTCCGGCGTCATGGTCGAGAAGCGGCTTTCCGCTTGCTCCCGCAGGTCTACCGGATAATCGCCCTCCGCTTCGTCACGCCGAAGGATAAACAGGTCATAGGCGATGAAATCCACCAATTCGAAGCGCATGGTTGTGCCGCCATGCCCTACCCGCCAGGCAAGATCCGTCCGCGTCCAGTCCAGGACCGGCATGAAGTTGTAGCAGATCACCTCAATCCCGGCGCGCGCCAGGTTCTCCATCGAGAGGATATAGTTCGCGATGTGCTTGCGCCAGTCTCCCGTCTGCGTCTTGATCTCCTCAGAAATCGGCAGACTTTCTACCACTTCCCAGTGAAGACCCGTCGGCTCGCCAGCTTTGTCGTACGAAACCTCTTGTTGCCGGCGGGCAATCTCCTCAGGCATCCAAACCTGTCCGTAGGGAATATGGTGCAGGGCCGAAACGATGGCTTCTGCCCCAGCCTGTCGAGCATCCCTGACCGTTACCTTGTCGACCGGCCCGAACCATCTCCATGTCTGTCTCATCGTTTAAATCCTTAAGAGCTGCGCATCAGCCGAAAGCGAGGTTTGGCAGCCAGAGAACCAGGCCCGGCATGAACAGCAGGGCGACAATAAGTGCGATGATTGTCGCCACGAATGGCAGCGACTCGATCATGTATTCCTCGATCTTCACGTTCATCAGCGAGCAAACCGCGTACATGGCGACGCCCACGGGCGGCGTCATCCCGCCCAGGGTGACGATGCTCATCATCAAAATACCGAAATGAACCGGGTCTATGCCAACCTGGGTGACGATCGGCACGAAGATCGGCGTCAGAAGCAGGACCAGGACCGTGCTCTCGATGAAGCAGCCGGCAATCAGCAGGAATACGAGAATGAGGAGGACGATTCCGGCCGGGCTTTCGATGCCGGCCAGCATCCACGAAGAAATACCCTGCGGCACCTGCAGGTAAATGATCGCAAAGCCGACCATGCCTGACATCAGGATGATGATCATGATCAGGCCGATATCGGAGATGGCGTGGGCGAAGGCCCGCTTCACCTTTTCGACGTTGAGCTCCCTGTGCGCGAGGAAGCCCACCAGGAAGGCGTAGACCACTGCAAAGGCGCCGACTTCCGATGGGGTGAAAACGCCACCGCGGATCGTCAGCACCAGGGCGATAGGGAAGAACAGCGCCCATTTGGCGCCCCAGACAGCGGATGCCAGAGCTTTGAAGGTGGGGCGCTCGGTATTGGCGACCACATAGCCGCGCCGCTTGGCGACGAGGTAGGTGGTGGTCATCAGCCCAATCATCATCAGCAGTCCGGGAATGATGCCAGCGACGAAAAGACGTCCGATCGAGACATTGCCGACATAGCCGTAAAGGATGAGGCCGATGCTGGGCGGGATGGTGGCCGTGATGAGCGATCCGACGGCGATCGCCGCGGCGGAGAAGCCCTTGCCGTAGCCCTTGGCGATCATCGTCGGCCCGAGGATCCGCGCCTCCATGGCCGCATCGGCAACGGCCGATCCGGACACGCCGCCCATGACGGTGGAAAGCACGATGGCGACCTGCGCTAGGCCGCCAGCCATCCAGCCGACGGCGACATAGGAAAACCTGAAGAGCCGGTCGGTGATGCCGCTCTCGTTCATCAGGTGCCCGGCAAAGACGAAGAAGGGAACGGCCAAGAGTGGAAAGCTCTGGCTCATTGTGGCGATCTTCTGGACGGCAATCGAGATCGGCATCACCGGATCATTGAGGAAGAAGACGAAGCCTGAAATTCCGATGGCGAAGGCCACCGGCATGCCGACGATCATGAAGGCGAAGAAAAGAAGCGTGATCAGGCCCATGTCAAAGTTCCGTCGGGGTGTTGAAGTCGGTATCGGTGCGCGAATAGACGAGCGTCTCGCCATCGTCCCGGCGGCGCCATGTCCTGACCATGTTGTTGAGGAGGGCCACCGCAATCATCAGGCAGCCGGCTGGAACAGCCGAGGTGACCCAGGCATAGGAAAGGCCGCTGTCGCCAAATTGCCGCTGGCTGTTCATGACCGTCAGCCGGTAGCCTTCCACGGCAAGAAAACCGAGAAACACCAGGATCACTACTGACAGCCCATATTCGAGCCACAGCCGGTGGCGCGGCTTCAGGCGGCGGATGAGAAGGTCGATGCCCAGATGTCCCTTTTCCCGCATGGCGCGCGCCGCCCCGAAGAAGCAGAGCCAGATAAACAGGAGTTGCGCCATATCCACCGACCAGATCAGCGGATATCCGAAGAACCGCATCACGGCTGCAAGGAAGACGAGCACGACGATAACACCGAGGATGAGCGCCGCGATTGCGAACTCAAGCTGCGCCAGGCGTTTGAGCATGGGGTAATGACCTATCTGGACAAAGGAGAAAGGGGCGCACAGGCACCCCTTGTTAATACCTTGATTATTGAGCGGCGATCTTCTGGAGCTGCTCGCGAAGGTCGGCATAGCCCAGCGTCTCGTAGACGCCTGCGGTTGCCTCGCGGAACGGCGTAACGTCGATTTCCGCGATGTTCATTCCCGAGGCCTTGAGGTCTTCCTCGATCTTTGCGAGCGCATCCTGCGTGCCGTAGGAGGCGACGTCACCTGCCTTCAGAGCTTCTTCACGCAAGGCAGTCTGGAGTTCTGCGGGCAGGCTGTCGAACCAGATCGAGCTGGTGACGAGACCGGTGATGAGGTTGATATGCCCGGTCTTGGTCAGCTCCTTCGTCACTTCGAAGAGCTTTGCCCCCTGGCCCGCCGGCAGCTGGGCTTCCACGGAATCAATGACACTCTGCTGCAAGGCGGAATAGACTTCGGCAAACGGCATCGGCGTTGGAGTAGCACCCATGGCCTTGATCGTCTCTATCCAGACCGGTGCACCCGGTGTTCGCATGCGGCTGCCGGAAAGATCGGCTGGCGTGGTCACCGGCTTGTTGGTCCACAGCTGGCGCTCACCCTGCCACCAGTTGAAGGACAGGACCTGATGGCCCGACGCGGTTTTCAGCTTCGTGACCCATTCCTCGAAGATCGGCGAGGTTACGATCTTGCGCATGCCGTCATAGCCGGACGCCAGATAGGGCGCACCCAGGACGCCAAACTCCTTCTGGAATACGGCAAGGCGCCCGCCGTCGACAACCACGGCGACAGGAGCGCCGGCACGAGCCTGCTCTAAGACGTCCTCGTCCGGTCCGAGCTGCGAGTTTGGAAAGAGCTTTACCTCAATTGCGCCGCCTGTCCGTTGCGCGATGGAATCACGGAAGCTCTCCAGCCCCTTGTAGAGCGGGTCATCGGTCGTCAGTGCGGTATTGATGCTGAGCGTATAATCAGCAGATAGTGCTGGGGAAGCCAGCGCGATGGCGCCGGCAAGCAAAGTGGTGACGGTGATCAGTCTCATGATGTCCTCCCTTGAAAACGGCCAGGCCCTCCAGCCTCTTTCGCAGACTAGTATGGTAGTATACAGAGAGTCAATATGATGACCGGATTCGACTTCGCCACTTTGCCGAACCAGACGCCGCTTGCTCGCCCGAGCAGTGTCGGCGCTCGGGTATACGAGCTGCTGCGCAATGCAATTGTGCAGCTTCAGCTACGGCCGGGACATGCCCTCTCGGAAGCGGAGCTTGCCGGGCATCTCGGCGTCTCCCGCCAGCCTGTCCGCGAGGCCTTCATCAAGCTCAGCGAGGCCGGGCTGGTGGAGATCCGCCCGCAAAGGGGCACCTTTGTCAGACTGATTTCAAAGCGGGAGGTTGAGAATGCCCAGTTCCTGCGCGAAGCGATCGAAGTCGCGATAGTGCGCAAGGCGGCTGGCCAGGCTTCAACTGAACGTATCGGCGAACTGCGTGAGATCGTCGAGCAGCAGCGCAAGACGGCGCTTAAAGGCGATCATTCCGGCTTCCTGCGCCTGGACGAGCTGTTCCACCAGGTGATCGCGGCAAGTGTCGGCTGTGATGACGCATGGCGGGTTTTGGACAGCCTGAAGGCACAGATGGATCGTGTCCGGTATCTGTCCCTGCCGAACGCGACGCCGATCGAGATCATTATCGAGCAGCATTCCAAGATCCTGGATGCGGTCGAGGCGAAAGCGCCGGATAAGGCCGAGACGGCCATGCACGAGCACTTGCGGGAGATCCTCAAGTCGCTGCCTATGCTTGCGGAAGAGAAATACGATTACTTCACCGAATGATCGGAGCTGAGGCCAGGAAACGGCGTTGAGGGAACCGCTGTACGATCAGTGCTGCGGAACTGGCCGGCCTTCGCCTCAGCGCGATCCTATGTCCCTCAGCAGGCACTTTACCCCAAAGCGCCTGCTCCAGCGGTCCGTTATTATGGTCGTCAGGATGATCGTTCACAGGGCGAGTGCACGCGGTTTCGGTCTGGCGGGACGAGAAGAGCGATTGCCTCGATCGGACCATTGTTGGTGATTGTGGCCAATCAGCCGGCGAAGAGACGAGCGTTTGCTCCTACAGCGGCAGGTTTGGTGGACGATGGAGCGACCTTCATTGGCGAGATGCGTCCGCAGCCTTGGACCTACGTGACCGGATTTCGCCAGTTTTAGGTTCGAGCGGATTTCATCTTTGCCACCGCCGCCGGAGGAGGTATGTTCCTTCTTTGTTCGGCCTGTCTGCAGGCCTGCACGATTGGAAGGGGCTGAATGACGGCTTATCTTGAGAAACTGAATGACCGGCAACGGGAGGCCGTTGAGCATGGCATCGGTCTTGCTGATGGCGCTGTCGGCGGCCCTCTCTTAATCATTGCCGGAGCAGGCTCGGGTAAGACGAACACGCTTGCCCATCGTGTTGCGCATCTCATCGTCAATGGCGCTGATCCCCGCCGTATCCTGCTGATGACCTTCTCGCGCAGAGCTGCCGGTGAGATGACGCGTCGTGTCGAGCGGATCTGTCGGCAGGTCTTGGGGGAGAACGCGGCGATCATGACCGGCGCGCTTGCCTGGGCCGGGACGTTCCACGGCATAGGAGCAAAGCTCCTGCGCATCTACGCAGAGCAGATCGGCCTGGCCGTCGATTTCAGCATCCATGACCGTGAGGATTCTGCCGACCTGATGAACCTCGTCCGACACGAGCTCGGCTTTTCGAAGATGGAGAGCCGCTTCCCGACAAAGGGCACCTGCCTCGCCATCTATTCGCGCGTCGTCAATTCGGAGAGTTTAATTGTTGACGTTCTGAAGTCGTCCTATCCCTGGGCCGTGAACTGGGGCAACGGCAACAGGTGACCGGGTCCGCAAGGTCAGCGATGTCAACTGGATGTGTGCGTCCCAGGGTTCCGTCGAACAGACGGGCAAGCTGGAACTGCGCGGCAGGCTTGCGTTGGGTGGGTCCCTTCAATCTGACCGGTACCGCACCCTCCCTTAGGTGGCATCGGTCTTTGCCTGCTCTGGCCGCCGGGTTTCAAGAATGAACGTTGCCGGAACTCTGAACGTTGAGCTTCAGGTCGCAATCGATACCGATTCTTCTGCGCTCGTTTCCGCAATGTTCGAATTGTAAGGGAGACTTGCGATCCTGCTTCTCTCGTTGCTGCATGTCATTCCTTTCGCTCATAAAAGCTGGAACCGAACAGTTCACCCTCCATTTATTGCTCTGCAAGCGGATCACTCGAAGGAACAAGCGCGTGGAACACGATGATGTCTCTCCCCAGGAAGCCGAAGCCGTTCGAGGTGCCTGCGAAGACTGGTGCGCCGAACAGAGCGTGGATCCGGCCTCTCCACTCGGCCAGGACGTCCTGCTGATGATGGTAACCGCATTCCGGCAGGGCGTGCAGGAAAGGGAGGCGCTGGTTGCCGCCTGTGATCGCTTCATTGAGGAACGGAGGAGCGCTGTGCAGCTCGGAGCGCCGGCCATTCCAAGCAGGTGACGTCTGGGGCAGACAGCCCTCCACACCTGCGCGACCGGTCATGCCCTGGAGGGCCAGACCCACTCAAAGGAACATCATCTACGGTCGACGGTTCTACCCATTCGTTACCTGAGGTCTGATCGGTGAATGTCTGGTTTTCACGATTGCTGCTGTTGGCCGTAGCGGGAGCACTGCTTGCCATCGTCTTCAGCATGATCTTCTTGGGTGACCAAGAGCGGCCACAACCGGCAGGTGTCATCCTCTCTCCAAATGCTCCGTTCCCTGACGGAAAGCGGCACGCGCCGGAAGGTATCGATTGATTGCCGGCGAGGACACGCTCATCATCTGCTGAGGTGCATCTTAGGCACTAACATCCCGCCAAAAGGTATGATTGGCGGGTGTGGACGGCACGTCCATTGTCTCCGCTGGTGGGACGCCCGCAGCACCGGCCGGTGCAACAAGCATCTAGAGGCCATTTCGTGCTCGAAGCGCGTTGGTTGCCGTATCGGAATCGTGCCGCGGCCCGTTGTCGGTAGCTAGGCAGGTCGTTAAGACCTAGTCCTTGCCCGGCAGAATAGTGTTGAGTACCTGACGCGCCGTTCCCTTTACCACCCTGCTCCCGTGTGGATCACCCTTCCACAGTGCCTGTGTCATCGACTTCATCTGCTTGAAGTCAATGTGGGGCGGCAACGGAGGAACCTCCGGATCCGTCTTCACTTCCAGCACCACAGGATGACCAGCCGAAATGGCAGCTTGCCAGGCTTCCCCGACCAGCTTGGGATCGTCGATAAAGATCCCGCCAAGGCCGATCAATTCTGCAAACCTGTGATAGGGGACAGCCGGAATGCGTTGCGAGGCATCGAACTTTGGATCGCCCTGCATGACGCGCTGCTCCCAGGTCACCTGGTTGAGATCTTCGTTGTTGAAGACACAGATGACAAAGCAGGGGTCGCTCCAGCTTTTCCAGTATTTGGCGACTGTGATCAGTTCAACCATGTTGTTCATCTGCATGGCGCCGTCTCCGACAAGGCCGATGACCGGACGTTCCGGGTGCGCGAACTTGGCTGCGATGGCATAAGGGACCGCAGCACCCATGGATGCAAGACCACCGGACAACGATGCCATCATGCCTCGGCGCATCTTCACATCGCGCGCGAACCAGTTGGCGCAGGAGCCGGAGTCGCTGGTGATAATTACCTTGTCGAGAAGACGCGACGACAACTCCCATGCCACAAGCTGTGGGTTGACGGGGTTGGCCTCCGCCTGCGCGCGCTTTTCCAACACCTCCCACCAGTCACGCACGTTACGCTCAATCTGAGTACGCCAGTCCGACTCCTTCTGCTGCAGCCGGGGCAGAAGCAACTTCAGGGTCTCCGCTGCATCTCCTACAAGGTTGACGTCCATCGGGTAGCGCAGCGACAGCATCTCCGGCTTGATATCGATCTGCACCGCCTTCGCCTGCCCTTCTTTCGGAAGGAACTCGGCATAGGGAAAGCCAGACCCGACCATTAGCAAGGTATCGCATTCCTTCATCAGTTCCGACGACGGCTGGGTGCCGAGCAGCCCGATCGATCCCGTCACCCAGGGCAGGTCGTCTGGAAGAACGGCCTTTCCGAGAAGCGCCTTGGCGACCCCCGCCTGCAGACGATCGGCGACCGCCACCACTTCGTCCGTAGCTCCAAGCGCCCCTGCGCCAACAAGAAGTGCAACCTTCTTGCCCTGGTTCAGGATTTCGGCCGCAGCGTCGAGGTCAGCATCATGGGGCACCGATTTCGGAGCGCGGTAGCCTACTCCTGAATGCAGGGTCCCGTGCTCACGAGTTGGTTCTTCATACGGCATATCCTGAAGATCGTTTGGCAGGATGAGCGCCGTTACCGTTCTGTTTCCCAGCGCAATTCGAACCGCCCGGTCGACCAGATGCCGCACCTGGGCCGGGGTGGATGCCTGATGGACAAAATCGCCAGCAACGTCCTTGAACAGCGAGGCAAGATCGAGCTCCTGTTGATAATGCCCACCGAGTGCTGCACGCGCCTGCTGGCCGACGATAGCAAGGACCGGCTGATGGTCGAGCCTCGCATCATAGAGGCCGGTGACGAGGTGAGCAGCACCTGGACCCGATGTCGCGATGCAGACGCCAAGCTCACCGGAAAACTTCGCATAGGCAGCGGCCATGAAGGCCGCCATCTCCTCATGTCTCGCCTGGATGAACTCGATCGCGCCGTCGGCACGGTTGAGCGCGCCGAACACCCCGTTGATGCCGTCACCCGGATAGCCAAACATCCGGCGAACGCCCCATTGGTGGAGACGAGACACGATAAAGTCGCTGACAGTCTGAGACATTGGAACACCTTCTGCGTGATTGGGAGCTCGGAGCGCAAACCAACCGCCAGTTTGTATGTTCCCTAGGTTCCGACGGTGCGCAGAGGTGCCATCAAGAGCAGAATTGGTCATGGACGCCCCCTGTTGTTCCGATTGGGGAACTGCGGCTAGGGAGTGGTGTTAGAGCCAAAGGAGGAAGCACGATGTTACAGTCCCTGCTGGCAGAGATTTTCGGCGCAGTACCAGCCCCGCAAGCGGGATCCGTGGCTCGTGTCGCTCCGGATAAGCGTGCGCTAGTCATATTCGAGGACAATCTTGCTCCTGTTCGCAAATGGCAGACTGACCTGCTGAAAGTCGATCAAGATGCTCTGCGGGAAATGGATACTGTTGTTCTATGTATCGCCGCCGACGGCGAGCCATCGATGGTCAATGGTCAACCTCAAGCACTGCCAGTCGCCGATCTACGGCGCGAACTGCAGGCTGACGGCGGTAAGTTTGAACTGTTCCTGGTGGAACGAGATGGGACCGTCATCCTTAGGTCCGACGTACCTCTCACGGTGGCGGATCTGAAAAAGGCCCTCTCCGCGACGTCGGGGGAGAAGAAGGGATTTGAGCGTTCGGCGATCGACGCCACGCGCGAGGAAGAAACCTGAATGGCTAATCAGAGAAGTGAAGAGCAGGCCTCTGCCGCTGATAGACCTCGCACACTTCGCAGGCGATCATCCGTGGGCGCCTGGATTGCGGGGCTACTGGTTGCCTTTGTGGCGGTGCTTCTATGGGCGCAGGCCGACCGTTCTCCCGATAACCCGACCACGTCTTCGACGACAACTCCTCCCAATTCCGATGATCCCGCCCCAGCCGGTCCGGCGATGACGCCTGCCAATCCATCGACACCAGGAGGCTGATGATCTCGCGACAGTGATGCACAGCACCGCGAGTCCGAGATATTGTCTGCCGGTGCCGATATGCAACCGCCTGATCGGCCTCAGATGACCTGTTGGAACGTCGCCCGGCCGGCAAGTTCAGGAGACCATCCAAGAGAAGAGAAATGTCCAAGGACCTTGTTACCTATCCGCCTCTTGATACACCGAAGGCTCTCGCCGAAGACGTATGGATCGTCGACAGCGGGCCGTTGAAGGCCATGGGCGTCATACCCCTACCCGTCCGAATGACCATCCTGCGTCTTGCCGACAAGTCGCTGCTGATCCACTCGCCCACGAGGTACAGCGTCGACCTGCACAAGGAGATCGAGAGGCTGGGTCCCATCCGTCATTTCGTTGCCCCCAATATCGCCCACTGGACCTACCTTGAAGAGTGGCAAAGGCATGTGCCGCAAGCGACTACCTGGGCTGCGCCAGGGCTGGGGCAACGGGCTCAGGTGAAAAAATCGGTCGTGCGGCTCGATCATGACCTTTCATCCCGATCACCTGCGGCGTGGGCGGACGAGATCGATCAGGTGGCGGTGCCGGGCATCGGCGGCTTCTGCGAGATCTGTTTCTATCATCGTCCAAGCGGGACGCTGATCCTGACCGACCTGGTGCAAAACCTGGAACCACGCAAGCTCCCCGGCCTGTTCCGCGGAATGGCAAGGGTCGCCGGTGTTGTGGCCCCGGCCGGAAAGGCGCCAATCTACTTGCGCGCGATCGTGAGGCTCAAGGGACGTGCGGCGAAAGAAGCAGGGCGCCGGTTGGTGGCATTCAACCCTGCAACCGTCATATTTGCGCATGGCCGACCATTCGACCAGAATGCGAGCGAGCAACTGAAGAGGTCTCTGAGCTGGCTGCTTTGATGGCGCGTCCGACTGGGGCAGGCGCTGCTAGATGCCCTGCCCCAGTTCACCTCAAGGCCTCCGTAAATGGTAAAGCTTTAGCCTCCGTCGGCTGACGTCATCGCTCTACTTGCGTTCATCTATGACGTCGTCGGAATGCTTCTGCCGCCGCTGCACCACCCGCCATGGCCGCGATCGCAAGCATGGCGAACATGATTGGGTGGCTGGTCAATCGGTTCGGCGATCGCATTCCTCCGTCGATACCGCCAGGTTCGGAGGGCGGCGCGAAAGCATTTCCGCTGCTCTGTGCAACACGATCCGCTCGTTTGAAGTAAGATGCCATGAACCGCCCGAGGATCCGGGTCGACAGGTTGGGCGCCAGCAGGTGGGCAAGTCGCGCCGCGTTGGTGACCGATCCCACGGTGGTCGTGGCCCTCGGTGCTTGGGTAACGCCCACAATGGCGTTTGCCACATCTCGCGGATCAACAAGCGGCGGAGGCGCGCTCATCTTTCGCCCGACATAGTTCGCGCCGTGGCTGATGCCCGGTGTATCGACGAAGGCGGGGTAGATGTCGCAGATGTGGATATTGCGTTGGTCCGCCAATTCAGCGCGCAGGGCCTCCGAAAAGCCACGCAGGCCAAACTTGCTCGCGCTGTAGGCGGTGGCGAACGGCGCTGCGGCAAATCCTCCAAGCGAGATCATGTTGACGAAAATGCCATAGCCCTGTTGGAGAAAAATCGGCAGCACCGCATGAGCGTCGTTCATATGTCCGATCAGATTAGCGCGAATGACCTGTTCGTGCGCCTCGATCGGCGTCTCCTGGAACCGTCCAACGGCGCCAACGCCGACATTGCTGACCCAGATGTCGATCCTGCCGAAGGTCATCGCCCGCTCGGCGAGCCGTTTAACGGCATCGGCATCGGTGACGTCCGTTTCCACGGCGATGGCCTCGCCGCCCATACGCTGGCAATCCTCGGCAACGGCATTGAGAGCATCCAGATCACGTGCCGCAATGACCAGACGGCTCCCCTGCCGCGCAAATGCCAGGGCTGTCGCCTCGCCTATTCCACTGGAGGCTCCCGTGATCACCACCACCGCATTCTTCAGATCGACCTTCATGTCCTTGCTCCGATGCTGCAGCAGTCGCTGTTCATGGGTTGTTGATGCTTGGCAGGAAGAACTCGACCTCCTTGCGCCGCTCCTCATCAAGAGGCTGGATCTTACCCATCCAGAACGCTTCCGCCTCCGGAGGATCGGCTTCCCATTTGCGGATGTCGGTGATGTTGTCGTCGATCTTTGACTTCCGGCGCCCACCGAGGCGGACATATTCCTCGGCAAGCTTGCGCGCTTCGGTCTTGTTCTCGCAATCCGGCTGTTCAGTCACTGGCTTCGGCCTTCCTGACGTTCGGCGGTCGGTGAGACGAATTCTTTCGATCGGCAGTTCCAGATGGACGAACACCGCTAAGCGACCAAGGTTTCAGGAGGCTCATTCATGAGTGTCGTACGCGCCCTACTGGCCACCAAACCCGAAGTACCAAGCTACAGCAGGAACCATGGCGAGTAGCGGGACGGATATCGCAACAAGCACCCATCACGCGTCAACAGCCCTGCTGCGACACATGCAATGATCGCCGAAGCGATAGAGCCAGAGGTGGGTATGACCTCCATAAACGGCATGAACAGCGTCAGGACGAGGATCAACGAGAGCGGCACGTACATCACTGGCGGCGTCACCAGCTGTGCGGAAACCGGTTTCACGGAGCATCTTCAATACGACCCGGAATCGGGGTTTTGAACCGCGGAGACCGCGTTGCCGTTCAAGGTGTTAGCAGCCGTCGCAGCCAACGAAGTTGAAATGGTGCCCCCGGCAGGGTTCGAACCCGCGACCCCCTGATTACAAATCAGGTGCTCTACCAACTGAGCTACAAGGGCATTTCCGAGACGCCGAGTTAGCAGATTCTGATTTTCTGTAAAGCTAAAAGTCTCAGGGCGTGCGGCGGGCGGCGATGCGGGAGAGATGGATCGTACTGCTTTCTCTCACCATGGCCTTGTGGCTAAACGGTTTTTCCCGCTAGGTAGATCCGAGTTTCGGGGAACCGCCATGTCTACCACCAGCAAGAGCCTTTCCTTCTGCGCATCCTCAGCCCCGGAGGCCGTGGCTGCGCGCGAAGAATTGATACGGCTCTACGGCAACACCTCTCCCGAGGAGGCCGACGTCATCGTCGCCCTGGGCGGGGACGGATTCATGCTCCACACGCTGCATGGGACCATCAATTCGGGCAAGGCGATCTACGGGATGAACTGCGGCTCCGTCGGCTTCCTGATGAACGACTACCGGACGGAGAACCTCCTGGAGCGGATCGACGCCGCTGTCGACAACGTGCTTCATCCTCTGCAGATGAAGACCACCAACGCCGACGGCACGAGTTCGATCGCACTCGCCATCAACGAAGTCTATCTGTTCAGGCAATCCTATCAAGCCGCCAAGTTGCGCGTCGAAATCGACGGTCGCGAACGCCTCGGCGAACTCATCTGCGATGGACTGATGATTGCCACGCCTGCCGGTTCGACGGCCTACAATCTCTCGGCACACGGCCCGATACTTCCGCTCGAAGCGCCGCTGCTGGCGATGACGCCGGTGAGCCCGTTCCGGCCCCGCCGCTGGCGCGGCGCCCTGCTGCCAAATCATGTAAGGGTCGACATCCACATCCTGGAGGCGGACAAGCGTCCGGTGAACGCGGTGGCCGACAATATGGAAGTCAAGTCGGTGCTTCGCGTGCAGATAGAGCAGTCGGAGGAGATGACGGCACGAATCCTCTCCGATCCCGACCATACCTGGTCAGACCGGATTCTTGCCGAGCAGTTCAGCAACTGAGGTAAAACGGAAAGGGCGCCCGGAGCGCCTTTTCCCATTCGCTGTGGCAGCATCGGTCAATCCACGTCGGCGATGGCCGCGTCGGGCTTGCCGCTGATGCGGTGCGCCAGGGCCGCCTCCATGAACTCGTTCAGATCGCCGTTCAGGACGTCGTCGGGAGCGGTGCTTTCGACGCCGGTGCGGAGATCCTTCACCAACTGGTAGGGTTGCAGGACGTAGGAGCGGATCTGGTGACCCCAGCCGATATCGGTCTTGGATGCCGCCTCGGCATTAGCCGCCTCCTCCCGCTTCTTCAGCTCGGCTTCGTAGAGGCGCGCGCGCAGCATGTCCCAGGCCTTGGCCCGGTTCTTGTGCTGAGACCGCTCCTGCTGGCAGGCGACGACGATCCCGGTCGGGATGTGCGTGATGCGGACCGCGGAGTCCGTGGTGTTCACGTGCTGGCCGCCGGCGCCCGACGAGCGATAGGTGTCGATGCGGCAGTCGCTTTCGTTGATCTCGATGTTGATGGACTCATCGATGACCGGATAGACCCAGATCGAGGAGAACGACGTATGGCGGCGCGCATTGCTATCATAGGGCGAGATGCGCACCAGCCGGTGCACGCCGGATTCGGTCTTCATCCACCCGTAGGCATTGTGGCCCTTGACCAGGATCGTGGCCGACTTGATGCCCGCCTCCTCGCCCTCGTGGACCTCCAGAACCTCCACCTTGTAGCCCTGACGTTCCGCCCAGCGGATATACATGCGCAAGAGCATGTTCGCCCAGTCCTGGCTCTCGGTTCCGCCGGCGCCGGAATGCACTTCCACATAGGTGTCGTTGGCATCCGCCTCGCCGGAGAGCATGGCCTCCACCTGGCGGCGGTTGGCTTCGGTCCGGAGCGCCTTCAGGGCATCCTCTGCCTCGGTGACGATCGCGTCGTCGCCTTCCTCCTCGCCCATCTCGACGAGTTCGATATTGTCGGAAAGCTGCTGCTCCAGCGCCCGAACACCGCTGATGCTGTCGTCGAGCTGCTGACGTTCGCGCATCAGTTTCTGAGCTTCGGACGCGTCATTCCAGAGGTTGGGGTCCTCCGCCTTGTTGTTCAACCAGTCCAGCCGTCTTACCGCCTGGTCCCAGTCAAAGATGCCTCCTCAGCAGGCTTACGGCCTGCTTGATTTCGTCGACTACAGAGATGATTTCAGCCCGCATGGCTACGTTCTTGCTTTCTTTCTGATTAGGAAGATGGCCCCGACATAGTGGCGCCGGCGACCGATGTAAAGACCGTATGCCCGCCCTGGAGGACGTCTCAGAACAGCCCTGCCGCGCCCGAGGTCACGGCCTGCTGTGCCTGCGGCGAGGTCTCGAGGATTTGCTCCGGCGGCAGGTATTCGGTATCGCCGATCACCGCGAACACATCCGCCGGACCTGTCCCCGGCTTGAAGGCTTCCACGATCGTGTCCGGCTCGCCTTCGAACGCCATCATGCCCGTCGTGCGGTTCACCGGAATGAACTGCATGCCCTCCGGAACGTGGAACTTCTCCGGCGGCGTACGCTTCACGGCGACTTCCATGAAGTCGGCAAAGACGGGAACGGCCAGCGAGCCACCGGTCGCACCGCGACCAAGCGGCGCCGGCGTATCGAAGCCGATGTAGACGCCGGCAACGAGGTTGGGCGTATACCCCACGAACCAGGCGTCCTTCTCGTCATTGGTCGTACCGGTCTTGCCGGCGACCGGACGGTCGTCGATCTTGATCTTGCCGGCGGCGGTACCGCGCCTGACGACGCCTTCCATCATCGAGGTGATCTGGTAGGCCGTCATCGGATCGAGAACCTGCTCCCGGTTGTCCACCAGGATCGGCTCCTCCTGCTCCGCCCAGCGCGGGGCATTGCAGCCGTCGCAGGTCCGTTCCTCGTGACGGAAAATCGTCTTGCCGTAACGGTCCTGGATACGGTCGATCACTGTCGGCTTGATCTGCTTCCCGCCATTGGCAAGAACGGCGTAGGCCGACACCATCCGGAGCACCGTCGTCTCGCCCGATCCGAGCGACATAGCTAGCACCGGAAGCATCTTGTCGTAGATGCCGAAGCGCTCGGCGTATTCCGCGACAAGTTCCATGCCCATATCCTGGGCCAGCCGGACGGTCATCTGGTTTCGGGACTTCTCGATGCCGAGGCGGAGCGTCTGCGGACCGGCCGAACCGCCGCCGTAGTTCTCCGGCCTCCAGACCTGGCCGCCTGAGACCATTTCGATGGGGGCATCGAGGATAACGGAAGCGGGTGTATAGCCATTGTCCAGCGCGGCGGCGTAGACGAACGGTTTGAACGCCGAGCCCGGTTGGCGCATCGCCTGCGTGGCGCGGTTGAACTCCGACTGGGCGTAGGAGAAGCCGCCTACCATAGCCAGAACTCGGCCAGTATTCGGATCCATCGCGACAAAGCCGCCCTGAACCTTCGGGGGCTGGCGGAGACGGTAGCTACCCTCTTCATCAGAGATGGGTTCGACGAATACGACGTCGCCGGCCGCGAGCACACCTTCCGGCGACTTGGCGGTCTTGCGCTCACCCTTCGCGTCCCGGTAGGCCCACTTCATGTTCTCGGCGCGGATGACACCCGTCTCACGCCTTTCGTCCACTTTTCCGCCAGCGTCGGTCGCCGGCTGAAGCGTGATATTGACCTCCTTGGCAGAAACCGCGGTGACGACAGCGAGCTTCCATTCGGGGACGTCGCGAAGCGCAGGGACCTTCGCGAGTTCCGCCGCCCAGTCGCCAGACATGCTGATCTGCTTCACAGGGCCATGGAAACCGCGGCGCTCGTCGTACTGGATCAGCCCCTTGTGCAGCGCCTTCCGTGCCACCACCTGCAGGTCCGGATCCAGCGAGGTCCGGACGGACAGACCGCCGCCATAGAGCGTGTCGTCACCATATTTCTCGATGATCTGACGGCGGACCTCTTCGGCGAAGAAATCGGAAGCGAAGAGATGCGTGCCGCCACGGCGGGGCTTCACGCCCAACGGCTGCTTCTTGGCTTCCTCCGCATCGGCCTGACCGATGTAGCCGTTCTCGGCCATGCGATCGATCACCCAGTTGCGGCGTTCGATGGCAGCGGCTTCCTTGCGGAAGGGATGGTAGTTGTTGGGGCCTTTCGGCAGGGCGGCGAGATAGGCAGATTCGGCGATCGTCAGTTCCGTGACGGACTTGTCGAAATAGGTGAGTGCCGCCCCCGCGATACCGTAGGAGTTCAGGCCGAAGAAGATCTCGTTCAGGTAGAGCTCGAGGATCTTGTCCTTGGAATAGGTCTGCTCGATGCGGAAGGAGAGGATCGCTTCCTTCACCTTTCGATCGATCGTCTGGTCGTTGCTGAGCAGGAAGTTCTTGGCGACCTGCTGGGTGATCGTCGAGGCGCCTTCCGGCCGGCGGCCAGAGGCCAGGTTCTGGAAGTTGTTGACGACCGCGCGGGCAAGACCGGCGATATCGATGCCGGGGTGATTGTAAAAATTCTTGTCTTCGGCCGAAAGGAACGCCGCCTTGACCCGATCGGGCACTGCCTGGATCGGAAGGAAGAGGCGCCGCTCGCGGGCATATTCCGCCATCAGGGCGCCGTTGCCGGCATGCACGCGCGTGGCAACCGGCGGTTCGTAGGCACTCAGCACTTCGTAATCGGGGAGGTCCCTGGAAACGCCGGCAAGATAAATCGCGGCGACGACGGCGACGCCCAGGAAAAGGACGCACGCCAATCCAAAGAAATACCCGATAAGTCTGATCATATTGAAGCTACCGTTCGGCTTTCATTCGGTGCCGGGACACCATCGCATGATTGTGGGGCTTTTGCACGCCGATCCGGCCAGCGCAAGTCAGCGAGGCCCGCAGGATCGAGTCACACCATCACATGGTTGCGACTAACGGACGGAATGTGAGGAAAATAGGGCCTTTGCACCGGGCGCTCCGCCCAAGAGCACTACGAGGAAAAGGATGTTGCAAACCGGCAACCGACCACTCCGCCCTACCCTCCATTGGCGACGGTCCGCTCCCTGTAGCGCAGAACGGCATCCGTCAGGAGGCCGCTGACCTTGATCCGCCAATCTTCGTCCGCAAGCAGCTTCTCGTCCTCCGGATTGGAGAGGAACCCCAGTTCCAGAAGCACAGACGGAATGTCCGGCGCCCGCAGGACCTGAAAGCCGGCATAGCGGTGGGCATTGTTGATGAGGCCGATCTGCCCCTCGAAGGACTTCAAGACATTCTCGGCCAGGGCGATGGAGAATGTCTGGGTCTCCCGGCGCGTCAGGTCGAGCAGGATGTCGGCCACTTCCGGCGGTTCGTCCTTCAGCCTCACGCCCGCAAGCTGGTCGGAAAGATTCTCACGGGCGGCGAGATTTTCCGCCATCCGGTCCGATGCCCTGTCGGACAGGGTGTAGACGGTCGCACCGCGGATGTCCTTCTGGCTGAGGGTGTCGGCATGAAGGGAAAGAAAGAGGTCCGCCTTCGCCTGGCGTGCAAGCGTCACCCGCTCAGACAAGGAAAGGAAGCGATCGTTTTCGCGCGTCAGGAAAACCTCTACCCCCGGTTGCTTCCCGAGCCGCTCGGCCAGCGCCCGGGCGAAGGCTAATGTGATCTCCTTCTCCGGCGTCTTCGTGGCCGCGCCGATGGCGCCCGTATCGATTCCGCCGTGCCCGGCATCGATGGCAACGATGAAGGTACCGTCGTCGGCGGGCGAAACCGAGCGAGACGTATCGGGGCGAGCCTCCTCGTCCCAGGTCTGCTGGCTGACGAGCCTGGCGAATACTTCAGGCGTCGCCATCTCCGCATCCAGGACAAGGCGGAACTCACCGTTCTCTCCTTCCTGGACCTCGGCCAGGCTCAGTTGCACCGGCCGCTCCGCCGTCAGAACGATCCGGGCGCTGGTTTCGTCCATCGCGCCGAAGCGGATGTCGCTGAAGAGGCCGCGGGCGCCAAGGTCCTCCTGGGGAAAGCCGAATGCCGTGGCGGGAAGATCGACGATGACGCGCTCCGGAGAGCCGACATAGTGAACCGAAAACTCGGGCCTCTCCTCGAAGTCGATGACGATGCGGGTTCTCGCCTCGTCGCCGGCGATACGGGCGGCATAGGCGAGCAGCGGCTTCTCGGGCTTAGCATGCGCGCTCCCCGGCAAGGCAGATGCCGCCACCGACCATGCCATGAGGACAAATCCGATGATTCGCACGGACAGCCGCCCCATCCTGGCGGCGCTCGCCGGTAAAAAGCCCATTCCTGTTCTGCCCCTGCTGACGCCCGCCCTGTTTGCAGCCTCAAGATGAAGGCTCGTGGCCGCCTCGCAGATGCCGCATGAAGCAAGGCGAATCAAGCCTTTCCAGTAGCGCTTGAATTTGATCCACAATATGGCGCCGCCGGCTTTTCCCTTGCTATTATGTCACAGAAACCATACAAGGCGCAGGAGGGCTAAAGTGTTGACGGGACAGTCTTCCGGGAGGCCTGCCAGCTAACGAGACCTGGCGCCGACACCGGGAAGTTCATCCGCCGTCCTTACACTTTGTTCCTGATACGCAATCTCATCCGGCCATGGCCGGAATCATACCGGGCGGCACGCCGCCCACGCTCACACGGAGCATTCACCGGGCCTCGAGCCCTAAGATATCGTCGTTCTCGTTTGGACTTTCATGTCGCGGCAAGTGTTTCAGACCCTGGATACCCTGAAGGAGTTGGTAGCTCCCTCAGCCGTCCGGTCGTCGTCGCGGCGCCATTCCTCGGGAACCAATTTTTCCGGCGCAATCTCCGTTCTGCATGAAAGGCCTGTCCTTGCGGCAGGCCTTTTTGCACCTGCATGGTTTCGCCGAGGAGCAGAACTTACATGGCAGACAAAATGCTTATCGACGCGTCTCACGAAGAGGAGACGCGGGTAGTCGTCGTTCGCGGCAACCGTATTGAAGAATTCGATTTCGAATCCCAGCACAAGAAGCAAATTCGCGGCAATATCTATCTCGCCAAGGTGACGAGGGTTGAGCCCTCGCTTCAAGCCGCCTTCGTGGATTATGGTGGCAACCGCCACGGGTTTCTCGCCTTCGCGGAGATCCATCCGGATTACTACCAGATCCCGCTCGCCGACCGCCAGGCCCTGATGCAGGCGGAAGCGGAAGAGCAAAAGAAGATTGCCGATGCCGAATCGGCCGATCCCGTGGATCTCGCCGAGGCGGAACAGCCGCATGTCGATGTTTCCGTCTCCTCTGACAGCGAAGCCGGGTCCGAAGCTGCTGAGGCCAGCCCTCTTGAAGTCGAGGCAGCGGAGAAGCCTAAGACGAAGCCGCGCCGCAGCCGCGCGCGCAAGAAGGCCGCTGAGCCCGAAGCCAGCGAGTCGTCCGAAGGCGCAGACGAAGAAGGCCCTTCCGGCGAGATGGCCGCGATGGTTGAGACCGATTCGATCTCGGAAGACATCCGCGGACGTCGGCGCTCCAACGACGACGACGACGACGACGGCGAGAAGGAAGAGATCGAATCGGTCGGCGCCGAGGATGCGATGGAGGAAGTGCCGGACCGTATCGTCCGCAAGCCTCGCAAGCAGTACCGGATCCAGGAAGTGATCAAGCGCCGGCAGATCCTGCTGGTGCAGGTGGCCAAGGAAGAGCGCGGCAACAAGGGCGCGGCCCTCACTACCTATCTGTCGCTGGCGGGCCGTTATTCCGTCCTAATGCCGAACACCGCGCGCGGCGGCGGCATTTCCCGCAAGATCACCAACCCGCAGGACCGCAAGCGCCTGAAGGAGATCGCGCGCGAGCTGGAAGTGCCGCAGGGCATGGGCGTGATCGTCCGCACGGCTGGCGCGAACCGTACCCGGGTGGAGATCAAGCGCGACTTCGAGTACCTGATGCGGCTCTGGGAGAATGTCCGCACCCTGACCCTTGCATCCACGGCGCCCTGCCTCGTCTACGAGGAAGGATCGCTCATCAAGCGCTCGATCCGCGACCTGTACAACAAGGATATCTCGGAGATCATCGTCGCCGGCGAGGAAGGCTATCGTGAAGCCAAGGACTTCATGAAGATGCTGATGCCGAGCCATGCCAAGGTGGTCCAGCCCTACCGCGACCTGCATCCGATCTTCTCGCGCTCGGGCATCGAGGCGCAGCTCGACCGCATGCTCCAGCCGCAGGTGACGCTGAAGTCCGGCGGCTACCTGATCATGAACCAGACGGAAGCGCTCGTCGCGATCGACGTCAACTCGGGCCGCTCGACGCGCGAGCACTCCATCGAGGAGACGGCGCTGCAGACCAATCTCGAAGCCGCCGAGGAAGTGGCCCGGCAGTTGCGCCTGCGCGACCTTGCCGGCCTGATCGTCATCGACTTCATCGACATGGAGGAGAAGCGCAACAACCGCGCCGTCGAG
This sequence comes from Pseudorhizobium endolithicum, assembly GCF_902153245.2. Lineage (GTDB taxonomy): Bacteria > Pseudomonadota > Alphaproteobacteria > Rhizobiales > Rhizobiaceae > Neorhizobium > Neorhizobium endolithicum. The sequence continues at coordinate 128,513 of NZ_CABFWF030000010.1, forward strand.
AAGAAGCTGAAGGACTGCCTGAAGAACGACCGCGCCCGCATCCAGGTCGGCCGCATCTCGCATTTCGGCCTGCTCGAGATGTCGCGCCAGCGTATCCGCGCGAGCGTTCTGGAATCGACTACCCAGATCTGCACCCATTGCGGCGGTACCGGCCATGTCCGCTCGCAATCGTCGGTGGCGCTGCACGTCCTGCGCGGCATCGAGGAATATCTGCTGAAGAACACCACGCACGACATCACGGTCCGCACGACGCCGGAAATCGCGCTCTACATCCTGAACCAGAAGCGCCATACCGTGGTGGACTACGAGAAGCGCTTCGGTGTCTCGATCTATATCGAGTCGGACGACGGTATCGGCTCCAGCCACTTCGCGATCGATCGCGGCGAGCCGGTGGAAAATCCTGTCAAGATCGAAAGCCTGATGCAGTTCGCGGCGTTTCCGGTCGAGGACGACGATGACGATGTCATCATCGAAGAGGATGCCGACGAGGACGACGCAGAAGAGGCCAAGGCCGCTGCCCACTCCGGCGATTCCCAGGGAGAAGAACAGAACGGCCGCAAGCGGAAGCGTCGGCGCCGCCGCCGCAACAGGAACGGCGACCGTCCGGACGGAGCAAGCGCCGCAAATGCAGATGATGCCGGCGCAGCCTCCGACGAGGACGAGAACGATCAGGACGAGACCGAAGGCGGAGCGCCGGACGGGGTCGAGGCGTCTTCCGAGGGCGACGAGAACGGACGGCGGAAGCGTCGCCGCCGTGGCAAGCGCGGTGGGCGCCGCAACCGGGCCGAGGACGGGCAGGATGCATCCGCTTCGGACGACGGCGACGACGTGCCTTCCGAAGAGGCGGAAGACGAGGGTGGCGAACTCTCCGTCGCGGCAGAGGCACCAGCCGAGCCGGTAGCCGACGCTCCGGCAGTTGAAGCTCCCGCGGAGGAGGCGCCTGTGGCTGCAGTCAAGCCGCGGCGGAGCCGGAAGAAGGCGGCGCCCGCCGAGAGCGCTTCGGTCGAGGCGGCTGTGGAAGAGGCAGCAGCGGTGGCGGAGCCTGCCATACAGGCCGCCGTCGCACCGCAGGTCGAGGCCGCACTTGGCGAGGATGCCGGCGAGAACATCTCCGCAGACGAGGAACGCAAGCCGGTTCGCGCCAACAGGGCGTCGAACATTGCCTCCTCCGATCCGGTGGTCAAAAGCTCCGAACCTGCGGGCGAGGACACCAATGCCGAGGCCGAAAAACCGAAGAAAGCCGGCTGGTGGCAGCGCCGCGGGTTCTTCTGAGCCTGCCGGATAAACGGATGGCCGCACACTTCTGCGGCCATTCCTTTTTGCTTGCCTGAGAAGCCGGCAACGGAGAATTGAACCCTCGCAAGGGTTCCGCCAGGCGATTTTCCGTTTCCATTGCCGCTGACCCGGCTTAGCTTCGCCTCAAAGCTACACTAGGCACGTCGCCACCGCCCATTCACGAGGATTCCCCATGCATTCCCGCTCGAAAGCCGTCGCACTTGGCGCCCTGTTCACCGCGGCAACCCTGTTTACGCCGGCAGCCGCGCTCGATGATGCGCAGAAGAAAGAGATGGGAGCGTTCATTCGCAACTACCTCATCGAAAATCCGGAAATCATGCTGGAGGTCCAGGCGGCGCTTGAGGCCAAGCAGCAGGCCCAGCGGGTTGCCCAGGCGGGCGAGGCGGTCGCTGACAACCACGAGGCCATCTTCGCGTCCAAGAACGACATGGTGCTCGGCAATCCCGACGGCGACGTCACCATCGTCGAGTTCTTCGACTACAACTGCGGATACTGCAAACGGGCGCTTGCCGACATGGAAGAGATCCTGTCGGAAGACAAGAACGTCCGTTTCGTGCTCAAGGAACTGCCCATTCTGGGCCCGGACTCGCTGGCTGCCCATCGGGTTTCCAATGCCGTACGCCTGCTTGCTCCAGAAAAATATCCGGAGTTCCACCGGTCGCTTCTCGCCAGTACCGGCATGGCGACAGAAGAAAGTGCAATCGCAGCCGCAAAGTCGCTCGGCCTCGAGGAAGCGGATATCCGCCGATCGATGGAAGAGAATCCGAACGACGAACTCGTCCGGGAAGCCTACCAGCTGGCAACAAATCTCGGCGTCAGCGGCACTCCGACCTATGTGGTCGGCGACGAACCCCTGTTCGGCGCGGTGGGAGCGGATGCAATTCGCGAAAAGGTCGCCAATATCCGCGCCTGCGGCAAGAGCACCTGTTGAGCCCGGGCGCCGCCGGGGGTGGGGAAAGCCCTCCGCTTGAGCGGCCAGGGGCTTTTCCTCCCTGCTCCGGACGGCTATAGGTGCCCTGACTTCTGATGGAACACACGAGATAATGACCAAGACCGTCTTTGTCCTCAACGGCCCGAACCTGAACATGCTCGGCAAGCGCGAGCCCGGGATCTATGGTGGAAAGACGCTTAAGGACGTCGAGGAAGATTGCCTCACCGCCGGCCGCGAGCTTGGGCTGCAGGTGGAGTTTCGCCAAAGCAATCATGAAGGCGAGCTCGTCGGCTGGCTGCACGAAGCCGGTGAACGGGCCGTCGGGGTGGCGATCAACGCCGGCGCCTATACCCACACCTCGATCGCCCTGCACGACGCGATCCGCGCCATCTCCGTGCCGGTGATCGAAGTGCATATCTCGAACGTGCATGCTCGCGAGGAATTCCGGCACCATTCGATGATCGCACGCGCCTGCAAGGGCGTCATCTGCGGCTTCGGACCCACAAGCTATATCCTGGCGCTGCACGCCTTGAAAAGCATAACCGACTGACAAGATAACAGAAGAACAGGGTTTGCCATGTCTGACAAGAATCACGGCATCGATAAGGGGCTGATCCGCGACCTCGCGAACATCCTCAACGACACCGATCTCACGGAGATCGAAGTCGAGCAGGATGACCTGCGTATCCGCGTTTCGCGTGCCTCCACGACGCACTATGTGCAGGCGCCAGTCGCTGCACCGGCCCCCGCCCCCGCAGCAGCCTCTCCTGCGCCGGCCGCGGCTGTGGCAGCGGCTCCTGCAGCCCGTGACAACAGCAACGCCGTGACCGCACCCATGGTCGGCACCGTGTATCTGGCACCGGCACCGGGCTCGCGCGCCTTCATCGAGGTCGGCGCGACGGTGAAGGAAGGCCAGACCCTCCTCATCATCGAAGCGATGAAGACCATGAACCAGATACCGGCGCCGCGCTCCGGGAAGATCACGGAAATCCTGGTCAACGATGCGCAGCCCGTCGAATACGGCGAGCCGCTCGTCGTCATCGAGTAGGACGAGACATGATCTCCAAGATCCTCATTGCCAATCGCGGCGAGATCGCGCTTCGCGTTCTGCGCGCTTGCAAGGAACTCGGCATCGCGACCGTCGCAGTTCATTCGACTGCGGACGCCGATGCCATGCACGTGCGACTGGCCGATGAAAGCGTGTGCATCGGCCCTCCCCCGTCCCGCGAGAGCTACCTGAACATTCACCAGATCGTTGCCGCTTGCGAGATCACCGGTGCCGATGCCGTGCATCCCGGCTACGGTTTCCTTTCGGAAAATGCCAAGTTCGCGGACATCCTGGAAGCGCACGGCATCACCTTCATTGGGCCGACGGCTGAGCATATCCGCCTGATGGGCGACAAGATCACCGCGAAGAAGACCGCGGTTGAGCTCGGCATTCCCGTCGTTCCGGGCTCGGACGGCGAAGTGAAGCCGGAGGATGCGCTGGAAATCGCCCGCGAGATCGGCTTTCCGGTGCTCATCAAGGCCACCGCCGGCGGTGGCGGCCGCGGCATGAAGGTGGCGAAGACCGAGGCCGAGTTGGAAGAGGCAGTTTCGACTGCGCGTTCCGAGGCGCTCGCCGCCTTCGGCAATGACGCTGTCTACATGGAAAAATACCTCGGCAAGCCGCGTCATATCGAGATCCAGGTCGTTGGCGACGGCGAAGGCAATGCCATCCATCTCGGTGAGCGCGACTGCTCGCTGCAGCGGCGCCACCAGAAGGTCTGGGAAGAAGCGAATTCGCCTGCGCTCAACGTCGAACAGCGTATGAAGATCGGCAAGATCTGCGCAGATGCCATGAAGAAGATGAAGTATCGCGGCGCCGGGACGATCGAGTTCCTCTACGAGAACGGCGAATTCTACTTCATCGAGATGAACACCCGCCTGCAGGTCGAGCATCCGATCACAGAAGCGATCACCGGCATCGATCTGGTCCACGAGCAGATCCGTGTCGCCTCGGGCGCCGGCCTTTCGGTGACGCAGGAGGAAATCGCCTTCTCCGGCCACGCCATCGAGTGCCGCATCAATGCGGAAGATGCCCGGACCTTCGTGCCCTCACCCGGCACGATCACGCATTTCCATGCCCCGGGCGGCCTTGGCGTACGCGTCGATTCCGGCGTCTATGCGGGGTACAAGATCCCGCCCTATTACGACAGCCTGATCGGCAAGCTGATCGTCCACGGCCGGACCCGCGTCGAATGCATGATGCGCCTGCGCCGCGTGCTGGACGAGTTCGTCGTCGACGGCGTGAAGACCACCCTGCCGCTGTTCCAGGACCTGGTCGCGAACCAGGACATCGCCAACGGCGACTACGACATCCATTGGCTCGAGAACTATCTGGCGGGCCACAAGACACACTAGGAGAGGCATGATCGGGCGGCGCGGCAGATATTATCCGGCGATCACTCCGGACATTCTGTTGCGCGCCTATTCGATCGGGCTCTTTCCGATGGCCGAATCTGCGGACGACCCCGAGATATTCTGGGTGGAGCCGGAGGTCCGGGGCATCCTGCCCCTGGACGACTTCCACATCTCCAAAAGCCTGCGGAAGACGCTGCGGAGAGAGCCGTTCGATATCCGGATCGATACCGCGTTCGAACAGGTGATCGAGAAATGCGCCGAGCCGGCGCAGGATCGCCCGAGCACCTGGATCAATGCCACAATCCGGAAGCTGTATGCGGACCTTCATGCTATGGGCCATGCCCATAGCGTCGAGGCATTCGACGGAGACGACCTCGTCGGCGGCCTTTACGGGGTCTCGCTGGGCTCGGCGTTCTTCGGGGAAAGCATGTTCTCGCGCCGCACGAACGCCTCGAAAATCTGCCTCGTTCACCTCGTGGAACGCCTCAGACGCAGCGGCTTCACGCTGCTCGATACGCAGTTCACGACCGAACACCTGAGAACATTCGGCGCGATCGACATTTCCAAGGAAGATTATCTGGTGAGGCTGAAGGACGCGGTGGAATCACCGCATCTTGCCTTCTAGATCAGTTGGTGGCTTCCGGCGCCGGGACGTCCGATTCCTGTTTGCAGCCGGTCAGCCAGATATCGTAGATCGGGTGCTCCACCGCGTTCAGGCCAGGGCTGTCAGCAAACATCCAACCGGTGAAGATACGTCGGATCTTTCGGTCGAGGGTGATCTCGTCCACCTCGATGAATCCATCTACCCGTTGCGCCTCCGTCTCGTCTCGGGAATAGCAGACCTTCGGCGTTACCTGCAGCGCGCCGTATTGAACGGTTTCGTCGATATAGACGTCGAAGGTCGTGATCCGGCCGGTGATCTTGTCAATGCCGGCGAACACGGCGACGGGGTTGGAGATGCGGGCAGCAGAGACGGCATTGGCCGACAGTACCGAAATGGCTGCCGAGGCAATTCCGATGGTCAGCGTGCGAGCGAGTGTCCTCATCAACAGTCCCATTCCGCGTCAGATCCGGAAATGCCGAATGCGCACCCGGCGCCTTCCTGCCTAGAAGCCGAATGTGGCCAAAACAGGTGTCAGTTCCCCGGCGTCCAAGCGTCGTAGTCGCCCGTCACACGCGGCCGCTCGCCGGCTCCCGCAAGCGAGCCTTTCGGACGATAGGCACCCGGTGTACCGGTCAGGTTCGGCTTGTGCGGCTTCTGCCACTCGCGCGGCGTGTAGTCCTCCTGCGAGGGCGGGACGTCCGTCCGATGGTGCATCCATCCATGCCAGCCGGGCGGGATCGCCGACGCCTCGGCGGGGCCGTTGAAGATGACCCAGCGGCGAGGAACGCCGAACGAGGTCTCGGGCCCCTCGTAATAGACGTTGCCGAATTCGTCCTCACCCACCTTCTTGCCGGAGCGCCAGGTGAAGAACCGGGTGCCGATCGTCTGTCCATTCCACCAGGTGAATATCTGCAACAGGAGATTTTTCATGTGTTCTTCGTCAGCTCTGGCAAGGGTCAGCGCGTCCGTGCGCCGAAGGATTGTCCGACCGCTTATGCAACCTGCGAAGCGGGATGTCCAGCGATTCCGGAGGGCGAACGCCGCGTCAAAGCTTCATCTTGAAGCCGTAGTGGCTCTTTGCGAAACCGAGCCGCTCGTAGAAGCGGTGCGCATCGCTCCGAGCCATGTTCGACGTCAGTTGAACCAGGCGGCAGCCGCGTCGCTTCGCCTCGCTTATGGCATGTTCGATCATCTTGGCGCCGATCCCCCTGCCCCGCAGGTCGCCGCGGGTTTGGACCGCCTCGATGATCATGGATAATCCGCCGCGGCCCGTCAGCGTCCGGTTGAACATGATCTGGAAGGTCCCGGCAATCTCGCCGCCAAGCTCGGCTACGAACAACTGCTCGTTGGCCGATGCCTCTATCGCATTGAAGGCCCGACGATAATCGTCATAGGCCGCGGTATCCGTGGTATCGCCGTGCCCGCCGATCTCGTCCGCGGCAAACAGGGCGACAAGGGCCGGAAGGTCTTCCTCACGCGCTCTGCGGATAAGCAAGCTATCGTCCATGTAGCCTCAGAGGTTCTGCAGCGGCTTTTCGAGGACGACGGCAGGCAGGCCCGAATTGGGACCGCCCCATTCCTCCATGCGATCGACTTCGGAGAAGCCCAGGCGCTCGTAAAAGGAGACCGCACGCAGATTCTGCAGGGCCACCTCGACGCGCATGATCTCGGCATAGGGGAAGCAGGTTTCCAGCTCCGCAAAGATATCGCGGCCGATGCCTTCGCCCTGGCAGGCCGGCCTGACATAGAGCTGGTGCAGCATCACGGTCTTTGCCATTTTCGGATACATGGCGGCATAGCCGATTCCGCCGACGTCGCTGCCGCTGTCGGCCACGAGAAACTCGCCGTCCTTCCGCACAATGCGCGCGCGTATCGCCGCCGGCGAATGCCAGCTTTGGACCAGTTGCGCGACCTTTTCCGGGCCGTAAAACGGATCATAGGTCGCATGGAACGTCTCCGCCAGGAGGGCGCGGATCTTCTCCACGTCTCCTTCTGCGGCGGTACGGACGAAGTAGACCATCCGGTCTATTCCTCGATTCCGAGCTTTGCCTTCACCAGCGCCTGGACCGCCTGCGGATTGGCCTTGCCGCCGGTCGCCTTCATCACCTGCCCCACGAACCAGCCGGCAAGGGCGGGCTTCGCCTGGGCCTTGGCGACCTGGTCCGGATTGGCGGCGATGATCTCGTCGACGGCCGCCTCGATGGCGCCGGTGTCCGTCACCTGCTTCATGCCCCGCGCCTCGACGATATCGGCCGGGTTACCGCCCTCGTTCCAGACGATCTCAAAGAGATCCTTGGCGATCTTGCCGGAGATCGTCTCGGCCTTGATGAGGTCGATGATGCCGCCGAGCTGGACAGGGGAAACCGGAGTCTCTTCAATGGCTTTGCCGGCTTTGTTCAAGGCGCCCAGCAAGTCGTTGATAACCCAGTTCGCCGCAGTCTTCCCGTCACGGCCCGCAGCCACAGCTTCGAAGTAGTCCGCGATCGCCTTCTCCGACACGAGCACCGAGGCGTCATAGACGGAGAGGCCAAGCTCACGCACGAAGCGCTCCTTCTTGTCGTCCGGCAGTTCGGGCAGGTGCTGCTTCAGATCCTCGATGAAAGCGTCGTCGAACTCGAGCGGCAGCAGGTCCGGGTCGGGGAAATAGCGGTAGTCGTGCGCCTCCTCCTTCGACCGCATGGAGCGGGTCTCGCCCTTGTTGGGATCGAAGAGCCGGGTTTCCTGATCGATGGTGCCGCCATCCTCGAGGATACCGATCTGGCGGCGAGCCTCGTATTCGATCGCTTGCCCGATGAAGCGGATCGAGTTGACGTTCTTGATCTCGCAACGGGTGCCGAAGGGTTCGCCCGGACGACGGACGGAGACGTTGACGTCAGCGCGCATGGAGCCTTCGTCCATGTTGCCGTCGCAGGTACCGAGGTAGCGCACGATCGAGCGCAGCTTGGTCATGTAGGCCTTGGCTTCGTCGTAGGAACGCATGTCGGGCTTGGAGACGATCTCCATCAGCGCCACGCCGGAGCGGTTCAGGTCGACGAAGGACATGGTGGGATGCTGGTCGTGCATCGACTTGCCGGCATCCTGTTCCAGGTGCAGGCGCTCGATGCCGATTTCCACGTCCTCGAAATTGCCCTGGCGGTCGGGGCCGAGCGAAATGACGATCTTGCCCTCGCCGACGATCGGGTCCTTGAACTGGGAGATCTGGTAGCCCTGCGGCAGGTCGGGATAGAAATAGTTCTTGCGGTCGAAGACGGAACGCTTGTTGATCTTCGCCTTCAGACCCAGGCCCGTACGGACGGCCTGCCGCACACATTCCTCGTTGATGACCGGCAGCATACCGGGCATGGCCGCATCGACCAGCGAGACGTTGGCATTGGGATCCTTGCCGAACTCCGTCGAGGCGCCGGAGAAGAGCTTCGAGTTCGAAAGCACCTGCGCATGCACTTCCATTCCGATGATCACCTCCCAATCGCCGGTGGCACCGGGAATGAGACGCTTCGGATCGGGCGTACGGACATCGACAATGGTCATGGAATGCTCTTGAAATCGTCTTGTTGGGGTTGTCCGTGAGGTAGAGCAAATGGCGCGGGCGCGCAAGCGGAAGTGCCGATGCGCGTGCCTAGACCGAGGGGCCGTAGGTTTCGGCGCTCTCCTCCACGAGGACCTTCGAAAGGCCGACCGACTGCACCTCGCGGTCAAGCTTGGGCGAATAGGCGGCGGACAGCCAGTTGATGCGATAGCCGTGCTTCTCGAAAAAGCTCACTGCCTCCTCGTTGCGGGCATGGGTTTCGATCCGCGCCGTGTCGAAGCCCTGGCGAATGATGTCCGCCTCGATCGCCGACAGGAGCGTACTGCCGAGGCCCCGATGCTGGAACGGCGGGTCAATCCAGAAGTCGCTGATGAGTTCGTCCAGTCCTTCGCGCGCCGCCCAGCCGGCAATCACGCCACCCTGTTCGATCACGGTTATGGTCAGCCATGCCTGCCGGGTAAAGGTATCGAAGGCGGCGCGAGCGTTGTCGCGAATGCCGACCATCTCCCCGACATTGATCATCGCCTTCTCCCAGGCGCGCAGGCCGATGTCCCTCAACGTCCCCGTCTCGTCCTCACGCGCGTTGCGAATGGTCGCCATGCCCGCCCCTTTCTCGAGCACAGTAGACCACTGAGTCTGGCGTTTTGCCAAGTGCGGGACCGGCCGGCATCCCCAGGTTGACGCCGCAGCGCGCAATCTCTAGCCTTCGGGTGCTTATTGGAGATTGGATGTCCTACCAGTCAGAGTCCCGGTAACGGGCCTGGCGCGCGCTTCGGCAGCACGCCTGGCCCCACAAGAACGAGCCGCCGGTGTCCCGACGACGCCGGTACGTTTTTGTGCGTCCGCAGGACGGACGCCTTCCAGGATCTCCGGCAATGGACATATCCCGCGCGGAACAGCGCATTCTCCACCTGCTCGCCCAGGGCGGCAGGATCGAACTCATCCGCGATGAGAACCGCAAGATCGACAAGCTTCAGCTCTTCACCCGCGAAGGCTGGGTGTTCAGCGGGCTCGACATCGTCACCTTCAGGAAACTGAAATGGAAGAAAGCCATCCGCTCCACGAACGGACGGCCCTATCGCATCACCGAGCACGGTCTCGTGCTGGTGAGGGCGGAACAGGACAACCAATGAGAGATGGGGCCGGCCTCGATACGAGGCCGGCCCCCCCTGTCAGTCCAGACTCACCACCACTTCTTGGGCGTGAACCGCCCGGCGGCCTGTTCGATGACATGCGCCGTTCGGAACAGCGTTTCTTCCTCGAAGGGCTTGCCGATCAGCTGCAGCCCGAGCGGCAGGCCCTTGTGGTCAAGGCCGGCGGGAACGGCGATGCCCGGCAGGCCCGCCATGTTCACCGTCACGGTGAAGATGTCGTTGAGGTACATCTTCACCGGATCGGCCGCCAGATCCTCGTCCGCGACGCCGAAGGCGGAGGACGGGGTGGCGGGCGTCAGGATCGCGTCGATCCCGGCGTCGAAGACCTCTTCGAAATCGCGCTTGATAAGCGTGCGGACCTTCTGGGCCTGCAGGTAATAGGCGTCATAGTAACCGGCCGAGAGCACATAGGTGCCGATCATGATGCGGCGCTTGACTTCCTGGCCGAAGCCCGCCGCGCGCGTCTTCTCGTACATGTCGACGATGTCCTTGCCGTCGACGCGCAGGCCGTAGCGGACGCCGTCATAACGGGCGAGGTTCGATGAAGCTTCCGCCGGGGCCACGATATAGTAAGCCGGAAGTGCGTATTTGGTGTGCGGCAGAGTGATATCGACGATCTCCGCGCCCGCATCCTTCAGCCAGGCGATCCCCTGCTGCCAGAGCTTTTCGATCTCCTCCGGCATGCCCTCGACGCGGTACTCCTTCGGGATGCCGATCCGCATACCCTTGACCGACTGCCCGAGCGAGGCCTCGTAATCCGGAACCGGCAGGTCGACCGAGGTGGTGTCCTTGGCGTCGACGCTTGCCATCGACTTCAGGAGGATCGCCGCATCGCGCACGTCGCGAGCAATCGGTCCAGCCTGGTCGAGCGACGACGCGAAGGCGACGGTGCCCCAGCGCGAGCAGCGGCCATAAGTGGGCTTGATGCCAACCGTTCCCGTGAAGGCAGCCGGTTGGCGGATGGAACCGCCCGTATCCGTCGCGGTGGCCCCGGCGCACAGATGCGCGGCAACCGCCGCCGCCGAGCCACCCGACGAGCCGCCGGGCACGAGTTGCTGGTTCGAGCCTTCCGCCCGCCACGGGTTGATGACCGGGCCGTAATAGGACGTCTCGTTGGACGAGCCCATCGCGAACTCGTCCATGTTGAGCTTGCCGAGCATGACGGCGCCGTCGTCCCAGAGGTTCTGGGTCACCGTCGATTCGTATTTCGGCCGGAACCCGTCGAGGATGTGCGAGCAGGCCTGGGTGTGGACCCCTTCGGTGGCGAAGAGATCCTTGATGCCGAGCGGTATGCCTTCGAGCGCGCCCGCCTTGCCGGCGGCGAGACGTTCATCGGAAGCCTTCGCCATCTCCAGCGCCTTTTCCGGAGTCACGGCGATATAAGCGTTGAGCGCCCCGTTGGCGGCCGAGATCGCATCGAGATAGGCCTGCGTCAGTTCCACGGCCTTGAAGTCCTTGGACTTCAGCTTGTCGCGTGCTTCGGCAATGGTGAGGCTGGTCAGTTCGGTCATATGATTATTCGCTCAGCGGTGTGTCTGGAATGGGTCGAGAAGCAGCAGCGGCTGTTACTCGACGACCTTCGGCACGAGGAAGAAATTGCGGTCGGTGGCCGGCGCATTGGCGACGATGTCATCGGCCTTGCTGCCGTCGGTGACTTCGTCGGTACGCTTGCGCATGACCATCGGCGTGACCGAGGTCATCGGCTCGACGCCCGTCACATCGACCTCTCGAAGTTGCTCGACGAAACCCAGAATGCCATTCAGTTCGCCCACCATGCGTTCCGCCTCGTCCTCGCTGACGGCAATGCGGGCAAGGCGCGCGACGCGCTTCACGGTGGCGAGATCGACGGACATGGCATGACTCCGGGCAAGAATTTCCTACCGCTATAATGGCCACGTCCGCCGTTCGCAACGGGGAAGCGGATAATCAGAAACTGAGCGTCGTACCCGCCGTCGGCACCTCGACGCGCGTCCGCGTGCCCTCCATCCCCTTTACGAACTTCTCGGCCGTCTGGTCGATGATCGGGAACGAGCCGTAGTGGCAGGGGATGGCGTGCTTGAAGTCGAAGAAGCGCTGGCAGGCGAGTGCTGCAACGGCGCCGCCCATGGTGAATCGGTCGCCGATCGGGACCAGGCCGATGTCCGGTTGATGCAGTTCGTTGATCAGCCCCATGTCCGTGAAGATGTCGGTGTCTCCCATGTGCAGCACGGAGGGTTCGTCATCGAAATGCAGCATCAGGCCGTTGGCGTTGCCGAGGGAATGGGACACGCCATCTTCTGTGATCTGTGCGGACGAGTGCTGGGCCTGGGTGAAGGTGACGGTGAAGCCGTCGAAGGCAACCGTGCCGCCGGTATTGCCCATGTCGATCTTCGCGACGCCCTTCTTGCCGAGCCAGCCGGCGAGGTCGGCGTTCGCAAGAACGAGGGCGCCGGTTTCCTCTGCGAGCGCAATGGTATCCCCGACGTGATCACCATGGCCGTGGGTGAGAAGGATATGGCTGATGCCTTCGGCTGCGTCCTTCGCATCCAATCCGGCAAATCCGGGATTACCGTTGAAGAACGGATCGATCAGGATCTTCGCCTTGGCCATTTCAAGGCGGAAGGCGGAGTGGCCAAGCCAGGTGATCTTCATGAAAAGTCTCCTCGTAGGTAATGCGAAAACTGTCGGGAATGCTAAAGAGATATCTCAAGGGCGGCCAAATGGAAGCGCGGCCGCCGCAATTTATACGCCGGAGAAAGCCCGTCCGATGAATGTCCTGACGATCGAAGAGCTCGCCGCCCTGCTTCAGCCGGGCCAGGCCGTAGCCGGTCTGGATCTGGGGACGAAGACGATCGGCCTTGCGATGTCGGACCTCGGCCGGCGCTTCGCCTCGCCCCGCCCGGTGATCAAGCGCGTGAAGTTCACGAAGGATGCCGACATCCTGCTCGACTTCGCCGCGAGGGAGAAGGTCGCGGCCTTCATCATCGGGTTGCCGATGAACATGGACGGGTCCGCCGGTCCCCGTGTCCAGGCGACGCGGGCCTTCGTCCGTTCAATGGGAGAAAAGACTGCCCTTCCCTTCGTCTTCTGGGACGAGCGCCTGTCGACGGTGGCGGCGGAGCGCGCATTACTGGAAATGGATGTCTCCCGCGCCAAACGAGCCGAGCGGATCGATTCGGCCGCGGCGAGCTTCATCCTTCAGGGCGCTCTCGACAGGCTCTCTTCGCTCGCCGCGAGCTCGCACGACCGCGCCTCCTGACGACGTTGCCACCATGCCGCGATGGCCTTGCGGCGCCTGAAAGCGACGATGGCGAAGAGAATCAGGCTGTCGACGACGATCGCGCGGGCCACGAGCGGCGGGAGGTCGTCTGCGGGGATCCCCAGGATCCCGCTGTAGATCTGGAAGACCAGATCATGAGTCTCGCGGGTCAGCATGAAGAACCCGAAGCTTAGATCATAATAGGAGAGGCCGTACCAGCTTCCCAGCAGCAGGATAGGACCGCCCCACAAAATCAGGAACCACTTCATGCGGTCCTCCTTCCAGACTGGACAAATCGAACCTCGATCGTCGCCAGCCACCGCAGAAGAGCCATGAGGCTCAAAACCAGTGCGGGAATGGCGATATCCAGTGCCAGAACCGCGAAAAACACCATCGTGCTGATCAGCAATGCAGGACCGGCAGCGGTCGTTCCGTGGGCCAATGGCTCAATCCGTCCATGGTTAACACAAGGTTAACCGAACTTAGGCGGATCGCCGTCCTGCGCAACGCAAACCGCCTTCTATGGTTAACAGCGAGCTTGAGGCTGTGGACAAGAGGCTCGCGCGACACTCGACCAAAGATACAGGTTGACCGAACAATTCATTTGGACAACTGTACAAATATGCGATCGAGCGCCAAAGAGACCCTTATCAAGAACGCGGCCGCCCTGTTCTCCCGCAGCGGCTACAATGCCGTCTCGCTTCGGGACGTGGCGAAGGCTTCCGGCGTGAACGTCGGCAGCCTCACCTACCATTTCGGCTCGAAGGCCAATCTGCTGCGGGAGATCTATGCCCGCCACACGCTGCCCATGAACGCGCGGCGCCTTGAGCTTCTGGGGGAAGCCCGCCGGATCAGCGATCCGGACGAGCGGCTGATGGCGATTCTCAGGGCCTATGTGGTTCCGGCCTTCGTATCGTCCTCCGACGGTGACGGCGGAGGGGCAGAGTTCACCCGCATGCGCGCGGTCCTGTCGGCGGAAGGAAATCCGGATGCCAAGGCCATCATTGCCGACGCCTTCGACGAGACCAGCCGGACCTTCATCAAGGCGCTGGCGGAATGCGTGCCGGGAGCAGCCCCCGAAAGCCTCGTCTGGCGCAGCCAGTTCCTGCTCGGCGGGCTCTACTACGCCCTCATCAATCCCGAGCGCATCACCCGCCTCTCCAACGGCACCGTGGACGGCAACAACCGCGATGAAGCCGTGAAGCAACTGGTCGAGGCGACGTATGCCAGCTTCAAGAGCCTCTCGGGCACAGCCCCAGCCGTGACCGAGGAGCCGGCGAAGGAAAATTCCATCAGAAAAGCGAGCATGTGAATGACATCTGCCCCGTCCGAAAGCGGCGTGCACAAACGAAAGCCGATCTTTACCGCCCCTCCCCTGAGCTGCGACGCCCACTGCCACGTGTTCGGGCCGGGAGCCGTCTTCCCCTATGCGCCTGACCGTCGCTACACGCCGGAAGATGCGCCGAAGGAAGCCCTGGCGGCTCTTCATGACCGGCTCGGCCTGGAGCGGGCGGTTATCGTCCAGGCGAGTTGCCACGGCACCGACAACCGGGCCATGCTGGATGCGATCGCCTGGCGCCCCGACCGGTATCGCGGCGTCGCCATCGTCGACGACAGCTTTGACGAGAAGGCGCTGCAGGCCCTTGATGACGGGGGCGTGCGCGGCGTGCGGTTCAACTTCGTCAAGCATCTCGGCGGCGCGCCTGACATGGCCGTCTTCGACCGCGTGATCGACCGCATCAAGGGGCGCGGCTGGCATGTCGTTCTGCATCTCGATGCGATCGACATCGTGCCGCTTGCCGACATGATCCGCAGGCTCCCCGTTCCTTTCGTGATCGACCACATGGGTCGGGTCGACACGGCACTCGGAACGGACCAGCCGGCATTCCGGTCGCTACTGGACCTCGCCCGCCGCGAGGACTGCTGGGTCAAGGTCTGCGGCTCCGAACGCATCTCCAGCTATCCCTTCGATGCGGCCCTGCCCTTCGCGCGGGCGCTGGTGGAAGCGAGCCCGGAGCGGACCCTCTGGGGCACGGATTTTCCACATCCCAATCTCAAGGATCCGGTCGACGAAGCGGATCTTCTCGACCTGGTCACCAAGATAGCACCGTCCGTCGAGGGACAGCGGCGCCTGCTCGTCGACAACCCGGCGCGGCTCTACGGCTTTACCACCTGAACAACATCACCTGGAGGAGGAAGACATGACAGGAAAAAACAAGCGGCCGGGACTGCTTCGGCGCACGCTTATGAAGGGGCTCGTGCCGGCCATGCTGCTGGCCACTGCGGCGCCCGTCCCCAGCTGGGCGCAGGAGGACTATCCCAGCCGCGATATCACGCTGGTACTGCCTTTCGGGCCCGGCGGCATCGCCGACATCACCTCGCGCGTGGTCGCAGACGCGCTCGGCAAGAAGCTCGGCAAGCAGATCATCATCATGAACCAGCCCGGCGCCGCCGGCTCCGTCGCCGCAAGGGCTGCGTTGAACGCGCCGGCCGATGGCTACACGCTTGCGCTTCTCTCCAACGGTACGGCCATCAGCGTTCCGCTTTTCGAGAACCTGCAGTTCGATCCTGTGAAGGATTTCGTGCCCGTCTCGAGCCTCGCCTATTTCGACTTCGTCTTCGTGGCGAAGAAGGGCGGAAAATTCTCGACACTCGCTGACGTTCTCGCAGCCGCCAAGGCGGAGCGCGGAATGCTCAATGTCGGCACGATCAATGTGGGCAGCAGCCAGAACCTCGCTGCCGAACTGTTCAAGTCCACGGCCGGGATCGACTTCACGATCGTGCCCTACAAGGCGACACCGGATCTTCTCGTAGCTCTGCTGGGCGACGAACTCGACGTGATCGTCGACAGCCAGACGGCGCTGAAGGCAGCGCTGGAGCAGGGCCAGGCCGTCGCCCTTGCCTCCTCCGGGCCTGAGCGTTCGAAACTGCTCCCGGACCTTGCAACGGCACAGGAACAGGGTGTGGAGGGCTTCGACGTTACGTCCTGGAATGCCATCTTCGCCCCGACGGGCACGCCTCCCGAAGTGGTCGAGAAGCTGAATGCCACACTCGTGGAGGTCCTGTCAGATCCGGCGATCCAGAAGCGATTCGCGGAGCTTGGTGTCGAAGCTCGCTCCAGTACGCCGCAGGAAATCGGCGACCGGCTCGCCGCCGACATCGAGAAGTGGGGCGCCGTCATCGAGAAGGCGGGCATCCCGAAGCAATAGTCTCCCGAGAGGCGGCTTGGCGGCGCCGCCTCAACCTCGCCCGGAAGGTAGAGCGTCCTGCTCGCCTTTCGGGTGCTTTTATCATGTCAGCCGTAGATGCCGCGTACCAATCGGCGCACCGAGGCAGCCACCTTTTCCCAGTCCTTTTCGCTGCGCAGCGGGAGGCCGGCGAACTCGCCCGTGGCGACGGACGAGATAACCAGGTGCTGGATCGCCGCGAAGAGGATACCGTTGACCGTCTGAGCATCGACACCCTTCGGCGCCGTCAGGCTGCCGCGCATGCGGTCGAGCCATTTCCCGAGCGCCTTTGAACGCGCCTCGGCCAGCCTGCGCACCTGCGGTGTGTCCTTCGATACCTCCCAGGCCATGATCTTGCACACCAGCGGATCGTCCCGCAGCGCCTCCATGTAGAGGAGCGCCAGCCGCTCCATCAGGTCGCCATAGGTCAGCAGGAACATGCCGCCCGTGTCTTCCGGGATACGCTCCTTCACCCAATCGCCAAGATCCGCGCCGATGGCGTCGAGCAAGCCGTCGAGACCGCCGTAGTACCGGTAGATGAGTTGCTTGTCGCAGCCGGCGCGGCGTGCGATCGCGTTGATCCCGAACCCCTGGAAACCTTCTTCCGCCAACAGGTTGCGAGCCGCTTTGAAGATCGCGGCCTCGGTCTGGGCGCGATTCTTGATGCGCTTCTCCGGCACGGGATCGGTGAAAGCTTCCTGTACTGCAAGCATAGACGGCACTCCAACGGCTTGATTGCCGATAAGCCGGCGGAAGGCCCGGCACAATGCGTCGGCTTTCGCCATTCACAGAAACCGCGCCATTGCCGGAGCGGGACGGGATCGTTAAGGCTCTTCCGCGCGCCTCCCGCCTTGAACCGGTTCCGCATGCTGATCATCTTCGAAAGTATCCTGCCGATCTTCCTCCTGGTCCTGCTCGGCGTGGCCCTGAAACGCAGTCCGCTCATCAACGGGACCTTCTGGGAGGGGCTGGAGCAGTGCGGCTACTACGTCCTGTTCCCCGCCCTGCTCTTCCACACGCTGGCGACCGCCGATTTCTCGAGCATGGAAATCGGCGCCATCGGGTTCACGGGGGTCGTTGCAGTCCTGCTGATGTGCGCGCTGGTGCTCGCGCTCTGGCTGCCGCTGAAGCGCCTGGCTACTCCCGCCTCATCCTTCAGCTCGGTCTTCCAGACTGCCACGCGGTGGAATGCCTTCATCGCGCTCGCAATCGCGCAGAAACTCCATGGCGATTACGGCCTGACGGTCGTGGCGCTGGTGATGGCGGTGATCATCCTGCCGATCAACTTCATCAATGTCGGCGTCCTGCTCTGGTTTTCGGGGACGCGGACGAGCTATGGCGCTTTCATATTGCGGCTCGTCACCAACCCGCTGATCATCAGCAGCCTGCTCGGTGTGATGGTCAACCAGGTCGGCATCCCGATCTATTCGCCGTTGATGACGACCGTGGATCTCGTGGCGCGAGCCGCCCTCAGCCTCGGGCTGATCGCGGTTGGGGCGGGGCTGCGCGTTTCGGATGCCGTCAAGCCGCGGCCCCTGGTCCTGTTTTCAACGGCGCTGAAGCTCGCCTGCTTCCCAGCCGTGATGATCGGAGCTGCCCTGGTGGCCGGCGTCACCGGCCCGGCATTGGCATTGCTCGGCTTGAGCGCCGGGGTGCCGACCGCCATGAATGGCTATATCCTCGCCAAGAAGATGGGCGGCGATGCGGAACTCTACGCCGCCACCGCCACGGTTCAGACCGTGTTTTCCTTCGTGACGATCCCGCTGGTGCTGATGGTGGCCAGTCAGCTTGCCGCCGGATAGAGCAGGTCCACGATATAGGCGGCGTCGAAGCGGGCATCCAGCATCCCATAGGTGGAGCGCCAGCCGCCGGCGAGCCGTGTCTCGAGGAAGGCGTCCGCGATCTTGCCCGCTCCGAGGCGCGCCAGCTCGGCGGCACCGGCCGCCAATGCCAGCTGCTCGACCAGCAGGCGGGCCGCCCCCTCGTCGGTTTCGCAAAGCGCCATGGCTGCCCGCAGGACCTCGATAGTCTTGCGGCCGGACGCCCCGAGGTCGCGTTCGAAACCGGAAAGCACGAGCTCGAAAAGGTCCTTCCCACGTGACAGAACGCGCAGGACGTCGAGCGCCATGACATTCCCGGAGCCTTCCCAGATCGCATTGACGGGAGCTTCCCGGTAATGCCGCGCGACCGGGCGCTCCTCCACATAACCGTTGCCGCCGAGGCACTCCATCGCCTCGTAGATCAGAGACGGCGCGATCTTGCAGTTCCAGTACTTGATGACCGGCGTCATGACGCGGGCGAAGGCCGCATCGGCCGGGCTGCTTGCCGCCCGATCGAACGCATCGGCCAGCCGGAAGGCCAGCGCGGTCGCCGCGGCTACATCGAGCGCCATGTCCGCCAATACGCGCGTCATCAGCGGCTGGTCGATGAGGTTCTTGCCGAAGACGCTGCGGCCGCGGCAGTGGTGCACGGCTTCGGCCAAGGAAGCCCGCATGATCCCGGCCGACGCCAGGGCGCAGTCGAGCCGCGTCAGCGTCACCATGTCGAGGATGGTGCGGATACCGGCGCCGGGTTCGCCCAGCAGGTAACCGAAGGCATCGTTGAACTCGACTTCCGACGAGGCGTTGGAGCGGTTGCCGAGCTTGTCCTTCAGCCGCTGGAACTTCAGTCCATTGGCCGAGCCATCCTCCAGGAGGCGCGGCACGAGGAAGCAGCCGATGCCTTCGTTGGTCTTCGCCAGCATGACGAAGGCGTCGCTCATCGGCGCCGACATGAACCACTTGTGCCCCGAGAGGCGATAGATGCCTTCGCCTACCCGCTCGGCCGTGGAACGGTTGGCGCGGACATCGGTGCCACCCTGCTTTTCCGTCATGCCCATGCCGAGCGTGACCGCACTCTTCTGCAGCGCCGGCCGGTTGGACGAGTCGTACTTGCGCGACAGTATCTTCGGCGCCCATTCCTTCTGGACGCGCGGCGAGGCCATGAGGGCCGCGACGGAGGCGCTGGTCATCGTCAGCGGGCAAAGATGGCCGCATTCCAGCTGAGCGGTCAGATAGAAACGGGTGGCGCGCGCCTTGTGCTCGCTGCCCTTTGCCTCGGGAATGCTTTCCCAGACGGACGAATGAAGCCCTATCGACATCGACCGGCGCATCAGCGCGTGCCAGGCGGGATGGAACTCTACCGTATCCAGCCGCTCGCCGCGAGGCCCGTGGGTACGAAGCTTTGGGGGGCTCTCGTTCGCCATCCGAGCCAGTTCCTGCGCCTCCGGCGAGGTCGCGTAATGGCCGATCGAATCGAACTCCTCCCGCAGGCTGCGATGCAGGCTTGCGGTAAGATCGACGATCAGGGGATCTGATCGGTATGCGTTGATGCCGGACCAGGGTTGTGGCTGGTTCAGTTCGGCAAGCTTTTGTTCGGTCCGGCTTTTCTGTGTCATGCTTGGCTTCTAGCCCGTTTCTCTGAAAAATGCATGAGGATGACCGGACTTTTCCCGCCCCTTCGCTTGCCGGTTCCCCAGCCAGTCATTATAGACGCCCGAACGCAAGCGGAGACGCCTCATGGTCTTCTTCCCTCACCGCCATCTCCTTGGCATCAAGGGCCTTACCGAGCAGGACATCACCTATCTTCTGGACAAGGCCGACGACGCGGTCCAGATCAGCCGGCAGCGGGAGAAGAAGACCTCGACGCTGCGCGGCCTCACCCAGATCAACCTGTTCTTCGAAGCCTCCACCCGCACCCAGTCCTCCTTCGAACTGGCAGGCAAGCGCCTCGGCGCCGATGTGATGAACATGTCGGTCGGCAATTCCTCGGTGAAGAAGGGCGAGACCCTCATCGACACGGCAATGACATTGAACGCCATGCATCCGGACGTGCTGGTGCTTCGCCATTCCTCGGCCGGCGCGGCAGCGCTGCTGGCGCAGAAGGTCGCTTGCTCCGTCGTCAATGCAGGCGACGGGCAGCACGAGCATCCGACGCAGGCGCTGCTCGACGCACTCACCATCCGGCGCGCCAAGGGCAGGCTCTCGCGCATTATCGTCGCCATCTGCGGTGACGTGCTGCATTCGCGCGTCGCCCGTTCCAACATCCTGCTGCTGAATGCCATGGGCGCGCGCGTGCGCGTCGTCGCGCCGGCGACGCTCCTCCCCTCCGGCATCGCCCAGATGGGCGCGGAAGTCTTCCACTCCATGGAGGAAGGGCTCAAGGACGCCGACGTCGTGATGATGCTTCGGCTGCAGCGGGAGCGAATGTCCGGCTCCTTCGTGCCCTCCGTCCGGGAATATTTCCGCTTCTATGGCCTCGATGCCGAGAAGCTGAAGGCGGCGAAGGAGGATGCACTGGTCATGCATCCAGGACCGATGAACCGCGGCGTGGAAATCGCTTCCGAGGTCGCCGACGGGCCCCAGAGCGTGATCGAGCAACAGGTCGAGATGGGGGTCGCCGTACGTATGGCGGTGATGGAAGCACTGCTCCTTTCGCAGAACCAGGGCCCGAGAAGCGAGGGAGCGAGCGCATGAGCAAGCCCCTCGTCCTCAACAACGCCCGGATCATTGATCCGTCCCGCCAGGCCGACGAGGTCGGCACGATCATCGTTGCAGAAGACGGCCGGATCCTTGCCGCCGGTGCCGACGCCCGCAACCAGGGGACGCCTGACGGCGCGGAAGTCCGCGACTGCCGCGGCCTCGTCGCTGTGCCCGGCCTGGTGGATGCCCGTGTCTTCGTCGGCGAACCCGGAGCGGAACACCGCGAGACCATCGAATCGGCAAGCCACGCGGCAGCCGCCGGCGGCGTCACTTCCTTCATCATGATGCCGGACACCGATCCGGTGCTCGATGACATCGCGCTCGTGGAATTCGTCCAGAAGACCGCGCGCGACAAGGCAGTGGTCAACGTCCACCCGGCGGCAGCGCTCACGAAGCACCTTGCCGGCGAGGAGATGACAGAGATCGGGCTTCTTCAGGAGGCGGGTGCCGTCGCCTTCACCAACGGTCGCCATGCGCTGCCCGATACGCTCGTACTCCGCCGCGCGATGACCTATGCGCGGGAATTCGGGGCCGTCGTCGCGCTGGAACCTCGCGAGACGTATATCGGCAACGGCGTGATGAACGAAGGGCTCTTCGCCAGCTGGCTCGGGCTGGCCGGCGTACCGCGGGAAGCGGAAATCATCCCTCTCGAACGGGACCTGCGGATCGCGGCTCTGACGCGGGCGAAGTATCACGCGGCAAAGATCTCGGTGCCGGAATCGGTGGAGGCGATCCAGCTTGCCCGCGCACGTGGCGCCCACGTCACCTGCGGCATATCGATCAACCACCTCTGCCTCAACGAGAACGATATCGGCGAGTACCGGACCTTCTTCAAGCTGTCGCCTCCGCTGCGCACGGAAGACGACCGCGCCGCGATGGTCGAGGCATTGGCGGCCGGCACCATCGACATCATCGTATCGTCCCATGATCCGCAGGACGTCGACACCAAGCGCCTGCCCTTCGCCGATGCTGCGGATGGCGCCGTCGGGCTCGAAACCATGCTGGCTGCGGCGCTACGCCTTCATCATTCCGGCCAGGTACCCCTGATGCGCCTGATCGACGCGATGTCGACGCGTCCGGCGCAAATATTCGGGCTGGACGCCGGCACGTTGAAAGCGGGTGCGAAGGCGGACATCACGCTGATCGACCTGGACGAGCCGTGGATCGTGTCGAAGGACGGGCTCCTGTCGCGCTCCAAGAACACGCCCTTCGAAGACGCTCGCTTCTCCGGTCGCGCCGTCGCGACCTATGTCGGCGGCAAATGCGTCCATTCGCTCTGAGGAGACGAGCCGGTGAATGACCTGTTGAACTGGCAGATCGGTGGCGGTGTCGCCGTTGCGGCGATGGTCCTCGGTTATCTCCTGGGCTCGATCCCCTTCGGCCTGATCCTCACGCGCGCGGCGGGTCTGGGCGACATTCGTTCGATCGGTTCCGGCAATATCGGGGCAACCAATGTGCTCCGCACAGGCAACAGGAAGCTCGCGGCCGCGACGCTCCTTCTCGACGCGCTGAAGGCGACCGCTGCGGCCGTCGCCGGTACTTATATCGCGGGACCCGAGGCCGGGTTGCTCGCGGGCTTCGCCGCCTTCCTCGGCCACCTCTTCCCGGCCTGGCTCGGTTTCAAGGGGGGCAAGGGTGTCGCCACCTATATCGGCGTGCTGCTCGGCATCGCACCTTTCTGGGTCCTGGTCTTTGCTGCCGTTTGGCTGACGGTCGCCTTCATCAGCAAGTATTCGTCCCTGTCCGCACTGGTTGCAACGCTTGTGATTCCGGTTGCATTGTGGATAGTAGGCGAAGACAAGATCGCCCTCGTCATGGCAATCATGACTGCGGTCTCCTGGTGGCGGCATGAAACCAACATCAGGCGGCTGCTGGCGGGTACGGAAGGCAAGATCGGCCAAAAGGGATAGCGATGCCGGACGACGGCGCAAGACGACAGGGGATTGCGCTCACAGACAGGCAAAGGATCGCCTGGCTCCGCCTCATCCGCAGCGACAATGTCGGGCCGGCCACGTTTCGCGATCTCATCAACCACTTCGGCTCCGCCGAAACAGCCCTCGCCATGCTGCCGGAGTTATCCAGCCGCGGCGGGGCCTCCCGCGCCATCCGCATCGTTTCCGTGGAGGATGCCGAGCGGGAAATCGAGGCCGCCCGCCGATACGGGGCCCGCTTCATCGGCATCGGAGAGCCGGACTATCCGCCCGCACTCCGGCAGGTCGACGGAGCGCCGCCCCTGCTTGCCGTCAGGG
The DNA here is from genome assembly GCF_902153245.2 of Pseudorhizobium endolithicum. Classification (GTDB taxonomy): domain Bacteria; phylum Pseudomonadota; class Alphaproteobacteria; order Rhizobiales; family Rhizobiaceae; genus Neorhizobium; species Neorhizobium endolithicum. Next base: position 151,661 of record NZ_CABFWF030000010.1, read on the forward strand.
GACATCTTCCCGTGACGCTCCAGCCCTCCGTCGGCATCGTCGGCTCGCGCAACGCGTCCATCAGCGGCGCCAAGTTTGCAGCAATGATCGCTCGCGATCTCGGCCGTGCCGGCTATACCGTCACGTCGGGGCTCGCGCGCGGCATCGATACGGCTGCCCACCGGGCAGCGCTGGATGGCGGAACCATCGCGGTTCTGGCTGGAGGACTGGATCAACCCTACCCTCCCGAGAACGTCTCCCTTCTGGACGAGATCATGCGCGAGGATGGTCTTGCCGTCAGCGAAATGCCCTTCGGATGGGAACCGCGCGCGCGTGATTTCCCGCGCCGGAACCGGCTGATCGCAGGCATATCCCTCGGAGTCGTGGTCGTCGAGGCGGCGCAGAAATCCGGCTCGCTGATCACGGCACGCATGGCCGGGGATTTTGGGCGGCTTGTGTTCGCCGTTCCCGGTTCTCCTCTCGACCCCCGCTGCCACGGCACCAATTCGCTCTTGAAGGAGGGCGCGATCGTCACCACGTCCTCGGAGGATGTCCTGGAGGCGCTCGCGCCGCTTTCCCGTATGGAAGGCCCGGCCGGGGCAGTCGTCGAGGAACCAGGGCAAGACGATGGAAAGGCGTTCCTGCCGCCCGACGACAGCGAGCGGGCAACAATCATCTCGGCACTCGGACCGACGCCGGTCGAAATCGACGACATCATCCGACATACCGGATTGCCGGCTTCCGCCGTCTACCTGGTTCTCCTCGAACTCGATCTGGCCGGTCGGCTACACCGTCATGCCGGAGGACTTGTCTCGCTCTGCATGCATGATTGACCGGGGTCTGCGGCCCGCCTGAACGTCGCCCGCCTCGACATAGGCCATCTCGATCAGGTAGCACAGCATGTCCGCTCCTTCCCTCTGCGCGACATTGTGCAGTTCGCCCAGCATCTGGCGGATGTATGCGATAGCTTCCTTGTCACCGATACCGGCCCGATCCGAACCCATGACTGATCCCGTTGCCCCTGCCGTCCAGGATGGACTTCCTTTGGTGGAAGCAAGATAAAAGCATTTATCAAAGATTGCAGCAGATAGAAAAATCCCTCTCTGGTTGCATCGCGTTGTAGAGCAAAATCGGTCCCGGCACTTGACCGCGGCTCAAAGCCCATCCATGTCGGAAACAACATTGGCTTGGAACCTCGTTGCGTGCCGGGCATCGTCTCATCTTAGAGAAGCAAAAAATGAATGTCGTCGTCGTAGAATCTCCGGCCAAGGCCAAAACCATAAACAAGTATCTCGGGCCGGGTTACAAGGTTCTCGCTTCCTTTGGTCACGTGCGCGATCTGCCCGCCAAGGACGGCTCCGTGCTGCCCGATCAGGATTTCGAGATGTCGTGGGAAGTGGATGGGGCCTCCCAGAAGCGCATCAAGGATATTGCCGATGCGGTGAAGGGGTCCGACGGCCTCTTTCTGGCGACGGACCCGGATCGCGAAGGCGAGGCCATCTCGTGGCATGTGCTGGATCTTCTCAAGAAGAAGCGCGTGCTCGGCGACAAGCCGGTGAAGCGCGTCGTCTTCAACGCCATCACCAAGAAGGCGGTCCTCGATGCCATGGCAAGCCCGCGTGACATCGACGTGCCGCTGGTCGACGCCTATCTTGCCCGGCGCGCGCTCGACTACCTCGTCGGCTTCAACCTTTCACCGGTGCTCTGGCGCAAGCTGCCGGGCGCCCGTTCCGCGGGCCGCGTCCAGTCGGTTGCCCTTCGCCTCGTCTGCGACCGGGAGGCCGAGATCGAACGGTTCGTCTCGGAGGAATACTGGAACCTGTCCGCTCTGCTCCGCACTCCGCGCGGCGACGAATTCGAGGCTCGCCTGGTCTCCGCGGACGGCAAGCGGCTGCAGAACCGTTCGATCAAGAACGGCGACGAGGCGAACCGCCTCAAGGCGCTTCTCGATGGCGCAGCCTATGTCGTGGAGAGCGTCGAGGCGAAACCGGTCAAGCGCAATCCCGGCCCGCCCTTCACCACCTCGACGCTGCAGCAGGCCGCATCCTCCAATCTGGGCTTCAACGCCTCGCGGACCATGCAGGTCGCCCAGAAACTCTACGAGGGTATCGACATCGGCGGAGAGACGGTCGGCCTCATCACCTACATGCGTACCGACGGCGTGCAGATGGCGCCCGAGGCGATCGAGGGTGCACGGCGCGCCGTTCATGACCAGTTCGGCGAACGTTACGTGCCGGAGAAGCCGCGCTTCTATTCCACGAAGGCCAAGAACGCCCAGGAAGCGCACGAAGCGATCCGCCCCACCGACTTCAATCGCACGCCCGACAAGGTCCGTCGCTACCTGGACGCCGACCAGGCCCGCCTCTACGAACTGATCTGGAAGCGCGGGATCGCCAGCCAGATGGCATCTGCCGAGATGGAGCGGACCACCGTCGAAATCCTTGCGGACAACAATGGCCAGAAGGTCGGCCTGCGCGCAGTCGGCTCCGTCATCCGGTTCGACGGCTTCCTCGCTGCCTATACCGACAGCCGTGAGGATGCAGAACCATCCGACGACGGTGACGAGGACGGACGCCTGCCCGAAATCAATGCGCGCGAGAAACTCGACAAGAACCGGGTGAATGCCAGCCAGCACTTCACCGAGCCGCCGCCGCGCTATTCCGAGGCCTCGCTCATCAAGAAGATGGAGGAGCTCGGCATCGGCCGCCCCTCCACCTATGCCGCGACGTTGAAGACATTGAGTGACCGCGACTATGTCACCACCGAGAAGCGCAAGCTCATTCCCCAGGCAAAGGGCCGGCTGGTAACCGCGTTCCTGGAGAACTTCTTCACGAAGTATGTGGAGTACGACTTCACCGCGGACCTGGAGGAAAAGCTCGACAGGATTTCGGCTGGCGACCTCGACTGGAAGCAGGTGCTCCGGGAGTTCTGGCAGGATTTCTTCGCGCAGGTCGAGGAGACCAAGGAACTGCGCGTGACGAATGTGCTGGACGCGCTCAACGAGGCGTTGGCACCGCTTGTCTTCCCCAAGCGGGAAGACGGCAGCGATCCCCGCACCTGCCAGGTCTGCGGCACCGGCAAGCTCTCCCTGAAGCTCGGCAAGTACGGCGCCTTCGTCGGCTGCTCCAACTATCCGGAATGCAACTTCACGCGTCAGCTCTCCCAGGAGGGTGCCGAAGCGGAGGCAAGCGGTCTCAACGAGCCGAAATCGCTGGGCGCCGACCCGCATACCGGGGAGGACCTGACGCTCCGCTCAGGCCGCTTCGGTCCGTACATCCAGCGCGGCGAAGGCAAGGATGCCAAGCGCTCCTCGCTGCCGAAGGGATGGAAGCCCGAGGACATCGATCACGAGAAGGCGCTGGCGCTCATCAACCTGCCGCGAGATATCGGCAAGCATCCGGAAAGCGGCAAGATGATTTCCGCAGGCATCGGACGCTACGGACCGTTCCTGCTGCACGACGGCACCTATGCCAATCTCGAGAGCGTCGAGGATGTCTTCACGATCGGGCTCAACCGTGCGGTAACGGTGCTGGCGGAGAAGCAAAGCAAGGGCCCCGGCGGGCGCGGGCGCGGAACACCGGCTGCGCTGAAGACGTTGGGCGAGCATCCCGACGGCGGCGAAATCACCGTACGCGACGGCCGCTATGGTCCCTACGTGAATTGGGGCAAGGTCAACGCCACGCTTCCGAAGGGCAAGGATCCCCAGGCAGTGACCCTGGAAGAGGCTTTGGCGCTGATCGTCGAGAAGGGCGGCAAATCCTCGGGCAAGGGGAAGGCCACGAAGACGAAGGCGGCCGCCGCCGGAACCAAGAAGGCGGCAGCGAAGCCCAGGGCCGCGGCCAAGCCCAAGACGACCGCGAAAGCAGCCACGAAGGCAAAGAAGACCGGAACGTGACAAAAGTACCTCGGGAAAGATCCGCGACCAGAAGCCGGAAGACCGCCAATGCCCCCTCCTCCGGCGGACCTGTCATCGTCCACGGGGCTGTGCCGCCGCGGGAAATTCTCCTCGAATTCATAGCCGATAACCCCGACCGCACCTCCAAGCGCGAAATCGCCAAGGCGTTCGGCCTCAAGGGCGAGGCACGGGTGGAACTGAAGGACCTTCTCAGGACGCTGGAGGACGAGGGCCTTCTGAAGAAGAGCCGTAAATCCCTGTCCCGCCCTGGCGACCTGCCGCCGATCACGGTGCTCGATATCACCACCCGGGACAAGGACGGGGAACTGATCGGACGACCTGCCGAGTGGCCGGAGGACCAGGGCGCAGCGCCGGCCGTCCTTATCCGTCAGTCTCCCGACCGCAAGGGTAAGGGCAAGACGCCGACAGCGGGCCTGAATGATCGGGTGCTCGCGAAGATCTTTCCGAACAAGGATCGCAGCGGCCCGGCCTATACCGCGCGCGTCATCAAGGTCATCGATCGCCGTCGCGGCGCGTCGCTCGGTGTCATCCGCATGATGGAGAGCGAGACCCGCCTCATGCCCATCGACCGGCGCGGCGAGGAGATGCTGATCGAGCGTGACGGCATGGGTGAGGCAAAGGACGGCGACCTGGTCGAGGTGGAAGTCGCCCGCAGCGGCCGCTTCGGGCTGCCCCGCGCTCGCGTCCTCTCCGTCGTCGGGTCCGTCGGCTCCGAGAAGGCGATCTCGATGATCGCCATCTATGCGCACGGCATTCCTCACGTGTTCCCGCAGGCTGTTCTGGACGAGGCGGACGCTGCCCGGCCCGCGACCATGTCAAAGCGCGAGGACTGGCGCGACGTGCCGCTGATCACCATCGATCCGGCCGACGCCAAGGATCACGACGACGCAGTCTATGCCGAGGCGGATCCTTCCCCCGACAATCCCGGCGGCGTCATCGTCACCGTCGCGATCGCCGACGTCTCCTGGTATGTGCGCACCGGATCGGCTCTCGACCGCGAGGCGCTGAAACGCGGCAACTCCGTCTATTTCCCGGACCGGGTCGTACCCATGCTGCCGGAGCGCATCTCGAACAACCTCTGCTCGCTTCGCGAGGGCGAGGATCGCCCGGCGATCGCCGTGCGGATGGTGTTCTCGAAGGAAGGCCGCAAGGCCGGGCACACCTTCCACCGCATCATGATGAAGAGCGCGGCCAAGCTCTCCTACCAGCAGGCCCAGGCGGCAATCGACGGCAAGCCCGACGACAAGACGGGGCCGCTGCTCGAGCCGATCCTGAAGCCCCTCTGGAACGCCTATGCGACCCTGAAGCGCGGGCGCGACCGGCGGCAGCCGCTCGAGCTCGACATGCCGGAGCGGAAGATCATCCTCAAGCCCGACGGCACCGTCGACCGCGTGTTCATTCCCGAGCGCCTCGATGCCCACAAGCTCATCGAGGAGATGATGATCCAGGCGAACGTCGCCGCCGCCGAGACGCTGGAAAGGAAGCGGCAACCGCTCGTCTACCGCGTCCACGACGCACCTGCGCTTTCGAAGCAGGAAACGCTGCGGGAATTCCTTGCCACGATCGGCCTTTCGATGGCCAAGGGCGGGCAGTTGCGGGCGAACTCCTTCAACGGCATCCTTGCCAAGGCTCTCGATACGCCGCACCAGACCATGGTCAACGAGATGGTGCTGCGCTCGCAGAGCCAGGCCATCTACAGCCCCGAGAACATCGGACACTTCGGGCTGAACCTGATGAAATACGCGCATTTCACCTCCCCGATCCGCCGCTATGCCGACCTGATCGTGCATCGCGCGCTGGTCGGTTCGCTCGGTCTCGGCGAAGGCGGAATCACGCCCGAGGAGGAAGCGATGCTCGACGACATAGCCGCCGAGATCTCGACCTTCGAGCGGCGGGCGATGGCAGCCGAGCGCGACACCGTCAACCGCCTGATTGCGCATCACCTGAGCGAGCGGATCGGCGAGGAATTCGAAGGCCGAGTGTCGGGAGTGACCAAGGCCGGCCTGTTCATCACCCTGCCGGAATACGGGGCGGACGGCTTCGTGCCGATCTCGACGCTCGGGACCGACTACTTCATCTACGACGAGGCTCATCAGGCGCTGACCGGCGAGAAGGCTGGCCTCGGCTACCAGTTGGGCGATGCCGTCGACGTCAGGCTCGTGGAGGCCATTCCCCTCGCGGGAGCTCTCCGCTTCGACATGCTGAGCGAAGGCAGAAAAATGCCTACCGCGACACGCTCCTTCCACAAATCCGGGCGAAGAGATCGCAGCCAGCGGCGCGGCAAGGCCGGGACGCGGCCTCCACGCGGGCGATAGGAGCAGGCAATGCACAGACAAGGCGAGCAGCCGGTACAATATGGTGGGCGGCAGGAAGCGGAACGTCCTCCGATGCGCGCGATCGGGCGCGGCATCCGGAGCACCTGCCCCGCATGCGGGACCGGACGGCTTTTCCAGGCATTCCTGAAGCCCGTGAACCACTGTGCGGCCTGCGGCGAGGAAATTCACCATCATCGGGCCGACGACCTGCCGGCCTATCTGGTGATCTTCATCGTCGGGCACGTCCTGCTGACCGGATACATGCTGACCGACATGGTCTTCCCGCTGTCGCCCTGGCTTCATCTCGCCATCTGGATCCCGCTCGCCGTCCTGGCGGCGCTGCTGACGATCCAGCCGATCAAGGGCGGCGTCATCGGGCTTCAATGGGCCTATCGCATGCACGGGTTCGGCGGCGAGCACGACGAGACCTCCCCCGAACGGCACGGAGACCGCCGCCCGTGAGCACGGTCGTGGTGGAGCCGGCTCCTTTCGCTATCGACGAGCCACCCCGGACGAACAGGGAAAAGCTGCGCCCGAGGGATGCAAGCACCATCATCCTGCTCGATCGGCGCGACGGCATCCCCCGCTTCCTGATGGGGCGCAGAGGCGGCGGCCATGCCTTCATGCCGGACGTCTACGTCTTTCCCGGCGGGCGGCGGGATCGGCAGGATTACGCCCTTCCCTTCCAGCGCGATCTGCATCCTCTGGTCAGCCACCGATTGCTCTCGCAGACGACCGCAAGGACGCGCTCAACGACCGCGCGGGCCCTTGCGCTTGCAGCCATGCGCGAGCTTCAGGAGGAAACCGGCCTGGCACCGGGCACTCCGCCGGACCTCTATCACCTGCGCTACGTGGCTCGGGCGGTAACGCCACCGGGCAATGTGCGCCGCTTCGACACCCGCTTCTTCCTGCTGCCGACAGACGAGGCCAATATCGCCACGGACACGCTTCGGGAGACGGAGGAGTTGCAGGATCCGCGCTGGGTGAGCTTTTCCGACCTCGATGACCTGAACGTCCCGCGCATAACCCTGGCCGTCCTCAGGGAGGTAAGGGCCATGCTCGATGCGCAGCCGTCACTTCCATATGGACTTCCGGTGCCCTACTACTTTATGCGCCGTGGACGGTTCGTCCGGACCGAGATCTAGAGGCACTGATGTCCAGCCCCAAGAACGACCTCAACGGCCACGTCGAGGAAATCCACTGGCCGTCGCTCATCGCAGCGATCTCGGCGATCAGCGCGGTAGGGATCGCCATCGGACTCGGCCTTCCCCTCCTCAGCATCATCCTGGAGAAGCGCGGCATCTCATCCACGCTGATCGGCCTGAATTCCGCGATGGCGGGGGTCGCCGCGATGATCGCGGCACCGATCACGACACGGCTTGCCCATGACTTCGGCGTCGCCAGGACGATGCTGTGGGCAGTCGTCATCTCGGCCGTCAGCGGCCTCGGCTTCTACTATGCGGACGCCTTCTGGATGTGGTTTCCGTTGCGGTTCGCCTTTCACGGCGCCACCACCACCCTCTTCATCCTTTCCGAGTTCTGGATCAATGCCGCCGCCCCGCCACGGCGGCGCGGCCTCGTCCTCGGCATCTATGCGACGGTGCTTGCCGTCGGCTTCGCCATGGGACCCCTGCTTTTCTCGGCGATCGGCAGCGAGGGGATCGCTCCCTTCCTGGTTGGCGCGGGAGCTATACTCCTCGCAGCACTGCCGATCTACATCGCCCGCCACGAAAATCCGGTTCTCGACGAGAAGCCGGAACGCCACTTCCTTCGCTACATATTTCTCGTACCGACGGCGACCGCAGCCGTCTTCGTCTTCGGGGCCGTCGAGGCCGGAGGCCTCTCTCTGTTTCCAATCTACGCCGTGCGCACCGGGTTCAGCGAAGCACAGGCGGCGCTGCTACTGACTGTAATGGGCGTCGGGAACATGGTGTTCCAGATCCCGCTCGGCATGTATTCCGACCGATTGCGGGACCGAAGACCGCTCCTTGCTCTCATGGCAGTCACGGGGCTTGTCGGATCGCTTCTCCTGCCGTTCCTGATCGAGAACTGGGTACTGACAGCTGTCGTTCTGCTCTTCTGGGGTGGCTGTGTGTCGGGTCTCTATACGGTAGGGCTGGCGCATCTAGGTTCGCGACTCACCGGAGCTGACCTCGCGGCAGCCAATGCCGCCTTTGTCTTCTGCTATGCCGTGGGGACGGTTGCAGGGCCGCAGGCGATTGGTGCGGCGATCGACATCACCGGCAACCACGGTTTCGCCTGGGCTCTGGCAGCCTTTTTCGGCCTCTACGTGGCGCTTTCCCTGGGCCGCCTCCTTTTTAGGAGCAAACGGACTTGACTTTTCAGGCGCGATTTGTAGTTTCGCGCCAGATTTCGCCGTGGGCACCATCCGGTCATCCGCGGCTTTCATTTTTCCTAAAGGCAGAACACCATGGCGAAAGCTACGACCATCAAGATCAAGCTGCTGTCGACGGCGGACACCGGTTTCTTCTACGTGACCAAGAAGAACAGCCGCACCTTCACCGACAAGATGACCAAGACCAAGTACGACCCGATTGCCAAGAAGCATGTCGAGTTCAAGGAAGCCAAGATCAAGTAAGATCGGGCACTCCGCTGCAAGATCGGGCGCGTACCGCAAGGTAACGCGCCTTTTTCTTTTCCTTGCGTTGGATACATGAAGAAGGCGCTGCCTCCTCTTGGGAAGCAGCGCCTTCTCTATTGGGGGTCGACCAGTTGCAACGCGGCACGAGGAACCGTTGAGAAGCAACCGGCCGACCGACCCCACGACCCAGGAGATGCGGCGGACCTGAGCATCATGGGGTATCTCTAAACATAGAGAAACTAAACCCGCGATTGAAAGTCGCGCAAACGGCGGCCGAAATCAACCGAATCCTCGTCGCCGGCAAAGCTACTTCTAATGTTGGTTAAAATCGGGAATAGCAAAGCCTGCCATGCAATGCGTAATACCTCCGCAAGGCATGATGTCGGATAGAGTTTTACCGCTTCGACTGATGGGATACTTCGAAAACCGCATTACTTGGGCTCGACAGTCACCGGCTGGCGGCACAGGAGGCACCGGCAGACATTCGACAAGGAGGAAAGGCTCAGGCGGCGGCAGCCACGACCCTGTTGCGCCCGCCATTCTTGGCCTCGTAGAGCGCCTTGTCGGCCTGCTTCAGCAACTGCTCGGGCGTCTCTGCTCCTGCCTCGTTGCACGCAATGCCGAGCGAGGCCGTCAAGCGAACCGTCTCTCCCGCGGAGCGGATGAAGAAGGGCCTGTCTTCGATCAGACTGCGAAGCCGTTCGGCGATGACATGGGCAGTGGCCGCGTCGGTATCGGGCATGACCACAACGAACTCCTCACCGCCATAGCGGCATGCGAGATCCGCGCCTCTCACCGTCGAACGGATCCGGCTGGCGAACTCGCGAAGGATGTCGTCGCCGGCATCGTGTCCGAAGGTATCGTTGACCTGCTTGAAGCGGTCGATGTCGGTGATGCAGACGGAGAGCGCCCTGCCCCGCGCAGCCGCGCGGTTGAAGAGCGTCCGCAGGTGGCTGTCGAGGTAGCGGCGGTTGTTGAGCCCGGTAAGCCCGTCCGTGACCGCGAGCTCGATCGTCTGGCGGACGCTCGTGCGGAGCCTGTCATTGTAGCGCTTGCGCTTGATCTGCGTGAGGCTTCGCGCGACGAGCTCGTTCGGGTCGATGGGGCGGACGATGTAATCGTTGACGCCGAGGTCGAGCGCTCGCACGACGAGATCCTCCTCGCCATGCTCCGTGACGATCAGCAGCGGCAGGAAGCGCGTCCGTTCCAGCGACCGGAGCTGCGAACAAAGACGCAAGGGGTCATGGTCGTCGAAATTCGCGTTCACGATGACGAGGTCGAAGCTGTTTTCGGCGGCTTCGAACAGGGCGGCCTGCGGATCCGACATGGCTATCACCTGGGCGACCGGCTTCAGGGCCTTGATGATGCGTTCCTGTGAACTCGCCCTGCTGTCGACCAGGAGGACCTGCCCCGGCTCCTCGCGCCCGTCCGTACCCTTCAGCAGGTCGTCCAACCCAACCTCGTGGGCAGTTTCAGCCCGGATGCGCAATTCGTCCGTGAGGGTCTTCAGACGGACGAGGCTTTTGACGCGGGAGACCAGTTGAAGGTCGTTCACCGGCTTGGTCAGGAAATCGTCCGCGCCGGCCTTCAGCCCCCGAACCCGGTCGGCCGGCTGGTCCAGGGCAGTGACCATGACAACGGGAATATGGGCGAAGCGCGGATCGGCCTTCAGGCGCTCGCAGACTTCAAAGCCGCTGATGCCAGGCATCATGATGTCGAGGAGGATCAGGTCGACATGGGTGCTCTCGCAGATCTGCAAGGCCTTGAATCCATCCTCGGCGGTCAGCACGTCGAAGTATTCAGCAAGCAGGCGCGCCTCGAGCAGCTTCACGTTGGCCGGAACGTCGTCGACCACCAGGATCCGTGCGGTCATGCCCAGCGCTCCGGTCTCATGCGTCGCCCAGATAAGTCTTGATGGTCTCGATGAACTTCGGCACCGAGATCGGCTTGGAGACGTAGGCTTCGCAGCCACCCTGGCGGATCCGCTCTTCATCGCCCTTCATCGCGAAGGCCGTGACGGCGATCACCGGGATGACATGAAGCTCGTCATCCTCCTTGAGCCATTTCGTCACTTCCAGCCCGGAGACTTCGGGAAGCTGTATATCCATCAGGATGAGGTCGGGGCGGTGCTTGCGCGCAAGGTCCATCGCCTCCATGCCGTTGCGCGTCTGGATGGTCTCATAGCCGCAAGCTTCGATCAGGTCGCGGAAGAGCTTCATGTTCAGCTCATTGTCTTCGACAATCATGACCCGCTTGGGCATGCGCTCCGTCTCCGATCCCGCCTTGCAAGCCTTTGTTGAACATATAAGCTCGCCCACGGCCGATTCCACGTCCGTCAATGCCTCGACCTTAGGGCCATTTGGTTGAAAAAGAGGTAACCCTTTGCAGGCAAAGCGACACGATCCCAAAAACGTTCCACTGAGCCCGGAGGCTGCGGAGGAGATTGCCGTTGCCATTCTGGGATGGCTTGCCACCGAACCGGATATGCTCCAGCGCTTCCTTGCGCTGAGCGGGCTGGAGGCGGGCCAACTCCGCCACGCGGTGACCGACAACGGCTTCCTGGCGGGAATGATCGATTTCGTCATGGCGCATGAGCCGACCCTAGTGGCATTCTGCGATGCGACGGGTACGAAGCCGGAGACGGTTGCCGCCGCTGCCCGCCACTATACCAAGCCTGCACTGGACTCCGGCCAATCGTGAAAAACCGGCCTCCCCGATGTGGATGGACGGCGATGAGGCATTGAGCCATTGACCGGCAAACGCTACGGTGCGGATGTTCAATTTCTGTTCCGCCCATGACGTGTGCGACCGACACCCATCCCGGCTTCTGTCGTGACTGCCTTGCCGAGCAGAAGGCGCAACTGCGCCGATGCCACAGTTGCGGCAGCCCGCGTGTCATCCACCACCCGGAACTCTACGACCTGACGATCGCGCACATAGATTGCGATGCCTTCTATGCCGCCGTCGAGAAGCGGGACAACCCCGACCTTGCCGACAAGCCGGTGATCATCGGCGGCGGAAAGCGAGGCGTTGTCGCGACGGCCTGCTATATCGCCCGCATCAACGGCGTCCGGTCGGCGATGCCGATGTTCAAGGCGCTGGAAGCCTGTCCCGACGCCGTCGTCATCCGGCCCGATATGGAGAAGTATGCGAGGGTCGGACGGCAGGTGCGGCAGCTCATGCTGGACCTGACGCCGCTGGTGCAGCCGCTCTCCATCGACGAAGCGTTCCTGGATCTCCACGGCACCGAGAAGCTCCACCATGATCCGCCTGCCCGCATTCTGGCAAAGCTCGCCAAGCGGGTGGAGGCAGAGATCGGCATCACCATCTCGATCGGGCTGTCCTATTGCAAGTTCCTCGCAAAGGTCGGTTCCGACCTGCAGAAGCCGCGGGGCTTTTCGGTGCTCGGACAGGGAGAGGCGATGGAATTCCTGGCATCTCGCCCCGTCACCACCATCTGGGGCGTGGGCAAGGCCTTCAACAGCGTACTGGAGGCCGATGGAATCCGGATGATCGGCCAGTTGCAGGCGATGGAAGAGAGCGACCTCATGCGACGCTACGGCTCCATGGGCCAGCGCCTCTACCGCCTGGCGCGCGGCATCGACGACCGCGATGTCCATCCCAACGATCCGGCGAAGAGCGTTTCCGCCGAGACGACCTTCTTCGAGGACATCTCGCGCCACGAGGAGCTCGTGCCGATCCTCCGCAGGCTGTCGGAAAAGGTCTCGACAAGGCTTAAGAAGCACGCCGTCGCGGGACAGACGGTGGTCCTGAAGCTGAAGACTTCAGACTTCAAGAGCCGAACCCGCAACCGTCGGCTGGAAGATCCGACGCAGTTGGCGGACCGCATCTTCCGAACCAGCCTTTCGCTTCTCGAGCGGGAGACGGATGGTACGAAGTTTCGCCTGATCGGCATCGGCGTCACGGATCTGCGCGATCCCGCGCAGGCCGATCCGCCCGACCTCGTCGATCCTTCCGCAGCCCGCCGTGCCGCGGCCGAAGCAGCCATGGACCGGCTTCGCAACCGGTTCGGCAAGGCGGCTGTTGAGACCGGCTACACGTTCGGAGATCGTCGGCGCGATCAATGAAACGTGAAGGAAAACGGCCCGGTTGCGATTTCCTTCCATTTTTATGAAAACCTTCCTTAATCAGCCAGCGCTAAGATGACCGTTCTGTATTGCGTAAGAGGTTGTCTATGCTGCGTCGTATCGTGTTTGGGCTCGGGCTCATGTCCGCGACTGTCCTGTCGCACCCCGCATCCGCCGAGGCACAGCGCAGTCTCCAGGTCGTTATTTCCAAGGCCACCCAGTCGATGAAGATCTACGACGGCGAGACCGTGGTCGCCACGTCGCGCGTCTCGACCGGGAAGAGCGGCCACACGACGCCAAGCGGTATTTTCTCGATCCTGGAGAAGCGGAAATATCACGAGTCCAACATCTATTCGAACGCTCCCATGCCCTTCATGCAGCGCCTGACCTGGTCGGGCATCGCCTTGCACGAGGGGCACGTGCCGGACTATCCCGCGTCGCACGGATGCGTACGCCTCCCCCGCGGCTTCGCCAAGACCCTGTTCGGCATGACGGAGCCAGGCCTGCACGTGGTCATTTCGGATGAACCGGTCGAGCCTGTCCGCATCGAGCACGTCAACCTTTTCGCGCCGCTGAAGCCTATGCCTTCGGAGCCGCTGCTTTCCGACATCGACCTGCGGCCCACGGTGAAACGAAAGACGCCGGAACCCTACGAGGTGGCGATGAATTCTGCCGAAACGGCTCCGGACATGACGGTTACGGCGTCGATCTCACCCGTGGAGCGCGCCCCCCTGAAGATCCTCGTCCATCGCCGCGGCGAGCGCGAAACCGTTCATGACGTCCAGGTGCTGCTGAACTATCTGGGCTTCGACGCCGGCCCGGCAGACGGACTTGCCGGTTCCAAGACGCGGGATGCAATCGCAGGCTTCAAGCGCTGGAAAGGTCTGCCTGCCGACGGAGCGCGCATCTCGGAGACATTCCTCGAAACCCTCTACCGCACGACCGGAAAGGATCTTCCTCCCGCGGGACAACTGCTCGTGCGGGAAAACTTCAAGCCTCTCTTCGAGGCGCCGGTGGGCATCCGGGAACCGGGAAAGCCGCTCGGCACCCATTTCTTCATCGCCACAGGCGTCGATCCGATGCAGGAGAAGGCGGTCTGGCATGCCATGACGCTGCCGAACGTGCTGACTTCCGCCGAGCGCGGCCGGCTTGGGATCGCGCCCGAGGCAAGCGAATCTTCCGCCTCCGAGGCGCTCGATCGCCTCGACATTCCGTCAGAAGTGAAGGAGCGGATCGCCACGCTGATGAGCAACGGTACATCCCTGACGATCACCGATCAGGGGCTTGGACCGGAAACCGGCAAGGGTACCGATTTTGTTACCCTGACCCGCTCCAAACCGCAGGTCGCCACGGCGCAGGCTGTATCGGACAAGCCGAGCAAGCCCCGCCGTCCGTCTCTCCGCTCCTACCGGAACGGCGTCGGTCTCTATTGAATCAGACTCGGAGGGCACCGCCGCCGCTGAGCGCCCTCCCGCAACGCTCGTCAGACCAGTTCGACATCCACCACGCCGGGCGCGGCCCGCAGCGCGGCGGCAATCTCGGGCGAAATCCGGAACTTCTCGGTCAACTCGACCTCGATCTCGCGCTGGCCGTCATCCTTGATGACGATGAAGGAGACAAGGCCATCGCCCTTGGTGTTCAGGTGCCGCGCGACCGTCTTCAGGGGCCCCGAATCCCGAACGTAGACGCGCAGGGCCTTCTGCATGCGGACCGATTGCTCCTCGAGCGAGGCGGCCGTCTGGATCCGCAGACCGATGCCTTCCGGACGTTCATCCGCCTGCACCGTGATGACCAGCGATTTGCCGGGCTCCAGCAGGTCCCGGTACTGCGCAAGCGCCTCGGAGAACAGGACGGCCTCGAACTGGCCGGAGGCGTCGGAGAAGGTGACGATACCCATCTTGTTGCCGGTCCGGGTCTTCCGCTCCTGTCGGCCCGTGACCGTTCCGGCCAGTCGCCCTGCCGTCGCCCCCTGCTTTACCGCGACCGAAAACTCCGCAAAGCTCTGGACCCGCATCTTGGCCAGCACGTCGCGGTAGGAATCCAGCGGATGCGCAGACAGATAGAAGCCGAGGACCTGGTATTCCCGCATCAGCTTTTCCGACGGAACCCAGGGCGTAAAGCTCGGGAAAATCAGCGTTTCCGGCCCCGCGGCGGAGGATGAGCCGAACATGTCGGACTGGCCGCTGCTCTTGTTCTCCTGCGCACGCTGGGCGTAACCGATGATCCGGTCGAGGCCGCCGATCAGTTCCGCCCTGTCCCGCCCGAAGCAGTCGAAGGCGCCGGCGAAAATCAGGCTTTCCAGCACACGGCGGTTGATCTGCTTGGGGTCGATCCTCAGGCAGAAATCCTCGATCGAGGCGAAGGGCTTGTCGCCGCGGACCTCGACGATGTGATCAACGGCGGACTCGCCGACGCCCTTGATGGCCGCGAGCGCGTAATAGATCCTGTTGTCGTCGGTCTCGAACCGCCGGAAGGACGTTTGAACCGAAGGCGGCACGACCGTGATGCCGAGACGCGCGGCATCCTGGCGGAAGTCGTTGAGCTTTTCGGTATTGGCCATGTCGAAGGTCATCGACGCGGCAAGGAACTCCGCCGGATAATGGGCCTTCATATAGGCGGTCTGGTAGGAGACGATCGCGTAGGCGGCGGCGTGGGACTTGTTGAAGCCGTAGTTGGCGAACTTGGCCAGAAGGTCGAAGATCAGGTCTGCCTGCGGCTTCGAAACGCCGTTCTTGACGGCACCGTCGACGAAGCGGGCGCGCTGCTTGTCCATCTCCTCCTTGATCTTCTTGCCCATGGCGCGGCGCAGAAGGTCGGCTTCGCCGAGCGAATAGCCGGACAGGACCTGGGCGATCTGCATCACCTGTTCCTGGTAGACGATGACGCCCTGGGTTTCCTTCAGAAGGTAGTCGATCTTCGGATGGATCGATTCGATCTCCTCTTCGCCGTGCTTGCGGGCATTGTAGACCGGAATGTTCTCCATCGGACCGGGGCGATAGAGCGCAACGAGCGCGATGATGTCCTCGATGCAGTCCGGCCGCATGCCGATCAGCGCCTTGCGCATGCCGGCACTTTCCACCTGGAACACGCCGATCGTCTCGCCGCGGGAGAGCATTTCGTAGGTCTTCTCGTCATCCAGCGGTATCGAGGCGAGGTCCACGTGGATGCCGCGTTTGGCAACGTAGTCGACCGCAGTTTTCAACACGGTCAGCGTCTTCAGCCCGAGGAAGTCGAACTTCACCAGGCCTGCCTGTTCGACCCATTTCATGTTGAACTGGGTGACCGGCATGTCGGAGCGCGGATCGCGGTACATCGGCACGAGCTTGGAAAGCGGCCGGTCGCCGATCACGATGCCGGCGGCGTGCGTCGAGGCGTGCCGATAAAGTCCCTCGATCTTCTGGGCGATGTCGAGAAGGCGTGCGACCACGGGCTCCTTCTCGGCCTCTTCCTGCAGCTTGGGCTCCTCCTCGATCGCCTTGGAGAGCGGTGTCGGATTGGCTGGATTGTTCGGCACCAGCTTGCAGATCCTGTCGACCTGGCCGTATGGCATTTCGAGCACCCGGCCTACGTCGCGCAGCGCCGCGCGGGCCTGCAGCGATCCGAATGTAATGATCTGGGCCACTTGCTCACGGCCGTATTTCTGCTGGACGTAGCGGATCACCTCCTCGCGCCGGTCCTGGCAGAAGTCGATGTCGAAGTCAGGCATCGACACGCGTTCCGGGTTGAGAAAGCGCTCGAACAGCAACGAGAAGCGCAGCGGATCGACGTCGGTGATGGTCAGTGCATAGGCGACGAGCGAGCCTGCACCGGAACCACGGCCCGGGCCGACGGGAATGTTGTGCTGCTTCGCCCATTTGATGAAGTCCGAAACGATGAGGAAGTAGCCGGGAAACTTCATCCTCTCGATGACGCTGAGCTCGAAGTCGAGCCGCTCCCGGTACTCCTGCTCCGTGTAACCGGGCGTCATGCCGAGCAGCGCGATCCGCTGTTCCAGCCCTTCCACCGCCTGACGGCGAAGTTCCGCCGCCTCGGCGCGCTCCGCTTCCTCCGCATTGGCCGTCGCTCCGGTGAACCGCGGCAGGATCGGCTTGCGGGTGTTCAGAATGAAGGAGCAGCGCTGCGCGATCTCGACCGTATTCTCCAGGGCTTCCGGCAGATCGGCGAAGAGCGCTGCCATCTCGGCACGGCTCTTGAGGCAATGGTCGGGCGTCAGGCGAAACCGGCTGTCGTCCGAGACGATGGCATTGTGCGCCACGGCCATCAGTGCGTCATGGGCGTCATAGTCGTCGCGCGACGGGAAGAAGGCCTCGTTGGTGGCAACCAGCGGCAGATCGTGCTCATAGGCGAGGCTGACGATCTTGTGCTCGTGGCGCCGGTCATAGGATCCGTGGCGCTGCAGTTCCACATAGAGCCTGTCGCCGAAAGCCGCGTTGAGGCTTTGCAGCCGCGCCTCCGCCAGGCCGGCGCTTCCTTCCCGCAAGGCGATGTCCACCGGGCCTCCCATAGCCCCGGTCAAGGCGATCAGACCTTCCGTTCCAGCCTCATCAAGCCAGGAGCGGCGAATATGGACGGCGCCGTGGCCTTCGCCGCCGAGATAGGCGCGGCTGACGAGATCGACAAGCCGCTCGTAGCCCTCCGCCGTCGAGGCAAGGAGAACGATCGCCGGCAGCTTCGCGAGTTGCTGATGGTTCCGCCGCTCCTCCGCCTGATCCTCCATGTCGATGGAGATCTGGCAGCCGATGATCGGCTGCAGCCCCTCCCCGACCGCCTTCTGCGCGAACTCCAGCGCGACGAACAGGTTGTTGGTATCGGTGATGGCGATCGCCGGCTGGCTGTCGGCAACTGCCTTCGACAGGATCTTCTTGAGGGGCAGCGCTCCCTCCAGCAGCGAAAAGGCGGAATGGACCCGCAAGTGGACGAACTGCGGCGAATTTCCGTCGCCCGATATTACCCCGCTGTCCGTCCGTTCTGCCATTGCTGTCACTCACCTCATGAATCAGGTGATTTTCCGGCCTGCGGTTCGCGGAGTCCAGTTCCGACTTTGGGTTCTCCAATACCTATTCGTGAACCGCAGCCTAGATGGCCAGCATGAGCATCGAAATGCTCGCAACGAAGGTTGCAATGGAAGCGAATGCGGCAATGTCCCGAATGAGATCAGTCATGGTCGTCTCCCTTGTTCCTTTATGTTTTTATTTTGTTCTCATTTTGTACCTTTCGTCAAGTACGAAACGGAACAGGAACGAAAAAGGCCGCCGTCGCCGGCAGCCTCGGTAAACAGGGGGTTAAGACATCCAGGTGTTAGAAGTCGACGACCTTCCCGCCATCGATCGTCACCCGCCGATCCATGCGTGCGGCGAGTTCGTGATTGTGGGTGGCGATGAGCGCGGCCAGGCCCGACTGCTTCACCAGCGCCTCCAAGGCGTCGAACACGTAGGATGCGGTCTCGGGGTCGAGGTTGCCGGTCGGCTCGTCGGCGAGCAGGATACGCGGTGCATTGGCGACCGCGCGAGCGATGGCGACCCGCTGCTGCTCGCCGCCGGAGAGCTCCGCCGGGCGGTGGTCGGCGCGGTGGCCGATCCGCATGTAGTCCAGAAGCTGGCTTGCCCGCTCCCGCGCCTCCTTCTCGCCAAGCCCGGCGATGAGCTGCGGCATCATGATGTTTTCGAGCGCCGTGAACTCCGGAAGCAGGTGGTGGAACTGGTACACGAAGCCGATCTCGCTGCGGCGGATCGCGGTGCGATCATCGTCGGGCAGCCCGTTGCACGGATGCCCGCCCACGAAGACCTCGCCTCCGTCGGGATGCTCGAGAAGCCCTGCAAGGTGGAGGAGCGTTGATTTGCCGGTGCCGGACGGCGCCACAAGGGCGACGATCTCGCCGCTCCGCAATTCGAAATCCGCTCCCTTCAGGATCGAAAGCGTCGTTTCGCCCTGGCCGTAATGCCTTTCGACGCCCGAGAGCTTCAGCACTGTCCTGGCTGCCATGAACCGATGCAATCCTATTCGTATCTGAGGGCTTGAACCGGGTCGAGCTTGGAGGCGCGCCAGGCGGGAAAGATGGTGGCGATGAAGGAAAGCGTCAGCGCCATCAGGACCACGGACAGCGTCTCGCTGAAACTCATCTCGGCCGGAAGCTGACTCAGGAAGTAAAGTTCCGGATCGAACAGCACGGTACCCGAGAGCCAGGAGAAGAACTGCCGGATGGATTCGATGTTGAGGCAGACGATGACGCCGAGCACGACGCCGGCGAGCGTGCCGACGGTGCCGATCGCCGCCCCTGTCATGAAGAATATCCGCATGACGGCACCGGAACTCGCGCCCATGGTGCGCAGAATGGCGATATCGCTTCCCTTGTCCTTCACCAGCATGATGAGGCCGGAAATGATGTTGAGCGCCGCCACCAGCACGATCAATGTGAGGATCATGAACATGACGTTCCGCTCGACCTGCAGCGCGGAGAAGAAGGTCTGGTTGCGCTGGCGCCAATCGGTGATGTGGATCTGCCGCCCCGCCGCAGCCTCGACCAGCGGACGCAATCCGTCGACCCCTTCCGGATTGTCGACGAACAGCTCGATCGACTGCACCAGGCCGTCCGCGTTGAAATAAAGCTGCGCTTCCTCCAGCGGCATGAAGATCATCGTGGCGTCGTATTCCGACATGCCGATCTCGAAGACGCCGGAGACCGGATAGGATTTGACCCGCGGATTGACGCCCATCGGTGTCACATCGCCCTCAGGAGAGATCAGCGTGATGTCGTCTCGGGCCGAGAGACCCAGCGAAGCCGCCAGACGGGAACCGACCAGCACGCCCTGGCCCGAGGCAAAGCCGATGATGTCGCCCTGCTTGATGTTGCCCGCGACTTCATGCAGCTTTTCCAGATCCTCCGGTCGCACGCCCCGGACGAGCGCGCCGGAGCCGGCGCCACCCTGGCCGGAAGCGAGCGTCTGCCCCTCGACCAGCGGAAGCGCCATGCGCACACCGGGCACGCCCTGGAACTTGACCGTCAGATCCGCGTAATCCGTCAGCGGTCCGTCGACGGGCTGGACGATCATGTGGCCGTTGATGCCGAGAATGCGGGAGATCAGCTCGGTCCGAAAACCGTTCATCACCGCCATGACGATGATCAGCGTGGCGACCCCCAGCATGATCCCGATGAACGAGAAGCCCGCGATCACCGAGATGAAGGCTTCCTTGCGGCGGGAGCGCAGGTAGCGCCAGGCGACCATCCGCTCGAAAGCGGAGAAAGGCCCCGCGGACGGTCCGCGTGCCGCCTTGTTTGTCTGCGCCTCCGCAACGCTCGCCATTCCCGTCCTCAGCCTCTCGCCTTCATCCCGTCACCCGCCTCAGGCGAGCAGCTTGTTCATGGCCGCTTCGAGAGTCATGACTTCGCGCGCGCCGGTCTTGCGGTCCTTCACCTCGACTTCGCCATTCGCAGCCGAGCGCGGCCCGACGATGATCTGCACCGGCACGCCGATCAGATCGGCGGTGGCGAACTTGGTGCCGGCCCGGTCGTCGGTGTCGTCGTAGAGGACATCCTTGCCCGCCTTGCCCAGACCGTCATAGAGCCGGTCGCAAAGCCCGTCGCAAGCCTCGTCCCCCGCCTTCATGTTGATGACGACGACGTCGAAGGGCGCCACGGATGCCGGCCAGATGATTCCGTTCTCGTCATGCGAAGCTTCGATGATGGCGGGAACAAGGCGCGTCGGTCCGATCCCGTAGGACCCCATGTGGACAAGGTGCTCCTTGCCGTCCGGCCCCTGCACCCTGGCGCCCATCGGCTCTGAATATTTGGTGCCGAAATAGAAGATGTGGCCGACCTCGATGCCGCGGGCAGAAAGGCGGTCACCTTCCGGAATGGCGTCGAACGCCGCTTCGTCGTGCATCTCCGATGTCGCGGCGTAGAGGGAGGTCCATTTGTCGAAGATCGCCTGCAGGCCGGCGACGTCGTCGAAGTTCGTCTCCGCGGAGGGAATGGCGAAATTGACGAAATCCTTGTGGCTGAAGACTTCCGACTCGCCGGTCTCGGCCAGGATGATGAATTCGTGGCTGTGGTTGCCGCCGATCGGGCCCGTATCGGCCCGCATCGGGATGGCGCGCAGCCCCATGCGCGCGAACGTGCGCAGATAGGCCACGAACATCTTGTTATAGGAATGGATGGCGTCTTCGCGGGTAAGATCGAAGGAATAGGCATCCTTCATCAGAAACTCGCGCGAGCGCATCGTGCCGAAGCGCGGACGGATCTCGTCGCGGAACTTCAACTGGATATGGTAGAGGTTGAGCGGCAGGCTCTTGTAGGACTTCACATAGGAGCGGAAGATGTCGGTGATCATCTCCTCGTTCGTCGGCCCGTAGAGGAGAGGACGATCCTGCCGGTCCTTGATGCGCAGCATCTCCTTGCCGTAGTCGTCGTAGCGACCGCTCTCCTGCCAGAGATCGGCGGACTGCAGCGTCGGCATCAGAAGCTCTATGGCGCCGGAGCGGTCCTGCTCCTCGCGGATGATCCGGTTTACCTTGTCAAGGACGCGCTTGCCGAGCGGAAGCCAGGAATAGATCCCCTGCGCCTGCTGGCGGATCATGCCCGCCCGCAACATCAGTCGGTGGGATACGATCTCCGCTTCCTTCGGATTTTCCTTGAGGATCGGCATGAAATAGCGGGATAGGCGCATGAGGTTTTCCGAGGTTTCGATGTCCTTGAGGGGAATCGCATGTTTGCAGCGGGTTTCGCAGCGTTCATAGCCGTTTCACCCGGTCAAGGGAACCCGGCCCGGCAAGCCGGTTGAGAACGGTCACGACGGGCGCGCGGAATGCGTGATGCTGGAAAGGAGGCATTTTGTGGCAAGCCTGCGACATTTTCGTCAACAGCAAAATAATGTTCAACTGTCGCAAAAATACAAAAAAAGCAGATGACAAGGCCCAATCTTTAGGCTAGCTTCAGCCCATAAAAGAGGCAAGGAGATCAAATTCTTGCTGCTTCGCGGTCAAGTCTTGGGAGGATAAGATCTTAGGCGCGCTCGTCGCAGCCCCGGCAACGGTTAAGGATCACGCGAAACTGGAACAAGGCCTCATGGCCTTGTTTTTTTTTGACCTCCCGCGCCGCCTTAGTCGAACTGCGGCACGATCCGCGGAAGATTGCCCAGGCTGATGCCGAAGTAGTTCGAGGCCGCGAACCAGGCCGCATAGATTGCGGCGGAGATCAGCGTCGTCAGAAGCAGAACGCGTCCTGCCCGGAACCGCGCGGGCGCGCTTTCAACCGTCCCCAGCGTCACGTCTCCCTCGTCCCCCTGCGACCGCATGCCGAGCGGCAGAACCGCGAACAGGGTTATCCACCAGATGATGAAATAGACGGCAAAGATCGACAACAGTGACATGAGGGCTTCCTGCAGGGACTGCGCCGCTTATAGCGGCAAAGATCGGTCACCTCAAATGACCCGGCAGGCGCGGAGTGTCACACCTCTTCAATTTCCACGAGCGTTCCGTCGAGGTCCTTGGGGTGGAGGAAGAGAACCGGCTTGCCATGGGCACCTATTTTTGGGTTGCCATCGCCAAGCACGCGAAGGCCGCTCGCCTTCAGGCGGTCGCGGGCCGCGAGGATATCCTCCACTTCGTAGCAGATATGGTGCATGCCGCCGGTTGGCGCCTTTTCCAGGAACGATCTGATCGGCGAATCCGCACCGAGCGGCTCCAGCAGTTCGACCTTGGTGTTGTCGAGCTCTACGAAGACGACGCTCACCCCATGCTCAGGCAGCGCCTGCGGTTGCGATACCCGTGCGCCCAGCACATCCCGGTAGGTGGCCGTCGCGCGCGCGAGGTCCGGCACGGCGATGGCAATGTGATTGATCCGGCCGAGCATGGCCTCCTCCGTTAGACCTTGTTGACGAATACCGTGACGACCGGCTTCTTTCCCCAGGCCTCGTTGGCCGCGGAACGGACCGCGCGGCGGATTGCCTCCCGCAAGGTCTCCAGGTCCTTGCGGCGGCCGCGGGGGATGCTCTCCACCGCGCCGAGCACGGCGTCGTAGAGCGTATCCTCCATATCCTCGCCTTCCTCGTCGAACTCCGGCAGTCCGAAAGCCACCAGGTCGGGGTCGCCGAGGAAATCATAGCGGCTGTCGAGAAGAACATTCACCGAGACGTGGCCCACATAGGCGAGCTTGCGGCGGTCGCCGATCCCCATCTCTTCCAGATCGCCGATCAGCTTTCCATCCTTGAATATCCGGCCGTGCGCGACCTGGTCGATGACTTCGGCCGGGCCGGGAGCGAGGCGCAACATGTCGCCGTTGCGGACCCTCGGAATCGTCGGAATGCCGGCCTGCCCGCCCAGTTCCGCCTGCGCGGTCAGATGCGCCGCCTCGCCGTGGACCGGCACCAGGATCTGCGGACGGGTCCACTCATACATCCTGAGCAGCTCGTTGCGGCGGGGATGACCCGAAACGTGAACGAGCGCATCATTGTCGGTGACGATATGCACGCCCTGGTCGATCAGGCCATTCTTGATCTCGAGGATGGCTTTCTCATTGCCGGGGATCGTACGCGATGAAAAGACCACCGTGTCGCCCGCGGCCAGCGCTACGTTTCGCATCTCGTCTCGAGCAATCTTGGCCAGTGCCGCCCGCGGCTCTCCCTGGCTTCCGGTCAGGACGACCACAACGCGGTCGCGCGGTATGTAACCATACTCGTCTTCGGCGATGAACGGCTTGATGCCCTCCATCAGTCCGATATCACGGGCGACGTTGACGACGCGCTTCATCGAACTGCCGAGCAGCAGGACTTCCCGGCCGGCGGCATGTGCCGCATGTGCGATCGACCGGATACGGCCGACATTCGACGAGAAGGTCGTGATGGCCACCCTGCCTTCGGCACTTTCGATGATCTTGCGCAGTCCCTCCGAGACCTCCTCCTCCGAGGGCGACACGCCGTCGCGTTCGGCATTGGTGGAATCGCACATCAACGCCAGCACGCCCTCGTCGCCGACCGCCCGGAACCGCGCCTCGTCCGTCAACGGACCGAGAGACGGGGCCTCGTCGATCTTCCAGTCTCCGGTATGCACCACATTGCCGAGCGGCGTGCGGATGACCAGCGACATGGGTTCGGGAATGGAGTGGTTGACGGCGACCGCCTCGACGTCGAACGGCCCGACCGTGATCCTGTCGCCGGCCTTGAAGGGCGTCACGGGAATGTCCGCGCGCGTGCCCTCGAAATTCCGCTTCGCCTCCAGCAGGCCGGCCGTGAAGGCGGAAGCGTAGACCGGCACGTTGAGACCCGGCCACAGTTCGTTGAGCGCGCCGTAGTGATCCTCGTGGGCATGGGTGATGATGATGCCCTTGAGGTTGTTCCGTTCGTTGGCGAGGAAACGGATATCCGGCAGGACAAGGTCCACACCCGGCAATTCGGGGCCGGCAAAGGTCACCCCGCAGTCGACCATGATCCACTGGCGCTTGCCCGGCGGTCCATATCCATAGAGCGCCAGGTTCATGCCGATCTCGCCGACACCGCCGAGCGGCAGAAACACCAGTTCTTCCTGTTTGGCCATAACGTCCTTATTCCGTTCGTGCGAAGAATACATCACCGGCTGCGATCGACAACATCTGCCCGCCGCCGGTCTCGAGCTTCAACAGCCCCTGTTCGTCAATGCCGCCAAACCGTCCGGCCAGCGAGCGGTCTGCAAGGTTGACGGTGATCTGCTCGCCGACGCCGCAGGCGACATCCAGCCACCGGCGGCTGATTTCGCCGATGCCGCGACCTTCATCCCAGGATTCCAGAACCTCCGCCATTTCCTTGAAAAGGTGAGCGAAAATCTCATCCGGAGATGCGTGGCATCCGTGATCCTCAAGGCGAGTGACCCCGTATGGTGCATCCTGTGGCATGTGCCGGATGTTGATACCGGTGCCGATGACCAGGGCATACCGTCCATCGGGCAGCCGTTCGCCTTCCATGAGAATGCCGCAGGTCTTCCGGCGTCCGATCAGGATATCGTTCGGCCACTTTACTTCAAGCGGCTCCGCGCCGGGTGGCAGTACGGCACGGATCGCGGCATGAACGGCAAGCGCAACAGCAAGCGGCAGCGATCCCAACCGCTCCATCGGCGCGGGATCGAGAAGCAGGAGCGAGGCATGGAGGTTGCCGGGCTCCGATGTCCACACCCGGCCTCGCCGCCCGCGGCCGCTGATTTGCCGCGCGGCCGTCAGCCAAAGGTTGCCGGGATCACCGGCGCGAGCGCGGGCAAGGCACTCCGTGTTGGTGGAACCGACGTCCCCCAGCGCTTCGTGGCGGAACGCCTCCAGCGAGAAGCGTTCCCTTGTGCTTGCCATCCTCAGAAGAAGGATTTCGCGGCAGCGTTCGCCGCGGTGCCGACCGGGCCGCCGAAGAGAACATAGGCTGTCACGAACAGGCCGGACAGGCTGAAGACGAGCCGGAGTTCACCCGCGATCCGGGCGAACTCGCCGGTTGCTTCATCGAACCACATCAGCTTGACGATGCGCAGATAGTAGTAGGCGCCGACCACCGAGGTCAGGACACCGATGATGGCAAGGGCGTAGAGCTTCGCCTCGATGGCCGCGACGAAGACGAAGTACTTCGCGAAGAAGCCTGCCAGCGGGGGAATGCCCGCCATGGAGAACATCAGCGCGGTCAGGACGACAGCCATGAACGGCTTCGTGGCGGCAAGGCCTGCAAGATCGTCGACATTCTCGACGTTCTCGCCTTCCTTGCGGCGCATCGCCATGATGCAGGCGAAGGTGCCGAGCGTCATCACCATGTATATGAGCATATAGAGGATCACGCCGGAAACGCCGGTCTCGGTGCCCGCGGCGAGACCCACGAGCGCAAAGCCCATGTGGCCGATCGACGAATAGGCCATCAGGCGCTTGATGTTACGCTGGCCGATGGCGGCAAAGGAGCCGAGCATCATGGATGCGATCGACACGAAGACGAGGATCTGCTGCCAGTCGGCAACGATCGGCATGAAGGCTTCCGAGACGACCCGCACGAGGATCGCCATGGCGGCGACCTTGGGGCCGGCTGCGAAGAAGGCCGTCACCGGTGTCGGTGCCCCTTCATAGACGTCCGGCGTCCACATGTGGAAGGGAACGGCGGAAATCTTGAAGCAGACGCCGGCCAGCACGAAGACGAGGCCGAAGACGAGGCCCAGCGACCGGGTATCGGCCGAAAGGACGGCGGCGATTTCATCGAAGCCGGTATTGCCGGTGAAGCCGTAGACCAGCGAGCAGCCATAGAGCAGCATGCCGGACGAGAGCGAGCCGAGCACGAAGTATTTCAGGCCGGATTCCGTCGAGCGGAGGCTGTCGCGGTTGATGGCGGCGCAGACATAGAGGGACAGCGACATCAGTTCGAGGCCGAGATAGAGCGCCAGCAGGTCGTTGGCGGAGATCAGCAGCATCATGCCGAGCGTCGCAAGGACCATCAGGACCGGGAACTCGAAGCGGTCGAGCTGCTCGGAACGCGCATGCCCCACGGTCATGATCATCGCCGTGACGGAGCCGATCAGGGCCACGACCTTCATGAAGCGCGCGAAGGGATCGAGCAGGAAGGCGCCGCCATAGGCCTCTCCGTCACCGGGCACCAGCACCAGCCAGAGACCCGCCGCAATGATCAGCGCCACGGCCAGGCCCGTCACGGTCGGAGCGGA
Organism: Pseudorhizobium endolithicum; assembly: GCF_902153245.2. Lineage (GTDB taxonomy): Bacteria > Pseudomonadota > Alphaproteobacteria > Rhizobiales > Rhizobiaceae > Neorhizobium > Neorhizobium endolithicum. Next base: position 178,202 of record NZ_CABFWF030000010.1, read on the forward strand.
TCGGTCACCGGAGAAGACCCCGATCATGAGAAGGGCCAGTGCCCCCACTGCCAGAATGATCTCCGGCATGGACAGCTGCAGGCTAGCGAGGAAGAGTTCAGAGCTCATGTCCAGTTATGTCCCGTCTCAGTGCACTGTCAGTGCAAGGTCTTGCGCTGCCTGCAGGGCGGCGGCGTAGTTGTTGACAAGCAGGTCCACCGAGGCAGCCGTCGCATCGAAGATCGGTGCCGGATAGATACCGTAGAAGATGGTCAGCGCGACCAGCGGATAGAGGATCAGCTTTTCTCGGGCCGTCAGGTCCAGAAGCCCCTTGAGGCTTTCCTTCTCCAGGGCGCCCCAAATCACGCGGCGGTAGAGCCAGAGCGCATAGGAGGCCGACAGGATGACGCCGGTCGCCGCAAAGAGCGCTACCCAGGTGTTGACCTGGAAGACCCCGATCACCGTCAGGAACTCGCCGACGAAGCCGGAGGTGCCAGGCAAGCCGACATTCGCCATCGTGAAGACCATGAAGGCGACTGCATATTTCGGCATGTTGTTGACCAGGCCACCATACGCCGCGATCTCCCGGGTATGGAGACGGTCATAGATCACGCCGACGCAGAGAAAGAGCGCGCCCGAGACGATGCCGTGCGACAGCATCTGGAAGATTGCGCCCTGCACGCCCTGCATGTTCCCGGCGAAGATGCCCATGGTCACGAAGCCCATGTGGGCAACGGAGGAATAGGCGATCAGCTTCTTGATGTCGTCCTGCATCATCGCGACCAGCGAGGTATAGATGATGGCCATCACGGACAGCGTAAAGACGAAGGGTGCGAAGTAATCCGATGCCAGCGGGAACATGGCAAGTGAAATACGGATGAAGCCGTAGCCGCCGAGCTTCAGCATGACGCCTGCCAGGATGACCGAACCTGCCGTCGGCGCCTGCACGTGCGCGTCCGGAAGCCACGTGTGCACCGGCCACATCGGCATCTTCACCGCAAAGGCGGCGAAGGCGGCGAGCCACAGCCACGTCTGCAGGTTTGCCGGGAAATCATATTTCAGGAGTTCCACGATGTCGGTGGTGCCCGCCTGCCAGTACATGGCCATGATGGCGAGCATCATCAGTAGCGAGCCGGCGAGCGTATAGAGGAAGAACTTGTAGGAGGCGTAGACGCGATCCTTGCCGCCCCAGACACCGATGATGATGAACATCGGAATCAGGGTTGCTTCAAAGAAGACATAGAAGAGCACGATGTCGAGCGCGACGAACACGCCGACCATGACGACTTCCAGAAGGAGGAAGGCGATCATGTATTCCTTTAGGCGCTTCTCGACGGAATGCCAGCTGGCGAGCACGCAGAAGGGCATCAGGAAGGTCGTCAGGATGACGAACAGCATGGAGATGCCGTCCACCCCGAGATGATAGGAGATGCCCGTGCCGAGCCAGGGGCTCTTCTCGACCATCTGGAAGCCAGGGTTCGAGTTGTCGAACCCGATCCAGATGAAAAGCGACACCACGAAGGTGAAGACCGTCGTCAGCAGCGAGACGTTCAGGATGTTGCGACGCCCATAGGGGCTGTCTTCGCGTGTCAGCAGCAGGAGCAGCACGCCAACGAGCGGCAGGAAGGTGACCGTCGAGAGAATTGGCCAGTCGGTCATTACATTGAGCTCCCGAGCATCATCCAGGTGACGAGGGCGGCGACGCCGATCAGCATCGCGAACGCATAGTGATAAAGGTAGCCGGACTGCAGGCGCACGACGCTGCGGGTCACATCGACGACACGGGCGGCAACGCCGTTCGGGCCGTAGGCGTCGATGACGCCGATGTCACCCTTCTTCCAGAGGAAGCGGCCGAGCGCTTTTGCAGAACGTACGAAAAGGAAGTCGTAGATCTCGTCGAAGTACCACTTGTTGAGCAGGAACTCGTAGAGCAACTTCTGCGACTCGGCCAGGCGGCGCGGCGTGTCCGGCGACTTGATGTACATGTACCAGGCCGTGACGAAGCCGACCGCCATGGCGATGAACGGGCTCCACTTCACGAGCAGCGGCACGTGGTGGAACTCCTCGAGGATCTGGTTCTCCGGCAGGGTGAACAGCGCGCCCTTCCAGAAGTCGGCATAGTGGTGGCCGAAGAAGTAGCCTTCGAACAGGAAGCCGGCGGCGATCGCACCAATGGCCAGGATATAGAGAGGTACGAGCATCACCTGCGGCGATTCATGGACGTGATGCATCACGTCGGCCGACGCCCGGGGCTTGCCGAAGAAGGTGAGGAACGCCAGCCGCCACGAATAGAAGCTCGTGAACAAAGCCGCGATGACCAGCAGCGTGAAGGCAAAGCCCGCAGCAGCAGAATGCGACGCAAAGGCGGACTCGATGATCACGTCCTTGGAGAAGAAGCCGGCGAAGCCGAACATCGTACCGGGGATACCAACGCCGGTGAGTGCCAGCGTGCCGATCGTCATCATCCAGAAGGTGACGGGGATGTGCTTGCGCAGCCCGCCCATGTAGCGCATGTCCTGCTCGCCATCGACTGCATGGATGACGGAACCGGCGCCAAGGAACAGCAGCGCCTTGAAGAAGGCATGCGTGAAGAGGTGGAAGATGGCCGCGCCATAGGCCCCTACCCCCAGAGCCACGAACATGTAGCCGAGCTGCGAGCAGGTGGAATAGGCGATCACGCGCTTGATGTCGTTCTGGACGAGCCCGACGGTCGCCGCGAAAAAGGCGGTGATCGCACCGATGATGGTGACGAACAGCAGCGCATCCGGCGACAGTTCGAAGATCGGCGACATGCGGGCGACGAGGAAGACGCCGGCGGTGACCATGGTCGCGGCGTGGATGAGAGCCGAGACCGGGGTCGGGCCTTCCATCGCGTCGGGCAGCCAGGTGTGCAGCAGGAACTGCGCGGACTTGCCCATCGCGCCCATAAAGAGCAGCAGGCAGATCAAGGTCAGGGCGCCGTAGCGTGTCAGTTCCATGCCGAAGATGCTAGCGATGACGTCGCCACCTTCTGCAGCACCCTCGGCCGGCAGATAGGTCGCGGCCGTGGCGAAGATGGTCTCGAAGTTCAGCGATCCGAACAGCATGAAGATGCCGGCAATGCCGAGCAGGAAGCCGAAGTCACCGACGCGGTTGACGATGAAGGCCTTCATGGCCGCAGCGGAGGCGGAGGGCTTCTTGTACCAGAAACCGATTAGCAGATACGAGGCAAGGCCCACGCCTTCCCAGCCGAAGAACATCTGCGCCAGGTTATCGGAGGTCACCAGCATCAGCATGGCGAAGGTGAACAGCGACAGATAGGCAAAGAACCGCGGCCGATGCGGATCATGGTGCATGTAGCCGATCGAGTAGATGTGCACGAGCGAGGAGACCGTGTTGACGACGACGAACATCACGGCCGTCAGCGTGTCGATCCGGAATGCCCATTCGATGTCGATGCCGCCGGACTGGATCCATCGCAGGACCTCAACCTTGATGACCTCATGGCCTTCGCCATGCGCCATCGCGACGTTGAAGAACACGATCCAGGAGAGGACGGCGACGATCACCATCAGGCCGCTGGTGATGTATTCCGAAGCCTTTGCGCCGATCGATCGGCCGAACAGGCCGGCGATCAGGAAGCCGATCAGGGGAAGGAAGACGATTGCCTTGTAGATCATGACCTGATCAGCCCTTCATCATGTTGACGTCTTCGACCGCGATCGAGCCGCGGTTGCGGTAGAAGACGACGAGAATTGCAAGACCGATCGCCGCTTCGGCGGCCGCCACGGTCAGAATGAACAGTGCGAAGACCTGGCCGACGATGTCGTTCAGGTAGGAGGAGAAGGCCACCATGTTGAGGTTGACCGACAGCAGGATCAGCTCGATCGACATCAGGATGATGATGACGTTCTTGCGGTTCAGGAAGATCCCGAAGACGCCGAGGATGAAGAGGATCGCGCTGACCGTGAGGTAATGGGAGAGACCGATTTCCATGTCCAAATTCCTTCTTCGCCTACCTCAGAGACCCTGGCCCGACTTGACCTTGACCACCTCGATGGCGGTCTCGGGTGTGCGCGCAACCTGCCTGGAGACGTCCTGGCGCTTGATGTGGGTGCGATGGCGCAGCGTCAGCACGATGGCGCCGATCATGGCGACCAGCAGCACGAGGCCCGCGATCTGGAAGAAGTAGACGTAGTTCGTATAGAGCACGTCCCCGAGCGCCGCCGTATTGGTCCGCTCGGCCGGGTTCGGGATCGGCATGGTGATCGCCTCGGCGGCCTGCGGCGTCAGGACGCTGCCGCCGATCACGACGATCAGCTCGGCCGCGACGATCAGGCCGACCAGGATTCCGACCGGCGCATATTGCAGTACCCCTGCCCGCAGTTCGGCGAAGTCGATGTCGAGCATCATCACGACGAAGAGGAAGAGCACCGCGACCGCGCCGATGTAGACGACGAGCAGGATCATCGCCAGGAACTCGGCGCCCGTCAGCAGGAAGAGGCCGGCCGCATTGAAGAACACCAAGATCAGGAAGAGCACGGAGTGAACCGGGTTCCGCGACGAGATGACCATGAAGGCCGACGCCACCGCGACGAACGCAAAGAGATAGAAGAAAACAGCCTGCAGACCCATCGTGGTGCCTTTTCGTCCTCATCGGGACCGGCATCTGCCTCGCCCCGCTTGATCCGGCCGCCAGCGGCGTGCCGGAAAGTAACCTGCCATGTCTTTGGCCACTCCCATCGGGTGGCCATTGCGTCACCGGTAGGGTGCGTCCTGCGCCATGTTGCGCGCGATTTCGCGTTCCCAGCGGTCGCCATTCTCCAGCAGCCGCGCCTTGTCGTAGTAGAGCTCCTCGCGTGTCTCGGTGGAGAACTCGAAGTTCGGTCCTTCGACGATCGCGTCGACCGGGCACGCCTCCTGGCAGAAGCCGCAATAGATGCACTTCACCATGTCGATGTCATAGCGGACCGTGCGGCGGGTGCCATCGTTGCGGCGCGGGCCGGCTTCGATGGTGATCGCCTGGGCGGGACAGATCGCTTCGCACAGCTTGCAGGCAATGCAGCGCTCTTCGCCGTTCGGATAACGCCGCAGGGCGTGCTCACCGCGGAAGCGCGGTGAAACCGGGTTCTTCTCGAACGGGTAGTTCACCGTCGCTTTGGGCTTGAAGAAGTAGCGCATCGACAGGAAGAAGGCGCCGACGAACTCCTTCAGGAATAGCGAACTGACCGCTTGTGTCAGACTTGCCATCGTTATTCTCCAATGAGGCTCAGCTGAAGGCGGGCCATGTTACGCCCACCCCATCAGCTTGAGCACGAATGCGGTAATGATGACCATGGCGAGCGAGAGCGGAAGGAAGATCTTCCAGCCCAGCCGCATCAGCTGGTCGTAGCGGTAGCGGGGCACGAAGGCCTTCACCATCGAATAGACGAAGAAGATGAGGATGACCTTCAGGATGAACCAGACGATGCCGGGCACCCAGTTGAGGATCCAGATGTCGACCGGTGGCAGCCAACCGCCGAGGAAGAGGATCGTCGTCAGCGAGCAGATCAGCAGGATCGCCGCATACTCACCGAGCATCAGCATCATGTAGGGAGCCGAGGAATACTCGACCATGTAGCCAGCGACCAGTTCCGACTCCGCTTCCGGAAGGTCGAAGGGGGGACGGTTGGTTTCGGCAAGTCCCGAGATGATGAAGACGATGAACATCGGGAAGAGCGGCAGCCAGTGCCAGTCGAGGAAGGAATTCGGCAGGCCCATCATCGTGCCGAGGCCGTCCTTCTGCGCGAAGACCATGTCCGACAGGTTGAGCGAGCCGACGCAGAGCAGCACCGTCACGATCACGAAGCCGATGGAGACTTCGTAGGACACCATCTGCGCAGCCGAGCGGAGCGCACCGAGGAACGGATACTTCGAGTTCGACGCCCAGCCGGACATGATGACGCCGTAGACCTCGAGCGAGGAGATCGCGAAGACGTACAGGATGCCGACATTGATGTTGGCGATCACCCAGTTCTCGTTGAACGGGATTACCGCCCAGGTGGCAAGCGCCAGCGTCACCGCCACCAGCGGCGCGATCAGGAAGACGCCCTTGTTGGCGCCCGAGGGGATGATCGGCTCCTTGAAGACGAACTTCAAAAGGTCGGCGAAAGACTGGAACAGGCCCCAGGGACCGACGACGTTCGGACCGCGGCGAAGCTGGACAGCCGCCCAGATCTTGCGGTCGGCGTACAGGATGTAGGCGATGAAGACCAGGAGGCAGACGAGAACGAGCAGAGACTGCCCGATCATCACCAGTGCCGGCCATGCATAGGTCGAGAAAAAGGTATCGTCCATATTCCTGTTACTCCGCCGCAGCCTGGAAATTGTTGCGGGCCAGCGCCGAGCATTCGGCCATCACGGCCGACGCCCGCGCGATCGGGTTCGTCAAATAGAAGTCTTTGATCGGCGAAGCAAATGCCGACTTGCTCATCTCACCGCCTTTTTGCCCCAAAGCCGCCACAGGAGCGACATCGCCCACAGCGATCTCGTCCAGATCGGCGAAATGCGGGTAGGCCGCATAGAGCTGCGAGCGCAAAGCGGAGAGCGAATCAAACTGCAGTTTCTTACCGAGGACGTCCGACAGGGCGCGGATGATCGCCCAGTCCTCGCGTGCCTCGCCGGGCGGGAAGCCGGCCCGATTGCCCATCTGTACCCGGCCCTCTGTGTTGACCCAGGTGCCGGACTTTTCCGTATAGGTCGCAGCCGGCAGGATGACGTCGGCGTGATGAGCGCCGTTGTCGCCGTGGCTGCCGATATAGACCGTGAACTTCGCGCCCTTGCGGGTGAAGTCCATCTCGTCCGCGCCGAGCAGGAAGAGCACGTCCATGTTCGCCAGCATGTCGGCAGCGCCGACGCCGTTCGCACCCGGCACGAAGCCGAGATCCAGACCGCCGACGCGCGCGGCAGCCGTATGCAGCACGCCGAAGCCGTTCCATTCTTCGGTGACGGCGCCGATGGAGCCTGCAAGCTTTGCGGCGGCGCTGAGAATGACAGCACCATCGGCGCGCGACAGGGCGCCCTGGCCGACGATGATCATCGGGTTCTTCGCCTTGCGCAGCGTTTCGATGAAGCTGCCGGACCCGTTGATCAGTTCGCTCAGGCTGTCCGGGCCGGAGCCGAGATATTCGTAGTCATAACGCAGCTCGCCGCCTTCGCCGATCACGCCGATCGGGAAGTCGCCGCGGCGCCAGCGCTTGCGGATGCGAGCGTTCAGCACGGCCGCTTCGAGCCGCGGGTTGGTGCCGATCAGCAGGAGCGCGCCGGCGCGCTCGATGCCCTCGATGGTCGGGTTGAAGAGGTAGCTCGCGCGGCCGAGCGACGGGTCAAGCGCGGCGCCGTCCTGACGGCAGTCGAGGTTTTCCGAGCCGAGCGAGCGGATCAGTTCCTTCAGCGCATACATCTCCTCGACGGCAGCAAGGTCGCCGGCGATCGCGCCGATCTTGTCCGCGGAAGTCGCCGAAACGGCAGCCTTGATCGCGGCAAAGGCTTCGCCCCAGCTTGCAGCCTGCAGGCGCCCATCGCGACGCACATAGGGCCGATCGAGGCGCTGGGTCTTCAGGCCGTCCCAGATGAAACGCGTCTTGTCGGAGATCCACTCCTCGTTCACCAGTTCGTTGACGCGCGGCATGATGCGCATGACTTCGCGACCGCGCGTATCGACGCGGATTGCCGAGCCGAGAGCATCCATGACGTCGATCGACTCTGTCTTGCCCAGTTCCCACGGGCGAGCAGTGAAGGCGAAGGGCCGCGAGGTCAGCGCGCCGACCGGGCAGAGGTCGATGACGTTGCCCTGAAGCTCAGACGTCATCGCATGCTCGAGATAGGTGGTGATCTCCGCATCTTCGCCACGGCCGATCAGACCGAGCTCCGAGACGCCGCCCACTTCCGTGGAGAAACGGACGCAGCGCGTGCAATGGATGCAGCGGTTCATCACCGTCTTGACGAGCGGCCCGATATACTTGTCTTCGACGGCGCGCTTGTTCTCGGTGTAGCGCGAGGAATCCATGCCAAAGGCCATGGCCTGGTCCTGCAGGTCGCACTCGCCCCCCTGATCGCAGATCGGGCAATCCAGCGGGTGGTTGATCAGCAGGAACTCCATCACGCCTTCGCGGGCCTTCTTCACCATCGGCGTGTTGGTGAAAACTTCCGGCAGTTCGCCGTTGGGGCCGCCGCGGATGTCGCGCACGCCCATGGCGCAGGAGGCAGCCGGCTTCGGCGGGCCGCCCTTCACCTCGACCAGACACATGCGGCAGTTGCCCGCGACCGACAGGCGCTCGTGGAAACAGAACCGCGGAACCTCGGCGCCAGCCTCCTCGCACGCCTGCAGCAGCGTGAAATGATCCGGGACCTCGATTTCCTTGCCGTCGACCTTCAGCTTTGCCATCGTCTCACTTACGTCCTGTGCTCAATCCGCGGCGGCAGCCGGGGAAAATCCTTACTTCGCCAGCTTGCTGGCCTGACCGACCCAATCGTCCCGGGCGATGCGCCCGTCGAGACCGAGAACCTGGTCAAACTTCGCGATGTCCGCCTCGCCCCACGCCGCGACCTGGCCAAGCCGGGTGATGCCGTTCTCGTTCAAGACCTTCTCCAGCTTCGGCCCGATACCGGCGATCTGCTTCAGGTCATCGCCCGCGTCCGGCCTTGCCGCACGGCGAGCAGCCGCCTTGGTCTTGCCAGACCTGGAGGCCGGCCGCTTTACGGCGGAGTTGGCGGTCGTCTTCGCCTTTGGCTTGACCCTGCCTTCCGCCGTCTCGCCGGCCGCAGCCTTCCGTTTCGCCTTCGGCGTCCCATCAGGTGCGGCCGCAGAGGGTACCGATACGGCTTCCTTTGGCTCCGGCGCCTGAGGCTGCTCCGTGCCCCGTTCAGGTGATCCCGTAAGCCTGTTCTGCGCCTCAAGCGCACCCTGAAGCGCACCGAAGAAGGCGCCAGCGAACTGGCCGGCAATGCTCATACCCACGGCGGTGGCGGCCGCCATTGCCGCGGTAGACTGCGCCAGCAGCGGATTGTTCGCCATGGCTTCGGCGAAATCCGCATAGGCGGAAGCCGTCGCCGGCTTTGCCGTCGTCGCTCCTTCCTGCTGCTCTTTCACCGACTTAGCCACGTTTCTTACTCCGCTGCTTCCATGACCGCGCCGTGCGCCATGGCGTTGTGCGTATAGCGATCGATGCGCGCCTCGATCTCGGGACGGAAGTTCCGGATCAGCCCCTGGATCGGCCATGCAGCCGCATCACCGAGCGCGCAGATGGTGTGGCCTTCGATCTGCTTCGACACCTGGAACAGCATGTCGATCTCGCGCTTCTGGGCATTCCCCTTCACCATGCGCTCCAGCACGCGCATCATCCAGCCGGTGCCTTCGCGGCAGGGCGTGCACTGGCCGCAGCTCTCATGCTTGAAGAAGGCCGCGATGCGCCAGATCGCCTTGATGATGTCGGTCGACTTGTCCATGACGATCATGCCGCCGGTGCCGAAGGAGGACTTCACTTCGCGCATGCCGTCGAAGTCCATGATGGCATCGGCCATGTCCTCGCCGCGCACGACCGGACAGGAAGCACCGCCGGGGATCACGCCCAGGAGGTTGTCCCAGCCGCCACGGATGCCGCCGCAGTGCCGCTCGATGATCTCGCGGAACGACAGGCCCATGGCTTCCTCGAAGGTGCAGGGCTTGTTGACGTGGCCGGATACCATGAACAGCTTGGTGCCGACGTTGTTGGGGCGGCCGATGGAGGAGAACCAGCCGGCGCCGCGGCGCAGGATGGTCGGCGCAACGGCGATCGATTCGACGTTGTTGACCGTCGTCGGGCAGCCGTAGAGGCCCATGTTCGCCGGGAACGGAGGCTTCAGGCGCGGCTGGCCCTTCTTGCCTTCGAGGCTTTCAAGCAGCGCCGTCTCCTCGCCGCAGATGTATGCCCCGGCGCCGTGATGGACGTAGATTTCCATGTCCCAGCCGTGCTTGTTGTTCTTGCCGAGAAGACCGGCATCATAACATTCGTCGATCGCGGCCTGCAGCGCCTCGCGCTCGCGGATGTATTCGCCACGGACATAGATGTAGGCCGTATGCGCGCCCATGGCGAAGCTTGCGATCACGCAGCCCTCGATCAGCGTATGCGGATCGTGGCGCATGATGTCGCGGTCCTTGCAGGTACCGGGCTCGGATTCGTCGGCGTTGACGACGAGGTAGTGCGGGCGACCGTCGGATTCCTTCGGCATGAAGGACCATTTCAGCCCCGTCGGGAAGCCGGCGCCGCCGCGTCCACGCAGGCCGGACGCCTTCATCTCCTCGATGATCCAGTCCCTGCCCTTCTCGAGGATCTGCTTGGTGCCATCCCAATGGCCACGGCTCATCGCCCCCTTCAGGGATTTGTCCTTGAGGCCGTAGATATTGGTAAAGATGCGATCCTGATCTTTTAGCATGATCTATTCCATCGGTCCGCCGGCATCGCTTGCCGGCCGTTGATATGCATCATGCGGCCCAAAGCAAAGGCCGCACAAGAATTCGCATTCCTTACGAAGCGTCGCCTTCCGGCGTCGTCTTCTTCCGCGTCCGCTTCGGCTTCGCATCACCGGAAACCGAACCGGGCTCGGGAGGCGCACCTTCGACGGCGCTGCCGGCGCTCTTCTTGTCCGGCTTCGGCGTCGATGCCGTTGCCGACAAGGGCTGCTCCTGCGCCGTCTTCACGCGCCTCTTTGCGCCTTCCTTGTCCGTCAGCGGCGTCTTGATCGAGGGATCGGCCTCTTCCGCCGTATCGACTGCCCGGCCCGCATTCGCCGGCGGCACGGATGCCGCTTCTTCGGCCGCGGATTTCGGCTCGGGGTCCTTTTGCGCGGGCTTGACATCCTCGTTCAGCGTCACCGGACCGCCGACGGGAGCGGAGAACTGACGATCGATCTGCGGACCGGGCGTGATCTCGTGAGGCTTGCCGGCGTGAAAGCGATCAATGATGTGCTCGAGTTGCGTCGGCGTCAGGTCCTCGTAGGCGTCCTTGAAGATCATCACCATCGGCGCATTGACGCAGGCACCCTGACATTCGACCTCTTCCCAGGACAGCGTGCCGTCCTCGTTGAGTTCGAGAGGATTGGCATGGATCTTTGACTTGCAGACCTTGATCAGTTCCTCGGCGCCGCGCAGCATGCACGGTGTCGTGCCGCAGACCTGCACATGCGCCCGCGTACCGACCGGCTTCAGTTGGAACTGGGTATAGAAGGTCGCTACCTCCAGCACGCGGATATAGGCCATGCCGAGTTTCTGGGCCACATATTCAAGGGCAGCCTTCGTCACCCAGCCGTCCTGCTCCTGGGCCCGCATGAGCAGCGGGATTACCGCCGACTGCTGGCGGCCTTCCGGATACTTGCGGATAGTCGCCTCAGCCCAGGCGGCGTTTTCATCGTTGAAGGCGAACGTGGCAGGTTGCACATTGTCTTCGGCTAGTCGACGAACAGACATTCTTCTTACGCCTTATCAGTCTTTGAAGCAGGCTGCCGAGAACCGGCGGCCGGGATTGCGGTTGCGAAGGCCATCAGCGGTCGACCTCGCCGAACACGATGTCGAGCGAACCGAGGATCGCCGACACGTCCGCGAGCTGGTGACCCCGGCACATGAAGTCCATGGCCTGCAGGTGCGCAAAGCCGGGCGCGCGGATCTTCAGGCGGTACGGCTTGTTGGTACCATCTGAGACGAGATAGACGCCAAACTCACCCTTCGGCGCCTCGACGGCCGCATATACTTCGCCGGCCGGCACGTGATAGCCTTCCGTGTAGAGCTTGAAGTGGTGGATCAGCGCTTCCATCGAACGCTTCATCTCGCCCCGCTTCGGCGGTACGACCTTGCCGTCCAGCGAGGAGACCGGCCCGACCCGCGCATCACCCAGCAGGCGGTTGACGCACTGCTTCATGATCTTCACGGACTCACGCATCTCGATCATGCGGATCAGGTAGCGGTCGAAGCAGTCGCCGTTCTTGCCGATCGGGATGTCGAAGTCCATGTCGGCATAGCATTCATACGGCTGCGACTTGCGCAGGTCCCAGGCAGCGCCGGACCCGCGGACCATGACGCCCGAGAAGCCCCAAGCCCAGCAGTCCTCCAGCTTCACGACGCCGATATCGACGTTGCGCTGCTTGAAGATGCGGTTGCCGGTCAACAGGTCGTCGATGTCGTCCAGCGTACCGAGGAACGGATCACACCAGGCGCCGATGTCCTCGACCAGTTCCGGCGGAAGGTCCTGATGGACGCCACCGGGACGGAAATAGGCGGCGTGCATGCGCGAGCCGGAGGCGCGCTCATAAAACACCATCAGCTTCTCGCGCTCCTCGAAGCCCCAGAGTGGTGGCGTCAACGCACCGACGTCCATCGCCTGCGTCGTGACGTTCAGAAGGTGCGACAGGATGCGGCTGATTTCCGAATAGAGCACGCGGATGAGCTGGCCGCGGATCGGGATCTCGATCCCGAGCAGCTTCTCGACCGCCAGACAGTAGGCATGCTCCTGCACCATCGGCGCCACATAGTCGAGGCGGTCGAAATAGGGCAGCGCCTGAAGATAGGTCTTCGCCTCGATCAGCTTCTCGGTGCCGCGGTGCAGCAGTCCGATATGCGGATCGACGCGTTCGACGATTTCGCCGTCAAGCTCCAGCACCAGCCGAAGCACACCGTGCGCCGCCGGATGCTGCGGTCCGAAGTTGATGTTGAAGTTGCGGACGTTGTGTTCGTTCATTCTGTCAGCTCCATGCCGAGCGGCCAAGCCGCAGCGGGCGGAATGAAAAGCGGCCGGCGCCGAGACGCCGGTTCCTCAAGCCTTCGCCTTCTCGTCCCCCGGCAGCACGTAGTCGGTGCCCTCCCAGGGAGACAAGAAATCGAAGCTCCGGAATTCCTGGCGCAGTTCGACCGGCTCGTACACGACACGCTTTGCCGAGTCGTCGTAGCGAACCTCGACGAAGCCGGTCGTCGGGAAGTCCTTGCGCAGCGGGTGGCCTTCGAAACCGTAGTCCGTCAGGATGCGGCGCAGGTCGGGGTGGCCGGTGAACAGGATGCCGTACATATCCCAGGCCTCCCGCTCGAACCAGTCCGCGCCCGGATAGACGGCGCAGGCCGAAGGCACCGGCTCGTCTTCCGCCACCATGACGGTGACGCGGACGCGCAGGTTCTGGCGCGGCGACAGCATGTGGTAGACGACGTCGAAACGCTTCTCGCGCTGCGGCCAGTCGACGCCACAGATGTCGATCAGGTTGACGAAGCCGCACTGCACGTCGTCACGCAGGAAGGTCAACAGGCCGACGATGTTTTCCGGTTCCGTCACCAGCGTCAGTTCACCGAACTCGATCCTGGAATCGACGACGAACTGGGGATGCACCTCTGCAATGTAGGATGAAAGCTCTCTCAGGGCTTCGCTCATGATACCGTCCTTGCCCTCAGCGCTCGATCGTTCCGGTGCGGCGGATCTTCTTCTGCAGCAGAAGCACGCCGTAAAGCAGCGCCTCTGCCGTGGGGGGACAGCCCGGCACGTAGATGTCGACCGGCACGACGCGGTCGCAGCCGCGCACCACCGAATACGAGTAATGGTAATAGCCGCCGCCATTGGCGCAGGAGCCCATGGAGATGACGTAACGCGGCTCCGGCATCTGGTCGTAGACCTTGCGGAGCGCAGGCGCCATCTTGTTGGTCAGCGTGCCGGCGACGATCATCACATCCGACTGGCGCGGCGAGGCGCGCGGCGCAAAGCCGAAGCGCTCGGCGTCGTAACGCGGCATGGACATCTGCATCATCTCGACCGCACAGCAGGCGAGACCGAAGGTCATCCACATGAGCGAGCCCGTGCGGGCCCAGGTAATCAGCTCGTCGGTCGAGGTGACGAGAAAGCCCTTGTCGGCGAGCTCATTGTTGATCTCTCCGAAGAAACGGTCATCGCTGCCGATCGGCTTGCCGGTGTTCGGATCGATGATGCCCTTGGGCTGCGGCGCGACGAGGGTGTTGCCGTTGTCGACTACTCCCATTCCAGCGCTCCTTTCTTCCATTCATAGATAAAGCCGATCGTGAGCACGGCGAGGAACACCATCATGGACCAGAAGCCGAACCAGCCGATCTCACCGAAGGACACCGCCCACGGGAAGAGGAAGGCTACTTCCAGGTCGAAGATGATGAACAGGATCGACACGAGATAGAATCGGATATCGAATTTCATGCGCGCATCGTCGAACGCATTGAAGCCGCATTCATAGGCTGAAAGCTTTTCTGAGTCGGGCGCCTTGTAGGCGACGGCGAAGGGGGCAATCAGCAGCGCCAGCCCAATCACCAGGGAGATTCCGATAAAGATCGCGATCGGAAGGTAGGAACTGAGGAGTTCACTCATAATAATCGATCCTGCTTGCCGGGAGCGCCAGGCGGCGCTCGATCAGCAATGCGCGGGCAAAGCGAACGTGCATTGCAATCGGCCCGTGACTACCCCAGCCCACGCTTTGGCGCAAGACATTTAGACTCGCGATTCCGTATCGAAATGGCACAGGCGCGCGTTGGCCGGCTTGACGTTCTTGACGAACAGCAAAGGCCACCGCCAGCACGGCGAAAACCGGACGAAGAAACGGAAACATCTCAGCAAAACACGGTTCGTACCGGCGAGCCGGAACGGGTGGATTGTTGGCGGAAGCCAGTGAATGACCGATCCTCAGCCGCGACGGATCGTACCCCCTACTTAAGTCATCGGACATGTGCCGCAAGGGCGGAAAGCAAATATTTTAGGAGAGACTAAACCGCTTAGTGCCTCAACGGCTTAAACAGCAAAAGCAGAGGGAAAGAGAAGTGGCGCGAGTGACGGGGCTCGAACCCGCGACCTCCGGCGTGACAGGCCGGCACTCTAACCGACTGAGCTACACCCGCGCATGATGCCTTGCGGCGATCCGACATCCCGGGGAATATCGGAAGAGTTCGAGGATACGAATGGCGCGAGTGACGGGGCTCGAACCCGCGACCTCCGGCGTGACAGGCCGGCACTCTAACCAACTGAGCTACACCCGCGCATTTCGTAAGGGCCAAGACCCTCGCCGGAGCAGCCTCGACCGCCTCGGTTGAGCGGCTAACTAAGAGGTTCGCGAACGGGTGTCAAGCGAGTTTCAAGACAAAAGGATGAAGCCGCCCGCCTTTCCCCGGCCACGGCCCCCTCCCCGTGTTCAGAGACCAAAAATTTCGAAATTTCCACAAAAGGCTCTTGCGGTTTGACCGCGATCCGCATAGATCACGGCCACCGACGCGGCGGACATGCTCCGCGACGCGAAAGGGCGATTAGCTCAGTTGGTAGAGCGCCTCGTTTACACCGAGGATGTCGGGAGTTCGAGTCTCTCATCGCCCACCATTCCCAAATTGCTCCGAACATACCGGATACGCCTGCCGCATTCGCTCAAGCGACTGGAAGCCGCTCAAGCTCTGAGCTTCCGTGCCGATGGTCATGGCGTTGCCGCGCCAGTGGACGGCGCCGCCGATCCAGCCGCGCAGCCAGACCGCCGGAAGCATGAGGTCGCGCACCAGCATTGCGGGAAGAGACCGGGCGGAGAGAGGCCAGCGCTTGGCTGCCGCCAGTCCCAGTTCAGGCAGGTAAATCGCCGCAGCGATGGCGAAAGCGATGGCGGGGAGGCTGAACCCTGCCGCGGCGGCGGCCGGCAGGCCGAAAAGCAGCGGCGGCAGAGAGCCAAGCAGCACTTCGGGTGTGAAGAAGGCCGGGAAGGTGACGCGCCTCAACCGCGCCCAACGGCCCTGCCGCGCCCAGATTTCCTGCAGTCTCCGCCGCCCGAGCGGCTGTTCGAAAGGTCCCGCGACCAGGTGCACCTTCCTTCCCAGCCGGTTGAACAGCTTGGTGGCCGCCGCATCCTCCGCGATCTCCTCCCCCAGCACCTCGATGCCGCCGGCAGCGTCGAGCATCGGCTTGTGCCACAACATGCTCTTGCCCTGGGCGAAGCCGAAGCCGAGCGCCTCGCCCGTATACTGCCAGCGCGCCTGATGGGTATTGAGGAAGGCGCATTCGACCTCGGCCCAGAACCCGTCCGGACGCGAACCGAGCGGCGTCGAGCAGACCAGCCCGCTGTCCTTACGCCACCCCGCGACGAGGTGCTGCACGTAGTCCGGCGGCATCAGCACGTTGGGATCGGCCAGCACCACCCACTCATGGCGGGCGGCCCGCCAGCCCTTCACGCAGTTGTTGAGCTTCGGATTGGCGCTGACCCGTTCGTCACCAGTGACCAGCCGCGCGCGCCTTTCCGGATGATCGGCGATCGCCCTGCGGACGAGCGGAACAGCCGGATCCCCGGGGCTGGCGATGCAGAAGACGAGCTCGTATTCCGGCCAGTCCAGCGCAAAGGCACGAGCCAGCGTTTCGCCGGCAAACGGTTCGATACCACACAGGGGCACGACGATGGTCACCGGAGGCCGCTCCGCCAGCAGCGGGGCCGGGGCACCTCTCGGAGCGAGGCGCCAGGCGGCGATGAGAATGCTGATCCAGTTTAGGGCAATGAGAGCTGCCGCGGCAGCGGCAAGGACGACGATCATGAAACACACTCCGTCGGCACCGGCGCCTGCGGGAACGCCCCGCAGGAATCACCGTACAGGAATGCGACATCATTACCGGCATGTTGCAGGCGGATGACAGGACCGGTCCGAGAGGCTTTACCAGGAACGAACGACGAGGATGCCGCCTTAAAGCTGAACTACATCCACTCTATCGCCAAGCTCCCGTTTGGCCGCGTCCACCACGCTCGTGTGGTGGGTGAAGAGCAGGGTTTGGTGCATCTCACCGGCGGTTGCCAGCGTGCGCAGGCCGGTGGCGGTGCGCTCGTCGTCGAAGGTCTGGAAGATGTCGTCGAGAACGAGCGGCGCCGGTTCGTTGCGTCGGCAGTAGTCCTCCAGGAAGGCGAGGCGCAGCGCCAGGTAAAGCTGGTCGCCGGTGCCTTCGCTCAATCCCGACAGCGGCACCTGCTCGCCCGTCCGGCGCTCCACGGCAAGCTGCAGTTCGTCGCGCTCGTCGTAGAGCTGCAGGAGGCGCGCAAACCTGCCGCCGGTAAGACCGGAGAAGAGCTCCCCTGCCCGCTTCATCACCGGATCCGCCTGCCGTTCGCGATAGGCTTCCATGGAGGAGGAGAGCAGGCTGGCGGCAAGCTTCAGCACCACCCAGCGGCGCGCCAGGTCCTTGGCTTCCGCTTCGGCCGCGAGCTTGCGGAAGACGGCCCGTTCAGCGCCGATACCGGCTTCCAGTTCGCGGCGGCGGCGCTCGCTGTCGGCCTTGGCAATGCCGAGCGCGTTCATCCGCTCGATCAGTCGGTCCTCCTCGGCCACGAGCCGTTCGATCTCGAGGCCCGCCGCCACCTTGTCAAAACCGACAAGCTCGGTACGAATCTCGTCTTCCGAAGCACCCTCGGCCTGCTCGGCGAACCGCTCGCGGCATTGCCGCAAGCCGGTCTCCAGCCGATGCCGCTCGCGGAGATCCTCCACGACCTGCGGCAGGTCGCCGGGCTGCACCGAGAGATGCGCAGCCATCTCCTCCGCCTCGCCAGCAAGCTCATTGTCCTCGGCGATCAGCCGGGCCAGTGAAACCTCGGCGCGCTTGAGCTGGCCGGCCAGCGATTGGCGACGGTTGCTCTCCGCGGCCGCGGCCAGCATCCGCTCGTGCAGCAGGCCGGCTGCGACATCTGCCGGAACGCCCGCCAGATCCGCCGCCACGACGCCGACGAGCCTGCCCACCGCCTCCTCGAACGCCTCCATGTCACGCGTCATGCCGCGCACGCGGCGCTGGCGGTTCTGACGTTCCGACAGAATGCCCGGCACCGTGCGCCATGCCTCGAGCGCAGCGAGAGCCATGGCCGGATCGGCATCCTCGGGCAGCCCGACTGCCGCGGCCGCCGCGGAAAAGGGCGAGCGCCACCGCGTGACTTCCCCGAGCAACGCCTGCTCACGCTCCTCAAGCTCGGCTATCGCCTCCTCCGCCATGGCACGCTTGGTCTCGCCGGAGCGGCTGTCCATCCAGTCCTGCGCAATTTCGGCCAGCCGCCGCCCCAGCCCCCGGCCGATCGCCACCGTCGGAAGTGCGACGGCCGCAAGCCCGACGGCATCGGCGAGCGAAAGCAGCGCCGGCCGTATCGCCTCTTCCTTCAGCCGCAGGGCGTCGAACTCGTCTTGAAGTCCATCTATCTCCCGCAACTGACGGAACAGTTCCGCCACCGCCCGCCGCCATTCGATCATCCGCTCGGGAGCGGTTGGACGGATGCCAGAAGCCCGGAAGCCGTCCTCATAGTCGGTCACGGCGTCGGAGAGAGCAATCTCCGCCTCCCGCGCCATCCGTCCGGCCTCGTCCACGGCGCGCTGCAGTTCGTTCCGCCGCAGCGTCAGTTCCGCATGACGCGTTACCCGCTCGGCGTCGGCAAGCGCTGAATCGGCCATCCGGTCCGCATGGCCGATTGCCGAGGCCAGGCGGTCGAAACCGGCGGGGTCGGGCGTCCGGCGCAGACCGTCGAGCACGGCATCGCGGTCGCGGCGGCTTGCCAGCAGATCGTCACGCGAGACGATGCGGCCGGCGCCTTCCAGCGCCGCGAGCTGCCGGTCGACCGCCGCTGCCTGCTCTTCCACGTCCGCGGCTCTCAGGGCAGCGTTCCTGGCCTCGGCCCGCGCCTCCTCGATCAACCGCCGATGGCTGGAGAGTTCCGCAAGCTCGGGCAGCGGCGCTGCCGCCAGGCGGCGAAGATCGGCCACCGGCGGATCGAGGCGAGAGACGGCAGCGGCGAGATCGGCTTGCGCGCGTGCCAGCCTGACCTGCAGCGTCTCGGCGCGCTGGAGGTCGGCAAGGTCGGGCTGCAGCGCCGCCAGTTGCTCCGCCCAGGGCTTCGGATCGACAACACGCCGGGAATCGGCCTCGCCGCGCAGCCGCCGCAGTGCCTCGTGCTGCTCCTCCAGCCGCTGGCGCACATCCTGCAGGCGCCGGTCAAGGGTCGCGCCCTCCTCCACCAGCGCGCGCAGACGCGCGAGTTCGGCATCCGGCGGCTGGAGCGTCTCCAGATCGGCCGAGGCGGAGATACCGAGGCGACGTGCCGCCTGCGCCAGCCGCTGGTCGAAGTCCTCCACCTCGCCGCGGACGCGGGCAATGTCCTCCCGCGCCTTCTGATAGACGCCCTTGTCCGCAAGGGCGGCCATGATCGCAGCAGAGGCGGCAAGCAACGGCTCATCGACATGAACCGAGGCGATCTCGTCGCGCAGGCGCGCTAGCTCCGAATCGACGCGCCTGCGCGCCTCGCCGTTCTCGCGCAGCCGTTCCTGGAGCGAGGCGAGGCGAGCCTCGAAATCGGCAGACAGGCCTGCCAATGCGACATAGGCGCCAAGCTGGTTCTGCTCCCGGTCGATCTCGCGGATGATCGGGTCGAGCCGCTGCAGGCGCCGTAGCCGCTCCAGCGCCCGCTTCACCTCCTGACGCTCCGCGGAGACCTGCTCCAGTTCACCGGCGACCTCCGCCTGTTCCGACTGCAGCTTCTTCCAGTCGCCGGACTTCAGTTCGCTCTCCCGTTCGGCCCGGCGCGCCTCCTCGTGAGCGTCGAGCACCTGGTAGAACAGCCGGTCCTTGGAGCGGCGCGGCGCGTAGATGGAATCGGCCTCCCCCTCCAGTTCCTTGCGAAGATCCATCAGACCGGTCAATCCGGAGGCGGCGGAGAAGAGCAGGCTGCCGATCTCGCCGCCGCTTTTCAGCATGCTTTCGCCGCCGGCCCGCAACGACAGCGAATTCAGCCCGAACGCGCGTTCGAAGACATCGCGGCTAAGGGTGCCGAGGAAAGGCGTCAGCGCGTCGTCCGGCAGCGCCTCCTCCGCGTCAGTCGCGGCAAGAAGCGTGCTCTTGCGGCCTTTGCGCCTGCGGAATTCCACGCGTGCGCCGCTTCGTGATGCGATGCTCGCTCCGATTCGAAGCGTTGCCGCGTCACTCTGAAATCCATACGGCGTGCGATCGGGAAAGCCGAACAAAAGGTCGGAGATCGCCGACAGCGCGGAGGATTTTCCCGCCTCGTTGGGCCCGTAGATGACGTGCAGGTTCGCATCGGGGCGAAAAGCGAGGCAGCGGTCGGTGAGCGCGCCATAGCGCAGGATGTCGAGACGTTCGAAGCGCACTAGCGGCTGCCTCCCGCGCGGGCCAGCAGCAGTTCGCGTGCTTCGGCAAGCAGCGTCTCGGCATCGTCTCCGAGTGCCAGCTCCTGCGCGCCGAGGCCGCCCGGCAGCCGTGCCGCGATTTCCGCAACCTTCACCTCCGCCTCCTCCATGAGCCCCGGCGGAAAGCTGTCCAGCGACAGGAGGCCATCGAGACCAAGCTGGCCTCCGGCGGCGGCCGCTCCAGATGCCTCCACCCGCACCTCGACCTTTTCGAGCCAGATATCCTCGTGGCAACGGTGGCAGGCAGCCTGCGCCTCGTCCCGGAAATCCTGGGCGCGGGCAAGCAGTTCGCGGCGCCAACGGCTCTCTCCTGTCAGGCGGATGCGCAGCGCCAGCGGCCGGCCTTCCATCACCTCCGCCACGCTCTCCAGCGCCGCCTCGATCCGCCTCAGGATGGCCGGCAGATCGTCCTCACGCTCAACCACCACGGAAATCTGGGCGAAGCGGGCGCTGTCGGTGATGATGCGCTCATGGCTGATGTGGCCGTCCTCCACGGCAACGAGCACCGCGCCCTTGGCGCCCTGCTCGCGGATCGAACGTCCCTGCAGGTTGCCGGGAAAGATCACCAGCGGGTTTTCCGCCACCACTTCATAGTCATGGACATGCCCGAGCGCCCAATAGTCGTAACCGCGCGAACGCAGATCCTCCACCGAACACGGCGCATAGGGCGCATGGGGCTCACGGCCGGTGAGCGAGGTGTGCAACACGCCGATGTTGAACCAGCCGGGCTGGGGCGGTGGATAGGACAGCGCCAGGTTCTCCACCGCGGAGCGTTCCGCAAAGCCCTGCCCGTGCAGCGCGACCTTGAGGTGATCGAGCTTGAACGTGCCGGGCCTGTTGACCGGGAACTCGCGCACGTTCTTCGGCAGTGTGATCGTCCGGGTGATCACGCTTTCGGCGTCGTGGTTGCCCTTCAGCAGGAAAACCGGAATCTCCGCCCGCTCCAGCCGCGCCACCTCGCGGTTGAAGAACAGGCCGATCTTGTTGTCCTTCCAGTCGCCGTCATAGACGTCGCCGGCGACGAGGAAGAAATCCACCTTCCGCTCGATCGCCTGGTCGACGAGAGCCGTGAAGGCCCGGCGGCTGGCCTCCATGAAGACTTCCGCAACGTCGGCATCCTTCATCGCCAGCCCCTGGAAAGGGCTTCCGAGATGAAGGTCGGCGGAATGGATGAAGGAGAACGAGGACATCGAATCGCTTGCCTGCTTTATGTCACCTGAGCAGGTGTTTTAAGCAAAGGGCAGGCATGGCGGAAGCACTGTCTGTGGAGAGATCAACGGAAAGCCGCTTTCGAGCTGTGTTCTCCTGTCAGGACGATACTTGGGTCTGTTAAGCATCATGACAGATCTTTCGCGACGTTTCTTCGTCTTGGGTGGCCGAGGGGTTATTCTGTGGCCTCCCGAGGCAGGAAATGACGATGATGTCTGACAGAAAGCCACTCCTTCTGCTGCAATACGGGCGGGGCCTCGCGGCTCTCGCCGTCGCAGCCTTCCATCTTTCGCTGCTTCTGGGCGATCCCCGTTACTTGGGCGTGCCCGTGTTCTATGACCTTACGTGGCGCGGCAATCTCGGAGTGGATTTCTTCTTCGTTCTGTCCGGCTTCATCATCTTCTATGCGCATGAGCGGGATATTGGACGGCCGGAGCGGCTGAAATCCTATTTTGCGAAGAGATTTACCCGCCTCTACCCCGTCTACTGGGTATACGTATCTGCAATGTGCATCCTGCTGGCACTCAACTTCGGATCGGCGACGTCGTTTCCACAGGCTGTTACCGACTGGTTGAGCACGCTGCTTCTGGTCCGCTTCGACAGTTTCGAGCTGCCCATCACGCCGGCATGGAGCCTGATGCACGAGGTGACATTCTATGCCCTGTTCGGCCTGCTTATCATGAGCCGCAGGATCGGCTGGCCGCTGCTGGCCCTCTGGATGGTCACCATCCTCATTGCCGGCAGCTATAGCGAAGAAGGACATCGCACGGCCTTCAGCACCTATTTCTCCGCCTTCAACCTGGACTTCGCTATCGGGATCGCCGCCTTCTATGCGTCGAAGAGGTGCGGCTCGCGCCTTGCAGTGCCCGCGATTGTCGCTGGCGTGCTGGTTTTGGCTGGCTGGTACATTCTGGAAACCCACGGCATCGTCTATCGCCTACACCCGCTGGGCTACGCCGCATGCTTCGGGCTCATCGTTGCCGGCTTGGCGAGTTTCGAGCGCGAGCGAAACCTTCGGCCGATCGCGATCCTGAAACTCTTGGGTGACGCGTCCTATTCGATCTACCTGACGCATCTGGCATTCCTTGGCGTGGCTTGCAAGGTGGCGATGGTCGCGATGCGCTTCGTTCCCCTGCCCCCTGCAGCGGTCTATGTCGTGGTACTGGCAGCAGCCATCATCGGGGGGTGCCTAGCCCATCTTCTGGTGGAAAAACCCGTGCTCTCTTTCATACGCCGCAAGGATTCCCGGAGGGAAATCTATCTCCCCACCGGCGAAATCCGGTCCACCCATGCGGGGTGACCTAGCCATGGCGGCATCTGGATCGCTCCAACCGCACAAATAGAAGGCGGGGCACATACGCCGGCCTTTCCATTTCCAGGCCGGATGAGTCTCAATGACAGGCGGAGAGTCTCGGAACCTCCGGAGCAGGCCTTCCCCAAACGACAAGAGGCCCGGCAAGCCGGGCCTCGAAAACCATTCGTTGGCGCAACAGCTTACTTGCTGTTGACGGCGTCCTTCAGGCCCTTGCCGGCCGAGAACTTCGGCACGTTGCGGGCCGGAATGTCGACTTCCGCGCCGGTCGACGGGTTGCGGCCCTTGGAGGCTTCGCGACGAGAAACGGAGAAGCTGCCGAAACCGGCCAGACGGATGTCGCCGCCGTTCTTCAGTTCGGCCTGAACAGTGTCGAATACAGCATCGACTGCCGAGGCTGCGTCAGCCTTGGAGAGGCCAGCCTTTTCGGCAACAGCGGTAACGAGTTCGGTCTTATTCATGTTTCCACCCTTTCAAATGGTTTTGAAACGACTCAAGTTATCCGGCCCGACATTAAATCCCCATCAGGCCTTCGCAAGCCAGAAGCCTCGCTACAGCCTGAAAAACAAGGGGTAGAGCTTCATTTTCACCAAAAAAGCCGGCGTCAGGCCGGCTTTTTTTTCAGATCGTGCCATATTGGCATATGTCCCGCATCGCCCTCAGTGGGCGATGGTGGTTCCGGCATCGTCAACGCCTTCGACCGTGGCGATCACGGGCGTCTCGATGGAGCCGTCCCATTCGATCGGCTCGGGCTTGCGGATCAGCGCATGCTCGATGACTTCGCCCATGCGCGAAACCGGCACGATCTCCATGTTGTTCTTCACGTTGTCCGGAATGTCCGCCAGGTCCTTGGCGTTTTCTTCCGGGATCAGAACCTTCTTGATGCCGCCGCGAAGCGCCGCGAGCAGCTTCTCCTTCAGGCCGCCGATCGGCAGAACCCGGCCGCGCAGGGTGATCTCACCCGTCATGGCGACGTTCTTGTCCACCGGAATGCCCGTCATGATGGAGACAATGGCGGTTGCCATCGCGACACCGGCCGATGGACCGTCCTTCGGGGTCGCCCCTTCCGGCACGTGGACGTGGATGTCCGACTTGTCGAAGCGGGGCGGCTCGATGCCGAAGTCGACCGCCCTGCTACGGACGTAGGACGCCGCCGCGGAAATGGACTCCTTCATCACGTCGCGCAGGTTGCCGGTCACCGTCATGCGGCCCTTGCCCGGCATCATCACGCCTTCGATCGTAAGCAGTTCGCCACCGACTTCCGTCCAGGCGAGACCGGTGACGACACCGACCTGATCCTCGCGCTCGGCCTCGCCGTGGCGGAACCGGGGCACGCCCAGATAGTCGTGGATGTTGGCAGCCGTGACTTCGACCGACTTCGTCTTGCCCTTGATGATCTCGGTCACCGCCTTGCGGGCGAGCTTCATCAGTTCGCGTTCGAAGTTCCGGACGCCCGCTTCCCGGGTGTACTGCTGGATCACAGCCATCAGCGCGTCGTCGCTCACCGAAAACTCGTTCGGCTGCAGCGCATGCTCCTTGATCGCCTTGGGCAGCAGGTGACGCTTGGCGATCTCCAGCTTTTCCTCTTCGGTATAGCCGGCGATGCGGATGATCTCCATGCGGTCCATCAGCGGGGCCGGGATGTTCAGCGTATTCGCCGTGGTGATGAACATCACGTCGGACAGGTCGTATTCGACTTCCAGGTAGTGATCCATGAAGGTCGAGTTCTGTGCCGGGTCCAGCACTTCGAGTAGGGCCGAGGACGGATCGCCGCGGTAATCCTGGCCGAGCTTGTCGATCTCGTCGAGCAGGAAGAGCGGGTTTGACTTCTTCGCCTTCTTCATCGACTGGATGACCTTGCCGGGCATCGAGCCGATATAGGTGCGGCGGTGGCCGCGGATTTCGGCCTCGTCACGGACGCCGCCGAGCGCCATGCGCACGTATTCGCGGCCGGTGGCCTTGGCGATCGACTGGGCGAGCGAAGTCTTGCCGACGCCCGGAGGTCCGACGAGGCACAGGATCGGCCCCTTGATCTTGGTAGCGCGCGCCTGCACCGCCAGATACTCGACGATCCGCTCCTTCACCTTCTCCAGACCGAAGTGATCCTGCTCGAGGATCTTCTCGGCGTTGTTGAGGTCGGTCTTGATCTTCGACTTCTTGCTCCACGGGATCGACAGCAGCCAATCCAGGTAGTTGCGCACGACGGTGGCCTCCGCCGACATCGGGCTCATCTGGCGAAGCTTCTTCATCTCGGCTTCCGCCTTTTCGCGGGCCTCCTTGGAGAGCTTCGTCTTGGAGATGCGCTCCTCCAGTTCCGCCATCTCGTCCCGGCCTTCCTCGCCGTCGCCGAGCTCCTTCTGGATCGCCTTCATCTGTTCGTTGAGGTAATACTCGCGCTGGGTCTTCTCCATCTGGCGCTTGACGCGCGAGCGGATGCGCTTCTCGACCTGCAGGACCGAAATCTCGCCTTCCATGAAGCCGAGCGCCTTCTCCAGGCGGCCCTTGACGCTGACGGTCTCGAGCATCTCCTGCTTTTCGGTGATCTTGATCGAGAGGTGCGACGCGACCGTATCGGCCAGCTTCGAATAATCCTCGATCTGGCTTGCGGCGCCAACCACTTCCGGGGAGATCTTCTTGTTCAGCTTGACGTAGTTCTCGAACTCAGAGACCACCGAGCGGGACAGCGCTTCGACCTCGACCGGATCCTCTTCCGGTTCGCTGAGGATGGAAGCCTTGGCTTCGTAGAATTCCTCACGGTCGGTATAGCTGCCGATCTTGGCGCGCGCCCTGCCCTCGACCAGCACCTTCACGGTGCCGTCCGGCAGCTTCAGCAGTTGCAGAACATTAGCAACGGTGCCCACCTTATAGATCGCCGAAGGCTCGGGATCGTCGTCGCCTGCATTGATCTGGGTGACGAGCATGATCTGCTTGTCCGATCCCATAACCTCTTCCAGTGCGCGAATGGATTTTTCCCGTCCGACGAACAGGGGCACGATCATGTGGGGGAAGACCACAATGTCGCGCAGGGGCAGAACCGGGAAGGTATCGCCACCGGGTGCCACAGACGTAGAATTCGTCATTCTTCTTCCTTTCCTATCCCGTTGCCGGGATTCGTCCCCAGACCAGATGCCCGGGCCGTCCACTTGAGCCCAAAGTGGAGAGTGCGACTGTTGATTTCAAGCCTCATTCACCGGTCGGCCCATGCGGCAGGAGCGCATCTGGCAACGGAGACAGAGGGTTACACCGGACGCAGGAACCGGTGAGGCCTGAGACGTGGTTCATCGCCCGCGACCGATTCCTAAACCTCAGTCATAACCGTTAAACGAACGCAAGCGAAGCACAATGCGCTGCATCAACAGGCCGGAGACACGAAACGAGCGCCGTAACGACAAAGAGGCCCGCGAGGGGCCTCTTCGACAGACGGTTGACGAAACGTCGTGTCAGGCCGAGACGTTCGCCTTCTCTTCCTGCCGATCGGCATAGATGTAGAGCGGACGCGCATTGCCCTTCACCACGTCGTCGGAGATCACGACCTCGCGGACACCTTCCAGTGCCGGCAGTTCGAACATTGTGTCGAGCAGGATCTTCTCCATGATCGAGCGGAGACCACGGGCGCCGGTCTTGCGGACGATCGCCTTGCGGGCGATCTCGCGCAGCGCATCCTCGTGGAAGGTCAGTTCCACGTCTTCCATCTCGAACAGGCGCTGGTACTGCTTGACGAGCGCGTTCTTCGGCTCAGAAAGGATCTGGATCAGCGCATCCTCGTCGAGATCCTCCAGCGTCGCCAGGACCGGCAGACGCCCGATGAATTCCGGGATAAGGCCGAACTTGACCAGGTCTTCCGGCTCCAGCTCCCGCAGGACCTCGCCGACACGCCGGTCATCCTCGGCCTTCACCGTGGCGCCGAAGCCGATGGAGGTCTTCTCGCCGCGGGCCGAGATGATCTTGTCGAGACCTGCGAACGCGCCGCCGCAGATGAACAGGATGTTGGTCGTGTCGACCTGCAGGAATTCCTGCTGCGGATGCTTGCGGCCGCCCTGCGGGGGAACCGAGGCCACCGTGCCTTCCATGATCTTCAGAAGCGCCTGCTGGACGCCCTCACCCGATACGTCGCGTGTGATCGACGGGTTATCGGACTTGCGCGAGATCTTGTCGACCTCGTCGATATAGACGATGCCGCGCTGGGCGCGCTCGACATTGTAGTCGGCCGCCTGAAGGAGCTTCAGGATGATGTTCTCGACATCCTCACCCACATAGCCCGCCTCCGTGAGCGTCGTGGCATCAGCCATGGTGAACGGCACGTCGATGATGCGGGCGAGCGTCTGCGCGAGGTAGGTCTTGCCACAGCCGGTCGGCCCGACGAGCATGATGTTGGACTTCGCCAGTTCGACGTCACCGCCCTTCGACGCATGCGCCAGCCGCTTGTAGTGGTTGTGAACCGCCACCGAGAGGATGCGCTTGGCCTGCTGCTGACCGATGACGTATTCGTCGAGAACCTTGATGATGTCCTGGGGCGTCGGCACGCCGTCGCGCGACTTCACCATCGAAGACTTGTTCTCTTCGCGGATGATGTCCATGCACAGTTCGACGCATTCATCGCAGATGAACACCGTCGGCCCGGCGATCAGCTTGCGGACCTCGTGCTGGCTCTTGCCGCAGAACGAACAATAAAGAGTATTCTTGGAGTCGCCGCCGTTGCTGCCGCTGACTTTGCTCATATCACTTTCCTTCCAGCACTCCGCTCTCCCGCTGCCGGGCGCGGTCCACTCATTCGCCGGCACGGGAACCACGCGGTGCGACGTGCCGGCTTTGCCTGGGGTACTCTACCGTTCCGGACGCTTCTCCTGATCGGCGGCAACGAAACCCTCACAAACGAATGCTATGCAGCAAAGCTCTACACAGCATTAACAAGTACTAATACCGCTTTCCTTCCGCCATGGAACCCCCGCCTTTGTAACATAGGGGTGACAGCAAAGTACGCGGCATCACCTTAAGTCGCCGAGCCGCCTTCGAGTTCCTCACGCGAGGTGAGGATCTTGTCGATGACGCCCCAGTCCTTGGCCTCGTCCGCATCCATGAAGTGGTCGCGGTCGAGAGTCTTCTCGACTTCCTCGTAGGTGCGCCCGGTGTGCTTCTCATAGACTTCGTTGAGGCGTCTCTTCATCTTCAATATGTCACGAGCATGACGCTCGATATCGGACGCCTGGCCCTGGAAGCCGCCGGACGGCTGGTGCACCATGATGCGAGAGTTCGGTGTCGCGAAGCGCATGCCCTTGGCGCCGGCCGCGAGCAGCAGCGACCCCATGGACGCAGCCTGGCCGATGCACAGCGTCGATACCGCCGGTTTGATGAACTGCATCGTGTCGTAGATCGCCATGCCTGCCGTCACCACGCCACCCGGAGAGTTGATATAGAGGGCGATCTCCTTCTTCGGGTTTTCAGCCTCAAGGAAGAGAAGCTGCGCGCAGACGAGGGACGCCATGTGATCTTCCACCGGGCCCGTCAGGAAGATGATGCGTTCCTTCAACAGCCGCGAGTAGATGTCGTACGACCGCTCGCCGCGATTGGTCTGTTCGACGACCATCGGCACCAGAGCCATGGCAGTATCGACGGGATTTCTCATGTCAGTCCTTTGTCACGCTTTTCCGGAGCCGGAAGCCCAGAATCAGATGGAATAGGTCAACCCTTACATAGAGTGCCAATGCCCGGCACTTCAAGACGGCGAGGTCGATATCCTTAACCGTCCGCGGCCTTGCACGTCTGCCATAGCGCAACGGCGGCGGCGCGGCAGCGCCGACCAAACATCAGCCAGCGCGACGCACCGTTTTGTCTCGACGAATGGTAAACGAGGCGCGAACGCGTGCGGGAACCGTGCACGACACGACAACCCACCCTTAATGAGTCCGCTGTAGACCTGAGTTCGGACAAGACGGGAGCGCACGCATGGACATCGAAACCGGCCTGATCATGTGGGCGGCGCAAGCCCTGACGCTTGGCGCGCTCCTGCTTCTGCGCGGGCTGCAAGACCGCGGCCAGCGCTTCTGCCTCAGTTGGGGTATCGCCTTTGCCATGTTCGGGGCCGGCCTCCTCCTGGCCGGCCTGCGTGGCAAGGTTCCGGCCTTCCTCTCCATCGAGCTTGCCAACACCATGGCTTTGGCCGCAATCGGGCTCTTGGCCGCGGGCGTCCAGCAATTCGATGGACGGCGGGTCGAAACCTATATCGCCGTTCCGGCGCTCCTCTGGATCGGCGGAATGCTGCTGCCATTCGTCCGCGAGGATTTCGCTTCCCGCGTTCTTCTCTATCACCTCGCCGCCTGCCTCGGATATGCGATGTCGGTGGTGCTGCTTTTCTCCCATGACGACCGCACCAGTTGGGCACGACGCATCCTCGCGGGCGTGCTGGTTATCCAAGTCCTCACCAGCCTTGCGGCCGCACTGTTGACGGTCATGGCGGGCGCGATGTCATTCGCGGACGTGCCCTTGCCGTCCTTCATGCTGCTGTCCGGTGCCTTTTGCTTCCTGGCGACAGTACTGAGCGGCGCACAGATGCTGAGCGCCCGGACGGAGCGACGGCTCCAGCAACTTGCCATGACCGATCCGCTCACCGGAGTCCTCAACCGCCGCGGGATGATGGACCAGTATGACGGTATCCGGCAGCAGAATCGGCTCGACAAGCCGATGATCGCGCTGATTCAGTTCGACCTCGACGACTTCAAGCAGATCAACGACCGCTATGGTCACGAAGCCGGCGACGCGGTGCTGAGGGCTTTCTGCCGGCTGTCCGCCATTTCGTTCGACGGTCGGGGGACCTTCGGCCGCATGGGGGGCGAGGAATTCGCCAGCATCCTGCGCGTGGCCGACTTCCTGGAAGCGGCAACCATCGCCGAAGGGCTGCGGATGACGCTCGCCCTGCAGACGATCGCTGCCGCGGGCCATCCCGTCAACGTAACCGTCAGCGCCGGCATTGCCCTGCAATCCGCCGACCAGGCCGATCTCGACCAGCTTCTGACGGGCGCCGACCGCGCCCTCTATGCTGCCAAGGCGGCCGGCCGCAACCGTACCGCCATCGACCAGCCTGCCGGCGCCGCCATTGTTCCGTCGGCCTCCATGCTTTCGCATCACGAAATGACCTTGGAGATCCAGGCCAGCAAGCAGGTAAGCACGCTGCGGCGCATCGCCGAGATCGCCAACGGCTGATCAGCCGATCGTCCGCGCCTCCCTTGCCGCCCTCCTCGCTCGCACCACATCCCCAAGGAGATTCATCAGGGACGCCGCGGGTGACGGCGCTCGTCCAGGCGGGAGATCGACATGCAGCCGCAACGTTTTGCTATTCTCTTTTCCCTCTTCCTCGCCGCGACGCCGGTTGCGTCCCAGCAGGCATCCGACGCCGTTGCACCTGAACGCGCAAGCGGCGCCACGACGGCAGAACGCGCGGAGGCCCGAAGCTTCATGGTCGCTGCGGCCAACCCTTTGGCAACGCAGGCAGGGCGAGACATACTCGCCAGGGGCGGCAACGCCATCGATGCCATGGTTGCCGTGCAGGCGGTGCTGGGCCTCGTGGAACCGCAAAGCTCCGGCCTCGGCGGCGGCGCCTTCCTCGTCTACTACGAGGCATCCTCCGGAAAGATCACGACCTTCGACGGACGCGAGACGGCGCCGATGGAGGCAACGCCGAAACTGTTCCTCGACGACCAGGGACAGCCGCTGAAGTTCATGGACGCCGTGGTCGGCGGGCGCTCGGTGGGAACGCCGGGGACGGTGAAGCTGCTGCACGAGGTTCATTCCCGGCTCGGCAAAACCGGGTGGGCCGGCCTGTTCGACCCTGCCATCGAGCTGGCCTCCGAAGGATTCGAAGTCTCGCCCCGCCTGGCATCGCTCGTTGCGGCGGAAGGGGACAAGTTGAAGACCTACGAGAGCACGACGGGTTACTTTTTCGACGAAAACGGCGCCCCGCTGGAAGCGGGCAGCATACTCAAGAACCAGGACTACGTCGGCACGCTTCGAGCCATCGCATCCGGCGGAGCCGACGCCTTCTACGAGGGCCCGATCGCGGAGGCCATCGTCAAGACAGCACGCGAGGCGACGGGCAACCCCGGGGTCCTCTCGCTCTCCGACCTTGCGAACTACCGCATCGAGGAGCGCGACGCGGTCTGCGTCACCTACCGTGCGCTCGATGTCTGCGGCATGGGATCGCCCTCCTCCGGCGGCGTCGCAGTGGGCCAGATACTGGGGATCCTGGAGAACTTCGATCTCCGCGGCCTCGGACCGCGGAACCCGGAGAGCTGGCGGCTGATCGGCGATGCGCAGCGGCTCGCCTTCGCTGACCGCGAACGCTATCTGGCTGATACCGATTTCGTTCCCGCGCCGATAAAGGGGCTGCTTTCGAAGGAATACCTGGCACAGCGGGCGGCACTGCTCGATACGGACAGAGCGCTTGCGCCTGACGCCGTGGAGGCCGGGGAGCCCGAATGGGATCACGCCATGCTGTTTGGCGACGGCGAGGCCATCGAGCTTCCGTCGACCAGTCATTTCTCCATCGTCGACGCCGACGGCAATGTCGTCTCCATGACCACGACGATCGAGAACGGCTTCGGCTCCCGGCTGATGACCAACGGCTTCCTGCTCAACAACGAACTGACGGACTTCTCCTTCAAGACCCACGATGCCGGCCTCCCGGTCGCCAACCGCGTGGAGCCCGGAAAGCGGCCGCGCTCATCCATGTCGCCGACGATCGTGATGAAGGACGGGAAGCCGCTTCTCGCGATCGGCTCTCCTGGCGGGAGCCAGATCATCGGTTACGTCGCTCAGGCGCTGATCGCCTATATCGATTGGCAGATGCCGGTGGAGGAGATCGTCGCCATGCCGCATCTCGTCAACCGTTTCGGCACCTACGACCTGGAGGCCGGCACCTGGGCGGAGGATCTGGCCGAGCCGCTGCAGGCGCTTGGTTATGAGGTCAAGCTGGGCGACATGACCTCGGGCCTCCACGTGATCGAGCTGACGCCGGATGGTCTTGCCGGCAGTGCCGATCCGAGGCGCGAGGGCGTGGCGCTCGGGGAATAGCTCGAGGGCCCTTCCGGAGGCGGCAGGATTGCGGTAGGCCTCGTGTCATGACCGCCTTGCCTCCCTTCCTCCGCATCGATCCCACTAGCCGCAGCGTCTCGCTCGATGGCCGCGACCCGGCCTTCTACGGCGACCCGAACCGTGTCTATGCCGCGCTTCACGAGCACTGCCCCACCTTCTATTGGGAAGAGCAGAAGCAATGGTTCTTCACCGGCTATGACCATGTCAACGCGCTGCTCCGCGATCGCCGGTTCGGTCGCCAGATCCTCCACATCGCCAGCCGCGAGGAACTGGGACTGCCGGAACCGCAGCCGCATCTTGCAAACTTCGACCTCGCCGAGCGCTATTCGCTTCTGGAGATCGAGCCCCCGGAGCACACGCGGCTCAGGACGCTGGTCAACCGGGCCTTCGTGTCCCGCCACATCGAGCGGCTGCGGCCGGAGATCGCCGAACTGGCGGAGACACTGATCGACGGCTTCGAGAAGGAGGGAAGGACGGAACTCCTTTCCTCCTTCGCCGACATCATCCCCGTGACGATGATCGCGCGGATGATCGGCATCCCCGACGAGATCGGTCCGCAGCTCCTCAAATGGAGCCACGACTATGTCGGCATGTACATGTTCAAGCGAACCCGCGAGGACGAACTCGCCGCCGACCGGTCGGCACGGGAATTCGCCGACTACGTGAAGACGCTGATCGCCGAGCGCCGGAAGGCGCCGCAGGAGGATCTGCTCAGCCACATGATCCATACCGAGCACAAGGGTCAGTATCTGAGCGACGAGGAACTGGTGTCGACCACGATCGTGCTCCTCAATGCCGGCCACGAGGCGACCGTGCACCAGATCGGCAATTCCGTGCGGGTGATCCTGGAGAGCGGACTTCGGCCAGCGGACATGTTCCGAGACGAGACGGCGACGGAGCGGACGGTGGAGGAGACGCTGCGCATCTGCGCTCCTGTCCACATCTTCCAGCGCTGGGCTCTCGAAGACGTGGAGGTGGATGGCGTCTCCTTCACGCGCGGCGACAAGGTGAGCCTCATCCTCGCCGCCGCCAATCTCGACCCGAAGAAGTTCTCGGACCCGCTGGTGTTCAGGCCTGACCGGCAGGAAGCAGCGAACCTCTCCTTCGGCGCGGGCATCCATTTCTGCATCGGTGCGCCGCTCGCCCGCCTCGAACTCAACACGGTACTTCCCATCCTCTTCCGCCGGCTTCCCTGCCTCAGGATGGTGGCGATGCCGAGGGTCAAGGACGTCTATCACTTTCACGGGCTGGAGCGGCTGGATCTGGCATGGTGATCAGAGCCTGATCACGTAGTCCTTGCGAGTCGTTTCAACGACTTCCCAGCTTCCCTTGAAGCCGGGCCTGAGAACAAGGCGATCGCCCGCCCGGAGGTGGAAGGCTTCGCCTCCCTCCTCCGTAACGATCGAATATCCCTCGAGGATGTGGAAGTACTCCCACTCCTCGTAAACGATCCGCCACTTATCCGGCGTCGATTCCCATACGCCGGCATAGAGGCCGCCCGCCGCCTCTTCGAAGTTCCAGGTGCGGAACCTCGGATCTCCCGAGATCAGCCGGTCAGGCGCCGGAGCGCCTCCTCCGGCTCGATCGCGGAAAGGTCGAAGGTGAGCGCGCCCGACATGGCGTTCAGATCTTCGCCAGGGACTGCTCAAGGTCGGCGATGATGTCGGCCGCATCCTCGATGCCGATCGACAGGCGCACGACGTCCGGGCCGGCACCGGCGGCCACCTGCTGTTCCTCCGAAAGCTGGCGGTGCGTGGTGGAGGCCGGGTGGATGACCAGCGAGCGTGTGTCGCCGATATTGGCGAGATGCGAGAACATCTGCAGTCCCTCGACGAAGGCCTTGCCCGCCTCGTAGCCGCCCTTGAGGCCGAAGGTGAAGACGGCACCCGCCCCCTTCGGCGAGTAGCGCTTCTGCAGGGCATTGTTCGGATCGTCATCAAGTCCGGCATAGTTGACCCAGGCCACCTTGTCCTGCCCCTTCAGCCACTTGGCGACCGCCAGCGCATTGTCGCAATGGCGCTGCATGCGCAGGGGAAGCGTTTCGATGCCGGTCAGGATCATGAAGGCGTTGAAGGGCGAGATCGACGGACCGAGATCGCGAAGCCCGATCACGCGGCAGGCGATGGCAAAGGCGATGTTGCCGAATGTCTGCTGCAGCACGACGCCGGCATATTCAGGTCGCGGCTCCGACAGCATCGGATATTTTCCGAATGCGGACCAGTCGAAGGTGCCGCCGTCGACGACGATGCCGCCCATGGAATTGCCGTGCCCGCCGAGGAACTTGGTCAGCGAGTGGACAACGATGTCCGCGCCGTGCTCCAGCGGCCGCACCAGGTATGGGCTCGCCATGGTGTTGTCCACGACCAGAGGCAGGCCATGGCGATGCGCGACGTCGGCGATCGCGGCGATATCGACGAAAGTACCACCCGGATTGGCGAGGCTTTCGATGAAGATGCCCTTGGTGCGGTCGTCGATCTGGCTCTCGAAGCTCCCTGGATCCGCGGGATCGGCCCAGCGCACCTGCCAGCCGAAGTTCTTGAAGGCGTGGCCGAACTGGTTGATGGAGCCGCCGTAGAGCTTGCGGGCGGCGACGAAGTTGTCGCCCGGCTGCATGATCGTGTGGAAGACCAGCATCTGCGCCGAATGCCCGGAGGCGACCGCCAGTGCAGCCGTGCCACCCTCCAGAGCCGCGACGCGCTCCTCCAGCACCGCCTGGGTCGGGTTCATGATACGGGTGTAGATATTGCCGAACTGCTGCAGGCCGAAGAGTGCGGCTGCATGATCGGCATCGTTGAAGACGAAGGACGTGGTCTGATAGATCGGCGTCGCCCGCGCCCCGGTGGTTGGATCGGGCTGCGCGCCCGCATGTACTGCCAGCGTCGCGAATCCCGGATTGTCTGTTGCCATGTCGTCCTCCTCCTCATGCGAAACTCTACCGTGCCACAACAAAGCCGGTTGGTTGATCCCGATCAAGGAAATTCCGTCCACCCGCGCTAGGCTTCGAGAAAGAAAAGAGGAGTCTACCATGGTAACGACAGCACAGTCGCCCGATACGCTTGCATCGCGGTTCCTGCACTGGTGCGCGCAAGCCTGGGAAGCCACCACCGAGGCCGATGTCATCGGCAGCCTGGACGACGAGACCCTGCGGGAAATCGCCCGCGACTGTTGCATCACCCCGGACCAGATCCTCCAACTGGTCAAGGCCGGGCCTCACGCAGCCGATGAGATGGTCGCCCTCATGAAGGCGCTGAACATAGACGCCAACGAAGTCTCCCTCGCCCATCCGGGGCAGTTCCGCGACATGCAGATCACCTGTTCGAACTGCACGTCGAAGGAACGCTGCCGCCGGGATCTCGCCCGGCACGCGGCCGACCAGGAATATATCCACTATTGCGGCAATGCCGAGCACCTGAGCGGCATGCGGGCTGACCCGGAACTGCTGGTTGCCTGAGGAGACTCAGGCCACCAGCCTGGGATATTCGATCGCCGGGCAGCGGTTCATCACCACCTGGATGCCGGCAGCTTCCGCCCTGGCGGCGGCCTTGTCGTCGCGCACGGAAAGCTGGCCCCAGATCACCTTCGGCTTCTGCGGCAGCGCCAGAGCCTCGTCCACGATGCCGTCAAGATATTCGGCGGCCCGGAAGACGTCGATCATATCGACCGGTTGCGGGATATCGGCAAGCCTCGCATAGACCTTCTGGCCGAGAATCTCCTTGCCTGCCTGCCCCGGATTGACGGGAACCACCTCATAGCCCTTGGAAAGCAGGAAGCGCATGACGCCGTTGCTCGGCCTGTCCGGATTGGGGGAGGCCCCGAGCAGCGCGATCGTCTTCGTCGATCTCAGGATATCGGCGATATAGTCGTTGTCGTAGCGGTCGTGGTTCATGGCATCCTCCAACGGTGAGCAACATATCCTCAATCTAGGGAGTGTCTGGGCCAATGCATCCCCTCTCCGCCGTTTTCAACAGCGGCTGTCCCTGGATGGGATGCCCCCTTCTCCGATCCCTGCTAGAGCTGTGGCGGCACGTCCAGTCTGGAGGAGAATGCATGCAGCCGATCATGACGGTGGAGGAGATCCACGAGTTTCTGGACCGGGAGTTTCCCCAGATCCACATGGACGGCCGCGTGTTGGAGATCACCGATGTGCGGCCGGCCGGGCTGACGATGCGCTTCGATCCGGCCGAACGGCATCTGCGGCCCGGAGCGACCATTTCCGGGCCGGCGATGTTCATGCTGACGGATGTCGCGGCCTATGCGGCGATCCTTGCCCATGTCGGGCCTGTCGCGCTTGCCGTCACCACCAGCCTCAACATCAATTTCCTTCGCAAGCCCAATCTTGCGCCGCTGTTTTGCGACTGCCGCATTCTCAAGCTGGGAAAGCGGCTGGCGGTCATCGATACGGTACTGATCCAGGAAAAGGCGGACGAACCTGTCTGTCAGGCTACAGCCACGTATTCAATCCCTCCCAGATAATTGTGGTATCATACAACCACATAACTAAGCTACTGTTTTTCTTGTCCTGTTTTTCCAAGGCTCGGACGGGGCTTTCTTGACGAAAAATCGGGGCGCCGGTATAAGCGCCGCAGATTGCTGGCCTTCGCGGGTCGGCATTCTTTTTTGGCGATCCGTCGCCAAAGCCAAGCAACAAGAAACGCCCTGAGCTTTCGAGCCTGGGGATCCAGCGGAAAGATAACCAATGTCTACTTTCGTTCAGAAGCCCGCCGAGGTGGAGAAGAAGTGGGTGATCATCGATGCCGAAGGGCTCGTTGTCGGTCGCCTCGCCACCATCGTTGCCAACCGCCTGCGCGGCAAGCACAAGGCTACCTACACCCCCCATGTTGACGACGGCGACAACGTCATCGTCATCAATGCCGAGAAGGTCGTCTTCACGGGCAAGAAGTACACCGACAAGAAGTACTACTGGCACACCGGCTATCCCGGCGGCATCAAGGAGCGCACCGCGCGCGCCATCATCGAAGGCCGCTTCCCGGAGCGCGTCGTTGAGAAGGCTGTCGAGCGCATGATCCCGCGCGGCCCGCTCGGCCGTCGCCAGATGAAGAATCTGCGCGTCTACGCCGGTTCCAACCACCCCCACGAAGCCCAGCAGCCGGTCGCTCTCGACGTGGCATCGCTGAACAAGAAAAACGTAAGGAGCGCCTGATAATGGCCGATCTCTCCTCTCTGAAGGATCTCGCTCCGGCGGCCGAAACCCAGGCTCCGGTCCATGTCCGCAAGGTCGACAACCTCGGCCGCTCCTATGCCACCGGCAAGCGCAAGAACGCCGTCGCCCGCGTATGGGTGAAGGCCGGCTCGGGCAAGATCATCATCAACGGCAAGGACTTTTCGGCCTATTTCGCCCGTCCGGTCCTGCAGATGATCCTGCAGCAGCCGATCGTCGCGGCCAACCGCAACGGCCAGTTCGACATCGTCGCCACGGTTGCCGGCGGCGGCCTGTCCGGCCAGGCCGGTGCCGTTCGCCACGGCATTTCCAAGGCGCTGACCTACTTCGAGCCGGGCCTGCGCTCGGTCCTCAAGAAGGGCGGCTTCCTGACCCGCGACTCGCGCGTCGTCGAGCGTAAGAAGTACGGCAAGGCCAAGGCCCGCCGTTCGTTCCAGTTCTCCAAGCGCTAAACGCTGCCGGATCTTGGAATTCAGACAAGGCGGGGCTTCGGCTCCGCCTTTTCTTTTCGTCTTCTGTCGTTCAAGACTCCGCTCCAACTCGTCCAACAGGTTTCGCGCGTCATGCCGGAAAAGACCATCGACCACGCCTTCACCGCCACGGGCCTCACCTCCGCGGCAACCGATCCGACCTATGCAGGCGCCCTCTCCTTCATGCGCCGGCGGTTCAGCAAGGATATCAGCGGCGCGGATGCCGTGGTCTGGGGCATACCCTTCGATGCGGCCACCTCCAACCGTCCGGGCGCCCGCTTCGGGCCGCAGGCGATCCGGCGAGCCTCAGCCATCTTCGACAACGACCCGCAATATCCCTTCGGCCGCGATCTGTTCGCGCAGATGGCGGTCGTGGACTACGGCGACTGCCTGCTCGACTACGGCAACCATCAGGAGACGCCCGCGACGATCGAGCGGGAGGCCGCAGGCCTCATCGCCGACGGCGCCTTCCTGCTCACGCTCGGCGGCGACCATTTCATCACCTGGCCGCTGCTGAAGGCGCATGTGGCCAAGCACGGCCCCCTGGCGCTCGTCCAGTTCGATGCGCACCAGGATACGTGGTTCGACGACAGCCGCCGCATCGACCACGGTTCCTTCGTCGCGCGGGCGGTGCGTGACGGCATCATCGATCCGGCTCGCTCGATCCAGGTCGGAATCCGCACCCATGCGCCCGAGGATTTCGGCATCCGGCTCGTCTATGGCCACCAACTGGAGGAGATGACGGCGACGGAGGTTTCGCAGCTTATCCTCGACCACGTTGGCGACCGCCCTTCCTACCTCACCGTCGACATCGACTGCCTCGATCCGGCCTTTGCGCCGGGCACCGGAACGCCCGT
This sequence comes from Pseudorhizobium endolithicum, assembly GCF_902153245.2. Classification (GTDB taxonomy): domain Bacteria; phylum Pseudomonadota; class Alphaproteobacteria; order Rhizobiales; family Rhizobiaceae; genus Neorhizobium; species Neorhizobium endolithicum. The sequence goes on from NZ_CABFWF030000010.1 coordinate 216,462, forward strand.
CGCCGGCGGGCCATCGACCGCGAAGATCCTTTCAGTCCTGCGCAAACTCCAGGGACTGGACATACGCGGCGCCGACGTGGTGGAGGTGGCGCCGGCTTACGATCATGCCGACGTCACCGCCATTGCTGGTGCAACGGTCGCCATGTATATGCTCGGGCTGAGGGCCGGGCGGCTGGCCGAAGGCCGTTGAAACACCAAGCCGAAGCGCGCAGAATGAACGGCCGCGCTGGAAGCGGAACAGACAGGACAGGCAGATGGCAAAGATCTTCATCGACGGCGAACACGGCACCACGGGCCTGCAGATCCGCACGCGCCTCGCTGCCCGCCGCGATGTCGAACTCCTGTCCATTCCGGAGGCGGAGCGCCGTAACGCTGCAATGCGGGAGGACATGCTCAACAGCGCCGATATCGCTATCCTCTGCCTGCCGGACGACGCTTCGCGAGAGGCGGTCGGCATGCTCTCCGGCAACAATCATGTGCGCGTGATCGACACCTCCACGGCCTATCGCGTCAACCCGGCCTGGGCCTATGGTTTCGCAGAAATGGACAAGGCGCAGGCGGCGAAGATCCGGGATGCCCGCTTCGTTGCCAATCCTGGCTGCTACCCCACCGGCGCGATCGGCCTGATCCGGCCCTTGAGAGCTGCCGGTATCCTACCGGACGGCTACCCGGTCACCATCAATGCCGTGTCCGGCTATACCGGCGGCGGCAAGCAGATGATCGCCCAGATGGAGGATGCAGGCCGGGAGGATGCCATCACGGCCAGCCAGTTCCTCTACGGCCTGAACCTGAAGCACAAGCATGTGCCGGAAATGACGGTGCATGGCCTGCTCGACCGGGCTCCGGTCTTCTCTCCCTCGGTCGGCCGTTTCCCGCAGGGAATGATCGTCCAGGTTCCCCTCTTCCTCCATGACCTCAAGAACGGCTTCACGCGCGAAAGCATTCATAAGGCGCTGGTCGCCCACTATGCCGGCCAGGAGATCGTGGAGGTGGTAGGGCTGGAGGAGACGAAGTCCCTCACCCGCATCGACGCCGAGGAACTGGCAGGGAAGGACACGATGAAGCTCTTCGTCTTCGGGAGCACCGGTGGCGAGCACGTCAACCTGGTCGCGGTTCTCGATAACCTCGGCAAGGGCGCGTCCGGAGCCGCCGTCCAGAACATGGACATCATGCTCTCGGCGTGACGGCGGCGGGCCGCCGATATGATTGACGGCGGCGTCCCTGCCCCGCCGCCACCCACGTCCAAGATCCCTATGGGAGCACTCAGGTCGCCTGCAAGATCTGAATGCCGTGATTTGCGGTCAACGCAATGATGCGCTAGACCGCCTCCGGCGTCGGCGGGCCGGCGGGCGGCTCGTGACTGGCAGCGGCCTCGAAGAATTCCATCATCCGGTCATCCACAACGGACATCATCAGCACCGGCTCGGAAGACGCGTTGCGATAGGCATGCGGCGCATGGGCCGGAATGGCGGTCAAGCACGACAAAAAGCGGGCGGAAATTCATCCGCCCGCCTGGAAGACCCGCAAAAATCCTGATGGCTTAGTTTCGCTCGACGACCGCCACCTCGCGGGGATACTCCCCGAGGAACCCGCGCCAATGGGCGATCGCGAAGCCGAGGACGATCAGGGCCATGCCCTGGTGGGCGAGCGCCGTGTGGAGATGAACCTGCATCAGGAGCGTCGCCACCCCGATCATCGCCTGGACGACGATCAGGCCGAGCAGCACCACCGAGCGGCGCGAATGGGTCGTGCCGGACGCGTCGCGCAGCATCGTCACCATGTGCCAGAGCGCCACCAGGAGCAGCGTGTAGGCTCCGATGCGGTGCACGAACTGCACCGTCTTGGGGTTTTCGAACAGGTTGATCCACCAGGGCTCCTGAAGGAAAAGGCCGCCGGGAACGAAGGCGCCGTCCATCAGCGGCCAGGTATTGTAGCTCAAGCCTGCATCAAGGCCGGCGACGAGCGCACCGAGATAGATCTGGACCACGCAGAGGACGGCCACGACTATGGCCCCGGCCTTTCCGCGTCCGGCTGGCGCGCGGTCGTCACTATGGGGCGAGAGCCCCCGCATGATCCAGACGCAGGCCGCGAAGATCAGGCAGGCGATGGTGAGATGGACGGCCAGCCGGTACTGCGAAACGCTGGTCAGCTTGCTCAGGCCCGAGGACACCATCCACCAGCCGATGAAGCCCTGGAAGCCGCCGAGCGCCAGAAGTCCGACGAGCGGCCGGCGGATGCGGCGCTCGATCCGGCCGGTCAGCCAGAAGAACAGGAGCGGCAGAGCGAAGACGATGCCGATCGCACGCGCCAGGAAGCGGTGCGCCCACTCCCACCAGAAGATGCCCTTGAACTCCTCCAGCGTCATGCCCTTGTTGATTTCCTGGTATTGCGGGATGCGCTTGTAGAGATCGAATTCCTCCTGCCAGTCATCGAGGGAGAGCGGCGGGATCGCTCCATGGATCGGTTTCCATTCGGTGATCGACAAACCCGAGCCGGTCAGACGCGTCGCACCGCCGACGATGACGAGACAGAACAGCGTGAAGATTACGAACCCGAGCCAGATCCGCACCAGCTTGCGATCGCGCTCGCGTTTCTGCGTTCGTCCGAAGATTTCCACTGCTGTTACGCCGGCCGTCGACATCATCACTCCTGGGAAAACGGGTGGGGCAGTCAAAATGCCCCATTTTCAGGCGTTGATTTGCCCCATGCACCCATGCAAAACAAGCCCTCGCGCTTTGCGGCATGCCGTCGCGGCAGTTTCGGGCGCAGCTATCGGGAGATAAGGAATGCCGCCACGGCTGCGGAGCTTCATCGGGACGATCCTGATCATCATCCTGGTGATCATCTATGCGCTCGTCGCCACCACGATCGCAACGCTGACGCTCGCTACCTATCCGTGGTGGGTGCACCTGCTCTACTTCCTGTTCTCGGGCCTTTTGTGGATCCTGCCGGCAATGCTCATCATCAAATGGATGGCCGGACCGGTTCGCCGCGACCGATAGACAGCATTTCCTGCCGGTTAACCACACCCGCCAAAGTTCCCTGTGGCGGACGCCGCCGTAAACTTCGCTTCAGACGGTATCCTTCTATCATTCGCCGTCCACAACAGGCGGGTAACGAAATGCCGGGTCGGAACGTCCGGGCTAAGCTTGATCTGGAAAGCCCAGCACATCGTGCATTGCCGCCTCCCGAGCCCGGAGCGGTGACGTTCGACGTCGTCACCATGCCGGCACTGGTGGAAGCGGATTGGCGCTCGCTCGCCGCCCTGCCGAGGAACTCTCTCCACCAGAGCTTCGACTGGGCCTGTGCCTGGTGGCGGGCGCGGCGCCTGGCGCCGCTGATCCTGCGGGGGCGCCAGGCCGGCCGCACCGTCATGCTGCTGCCGCTCGAGATCATCCACCGGCGCGGATTGCGAGTAGCAGGGCTTCCCGGAGAACGCTTCAACAACCTGAACACCGGCCTGTTCAGCGACGATTTCCCCGAACCGGATGAGGAGCAGTTAAACGACCTGCTGGCCGGCTTGCGCCGAGTGTTGGCAGGGTACGCGGATATCCTTCTCCTCGACACATTGCCTGCTTCGCTTGCCGGATCGCCGCATCCGCTGCGGAGACTGATGGCGATCGAGCATCCGGACCGCTCGCTTCAGCTGCCGCTGCTCTCCACGATGGACGAAACCGTCAACCAGCTGAACGCCAAGACCCGGCGCAAACGCTTCAGGCAGCAGTGCCGCAGGCTGGAGGCGCTGGGGGGCTTCGACCACTACTGCCCCGAAAACCGTCGGGGGCAGCACGAATTGCTCGACCTGTTCTTCCGCCAGAAGTCGGAGCGATTGGCGGCCTTGGGACTGCCGGATGTCTTCCGTCCCGCCGATGTGCGACGCTTTTTCCACGATCTCGCCGACCGCTCGGAGGCGGGACCGGATTTCCCCTTGCGCCTGCATGCGCTGCGGCTGCGTGGTCGATATGAGGGGAGGATCGTCGCCGTCGGCGGCCTTTCCCGGAAGGGCGGCCATGTCCTCTGCCAGTTCGGTTCGATCGACGACAGGCTCTGCCCGGACGCCAGTCCCGGCGAACTCCTCTTCTGGTTGATGATCGAACAGTCCTGCCGGGAGGGGGCGACCGTCTTCGACTTCGGCCTCGGCGACCAGCCCTACAAACGCAGTTGGTGCACGCAGGAGACGACGACCTACGACATTCTTCTGCCGCTCTCCCGAAAGGGGGCCCTCGCCCAACCGGTGCTCGCCTCCGCGATGCGCCTAAAGAAGGCAATCAAGAACAACGCGATGCTCTATTCTCTGGTGCAAAGATTGCGGGCTGCCGCGCCTCTCTAGGTCGGATCGCTCGGAACGGGCAGCCGATCACGCCGCCCGTGAACCTCGGTCGGGCGCCGCGTTGCCGGACTGCATCACGAGCAGGTTGCCATAGCCCGCGTCGGCGAATGCCTTCAGCCGATCGAGGAAAACCTCACCTTCGGGATCGCCGACGGAGAAGATGATCTCCGTGTCCCGGCCGCGGCTGAGGCGGGAGACACCTTCCAGGTCCGCGGGCCCGCATTCCACCAGCACATGGTCATAGGCGTCCGCCAGTGCATCGATAATCATGGGGAGACGGTCTATCGCCTTCATCGCGATCGCGGCGGCGGACTTGCCTTGGGGAATGATGTGCGCTTCGGACAGACGATCCGGATGGATAGCCTCCCCGAACGCAGCCTCGCCGCAGAGAAGATCGGTGACGCCGGGCAGGGTCGCAGCTCCCATCAGCAGGCTCGGGAGAGCCGAACCAGTCATGTCGAGCAGCACCACCGTCCTGCCGTGATCGGCGACCGCCCTCGCAAGAATGACAGTGGCAGTGGAACCCTGATCCCCTTCCGGCGAGACGGCGAGAGCGACAGAAACGTCGTAACGGCTCAGGTAACCGGCGACGTTGTCGATCCCGAACGCTTCGTCTCCGTCGGCCGGGACGGCTGCCGCTGGCTCGTCCTGCGGGAGATCCGCGGTCGGCTCCGGCGCCTGCTCACGGGCCGCGGCCTCGATCCTCTCGAACTCCGCCACGGCCTCCGCCTGCATGCGGTGCACTTGGTGCACTGTCTGCTCGGCTTCGGCGTCCTCCATCTGCCGCTCCGCAGGCAGCTTCAGCGCGCGGCCGGAAAAGAGTTCGGCCAGCATGATGGCGATCGCGCTGAGGATCAGCGAGGCCAGGGCGACGACGATCACGATCGGGACGACCTTCGGGAAGTACGGCTGCATCGGCTCGATCGCGGTCGACACGATGCGGGCATCGGCCGGCGCGGCGCCTGGTCCCTGGCGCGACGCAGCCTCTCGATACCGGGCAAGATAAGTTTCCAGAAGCTGGCGCTGGGCCGCCGCCTCACGCTCCAGAGCGCGAAGTCCGACCTCCTCCTCGCCTACCCTCGCCGAATTCGACTTGAGAGCATTGAGCTGCTGGATGAGCTGCTCTTCACGCAGGCGGGACACCTCCGCTTCGTTGTCGAGGCTCGCCAGGATGTTCTGCGTCTCGCTGTCGATCTGGCGGCGGATCCCCTGGAGTTGTGCCTTCAGTCCCTTTAGCCGCGGGTGGTTGTCCAGAAGGACGGTCGATTGATCTGAGATCTGCGCCTGGAGGTTGGCTTCCGTCTCCTTCAACCGCTGGATCACCTGCGAGCCCACCACATCCGCCATCGTATCGGAATCACGGCCGGCTTCCAGCGCAGCACGTACATTCTCCGCGCGGGCCTGCGCATTCGCCCTCTCCCCACGTACCCGTGTGAGTTCGGCGGAGATGTCGTTCAGCTGCTGTGCCGCGAAGCTCCCGCTCTGGGCAGTCTGGAACAGGCCGGCCTCGGCCCGGTAGTCCGCGACCTTGCGCTCCGCCTCGCGAACCTTCTCCGTCAGGCTGGCGATCTCCGGCTCGAGCCATCTGGCCGTGTCCGACTGGGTATCCAGCTTGGCTCCGCTCTGGAACGTCAGATAGACCTCCGCCATCTTGTTCGGGATGGCTGCTGCAAGTTTGGGATCATGGGAGGAGAATTCGATGGCGATGATGCGGGAGTTTTCGACCGGATAAACCTTGAGCTTCTCCCGGAACTCCCGAATGACCCGCTCTTCCGGAGCAACCGACAGTGGATCCTGCGCGAGCCCCAGCAGGACGAGGGGATTGGGAAGCAGGGACTGCCCGTCGGGATCGAATTCCGCGATCTCGTAGAGGCGCAGCTCGCGCGCGACTTCCTTGATCAGATCGCTCGACTGCAGGACTTCCGCCTGGCTGGTGATGTTCAGCGCATCGAGGATCGGGTCGTTCGCCGCCGGCTGGGCCTGTCCGCCGATGAAGGTCGCAGACCGCGATTCTATGAGGATACGGGCCTCGCCGCGGAAACTCGGCTTCATCATCGTGGTGGCCGCGAAGGCAACGCCTGCGGCCAGCACCGTGATGCCGAGCACCCTTCTCTTCCGCTCCCATACGGCCGCGAAGAGGCGTGCGAGATCGATATCCGCGTCCTGATTGCTGCCCGCTACGCCCGACATACAGAAGCTCCAACCCAGTTGAATCCGCCGGAGGGTAAACCGGTATGGTAACGCGAGGGTTAATGGCAAAGGCAGACACACTGCGGCCTTCCGGCTTTACGGGGCGTTAACCCTAACAGACGGATAATCGGAGCACCAATCGCACAGCCGGAGCATCAAGCGAATGTCCTTCGCCAGACGAACATGCCTCATGATCCTCGCGCTCACGCCTGTGGCGGCGGGTCTTGCGGCGTGCTCCACCACCACCAAACCGGCATCGAAGCCGTTCCGGGAGGCGGCGGTGCAACCCTACCGGCTGGACAGCGGCGACCGGCTCCGGATCACCGTCTTCGAGCAGCCGGGCCTTTCCAATACCTACGCCGTCGACCAAGCCGGCTACATCGCCTTCCCGCTCATTGGACAGGTGGCGGCGCGCGGCGAGACCCTGCCGGCACTCGAAGGCGCCATCGCCGCGCGCCTGAAGCAGGGCTACCTGCGCGATCCGGACGTGACCATCGAGATGGACCGCTACCGGCCGGTCTTCGTGATGGGCGAGGTCGGGCGTCCGGGCCAGTATTCTTACGTGCCCGGCATGACGGCGCAGAACGCGATCGCGATCGCAGGCGGGTTCACGCCGCGGGGTAATCAGAAAGACGTCGATGTCACCCGCAGGATCAACGGCCGGGTATTCACCGGACGGACGGAAATCACCAGCCCCGTGCTGGCCGGCGACACGATCCATGTCCGCGAGCGGCTGTTCTGACCCCTCATGGACGGCTCCCGAAAACTGCGGATCCTGCATTGCTTCAGATCGCCTATCGGCGGCATATTCCGCCATGTGCGCGATCTCGTAGAGGAACACCGCGCCCTCGGCCACGACGTCGGCATACTCTGTGACAGTACGACGGGCGGACCCCACGAGGACCGCCTTTTCGATGCCATCCACCCGCACCTCTCGCTTGGCCTGACGCGCATTCCGATGCGGCGGGCCATTGCGCCGTCCGATATTCCCGCCCTCTACAGGAGCTATCAGCACATCAAAAGCTTGCGGCCGGACATCCTGCACGGGCACGGCGCCAAGGGAGGCGCGCTCGCCCGCTTGATCGGCTCAACCCTGCGGGCAAACAGGTCGCGCGTCGCCCGCCTTTACTCTCCGCACGGCGGCAGCCTGCATTTCGATACCGCCACCCTGTCGGGCAGGATCGTGACGCGGCTGGAACGGCTGCAGGAGCGCTTCACGGATACGCTCGTCTTCGTCTGCGACTACGAGCGGCAGACCTACGGGGCGAAGATCGGCAGTCCCCGCACGCGCCATCGCGTCATCCTCAATGGCGTGAGGGATGAGGAGTTCCGGCCCGTTCCGGCAAGCGCCGACGCCGCCGACTTCCTCTATATCGGCATGCTCCGGGACCTGAAGGGACCGGACGTCTTCATCGACGCCTTTGCAAGGACGGAGCGGCAGGTCGGCCGCCCCCTGTCTGCACTGATTGTCGGTGACGGCCCGGACCGCGATCGCTACGAGACCACCATCGCCGCGCTCGGATTGAGCCGGCGCATCCGCATGCTGCCGGCCATGCCGGCCCGCGAGGCCTTCGCCATGGCGCACATGGTCGTCGTACCCTCCCGCGCCGAAGCCATGCCCTATATCGTCATCGAGGCTCTGGCGGCCGGCAGACCCGTCATCGCCTCACGAGTGGGAGGCATACCCGAGATACTAGGCAGCGACAGCGCAGCGCTTGCCGCTCCGGGCGACGCAGGCGATCTCGCGCGCATCATGGTGGAAGCCTTTTCCGACGAAGGCTGGCGGGACCGCGTCATGCCGAAGCCCGACACCTTCCGCGCGACCTTCTCGACCTCCGCCATGGCGCGCAGCATGATGGAGCTCTACCGGGAACTGGCACCGGTACCCGTCCTGGACGGCTAAAGCGTTTCTTAGCATCTTTCTGCTAGTCCCGACGGTGACGGAACCGGTGCGGCGCTGAAGGCGGTATGAGGCGCGCTGCAGGAGAACCAGTGCCATGAACGATGCGGGCAGCAAGACGCAATTCGATATCGCATCTCTGCGCCGTAGGCTTTCCGATCCGGCCGCGAACGAGCTTCCCGCCGGCACCGCACCGGATGAACCCGCATTGCTCAACCCGCTGGCGCAGCAGATTGCCCGCCAGTTCCGTGACGAGAATTACTCCCCCGCCCTCCTGATCGGCCAGATCCGTCTTCTCGAATTCGTCTCTCTGCTGGCGATCGGGCTCCTTGCGACGATGCTGGCCTCTCAGTCCGCACCGCTGGGCCTGCTTGTGCGCATTGCCGCCCTGGCCGCCGGATCCGCAGCGACGATACTGCTCCTGCAACTGGCGGACACCTACCTCATCCCTTCGCTGCGAAGTGCCGCCCGCAGCCGCAAGCGGGTGGCGACGGCGGGCGTCCTCGGATTTCTCGCCTCGGCTGGAAGCCTGTACCTCTTAGAGGAGCAGTCCTTCTCCGCCGGAGCCTACCTGCTCTGGTTTGCCGTCGGCATCCTCTTCCTGCTGGTCGAACGCCAGTTGATTGCCATCGGTATCCGACACTGGGCCCGCAACGGCATCATGGAACGGCGCGCCGTCATCATCGGCGGGGGCGAGCCGGCGAAGCAGCTCGCTCGGGCGCTCGAGCAGCAACCGGACAACGACATCCGCATCTGCGGCATCTTCGACGACCGCGGCTCCGCGCGCTCGCCCGCGGTGGTGGCGGGCTACCCCAAGCTCGGCACCTTCGCCGAACTGGTGGAATTCGCCCGGCTTGCCCGTGTCGACATGCTGATCATCGCGCTGCCCGCCACGGCCGAGGCCCGCATCCTCCAGCTTCTGCGCAAGCTGTGGGTGCTGCCGGTCGACATCCGGCTTGCCGCGCATGCCGATCGCCTGAGGTTTCGGCCCCGCTCCTATTCCCATGTCGGCGCGGTGCCGATGTTCGACATCCTCGACAAGCCCATCCGCGACTGGGACTCCGTCGCCAAGCGGACCTTCGACATCGTCTTCTCGCTTGCGGCGCTGGCGCTGACCTGGCCGATCATGATCGGCGCGGCCATTGCCGTGAAAGCGTCGTCGAAGGGACCGGTCTTCTTCGTCCAGAAGCGCCATGGCTTCAACAACGAGGTCATCGACGTGCTCAAGTTCCGGTCGATGTATACCGAGCTTGCCGATCCGACAGCCAGGAAGGCGGTGACGAAGAACGATCCGCGGGTCACGCCGGTCGGCCGCTTTCTGCGCAAGTCCTCCATCGACGAGCTGCCGCAGCTCTTCAACGTGCTGCGCGGCGAGCTTTCGCTTGTCGGTCCGCGTCCCCATTCGGTGCATGCGCAGACCGGCGATCGCCGCTATGTGGACGTCGTGGAAAGCTATTTCGCCCGTCACCGGGTCAAGCCCGGCGTCACCGGCTGGGCCCAGATCAACGGCCTGCGCGGCGAACTCGACAGCGACGAGAAGATCCGGATGCGCACGGCCTACGACCTGCACTACATCGAAAACTGGTCGCTGCTCCTCGACCTCAAGATCCTCTTCCTGACGCCGATCAGGCTGCTGAACGCAGAGAACGCCTATTGAGCGCGACCGTCCATCACAGCGCCGGGGCTGCGCCGCAACGGGCCATTGCCGGATGGATCGGATCCATGGCCATCGGCTTCGGCGTCTTCCTGTCCGGCTTCGTGATGTCGGAGCCCGCTCCCTACGAACTCGTCATGGCCTCGCAGATCGTCGTCTGGTTCCTACTGGGCCTGACGATCTCCAGAAGCGTTGCCGTCCCGCTCTCCCTGCTTCTCGTCTACAATGTCGGCGGGATGCTGTCGCTGCTCGTGATGCCGGACATGACCGGCGGCCCGATGTATATCGCGGTCTCGACCTTCCTTGCCCTGACGACCGTTCTCTACGCGGCGGCAATTGAGGGCAGGCCGCACCGGCTGGAGATCATCTTCAAGGCCTGGGTGGCGGCTGCCATCATCACCGCCATCCTCGGCATTCTCGGCTATTTCCATGCCTTTCCGGGGGCCGGGATCTTCACCCGCTACGACCGCGCAATGGGCGCCTTCGAGGATCCCAATGTCTTCGGCCCCTATCTCGTGGCGCCGATCCTCTACCTCCTCCACCGCCTGCTGACGGGCAGGCCGGCGCAGGCGCCGCTGCTCGTCGCGGGCCTGCTCATCCTCGTTCTCGGCCTCTTCCTCTCCTTCTCGCGCGCAGCCTGGGGCCTGCTGCTGTTCAGCGGCGTGATGCTCGTCTTCCTGATGCTCCTCAAGGAAAGAACGGGCGCGTTCCGGCTGAAGATCCTGGCGCTCTCCGTCGCCGCGATCCTGCTTCTGGCGCTGGCCGTCGTGATCGCCCTGCAGTTCGACAAGGTGGCAGACCTGTTTAGCACCCGCGCGCGCCTCGTCCAGGATTACGACGGTGCACGCCTCGGCCGGTTCGAGCGTCACAAGATCGGCTTCCTGCTCGCCATGGAGCGGCCGCTTGGCCTCGGACCGATGGAACTCGGGCGGATGTACGGCGAGGACGAGCACAATATCTGGCTGAAATCGCTCACCACCTACGGCTGGCTCGGCTTTGTCGCCTATCTGACGCTCATCGCCTGGACCCTGACCCTTGGCTTCCGCTACCTGCTGCGCGAGAGGCCGTGGCAGCCCTACCTCATGATCGGCTGGGTCGTCATCCTCGGGCACTGCCTGATCGGCAACGTCATCGACACCGATCACTGGCGGCACTTCTACCTGCTGCTCGGCGTGATCTGGGGCTGCATTGCCTTGGAACAGCGGCACCAGCGCCGCTTGCGCTCCGCCAACCATGCCCGAACAAGCTTGACTTGATCACCGGCCGCGCCAGATTTGCCGCATGCTGACAGGAATACAACTCCGCGCGGGGCGCGCCATCGCCGGACTTTCGATCGAAGAACTGGCCGCGGCCACCGGTCTCTCCGCCGCCGCTATCACGGAGGCGGAAACGGCCGCAGCCGTCGATCCTGCCGCCGCCGAACGGCTGCGCCTGTCGCTGGAGGCCAAGGGGGTCGTTTTCCTGGCTGCAGGCGAGGACAATCCGGGCGCCGGCCCCGGCGTGCGGCTGCGCCAGCGCAACCCTGACGAGGGCATCCGCCCGCAAAATCTGAGTTCCGCCAACGACGGCTGAGGACGCTCGCCGACATCCGAAAATCTTCATCTTCTTCCGGAACTTCCGGCACTTCTTCGCGTTGTGGCGGAATATCGTGTATCTGGGGGTTGAAATGAGCGAACGGATTGACTTGGACCAGTTCGAAAAGGTCGGTCTTCGCAAGGTATGGAGCGTCAGCGAGTTCGCCAAACGTTATCGACTGGATCGCGAGGAGGAGAGCCGTCTGCTGAAGCTGCTTGGCCCCTTTGCATCCGAGCAGGAACTGTTGATGAATGCATCGCGCGCGCCCCGCTATCGCTGAGTCGAGAGCTGCCCCAGGAGACTGTGCTTTCCTCGCCCGGAACCAATCCTCGCTTCGAGTTGAATTCCTGCTTCCGAGGTCTTTCAGACCCGGAGGTGTAGATCGCTATCATCAACGGGCGGCAACAGAGCGCCCAACGGAGAGAAACATGCTGAAAATCATGGCCAATACCGGCCTTGTGATCGCGTTGGCGCTGGGCGCCGCCACCATGACTTCCCAGTTGGCCGTGGCTCAGGATCTCGAACTGCGCATCGGGCCGGACGGAATACGACCGGTTATTCCTGATCGCGACCGTGACCGCCGGCGCGACGAATGCAGCCCTCGCCTCGCCCTTTCGATTGCCCGTGATGCCGGGTTGCGCCGGGCGGAGATTACACGGATAACCCGCCGCACCGTTACCGTGCGTGGCATGACCCGGCGCGGGCCGGAACGCATGGTCTTCGCCAACGAGCGCGGCTGCCCCGAACTTTAAGGTCTCAAGCTTCAAGGTCTGGCCCAAGTGGAAAAGCCCGTCTTCCAAGGCGGGCTTTTCCGCGGAAGGGTGAGGTTATCCACAGCAATCGGCGGCGTTGTCGCATCGTCACGTACCGTCCACCGCGCTTTCATAAATCCTACATACACCTGACATGCCTCCTTCATGAAGCGCCGCTAGTGACCCCAGAGCTGAAACAGGGGACACAGGATGCGACTGACGAACCTCACTCGGGTCTTTGGCAGCCGGACGGCGGTCGATGCCGTGACCTTGGACATCCCTCAGGGCCAGATGGTCGGCATCATCGGTCGTTCGGGCGCCGGCAAGTCCACCCTGCTCCGGATGATCAACAGGCTCACCGACGCGTCGTCCGGTTCCATCCACTTCGGAGACCTCGAGGTTTCCGCGCTGCGCGGAGCGGAGCTGCGGCGCTGGCAGCGCGACTGCGCGATGATCTTCCAGCAGTTCAATCTCGTTCCCCGTCTCGACGTGCTGACCAATGTGCTGCTCGGCCGGCTTAATCACCGTTCGACTGCAATGAGCCTGCTCAACATCTTCAGCCGCGAGGAACGCATCATGGCGATCGCCGCGCTCGAGCGGCTGGGGATCGAGCAGACTGCCCTGCAGCGAGCCGGCACGCTTTCCGGCGGTCAGCAGCAGCGCGTCGCCATCGCACGGGCGCTGATGCAGGCGCCGACGATGGTGCTCGCTGACGAACCGATCGCCTCCCTCGATCCGCTCAATGCGAAGATCGTCATGGACGCCCTGCGCGACATCAACGAGCGCGAAGGCATTACCGTCATCACCAATCTCCATACGCTGGACACCGCTCGCTCCTACTGCGAACGGATCATCGGCATGGCGGCAGGCCGTGTCGTGTTCGACGGCACGCCCTCCGAACTGACCGCCGATGCGGTCCACGCGATCTACGGGGCCGACCGCGACGGCGCCGGCATCGACGAGACGATGACGTCGACCAGCATCAAGATCCCTGCGTCCCCGGAAAAGGCCGCCCGTCAATCCGCCGGCATCGGCACCCTGGCTGCGGCCAGCGTCTGAGCGCCGGACGACCGATCGTCAAGCCCGCGTCAAGGGCACCTCATGCAACAATGATCCGGCTTGCCGGACAAAACAGGAGAGATCTCATGCTGAAGAAACTTCTGCTTGCCACCGCTGCGCTGACGGCGCTCGCCGGCAATGTCATGGCCGAGGACCTCAAGGAGTTCCGCATCGGCATCATCGGCGGTGAAAACGAGGCAGACCGTCTGCGCAACTTCCAGTGCATGGTCGACAAGCTGCCGGGCGTCCTCGGGGTGGAGAAGGTCTCGCTGTTCCCCGCCGCCGACTACGACGGCACCATCCAGGGCCTGCTGGGCGGCACGCTCGACTATGCGGAACTCGGCGCCTCCGGTTATGCCAAGATCTATCTGGAGAGCCCGGACGCCGTTCAGCCGATCCTGACCACCGTCCAGACCGACGGCTCCATGGGCTATCACTCGATCATGGTCGCGCGGAAGGATTCCGGGATGACCAAGGTCGAGGACATCAAGGGCAAGAAGCTCGGCTTCGCCGATCCCGACTCGACCTCGGGCTACCTGATCCCGACCGTCACCCTGCCGGAAGCGCTGGGCGGCAAGCCGGTCAAGGAAGTGGTGGCGGAGACGGGCTTCGGCGGTGGCCACGAGAACCTGGTTCTCGAAGTGCTGAAGGGCATGTTCGACGCCGGCACCACCTTCGGCTCCGGCGTGGGCGATTTCAAGGACGGCTATACCTCGGGCAACCTCCGCAAGATGGTCGACAAGGGTATCCTCAACATGGACGACCTCGTCGAGCTCTGGAAGTCGCCGCTGATCCCGAACGGGCCTCTCGTCGTCCGCACCTCGATGAACGAGGACATGAAGGCGAAGTTCAAGGACTTCATGATGGCTCTGCCGAAATCCGACCCGGCCTGCTTCTCCGCAATCCAGGGCGGCGACTTCTCGGGCTTCGCGGAAGTGAACGTCGACTTCTACAAGCCGATCATCGACGCCCGCAGGGCCACGATCGGCGGCTGACGCGCCCATTCCAGCCCAAGGCCGTCGTGCGCACCGGCCCGGCGGCCTTCTCACAAGCGACAGCATTACCCGGGATAGCCCATGCCAACTTCCGTGATCTCCCCGAGGCTCAGCGAAAGCGGAGCCATGGTCGAACGCCATTGGCAGCAGCTGGCCGGCCAGCGCCGTCTCTACACACTTGCCGCAGGCATGCTGCTGCTGATCGCCGTTTCCGGTTCGCTCTGGTTCGCCAACGAGACCAATGCGGGAAAGTTTTTCGACCGCCTGCCGCATCTCTTCGATTTCGTCGGCGATCTCGTTCCGCGGGACGGCTGGGAAATCTGGCGCGCACTCTTCGACCTGCCCTCCCCCTACGAGGACGGCAGCCTGAAGTACGACTATGTCGACGGCCGCCACTATCTTACCGACAGCTTCTACATCCCCGAATACTTCTACAAGATGGTGGAAACGCTCAACATCGCGATCCTGTCCACCGTCATCGGCCTGATCTTCGGCTTCATCCTGTCCTTCCTCGCCGCGAGGAACATGACGCACAATGTCTGGATCCGTGCCCCGGCGCGGCGCGTGATGGAAATCATGCGCGCCTTCCCCGAGGTGGTCCTCGCCGGCTTCTTCCTGGCGATCCTGTCGCTCGGTCCCATTCCCGCGGTCATCGCCGTGTCGATCCATACGGTCGGCGCCCTCGGCAAGCTCTTCTTCGAGGTGATCGAAAACGCCGACATGAAGCCGGACGAAGGGCTGAAGGCGGTCGGGGCCAACTGGCTGGAGCGCTCCTGGTTCGGGATCGTCCCGCAGGTGATGCCGAACTTCATGAGCTACTTCCTGCTGCGCCTGGAGATCAACGTGCGCGCCTCGACGATCATCGGCGCCGTCGGCGGCGGCGGCATCGGGGAGCAGTTGCGCCTTTCCATCAGCCGCGGCCACGAGGCGAAGACGCTCGCCATCATCCTGCTGCTGCTGCTGACCATCATCGCCGTCGATCAGTTTTCCGCATGGCTCCGCCGCAAGCTCGTTGGCGACCAGGCATTCCAGGCCATCTGAACGGGAGCCGTCATGACCATTCTCACCACGGCCGAAATGGATGCCCTCGCGGCCCGCCATCCGGATATTCTTCATCGCTCGGCGTGGCAGCGGTTCCGCCTTCCGATCATTGCCGCAGCCGTCGTCGCCTACTTCATCTTCGCCTGGTGGTTCTTCGCCGTCGGCAAGGTCGTGGGCACCGCCAACTGGGGGCTCGCCGGCAATTATCTCGCAGACTGGATCTCCTACGAGATCCGCCCGGACATTGAGGTGGCAGCGGACGGGTCGATGCAGATCACCTATCCGCGCTTCGACCCCATCGGCCCCAATCCCAATCCGGACTGGCTGCAGGCGAAGCGGGAGACGGTAACCCGCACGGTGAACATAGCGCCGGCCTCCGGCACATCCCCTTCCTCCTCGTCCACGTCGAGCTTCAGCTTCATGGCGCCGGCACCGACGCAGCAGCAGGCAGCCTCGTCTGCGGCGCCGACCACCGAGACCCGAACGGAGGAAGTGGTCACCGAAGCCGTTGTCCAGATGGGGGCCTCCCGCACCATCGATATCCTTCCGGACCGGGTCGTCCTGACCCGAGGCTCCGAAACCGTGACGCTGACGCTTGATCGGGACGCGGACCGGGTGCTTGCGGACGGCGCGCTGCCGGAGTGGGCGGAGCAGCGCTCGACCGGCGGCCGGGTCACAGCCTATTTCGGCTTCTCCGGCTGGGCCGAGATCAGCGCCGACCGGGTCCGCATCCGCAAACGCTTCCTCGGCTGGGAAAACTTCTTCTTCGACACCAACTCCGCCTTCTTCGGCAAGTCGGCCAGCGAGGTGGCGAGCCTGATCGTCAGCGGCGAGAGACTCGATCCGGCGCAAAGCAACCTGTCCCTTGCGTGGAGCGACATCCTCTACAACCCGTCCTGGCAGCATCTCGACGTCTGGACCAAGCTTCTCCAGACCATCGTGATGGCCTTCATCGGCACCCTCTTCGCGATGATCGTCGCCTTCCCGCTTTCCTTCATCGCGGCCCGCAACATCTTCCGCAACCGGCCGGTCAACCAGCTTACCAAGCGACTGTTCGACTTCCTGCGTTCGGTGGACATGCTGATCTGGGCGCTGTTCTTCACGCGCGCCTTCGGACCGGGACCGCTGGCCGGTATCTCCGCCATCTTCCTCACCGACACCGGCACGCTCGGAAAGCTCTATGCGGAAGCGCTGGAGAACATCGACGACAAGCAGCGTGAAGGGGTCCGCTCCGTCGGCGCTCCACCCGCGACGGTCCAGCGTTACGGCGTCGTGCCGCAGGTCATGCCGGTCTTCGTGTCGCAGGCGCTCTACTTCTGGGAATCCAACACCCGCTCGGCCACGATCATCGGCGCCGTCGGCGCCGGCGGTATCGGCCTGAAGCTCTGGGAAGCCATGCGCACCAATTCCGATTGGGAAAACGTCGCCTACATGGTGCTGCTCATCCTTCTCGTGGTGTTCCTCTTCGACGGTATCTCGAATGCGCTGCGCTCGCGTCTGGTGGGTCGCGAGCGGTAAAGGCGACCCGACACACCCTTGGCGACGGCGGGATGCTTTGACGGCCGCATCGGGAGAACGCATCCTTTCCGGAAAATCCGGTCCGGCCGCCTGAACGGCTTCCGCTCCCGATACTCCTTCCCTATGGTCGCGAAGCGGATGCGAGCGCGCACCTGTCCCATGGAAGCTGCGAAATGACCGTAGAGAAGGTACCCGCCCGATTGATCTGGGCACTGGGGCTGACGCAGATCGTCGGCTACGGCACGCTCTACTATTCCTTCGGCGTCCTTGCGCCCGCAATGGCGGAAGATTTCGGCATCTCGACGGATTTCGTTTTCGGCCTTCTGTCCGGCGCCCTCCTTGCCCGCGGCGCGCTGGCGCCAAAGGCGGGGCGATGGCCGACCGCTACGGCGCCGGCCGCCTGATGGCGCCCGGTTCGATCGCAGCGGCGCTCGCGCTCACCGCCCTGGCGCTCGCCAGCAACATCTGGCTCTTCTCGGTGGCGCTCGTCGCCATGGAACTCGCTTCCGTCTTCGTGTTATATGGCACCGCCTTCGCAGCGCTCGTCCAGATCGGTGGAGCGGGAGGACAACGCAGCATCACCCACCTCACCCTGATCGCGGGCTTCGCCTCGACGCTGTTCTGGCCCCCTGACCTCCGGCCTGCAGGCGGTAATGGACTGGCGCGAGGTATACGGGGTTTTCGCACTGATGAACCTTGCTCTGTGCCTTCCTGTCCACCTGTGGGTGGCGTCGCTGTCCAGGCGGCGCGGAGCGCCCCCCTCCTCGCGTTCTCCCGATCCCGTGACCGACGCCCGGCCGGCTGCACCGATCGCGATCTTTCCGGTCATGCTTGCCGGCTTCGCCTTGGAGGGCTTCGTGCTCTCCGCGATCCTCGTGCACATGGTGCCGCTTATGGGCGCCGTCGGTGCCGGCAGCCTCGGCATGCTGGTACCGACGCTGTTCGGGCCGTCGCAGGTCGCCAGCCGCCTTCTCAACTTGATCTTCGGAGGGCGGTTGTCGCAGACGCTGCTGGCGCTCATCTCGGCAGGCCTGCTGACCTTCGGCGCCCTGGCGCTGCTTGCCGGGGCGCCCTCGGCACCCGGTCTCGTGGCCTTCGCGATCCTGTTCGGCCTGGGCTCCGGGCTTGCCAGCATCGTGGGAGGCACGCTGCCCCTGGAATTGTTCGGCAGGGCAGGATACGGCGCTCGTCTCGGGTGGATTACCGCCGCGCGTCAGGTCTCGGCGGCGCTCGCTCCCTTCCTCTTCGCCGTGATGATGGCGCGCCTGTCGATCAAGGGCGCGATCGCAGGCACGATCGCAACGGCGGTCGCCTCGCTCCTCTGCTTCGGAAGCATTGCCTTCTGGCAGCTTCGGCAGAAGGCGGCAGCCGCAGCGGCGCCGGCCTGAGCCTCCAGCGAGGTACCACCTTTCCGGAACGCGCGAGTTTAGCTCTCCAGCGAATATCCGGCGCCGCGCACCGTGCGGATGACGTCCTGCATATTGGAGAAGTTGAGCGCCTTGCGCAGACGGCCGACATGGACGTCGACGGTACGTTCGTCGACATAGATGTCGTGGCCCCAGACGCCATCGAGCAGCTGGGCGCGGGAGTAGACGCGGCCGGGGGACGACATCAGGAATTCCAGCAACCTGAACTCGGTCGGCCCGAGGCGTACCTCGCGGCTCTTGCGATGGACGCGATGGGTTTCCCGATCAAGTTCGATATCGCCGCAGCGAAGTACGGTCGACAGCACTTCCGGCTTTGCGCGCCGGAGCATCGCCTTGACGCGCGCCATCAACTCGGGCGTGGAGAAGGGCTTCACCACGTAGTCGTCCGCACCTGTCGACAGCCCGCGCACGCGCTCGCTTTCCTCGCCCCGCGCCGTCAGCATGATGATCGGCAGCCGCTCGGTCTCGCGACGCTGGCGCAGGCGGCGGCAGAGTTCGATGCCGGAAACGCCGGGGAGCATCCAGTCGAGGATCAGCAGATCCGGAACCCGTTCCTGGAGGCGCAGTTCCGCCTCGTCACCCTTCACGATCGTCTCGACCTCGTAGCCCTCGGCCTCGAGGTTGTAGCGCAGAAGCACGCTGAGGGCTTCCTCGTCTTCCACAACGGTGATCTTCGGTTGCATCCCGACGCGCTCCGTCAGCCTCAATCGTCGCTCAGAATGGCGCTGAGCGTGTTGGACCGGTCATCCTTCGGACGCTCGCCCTCGGGCTGGTTGCCGGTAGCCATGTAATAGATGGTCTCGGCAATGTTGGTCGCATGGTCCCCGATCCGCTCGATGTTCTTGGCGCAGAACAGGAGATGGGTGCAGCTCGTGATGTTGCGGGGATCTTCCATCATGTAGGTCAGCAGCTCGCGGAACAGCGACGTGTACATCGCGTCGATCTCCTCGTCGCGCTGGCGGATCGCCTCCGCCTTCTCGGCCGAACGGGTGGCGTACACGTCGAGGACATCCTTGAGCTGGACCAGGGCGAGCTCCGAAAGGTGCTCGATGCCGCGGGCCAGGTTGCGGGGAATGCCGGTCTCCTGGACCGCGATCACCCGCTTGGCCGTATTCTTGCCGAGATCCCCTACCCGCTCGAGGTCTGCAGCGATGCGGAGGGAGCCGATGATCTCACGCAGATCCGTCGCCATCGGCTGGCGCTTGGCGATCGTTACGATCGCCTTCTCGCCGATTTCGCGCTCCGCGTGATCGAGGACCACGTCGTCGGAGATCACCTTCTGCGCAAGAGCAGTATCGGCATTGACCAGGGCGCGGACCGCATCGGCGCACATCTGTTCCGCCAGGCCGCCCATCTCGGAAATCCGGCGGGTCAGGTACTTCAGTTCCTCGTCGTAGGCCGACATGATGTGGCTGGATGCCATGGTCTCTATCCTCGATGTCTTAGGGTCCGGCGTCGGCTGGCGGATCAGCCGAAGCGACCCATGATATAGTCCTGTGTGCGCTGATCATTCGGATTCGTGAACATCTTGTCGGTATCATCCTCTTCGACGAGATGACCGAGATGGAACATCGCGGTCCGCTGCGAAACGCGGGCCGCCTGCTGCATCGAGTGGGTCACGATGACGATCGAGTAATTGGTCCGAAGCTCGTGGATCAGTTCCTCCACCCGCGCCGTGGCGATCGGGTCGAGTGCCGAGCACGGCTCGTCCATCAGGATGACTTCGGGAGACACGGCAACGGCGCGCGCGATGCAGAGGCGCTGCTGCTGGCCACCGGAAAGACCCGTTCCGGCCTCGTTGAGACGATCCTTGACCTCGTTCCAGAGGCCAGCCCTCTGCAGGCTGCTCTCGACGATCTGGTCCAGGTCCGCCTTGGAATGAGCCAGCCCGTGAATGCGGGGCCCGTAGGCGACGTTCTCGTAGATCGACTTCGGGAACGGGTTCGGCTTCTGGAAGACCATGCCGACACGTGCCCGAAGCTCCACCACGTCGATCGACGGATCGTGGATGTCCTCGCCGTCCAGGGTGATCCTGCCCGTGACCCTGGCGTTCTGGATCGTATCGTTCATCCGGTTCAGGCATCGCAGGAAAGTCGACTTGCCGCATCCGGAAGGACCGATCAGCGCCGTCACGGTGTTGTTGCGGACGCCGAGATTGACGTCGAACAGGGCTCGCTTGTCGCCGTAGTAGACGGAGACATCTTGGCCAATCATCTTGTAATCGATTTCGTTCATCTTCTTTACCAGGGCCTTCTCAGCGGCGGCGTCCGACAACACGTTCATCTCGCTTCTCTCCATTACCACCGGCGCTCGAAGCGGCGACGGAGAATGACTGCGACAAGGTTCATCAGCAGCAGGAATATCAGGAGCACGATGATCGCGCCGGATGCCCGCTCTACAAATGCAGGATCGCCGCGCTGTGTCCAGTTGTAGACCTGCACCGGGAGGGCCGAGGCGGGATCGAAGAAGCCCTCGGGCGGCGCTGCCGGGTATTCCCGCACGAAGGCCACCATGCCGATCAACAGCAGCGGAGCCGTCTCGCCCAGCGCCTGCGCCAGCCCGATGATGGTTCCCGTCAGGATGCCGGGCATGGCCAGTGGCAGCACATGGTGGAAGACCGACTGCATCTTCGACGCGCCGACCGCGAGCGCTCCGTCGCGGATCGACGGCGGCACGGCCTTCAAAGCGGCGCGCGTCGCGATGATGATCGTCGGCAGCGTCATGAGCGTCAAGACCAGGCCACCGACCACGGGCGCCGACTGCGGCAAGCCGACGAAATTGATGAAGACGGCAAGGCCGAGGATACCGAAGACGATCGAGGGCACCGCTGCCAGATTGGCGATGTTGACCTCGATCAGGTCGGTGAAGCGATTCCTCGGCGCGAATTCCTCGAGATAGATGGAAGCGGCCACGCCGATCGGCAGGGAGAGGACCAGCACGATCAGCATCATATAGGCGGAGCCGAGGATCGCGACCCCGAGGCCGGCTGCCTCAGGCCGGGTATCGGATGCATCCGGCGCGGTAAAGAAATCCCAGTTGAAGCGCGTGACGAGAATGCCGGCATCCTTCATCTCGTCGGCGAGCTGCAACTGCTCCGGCGAGGTATTCCGATCGAGCTCCGCGCTCGCCATGGTCACCCGGCCCTTGTAGTAGCCGTCGATCCGGCCGGAGGCGAGAAGGTCGAATTCGACCGTTTCGCCGATGCGCGAGGGGTCCGCGAGCACGTAACGGCGAAGGATCGCGGGAGCTTCCTTCGATATCATTGCGACCGCCGTATCGACGTCAGCTTCGCTTCCGATACCGTGATCCTTCATCATCCTGACCAGGGATCCCTCGACCAGCGGCGCATATCCGAAAGTGGTGACCTTGGCGATGTCCGCAGGATCGCGGTTGCCCTGCTTGTCCAGGATTGCAGGATCCAGGTAGATCTCCAGCGTGATGTAGGTCTGCCGGAACGATGAAAGGCCGTTCGACAGGATGGAGACAAGCAGGCCCAGGAGCGCGAGCACGCCGACGGCGACGGCTGCCAGCCCCATCATCCGGAAGCGGCGTTCCGAGGCATGACGGCGGCGGGTGCGGGCGCTTCCGGCCAGTGCCGTCTTCCCGGTCTTTGCTATGACGGCGTCGGTCATTCGTACTGCTCCCGGTATTTCCGCACGACATAGAGGGCCAGCACGTTGAGCCCGAGCGTAAGGACGAAAAGAGTAAGGCCGAGCGCGAAGGCCACCAGCGTCTCGGGACTGGCGAATTCGGTGTCCCCGGTCAGCTGGCTGACGATCTTCACCGTCACCGTCGTCATGGCCTCGAACGGATTGAGATCGAGCTTGGCGGCCGCGCCGGCACCGAGCACCACGATCATGGTCTCACCGATCGCGCGGCTCGCGGCGAGAAGGATCGCGCCGACGATCCCCGGCAGGGCAGCGGGGAGGATCACCCGCCGGATGGTTTCCGATTGTGTGGCCCCCAGCGCATAGGACCCGTCGCGCATGGCCTGCGGCACGGCATTGATGATGTCGTCCGAAAGGGAACTCACGAACGGAATGATCATCACGCCCATGACGAGGCCCGCCGTCAGCACCGACGAGGACGAATTACCCAGCCCCAGCGGCTGGGCGATCCAGTCGCGCAGGAATGGGCCGACGGTGATAAGGGCGAAAAGGCCGTAGACGATGGTCGGAATGCCGGCCAGGATTTCGATGGCGGGCTTGGCGAAGCTGCGCAGGGAGGGTCCGGCATAATCCGCGAGATAGATAGCGATCAGCAGACCGATCGGGACGGCGACCAGAAGCGCCACTAGGGAGATGTAAAGCGTGCCCCAGAGCAGGGGCAGGATGCCAAGTTCCGAACCTCCGCGGAACTGCGGGTTCCAGACGGTGGAGAAGAAGAACTCCGAGGCCGGATACATCCTGAAGAAATTGATGGTCTCGAAGACCAGCGAGGCGACAATGCCGGCGGTCGTCAGAATGGCGATCGTGGAGGATCCGATAAGCAGGGCCTTGACGAAGTTCTCGCTGACATTGCGGGCGCGCATCTTCGGATGAATGCTCCGCAGGGACCATATCCCCAGGGTGAGCGCCACACCCAGAACCGCTACGGTCACCGCGAGATTGCCGATGTCGGCGCTCCGGCGATAGGCCTTTGCAGCCTCGAACACTTCGGCCGGCACGTTTCCGCCGAGAGCAACGCCGACCTCGGCCAGGCGCTTGCGCACATTGGAAGAATCCACCCGGCCATCGTCGAGCGCCTCTTCCGTCAGTTCCGTCTGCGAGAGGACGGCATCCAGTCCCGCTGCGATTTGACGAACATCGGCCATCACCAGGCTGCGGGCGCCGCCTTCGGGGATGATGCTGTCGGGAATCATTCCGTTGACGCGGCTCTCGATCAGGACCGGCTGGACGAAAAGCCAGGCCATCAGCAAGAGCAGAGCAGGCACCGCAACGAACAGCGCAACGGTCTGGCCGTAGTAGCCGGGAAGCGAGTGGAGCCGAGTCGCAGTGGCCGTGGACGTCGACAAGGCGCGACGTCTGCCAAGGATATAACCGACGGCCGCAAGTGCGACGACGACGAGAACGATGCTGCCAACGCTCATCTGGCTTGGAATCCTTTCGGAGGGAAACCGGCGGCGCAGTCATTGCGCCGCCGGCGTCAAGGCGATTGTTAGTTCAACGGACCCATCGGGGTGCGGTTCTTAACCGCTTCCTGCGTCTTGGCAAGCTCCGGATCGGAGACCAGGCCATATTCGGCAAGCGGGCCATTCGGACCAGCCATGTCGTCGGAGACAAAGAACTCGACATATTCCTGCAGGCCAGGGATCACGTCCAGGTGCGCATTCTTGACGTAGAAGTACAGCGGACGGGAAACCGGGTAGTCGCCCGATGCAATCGTCTCGACGGACGGCGCGACATCGCTCATGGTCGCAACGCGCAGCTTGTCGGTGTTGTTCTGGTAGAAGGACAGGCCGAAGACGCCGATGCCGTTCTTGTTGGCGTCGATGCGGGCAAGTGTCTCGGTGTAGTCACCGTCGATATCGACCGAAACGCCGTCGGTGCGGAGCTGCATGCAGGCCTTCCCAGCCGCTTTCTTGTCGCCATTGTTGGCGGCGGCCTGGGCTTCCATCGTGCCGTTCTCTTCGCAACCGGCGACGATCACCTTCTCGTCGAAGACTTCGCGGGTGCCGTGCTTGGTGCCCGGGATGAAGGCGAGGATCGGCTGCTCCGGAAGGTCGGCGCGGATCTCGTTCCAGGTCTTGTAGGGATTGTCCACCAGTTGCCCGTCCTTGACGACCTTCGCAGCAAGCGCCGCGTGCCAGTCGGCCGGGGTGAACTTGTATTCCGGACCGTTGATGTCGGAGGCGAAGACGATGCCGTCATAGCCGATGCGGACTTCCTGGATCTCGTTCACGCCGTTGGCCTTGCAGGTGTCGATGTCGGACTGGCTGATGCGCGAGGAGGAGTTGGCGATGTCGATGGTGTTCTCACCCACGCCTTCGCAAAGCTTCTTGCGGCCGGCGCCCGAACCACCGGACTCCACGACGGGCGTCGGATGGTCGAAGTTCTCGCCGAAAGCTTCAGCGACGATCGAGGCGTAAGGCAGAACGGTCGAGGAGCCGGCGATCTGGATTTGATCGCGAGCGGCGGCAGCGCCCGTGGTAGCCAGCATAAGCGCGACGACAGCGCAGCTTCCAAGATACTTCTTCATGGATTTTCTCCCCAGAGAATTCGGATCGACGCTTCGGCGTCGGCTCCCCTCTATCGGGCCTCCATTACAGTTTTGTGACGGATTTATAGCACTTCGACCTGCCCTTGGCGCGGGTGAACTCGCTCCGAGGCGCGCACAGCCGCCCGGTGCCTGGGAGAGACGCCGCCAACCAATCCTTCCGCATCGGTCTGTGGAACCTGACGCCTCCCTTGGGAATTTCCTTTCCGAACATGGAAGGAACAAAACATGGCACAGGAAAACGAATCTCCCGCCGTCAGCTCGATCAAGAAGGAGCGCGCCACCCAACGGGGCCGCGGCAAGAAGAGCGAACTTCAGGAAGGCCTGGAGGATACCTTTCCGGCCTCCGATCCGCTTTCGACGACCAGCACCGCAATACCGACCGGCACGACCCGACCGGCCGCGGCACGGCGTGGCGACGGAAGCTGGAGCGCGGAGACTGTCGGCGACGAATTCCCGCTCGTTGACGAGGCTCTTCGAGCCTCTGAGTCGGAAGACCCCGACCTGCCACTCGAGATCCAGCCCGAAGAGGTGCGAGCCCTGAGGGCCGAGGTTGCCCGACTAAAGGAGTCCGTCCTGGAACTCGCCTCCGGCACCACGCGGGTCGCGAAGGCACGGGCGCACGACGCGGTTGCGGATGTCGAGGATCGTATTCGCGAGCAGCCGTGGAAGGCGGTCGGCCTCGCAGCTGCGATCGGCTTCCTCTGCGGGCTCAGAAGATAAGGGCGCCGACCGGAGGAGAGAACCACCTCACGGCGCAGCAGGCATGGCGCGCTTGTGCGCGGAGGTGCGGTAGGCCGCCAGGATCTTCCGGAGCGACGGCTCCGGAAGATCCTTCCCCTCCAGGAAGTCATCGATCTCGTCATAGCTGACGCCGTAGACCTCCTCGTCCGGCTTCAGCGGTGTATCCGATTCCAGGTCGGCCGTAGGGACCTTGAACACGAGGTCCTGGGGCGCGCCGAGATGGCGGGCGAGCGCGCGCACCCGCCGCTTGTTCAGGCCCGCGAGCGGCAGGATGTCGGCGGCGCCGTCGCCGAACTTCGTGTAGAAGCCCATCAGCGCCTCGGCCGCATGGTCCGTCCCGATGACGACGCCGCGCGAGGCGCCGGCGAGCGCGAACTGCGCGATCATCCGCTGGCGTGCCTTGATGTTGCCTAGGTGGAAGTGGAACCGCCCGCCGGAGACGAGATCGTCCGCCTCCCGCCTCACCTCATCCATCATGGCGTCGGCGGCCGGCTTGATGTCGATGGTCACCGTGCGGTCGGGCGCAATGACCTGAAGCGATTTCTGCGCGTCCGCTTCATCCGCCTGGGTGCCATAGGGAAGCCTGACGGCAATGAATTCAGCGCTGATGCCGCCTGCCCTCAGCCTGTTCGCCGCCTCCTGCGCCAGCAGTCCCGCCGTAAGCGAATCGACGCCGCCGCTGATCCCGAGGACGAGGCTCCGCAGGGAATGGCGCTTCAGGTAATCCGAAAGGAATGCAATGCGGCGCTCGGCTTCTGCATGCGCATCGAAATCCCTCGTGACGCCGAGGACCCGCACGATCTCCGCCTGCTCGTTCAGCAAGTCTTGATGCCCATCTTGCAGCAGCCTGTCCACGTGGATCCTCCTTCTCACCATGCTTGGCGGGCCATTCTCATCATGGCCCGAGCGACGGACAACAACGCCGCATGGGTTTATGTTCCGCGCCCGGAAGGGACGTCCGTCCGCAGGTCCCGGCAAAGGAGAGGTCTTACAGGATAAGGAGAACAGAGGGGGTAAATGGTCGGGGCGACTGGACTCGAACCAGCGACCCCTTGACCCCCAGTCAAGTGCGCTACCGGGCTGCGCTACGCCCCGACCAGCTCTACGAGCAGGATTTCCCTAATCATTCGGCCGCGCCGGTGCAAGCGAAAAATCGCCTTCGGCAAGATTTGCAGGCGCCCGTCCCGATCTCAGGCGAAGCTCTGCGGCAGGCCGTCGAGCTTGCGGGCCAGGGAATAGTCGCGGCCATAGGATGTGCGGAAATTGCGGTCGCTTTCGTTCGCCATATCCTTGGCGGCAAGGACCGGAAACAGACCGTCCGGATAGGTGCCGGTCGCCGGCTGGCTGTCGCTGGACAGAAGTGACGTGAGAAGCTTCCAGATCATGAACCGTCCTCCAAACACCCCGCAATAACGGAGCATCCTCCCTACCGGTTCCCACCTTCTCAAGACTTTGTTTACGAAGATTTTACGACACCGGCGGCGACCCGCCGATGTCTCTCCGGCCTCGATCGGCCGATCTTACCGTCAGTAAGGCGAATAGCACTGGCGACGCGGTCCGTTATAGGGCTGGAAGGTGTTATCAGAAGCCCGGTAGGAACGATAGCGGGCATAGCACCAGCGGACATGGGCACTGCTGCCGCCGTAGTAACGGGGCTGCTGCTGGGCTGCGAGAGCGCCGCCGATAATGGCTCCGGCCGCGAGACCACCGATGATCGCGCCTGCATTGCCATGGCGATGACGGTAGTGGCGGTGACGGTAGTGGCGATGGCCACGCCAGTGGCGGTGCCTGTAGTGGCGATGCCTGTACTGGACCTGCTGGACGTCCTGCACTGTCTCCGCCTTGACGACCGGCGCGGACGGGAAGGCCTGGGCAGGCACGGTGCCTGATACCGCGGTCGCAAGCGAAATTAGGATAACTGCGAACTTTTTCATGTTTCCTCACCTCGTTTATTCGTCCCTCGGCAAGAGGTTCCGCCTTGCCGCCTGAACCAGAGGTGAACAACGCCTCCGACGAAGGAAGGTTGCGTTTCAGCGCACCTGATCGAGCAGACGCTTGCATTCCAGAAGGTCGAAAAGCGCCTCCTGCAGCAGTGCCCGATCCTCCTTGCCGATACTGCCCTTGCCGACGGATACCTCCGGCACGTCGCCTTCCCCGCTCGAACCGAAACCGAAGAAGCGCCCGCTCGGCTTTGCCTTCGGCCGCCCAACGACCTGATCCTCTTCCGCAGAACCGACTTTCGGCTCGGCATGCTTCTCGCTGCCGGCGGCCATGATGGCGTCGACGGTCGCAACATCGCCGGAGGCGATCGCCGACACGAACTTGTTGCCGTTGGTCTTCAGAAGCTTCTGTACGCCCTTGATGGTGTAGCCGTGGTCATAGAGCAGGTGCCGGATGCCCTTGAGGAGGTCGACATCCTCGGGGCGGTAGTAGCGGCGCCCGCCGCCGCGTTTCATCGGCTTGATCTGCGGGAACCGCGTCTCCCAGAAGCGCAGCACGTGCTGCGGTAGGTCCAGGTCCTCGGCGACCTCGCTGATGGTGCGGAAAGCGTCCGGGCTTTTGTCCACGTCAATCTCCCACAGGCGAGCATCATGCCCGCAAACGTGCCGTCATTCGCCATCGGTGACGGCAGGGCACGAATCGTCATTATTTCAGCGATGTACCCGCTGAAATTCAAGTAGGCCTGCAGGATTTGAACAGGTGAATGCGTCAGGCCGCCGGCACGGGCGGCTTCTGCTTCAGTTTGCGGGCATTGTGGGCGCGCAGGATTCGCTGCTTCAGTACGTTGGATGCCTTGAAGGTCATCACCCGCCGCGGCGAGATCGGCACTTCCTCGCCGGTCTTGGGATTGCGGCCGATCCGCTCGTTCTTGGAACGCACCTGGAAGGTGGCGAAGGAGGAGAGCTTCACAGTCTCGCCGCGCACGATCGCGTTGCAGATCTCATCGATGATCGTTTCCACCAGCTCGGCAGACTCCGTTCGCGAAAGCCCGACCTTGCGGAACACCGATTCCGCCAGATCCGCCCGTGTCACTGTCTTTCCGGCCATGATCCCCGCCCAGTTCACCTGTCGTCTGAAAGCTGGACGAGAGTATTTTGGTTAATCGCCAGGGTCAAGCTCTACTGCAAAATCAGCAGCTTCCGGCCGTGTCCTGCAAGGTACACTTCGCCGGCACTACCACCGGACGAGGACTGCGCCCCATGTGAACCCTCCGCCCATGGCTTCCAGCATCACGAGGTCGCCCTTCTTGATGCGGCCGTCATCGAGCGCGACGGACAGCGCGAGAGGGATGGAGGCGGCCGAGGTGTTCCCGTGCAGGTCCACCGTCACGACGACCTTTTCGGACGGAATTCCGAGTTTCTTGGCGGAGCCGTCGATGATGCGGCGGTTCGCCTGATGGGGCACCAGCCAGTCGAGATCGTCCGCGGTGGTTCCGGTCGCATGGAATGCCGCCTCGATCACGTCGGTGATCATACCCACAGCATGCTTGAAGACCTCCCGGCCCTCCATCCGCAGATGGCCGACGGTGCCGGTCGTCGACGGGCCGCCGTCGACATAGAGTTTTTCCTTGTGCGTTCCGTCGGATCTGAGATGAGAGGTGAGGACGCCGCGATCGGCGATCGTGCCCTCGCCTTGAGCCGCTTCGAGAATGAGCGCTCCCGCGCCGTCTCCGAACAATACGCAGGTGGTGCGGTCCTTCCAGTCCAGGATGCGCGAGAAGGTTTCCGCGCCGATCACCAGCACCCGCCTGGCCATCCCGCCGCGGATATACATGTCCGCCGTCGCCATGGCATAGACGAAGCCGGAGCAGACCGCCTGCATGTCGAAGGCGAAGCCGTGCGTCATGCCGAGGCGGTTCTGGATGTTTACCGCGGTCGCGGGGAACGTGTTGTCGGGCGTCGAGGTGGCAACCAGGATCATGTCGATGTCGTCCGGCGTCAACCCGGCCTTGTCGAGGGCGGCACGGGCGGCCGCTTCGCCGAGCGAGGCCGTCGTTTCACCCTCGCCGGCAATGTAACGCTGGCGGATACCCGTCCGCTGGACGATCCATTCGTCCGACGTCTCGACGATGCCCTCCAATTCGCGATTGGCAACAACGCGCTTGGGCAGGGCTGCCCCGTAACCGCGAACCACTGAACGGATCATGCTGTTCACATCCTGTCGTCAGGCCGCCTCGGGGCCAGCCGGCGGCTGGCGTCGGGCATGATAGATTCTCAAATCTTCGGCGATCTTTTCGGTCAGCCGGTTGCGGGCCATGTCGTAGCCGACGTCGATCGCCGCAGCGAATCCTTCCGCATCAGTGCCGCCATGGCTCTTGATGACGATGCCGTTGAGGCCGAGGAACACGCCGCCGTTGACCTTGCGGGGGTCCATCTTCTCGCGCAGCCGGTCGAAGGCGGCCTTGGCAAGAAGGTATCCCATCTTGGCAAGGAAGGTACGCGACATAGCCTCGCGAAGCAGCTGGGCGATCTGCCGGGCGGTACCTTCTGCAGCCTTCAGCGCGATATTGCCGGTGAAGCCTTCCGTCACGACCACGTCCACGGTTCCCTTGCCGATATCGTCGCCCTCGACGAAGCCGTGATAGGAAATCGTGGCGAGGTTCGCCTCGCGGATCAGCCGGCCGGCCTCCCTGACTTCCTCAAGGCCCTTGACCTCCTCCACGCCGACATTGAGAAGGCCGACGGTCGGACGATCGACCTCGAACAGGGCCCGCGCCATGGCACCGCCCATCAGGGCGAAGTCCATCAGCTGCTGGGCATCGGCGCCGATGGTCGCGCCGATGTCGAGAACGATGCTTTCGCCTTTCAGCGTGGGCCAGATGCCGGCAATGGCGGGCCGCTCCACATGGGCCATCGTGCGCAGACAGAACTTCGCCATGGCCATCAGCGCCCCGGTGTTGCCGGCGGAGACGGCAACGTCGGCCTCGCCGAGCTTCACCGCCTCGATCGAGCGCCACATGGTCGAGACGTATCGGCCTCGCCTCAAGGCCTGGCTCGGCTTCTCGTCCATGCCGACGGCCAGCTCGCAGTCATGGAAGACGGAACGCTCCCGCAGCTTCGGATATTTCTGCAGGTAGGGCTCGCACTGGGCCTTGAGGCCGTAGAGCACGAACGTGACGTCAGGGTGTCGTTCCAGTGCCTTCGCCGCACCGGCGATGACGACCTCGGGGCCGTAATCGCCTCCCATGACATCAACAGATATTCTGATCACGCGTCGCTGATCCTCTTGCTTCGCCGCAGGGGCGAAAATCGGAGCCAAAATAATGGTTCTGGCGGTGCTTACAACCCAACGGGGTCGATTTCCATCCTAGTCTTGCTTTTTCCAGTCCTTCAGGACGGCAAAGGGAGAAGGCTTGGCCTCATCCGTGGAAGGGTCGCCTTCGACGTGATCGGCGAACTCGGCGCTCGCTTTGCGCGGATAGGGATCAATCGCCAGGGCGGCGATTTCCGCAACCACCTCGCCCGCATCGATGGTGTCGCCCGTGAAGGTTTCGGGCAGATCCGGTCCCTCCGGATCGAGCACCATTTCCGACGTCTCGCTCAGGACGAGACGGGCAAGCTTGGAGCCTTCGGGGACGAAGATCTGCTCGAAGCTTTCGTCGATCCTGGAAAGGACCGGTTCAAGCGTCACCACGCAGGCCTGCTCGATTTCCGCCTCCACGCGCCCCTTGACGCGCACCCCGTCCTTCTTCCAGCGCGCAATCTGAAGGTCCGCCGTCAGGGATTTGACGTCCAGAACCTGCCAGAGATCAGCAAGCGCCTTGAGTTCGCGCGATCCCGCCTCGACATGCACGGTGACCGGATTGGCCGAAACATGGCCGACCCGGACGGGATAGGAGAAGGGAGGCGTGTCGCCCCCATGATGATGATCCTTCATGTCGTCCTCACTTGCCGGGCGGCGGCAAAAGGGCAGCGCCACGGGCGATTTCGTCTTCGGTGACCTCCGCCAGGAGTTCCTCCGCGCGGATCATCCAAGCGGCAAGCCCGTCCATCGACGGCGTGTCGGCCGCTTCCGGACGGATGTTCCGCGCCAGGGCCAGAGAGAGCGCCTCCCGGTCTCCGGCATCCAGTGCCGCCGCATAGCTTTCCAGGCGGCCATAGAACATGCCGGCGAGCTTCTTCATCCGCTTCGGCACGCCCTGGTCGCCGATGCCGAGCTCCCGAATCGAGTGATCGATGTCCTGGAAGAAGGCATCGACGATCTCCTGCGCCAGTTCCTGGCCGCTGACGCCGGATTTCGCCGTACGGCGGAAAAACAGGATCATGGCGATCGACAGCATCTCGAACCTGCCCATCACCGTATCCGGGACGCCGAGATCGATATAAAAGAAGGGGTCGCGCGCAGCCGATGTCAAGGAAGCGTACTGGCGGTCGACGATCGGCTGGTTTTGCTTTTTCTTCCTGAACAGGCCGAAGATCATCAGAACTCTCGCGGTTGGTCTCCATCTGTTGCATGGAAACGAAAGCTGGTTTACCGAAGCATTCACGAATTGCAACGTCGTTGCGCATATCTTCGGCGGCGGGAGAGGTTCCGGCTTGGGGGTCGGGCACGCCCTTCTCCCCGGAATAGCCACAATGATATGGACAGCAGACAAAGGCGAAGGCCGCAAGTTCGAATGTCGGAAAGCCTCAGAGGCGGGTGTTAAGGTCTGAAATGAAGTTCTTGAGCAGAACCGCAGTAGCGGCCATCGTCGCATCGACCGCAGTCGCCGGCTGCACGTCCATGGACATCGGCCAGACGATGTACAATGGCTACGTGATCGACCAGGAGTCGCTGGCCCTCATCCCGGTGGGATCGAGCCGGGAGCAGGTGCTGCTGACAATGGGGACCCCCTCGACCACCGCCACCTTCGACACCGAGGTGTTCTACTACATCTCGCAGAAGCGCGAGCGTCCGGTCGCCTTCATGAAGCCGCGCCTCGTGGAGCAGACGGTCCTGGCGATCTACTTCGACAAGGACGGCGTCGTGGCCAACAAGGCCAACTACACGCTCCAGGACGGCAAGGTGTTCGACACGATTTCGCGCACCACGCCGACCGGCGGACGCGACCTCACCTTCCTGCAGCAGTTGCTGTCGGGTGCCGGCGGCGCCGGCAATGCCAATGCCGCGAGGAACATCTTCCAGAACCTCGGCAACTGACCGAAGAACCTCAAGAGAAAGGGCCCGCGGAGCGATCCGCGGGCCCTTTCTCTTTTCTCCGTTACCGTAGCCGGATCAGCCGGCGAGCACCGCCAGCAGCAGCAGCGCCACGATGTTCGTGATCTTGATCGCCGGGTTGACGGCAGGGCCGGCCGTATCCTTGTACGGATCACCCACGGTGTCGCCGGTGACGGAAGCCTTGTGGGCTTCCGACCCCTTCATGTGCCGCGTGCCGTCCTTGTCGACGAAGCCGTCCTCGAAGCTCTTCTTGGCATTGTCCCAGGCACCGCCGCCGGAGGTCATCGAGATGGCGACGAAGAGGCCGTTGACGATGACGCCGAGCAGCGAGGCACCGAGGGCCGCAAAGGCCGAGGCCTTGGAGCCGGAAATCGCCAGCACGCCGAAATAGACGACGATCGGGGCCAGAACCGGCAGGAGCGACGGGACGATCATCTCCCGGATCGCCGCCTTGGTGAGGATGTCCACCGCCCGACCATAATCCGGCTTCACCGTTCCCTGCATGATGCCGGCATTGTCGCGGAACTGCTTGCGGACCTCCTCGACAATCGAGCCGGCGGCACGGCCGACGGCGGTCATGGCGATGCCGCCGAACAGGTAGGGGATGAGCCCCCCGAAGATCAGGCCGGCGACGACATAGGGGTTGGACAGGCTGAAGGAGATGTCGCCCATGCCCTGGAAGTATGGGTACTGCTCGCCATTCGCCGCGAAGTAGGCAAGGTCGTTCGAATAGGCGGCGAAGAGCACCAGGGCGCCGAGGCCGGCGGAGCCGATGGCATAGCCCTTGGTCACAGCCTTGGTGGTGTTACCCACCGCATCGAGCGCATCCGTGGACTTGCGCACGTCGGACGGCAGGCCGGACATTTCGGCAATACCGCCGGCATTGTCGGTCACAGGGCCGAAGGCGTCCAGCGCCACGATCATGCCGGCGAGGCCGAGCATGGCGGTGACGGCGATGCCGGTGCCGAACA
The DNA here is from genome assembly GCF_902153245.2 of Pseudorhizobium endolithicum. Lineage (GTDB taxonomy): Bacteria > Pseudomonadota > Alphaproteobacteria > Rhizobiales > Rhizobiaceae > Neorhizobium > Neorhizobium endolithicum. Next base: position 249,992 of record NZ_CABFWF030000010.1, read on the forward strand.
GGCCGCCAAGCTGGTAGGTGGCGATGATGCCGGCGACGATGACGATCGCCGGCAGCGCCGTCGATTCCAGTGAGACGGCAAGGCCCTGGATGACATTGGTGCCGTGGCCGGTGACCGAGGCCTGGGCGATGGAGTTCACCGGCCGCTTGTTGGTGCCGGTGTAGTATTCGGTGATCACCACGATCAGGGCGGTGACGACCAGGCCCAGGATGCCGCAGATGAAGAGGTTCATCCCGGTGATGTCCTGACCCGCGACGGTACCGATCGAGCCCCAGCCGACGGTGACGGCAGTCGCCGCCCCCAGGCCGAGGATCGACAGGAGGCCGGTGACGATCAGGCCCTTGTAGAGGGCACCCATGATCGAGCCGTTGGTGCCGAGCTTGACGAAGAAGGTACCGATGATCGAAGTGACGATGCAGGCCGCGCAGATGGCCAGCGGATAGAGCATCGCGCTTTCGAGCACCGGCGCACCGGCGAAGAAGATCGCCGCGAGCACCATGGTGGCGACGACGGAGACGGCATAGGTCTCGAAGAGGTCGGCGGCCATGCCGGCGCAATCGCCGACATTGTCGCCCACGTTGTCGGCGATGGTGGCCGGGTTGCGCGGATCATCTTCCGGAATGCCGGCTTCGACCTTGCCGACGAGGTCGCCGCCGACATCCGCACCCTTGGTGAAGATGCCGCCGCCGAGGCGGGCGAAGATCGAGATCAGCGAGGCGCCGAAGCCGAGCGCCACCAGTGCATCGATGACTTCGCGCGAGCCGCTCTCGTAACCCAGCGCAGAAGTCAGGATCCAGAAGTAGATCGACACGCCGAGAAGGGCGAGACCGGCCACCAGCATGCCGGTGATGGCACCGGACTTGAAGGCAATGTCTAGGCCTGCCGAAAGGCTTTGCGAGGCTGCCTGGGCAGTGCGGACATTGGCGCGGACGGAGACGTGCATGCCGATGAAGCCGGCAGCGCCTGAGAGGACGGCGCCGATGATGAAGCCGATGGCGGCCGTTCCGGAGAGGAGCAGCCAGGTAAGCACGGTGACGACCGCGCCGACGATGGCGATGGTCATGTATTGCCGGGTTAGATAGGCCTGCGCCCCTTCCCGGATATAGCCTGCGATTTCCTGCATGCGGGCATTGCCCTGATCAGCGGCCAGCACGCTCCGCGTCGCCCAGACAGCATACGCTACGGACAGCAGGCCGCACACGATCACACCGAAAATTACGGTCATTCGTTTCTTCCTCTCCCTTTCGCGGCAAGGGTCCCCCTTGCGGCATGAACCGGCAACCACCTCCCCTCCCAAGGAACCAAGGGTTGCCGTGCGGGAGGGAGATTGCCTGCGAGGATGAGGTTGCGTCAAGCCCTAGAAAAGCAAGAGCCTTTAAGCCGCTTTTGCCACAGCCGTCTTGCGCATCAGGAGGAGGATGAGGACGAGGCAGAGAATGGTGACGGGCCAGATCACGAGGTTCATCGCCTCCCAACCCCACGCGGTGAAGACCTTGCCGGAGGAGAAGGAGGAGAGCGCCACCGTGCCGAAGAGGATGATGTCGTGGAAGCCCTGAACCTTGTCGGCCTCGTGCGGCCGATAGCTGGAGGCGACGATCGCCGTGGAGCCGATGAAGCCGAAGTTCCAGCCGATGCCGAGCAGCACCAGGGCGCCCCAGAAGTTCCAGAGTTCGATACCTATATGGGCGACAACGGCGCATCCCATCAGGATCAGGAGGCCGGCGGCGACCACCTTCTCCGTCCCAAAGCGGGAGATCAGCATGCCGGTGAAGAAGCTCGGGCCGAACATGGCGAGCACGTGCCACTGGATCCCGAGGGTGGCAAGATCGGTGGAGAAGCCGCAGCCGATCACCATGGCGAGCGGCGCGCCGGTCATCATGAAGGTCATCAGCGCGTAGGAGCCGATGCCGCAGATCATGCCGGTCATGAAGCGCTGCGTCAGCACGATCTCCTTGAGAGGACGCACCGGTGCGTCCTCCGCAGTCCGGACGCCCGCCTCCGGCAGTTTCAACGCCGCGAGGATCAGGATCGCTGCAAGGTTGAGCGGGATCAGTGCCACGAAGGCGCCGGCAAAGGTGACAGGCTCGAAGAGATCCTTGAACCAGATAGCCAGTTGCGGCCCGAGAATGGCGGAAACGATGCCGGCGGCGAGGATCCAGGAGATCGCCTTCGGCTTGTAGAAGCTCGGCGAAGCATCGGCGGCCGCGAAGCGGATCTTCTGGGTGAAGCCGCCGGAGACGCCGATGAGGAGCAGCCCGGTGGCGAAGAGCCAGAAGTCGGAGCGGAACAGCGCGACGGCGGCGATCCCTGCCCCGACCGCCCCCATCAGCGCGCCGAGCATGAAGCCCGCCTGCCGGCCGAGGAAGCGCGCCGCGATGGCGACGGCGACGGCGCCGAGCGCCACGCCGACGTTGAAGCCGGTGAGCGGCGCCGTCGCGAGTGACTTGTCCTCGCCCAGCATCTGGTAGGTGGCAAGGCCGCCGAGCGCGAAGGTGAGCGGCGGTGCCGCGCCGAGCAGCGCCTGGACCGCCGACAGCAGGAAGACGTTGCGCCTGGCGGCTTTGAGCTGCCCCTGAAGTCCCTCGACGCTGCCTTCCATAACGCTTCGTCTTTCCTGTTTTGCGGCCTATTTCGTCGTGGGGCTGCGAACCTGCTTGGCGATCCGGTCGAGGACGGCGTTGACGATCTTCGGCTCCTCGCCCTCGAAGAAGGCCTGGGCGATCTCGACATATTCCGTGACGATCACCGGTACCGGCACGTCCTTGCGCTCGAGGATTTCGAAGGTGCCGGCGCGCAGGATGGCGCGCAGCGTGGAATCCAGCCGCGACAGCGGCCAGTCGTTCTGGAGCGCCGAGCGCACGATCGGGTCGATCTTGACCTGGTCGCGCACGACGCCGGAGACGATCGAGCGGAACCAGGAGGCATCTGCCTTCAGGTAGGTTTCGCCATCGAGTTCCTGGCCGAGGCGATGGGCCTCGTACTCGGCGACCACTTCCAGCACGCCGGCGCCGCCGACATCCATCTGGTAGAGCGCCTGCACGGCGGCAAGACGTGCGGCTCCGCGCTGGTTGGCGGGCTTGACCGCCGGTTTTTCGTCGTTCGTCATCGGATCAACCATTCAGCTTCTCGCGCAGCGCGATCATCGTCAGCGCTGCACGTGCGGCAAAGCCGCCCTTGTCCTTGTCGGAGCGGCGCACGCGTGCCCAGGCCTGCTCGTCGTTTTCGACCGTCATGATGCCGTTGCCGATCGCCAGCGATTCCGAGACGGCGAGGTCCATCAGGGCGCGCGAGGATTCGTTGGCGACGATATCGAAATGGTAGGTCTCGCCCCGAATGACCATGCCGAGCGCGACGAATCCGTCATATTCGGTGCCGCCGGTCTCGGACGCATCGAGCGCCATGGCAATCGCCGGCGGAATCTCCAGAGCTCCGGGTACAGTCACGACATCCCAGGTCGCGCCCGCCTCCTTCAGCGCCGCGGTGGCTCCCTCGAGCAGCGCGTCGGACATGTCGTCATAGAAACGGGCCTCGACGATCAGGAGATGGGGCTTCGACGGTTCGGACATGAGGCTACCTTGGCGGAAAGGGCGTGCAAATCGGGATGGCGCGGGTCAAACCACGGCGGTGACAGGAAGGCAAGCATTTTTCCCGCATGGCTGATCATCGCTCCCGGCGAGACGCTGGCTCGTCATCCGGTCCACGGGTCGAGCCTGAGGATGTTCGGGATGCAGCCACGCGAAGTCCTTCGCGTGAGAAGAGCCCCCCGCGCCGCCGACGCGCCCCGGTCGCCGGAGGTCTGCTCTCCCTCATCCTGAGGTAGTCGGCCCTCGAAGGATCCATTTTGCACCACCACGCGCCAGTACCACCACCCACCCCTCTCTGAGGGGTCGCTGCGCGTTCGTCGCTGAAATCGATCGCTGGGGATCGACTTTTCCGCTGATGCGAAAGCTCCTCACCCCCTTCTCGCCGGATCGTCGAGCGCCGGGCTGTAGAAGAGCGACAGCGTCAGGCTCCTGGCGATGCGTTCGGCGGTGGCCATGAACCAGGCCTTGGCCTCCTCGTTCGGGGCGATGTCATCGAGGGTATCGGAAAACAGCGAGAGCCATTGCGGGAAGAGATCGGGCGTCATGTTGGCGACTCCCATATGCGCCTGGACAGGCTTGCCGCCATAGGCCCCGGTGCGGAAGGCGACGGAGGACCAGAAGGCCTTCATCTTTTCCATGTGCTCAGGCCAGCGGCCGGAAAGGCGCGCGTCGAAGACCGGGCCGAGTTCGGGATGGGCGAGCACGCGGCCGTAGAAGGTATCGACGAGGGTCGAGATGAAGGCTTCGTCGACACCGATCGCCTTCATCTCGGCGGCCGCGCGCTGACGGATTTCGGCGGAATGCGCCGCCCTGGCATTGAGATCGGGATGCATGTGCACGTCCTGTCGGTTGTGCCTTAGATAAGCGATCGGAGCCGGATTGCGAAGGGCGGAGGCGGCACTTGCGACGACGTGCCCCGGCGGGCACCTAACCGGCGGCATCCGGCGGCGGAGGAGCGGCACCCTGGCGACTACTTCCGGTAGTGGAACCGGCACTGAACGATTTCCAGCCGCTGATCGAGGCCGGAACCGGCGACCTGGTAGACGAAGCGGTGCTCACCTGAGATGCGCCTCGACCAGAAGCCAGCAAGGTCCCCTTTCAAGGGCTCGGGCTTACCAAGGCCGGAAAAGGGAGAGCGTCTGGCATCGCGTACAAGTTCGTTGATCCTCTCGACCATGCGAATGTCGGTCCGCTGCCAGAACAGGTAGTCGTCCCAGGCATAGGGCGTCCAGACGAGCTTCATTCAGAGCGTCGGATCCCGCTCTATCACCTGTCCTTGCCGCAGTTGTTCAATGCTCTCCCTCAGACGATCGGCGTTGGCAGGCGTCGAGACGAGATGAAGCGTCTCCTGCATGCTCTCATACTCATTCTCGGCGATGACCACGACCGACTCCTTCCCCTGCCGCGTCACCAGGAGTGGTGCACGCGATTCAAGAACAGCATCGAAATGGGTGGCGAAGTTCTGCCGGAACTCCGTGAATCGGACGGTAGGCATGGCGATCTGTCCTCGTGCGCAATGTACAGAAATATGTACAGATCCCTCCCGCATGTCAAGACATCGACCTGGTGACCGGAAACTCCGCCAGCCGCGCCGCATAACGGGCCATGGTGTCCACCTCCAAATTGACGAAATCGCCGGGCTTGCGGTCGCCCCAAGTGGTGACGGCGAGCGTGTGGCGGATGAGGAGGACGTCGAAATCGACGCCGCTGACGGCGTTGACGGTGAGCGAGGTACCGTCCAGCGCCACGGAGCCCTTCGGCGCGACGAAGCGGGCAAGCGCCTCTGGTGCCCGCAGGCGAATGCGGACGGCCTCGCCTTCCGGTTCGACGGACAGTATCTCCGCCTTGCCGTCGACATGGCCGGAGACGATGTGGCCGCCGAGTTCGTCGCCGATCTTCAGGGCACGTTCGAGATTGATGCGGGTGCCCTCCCGCCAGCCGGCGATGGTGGCCAGCCGCAGCGCCTCCTCCCAGGCCTCCACCTCGAACCAGCGCGCGTTCTCCCCCTCGCCCGGCAGCGCCGTGACGGTGAGGCAGACGCCGGAATGGGCGATGGAGGCGCCGATATCGATGCCTTGCGGGTCGTAGCTGGTGGCGATCCTGAGCCTCACGCCCTCGTCCATCGGCGTGACGGACAATACGGTGCCAATATCGGTGACGATGCCGGTGAACATCAGGGTGACCTTTCGTATTCGGTGAGCCGGTCGGGGCCGAAGGCTGCCTCGCGGAGGAGGCGGAAACCAGCCGGTATATCGGCACCCGTGACCGGCGATGCAATGCCGTTCGCACCGACCGTTACGGCGCCTTCGAAGAGGAGGATGCGGTCGACGAGGCCGGCCTCGAGGAAGCTCTTCGCCACCGCCGCGCCGCCTTCGACGAGGAGGGAGGAGATGCCGCGGGCGGCGAGCGTGGAAAGCAGCGTAGCGAGCGACCTGGTCTCGAGGATCTCGACGCCGGCAGCCGCAAGCTCAGTTCGGAGGCGCCCAAGTGTGGATGCGTCATCCCCTCCATCGGCCCGTCGCGCACCTTCTTCCTGCTCGCGGGGAGACGGAATGGATGCCAGCAGCACCGGCACTTGCCTTGCAGACCGCGCGAGCTTCGAGGCCGGCGACAGGTCGAGACGGCGGTTCAGCACGACTCGCAGCGGCGAACGGGTTTCCAGCCCCGGCGCACGGCAGGTGAGTTCGGGATCATCGGCCAACGCGGTACCGATCCCGACAAGGATGGCATCCATCTCGGCGCGCAGCACATGCACCTGGGCGCGGGCGGCGGGACCGGTGATGGTGATCTGTTCCTCGCCCCTGCGCCCGATCATGCCGTCGGCGGAAACCGCAAGTTTCAGAGTCACATGCGGACGGCCCTTCGTCTGGCGCATGAGGTAGGCCTGCAGCGCGCGGCGGCTCTCCTCCTCCAGGACGCCTTCATCCACCGCGATGCCGGCCTGGCGCAGGATGGCAAGGCCGCGGCCGGAAACACGCGGGTCCGGATCGGTAAGGGAAACGACGACTCGCGAGATGCCCGCCGCGACGATCGCATCGGCGCATGGCGGCGTCTTGCCGTGGTGGGAGCAGGGTTCGAGCGTGACATAGAGCGTCGCCCCCCTCGCCTTCTCGCCGGCCTGCGACAGTGCCTGGGTTTCGCCATGGGGACGGCCGCCGGGCGCGGTAACGGCGCGGCCGACAATCGCCCCGTCCCTGACCACGATGGCGCCGACGGAGGGATTGGTGGCTGTGAGCCCGGTGCGCCAGCGCGACAGGCGCATGGCGGCCGCCATGTAGCGCCGGTCCTCGGGCGTCACACTCATCGGGTTTAAGGCTCTAGCCCGGGGTCGCGGGCGATCTTGGCGTTGATTTCCTCGATGACCTTCTCGAAATCTTCCGCATGGGAGAAATCGCGGTAGACGGAGGCATAGCGGACGAAGGCGACGTCATCCAGGCTCTTCAGCGCCTCCAGCACCTGCAGGCCGATCTGTTCCGACGAGATTTCCGTCTCGCCCGAGCTTTCGAGCCGCCGGACGATGCCGGAGACGGCGCGCTCGATGCGGTCATTGTCGACCGGCCGCTTGCGCAGTGCGATCTGGAAGGAGCGCACCAGCTTGTCCCGGTCGAAGGGCACCTTGCGACCGGTCTTCTTCAGGACCATCAGTTCGCGCAACTGCACCCGTTCGAAGGTCGTGAAGCGGCCGCCGCAATCGGGGCAGATACGCCGCCGTCGGATGGAGGTGTTGTCTTCCGCCGGACGCGAATCCTTGACCTGTGTGTCTTCCGATCCGCAATAGGGGCAGCGCATCCCGTCTCCTTCGGCTTACATGTAGGGGTACATGGGGAAGCGGTTCGTCAGCGCCACGACCTTTTCCCGCATGGCGGCTTCGACGGCGGCATTGCCCTCGTCCGAATTGGCCGCCTTCAGGCCGTCGAGGACCTCCACGATGAAGTTGCCGATCTCGGTGAACTCGGCTTCCCTGAAGCCGCGCGTCGTGCCGGCCGGGGTGCCGAGACGGACGCCCGAGGTAACGAAGGGCTTTTCCGGGTCGAAGGGGATGCCGTTCTTGTTGCAGGTGATGTAGCCGCGGCCGAGTGCGGCTTCCGCCCGCTTGCCGGTGGCATTCTTCTTGCGCAGGTCGACCAGCATCAGGTGGTTGTCGGTGCCGCCGGAGACGATGTCGAGGCCGCCGGCCTTGAGGGCCTCGGCGAGCGTCTTGGCGTTTCTGACGATCTGGGCAGCATAGTCCTTGAACGCCGGCTGCAGCGCCTCGCCGAAGGCGACGGCCTTCGCGGCGATGATGTGCATCAGCGGCCCGCCCTGGAGGCCGGGGAAGACGGCGGAATTGAACTTCTTCGCAAGATCCTCGTCATTCGTCAGGATGACGCCGCCGCGAGGGCCGCGCAGCGACTTGTGGGTCGTGGTGGTGGCGACGTGGCAGTGCGGGAACGGCGACGGATGCTGGCCGCCCGCGACCAGGCCGGCGATATGGGCCATGTCGACCATGAGGTAGGCACCGACTTCGTCAGCGATCTCGCGGAAACGCTTCCAGTCCCATATGCGGGAATAGGCGGTCCCGCCTGCGATGATCAGCTTCGGCTTGTGGGTGCGCGCCTTCTCGGCCACATCGTCCATGTCGAGCAGGTGGTCGTCCTCGCGCACGCCATAGGAGACGACGTTGAACCACTTGCCGGACATGTTGACCGGCGAGCCGTGGGTCAGGTGGCCGCCGGAGTTGAGGTCGAGGCCCATGAAGGTATCGCCGGGCTGCAGGAGCGCCAGGAACACGGCCTGGTTCATCTGCGAACCGGAATTCGGTTGGACGTTGGCGAAATTGACGCCGAACAGCTTCTTCGCCCGCTCGATCGCCAGTTCCTCCGCGATGTCCACGAAGTGGCAGCCGCCGTAGTAGCGCTTGCCCGGATAGCCTTCCGCATATTTGTTCGTCATGATCGAGCCCTGGGCTTCGAGCACGGCGCGCGAGACGATGTTCTCCGAAGCAATCAGCTCGATCTCGTGGCGCTGGCGACCGAGTTCCTTCTCGATCGCGCCAAAGATTTCCGGATCGGATTCGGCCAGCGGACGGGAGAAGAAGGCGTCGGTGTTCGACATGGGCAGGGCTCCTCAGAGGGATCGGGTACGTGCGCCCTGCGTCTTACCCGTTGCCCCCATTTTCGGCAATACAGCATGCGACATTTGCAGGTGCGAAGACGCGACCCTCCGGACAAGAAAGCCGCGGCAAGGACCGCGGCTTCCAGACTCTTGGGACAAGACGCTCCCGCTTATTGCGGCAGGAAGTCTTCCTCGCTGATCGGGCCGGCCGACTGCTCGACGCCCGTGGTCGTCTGCAGCGCGAGTTCCGTTGCGCCGTCCATCTGATAGATATCGTCGCGGAACTGGACGATGCCGTCGGCTGCGGACCATGCGCTGATGTAGACGATGTAGATCGGCACTTCCTCCGCCAGCTTGATGGGCGTGTTGACGCGGCTGGCAATCACCCGCTCCATGTTCTGGCGCTCCCAGCCGGGCGTCTCCCTGAGCAGCCATGTCGTCAGGTCGCGGACGTTCTGCGCGCGAATGCATCCGGAGGATTCGAACCGCATCAGTTTGTTGAACAGGCCCTGCTGGGGCGTGTCGTGCATGTACTCGTTGTGCGGGTTGTGGAAGTTGATCTTCGTCGACGCCATCGCGTTGATCTTGCCGGGATCCTGGCGGAACATCAGGTTCGGCGCCTTGGGCGCGTTCCAGTCCACCGTCTCCGGCGCCACCTCGTTGCCGTTGCCGTCGAACAGGCGGATGTTGTTGCGCGTCAGATAGGTCGGATCCTTGCGCATCAGCGGCACGATGTCCTTCTCGACGATCGAGCGCGGCGCGGTCCAGTACGGGTTGAGGATGACCTCGTAGATCTTCGAATTGATCACGTGGGTCGGACGGTCGATCTTCCCGACGACCGCCGTGTTGCGCAATGCAACGCGATCATTTTCGACGGCTTCGATGTAAGCCGCCGGGATATTGACCATGACATAGCGGCGACCGAGATCACCGGACATGGACTGCAGCCGAACGAGGTTCGTTTCGAGCTGGTGCAGCCGCGTCGCGGCAGAGACGTTCATCGCCTTGACCGTGAACTCGCCCATGACGCCGTCGGCCGGCAGGCCGTGCCGAGCCTGGAAACGCTTCACCGCGCCGTCCACATAGGAATCGAACGCGGCAGACATGCCGGCGGATTGAGGCAGATCGCCGGAGATCATCAGGCGTTGACGCACCTGAGGCACGAGAGGATCCACTACCCCGAGACGCAAGGTCTGGGCGGGGTTGACCTCCGGCCAGCCGCCGTTGGCGACGATCGTCTGGTAGTTCATGATGGCCTGCTGAATGTTCACCGGCGCATGCGAGCCAAGCACGGGATTGTTCGTGGCGACAGCTGCGACGGTACGGGAGCTTCCCTTTGCGTCGAACTGATCATCCCAGGCGCCGCGACGGGGCGCGGCGATCAAGCTCTCGATGGCGGTCTGGGCGAGAGCCGGCGTCGCGAGCGCGACGGCGCCGAAAGAAGCAGCCGAGTGCAGAAGCCCCCGGCGAGAAACACGTTCCGATCCGATTTTCTTCGACATCATCCTACCCATCTCGTCCAGCGGCATGTCGTTCAGGCCTAGCGGGACATGGTTAACAAAGGCGCAAGATGCGCAGCCGGCGACGACACCAAAGGGTGATTCCAATCCCAGCAACCCGTAAGCGCGGATCACATGGCAATATGGCCAATTCGTGTCGCGACAAGCTTGCCAGGTTCGCCAAGATTATATTGGGTGCTATATGCTCTTCAAAATTGCGAGTTAAAATCATGCACCTTGACCAGGCGGCTACAGAATCCTCCGCCGCGGCTCCAGCGCTCACGCTGACGCGCCCCCTACATCCCAGCGAATATCTCAACATCGACGAGTGCACCTACAAGAATGGAGGGCGCATCAAGGACATCTATGTCCACCACGGACTACCCCATGCGGTGATCAAGATCATCCGCCCGTCCAGCGTCGACAAGTACGGACGTTTCTGGGAACACAAAGGCCTCAAATATCCTAGTCCAACCGGCGCCTATCGTCACTTTCGCCGAGAACTGACCCAGTATCTGGAACTATGCCGTCGTGGCTATGCTGACAACCGGATGCAGTTCCCGATGGCCACGCCGCTAGGGTTCATGCCGACCGACCGGGGTCTGGCTCTTATCAGCGAGAGGATCATGGACAGAGACAGGGACCTTGGCCCCTCTCTGGAGGATCTGATCAGGACGCGCTCGGTCACCAAGACGCATATCGAGGCGCTGGGGAGATTGTTCGAGGAATGCATCCGGCTGCACATCATCGTAGGCGACTGCAATACAGGTGCCATGGTCTACACGGAAAGCAGGAGCGTCCAGCCGGAATTCGTCCTAGTCGATGGTTTAGGCGACAAGAACCTGATCCCGCTAAGAACAATGAGCTGGCACTACAACCGCCGGAAGCTCTTGAAGGCGCGGAGCCGCATCCTGAACGAAATAGCGGAAAAGATGCCGGACCTCGCATCCGTCGTGCCAAGGCACTAGCCAAGATGCGGGAAACCGGACGCGCAGGGGACGCATCCGGTTTGGTACGACTGGAGGAGACGCCGATTAGAGACGATAGGCGATGGTGTCGTTCCAGAAGCGGTCAAGGCGCTGCAGGAGCTTGTTCATCTGGGCGAATTCGCCCTCGCCGATGCCGCCGACCTTTTCGATCGAGCCGATATGGCGTTCGTAGAGCTTTGCGACGGTTTCGGCGATCTCCTGGCCTTCCTCGGTCAGGCTGATGCGGACCGAGCGGCGGTCGATGCGCGAGCGCTGGTGGTTGATGAAGCCGAGGTCGACCAGCTTCTTGACGTTGTAGGAAACGTTCGAGCCGAGATAGTAGCCCCGCGAGCGAAGTTCGCCGGCCGAGAGTTCCGAGTTGCCGATGTTGAAGAGCAGCAGCGCCTGGACGGCGTTGATGTCATCGCGGCCCTGCCGGTCGAACTCGTCCTTGATGACGTCGAGAAGGCGGCGGTGGAGACGCTCGACCAGGTGCAGGGACTCCAGGTAGAGCGAGCGAATTGCATCTTCGCGGGTATCGGCAGCGACGGCTGCCTGCGGCTTCAGCTTCGTGTTCATGATGTCTGCCTCACTGTTTTGCTTGGCGGTGTCTGTTTTTTCCCGCCTTGTGAGTGACACTATCGAATGCCCATAAAATTCGACTTAAAACATATGTTTAACAATAGCTTACCAGCCCCACGCAGATTGCGGCGCATCCGCGGCGGGGCACTGTGGGTCACGATTCGCTTCAGTAAAATCAATGACTTGACCCGAAAATTCATTCAAATCGCGGCCGCAAAAGCTTTCGAGCTAAGGTAAATCACCGGTTACCTGCTCCGCCCGGCGACGCTCCTCCAGCCACAGGGCGATACGAAAGAGCACGTAGAGCGACGCCACGAGGGCGTGGAAAAGCAGCACGAAACTGTTCGTCCCGAAGATGTCGGACCAGAGCTTGAACATCAGCACCTGCGTCACGGCCGCCAGGGCAAACAGCACCGGGCCCCAGGAGACGGTAAGCCACAGACCGAGAGAGGCAATGGGAAAGAGCACCGCAAGGCTGGGAGCGGCGACTTGCCAAGGCAGTGACAGGAGATCGAAGCGCGCCCTACCCCCCAGCGAATAGCCGACGAGCATCGCCCAGTACTGCAGGCCGAACCACAGGCATGTGACGGCCACGAGGCGCAGGAAGACCACGAAGAGGATTTGCGTCAGCGTGCGCTTCGGCACCGTGGGTGAATCAGGCTCCATGGCACAAGCATATCCGGCAGGACCTGCAGCGGCTAGCTGTTACCCGGCGCGCGGCGATCTGACCATTCGCAATCACCGTTCCAGATGCTAAGACCGGCCCACACGAGAGAAAGCGAGGCACTTCCATGAGCGACAAGACCCACCTCGTCGACGAGATCACCGGCCACCGCCGCATGCGGCGCAATCGCAAGGCGGACTGGACGCGGCGGCTCGTCCAGGAGAGCCGGCTGGGCGTCGACGACCTGATCTGGCCGATCTTCATCGTGCCCGGCACCGGGATCGTCGATCCGATCGCGGCCATGCCCGGCGTCAACCGCATGAGCGTCGACAAGGCGGTAGAGGCGGTGAAGGAAGCGGCCGATCTCGGCATTCCGGCGATCGCCACCTTTCCCGACATCGAGATGGACCTGCGCGACGAGACGGGCTCGCAGAGCCTTGTCGCCGACAACCTCATCAACAAGGCGACGGCGGCAATCAAGAAGGCCGTGCCGAACATCGGCGTCATCACCGACGTAGCGCTCGATCCGTTCACCAGCCACGGCCATGACGGCATCCTGCGGGACGGGGTGATCGTCAATGACGAGACGGTGGACCAGATCGTGCGCGCGGCGGTGATGCAGGCCGATGCAGGCGCCGACATTATCGCCCCGTCGGACATGATGGACGGCCGGATCGGTGCCATCCGGCGCGGGCTGGATGCTGCCGGACACCAGGACGTCGGCATCATGTCCTATGCCACCAAGTTTGCCTCCGGCTTCTACGGACCCTATCGCGAGGCGATCAACACCGGCGGACTGCTGAAGGGCGACAAGAACAGCTATTACATCAGTCCCGCCAACGCCACTGAGGCGCTCCGCGATGCGGCCCTCGATGTCGAGGAGGGCGCCGACATGCTGATGGTAAAGCCGGGGATTGCCTATCTCGACATCTGCTGGCGCATCAAGGAAGCCTTCGGCCTGCCAACCTTCGCCTACCAGGTCTCCGGCGAATACACGCAGATCAAGGCGGCGGCGATGAACGGCTGGATCGACGGCGAGCGGATCATGATGGAGACGCTGCTCTGCTTCAAGCGCGCCGGCTGCGACGGGATCCTCACCTATTTCGCCGTGGACGTGGCGAGGAATCTGGCGAAGGGGTGAGTAAAGTCTAGACAGGAATCTAGATCCAGTTCATCCTGCCTACCTGAAGGACCATGCATGGGGCCGAAGCAGTTCGGATGGCATGAACCCAAACGGCAGAAGACGCTTTCGGAGCGCGGCGTCGATTTCGTCCGCATGACCCTCGCCTTCAGCGATCCGGCGAAGCTCGTTTGGGTGGACGACCGACGCGACTATGGAGAGGTTCGGTACAACATGCTCGCTGAGATGAAGGGCGCCTTTTTATCATGTAACCTTCACGATAAGAGGCGATCTCATCTGGATCATTTCGGCTCGGAAGGCGAACGACAGGGAGTATAGAAACTATGGAAGACGGTAGAACCATGCATGCCGTCCTGGTTGGCGACACTCTTTATCAGAAGCACGCGGACGGCACCCTCGTGCCCCTGGAGGACCAGAGCGATGACGCTCGCCTCGACGCCATGACGGCAGAGGAAATCGAGGCGATTGCCGCCGCAGACGAAGATGGCCCGCCGATGTCGGACGAGGAGTGGGCGAAGGCGGTGGTGCTTCCCGCCAAGGTTCCCGTCGGCATCAAGCTGGACCGGGACGTTCTGGACTGGTTCAAGGCGGGAGGGCGCGGCTACCAGACGCGGATGAACGCTGTGCTGCGGCGTTACATGGAAGCGCACCGCAAGACCGGCTGACGCGTTGCAATCGCGGCCCCTGCCTCCCATATGCTTTGCCATGCAACCGGAGACAAAGCGCCGATGAGCCTCGACCCGAACCCGACCTATTCCGCGCCTGACGACTGGCGGGCCTATAGCGGCGTGCTCTCACGCCGTACCTTCGCCTTCGTGATCGACTACGCGATCGTGCTGCTGCTCTGCATTCCTGCAGCGGTGATCGTCTTCTTCCTCGGCATCATCACCCTCGGGCTCGGGTTCTTCCTCTACCCCGCCCTGTTCGTCATCGTCGCGCTTCTCTATTTCGGCATGACGCTCGGCGGACCGAGCCAGGCAACGCCGGGCATGCGCGCCATGGGTATCGCCATGGCGCGGCTCGACGGCCGGCGGGTGGATTTCCTGACGGCCATGGTGCACACGGTCCTGTTCTGGATCATCAACTCGGTGCTGACGCCGCTGATCCTGCTCGCCGGCCTGTTTACCGAAAGGTCCAGGCTCGTGCACGACATGCTGCTCGGCACCGTCGTCGTCCGTAAGGACTGAAGAGGCCGAACAAGGGGTTTATGTATCGGGCCCTCGGATCGGCCGCTCCGGCTGCAGTTGACCTTTTACCATTCTGCGCCATGGTATGGCTGTTACGGCATCATCACCAAGGCAGGACGGGACCGATCGCGCCGCGATGAACACTCAGACCACGCCAAATCCGCAGTTCTACCTGACGGCTCCGGCATCCTGCCCCTACCTGCCCGGCCAGATGGAGCGGAAGGTGTTCACGCACCTGGTGGGGCCGCGGGCCGCCGAAATGAACGACCTGCTGACCCAGGGCGGCTTCCGGCGCTCGCAGAACATTGCCTACCGCCCCGCCTGCGAGACCTGCCGCGCCTGCATTTCCGTCCGTATCCTCGCCGAGGAATTCCAGCCGGCGCGGTCGATGCGCCGGGTGCTCGCCGCCAATAGCGACGTCGTGTCCACCCTCCTGCCCGCGCAGCCTTCCACCGAACAGTTCTCGCTGTTCCGGCGTTATCTGGACGACCGTCACCAAAGGGGCGGCATGTCGGACATGTCGGCGCTCGACTATGCAATCATGGTCGAGGACACGCATGTCAACACGCGGATCATCGAGTACCGGCGGCGCGAGCCGGGGACCGGCATCGGAGAGCGGAAAGGCGAACTGCTGGCGGTGGCACTGACCGACACGATGAGCGACGGGTTGTCGATGGTCTATTCCTTCTTCAACACCCGGCTTGCCAAGCGTTCGCTCGGCACGTTCATGATCCTCGACCACATCAGCCGCACCCAGGCGCTCGGCCTGCCGCATGTCTATCTCGGCTACTGGGTGCACGGGTCGAGCAAGATGGGCTACAAGACGCGCTTCCAGCCGCAGGAGCACCTGACCCCGCGCGGCTGGGAACGCTTCGATCCCGCCTCCGACATCTGAGTCACTTTCATGGACGATCATAAAAAGGGCCTCGTGCTCACCACGATCGGCGGGCTGGCGCTGTCGTTCGACGTGCCGCTGGTCAAGCTCGCCGACGGAGAAGTCTGGTCCATCATCGGGTTGCGCAGCTTAGCAACGTTCACGATGGCCATAACGCTGTGGCTTCTGCTGCGCCTGTTCTCGAGACGCGTACCGGTGTTGGTTCCCGGTCGGTCGGGTCTGTGGGCAGGCCTCTGCTACGGCGTCTCGACCATGACCTTTCTCGGCGCCGTCTTCCACACTGCCACCGGGAACGTCGTCTTCATCGTCGCCTTCACGCCGATGTTCGCTGCACTGTTCGGCTGGCTGGCGCTGAAGGAGGTACCGTCGGTCTCCACGATCGTCACCATGGCCGTCATGGTGGCGGGCGTTGCGCTGATCGTCTCGGGTGGACTCGAGAGCGGGGGCCTGTTCGGGGATGTCCTGGCACTCATCACATCGGGATTGCTTGCCGGCGCCATTACCATCAGCCGCAAGAGCGGGCGAGACATGGGCTTCGTGCCGCTCGTCGCCACGATCCTGCCGGCGCTGGTGGGGCTCGCCTTCGTCGCGCAGCAGGGTTTCGCCGTCGCTGCGCCGGCCTGGGTGATCTTCGACGGGGCCATCATGATCCCCCTCGCCTTCTGGTGCCTCGCCACCGGCCCGCGCTACCTCAGCGGACCGGAAGTCGGGATGTTCTATCTTCTGGAGACCATTCTTGCGCCGGTCTGGGTGTGGATGGTGTTTTCGGAGGTGCCACAGCCACAGGCGCTGGTAGGAGGCGCGATCCTGGTGCTGGCGCTGGTGGCGCATTCGGCGTGGCAGATGCGGGTGGTGCGACCGCAGAAACTCGCCGTCTCGGAGCCTTGATTGTCGTATCCGATCGACAATGTTATAACTCCGTTTCAACAGGGAGCAGCGCCATGAACGTCACAATTCGCAAGATCGGCAATTCCGAAGGCATCATCATTCCCAAAGAGGTACTCGATCGCTTGGGGCTGAAGGCGGGGGATTCCGTCGAGATCAGAGAAGAAGGCGGCAGCATCTCACTGATACCGGAGCAAGCCGACCTTACCGAACAACTGAAGGCTGCCCGCATCGGTATGCAAAAATATAAGATCGCCCTCCGAGAGCTGGCGAAGTGACTACCCTGAAGTGGCTATCGCGGCCAGCGATCGAGGTCATCCATCGCGAGCAATTGGCGGAACATGGCGGGCTGCCAGGCATCCGAGATGAAAACGCGCTTGAGGCGGCATTGGCACGCCCTCTCCACAAGAACAGCTACGGTGAAGAGGATCTCTTCCGCTTGGCCGCAGCTTATCTCTACGGTTTTGCACGCAATCACGCCTTTGCGGACGGCAACAAACGGACCGCCTACCTTGCCGCCTTCACCTTCCTGCTCATCAACGGATACCTGATCGAGGCAACACAGGCGGAAATTGTTGCCTTCGTCCTGGCCGTTGCCGCCGGCGAAATCGATGAGGAGGGTGCGACGCGCTTCCTGCGCGATCACACCATCCCCTATCCGTGATCACCCGGCGAACTTGCCGCTGCGCGGGAAACCTTTCGGCACCAGTCGGCCGGCGGAGGCGCGGTCACCCAGCCATTCCACAAGCTCGTCCTTCGTCTTGGTGAAGACGCGGCCCGCGGAATCCTCCCAGGTGAGGCCCTGGTCGATTGCGAAGCACCTTACGTCTGAAATACCGCCGTCCTTGTAGCGCTGCAGGCGCACGCCCTTGCCGCGGGTCATCTCCGGCAGTTGCACCAGCGGGAAGACGAGCAGCTTGCGGTTCTCGCCCACGACGGCAACGTGATCACCCGAGACCGGCACGACCAGCTTTGCCTCGTCCGGCATGCCAACATTCATGATCTGCTTGCCCTTGCGGGTATTGGCGACCATTTCGCCTTCGGCAACCACGAAGCCGTTGCCGGCGGTCGAGGCAAGGATCAGCTTGCGCGACGGGTCGTGAACGAAGGCGGTCAGGATGTCCTGGTCGTTCTCCATGTCCACCATGATGCGGACCGGCTCGCCATGGCCGCGGCCGCCCGGCAGCTTGTCGGCGCCGAGCGTATAGATCTTGCCGCCGGTGGTGACGAGCAGCAGCTTGTCGGTCGTCTGCGCCGGGAAGGCGAGCTTCAGGGCGTCCCCTTCCTTGAAGGTGAGCGACGAGGTGTCGGCGATGTGGCCCTTGAGGGCCCGGATCCAGCCCTTCTGCGAGATGACGACGGTGACCGGCTCCTTCTCGATCATCGCCTGCTGGATCGCCTCGACATCGGCTTCGGGGGCTTCGGCGAACTGAGTGCGGCGGCGGCCGAGCTCGGTTGCCTTGGCGAACTTCTTCTTGACCTCCTGGATCTCGACCTCGACCATGCGCCACAGCTTCTGGTCGGACGCCAGCAGCGCCTCGATGTCGGCCTTTTCCTGCGTCAGTTCATCGAATTCCTTGCGGATTTCGAATTCCTCCAGCTTGCGCAGGTTGCGCAGCCGCATGTTAAGGATGGCTTCCGCCTGGAGGTCGGTGAGATCCCATTTCGCGACCATCACCGGCTTCGGCTCATCCTCCTCGCGGATGATGCGGATGACCTCGTCAAGGTTCAGATAGGCGATCAGCAGGCCGCCGAGGATTTCCAGACGCCGGTCGATAGCGGCAAGGCGGAACTTCGAGCGGCGGATGAGGACTTCCTTGCGGTGGCCGAGCCATTCCAGCAGGATCTCGTTGAGCGCCATGACCTTGGGCACCTTGCCCATGGACAGGACGTTCATGTTGAGCGGGAAGCGGTTTTCGAGGTCCGTCAGCCGGAAGAGCGATTCCATCAGCAGGGTCGCGTCCACGGTGCGGCTCTTCGGCACCAGCACGATGCGGACGTCTTCCGCAGACTCGTCGCGCACGTCTTCGAGAAACGGCAGCTTGCGGGCGACCAGAAGCTCCGCGATCTTCTCGATCAGCCGCGACTTCTGCACCTGATAGGGAATTTCGGTGACGACGATCTGGTAACCGCCCCGGCCCAGATCTTCCGTCTCCCATTTGGCGCGGACGCGGAAGCCGCCACGGCCGGTCTTGTAGGATTCGATCACCGATTCCCGGCTGTCGATGATGATGCCGCCGGTCGGCATGTCCGGACCGGGCACGAATTCGACGAGCTTTTCTACGGTGGCGTCGGGGTGCTTGATCAGATGCAGCGCGGCGTCGCACAGTTCATGAACGTTGTGCGGCGGGATGGAGGTCGCCATACCCACGGCAATGCCGGTCGCGCCGTTCGCCAGCAGGTTCGGAAAGGCGCCCGGCAGGACGACCGGCTCGTCGTCCTCCTCGTTGTAGGTCGGCCGGAAATCGACGGCGTCCTGGTCGATGCCTTCGAGCAGCAGCATGGCCGCTTCCGTCATGCGCGCTTCGGTGTAGCGCATGGCAGCCGGACTATCGCCGTCGATATTGCCGAAGTTGCCCTGGCCGTCGACCAGCGGGTAACGGATGGCGAAATCCTGTGCCAGCCGCGCCATGGCGTCATAGATCGAGGCGTCGCCATGGGGGTGGAACTTACCCATCACGTCGCCGACGATACGTGCGCATTTCTTGAAGGCGGCGTTCGGACGCACGCCCATCTCGCTCATGGCATGCACGATGCGGCGATGAACCGGCTTCAGTCCGTCACGCACATCCGGAAGCGCCCGGTGCATGATGGTCGACAACGCATAGGCAAGGTAGCGCTCCTCGAGCGCAGCCTTCAGGTCGATCGGAAGGATGTGATCGCCGCCCTCGCCGTCGGACGGCGGTGTAAGATTTTGTCCCATGGGGCCTTGACTAGCGGAAAGGCCGATTCCCGGCAAGAAATACGGGAAATGCGCCTGTGGATGACCAGCGGAATGGAGCGGGACGTGCCTTTTCCACCACTTGCCTGCGGATAATAAAAGCATGGACGTTTCGTAGGCGCCCCCTATAACAGGCGGGAACGACAGTCGGGCAGAGGGCCCACAGGAGGATTGATGATGTCTCACGCGGGCAGGATGCGGCTTCTGATGGCGGGCGCCGGGCTGATGCTGATGGCGGGACCTGCCTTCTCGCTCGACGGCGCCGACCTGGTGGCGAAACTGAATGCCGCCATGGGAATACCCGGCGCGCCGCTTGCCGCGCAGACGATCGATGTCCGCGGATCCACCGTCACGCTGCGGGGAGCGACATACAAGCCGGTAGAAACCGAGCCCGCGGTAAACCTCGGCGACATCACGCTGGAAGGCGTGGAAGAGGACGCCGGCGGCTATGTCATCGAGAAGGTGCTGTTCCCGAACGTCAACGCCGCCGAAGACAACACGACGGTGACGATCTCCGATATCTCGATGAGCAATGTGACCGTGCCGGCCGACACCACCGGAGACAGTCTCGCCTCCGTCCTTCTCTACGAAGAAGCCTCGACCGGGCCCATGACCGTGACGGTCGATGGCAAGGAAGTTTTCTCCGTCGCCTCGTCGGTCTCCACGACAGACGTTGCGGATGACCAGTCGGCGGTGGGTTTCGCCATCGATGTCCAGGGCATCAGGGCCGATCTGTCGACCGTGGAAGACGTCAAGTCACGCGACGCGCTCCAGTCTCTCGGACTCACCGCGTTGAACGGCTCCATGACGATGTCGGGAAGCTGGCAGGCGGAGGAAGGCGTCGTCGATCTGGAAGAGTACGTCTTCGACTTTGCCGATGTCGGTACGCTTTCCATGGCCCTCAGCTTCTCCGGCTATACCATGGAATTCGTACGCGCCGCGCAGGAAGCGACGAAGGCCAT
This sequence comes from Pseudorhizobium endolithicum, assembly GCF_902153245.2. GTDB lineage: Bacteria > Pseudomonadota > Alphaproteobacteria > Rhizobiales > Rhizobiaceae > Neorhizobium > Neorhizobium endolithicum. Next base: position 270,394 of record NZ_CABFWF030000010.1, read on the forward strand.
GGACACCAATGCCAGCAAGGAGAGCCAGGACGCGGCGGGTCTTGCCATGCTCGGCCTGATGCAGCGGCTGACCTTCAACAGCGCCGAGATCAGCTTCCAGGACGCAGGAATCACCAACCGGGCACTCGATTATGCCGGCAAGGAACAGGGCGTATCTGGCGAGAACATGGCGCAGATGCTGAAGGCGATGACGCCGATGATGCTCGCCCAGTACAACGTGCCGAAGCTGCAGAACATGGTGAGCGAGGCGGTCAACACCTATCTCGACAACCCGGGTAATTTCACCATTTCGGCGAAACCGGAGAACCCCGTTCCCTTCCCGATGATCATGGGAGCGGCCATGGGGGCTCCGAATACCCTGCCGGACGTGCTGGGCGTGACGGTGGAGGCCAACCGGCGGCAGTAGGTTCCGCCTGCAGGCCAAGGGACCTGCGGCAGCGGCCTCCCCCGATGGAGGTCATGCAAGCTCGACCGGGTGCAGAGGCCGCCGCATGTATCGCTGGCGGACCAGGCTTCCTTCTCGCCAGACTTCGGTCGGCGCAAAGCCGCACTTCCGATAAAGGCGGTCAGCTGCGACCGCGCCCGGCGTTCCCTTCGCAAACGTGTCGACATAGATGAAGGAATCGCTCGGGATGGCGGCGATGGCCATTTCGACAAGCATCCGGCCGATGCCGGATCGGCGGTGCTCGGACGAGACGGCCAGCCAGCGTATCCGGTGTGTTCCACCTTCCCCGCCGATGAAGATCCCGCCCGCCAGAGAGCGGGCGGGGCTTGTCCAGGCGCAATAGGCCTGCTTCTGCGCGATCTTCCGGGAGAGAACGGCGCCGAAATCCGGCATCGGCCCGAACAGTGGCGTCACTTCGTCAGCCAGCATCATCCAGGGCGCGATGTCCTTGTGTTGCGCCAAACCGATCCGGACCTTCATCTCCCAAGCCCCAGGTTCCCAGTCCACACTCCACAGCCGAACGGCATCGAACAGCAAGCTCGTGTTCGCCTGCGTCTGCTCAGTGCCCTACCGCCACCGTCCGGGGTGCGTGATCCTTGTCGTGCACGCCGAAGCGGTCGACCATGTTGGCGCTTGCCTCGTTCAGGCCGCGCAGATCCACCTCCACGCCATGCCGACGGAATTTCAGCACCACATCGTCGACGGCGCCGACGGCGGAAATATCCCACAGATGCGCCTCGCCGACGTCGATCGTCACCCGCCTCAAGGGCTCGCTGAAGTCGAACGCCTTGATGAAGCTTTCGGTCGAGGCGAAGAAGATTTCACCATCGACGTGATAGGTGCGCTCGGTGCCGTCCGCGCTGAGCTCCGAGCGGACGTGGAAGAGGCGCGAGACCTTGCCGGCGAAGAAGACGCCGGAGAGAAGTACGCCGACAAGCACGCCCTTCGCCAGGTCATGGGTCGCCACCACGGTGACGACGGTAGCCAGCATGACGATCGAGGACGGCAGCGGATTGCGGCGCAGGTCGATGATGGAGCGCCAGGAGAAGGTGCCGATCGACACCATGATCATCACAGCCACGAGGGCCGCCATCGGGATAATCCTGACGATGTCGTCCAGAACGAGGATCAGGACGAGCAGGAAGGCGCCCGCGACGAAGGTTGAGAGACGCCCGCGGCCGCCCGAGGAGACGTTGATGACCGACTGACCGATCATGGCGCAGCCGCCCATGCCTCCGATGAGGCCGGACGCGATGTTGCTCACCCCCTGCCCCACGCATTCCTGGCTCTTGTTGCTGTTGGTGTCCGTCATGTCGTCGACGATCTTTGCGGTCAGCAGCGATTCCAGCAGGCCGACGGCGGCGAGAGCCAGCGAATAGGGAAAGATGATCTGCAGGGTTTCGAAGGTAAGCGGCACCTGAGGCAGCGCGAAAATCGGCAGGCTGTCGGGCAGTTCGCCAAGGTCTCCGACCGTGCGGATGTCCATACCGGCATAGTAGGCGACCAGCGTCAGCGCCGCGATCGCCACCAGCGGCGACGGGATGGCCTTCGTGACCAGCGGAAAGATGTAGATGATGCCGAGGCCGGCCGCGATCATCACATAGGTCTCGACCGGCACGCCGATGAGTTCCGGCAACTGCGCCATGAAGATGAGGATCGCCAGCGCGTTGACGAAGCCCGTCATCACGGATTTCGAGACGAAACGCATAACGCGGCCGAGCCTGGCGGCGCCGGCGAGGATCTGCAGGAGGCCCATAAGCAGGGTCGCAGCAAAGAGATATTGCAGGCCGTGATCGCGCACGAGCGTCACCATCAGGACGGCGGTAGCGGCAGTGGCGGCGGAGATCATGCCCGGGCGTCCGCCGGTAAAGGCGGAGACGCAGGCGATGGCGAAGGAGGCGAAGAGGCCGACCTTAGGATCGACGCCGGCGATGACCGAAAAGCCGATCGCCTCGGGGATAAGGGCGAGCGCCACGACGATACCCGAAAGGACGTCACCGCGGATATTGGAGAACCATTCACGTTTGTAGTGAGCAAGACCGTTCATCTGAAATTTTCGCAAACTGAGCATCGGCCGGAAGCAGGAGTTTCGGCTTGGACTAAGGATGATGCTTTGCGTTATCCGGCGGATCGGCGGCCGGAAGAGCCACCCGGGAGTTTCACCCGAGTCCTTGTGATGAGCGGTCTATAGCGGCTTGGTTGCTGCAGTGCAACTTGATGATCGTCATCAAGAGCGAAGGCCCGGATCGTCAGAGCCGGGCCTTCGTAAACTCAATCGAGCACCTGAATGACGGTGCGCGTCTGCGGGTTGACGAGCACGCGGCGCTCGTTGACGACCGTATAGGCATAGTCATTGTAGCCATCGACGGTATGAACCTCGACGGTCTCGGGCAGCGGAGCGCCGACCACGACTTCGCCCTCATAGGCGACCGACGGAACGCTCTGCTCCATCACGTAGGTGCGGACCTCGCCCGGCACGACCACGGTCGAGCCGGTAACGGCCGGAGCCTGCTCCTGAACGATAACGGTGCTCTGGGCCAGGGCGGCGCCGGAAACCATGACCAGGGCCGCGGTTGCGGCGACGAGCTGAATGCGCATGTTCTTTCTCCTGTGCTTCTGCTGGGCAGACAATACGGGAGAGCGAGGTTGGTTCCGTTTTCCGGCCTCTTCCTTCATCGCCAAAGGTGAACGGATGAAACGGAAAACGGCGGCCCGAGGCCGCCGTTCGCGCACTTGCGGATGAGCCGGGCTTCAATCCTTCTTGGACGGAATCACCCGAAGAGCCAGCTCCCGCAACTGCGTCGCCGTTGCGGGCGACGGGGCGTTCATCAGGAGATCCTGCGCCTGCTGGTTCATCGGGAAGAGCGTGATCTCGCGCAGGTTCTTCGCACCCGTCAGCAGCATGACGATCCGGTCGACACCGGCAGCCATGCCGCCATGCGGCGGTGCACCGTACTGGAAGGCGCGGTAGAGACCGCCGAAGCGCTCCTCGACGTCGGCCTGGCTCAAGCCCACCTTCTCGAAGGCCTTGACCATCAGTTCCGGAGACTGGTTACGGATGGAGCCGGAGGCGATCTCGAAACCGTTGCAGACCATGTCGTACTGGAAGGCCTTGATCGTCAGCGGATCCTGGTTTTCCAGGGCATCCATCCCGCCCTGCGGCATAGAGAACGGGTTATGGGCGAAATCAACCTTCTTCTCGTCCTCGTTCCATTCGAAGAACGGGAAATCGACGATCCAGCAGAGTTCGAACCGGTCCTTGTCGGTGAGGTTCAGTTCTTCGGCGGCGCGGTTGCGCGCTTCACCCGCGAACTTGTAGAACTTTTCCGGCTCGCCGGCGACGAAGAAGCAGGCATCGCCGGCTTCCAGGCCGAGCTGGGTGCGCAACGCGTCGGTGCGTTCCTCGCCGATATTCTTCGCAAGCGGACCGGATCCGGCGATATTGCCATCCTCTTCCTTCCAGAAGATGTAGCCGAGGCCGGGCTGGCCCTGTTGCTGCGCCCAGGCGTTCATGCGGTCGCAGAAGGCGCGCGAACCACCGGTCTTCGCCGGGATCGCCCAGACCTCAACCTTGGGATTGGACGCGATCATGTTGGCGAAGACCTTGAAGCCAGAGCCGGCGAAATGCTCCGTGACGGCTTCCATAACGATCGGGTTACGCAGGTCCGGCTTGTCGGAGCCGTATTTGCGGATCGCCTCGTCATAGGGAATGCGCGGGAACTCCTTCGTCACCGGCTTGCCGTCGGCGAACTCCTCGAAGATGCCGCGGATGACCGGCTCCATCGTCGTCCAGACGTCTTCCTGGGTAACGAAGCTCATCTCCAGGTCGAGCTGGTAGAATTCGCCCGGCAGGCGGTCGGCGCGCGGATCCTCGTCGCGGAAGCAGGGCGCGATCTGGAAATAGCGGTCGAAGCCGGCGACCATCAGCAACTGCTTGTACTGCTGCGGCGCCTGCGGCAGGGCGAAGAACTTACCCTCGTGAATACGGCTCGGGACCAGAAAGTCGCGGGCACCTTCCGGCGAGGAGGCAGTGAGGATCGGAGTCGAATATTCGGTAAAGCCGACATTGGCCATCTCGCGACGCATGGCGGCAATGACCTGGGTGCGCTTGACGATGTTCCTGTGCAGCGTCTCGCGGCGCAGGTCGAGGAAGCGGTACTTCAGGCGCACGTCTTCCGGATAGTCCGGCTCGCCGAAGACCGGCAGCGGCAGCTCCTTTGCGGCGGAGAGAACTTCGATCTCCTTGGCATAGAGTTCGATCTCGCCGGTCGCCATGTTGGCGTTGACGGTTTCCTCCGTGCGGGCCTTGACGAGGCCGTCGACGCGGATCACCCATTCGCCGCGGACCGTCTCGGCGATCTTGAAGGCCGGGGAATCCGGATCCGCCACCACCTGCGTCATGCCGTAGTGGTCGCGCAGGTCGATGAACAGCACGCCGCCATGGTCGCGCACGCGATGCACCCAGCCGGAGATGCGGACGGTGGAGCCGACGTCGGACTTCCTCAGGGCGGCACAGGTGTGACTGCGGTAACGGTGCATTGCAAAGAATCCTGGACTGGTGCGAAGCTGCGGGAGCGGCATGGGAGCCATCGGACCGGCAGACGGAAAATCGGCGCGAAAAGCGCATGGTCGGCCTGCTTTGTCAAGGCTTCGCGCCCTTCGCGGGCTTTTCGCCTGTCTTTGCGGCGCAAGCTTGGCTAGAACTTCCCGAACCGCGCGACGGCAACGAGTCGCACGGCTGCCGCGAAAGCCTTTCATGAGCCAGATACGTCCGCTGATTCCCCTGCTCGTCACCGCCGGCATCCTGATCGGCGGCAATGGGCTTCAAGGCACCTATATCGCCCTTCGCGGCTCGCACGAGGGCTTTTCCCCTTCCCTCATCGGCATGATCGGCGCCGGCTACAGCGTCGGGTTCGCCATCGGCTGCATCTACGTCACGCGCCTGCTCCGCCAGATCGGCCATATCCGCACCTTTTCCGCCATGGCGGCGATCGGCGCCTCCTGTTCGCTGGCGATGTCGCTCATCATCGATCCAACCTTCTGGTTCCTGATGCGCTTCGTCATCGGGATCGCCGTGGCCAGCCTGTTCGCGACAGTGGAAAGCTGGATCAATGCCAAGGTGACGAACGCCAACCGCGCGCGCACGCTGTCCGTCTACCGGCTCGTCGACCTCGGCTCGGTCACGGCCGCGCAATACATGATCCCGCTAGCGGGCATCGAGGGGACGGTGATCTTCAGCATCATCGCCATTGCCATGACGCTGTCGCTGGTGCCGATCTCGGTCGCGGACCGCTCGAGCCCGACGCCGCCGGAGGCGATCCGCTTCGACCTGAAGGCGGTGTGGCGCATCTCGCCACTCGCGGTGGTCGGCGTCGTCTGTGTCGGCCTCGCCATGGCTGCCTTCCGCAACATCGGGCCGATCTACGGCGAGACGATCGGCATGAGCATTACCTCCATCGCCACCTTCATGAGCGCCGGCATCATCGGCGGCGTCGTGCTGCAATATCCGCTCGGCGTCTACTCGGACCGGCTGGACCGGAGGACGGTCATCCTGTGGACGACGATCGGATCCATCCTGACCGGCGCCTATCTCTCCTTCGGCGCGGGCACGAGCGAGACCGCCAACATCATCGGCGTCTTCCTGTTCGGCGCCTTCTCCATGCCCCTCTACTCGCTCTGTTCGGCGCACGGAAACGACTATGCCAGGGAGGGCGAGCATGCGCTGGTATCGGCGGGGCTGCTGTTCTACTGGTCGGTCGGCGCCACCGTGGGGCCGCTGCTTGCCTCGCTGCTGCTCGAATACTACGGGCCGGACGTCTTCTTCGTCTACACCTCGGTGATCTTCTCGGCCTTCGCCGTCTTCACGCTGCGGCGGATGGGTGTCCGTCCTTCGGTGCCGCCGGAGAAGCGTCCGAGACGCTTTCGGGCGCTCCTGCGGACCTCGGCCTATTTCAACAAGCTCGCGGCGCCCCCGGACAAGGAAGATCGCCGCTGATTGAACCGTTATATTGACATATGGGGCCGGAAGGAGAAGGAAGGCTGATACTTTACCAATCTCTCCATTGCTGTGACCGGACCTGATGATCGAAACGACTGCCGCCCTTGAAGACGCCTGCACCAGGCTCGCCCAATCGGACTTCATCACCATCGATACCGAATTCCTGCGCGAGACGACCTTCTGGCCGCAGCTCTGCCTGATCCAGATGGCGAGCCCGACGCTGGAAGTGCTGGTCGATCCGCTGGCGAAGGGGCTCGACCTCAAGCCGTTCTTCGAGCTGATGGCCAATCCCGGCGTGGTGAAGGTCTTCCACGCTGCGCGGCAGGACATCGAGATCATCCATCACCTCGGCAATCTCGTGCCGCATCCGATCTTCGACACGCAGGTGGCGGCCATGGTCTGCGGCTTCGGCGACAGCGTCTCCTACGACCAGCTCGTGCAGCGGACCACCGGCGCCCATATCGACAAGTCCTCCCGCTTCACCGACTGGAGCCGCCGGCCTCTCTCGGAGAAACAGCTGGAATACGCGCTTGCCGACGTGACCCATCTGCGCGACGTCTATGCGGCGCTCAAGGAGCAACTGGAGCGCGAGGGCCGTGCCGGCTGGCTGACGGAGGAGATGGCGATCCTGGAATCGGCCAATACCTACGACATCCATCCTGACGACGCGTGGCTGAGGCTGAAGGCGCGGCTGCGCAAGCCGACAGAGCTCGCCATACTCAAATACGTCGCCGCCTGGCGCGAGCGCGAGGCGCGCAGCCGCGACGTGCCGCGGTCGCGGGTGCTCAAGGACGATGCGATCTACGAGATCGCGCAGCAACAGCCGAAGGATGCGGAAGCACTGTCGCGGCTGAGGACGATCCCGAAGGGCTGGGAGCGCTCGGCTTCCGGTGCGGCCATCATCGAGGCCGTCAACGCGGCGCTCGCGCTGCCGAAATCCGAAATGCCGCATGCACCGAAGCCACTGCGTTCTCCGGAAGGCACAGGTGCTGCCGTGGAACTTCTCAAGGTGCTGCTGAAGCTCACTTCCGACAGGGAGGGCGTCGCCGCCAAGATCATCGCCAATACCGAGGATCTGGAGAAGATAGCGGCGGAAGGCGAAGGCGCCGACGTGGCGGCGCTCCACGGCTGGCGCCGCGAACTGTTCGGGGAAACCGCGTTGCGGCTGATCTCGGGCGGAGTCGCGCTGCGCTTCGTGGACAAGAAGGTCGAGGCGGTAGAGCTTTAGGCCGGATCAAAGCCTCCACGGATTGATCACAGCGACACCGGCCGCCTCGAACGGCGAGGTGTCGCGCGTAGCGACGGTGAAGCCGTGGATGCGGGCAATGGCGGCAATTTGGCCGGCGGCCAGAAGGATAGACCGGCCGCTGGCGCGTGCCGATGCGACGATCACCGCATACGCTTTCGCGGCCGCTTCATCGAACGGCAGAATGCGAGAACCCAGCAGAAGATCCAGCAAGTCGCGGATCCTCTGTCTAAGGAGAGTTTTCCGCTGCCCCTCCGGCATGATTTCTATACCCAAAAATATCTCGGCGATACTCGTGGAAGCGGCGTAGAGCACTTTGGCGTCCTGAGCATCCAGCCATGCTTTCACTTTCGGATCCGAAGCAGATTTCATGGGTTCCGAGAGAACGTTCGTGTCGAGCAGTATCATTCGAAAGAGACGCCCCGCGCGGGGGTCTGATCGCGAGAGAAATCGAGATCGTCCAGTCCGCCGAACTCCTGCCCCAGTTCCCACAGGGCGGTTCCCAGTTTAAGGGGAGGTTGCTGTGCCAAGGGCTCCTTCAAAGCCTTTTGTCCATTTACCAAAGCCTCCCGCAGGATGCGCTGAGCCTCAGCCTCAACCGAAGTTCCATGCTCCAAGGCCAGCGTCTGCAGCAATCGGCTCTCTTCATCGGACAGGTTTCTTATCGTGATGGCGTTCATTACCGCACCTCCGATATGATAGGTTCTCAACCTACCATATTGGTTCGCCTCCCCGTTTTCAACGAGAGCCTCCCATGCCCCCCGCCCTCACCGCCGAGCATGCCCAGCGCTTTGCCGCAATCGCGCTCGGGCATGTGCGGCGGGAATATCCGAACAAGCCGGGGCATGTTCTGGCCGGGCCGGAGGATGCGCGGACACCGCGGGACCTTCATCCAATCTTCTACGGCAGCTTCGACTGGCATTCCTGCGTCCATGGCTACTGGATGCTTGCGCATCTCCTGCGGCGCTTCCCGCAGATCGAGGCGGCGCCTGCCATCCGGGCGCTGTTCGACGCACAACTGACGCCGGAGAAGGTGGAGGGGGAATGCGCCTATCTGGCGGCCCCGCAGGCGCGCGGCTTCGAGCGGCCCTATGGCTGGGGCTGGCTGCTGAAGCTTTCCGCGGAACTGCCGGCGCTGGACAATCAACAATGGTCTCAGACGCTCCAGCCGCTGACGGACATCTTCCTGGCGCGGTTCGAGGACTTCCTGCCGGTCGCCACCTATCCGGTGCGGGCGGGGACGCACTTCAACACCGCCTTCGCGCTGCGGCTCGCAGCCGACTATGCCGAGGCCACCCGCGACAAGGCCTTTCTCGGGCTGTTGCGGGAGACGGGGCTGCGCTGGTACGGCGCGGACGAGGCTTGCCCGGCCTGGGGAGAGCCTTCCGGCGACGACTTCCTGTCCCCCGCCCTCATCGAAGCGGAATGTATGCGCAGGCTGATGGCGCCGGACGAGTTTGCCGGCTGGTTCAGCCGTTTTCTCCCCGACATCGCCGCCGGGCAACCGGCGACACTGTTCGAGCCTGTGAGGGTGTCCGACCGGTCGGACGGCAAGATCGCCCATCTCGACGGCCTCAACCTCAGCCGCGCCTGGTGCTGGCGAGCGCTGAGCAAATCGCTGCCGGACGACGATCCGCGGCGCCCGGTCATGGCGTCAGCGGCCGAGGCTCATCTGGCCGCCGCCCTCCCCCATGTCGCGGGCGACTACATGGGCGAACACTGGCTGGCGAGTTTCGCCACGCTCGCACTGGAGGCGTAAGAGCGTCTCAGGGGTGAAGCCTGGCGCCCCTGGTGATCTTGTCGACGATCTTCTTCTCTGCGCGCATGGCGATCCCGACGACCTTTGCATCATCGGGCGAGAAATGCCCGAACACCTCGCGGTTTGCCCCATCGTGACCGGTCGCGAACATCTCCTCGACGTAGAGGGACGTGGTGATGGCGCGCTCCAGCGAGCGCCGGTGAATAGAGCGCATGTTCTCCCGATCCGCCGTCAGCACGACCATGGGCTGGATGCTCAGGCGATTGTAGACATGGCCGGCTGCGTCCCGGTAAGGTTCGCCGATGATCTCCGGATACTGCGCGACGATGCCGCTCGTCAGGAAGGCGGTCACGTTCAGTTCCTGCCAAGCGGCGAGGTCATTGCGGAGGACGATGGCGATCTTGGTGTCGAACATGCGGGAAAACTCCGTTCGGGGGATAGAGAGAGACGAGCAGCTAACGGCTGCGGCCGGGGCCGGTCTTGCACGTTCGTGCGGCAAGGGCGGCGGTGACCTGATCCGCGTCGCTGAACCCTCACGCGGGATCGAACGCATCGAGGCACGTTTCCATGGCAACGGTTTCTCACCGCACCGGCACGACACCTATGCTCGGCATCACTATCTCCGGCGTCCAGACATTCCGCTACCGCGGTTCATCCCGGTTCAGCCTTCCCGGCAAGGTGATCGTACTGCATCCGGACGAAGTGCATGACGGCGCCGCCGGGACGGACGACGGCCTCGTCTACCGGATGCTCTACCTGCCGCCGGCGCTCGTTGCCGATGCGGAGGGGGATGCTCCCGGGACCCTGCCCTTCGTCAGCGAGCCGGTGATCAACGATCCTCGTCTGCGTCGGGCGCTGGCAGACCTGCTGGAGGATATCATCCACGAGCCGCAGGATCTCCTGCTGGACGATTCCCTGTCGCGCATCGCGGCAGGGCTGCGGCGGAATGCATCCGGCGCGCCAAGCCCAATCGGCCCGGCAGCCCGACGGGCGGTTCTCGCCTGCCGTGACTATCTCGACGTCCACGCGGAAGACCTTGTTTCCTCCGGCACGCTGGAAGACGTCGCAGGAATTGGCCGGTACGAGCTGGCGCGGCAGTTCCGCCGCATGCTGGGCACCAGCCCGCACCGCTACCTCATCATGCGCCGGCTGGACCGGGCGCGGCAGGAACTGCGCGCGGGCGCGAGCCTCGCAGATGCGGCGGCAGCGGCGGGCTTTTCCGACCAGGCGCATTTTACCCGCCATCTCAAGAAGACTTACGGCATGACGCCGGGGCGCTGGGTCGCCCTGAGCCGCGCGGGCTGACGGATCGGCCGCGCGTCATCAATCTGTCAAATGCCTATCAACTCTCCGTCACGGGAGGCTCCTAGGAGAGGGTGTTCAACCTCTCACCAAAGGTGTTTCCATGACCAGAACCCTGCTCGCCTCCGTCGCGCTCATCGCTCTTCTGGGCGGCGGCGCCAATGCCGAGGAAAAGGAATTTTCCGCCACCCTCGTCTCCCACGCCATCCTGCCGGCCAACACGATCATTCCGGCACCCGAAGACGTGCCGGAGCATCTTAAGACCTCCGGCAAATTCTCCACCGCAGACCGCAAGCGGGCGGAAGGTCTCGGCACCGTGCCGGGTAAGGACGGCGTGCGCCCGACCGGGCTTTCGCTTCCCTTCGACGGCCAGCCGGTGCAGGGCTTCTCCGGCATCAAGACCATGCCGGACGGCACCTTCTGGAGCCTGTCCGACAACGGCTTCGGCTCCAAGAGCAATTCCAGCGACGCCATGCTGATGCTGCACAATATCCGCTTCGACTGGGAGAACGGCGCTGTCGAGCGTCTGAAAACCGTGTTCCTGACCGACCCGGACCGCAAGGCGCCCTTCCCGATCGTCATGGAAGGTTCGGACAAGCGTTACCTGACCGGAGCGGATTTCGACGTGGAGTCGATCCAGCCCGTCGAGGACGGCTTCTGGGTTGGCGAGGAATTCGGGCCTTATCTCCTGAAATTTGCCACCGACGGCAAGCTGACGGACGTCGTGGCCACCGTGGTCGAGGACAAGCCGGTGCTCTCGCCCGACAATCCGACGCTGGTCACGCCGGCCAATCCGACCGCGAAAATGGCAAGCTTCAACCTCAAGCGCTCCGGCGGCTATGAGGGGCTTGCCATGTCGAAGGACGGCGCAAGGCTTTACGGCCTCTTAGAAGGCCCGCTCTACATGGGAGACGGCACGGTGGAACAGGCCGACGGGCAGACGGCGCTCCGGATCATCGAACTCGACGCCGCTTCCAAGAGCTGGACGGGCCGCTCCTGGCTCTATCCGCTGTCGGCCGGCGGCGAGGCGATCGGCGACTTCAACATGATCGACGGGATGACGGCGCTGGTGATCGAGCGCGACAACGGCGCCGGCACCGCCGACCGCGCCTGCGCCGATCCGAAGACGCCGGAGGCGACCTGCTTTGCGGTGCCCGCCAAGCACAAGCGGATCTACAAGATCGAGATGACCGACGAGAACGCCGGGAAGGCCGTGCGCAAGATCGGCTATATCGATCTCATGCAGATCAAGGATCCGCAGGGTGTCGCCCGCCAGGGCGGAGGCGAAGACTTCTACGACATGCCTTTCGTCACGATCGAGGACGTGGATGTCGTGGACGAGGCCCATATCGTCGTCGGCAACGACAACAACCTGCTGTTCTCGGCCGGCCGCGCCCTGGACAAGGCGGACGACAACGAGTTCGTGCTGCTGAAAGCCGGAGAATTCCTGACGGCGAAGTAAGAGGCAGGTGACGGGCCGGATGCTCCTCACCTGGCCCTCTCCCCGCGCGCGGGGAGAGGGAACAAATCGGCTTTACTCGAACCGGAAAGCCAGTCTCTTGCCCGTGAGCCTGGCAAGCTGCTGCAGGCGGCCATCCAGGCGTTCGCCGGCGAAATCGGCGTGCTGGTGAGGCACCACGAATTCGAGATCGAGATCCGGCGAAGAGGCGGGACGGAAGGACAGGCTGTTGACGATGCCGGGCATGGACGCGGAGAAGAGGTAGACGACCCGCAACATGCCGCCGAGCAGCTTCGCCATATCCTGCAGCCGCGCACCGGCGATGGCAGCCAGCGGCTCGGACGCGCCGTCGTCTTGCAGTCCCTGGAAACGGTAGTAGTTGGCGAGCGCCAGATAGGCCCTGCCCGGATGGGTAATGCCGACCAGCGAGGAGTGGGCGATGAGATTGAGCGCCTGCGGCCCGCGGTAATCGGGATGAGCGCGCCAGCTGATATCAGCGAGCAGGCAGGCCGCCTGGCGGTAACGGCTCTCCTCCTCGGTCTCGTCGACGCCGAACATGGAAACCATGCGCCCGGTCCAGGCGGCCAGTTCGCGGGCATGCTCGGGCGAGCGGGCGCGCAGAATGGCGAGCTGATCCGCTGCGACGAGCAGGGGGTCGCAGGCCTTCTCCTCTTCCGACAGCAGGGAATAGAGGTAGCCTTCGCGCACACCCTGGGCGGAGAAGAGGATGCGTGCAGGCTTCATCACCTGCAGAACCTCCTGCATCGCGACGGCCCCGAAGGGCAGCAGGGCGCGGCGGTTCTTGGACACGGCCTGCCAAGCCGTATGCTTTCTGTCCCCGGACACGACCGTATCGAGGAACGACATCATGTCCTCGTATCTGACCTTGTAGCCCTGCATCATGTGCAGGGGATAATCGTTGACCTCCATGTGCAGCTTGGCGATGTTTCGCCAGGTACCGCCCACCGCATAGAAAGTCCGGCCTTCGCCCTTCTTCAGGAATTCCGCTCTGGCAACCTGCTGGGCTGCGATCCGGCGGGCCTTGTCCAGCGACTGCTCGGAAGTCTCGGAAAGACGCAGGCCCCCCAGAGGAAGGGTGATCCCGCGGCCAAGCTGCTCGCCGCGGATGTCGATGAGCTCGAGCGAGCCGCCGCCGAGGTCGCCGGCAATGCCGTCGGGATCGTGGAAGCCGCTGATCACGCCGTAGGCGGAATACAGGGCCTCCTCCTCTCCGGTCAGGACCTGAACCTTGCAGCCGAGGATTTCCTCCGCATCGCGGATGAACTTGGAGCCGTTCGCGGCTTCACGCGCCGCGGCTGTCGCAAGGGGATAGATGTGCGTGGCGCGGGCCTGTTCCGAAAGCGCCCGAAAGCGGCGCAGCGCCGCCAGCGCCCTCTCCACCGCCGTCGGATCCATCCGACCGGTGGTCGCAAGGCCCTTGCCCAATCCGCACAGGACCTTCTCGTTGAACAACATGGCCGGTGAGCGCGACAGCCCTTCGTAGATGACGACACGAACGGAGTTGGAGCCAATGTCGACAACGGAGACGGGTGCGATTCCCGGCAGCCGGCCCTGCGCTTCAGATATTACCATCGACTGCCTGTTCTCGGCTTATTTCCTGCGCCCGGACATGAGGCCGGCAATCAGTTTCGGAGCACTTGAATTCAGAGCTTCACCACGACCGGAAAGGCTCGGATTGGTCATGAAATACTGTTGCGCGTTGAAAGGTTCCTCGCCCGGACGGACTTCTATCCGCCTGGACGTGCCGTCGGGCAATATCTCGTAGCTCTGCTGGTTGTCAATCAAGTTGCCGAGCATGATCTGCGAGAGCACCTGCTCGTGCACTGTCGGGTTCAAAAGCGGCACCAGCGTCTCGACGCGGCGGTCGAGATTGCGCGGCATCATGTCGGCGGAACCGATATAGACGAGGGCCTTGTCGGAAGGCAGGCCGTAACCGTTGCCGAAGCAGAAGATGCGGCTGTGCTCGAGGAACCGGCCGACGATCGACTTGACCCGGATGTTGTCCGACAGTCCCGGAACCTGCGGCCGCAGGCAGCAGATGCCGCGCACCACCAGATCGACCTCCACCCCGGCCGCGCTCGCACGGTAGAGCGCATCGATGATCTCCGGATCGACGAGGGAATTCATCTTCATCCATATGGCCGCGGGCAATCCGCCCTTGGCATGGGCGATTTCCTCTTCGATGTGGCGAAGGATGCGTGGGCGCAGCGTGTAGGGCGAGACCGCCAGCTTCATGCTGTCCTCCGGCTCGCCATAGCCGGTGATGAAGTTGAAGACATTCGCCATGTCGTGGGCGATCTTCGGATTGCAGGTGAAGAAGGACAGGTCGGTATAGATCTTCGCGGTGACCGGGTGATAGTTGCCGGTGCCGATGTGGCAATAGGTTCTGAGCTTTCCATCCTCGCGGCGCACGACCATGGACATCTTGGCATGGGTCTTCAGTTCGATGAAGCCAAAGACAACCTGCACGCCGGCGCGCTCCAGATCGCGCGCCCAGCGGATATTGGCCTCCTCATCAAACCGGGCCTTTAGCTCCACGAGCGCAGTCACGGACTTGCCGGCCTCGGCCGCGTCGATCAGAGCGCGGACGATGGGGCTGTCGTTTGACGTGCGGTAGAGTGTCTGTTTGATCGCTAGGACGTCCGGGTCACGCGCCGCCTGCAGAAGGAACTGGACGACAACGTCGAAGCTCTCGTAGGGATGGTGGACCACCATGTCCTTCTCGCGGATGGCCGCGAGGCAGTCGCCCGCATGCTCGCGGACACGTTCGGGAAAACGCGGGTTGAATGGCTCGAAACGCAGATCGTCCCGGGGAGCCCTGGTGATCTCCGACAGCGTGTTGAGCGCCAGCAGGCCGGGGAGAACGGCGATGCGGTTGTCCGGCACGCCAAGCTCCTGCACGACGAACTGGCGCAATTCCGGCGGCATTTCGGAATCGGTCTCGATGCGAATGACCTTGCCGCGGCGGCGCTGCTTCAACGCCGTCTCGAAGAAGCGGACGAGATCCTCGGCCTCCTCCTCCACCTCGATATCGCTGTCGCGGATGATGCGGAAGGTGCCGGCCCCCTTCACCTCGTATCCGGGGAACAGCCGATTGGTGAACATACCGACCACATCCTCGAGGGTGATGTAGCGGATGGCGCCCCCCTGATCGGGCAGGCGAATGAACCGGTCGAGCGTCGGCGGCAGGCGCAGAAGCCCCGTCATCGGCTCGCGGCCATGCAGGCTTTTCAACTGCAGGGCAATGGAGAAGCCGAGATTGGGAATGAAGGGGAAAGGATGCGCCGGATCGATGGACAGCGGCGTCAGTACCGGGAACAGGTCATCGTCGAAGGCATTGGCGAGCCACGTCCGGTCGTCGCCGGAAAGCGCCGCCGGGCGGACGATCAGGATGTCCTCCCGCGCAAGGTACTGCTGCAGGACCGCCAGTGAAGCCTGCTGTTCCATCTGCAGGTTGTCGATCTCCTGCAGGATGGCGTCGAGCTGTTCGGCCGGCGTCTTGCCGTCAGGGCTGCGGATGACGATGCCCTGGCGGACCTGACCTTCGAGGCCGGCGACGCGGACCATGAAGAACTCGTCGAGATTGGCTGCCGAGATCGACAGGAAACGCACGCGCTCGAGCAGCGGATGGGCGGTGTTCAGCGTTTCCTCGAGAACGCGGCGGTTGAACTGCAACCAGGAGAATTCGCGGTTGATGAAGCGATCCGGGCTTGCCGGCAGATGGTCGCTGCCCGCAGCTTCGTCGTGCTGCTGATGTGTCTCCGTCGTCAAATCCATTCCATCGCCCCCAATGACCCTCCGGCCGATATTACAGTTTGGCGACGGAACTATGACAGTCAATCGTCGTCGACGGTATTTCCGACCTCGTTCAGGACTTCCGCCGCAAGCTGCCGCGTGATCCGCGTGCCCCGTCCCAAGGCGAGCCGGTCGAGCCTCTCGACGATGGTCTGGGCGGCGGCGAGCGAGCGCTCCATCCGGTTGACGATATAGCCCACAAGCTTGTCATCAATGTAAAGCTGGCGATCGGCGAAGAGCTTGACGATCACCTGGGCAAGCAACTCCTCGTCCGGCTCGCCGATCTCGACCACCGTAGCGGCCTTCAGCCGGGAGCGCAGGTCCGGCAGCGCGACAGGCCAGGACATGGGCCAGAGCCGCGACGTGATGAGCAGGCTGTGACCGTTCTCGCGAACACTGTTGATGACATGGAAGAGCTCCGTATCGTCGAAGCCCCGCCGTTCGGCATCCTCGAACAGGACGGGGCCGGCCGCCGCCACCGCCGCCGCTCCGGACGCGGCTTTCGGATGGATGGGGACGGCACCACTCCTTTCCCGCCAGATTGCGGCGAGATGCGACTTGCCCGAACCGACCGGTCCCGCCAGAACGACCACCGGCGACGGCCAGTGCGGCCAGGCATCGACGATGGAGACGGCGGCACTCAGCCGCTCGGACACCAGAAGGTCTTCACGGCCGCTCGCCGGATCATAGGTGAAGGCAAGCGGCAGCTGCTCGTGGCGCCGCCGATCTTTCTCGGTCAGATCACTCATTCGCTGTCCCGGGAATGGTCCAGGGCCTTCGGCGGCTCCTGCCATGGGAGCGCGGCCGCGCGGCCGTAATAGAGGTCGCTGTCAAGATATCGCGACAGGGCGAAGCGCACAAGCACGCCGACCACGGCGGCGGCCGGAACGGCGATCAGCAGACCGACGAAGCCGAACATCGCCCCGAACGCGAAGAGCGCGAACATCAGCCAGACCGGGTGCAGACCGATCCGCGAACCCATCAGCTTCGGCTGCAGGATATTGCCCTCGATGAACTGGCCGGCGAAGAACACGGCGGCCGTCGCGACGATCCAGGTGTAGTCGGGCCAGAACTGGACGACGGCGACCCCGAGCGACAACGCGAGCCCGACAAAGGAACCGATATAGGGAATGAAGCTGATCATGCCGGCGACGAAGCCGATCAGCAGCCCGAAGTTGAGCCCGATCAGCGACAGGCCGACCGCATAGAAAATGCCGAGGATCAGGCAGATCGATCCCTGCCCCCGCACGAAGCCCGCAATGGCGCCGTCCATTTCGCGGGCGAGCTGCCGCACGGTCTCCGTCTGTGTGCGGGGAACCCAGCTGTCCACCTTCCTTACCATCTTGTCCCAGTCGAGGAGGATGTAGAAGGCGACGACCGGCGTCACCACCAGCAGCGAAACCACGTCCAGCAGCGTTTTACCCGACGCCCAGATCTGCCGCAGCAGACCGGCGATGAAACCCGCCCCCTCGGACATCACGTCCGAAAAATTCTGCTTGGCCGTCTCGATCTGCGTGCTCAGCCAGTCCGGAAGGAAGGCGTCAGGCGTGGCGATAAGCTCCTGCAACTTTCCGACATAGCCCGGCAGGGCCTGGGCGAAATCGTTCAACTGGCTGACGATGACCGGAATGATGATCATCAGCGACAGGGCAAACAGAAGCACGAAGCAGACGAGGATCACCACCGTCGCCATCATGCGGCTCAGGCCCCGCCGCTCCAGCCAGTCGGCCACCGGATCAAGGAAGTAGGCGAGCGCCATGCCGGCGACGAAGGGCAGCAGGATGGAGCGGAAGGCCCAGAGGAAGACAATGAAGACGATCAGCGCCGCCACCCAGAACAGGATGTGACGGCGCAGGCTCGCTCCGCTGATGTGATAGGGCATCATTGTCTTCCTCGGTGATGGCCGCGCTCCGACACCGATAGGATGGGCCTGCCGCAACGGTCAAGTATGCCTGCGGTTGCCAGCCGGTTTCCCCTGCAAAGGAAGGCCCGGAGCTTGCATCCGGCCGCGTCCCGTGCAATGGCCGTCGAAGCTTAGCGAGCGGAGACAGGCGATGAGCGAGACGGGCAAGAACGGCCTCACCTATAGCGATGCCGGCGTCGACATCGATGCCGGAAACCTGATGGTCGAGAAGATCAAGCCGGCCGTCCGCTCGACACGCCGTCCTGGCGCCGACGGCGAGATCGGCGGCTTCGGTGGCCTGTTCGATCTCCGCGCCGCGGGCTTCACCGATCCGGTGCTGGTGGCGGCCAACGACGGCGTCGGCACCAAGCTGAAGATCGCGATCGAGGCGGACCGGCACGACACCGTCGGCATCGACCTCGTCGCCATGTGCGTGAACGATCTCGTGGTACAGGGTGCCGAGCCGCTGTTCTTCCTTGACTATTTCGCCACTGGCAAGCTCGATCCCGATCAGGGTGCGGCGATCGTACAGGGCATCGCCGAGGGCTGCCGGCAGGCCGGCTGCGCGCTGATCGGCGGTGAGACGGCCGAGATGCCCGGCATGTATGCCGGCGGCGACTACGACCTGGCAGGCTTTGCCGTGGGTGCCGCCGAGCGCGGCCAGTTGCTGCCGGTCGGCGACCTGGCCGAAGGCGATGCGATCCTCGGCCTCACCTCGTCGGGAGTTCATTCCAACGGATTTTCGCTCGTGCGCAAGATCGTCTCCGTCTCCAAACTGGGTTGGGAGGACGCCGCACCCTTCGTAGACGGCAAGACGCTGGGCGAGGCCCTGCTGACCCCGACCCGGATCTACGTCAAGCCGCTCCTCAGGGCGATCCGCGAGACGGGCGCGATCAAGGCGCTGGCGCACATCACCGGCGGCGGCTTCCCGGAAAACATTCCGCGCGTGCTGCCGACGAACCTTGCTGCAGAGATCGATCTCGATTCCATTCCTGTCGCGCCCGTCTTCTCGTGGCTAGCCAAGACCGGCGGCGTCGAGGCAAAGGAGATGCTGCGCACCTTCAACTGCGGCATAGGCATGATTGCCGTCGTCGCTGCGGAGGATGTCGACGCGGTGACCGCCATCCTTTCTGCCGAAGGCGAAGCCGTGGTGCCGCTCGGCGGGGTGGTAGCGCGGGCAGAAGGTGGCGCAGGCGTTATCTACCAAGGCACGCTTGCCCTATGACGCCTGCAAGCGAGGTTGGCCGCAAACGCGTCGTCGTCTTCATTTCGGGCGGCGGCTCCAACATGCTGACGCTCGCCAGGGCATGCGAAGCTCCGGACTGGCCCGCGGAGATTGCCTGCGTCATCTCCGACAAGGCATCGGCTGGCGGGCTGGCCAAGGCCGCGGCGCTCGGCATTCCGACGCGTGTCTTCGAGCGCAAGGAGTTTCCGGACAAGGCGGCGCACGAGGCGGCAATCCTTTCGGCGCTCGACGAGATCCGGCCGGACCTCATCTGCCTGGCGGGCTACATGCGGCTCCTTTCGGCAGATTTCATCCGCCGGCACGAGGGCCGCATCCTCAACATCCACCCATCGCTCCTGCCGCTATTTCCCGGCCTCCACACCCACCAGCGTGCGATCGACGCGGGCATGAAAATCGCCGGCTGCAGCGTGCATGTCGTGACCGAGGGCATGGACGAAGGCCCCATCGTGGCGCAGGCGGCCGTGCCGGTGCTGGCCACGGATACGGCCGAAACGCTCGCAGCACGGGTGCTGACGGTGGAGCACCAACTCTATCCGCTGGCGCTGAGGCTGGTCGCCGAGGGGAGCGTGCGGTTGGAAGACGGCCGCGCGGTGACAACGCCATCGGCCGCGGCGGAGCTTGCGGAACAGAGGCTGATATCCGGCGGGCTCTAGCGGTTCGTTTGACGCTGCGGTGTCCTGAGCTTATCTTCAGAGCCTTGCTGGAGCGAGATCCATGACCATCACCGTGAAGATCGAACACGCAAATCTCTCCGAGCTCCTGGCCAAGGTGGAGGCCGGCGAGGAAGTACTCCTTACGCGCGGTGATGCACCGGTGGCGAGATTGTCGGGGTTGTCCGACCGAGCAATGCGGCAGAAGGCAATAGACGAAGTCCTCGAGTTCCGGAAAACGATGCCGCGGGTCACCCTGGAGGAAGTCGCGGCGTGGAAGGCCATCGGCAGAATGTGATGGATGGCTTCATCGTCGATGCCTCAGTTGTATGTTCCTGGGTCCTTCCAGATGAAGACTCGCCGATCGCAAGGCGCGCTCTCGAACTCCTAACGAACACAGACGGGGCTGCTCCGGACCTTCTCTGGCATGAGGTCCGCAATGTCTTGATGTTGGCCCATCGCCGCAAGCGTATTGCCTTTGAAAGAGTCATCGAAGCGATGCGCATCCTTCGTGGTTTGAGCTTGCGAACGACTGCTCCGGCTGATGATCAATCGATCCTCACCCTCGCCGAGCGTCACGCGCTGACGGCCTATGATGCGGCCTATCTTGCGCTGGCACTGAACCGGCAGCTACCGCTTGCAACGCTCGACCGCCGGTTGGCGGAGGCCGCGGCACGCGAGAGCGTGGCATTGCTGTAATAGCCCGATCGACCCGTTCCGCTGCGCTACAGCTTGTCCCTGTTCAGCGCCGCCCAGTGCAGGAGCATGATCGTCTTGCCGTCGCAGATCTCGTCGCCGATCATCGTCAGAGCCTGGTCGAGCGGGATTTCCAGAACCTCGATGTCCTCGTGCTCCTCGTCCAGGCCACCACCGTCATGCACCTGGTGGCTGAGATCAATCGGTGCATAGAAGAAGTGGATGCGCTCCGTGACGGCACCGGGCGACATGAAGCATTCGAAGAGGAAGCGGACCTCACCGACCTCGTAGCCGGTCTCCTCCACCGCCTCGCGGCGGATGGCCTCCTCCGGATGGTCGCCGTCGAGAAGGCCGGCGGGCGTCTCGATCACCCAGCCGGAATGGCCGTTCACATGGGCCGGCATGCGGAACTGTTTGACGAGGACCACGATCTGGCGCCTAGGATCGAACAGCAGGATGGTGGCGCCATTGCCGCGGTCATAGACTTCCCGCGATAGGCGATGGACCTCGCCTTTGGAACTGGTGTAGTCGTAGGTGACCTTGCGCAGGTGATACCAGTCGTCGGAGAGCGTCTTGTCCTCGACGATCTCGATCTTCGCATTCTCCAGTTTGCTCATGCAGGGTCCTTGCGCAGCCAGACGCGGTTGTCGTGGAAGGCGGCGCCGCCATAGGGAGCAACGGCATCGGCGCCGGTCAGGACGTTGATCCCCTCCCCGTCCATATGCGCCTTGTTGGGCCAGAGTCCCTCGGCAATCAACACGCCCGGTTTGGCACCAGGCACGATCCGGGCATGGAGGCGGATTTCGCCGCGCGTGTTGCCGAGGCGGACGATGTCGCCATCGAGGATGCCGAGGCGGAGCGCATCGGATGGCTCGATCATCACCTCCGGCCGACCTTCCTTGCGGGTCGAGGTCGGCGTCTCGGCGAAGGTCGAGTTGAGGAAGTTGCGGGCAGGAGACGTCGCCAAGCGGAACGGATGCTCGGCATCGGCTTCCTCGATCACCGGAACGTAGTCAGGGAACTGCGGCAGCGCCGCCACTGGGCCCATGGCTCCGAGGCTCGGCGGAGGGCGGTTGGGCGACGGTCCGTTCGCCCAGTCGGGGCTGAAGCGGAATTTCCCGTCCGGATAGCCGAAGCCGCCCAGGTAATGGGCGGTGTCGAAGTCCGGCTGCGCATCGAGCCAGCGCTGCAGTGCGAGCGTATCATAGCCCGGCCACCCGCTTGCCGCGAGCATGCGATCGATGTGCTCGCGCTCGGACAGTCCGAAGCCGGGAAAATGCTCGATTCCGAGGCGCTTGGCCAGTTCCTCTATGACGAAGAGGTTGGTGCGCACCGTCTCCGGCGGCTCGACCAGCTTCGGCCCCAGAAGGATGTGGTTTTGGCCGCCGGCGCGATAGATGTCGTCATGCTCCAGGAACATCGTCGCCGGCAGCACAATATCGGCCATCTCGGCTGTTTCCGTGAGGAACTGCTCGTGGACGGCGACGAAGAGATCGTCGCGGGCAAATCCCTGCTTCACCAGGCGCTGCTCAGGGGCGACGTTCACCGGATTGGTGTTCTGGATCAGCAGCGCCGTCACCGGCCCGCGGTGACGAAGCGCCTCTGCGTCGCCCGTCAGCACCCGGCCGATCTGGGACTGGTCGAGCATGCGGATATCCGGATCGGCGTAAGCCGTGCCCATCAGTTCCGACTTGTTCAGGCGGAAGATGTCGCCGTTGTTGTGGAAGGCGCCGCCGCCCTCGTATTGCCAGGAGCCGAGGACGGTGGCGACCGACAGCGCGGCGTGCATGGAGACCGTGCCGTTGCGCTGGCGGCCGAAGCCGTAGCCGAGGCGGAAGAAGGTCTTCTTCGTCGTGCCGACCAGGCGGGCGAAGGCCTCGATTTCTTCCACCGTCAAACCCGTGATGGCGGAGGCCCATTCCGGCGTCTTCGTCCTGAGATGCGCTTCGAGGCCGGCCGGATCATCGGCGTATTTCGCCATGTACTCCCGGTCGGCATAGCCGTCACGGAAGGCTATGTGCATGACGGCGCAGGCGAGTGCGGCGTCGGTGCCGGGCTTGAGGATCAGGCCCATATCGGCCTGCTTCATCGTCGGGTTGTCGTAGATGTCGATGACGACGATCGGGGCGCCGCGCTCCTTTCGCGCCCTCACCGCGTGGGTCATCACGTTGACCTGGGTGGAGACGGCGTTAGTGCCCCAGATGACGACGCAGTCCGACTTCGCCATCTCGCGCGGATCGGGGCCGCGCAAGGCGCCGGTGCCCATCACATAACCGGTCCAGGCCATATTGGTGCAGATGGAGCCGAAGAAGCCCGAATACTTCTTCGCATGGCGCAGGCGCTCGATGGAGTCGCGCTGCACCTGGCCCATGGTGCCGGCGTAGAAATAGGGCCATATGGCTTCCGAGCCGTGATGCGCCTCGGATTTCAGGAAGGCTTCGGCGATCTCGTCGAGCGCCGCTTCCCAGGAAATCTCCTGCCAGGCGCCCTCGCCCTTGTCGCCCAGCCGGCGCTTCGGCGTCAGCAGGCGCTTCGGATGATAGATGCGCTCGCCATAGCGCGCCACCTTGGCGCAGATCACGCCGGCGGTATAGGTGTTTTCGGCGGAGCCGCGCACCCGTCCGATCCTGCCCTCCTCCGTCAGGTCGACGTCAAGCGCACAGGCGGACGGACAGTCGTGCGGGCAGACCGTGTGGCCGACGCGGGTGACATTCGGGGTGGCTTTCGCCGTGATCGGGGTCGCAAGGTTCATCGCTTTTCTATATGCGAAGGAGGAAGCCGCCAAAAGCGCGATTTGCGGGACATCAATTTAATTCATCCGGGGCAGCAGCAGCCATGAACTATCGGCACATCTATCACGCGGGCAATTTCGCCGACGTGCTGAAGCATGCGGTGCTGGCACGCCTCGTCCTCTACATGCAGAGGAAGGACAAGGCCTTTCGCATCCTCGACACCCATGCAGGCATCGGGCTCTACGACCTCTCCGCCGAGGAGGCACAGAAGACGGGCGAATGGCAGGACGGGATCGGCCGGCTGATGGAGGCCGAGCTTCCGGCGCAGGCGGCAGAGCTTCTGTCACCGTATCTCTCGGCGGTGCGCGACCTCAATCCGGATGGCGGCATCAGGCTCTATCCCGGCTCGCCGAAGCTTGTCCGCATGTTGTTTCGTCCGCAGGACCGGCTGTCGGCGATGGAACTGCATCCGGACGACGTGCGCCGTCTGACGCGCCTGTTCGAGGGAGATTATCAGGTGCGGGTCACGGAACTGGACGGCTGGCTGGCGCTGGGGGCGCACCTGCCGCCGAAGGAGAAGCGCGGCATCATCCTCGTCGATCCGCCTTTCGAGGAGCCGGACGAATACGAGCGTCTTGTAAAGGGGCTGGCGACGGCCTATCGCCGTTTCCCGGGCGGCACCTATTGCCTGTGGTACCCGTTGAAGAAGGGCGCGCCGATCAAGGACTTTCATCAGGCCCTGCAGGACCTGGAGATTCCGAAGACGCTGTGCCTGGAGCTTTCGGTGCGCAGCGACCGCGAGACGACGGGCCTGACCGGCTCCGGCCTGATCGTCGTCAACCCGCCCTTCACCCTGAAGGACGAGATGCACGCCCTGCTGCCGGCGCTGAAACAGGTGCTGGCGCAGGACCGCTTCGCCTCTCAGCGCGCCTTCTGGCTACGTGGAGAAGGTGATTTAGAGGAGCGCTAGGGTCCGTCAGCATCCCGGCCGACACGGAACTGGGTCCGCTCGAAGACGAAGATGACCCCCAGCGCGATCGCGAACGGGATCATGAGGTAGAAAAGGCGGAAGACCAGGAGCGCCGCGATCACGTCCGCCTGGTCCATGTCCGGCAGCCCCATGACAAAGACGAGTTCCAGGACACCGAGCCCGCCGGGTGCGTGCGAGATCAGCGCCGCCGAGAAGGAGGCGAGAAAGATGCCGAGCACGACGACGAAGCCGGGATTGCCGGCGTCCGGCAGCGCGAAATAGATGATGCCGGCAGCTCCGACCAGTTCCAGCGGCCCGATGATCAGTTGCGAGAGCACCACCTTCGGCGACGGGTAGCTCAGTCGCGTGGAGCCGAGGGTGACAGGTCGAAGGCGCAGGAAGCTGGCGGCGACATAGAGGGCAATGAATGCAAGGATCGTATAGCCCGTGGCGGACGAGGCGCTGATCGGAAAGCCTTCGCCAAAACGCTCGGTGATGTGCGGCTTGAGGATCAGCACGATTGCCGCCAGAAGCAGGGTTCCGAGCGCGAAGGTGAAGGAGCAGATGGCGATGAGCGCACCAATTTCCCGGCCGCTGAGGCCTTTGGAGGAATAGGCGCGGTAGCGCACGACGCCGCCCGAGAGTACCGAGGCTCCGACGTTATGGGACAAGGCATAGGTCGTGAACGAGGTGACGGTGATGAACCAGAGGTTCACCGACCGGCCGAGATGCATGAGCGCGATCCGGTCATAACCCGCCAGCGCCGCGTAGGCGACGAGCGTCGAAAGGGCGGCAAGGAGCCAGTGGAACGGCGAGATCGCGGACAGGCTGTCCCACACGTCGTCCAGCGAAAGGCCGCGCAATTCCTTGTAGAGAAGCCAGGCGCAAACCGCTATCGTCGCCCCGCCCACGACGGGCCAGAGGTACTTTTTCAAGGTCATTCAGTTTTGCCGCTCTTCTCTCCTCCGAGACACCCCAGCGCATGCAGGACAAACACTGACTCGTTCACTTTGAAGGGAACGGCGTGATGGATCAACCTCTTCGAGGCCTGTTCATTCCGTTTGCCGTTCTCGTCCTTCTCGCCACAGCGGGGACCGTGAAGGCTCAGAGCTTCGATTTCTACGTCCTGTCGCTGTCGTGGTCGCCGACCTATTGTGCAACTCAGAGAGACGCCCGGCGTTCCCCGCAATGCGGCAGCGACGAGAGCTTCGGCTTCATCGTGCACGGGCTGTGGCCGCAATACGAGAAGGGCTATCCGGAGTTCTGTTCCAGCCGCGAACCCAACCGGGTACCGCGGGCGCTGGGGGAGCCGATGTTCGACATTATGCCCTCCATGGGGCTGATCGGCCACCAGTGGCGCAAGCACGGCAGTTGCACCGGCTTGACGCAACGCGCCTATTTCGAGGCCGTGCGCCGCGCCTTCGAACGTATCCGCATCCCGCCCGACCTCGCCGAGGGCGAGGAGCGCCTGACGCTTTCGCCCTCCGAGGTCGAACGGAAGTTCACGGAGGCCAATCCGGGCATGGGTCCCAGGGGCATTGCCGTCAGGTGCGAAAGAAGGCGCCTGGAGGAAGTGCGCATCTGCCTGACGAAGGATTTCCGTTTCCGGGACTGCGCAGAGGTCGACCGCGGCGGCTGCCGCCTCGACCGTGTCGAACTGCCACCCGCCGACTGACAAAGGTACACAGCAAGGACCGCTTTATGAAGCTTCTCTATTCCCCCGCCTCGCCCTATGCCGCGAAGGTTCGCATGGCCGCTCGCCACCTCGACATCGACCTGGAGGTGGAGACGGTCGAGACCGCGTCGAACCCGCCTCTCCTCAGCGAGAACAATCCGCTCGGCAAGATCCCGACGCTGCTCAGGAAGAACGATACTCCGGTCTACGACAGCGTCGCGATCATGCATTATCTCGACCGGCTGTCGGGCGGGCTTCTCTATCCCCGAAAGGAGCCGAAGCGGACGGATGCCGAAGTGCTTGAAGCGCTGTGCGACGGGATGATGGACAGCCTGCTGGCCATCATCAACGAGCGCCGCAGCCGCCCGGAAGACCGGGTGCACCAGCCCTGGATCGACAAGCAATGGGGCAAGGTGGCCTGCGGGCTGGATCACCTGAACGGGAACCTGCCGAAGACCGGCAAGAAGCTCAATGGCGGCCACTTCGCCCTCGCCGCCCTGCTGAGCTACATCGATCTCAGGTTCGGCGAGAAGGACTGGCGCAACGGGCGACCGGAGCTGGCGCAGTGGCTGAAGGAGTTTTCCGGTCGGTTCGCCGCCTTCGAAGAGCTCAAAGCGGGCGCCTGAAAAGAAGAAGCCGGCGGCAGGGATGCCACCGGCTTCTTTTCCATGTCTTGAGCGACCGGCTCAGAACTTGACGCCGATACCGACCTTGACGCTGTGGTCGTCATAGCCGCTGGAAACCGACGTGCCGCCGAGATCGTAGGTGTCGCTGCCGAAGTCGGTGTAGCGATACTCGACGCGGGTGGTGATGTTGTCGGTCACCAGAGCTTCCACGCCTGCACCGACGGTGTAGCCGACGGCGGTCTTGCTGTCGGAGGCGCCGGTCGCCGTGTCGGTCAGTTCGTTGTCCTGCAGGGCGACACCTGCCGTACCGTAGATGAGGAACGGGTTCACGTCATAGCCGACACGGGCGCGGACCGAGCCGTTCCAGCCGGCTTCACCCTCGATGCCGGTACCGGCTTCCGCTTCCTCGCCGTTGTAGCCGACATCGGCCTCGAGGCCGTAGACGATCTGGCCGCTCTGCATGTTGTAGCCGCCGAAGACGCCGCCGCCGAAGGCGCCGTCGCGGTCACCTTCGAAGCGACCCCAGTCATAGGCGCCGTAGCCACCGAGATAGGCACCGCTCCAGTCCTTGACCGGCGCCGGCTGCTCATAGGCCACCGGTGCTTCCGGGATCTGGTCGACGGCATCGGCGGCATTGGCGGCCGAAATGGTGGCGAAAGTTGCGGCAGAAGCCAGCAGAGTTGCGATGAGGGTACGCATACCAAATTCTCCTTATTGCTATGCCGGGATGTGCCGCTGCGTAACTCCGCAGGACTTGTTCCCGGCCCGCTGGAGGCGAAGATGTTCGGCAAATGCGGGCAAGAAAGAGCCGAACTGTGAATTGATTGTGGCCGGCGCGTGGCGGAAAATTGATGTTGCATCGCGGCAACATGATGTTTCTTAACCATAATTTCCAGAAGCTCGTACGGACCTGCGAAGCCGGCACTTTTGCCGCCGGAAAGGTGCCGGACGTTCATCGGATATTTACCAATCCGTTCGCCCGGCGCGGGAGACGCCTCCCCGGCGAACGCCGCCGTCTTTCATTGCCGTGCCCGACGCACTACCTGTAGGACGATCCCGGAATACGATTCGAGGCCCGGCTCCATGCGCTGCATCCGTGCACCGGGGCTGCGGCTTGCGAGAGGATGGAATGAACTCAGCCAAGCTGCCGGACGGCGGCGTCCTTTACGACGAAACGGAAGAAGACGAGGATGACGGCCTTCCCCTCGATGCCGAGCCCGCACGGATGCTCGCCATCGACTGGAGCGAGGCGCTCAAGAACGAAAGCGGCCTGAAGGGCGCCGACCTCATAGCCGAATTCGTCAAGCACCTGCCGAACGCCCCCGGCGTCTACCGCATGTTCAACGAGGCGGGCGACGTGATGTATGTCGGCAAGGCGCGCAGCCTCAAGAAGCGCGTCGGCAACTACGCCCAAGGACGGGTGCATTCGAACCGCCTCTCCCGCATGGTGCGCGAGACGACGCACATGGAATTCGTCACGACGCGGACGGAGACCGAGGCGCTGCTGCTCGAGGCAAACCTCATCAAGCGGCTGCGGCCCCGCTTCAACGTGCTGCTGCGCGACGACAAGTCGTTCCCGTATATCCTGATCACCGGCGACCACCGGGCACCGGCGATCTTCAAGCATCGCGGCGCGCGCGCCCGCAAGGGTGACTATTTCGGCCCCTTCGCCTCGGCGAGCGCCGTCGGGCGGACGATCAACTCGCTGCAGCGCGCCTTCCTGCTCCGCACCTGCACCGACAGCGTCTTCGAAACGCGGACGAGGCCCTGCCTGCTCTACCAGATCAAGCGCTGTTCGGCCCCCTGCACCCACGAGATCAGCGACGAGGGATATGCGGCTCTCGTCCAGGAGGCGAAGGACTTCCTGTCCGGCAAGAGCCAGAACGTGAAGGCGGCGATTGCGGCACAGATGCAGGAAGCTTCGGAAGACCTCGACTTCGAACGTGCCGCGATCTACCGCGACCGGCTCGCCGCGCTCTCACACGTGCAGAGCCACCAGGGCATCAATCCGGCCGGAGTCGAGGAAGCAGACGTCTTTGCCATCCATCACGAAGGCGGCCTCACCTGCATCCAGGTCTTCTTCTTCCGCACCGGCCAGAACTGGGGCAACCGCGCCTATTTCCCGAAGGCCGACCCGCAGATGAGCGGGGCGGAGGTACTGAACGCCTTCCTCGCGCAATTCTACGACGACAAGCCGGTTCCGCGTCAGATCCTGCTCTCGCAACAGGTGGAGGAGCAGGAACTGCTCGCCATGGCCTTCTGCGAAAAGGCCGGGCACAGGGTGACGATCTCCGTGCCGCAGCGGGGCGAGAAGCGCGACCTCGTCGATCATGTGCTCGCCAATGCGCGGGAGGCGCACGGGCGCAAGCTTGCCGAGACATCCTCGCAGGCCCGGCTGCTTAAGGGCTTGGCGGAAACCTTCGGCCTGCCCTACGTGCCGCGTCGGATCGAGATCTACGACAACTCGCATATCATGGGCACCAATGCCGTGGGCGGGATGGTGGTGGCGGGGCCGGAAGGCTTCGTGAAGAACCAGTACCGCAAGTTCAACATCCGCTCGACCGACATCACGCCCGGCGACGACTTCGGCATGATGCGCGAAGTGATGACCCGCCGTTTCTCGCGCCTCCTCAAGGAGGAAGGCATTCCGGACCGCACGCAGGCCCGCACGGACGAGGCGGATTCTCCCTTCCCCGCCTGGCCGGACGTGATCCTGATCGACGGCGGCCAGGGGCAGATGACGGCCGTGCGCGCGATCCTCGACGAACTGGGCGTGCGCGACGTGGTGACGGCAATCGGCGTCGCCAAGGGTGTCGACCGCGACGCCGGGCGCGAGCGCTTCTTCACCGACGGCCGCAGCGATTTCTCGCTGCCGCCGCGCGACCCCGTGCTCTACTTCGTGCAGCGCATGCGCGACGAAGCCCACCGCTTCGCCATCGGTTCGCACCGGGCGCGGCGCAAGAAGGAGATGGTCAGGAACCCGCTGGACGAGATCGCCGGCATAGGCCCCGGCCGCAAGCGCAAGCTCCTGCAGCATTTCGGCACGGCAAAGGCCGTGTCGCGCGCCGGCCTCAACGACCTGATGTCGGTCGAGGGCATCTCGGAAGCGGTGGCGAAGCAGATCTATCATCACTTCCACGAGAACCGCTCCGGCTAATGTCGCAGAATGGCCTCCGATTTGCCGATCAAGGTGTTGACGGTCGCTGCCGGAAGGCTCAACTAGGAACAAATAAAAAACACAGGTCTGCCCATGTCTTCGCGCGCATATAACATCCCCAACCTGCTGACCTACGCGCGCATCGTCGCCGTGCCCATCATCGTCGTCTGCTTCTTCATCGAAGGCCGGCTGGCGAGTTCCGATTTCGCCCGCTGGACCGCACTCGTGCTGTTTGCGGTCGCCTCCATCACAGACTATCTGGACGGCTACCTGGCGCGCATCTGGAATCAGACCTCGAACATCGGCCGAATGCTCGACCCGATCGCGGACAAGCTGCTGGTCGCCTCCGTGCTGCTGCTGATGGCGGCCGACGGGACCATCGCCGGCTGGTCGATCTGGGCGGCCATCACGATCCTCTGCCGCGAGATTCTCGTCTCCGGTCTGCGGGAATACCTCGCGGCCCTGAAGGTGGCCGTACCGGTCACCCGCATCGCCAAATGGAAGACGACAATCCAGATGGTCGCGATCGCCTTCCTTCTGGCGGGGCCTGCCGGCGACAAGATCCTGCCCTATACGACCGAGATGGGGATCGCCCTGCTGTGGATCGCGGCGGTCCTGACCATCTATACCGGCTACGACTACTTCAAGGCCGGCCTCAAGCATGTGGTGGACGCGGAATGACCGTGAAGCTCGTCTACTTCGCGTGGGTGCGCGAACGGATCGGCAAGCCGGAGGAGGAGATCGAGCTTCCGGACGCCGTGAAGACGGTGCGCGATCTGCTGAGCCATCTGAAGACCCTGGGCGAGGAGTACGAGGCGGCACTCCAATATCCCGAGGTGATCCGCGTCGCGATCGATCAGGAGCATGTCGAGCACCACGAGACGATCGGCAGTGCGCGTGAGATCGGCATCTTTCCGCCGATGACCGGCGGCTGAGCCGATGCCGGTCGCGCCGCTCATCCGCGTCCAGGCGCAGGATTTCGACCTGCAGGCGGAGATCGATGCGCTCGCCGAAGGGCGGAAGGACATCGGCGCCGTCGTCACGTTCACGGGTCTCTGCCGCGACGAGCAGGGCGCGCTTTCCGCGCTGGAACTTGAGCATTATCCGGGAATGGCCGAAGCGGAGATGCGGCGGATCGCCGACCTGGCAATCGCCCGCTTCTCGCTCCTCGGCCTCACCGCCATCCACCGATACGGCAAGATCGCACCGGGCGAGAACATCGTGCTGGTGATCGCCGCGGCCCCGCACCGGCGGGCAGCCTTCGATGGCGCCAGCTTCATGATGGACTACCTGAAGACCTCCGCTCCGTTCTGGAAGAAGGAACATCGGACGGACGGATCAAGCGGGGAATGGGTTTCGGCGAAAGACGCCGATGAGCGGGCTCGGGAGAAGTGGCGCTAGGCTACCTGAAGCAAGGTCATCGCGTCACCAGACCCGGCTAATGCCGGCCCTTCGTCAAACACCTGTCGGCCGAAACGAGAGGCGCCGCAAGAGGCTCCTGAAAATCGGGAGCGGTGCCATCGAGCCTGCCCTTCTGCAGCCCCAGCGCGAACTTGCGAGGCTCGATGGGCACGATCTTCGCCACAGGCGTCCTTCCTCTTGCGATGAGGACCTCTTCGCCCGCCTTCGCAAGCTCAATCGAAGCAAGCGCTACGGCACCACCCGCTCCCGACGGCTCACCACCAGCACCGCCACCAACGCGCCGACGATGACGAGGTCCCTCCAGACGATCGGTCCATAGCCCGCCCACAGCGTCTCGGCAAAGCCGATCACGGCGGCGCCGGCCGCGGCCCGCAGCGGCCGGGCATGACCACCCGCTGCCGCGATCAGCACCACCTTCAGGCCAAAGACGAGGCCGGCGCCGAAATCCATCGTGCCGTAGTAGGAAGTAGCGAGCACACCGCAGATCGAAGCGATCACCGCAGCGACAGCATAGGCCATGGCAAAGACGGCTCCGGAATCGACGCCGCATAATTCGGCCGCGCGCGGATCGTCGGAGACCGCCCGCCATCGCCTTCCCCATCCTGCAAAGGCAAGAGCAATACCGCCGACACCCAGCAGCGCCAGCAGGATCACCACATTCAGACACTGTAGAGCGGTCAGCGTCACCGGAAAGCCATCGCCCGACCAGAGCACGACAGGTTTCCTCATCAGCGGCGGCAGCCAGAGTTCGCGGGTCTGTGCAGCGAGCCGCGCACCCTCCGTCAAGACCAGCACCAGGCCCAGTGCAGCGACGATAACGGCATTGGGCGAAACATTGGCGAGGGGCCGGATGATGAAGCGCCCGCCGATCACACCCGCCGCCACGCCCCCGCTCAGCGCGGCCAGAGCGCCGAGCGCCAGCGCAGCGGCCAGGACAAGCCGGAGTTCGTTCCAGCCGAAGTGAGCGACCAAAACGTAGAGATGGCCGGAAAAGGCGAAGATCGCCCCATAGGTTATGTCGGGGCGCCGGGTGACGGCGAAGGCTATGGCATAGCCGAAGGCAAGAGCCGCATAGAGCGCTGCCAGCGGCACGGCATTCGCAATCTGCTGGAGAAGGTAGGCCATGCCGCAGGATTCCATCCTCTCCCTAACTGGTCAAATGGATTTTAGCGGTTATAGTGCCGTCATGACATTCGCCTGGACTCCCCATCGCTTCGCAGGGGGCGCGCTGGCCCTCGACGTCGCCAACAGCGTGATCCTGCGCTCGGACCTCCAGCGCCGCGCCGACCGGTTCGCGGTGCCCGAGCAGATGGACGCCTTTTCCGTCGCCGCAGCGGAATTTTCAGCGGAGCGGGCGCTGTTTGGCGATATCCAGCCGGTGGCAGAGGCAAACCGGAACGGGTTCCTGGCGCTGCGCGAGGCGATCGATGCCTACTTCCGCCGCCGGGTGGAAGGGGATGATGACCGCCTGCTGCTCGCGGGACTGCTGCAGGCCTGCGCGAGGATGCTGAAACAAGCGGCGAGCGAGGCGACGCTCGAAGCGGCAACGGCCCGCTCGGCGCTCCGCCTGCTGGGGGAGACGGACCGCCTCAAGATCTGCGGCCATTGCGGCTGGCTGTTCCTCGACCGGAGCCGCAACCGCAGCCGGGCGTGGTGCGACATGGCCGTTTGCGGCAACCGGGTGAAGGCGAGCCGCCACTATCGGCGCAGGCGGGAGGCGGCGTCATGAGGAGGCGTCTGATGGTCGTCATGGCGGCGCTCCTCGTCCTTGCCGCCTGCCAGCGGGAGGCGGCGGATGGGGACGTCGTCGAGCTTTCCGGCAAGATCTTCGTATTCAACTACCGTGTGGCGCGGGCGACCTACCTCGTCACGCTGCGCAGGCTGGCTCCCTTGCCGGAAGGTGGCGTGACCGAGGCAAGTTTCGAGGATCCCCGCGGCGGACCGCCCCTGATGGTACGGCAGAAACTGTTTCCGGTGATGGAGAAGATCGTCCTGGAAAGCCCGCCCGTACACTGCGTGCGGAAGGGCATTCCCTATGCGGTAACGATCCGCCTCCTCGGCCCGTCGGGCGAAGAGATCCAGTCGATCGAGACAAGCCTCAAGTCGAACGTCGATCAGGACGTTCTGCCTTCGAAACCTCTTTCGCTCGGCCCGGCTTATGACGTGAACCCGCAGGTGTTCAAGCCGGACGGGTCGACCGACTTTTCATCCGGGTCCTGCCCCACATGAAAAAGCCGGCCCAGCGGCCGGCTTCTGAAGCGTATCCGACGGCAGATCAGCCGACGATTTCGGTGTCGGAGAACCAGTACTTGATTTCCTGGGCAGCGGTTTCCGGGGCGTCGGAGCCGTGCACCGAGTTTTCACCGATGGAGAGGGCGAAGGTCTTGCGGATGGTGCCTTCGGCGGCCTGTGCCGGGTTGGTGGCGCCCATGATCTCGCGGTTCTTCAGGATGGCGTTTTCACCTTCCAGGACCTGAACGACGGTCGGGCCGGAGGTCATGCCCTCGACGAGTTCGCCGAAGAAGGGGCGTTCCTTGTGGACGGCGTAGAAGCCTTCGGCTTCGCGCTTGCTCATCCAGACGCGCTTGGAAGCGACGACCCGCAGGCCATTGTCTTCGAACACCTTGGTGATGGCGCCCGTCAGATTGCGCTTGGTGGCGTCCGGCTTGATCATCGAAAACGTGCGTTCAATCGCCATCGTAAAAGTCCCTTGTTCTTCGAGAAAGTGGGCGGTGTTTACCCGCCCGTCGCTCGGGAAACAAGGGGGTTCGGCCAATTTCACGCGGCTGTCACACGCCGTCCGAGGCCGCCGTGCAGGTCCAGGCAGCGCTCGAACCACTGCATGACCGAATCGTCCTGCGCAAGCGGCGGCGGGCCGGCGGTGACGCGCATCCACTGCAGCGCGCCGAACAGGATGTAGTCGGCGAAGAGCGGCGTGTCGCCGCCGAGATAGGGCTGGAAGTGCAGCGTGCGGCGGACAGGCTCCAGCTTCGACGCGAACGCGAGGCGCTCGGCCTCGCTCTCGGCAGCGACTTCCTCGATCGGCTTGCCGAGGCGCTCCAGCCGGCTCCGGCGGAAATATGCCTGGTCCGGCTCATCCAACATGTCGTGGATGTGCAGGATCGCCATCCTGGTCACCGGCATGTGGATGATCATCTGCGAGAAGCTTTCCACGAAGCGGGACAGGCTCTTGCCGCCCTCGCCGCCGAAGAGCGTGGGCAGGTTCTGGTAGGCCTCGTCCAGGTAGAGCGCAATCTCGAAGCTGTCGCGCACCAGGCGGTCGCCGTCGCGCAGGATCGGCACCGTCTTGGAAAAGCCCTCCTCGATCGTCGGGATCGCCGTGAACGGGTACGGACGCTCCACATAGTCCAGGCCCTTGTGGGCAAGTGCCATGGAGATCTTCCAGCAATGCGGGGAAAACGGCCGGCTCTCGTCGCGGCCGCAGAGGGAATAGAGAACACGCGTCATCGAAGGCTCCGTCAGTTGCGATGGCGCAGATAGTGGTGCCCTCGCCGCAGTAAATCCAATCAGCAAATTTCATGATACCCATCATCCCGCCTGGGGGCATCGCCGGCTAAGATGTGCCGTTTCGTGCGTACAGAAACGGCCGAGACCCTGGCCGCCCGCCGGATAAAGTTCGGTGGCGGATCGCTGCGCCCAGTCCCAGCAATCAATCGAGACTCCGGAAGGGGCAGTCAACGCAGACGCAGTGAGCCAGCCCGAATCTCCTGCGGACAGATGATTTGTCACCTACGCCAATTTCCTGTTGTTCTACCAGGCATTTTCCCTTAAGCAAGATAACAACAAGGGTGACTGCATGCTCGCTGTTCTGGCCGATGATCTTACCGGGGCACTGGATGCATCAGCTCCATTCGCTGCCAGAGGAATGCATGTTGAGGTCGCCCTGACGGTCACAGCGATCGCAAGAGCCATCGAAGCAGAACCTGCCGTACTGACCGTCAATCTCGGATCACGTGAACTGGACGTGGCGCTTGCACGGGCAAGAACAGCTCAAGCTCTTGCCGCGCTGCCGCCTGCAACAAAGTTATTCAAGAAGATCGACTCGCGGCTCAAGGGGCATATCGCAGCTGAGCTCGATGTCATTCCGTTCGAAGCTGCCTTGGTCGCGCCGGCAATTCCCAACTTCGGCCGCATTGCCAAGGATGGGCACATCCAGGGATTTGGGGTGGCGAGGCCGATCTCGATAAGGAAAGCGCTGGGCCGGCACTCAGACCGATCGACAGTACCGGACACGCTGACGCAAGACAACTTGCGCGCATGGGTTGTGAAGAGCGAAGCCGCAGGCGCCAATCTGCTAGTGGGCGCCCGCGGGCTGGCCGAAGCACTAGCTGACGCGCTAGCGGGCGGGGCATCGGCGCATCTTACTGAAATTCCGCAAGGCGCGGCGCTGTTCGTGATCGGCTCACATGATCCGATTACACTTGCCCAGGTCGATGAGCTTCAACGGGCATTTGACGTCAACTACCTGCCAGCACCGAACGGAGAAATCCGGCAAGACCAAAGGAGTGGCAGCATGATCACGGTAGTGCAGGCTGTTCAAGGAGACGTAGCGGCTGATCCGCAGGTCGTGTCTCGCGCTCTTGCGAAAGCTGTGGTCCCGGAGCAGACCCAGCGGGCATCGACCCTGCTGCTGTCTGGTGGTGCAACAGCCGAAGCCGTCCTGGAGGAAATGGGAATAGACCGTTTCCGCTTGCTCGGGGAATGTCTGCCAGGGCTAGGCTTGGCTCACGCACAAGGACATTGCATCATCACGAAATCGGGGGGATTCGGTGGACCCGACACGCTGAGCCAAATTGCGGCCAGGGTTATGCAAGCGGTAGGTTGATCGATGGGACTGGCGAACGGAACTAGCCGCAAAAGCCTGAGCGATATCGTCTTCGAGCGCATCCACCGGGCAATCAAATCGGGCGCTTATCAGCCGAACGAACGTCTGCCGACAGAGCATGACCTCGCAACGGAGTTCGAGGTGTCGCGGCCCATTATCCGTGAAGCGTTGAAGCGCCTGCGAGATCAGGGGCTGATCTACTCTCGCCGGGGTGCGGGCAGCTTTGTCCGCGTCGTTGGAATGCGTGAGCCATTGGGCTTTGGACAACTCGAAAACGTAGCAGACCTTCTCAATTGCTACGAATTCCGATTGACCGTCGAGCCAGCAGCCGCTGCGGCAGCTGCAGAACGCCATGATGCGGCCACGCTCGCAGCCATCCGCCAAGCTCTAGAGCTCATGCGCGACGCAACCAACCGGCAGTCCCACCGGGAGGACGCGGACTTCCAATTCCACCTTGCTATCGCTCGGGCTTCCAAGAACAGCTATTTCTATACCGCCATGGAAGCCCTCAAGGACCACATCGCGGTGGGCATGCGTTTCCATGGCGCCTCGGTCAAACGAGAGACAAGCGGGCTTGCACGCGTCTTTCTGGAGCATGAGTCGGTTACGGAAGCGATCGCTTCCGGGGATGCGGCAAGATCAAGACAGTTGATGTACGATCATCTGACTGGCTCCCGAGATCGTCTTTTTCAGGCAACCAGGTAACCAGAAGATCCCCGGCGGTGCGGGGATCTTCTGGCGAAATCTCAAAAGGCTGCCCGGTAAATGCCGAGCACGTCTTCCACGCTCATCTCGATCGGGTTGTTGTCCATCAGCCGGCGGTTGGCGTGGGCTTCACTCGCGTAAAGCACCAGGTCGTCTGCCTTCGCGCCGTGTGCGGCGAGCGACATCTCGATGCCGAGGTCGCGGCAGAAGCCGCATGCCGCGTCGAGCAGCGCTTCTCCAGAGAGGTTCCTTCCAAGTCCCAACGCTTCGGCCACTTCCTCGGTCTTGTGCGCAGCTACTTGCTGATTGAAGGCGAGTACGTGAGGGAAGATGACGGCATTGGCCAGGCCGTGCGGCAAGCGCAGCCTCGTACCGAGCGGGTAGGCAATGGCGTGTCCGGCGGCGGTATTGACCGGACCGAGGCAGATGCCGCCATAGTAGGAGGCGAGCATCAATCCCTCGCGCGCCTCGGTGTCGGCACCGTCCTTAACCGCGCGGGCGAGATGCTTGCCGACCAGCCGGAAACCCATTCGGGCAAAACCATCGATCATCGGATGGGCGCGGCGGTTGGTGAAGGCCTCGACGCAGTGTGCCATGGCATCGACACCGGTTGCAGCGGTAACCGCGGGCGGCACGGAATAGGTGAGTTCCGGATCGAGGACTGCGAAGTCGGCGACCATGTGTGGGCTCTCGACCGCAATCTTGTTGCCCTTCTCCGGATCGGTGATCAGCGAACGAATGCCTGCCTCCGACCCCGTGCCGGCAGTGGTCGCAACCTGGGCGAGCCGCGTGCGGCGGCCGGCGACGCGGTGGGGACCCGCAACATCGGCGAGCGTCTGCTCGCTGTCCCACAGCACGGCAACGAGCTTGGCGACATCGAGTACCGACCCACCGCCGAGGCCGACGACAAGGTCGGGCTTAGAGCGTCGTGCCGTGTCCAGTGCCGCATCCAGCGTCGCGATATCCGGCTCCCCGGGTATCGCGTCAAAAACGGTCACGCGGCCCGAGAGCTTAAGCCGCTCGGCAAAGCCGGCGGTTACCGGCGTGGCGATGACAAGGATGGAGGAGGCATCCGCCCCCCAAGCCCCGACCTCGCCGACCGTGCCAACACCGACGGCAAGGCGGCGGGGTTGGTAGAGAGTGATGGGAGCAATGGTCATGGGTGCTCATCCTCGCTTGGCATTGCCAGCCACGAGCTTGCGGGCATAGGCAATTGCCGAGTTCATGTTGCCGTGATTGGCGATGCCCTTGCCGGCGATATCGAAGGCCGTGCCGTGATCGACAGATGTGCGGTCGATCGGCAGGTCGACCGACACGTTCACCGCGGTGTCGAAGGCGACGAGCTTGATCGGGATGTGGCCTTGGTCGTGATACTGCGCCACCACCAGGTCGAACGCGCCGGAATAGGCGCGGTAGAACACGGTGTCGGCAGAGATTGGGCCGTAAGCGTCTATACCCTCGGCACGTGCTGCGGCCACGGCGGGAGCAATCTGGTCGTCATCCTCCGTGCCGAAGAGACCGTTCTCGCCACAATGGGGATTGATGCCGGCGACAGCGATCTTTGGGGCGGCATAGCCGATACGCTTGAGATGGGCGTCGCCGGCGCGAATGGTCGCAAGCACGCGCTCGGTGGTCGAGCGGCGGATCGCCTCCTGTAGGGAGACATGGGTGGAGACGTGAATGACCTTCAGCCGCTCTGATGCGAGCAGCATGTAGGCCGCCTTGGACCCGGTGAGGCTGCGGAGCATACCGGTATGGCCATCATAGTGGTGACCGGCAAGGTTCAACGCCTCCTTGTTGATAGGCGCGGTGACGATGCAGCCGATCACAGCGGCTTCGGCGTCGCGCACGGCTTTTTCGATGAAGCGGAAGGCCGCATCGCCGGCGGCAGGGCTGAGATGTCCCCAAGGCAGCGGTGCCCCCTCAATGGGAAGGTCCACGACGTAAGGGGCTAAACCGATATCGATGCCGAGGACTGCGCGGGCGGCTTCCAGCGTTGCGAGATTGCCATAGATACGGATCGTCCCCCGTTCCTCGGGTGACATGCCGGCAAGCGCCCGGACGGAGATTTCCGGGCCGACGCCGCAAGGGTCTCCCATGGTTATGCCGATAATGTTGCTCATGAAAGCCTCCGTGCGTCCGCGCCGCTCCAGCCGGGGGAAAGTCGGACATATTTGATGGCGCGGCGGTGATAGGTATAGGCAAGATGCATTGCGCCATCAGGCCCTTCCAGCAGCCAGGGATAGGACATCTCCTTGTTCCGGCCGTCAGTCGAGTCGTTGGAAAGACACGTGCCCGGGCCATCCTCGATGAGGAGGCGCTCCGGGAAGGTCTTGCCGCCATCTTCCGAAAGACAAAGGGCGACCGGTGCGCGCGGCACACCCCAGACAGGGATACATCCTCCTGCCGGATCCGCATCGGGCCGGTCATCGTTCTCCCCGAGCTCGTCATAGAGCGAAGCGCGCCGGTCGGCCGATTGAGCGGCATTAACCGGATTGCAGATCATCGCGAGCCGCCCATCCTTCAGGCGACTGACAGAGATAGACGAATTATTGTTCGGTACGTCCGTGGCAGCCGGAGCCGACCAGGTACGCCCATCGTCGAGGCTTTCGGTGCGGTAGACATAGTCCGCCTGCCGACGACGGAAGAACGCGGCCAGACGTCCTTCACCGATCGGGACCGGCGACATGTGAACGCAGCCGATGGAACGGTCTACGTCGTTCAGCCGCCACGTGGCGCCTTGATCCAAGGAGACGCCCACGGCAGCCGTATCGTGGCTGCCGTTCCATTTCTGGCCGGGCCGCTGGACGCAACGAAAGATCGGCAGCAGCCAGGCACCGTCGTCGCGGATTACCACCGGCGCACGAACGAAGCATCCGCGGGGCAAGTCAAGATAACGACCTTCGGATGCAGTCAGCACCGTAGGATCTGTAGCATCGCGCCGAATTTCGATCAGGCGGATGCGGCACTCGTCCTGGTTTCCGGATGGTTGGGAGGTATGGAAGAGCCAGAGTTTGCCGTCAGGGGCGGAGAAAAGTACCGGGTTCTGCTCCGAATGCGCCGTATCGAAGCTGAGACGCTGCGGCGCCCCCCATTGCTCGCGGCCATTCGGCAGAACGGAAGCGAAGATCGAGATGTCCGATTTGCCTTCCAGCGTACCGCCAAACCAGGCACAAGCGAGCGCGCCGTCTGAAAGCAGATGCAGGAATGCAGCGTGGTTCTGGACCATCGGCGAGGACAGCAAGGCCTCGATGCGACCAGGTGCCGTGGCCTGAAGGCGGCCGTTCATGTTGCGTGCGATTTCTTCCGGGTCCATTAGGCTCCTCCTGCGTGAGGTGGAAGATCGTCAAATTCGCAGAGTTGTCAAGTTCAAGAATGTTATCTACTCGGAGAAATCAATGGTAATTCCTATCTAACTTACTGATTATATTGTATGTTTTATGATGCGGCATCAACCTTCGTCTTTACAATCCGAAACAAATTGACAAACTATCGCGAAACGTGGATGGTCTACCTGAGCTGGCGGGAGGCGCCAGCAGGGAGGGTACTGATGCCGGCATCCGGCGCCCCACGAAAGGCCACCATGGCCGTCATCTATGCAGTCGGCGCTGCAATCCTTGCAGCGGGCGACGCAGTGATCGTGCGCGCTCTCGATGGAGCCGTGCATCCGTTCGTCATCGGCTTCTTCCGAGCATTCTTCGGTGCGCTCGTCCTTCTACCGTGGATCGCCCTGCGCCCGGCAGTGTTGCGCTCGACACATCCTTTGGGCCAGCATGCGGCGCGCGCGGGTTTCAAATTGCTCGCCATGGTCGCCTTCTTCGCCGCCTTCAGTTGGGGACCGCTTGCCGACGTCACTGCCATCGCCTTCACCTCGCCCATTTTCCTCGTGTTGGGTGCCGCACTGACCCTCGGGGAACGGCCCACCCCCGCGCTGACCGGCGCCGTCATCATCGGCTTCATTGGGGCCCTCTTCGTTATCGGGCCGTCCGGTTCCGGTTTCAGCTTGGCCATTCTTCTTGCGCTTGCCGGTGCCGTACTTCAGTCGGCCATCCAACTCATTCTCAAATCCATGTCGAAGGGAGATGCGACCGGTACTCTCGTAGTCTGGAACCTCCTGCTGACGGTACCCATCGCGCTCATCCTGGCCGCTCCGTTCTGGACAATGCCCGGCTCAAAGGAACTGGGCCTTCTGGCGCTGCAAGGCGTCGTCGGCGCTGCCTGCATGGGATTGATGACCCACGCCCTTTCGCTTGCACCCGCTACGATCGTAGCTCCCGTCGACTTCCTGCGCCTGCCGCTGGTGGCGCTCGGCGGATTCGCACTGTTCGGCGAACGCATCGCCCTATCGACGCTATGCGGCGGCGGGCTCATTTGCTGCGCAGCATTGATCGCCGCACGAGCCGGAAAACCATCATCAACCTGAACGACTGTCACTAGGGAGGAAATGCCGTGAAGAAAATACTTGTCTTGAGTGCTCTTATGCTGGGATCGGCCCTGTCGCCCGCCTTTGCCGGATCCGGCCCGATCAAGATCGTGCTTCCCGAGGAAGCAGACCTGCTCGAACCCTGCATGGCGACGCGTTCCAACATCGGCCGCATCATCATGCAGAACGTCAGCGAAACTCTGACGGAGCTGGACGTCCGCGGCGACAAGGGCGTCATGCCTCGCCTTGCCGAAAAGTGGGAGCAGAACGAGGATGGCAGCTGGCGCTTCCACCTCCGCCAAGGAGTGAAGTTCTCGGACGGCAGCGGTTTCGACGCAAAAGACGTCAAGCACAGCTTCGAGCGGATCATGAGCGACAAGATTTCATGTGAGGCACGCCGCTACTTCGGCGGCATGACGGTGACGCCACAGGTCGTGGATGATTACACCATCGACTTGAAGGCTGAACCTCTCCAGCCGATCCTGCCGCTGCTCATGTCCCTGGTGACCATTGTTCCTGAGGAGACGCCATTCGAGTTCGTGCGCGAGCCGGTCGGCACCGGTCCGTACAAGCTGACCGACTGGACGCCCGGCCAGCAGATCGTACTGACGGGACGCGACGACTACTGGGGGGAAAAGCCGGAAGTTACGGAAGCGACCTATCTGTTCCGCGCCGACCCGTCCGTGCGCGCCGCCATGGTGCAGACCGGCGAAGCCGACCTTTCGCCGTCGATCTCACAGCTCGAGGCCACCAATCCGGCAACGGACTTCTCCTATCTCGACAGCGAGACGGTCTATTTGCGCATCGACCACAATATCGAACCGCTGAGCGATGTTCGCGTGCGCCGCGCGCTGAACCTAGCCATCGACCGCGAGGCCTTTCTCGGAACTCTGCTACCGGAGGGCGCGCTGCTCGCCACCGCCATCGTGCCGCCGCCGACACTGGGATGGAATCCGGACGTAAAGGTGCATCCTTTCGATCCGGAAGGCGCCAAGAAGCTTTTGGAAGAGGCCAAGGCCGACGGCGTCAAGGTGGACACGCCGATCACCATCATCGCCCGTTCGGCCAACTTTCCGAACGTCACCGAGATCATGGAAGCCATCCAGGCGCAGCTTCAGGATGTCGGTTTCCAGGTCGAGCTGAAATTCGTCGAAGTCGCCGAACACGAGCAGTACTATTCAAAGCCTTTCAAGGAGGGCCGCGGCCCCCAACTGGTTGCTGCCATGCATGACAACTCGAAGGGTGACCCATCGTTCTCGATGTTCTTCAAGTATGCTAGCGAAGGCACGCAGTCGGGCTTCTCCGACCCAAAGGTGGACGATCTGATCACCCGCGCCTCGGCCGCCGTCGGCGACGAACGGGCCAATCTGTGGAAGGAGGTCATAGCCTATGTGCATGACGAGGTTGTTGCCGACGTCCTGCTGTTCCACATGGTCGGCTTCTCCCGGGTTTCCGAGCGCCTGGACTTCAAACCGACAATGGCCACCAACAGTACGCTCCAGCTTTCGGAGATCAAGATCAAGTAAACGCCCGGCGAGCCCTCGCTCGCCGGTCACGACAGCAACCCGGCGGCGGGACGACCCTCGCTGCCGGTCTTCCCTGAGGACCCCATGCTGAAATTCGTTCGAAAACGCGCCATCGCCAGCCTCATCTCGCTGGCAGGGCTGATCGTCATGGTCTTCTTCCTTTCACGACTGACCGGCGACCCGGCCGCCCTGTTCCTTCCTGTCGAAGCTTCCGCAGAAATGAAGGACCAGTTCCGCGAACTGCATGGCCTGAACGATCCGCTGCTGGTGCAGTTCGGCCGCTATGTCGGCGATGTCCTGACGGGTGATCTCGGCGAGTCCTTGCGCAAGGCGCGCCCAGCCCTCGATGTTGTGCTCGAAGCTTTCGTCTGGACGCTCTGGCTCGCCGTCATCACGATGAGCCTGGTGGCGGGTGCCGCTGTCCTCGTCGGTTCGCTCGCCGCCTTTCGCGCCGGCGGCTTCTTCGACCGCCTTTCCTCCAT
Source organism: Pseudorhizobium endolithicum (assembly GCF_902153245.2). Lineage (GTDB taxonomy): Bacteria > Pseudomonadota > Alphaproteobacteria > Rhizobiales > Rhizobiaceae > Neorhizobium > Neorhizobium endolithicum. The sequence goes on from NZ_CABFWF030000010.1 coordinate 313,478, forward strand.
CATTTCGCTGGTTGGTGCTTCCGTTCCCGATTTCTGGGTCGCTATCGTTGCGATCGTCGTCTTCTCAGTGAACCTTGCGTGGCTACCGACGTCCGGCACCGGCTCGCTATCGCACTGGATCCTGCCCATCTCGGTACTGTTCATCCGCCCGTTCGGGATCATCGTCCAAGTGGTGCGCGGGTCGATGATCAGCGCTCTTTCTTCCGCCTATGTAAAGACCGCGCGAGCAAAGGGCGTCAAATCCCGCTCAATCATATTCATCCATGCGCTTCGCAACGCCATGCTGCCGGTCATCACCGTGATCGGGGACCAGGCGGCGAGTCTGCTCAACGGTGCCGTCATCGTCGAGACGATTTTCGGTTTCCCCGGGGTTGGCAAGCTGATGATCGATTCCATCCTGCAGCGCGATTTCAACGTGGTGCTGGCCGCGATCCTCGTCACGGCGCTTGCGATCTTCCTCATGAATCTTCTGATCGACCTTGCCTATGCACTGCTCGATCCGCGCATCCGGCATTGAGGAAGCGGCAATGACCCTGCAAAGTCCCGAAACGCACCTCGCCGACGAGCCAAACTTCGCGACACGCATGTTCCGCATGCTGCTGGCTGACAAGTTCGCGCTTTGCGCGGCGGTCTTTCTTGTCCTCATCCTGATCCTCGCGATCGTCGGTCCCAACTGGCTCGGAGAGCTTGCGACCAAGCAGAACCTCCGCGGCCGCAACGCGCCCCCCTTCGACTGGGAGCGCGGCTGGGCGTGGTGGATGGGTGCAGATGCGCTCGGCCGGCCACTGCTCGCCCGCATCATCGTCGCCACGCAGAACACGCTTATGGTCGCGGCCGGTGCAGTGGCGCTTTCGGCCACCGTCGGTACGTTTCTCGGACTTGTCGCCGGGTTCTCGTCGCCAGGCGTCAATCAGGTGATCATGCGGCTGGCGGACACGATCATGTCCTTTCCCTCGCTTCTGATCGCCGTCATCGTTCTCTATATCCTCGGCTCGTCGATCCTCAACCTGATGCTGGTACTGGCGATCACGCGCATCCCAGTCTACCTGCGAACGACACGCGCCGAAGTGCTGGAAATCCGAGAACGCATGTTCGTGCAGGCGGCCCGCGTCATGGGTGCGTCGAGCAAGCGCATCCTCTTCCGCCATATTCTGCCCGTCGTATTGCCGACGCTGACCACACTCGCCACGCTCGATTTCGCGTATGTCATGCTGGCTGAAAGCGCCCTCTCCTTCCTCGGCATCGGCATCCAGCCGCCGGAAATAACTTGGGGCCTGATGATCTCGCAGGGCCGGCAGTACCTCACCAACGCATGGTGGCTGTCGTTCTGGCCGGGCCTGGCGATCATCCTCACCACCATGTCGCTCAATCTGCTTTCCAACTGGCTGCGCATCGCGCTCGATCCGGTGCAGCGCTGGCGTCTCGAAATGAAAGGTCGCAAAATTGGCTGACCATCTCCTTGAAGTCCGCGATCTCTCCGTCGAGTTCCATACCGTAGCTGGGCCGGTCCAGGCGGTGCGTCGCATTTCCTACTATCTGGACAGAGGCGAGACGCTGGCGATCCTCGGCGAGAGCGGCTCCGGCAAATCGGTCTCATCCGCGGCGATCATGAACCTCATCGATATGCCTCCCGGGCGCATCAGCTCCGGGCAAATCCTGCTCGACGGCGTCGACCTGCTCAAGCTCTCGCCGAACGAACGGCGCGCATTCAACGGCCGGCGCATCGCCATGATCTTCCAGGATCCGCTGAGCCATCTGAATCCGGTGTATACAGTCGGCTGGCAGATCCGCGAGGCACTTACCGCCCATGGGACCGATTCCGTCACCGCGGCGGCGGAAGCGCTGCGATTGCTGAAGCGCGTTGCCATCCCCGAACCGGAACGAGCGCTCGACAAGTATCCGCACGAATTCTCCGGCGGGCAGCGTCAGCGCGTGATGATTGCAATGGCGCTGGCATTGCGCCCTGATCTTCTCATCGCCGACGAGCCGACGACGGCTCTCGACGTCACCGTACAGGCCGAAGTGCTTGCCCTGCTCAAGGAGTTGCAGACGGAAACCGGCATGGGTGTGCTGATCATCACCCACGACCTCGGCGTCGTCGCGGAGATCGCCGATCGCGTCGTGGTGATGGAAAAAGGCGCGCTGGTGGAAGCAGGTACGGTACGGGAGGTCTACAAGAACCCGCAGCATCCCTATACAAGGAAGCTGATCGCCGCCGCCCCCGGCAAAGGCAAGATGCATGAGCCTGCTCCCCGCGCAGAACCCGTCCTATGCGTCCGCGACCTGCGTAAGACTTACGGTTCCTTCCAGGCACTGAAGGGCATCTCCTTCGATCTCATGCCTGGCGAAACTCTCGCCGTCGTCGGCGAGAGCGGGTCCGGCAAATCGACCCTCGCCCGCATCTTGCTGCGCCTCGACGAGCCGGACAGCGGCACGGCCCATTGGAAGGGTCGTGATCTCTTCAGCCTGTCGCCGGCGGAACTCTACAAGCTTCGCCGCGACCTCCAAATGGTGTTCCAGGATCCGACACAGTCGCTTAATCCGCGCATGACCGTCTATCAGCTCATTTCCGAGGCCTGGATCATTCATCCAGACATCTTGCCAAAGGCAAAATGGCGCGAGCGCGTCGCCGAACTACTGGTCCAGGTGGGCCTGGGCCCGGAGCATATGGGCCGCTACCCTCACCAGTTCTCCGGTGGCCAGCGCCAACGCATCGCGATCGCCCGGGCGCTGGCGCTTCAGCCGCAGTTGATCATCTGCGACGAGGCGGTTTCGGCGCTCGATGTTTCCGTGCAGGCCCAGGTCATCGCGTTGCTCGACAAGCTGCGCAAGGAGATGGGCATCACCTTCATCTTCATCGCCCATGACCTGCCGGTGGTCCGCGACTTCGCCGACCACGTGATGGTCATGCAAAGCGGCAGTATCGTCGAGTTCGGCACTGTGCGTCAGGTTTTCGAGACGCCGCGGGAAAGCTACACACGAGCACTTCTTTCCGCGGGTCTCGATCCCGATCCCGACATCCAGGCCGTCAGCCGCGCCTCCCGCCTTCAACGCACCCATTGATGGTTGCCTACCCGAGGAATCCTCCATGACACCTCAAGCCTTCGTCGCCCTCGTCACGTGCTTCCATGACGATGAGACCATCAATTATGAGGCAACGCGGGCCCAGGTCCGCCGCCAGGTCGAGGCCGGCAACAATATCATGTGCGCTGGCACCAACGGCGATTTCACCGCGCTGACGTTCGAGGAGAAAGTGCGACTGACCAAGGAGGTCGTCGACGAGGTTGGCGGGCGTGTCAAGGTCATCGTGAATGCCGGCATGCCTGCCACCTTCGAGACACTGAAGCTCGCGCGAGAATTCGACCGCATTGGAGTCGACGGCATCGCCGTCATTACACCCTTCTTCATCGCTTGCACGCAGGATGGCCTCATCCGCCATTTTTCCACTGTGGCCGATGCTGTAGAGACGCCGGTCTATCTCTATGACATTCCCGCACGTACACACAATCATATAGAGCCGGAGACTGCCCGCAGGCTCGCCGGGCACGGCAACATCGCCGGCATCAAGGACTCCGGCGGCGCCAAGGAGACCTTGGAGGCCTATCTCCAGGTGGCAAGGGACGTTGCCGGTTTTGAAGTTTATTCCGGCCCCGATCATCTCGTTCTCTGGGCTTTGCAGAATGGCGCCGCTGGCTGCATCTCCGGCCTTGGAAACACCATGCCACATGTGCTTGCCGATATCCTCAAGGCCTATAGTCGCGGCGACCTCGCAGAGGCAGAAAAGCAGCAAGCGACCTTTGCCGCCTTTCGGACGGAGCTTTACGCGTTGGGCTTTGCTCCAGCCATGGTCAAGCGTGCACTCTATTTGCAAGACGCCTCCGTTGGAGCCAGCCGTCAGCCGGCCCTGCTCCCTGATCGGGAGCAGGATCTCCTCATCGGGGAAATATTGAAGCGATACAACCTTTGTTAGCCACGGGGGCCGCGTTCGCGCGCACCGCAGGGGAAGGTCTGCATGGCCGGACCGGCACGATGCCTGGCGGAACCGCACGAATGCAGTTCGCTCGTCACATTTGCTTCTGTGCAGACCTTCATCCACGCCCCTCCGCCGGTGAGCCAAGATCCGCGGGGTGGCGGATCTCAACCAGGACCTTGCGGCGCAGCGCGCTGCAGAGTTCGGCCTTTCCGCCCGGACCGTCAGCGAACTGCTTGCCGATCCCGCAATCGAAATCATCGTCAACCTGACGGTGCCGAAGGCGCATGTGGCGGTTGCCATGCAGGCGCTCGAGGCCGGCAAGCACACCTATTCGGAAAAGCCGCTGGGCATCGACTTCAAGGAGGGTCTGGCATTGGCGGAGGCGGCCCGTGCCAAGGGGCTGCGCATCGGTGCAGCGCCGGACACCTTCCTTGGCGGCTCGCACCAGACGGCCCGCGCCATCGTGGATTCCGGCGTGCTCGGTACTCCCGTCGGCGGAACGGCGACCTTCATGTGCCCCGGCCACGAGCGATGGCACCCCAATCCCGACTTCTACTACGAAGTCGGCGGCGGCCCGATGCTGGACATGGGGCCCTACTACATTACCGATCTCGTCAACCTGCTGGGGCCGGTTGCGCAGGTGGCAGGCTTCGCGATCTCGCCGCGCAAGGAACGGCTGATCACCAGCGAGCCGCGCAACGGGGAGCCGATTCCGGTCCACGTTCCGACCCACGTCGCGGGTGTCATGGCCTTCCAATGCGGCGCCGTGGTGCAGATCGGCATGAGCTTCGACGTCGCGGGGCACAAGCATGTGCCACTGGAACTCTACGGGACGGAGGGAACGCTGATCGTTCCCGATCCGAACCACTTCGGCGGCCAGATCGAGTTCCTCAAGAAGGGTGGCAGCTTCGAACCGCAGGAAACGACACAGCCCTATGCCGACGCCAACTACCGTTCCATCGGGGTTGCCGATCTTGCCCATGCGCTGCGCTCCGACCGGCCGCACCGCGCCAATGGCGATCTGGCGCTCCACGTCCTGGAGGTGATGGAGGCCTTCGAGCGCGCGGCGGAAACCGGCACCACTATCAGGATCGAAACAAAGACGGAGCGGCCGGCACCCCTGTCGGTTTCGCTTCAAGACGGGCGACTGGCCCGTTGACAGAACAGGAGGACAGAAGAATGCGGGAAGCCTTGATCGTCTGGGGTGGCTGGAGCGGCCATGAACCGGAACAATGCGCCGAAATCATCCGGGACATGCTGCAGCAGGACGGCTTCAAGGTCTATGTGGAGCGCAGTACCGAAGCCTTTGCAGATCCCTCGATCCACGATCTTTCGCTGATCGTCCCGATCATGACGATGTCGAAGATCGAGAAGGAAGAGGCGAAGAACCTCGCGGCAGCAATCGAGAACGGCGTTGGCCTGGCGGGCTATCACGGTGGTGCGGGCGACGCCTTCCGCGAATGCGTCGAATACCAGTTCATCGTCGGCGGCCAGTGGGTCGCCCATCCGGGCAACATCATCGATTATACCGTCAACATCACCCGGCCCGACGACCCGCTGATGGAGGGAATCTCCGACTTCCCATACCACTCGGAACAGTACTACTTGCATCTCGACCCCTCCAACGAGGTGCTGGCCACCACCACTTTCACCGACGAGCATGCCTGGTGGATCAACGGCGTGGTGATGCCTGTGGTTTGGAAGCGGCAGTACGGCAAGGGCCGCGTCTTCTACTCGTCCCTTGGCCATGTCGCAGAGGAGTTCAACGTCCCGCAGATGCGCGAGATCTACCGCCGCGGCGCCAACTGGGCCGCGCGTTGACCATGGCATTCGGGGCAAGCCGGCCGCTGTTGAACGTCTCCGAGAACGACGGCGGATCAGGTGAGCCTTACTGTGATGCCGGAGGGGGTAAATGCGGTTTAGTGCTGGCAGGTATCTTGAGCCTGGAGTTAGAAGGCATAAGCTTCGAGATCCACGCGGGAAGCAGTTTCGCCTTCCCCGCAACCAGCTCGGTGCGCTTCTGGACGATCGGCGATAGCCTGTGTGAAGTGATCTGCGTTGTTGCCCCTGCGACCGTTTGAGTTGGCGAAGTTGCAGGCGGCCGATTCGACCTGGTCGCAGTAAATGCATTGGTGGCGGTTGAGCGTCCACCACCCACTTTAATCCTTTAACCAGTTGAGATCGGCCAGTGGCAAGGGAGACGCGATGTCTCCTTCGGTATCTTGCATGGCAAAGGATTGTCGAGTCCGCAATAGGGAGAGTAGGCGCTACATCGCTTGGGCAGGCCGGCGCCTTGGCTTCTACCAGTTCGGCCAAGCATCGCCGCGGACGCATATTGCCTTGCCGGACAAGATCGGCCAAAACCCGCGCCATGATCACCATCACCGACGTTTCCGCCCGCATTGCCGGTCGCCTGCTTCTCGACCATGCCAGCGTCAGCCTCCCGGCGGGCGCCAAGGTTGGGCTCGTCGGCCGCAATGGAGCCGGCAAGTCGACGCTGTTTCGCGTCATCACCGGCGATCTCGCCGCCGAAACCGGGTCCGTCTCGATCCCGAGGAACGCGCGCATCGGCCAGGTGGCGCAGGAGGCCCCGGGCACGGAGCAGCCGCTGATCGAGATCGTGCTGGCCGCCGACAAGGAGCGCGCCGCGCTGATGCGTGAGGCGGAGACGGCCACCGATCCCCACCGCATCGCGGAGATCCAGACGCGGCTCGTCGACATCGACGCGCATTCGGCCGAGGCGCGGGCCGCGAGCATCCTTGCAGGGCTCGGCTTCGACCACGAGGCGCAGGCGCGGCCGGCCTCCTCCTTCTCCGGCGGCTGGCGGATGCGGGTGGCGCTTGCCGCCGTGCTGTTTTCCCAGCCGGACCTGCTGCTTCTCGACGAGCCAACCAACTATCTCGACCTCGAAGGGACGATGTGGCTCGAGGATTATGTCCGCCGCTATCCCTACACCGTCATCATCATCAGCCACGACCGCGACCTTCTCAACAATGCGGTGAACGCGATCGTCCATCTCGACCAGAAGAAGCTGACCTTCTATCGCGGCGGCTATGACCAGTTCGAGCGGCAGAAGGCGGAGGCAGACGAGTTGCAGATGAAGGCGCGCGCCAAGAACGAGGCGGCGCGCAAGCACCTGCAGAGCTTCATCGACCGCTTCAAGGCGAAGGCCTCGAAGGCCAAGCAGGCGCAGAGCCGCGTCAAGGCGCTGGAGCGGATGGGCACGGTCGCCGCGGTGATCGAGGATCATGTCCAGCCGATCACCTTTCCGAAGCCGGAGAAGCAGCCCGCCTCGCCGATCGTCGCCATCAGCGGCGGCGCCGTCGGCTACGAGCCGGGTAGACCGATCCTGAAGGGCATCAGTCTGAGAATCGACAACGACGACCGCATCGCCCTGCTCGGCTCGAACGGCAACGGCAAGTCCACCTTCGCCAAGCTGATCGCCGGCCGGCTGTCGCTGCAGGCGGGCGAGATGAAGCAGGCGCCGAACCTCTCTGTCGGCTTCTTCGCGCAACACCAGCTCGACGACCTCATCCCGAACGAAACGCCGGTCGACCATGTCCGGCGGCTGATGCCGCAGGCAGCGGAAGCACAGGTGCGGGCACGCGTGGCGCAGATGGGGCTGGCGACGGAGAAGATGGCGACCGCGGCCAAGGACCTCTCCGGCGGGGAGAAGGCACGCCTCCTGATGGGGCTTGCCGCCTTCCATGCGCCGAACCTCCTCATCCTCGACGAGCCCACCAACCATCTCGACATCGACAGCCGCCGGGCGCTGATCGAGGCGCTCAACGACTACGAGGGCGCCGTCATCCTGATCTCCCACGACCGGTATCTGATCGAGGCGACGGTGGACCGGCTGTGGCTGGTGAACGACGGGACGGTGAAGCCGTTCGAAGGCGACATGGAGGAATACCGCGACCTGATCGTCGCCGCCGGACGCAAGAAGGAGGAGAGGCCGCAAGGCTCCTCCGACGAACCGGCGAACAAGGCCGAGCAGCGGAAAGCCAATGCCGAGAAGCGGGCATCACTCGCGCCGCTCAAGAAAAAGATCAACGAGATCGAATCCTTGACCGCAAAGCTTGAGAGGCTGATTCAGCAGCTTGATGCAGAACTTGCAGATCCTGCACTGTACGAGAAGGCGCCGGCAAAGGCGGCCGAGAAGGCCAAGCAACGGGGCGAGACCGCGGCGAAGCTGGCAAGCGCCGAAGAACAGTGGCTGGAGCTTTCGGCCAAATACGAAGAGGCGATGGCAGGCTGAAGCCTCACGCCTTCTTCACCCAGCGGCCTTCCGGGGACTGCTGCCAATAGGTGAGCGTGTGTCCCTCGCCCTTCAGCCTCTTCCACTGGCTTCGCGCGTTTTCCACCTGTTCGGTGTCGTAACCGTCGAACATGAACACGACGCGCTCGTAAGGATCGAGCGGCGGCGGCTCGGCTCCGTCCACGACGAAGCGGACGGTGGCCTCGTTGACATTGCCCGGGCCGGCGGTGAGCAATACGGGCTGCAGGCCGATATGCTCGCCCGCATCGGTGCCATGTGGCAGGAAGCTGTCCTCACGATAGGTCCAGAGATGGGCGTCGAGGCTGTCGCGGCGCGCTTCCTCATTCGTCTGCACCACCACCCGCCAGCCGCGCTCGACGCTTTTCTCCAGAAGCGCCGGCAGCGCATCCTCCAGCTTCGATTCCGTCAGGTGGTAGAACAGCACTTCGGTCATTGTCAGGCTTCGTAGTGGTCGCGCACCAGCCTGTCCAGGAGGCGGACGCCATAGCCGGAGGCCCAGGACTGGCTGATCTCGCTGGAGGGCGAATTCATCGCCGTGCCTGCGACGTCCAGGTGGGCCCACCGGGTTTCGCCGACGAAACGCTTCAGGAACTGGGCGGCCGTGATGGCGCCCGCATGGCGTCCTGCCGAATTCTTCATGTCCGCGAACTTGGAATCGATCATCTTGTCGTATTCCTTGCCGAGCGGCATCCGCCAGACCTTTTCCCCCGTCTGCTCGCCCGCACCCGCCAGTTGCGCCGCCAGTTCGTCGTCATTGCAGAAAAGGCCGGCATGCTGGTTGCCCAGCGCCACCAGTATCGCACCCGTCAGCGTCGCGAGATTGATCATGAACCGCGGCTTGAACCGGTCGTTGCAATACCAGAGAGCATCGGCCAGCACGAGGCGGCCTTCCGCATCGGTATTGATGATTTCGATCGTCTGTCCGGACATGGAGGTGACGATGTCGCCGGGGCGCTGCGCTTTCCCGTCGGGCATGTTCTCGACCAGTCCAATGATGCCGACCGCGTTCACCTTGGCCTTGCGCGCAGCGAGGACCTGCATCAGGCCGATCACCGCGGCCGCGCCGCCCATGTCGCCCTTCATCTCCTCCATGCCGGCGCCGGGCTTGATCGAAATCCCGCCCGAATCGAACACGACGCCCTTGCCGACGAAGGCGATGGGCGCGTCCTTCGGCTTGCCGCCGCGCCATTGCATGACCGCAAGCCGCGGTGGGCGGGCTGACCCTTGCGCCACGCCGAGAAGAGCACCCATCTTGAGCTCACCCATCTCCTTCTCCGTCAGGATTTCGACTTCGAGGCTGAGCTTTGCGAGCGAGCGCGCCCGCTCCGCAAATTCGACAGGCCCCAGCACGTTCGGCGGCAGGTTCACGAGGTCGCGCGCCAGCAGGACACCGCCGGCCACCGCCTCGACGTTTCCGAAGGCCTTGCGCGCATCCTTGTGGCATTCGGTCACGATGGTGACGTCCACCTTCTTCGGCTGCTTTTCGTCGTCGTCCTTCTTCCTGGTCTTGTAGGAATCGAAGCTGTAGCCGCGCAGCAGCATTCCGAGCGCGAAATCCGCCGCCTGTTCCGGCGAGGCGTTCACTCCCGGAGCGTCCAGGTAGACGACGATCCGTTTTGCCGCCTTGGCGGCCGCCGCAGTTGCGCCCCCTGCCCTCAGCCAATCATGCGCCGTCAGCGCCTCCGGCTTTCCGAGGCCAAGCAATACCAGCCGATCCGCGAGCGAGCCGTGGGGAGCCAGGACATCCACGCTGCTCATCGACTTGGCCGAAAATTTCGCAATGCCGGCGGCCCGCCTGGACACGTTTTCGGGATCGGCGGCGGTTGCGCCGGCAGGAAGGTCCTGCCCGGCCACCTGCAGCATCACGGCCACCGAACCTTCGAGCGTTGCGGATACTGCGAAGTCGATTTCATACTGCGTGGACATCATCTCTCCAGACTGTCTTGTGGGTTGTACCGAGGATCATCACGGTTTCGCGCAAGATGGCAAGGCTAGGATCGCAGGACCTTCACCGTCCGAATCCAAGGCGCCACCGCTTCGGTCCACGGCCATGCCAAGCTTATTCCATGACACAGTCCCGTGCCACAGTCGGCCCAAAAAATCGCCATCGGATGTAAATTGTCATACTGGAGCGGTCGCCAATCGGCAGGCAATCGCTTAGATAGGCGCGACCGCTTGGCGCCGCAGATGACAGGAACTCTCCCAGGACGTCGATGAAGCTGCTGGAAATCTACATACTGCGCCGAATCGTCCAGATGTTCCTGGTGACCCTGGTGCCGGTTCTGACCATCATCTGGACGATCCAGGTGCTCGGGCGGGTCAATCTCGTCACGGACACGGGCCAGTCCATGGGCTCGTTCATGATGCTGGCGACATTCATCCTGCCGACGATCATTCCCGTGGTTCTGCCTTTCGCACTGGCCATCGGCATCACGCAGACGCTGACGGCGATGAACAACGATTCGGAACTGCCGGTGATCGACGCGGCCGGGGCCTCCCGCAGCATCATCTACCGGCCGGTCCTCCTGCTGGCCGCCTTCCTCAGCGTGTTCTCCTTCGTGGTGGCGAATTTCGTGGAGCCGCCCGCCCGCGTCGCCGCCCGACAGATGGTGGCCGAAGCCTATGCCGACCTCCTGTCCTCCGTCATCGAGGAGAAGACCTTCCGCAGCATCGAGGAAGGGCTCTATGTCCAGATCTCGGAGCGGCATTCGGGGCGTGTGCTGACCGGACTGTTCGTGGTGGACCATCGGGATCCGAACTTCGACCTCATCTACTACGCCCGCGAAGGCTCCATCGACGAAAGCGGCACGTCGCTGACCATGCGCGACGGCGAGGTGCACCGGAAGACGCCGGACGGGCGGATCTCCATCATCAAGTTCATGTCCTACGCCTTCGACCTTTCGGCCATGTCGGGGGCGGAAACACCGTCCTTGAGTGCCGGCGACCGGTCGCTGGCCTTCCTGCTCAACCCCGATCTTTCCGATCCCCACATCATCGGTTCTGCCGGCAGCTATCGCTCCGAACTGCATGCGCGCCTGACGGACTGGCTCTTCCCGTTCGTATTTGCGCTGATCTCGCTCGTGGTGGCGGGTGATTCGCGATCCCACCGGCAGATGCGGCTGCATCCCATGGTCATCGCACTTGTTCTGGCCTTTGGGCTCCGCTGGCTGGGTTTCTCCTTCAAGAACCTCGTGAAACAGGACGAGGCCTACATCTTCCTGATGTATCTCCTGCCGGCCGTCACTACCGCGGTCAGCGTCTACCTTCTGGCCAGCCACCGGCAGATCCGGATGCCGTCCGTGGTCTGGCGCGTCCTCATGCCGACGTGGCATCGGATTCGCCAGCGTTGGGCAGGCCGCCTTGGAGGCAGCGTATGATCTTCTCCACCCTCGGACGCTACTTTCTCCGGCGCTACCTCGTCACCGCCATGTGGTTCTTCCTCGGCGTTAACGCGATCATCTTCCTCGCCGATTTCAGCGAGACCAGCAGGCGCTTGGGGAGCATGGAAGGCTTCACCGTCCTGAGCGGCCTTGCGTTTACCGCCATGCGCACGCCGCTGATCTTCTTGCAGACACTTCCGACCCTCACCCTCTTCATCGGCATGACCGTGCTGATCGCACTCAACCGGCGATACGAGCTGGTGGTGACGCGCGCCGCGGGCGTCTCGGTATGGCAGTTCATCGCGCCCTTCGCCGCGGGCGCATTCATCGTTGGCCTGTGGGCGATGCTGGTGGTCAATCCGCTGGCGGCATGGGGCCAACAGCAATCCGCCTCCCTCGAGACCACATGGCGCGAAGCAAGCAACCGGGCCCGCAAATCGAGTTTCGTGCCGTGGATCAGGCAGGCCTCTGAAGGAACCGACACGATCATCGGCGCGAAGAGCTACCAGGCCGAAGGCACCGAGCTTTTCGACGTGGTCGTGTTTCACTTCGACGAAGACGAGCGGGTGATCCTGCGGCAGGACGCGGCACGGGCAAAGTTGGAAGATGGTTACTGGACCCTTACCGACGTCCTGGAGAATCGCCCCGGCGAAATTCCGGTCCGTGTCGCTACGGCACAGGTACGCACCAACCTGAAGCAGGAATTCCTGCAGGAGAGCCTGTCGCAGCCAGAAGCCATTGCGTTCTATGATCTTTTGCGAAAGATCCGGGTCGGGAAGTCCTTCGGGCTGCCGACTAAACCGCTCGAGACGCAGTTTCACTCGCTGCTTTCCCTGCCGCTGCTTCTGGTGGCAATGACGCTCATCGCTGCAACAGTGACGTTAAAATTCAGCCGTTTCGCACAATCCCGCTCGGTTATTCTGGGTGGAATCGTTGCAGGCTTCGTGCTTTATGTCGTAACCGTGCTTGTGAAAGCATTCGGGAGCAGCGGGGCCGTACCGCCATTCGTGGCGGTGTGGGTGCCGGTGATCGTCGCAACCGCTCTCGGCGCGACGATTCTGCTTCATCAGGAGGATGGCTAGTGGCGGTAAACGACCGCGGAAATATCAGACGGCGCCTTGCGGTCCTGCTGGCGAGCGTTGCTGTGTGCATGAACGGCGTGCAGCCCTTGCAGGCGCACGCCCAGGAGAACGATCTGGGGCTGGCGTCTGTCGCGGACGACGACGCCAAGATGCTCCTGCGCGCCAATGAACTGGTCTACAACCGGGACGTCGAGAAGGTCACCGCATCCGGCGGCGTGCAGATCTACTACAATCGCTATCGGATGGTGGCGCAGCGGGTCGAGTACGACCAGCAGTCAGGCCGCGTGATCGCCCGCGGAAACATCGAACTGATCGAGCCGGACGGGAACCGCATCTACGCCGATGAACTCGACGTCACCGACGATTTCGGCCAGGGCTTCCTGAATGCGCTTCGCGTCGAGACCACGGACAACACGCGCATCGCCGCCGAGAGCGCGGAGCGCCTGCCCGGCGACCTGATGGTGCTCAACAACGGCGTCTACACCGCCTGCCTGCCCTGTGCCCAAAAGCCAGGCAAGGCGCCGCTCTGGCAGGTCAAGGCGCAGCGGGTCGTCCAGAACGGCCAGACGCACACGGTGCGGCTGGAGAACGCGCGCTTCGAACTCTTCGGAATGCCGATCGGCTTCCTTCCGTTCATCGAGGTGCCGGATCACACGGTGGAGCGGAAGTCCGGCTTCCTCTTCCCGACCATGAGCCTGGACGACAATCTCGGCTTCGGCATCACCGTGCCCTATTATCATGTGTTCTCGCCGCACATGGACGCGACACTGAGCCCGACCTACTACACGGGCCAAGGCGTCCTGCTGCAGGCGGAGATCCGCAACCGCTTCGAGACGGGCGACCACAAGTTCCGCTTCGCCGGCATTAACCAGCGCGATCCGCATGCTTTCGATACCGGAAGCAGCGACTACCGCGCCGACACACGGCTGATGGCAGCATCCGAAGGGCGCTTCCAGATCAATCCGCGCTGGACGTTCGGCTGGGACGTCATGGTCCAGAGCGACAACAACTTCTCCAAGACCTATTCGCTCGACGGCGTGAGCGACGATGTCTTCCGCAACGAGGTCTACCTGACGGGGCTCGGGGAGCGTAACCACTTCGACCTGCGCGCCTTCTATTTCAACGTCCAGGATACCGCCTACATCAACAACGCCGAGAAGCGGCAAGCGATCGTCTATCCGTCACTGGACTACAAGTATATCGCTCCGGAACCCGTCGCCGGCGGCGAGCTTTCGGTGACGACGAACTTCACGAACCTTTCCCGACGGGAGGAGGATTTCCTCTTCGAGGGAACCACCGCCCGCTATGCCGGCCTGGAAGGAAACTACAGCCGCTTCACCACCGAAGCGGAATGGAAACGGACCTTCACCACCTCCGGAGGCCTTTTGCTGACACCGATCCTCGCGGCACGCGGGGACGCGCTCCGGCACAGTTCATCCGATCCGTCGCTGACAATCTTTCCCGGCGACCCCATCCGAGAGCGTACGTTCAGCCACGATCTCGAAGATTCAGGTTCCTACGGCCGCTACATGCTCACGGCGGGCCTGGAAGCACGCTACCCCTTCCTGATCACCGGGGAGAACAGCAGCCACATCATCGAGCCAGTCGCCCAGGTCTTCGTCCGGCCGGACGAGCCGCTTGCAGGCGGACTGCCGAACGAGGACGCCCAGAGCTTCGTGTTCGACGCCACCAACCTCTTCGAACGCGACAAGTTCTCCGGCTTCGACCGCATCGAAGGGGGAACGCGTGCCAATGTCGGGCTGCGCTATACGGGCTCCTTCGACAATGGCGTCGGACTGCGGAGCGTGGTCGGCCAGAGCTTCCACCTCGGCGGCCAGAATTCCTTTGCAACCGAAGACCTCGTGAACGTCGGCGCCAATTCCGGCCTGGAGACGGACCGCTCGGATTACGTCGGCATGGCCGGCATCGATCTGCCGATCGGCATCTCTTTGGAGGCCGGCGCGCGCTTCGACGAGGAAACCTTCGACCTGCAGCGAACGGACGCGTCGATCTCCTACACCTCGGCAAGGATCAGCGGCTCGCTCGCCTACACGCAGATCGAGGCCCAACCGGAATACGGATCGAGCAGCGATACGGAACTGCTGCAATCCTCCACCGGCTTCCGGGTCAACGAGAACTGGTCATTGAGCGGATCGGCGATCTGGGATCTCAAGGAGCAGGAGATCATCCGTCGCGGCATCGGCATCACCTATGCGGACGAGTGCACGATCTTCACCCTCGCCTATGCCGACGAGCCGGCCAGCAGCACGAACGCGAACGACTGGAGCATCAGCGCGCGGATCACCTTCCGTACCTTGGGGGATATCGATCTCGGCTCGGGCAGCCTTTGAGGCCGGCCCCGGCCATTGTTTCGCCGCAAGAATTGTGCAACCGGGCTGATATGCTGTAGTAGACAGGGGAGCGTGGGCCGCCACCGGTGGAGGAGCAGCCGCGCAGAAGGACAAGCATCATGTCGGCACTGAAAGCAACACGTCTGGCTCTCGTAGCCGTGGCAGCCCTGGCCGCCTCGGTGGCGATCGAACCGGCCCATCACCAGGCACAGGCTGCCAGCGAAATCGTCGCGGTCGTCAACAAGGTGCCGATCACCAGCAACGACGTCGCACGCCGGGCAGCCTTCCTGCGCCTGCAACGGCAGAAGAGCGACACGAAGACGGCGCGAGACCAGTTGGTCGAGGAAGCGCTCAAGCGCGAAGAGATCGCCCGGGTCAAGATGTCGGTGAGCACCTCCGACGTGGACGGCGCTTTCGCCCGCTTCGCCGCCAGCAACAAGCTCACTCCCGACCAGTTGACGAAGATCCTGGGACAGGCCGGCGTCGGCGCGGACCATTTCAAGGAATATATCGCCGTTCAGATGAGCTGGCCGCGGCTGGTGAATGCGCGCTATGGCGGGAACCGCGGCCGCATGTCGTCGCAGGAACTCGTCACCCGCATGATGGAGAACAAGCAGAAGCCGGTCACCACCGAGTACTTCCTGCAGCAGATCATCTTCGTCGTGCCGGAATCGAAGCGGAACGCCATTCTCGGCAAACGGAAGTCCGAGGCCGAAGCCTCCCGCAGCAAGTTTCCCGGCTGCGAGCAGTCGAAGCAGTTCGCGGCGACCATGCTCGACGTTTCCGTCCGCAACCTCGGCCGCATCCTTGCTCCCGAACTGCCGGAAGAGTGGAAGCCGCTCGTCGAGAAGGCCTCCGGCGGCACGACGGGAACGCGCGTCACCGAGCGCGGCGTCGAGTTCCTCGCCATCTGCAACCAGCGGCAGGTATCCGACGATTTCGCGGCAGAGGTGGTTTTCCGTGCGGAGGATCTCGGCAAGCAGAAGGCCGGTCCGAATCCCAACGAGGAGAAATACCTCGAGGAGCTGCGCAGCAAGGCGCAGATCGACTACCGCTGATATGAGGAACCGGAATGCCGCTTGATCGTCCGCTTGCTCTTACCCAGGGCGATCCCGCCGGCATCGGTCCCGACATCACCCTCGCCGCCTGGTTGAACAGGAACGAGCACCAGATCGCGCCGTTTCTCTTCGTCGGCGATCCCGAGGTGCTGGCGGCAAGGGCGCGGCTTCTCGGCCTCGATATTCCGATCGAAGAGACGGACGCTGCGGGCGCGATGGCGGCCTTCTCCCATAGCCTTCCCGTTCATCCGATCACTGCCGGCGCGGTGGTCGCACCCGGCGAACCGCACGTCGCCACCGCACGCGGAACCATTGCGGCGATCGAGACCGCCACGTCTTTCGCGCTCGACCGGAGCGCGGCGGCGGTGGTGACCAATCCGATCGCCAAGTCCATTCTCTATGCCTCGGGCTTCCGCTTTCCCGGCCATACGGAGTTCCTGGCCGATCTTGCCACCCGTGCAACGGGAGAGAAGGTCAAGCCGGTCATGATGCTCGCAGGCCCGAAGCTTCGTGCCGTTCCGGTGACGATCCACATCCCGCTGCGGGAGGTGCCCGCCGCACTGACGGAAGACCTAATCATCGAGACCTGCCGGATCGCCCATGGGGACCTGAAGCAACGCTTCGGGATAGCGCAGCCTCGGCTTGCCGTGGCGGGCCTCAACCCCCACGCGGGCGAAGACCGAACGATCGGGGAGGAGGACCGGGATATCATCCATCCCGCCGTCACACGCCTGCGCCGCGACGGTATCAATGCTTTCGGCCCCCTGCCCGCCGATACCATGTTCCACGACGAGGCTCGGGGTCGCTACGACGTGGCCATCTGCATGTATCATGACCAGGCGCTCATTCCGGCCAAGGCCCTCGGCTTCGACACCTCCGTCAATGTCACGCTTGGCCTGCCGTTCATCCGCACGTCGCCGGACCACGGCACCGCCTTCGGTATCGCAGGCCAGGGCGTCGCCCGGGAAACCAGTCTGGTCGAAGCGCTCAAGCTCGCCGCAGACCTTGCTGAAAAATCCATGAAGGCCATTGCCTGATGGCGGCACTCGACGGTCTGCCGCCACTGCGCGAGGTCATCCAGCGCCATGGACTCGATGCGCGAAAGCCGCTCGGTCAGAACTTCCTGCTCGACCTCAACCTGACCCAGAAGATAGCGCGCAGCGCAGGTTCCCTGGAGGATGCGACCGTGATCGAAGTGGGGCCGGGCCCCGGCGGCCTGACCCGCGCGATCCTCGCGCTCGGTGCAAGGAAGCTCATTGCTATCGAGCGCGATTCCCGCTGCCTTCCAGCACTTGCCGAAATCGCCACTCATTATCCCGGCCGGCTGGAGGTCATCGAGGGCGACGCGCTCAAGGTCGATTTCCAGGCGCTCGCCAAAGACGGGCCGGTCAAGATCATCTCAAACCTGCCCTACAACGTCGGGACGCAACTGCTTCTAAACTGGCTCCTGCCGCGGACATGGCCGCCATTCTGGGAATCGCTGACGCTGATGTTCCAGAAGGAAGTGGGCCTTCGGATCGTCGCGCAGGAAGACGACGACCACTACGGCCGGCTCGGCGTCCTTGCCGGCTGGCGGACGGAGGCTCGGATGGTCTTCGACGTGCCGCCACAGGCCTTCACCCCGCCGCCCAAGGTCACCTCCAGCGTCGTGCACCTGACGCCAAGGCAGGCCCCCCTGCCCTGCGACGTCAGGAAACTGGAGACGGTGACGCAGGCGGCGTTCGGCCAGCGGCGAAAGATGCTTCGCCAGAGCCTGAAGGCGCTGGGCGGGGAAACCCTCCTGTCGAAGGCGGGAATAGATCCGGCCCGCAGGGCCGAGACGCTCTGCGTCGAGGAATTCGTGGCGCTCGCCAACGCGCTGTGAGTTAAAGCGTCGGCTCTTCCGTCAGCAGCCCCTGAACGAAGTCGAAGAGGCCGTGCCGGCGATCGCGGCGGATGCGTTCGGCCTTCACGATGCAACTGACATAGCCAAAGGCTTCATCGAGGTCGTCGTTGACGATGACGTAGTCATACTCGCGCCAGTGCTCGATCTCCGCCCGCGAGTTCAGGAGGCGCGTGCGGATCACCTCCTCCGTATCCTCCGCGCGCCGGTGCAGGCGCGACTGAAGCTCGGTCATGGATGGCGGCAGGACGAAGATGGAGACGACATCCGCCTTCATCTTCTCCTGAAGCTGCAAGGCGCCCTGCCAGTCGATGTCGAAGAGCATGTCGCGGCCCTCCGCCATCGCCTGCTCCACCGGCTCGCGCGGGGTGCCGTAGTAGTTGCCGTGGACCTCGGCCCATTCCAGGAGGTCACCCGCGTCGCGCATCCGCTCGAACTGCGGCACGGTGATGAAATGGTAGTGCTTGCCGGCAATTTCGCTCGGTCGCTTCTGGCGCGTCGTGACGCTCACCGAGATTTCCAGGCTATGATCGTCGTCCAGCAGGTTGCGGGCGATCGTCGACTTGCCCGCCCCTGACGGGGAAGAAAGCACGAGCATCAACCCCCGGCGGGCGATCTTGGAAGGGGCGAATGCCGTGGGACTCATCTACTACTCCAGATTCTGGACCTGTTCGCGGAACTGGTCGATGACGACTTTGAGCTCGACGCCGGCGGCGGTGACCGCGGCCGAGTTGGATTTGGAACAGATCGTATTCGATTCGCGGTTGAATTCCTGCGCCAGAAAATCGAGCCTTCTTCCCACGGGCCCGCCTTTCGCCAAGAGTTCACGGGTGGCGGCCACATGCGTCTTCAGACGGTCGATCTCCTCGCGGAGATCCGCCTTGGTTGCGAGCAGCGCCACCTCGGCATGGAGACGGACCGGATCGAGCGATTGCGAGCCGTCCTGGAGCAATGGGGCGACCTGCTGCTGCAGCCGGCGGGCGATCTCCTCGGGAGTACGGGACGGATCCCGCTCGACCGCCATCGTCAGTTCCTCGATCCGATCGACCTGACGGCCCATCACTTCCGCAAGCGCTGCCCCTTCCTGCTCCCGCATCTGCATCAGATGAACAAGGGCTTGCCGGAGGCAGGTCAGGATCTCCGCATCGCGAGCGGCCGCCTCCTCCTCGCTCTCCTCGGCCTCCCGAATGTCGACGATGCCGCGGATACCCAGAAGGGTGTCGAGCCGTAAGGGCGCCGGGTCGATGACATCTGCGAGATCGGCCCGAAGCGACAGGAGCGCCTCAAGGGCCTCCCGGTTCAGCACCGCCTCCAGCTTCGTCTCGGAAGCGGCAAGAGCCAGCGACGCCTGGATGTTGCCCCGCGTCACCTTTTCCCCGACGAGCCGCCGTACGTCCGGCTCAAGCCGCTCCAGCCCTGCAGGGAGCCGCAACCTGATGTCGAGGCCCTTGCCGTTCACAGAACGGAGTTCCCAGACGATCCGGTAACGCCCGTAGCTGCCTTCGCCGCGGGCGAAGCCGGTCATCGACTGCAGACCCATCCTATCCTCCGGCTAGCTGTTTCGACCTAGTTGGCCGGTTTCTCGGCCTCGTCACCGCCCGGCTGACCATCGGAGAGCTCCGCCTCGGCGGTATCAGCCCGCTCCGCTTCCAGGCGGCGCCAGCGGCGGACGTTGGCATTGTGCTCTTCCAGCGTCGCCGCAAAAGCGTGGCCGCCCGTGCCATCGGCCACGAAATAGAGGTCCTTCGTCCGCCAGGGATTGGCCACGGCCTCCAAAGCCGCCCGGCCGGGATTGGCGATCGGCGTCGGCGGCAGCCCCTTGATCACATAGGTATTGTAGGGCGTCTCCTTCTGCAGGTCCGACTTGTAGATCGGCCGGTCCGCCGGCTTTCCGTCGCCGCCGAAGAGGCCGTAGATGATCGTCGGGTCGGACTGCAGGCGCATGCCCTTCTGCAGACGATTGATGAAGACGGACGCGACACGCGCGCGTTCGTCATCGATGCCCGTCTCCTTCTCGACGATGGAAGCCAGCGTGACGAACTCCTCCTTCGTCTTGATGGGAAGATCGGGATCACGCTTTTCCCATATCTGGTCGATCAGCCTTTCCTGGGCGACGCGCATCTGCTGGACGATCTCGGCCCGCTTAGTGCCGCGGGAGAACTTGTAGGTGTCGGGACGAAGCGAGCCTTCCGGCGGCAGTTCCGCCGGCAGTTCGCCTTCCAGCACCGGGTCCTCGGCGAGCCGGAGCATCATCTGGCGGACGGTCAGACCTTCCGGCAGCACCACCGAATAGAGGATGGACTTGCCGGATTCCAGAAGCTCCATGATCTCCTTCATGGAAGCGCCTGCCTTGATCTCGTATTCGCCTGCCTTCAGCGTACCGCCGTCGCGCAGGTAGGTGGCGCTGACATAGCGGAAGACGCGAGCGTCCGAGATGATCCCGTTCCGCTCCAGATTGTTGGCGATTTCGGCGAGCCCGTTGCCGGCGCGCACCATGAAATGCGTGTTCGCCTCCAGCGGTCCCGGCTTCTGGAAGCTGGACACCATGTAGTAGAAGGCGGCGACCGCGACAACGCAGACTATGACCACCATGGTCATGACGAAGTTCAGGAAGATCACGAGCTGGCTGCGTGCCTTGCGCGACCGGCGCGGCGGTTCCGGCACCCGTTCCGGCTTCAGCGCCTCGTTGGGAGATTTCGGGATGATCGGTCCATGACCGCCGCCATGATTATGAGGCGTTTCGGCCATATGGCTGTCGTTGTTCACAGTGCCCCCCTAGAATGCACGGTCTTCACCGCCTTTTGGCCAAGCAATACGGCAAAAACAGGTTCGTTGACAGGTGGCCGGGCGTGCGAAACGCCTGGCCCGGGCAGCGTCAGGCGTCGTAGCGACGCAGGACGAGCGAGGCATTCGTGCCGCCGAAGCCGAAGGAATTCGACAGGGCGACGTTGATCTCGCGCGACCGCGCCTTGTGAGGCACGAGGTCGATCGCCGTCTCGACATCCGGATTGTCCAGGTTCAGCGTCGGCGGAGCGATGTTGTCGCGGATGGCGAGCGCCGAGAAGATGGCCTCGACCGCTCCGGCGGCACCGAGCAGATGGCCGATCGCCGATTTCGTCGACGACATCGAGATCTTCGACGCGGCGTTGCCCACCAGGCGCTCCACCGCTCCGAGCTCGATCGTGTCGGCCATGGTCGAGGTGCCGTGCGCGTTGATGTAGTCGATGTCGGCCGGGGCGAGGCCCGCGCGCTTCAGGGCCATGGTCATGCAGCGGAATGCGCCTTCGCCATCCTCCGACGGCGCGGTGATGTGGAAGGCATCTCCGGACAGTCCGTAGCCGACGACCTCGGCGTAGATCTTCGCGCCGCGTGCCTTGGCGTGCTCCAGTTCCTCCAGCACCACGATGCCGGCGCCCTCGCCCATGACGAAGCCGTCACGGTCGCGGTCATAGGGACGGGAAGCCTTCTGCGGCTCTTCGTTATGCTGTGTGGAAAGCGCCTTGCAGGCGGCGAAGCCGGCGAGCGCAATGCGGGAAATGGGAGATTCAGCACCGCCTGCGACCATCACGTCGGCATCGCCCAGAGCGATCAGCCGAGCGGCATCGCCGATGGCATGGGCGCCGGTAGAGCAGGCCGTGACCACGGCGTGGTTGGGACCGCGGAGCTTGTGGCGGATGGAGACCTGGCCGGAGACCAGGTTGATGAGGCGGCCCGGGATGAAGAAGGGGGAAATACGGCGAGGCCCCTTTTCCTTGAGGGTATAGCCGGCCTCCACGATGCCTTCGAGCCCGCCGATACCGGAGCCGATCAGCACGCCCGTGGCGATCTGATCCTCGTCTGTCTGCGGATGCCAGTCCGCGTCGTCGAGCGCCATTTCGGCGGCAGCCATACCATAGATGATGAAGGGATCGACCTTACGCTGCTCCTTCTGCTCCATCCAGTCGTCGGCATTGAAAGTGCCATCGGAGCCATCACCCACCGGAATGCGGCAGGCGATCTTGGCCGGGAGATCCTCGACTTCGAATTCGGTGACTTTCCGGGCGGCGTTCTGGCCGGCCAGCAGCCTCTGCCAGCTGACCTCGGTTCCGCATCCGAGAGGAGATACCATGCCGGTACCGGTGATAACGACACGTCTCATCGCCAGCGTCCCACCCTAGTCGTCGTCTTCCAGTTAATGAAACGGCCCGAACAAGCGGGCCGCCAAGGGAACCGGGAAGGCCGGTTCCACGATAGTTGCGAGAAAATCAGGCCTGGGCCTTCTCGATGAACTTGATGGCGTCGCCAACCGTCAGGATGGAATCGGCCGCGTCGTCCGGGATCTCGACGCCGAACTCTTCTTCGAAGGCCATGACCAGTTCGACCGTGTCGAGCGAGTCCGCGCCGAGATCGTCGATGAAGCTTGCGCCTTCGACGACCTTGTCGGCATCGACGCCGAGGTGATCAATAACAATTTTCTTAACGCGTTCTGCGATATCGCTCATGTCGGTTTCCTCGACCTTTATCTTCTCGAATGCCGCGATGGCATCCGCACCCTGTTGAAAACCTGCGCCGGCCTCCGAAAAGCAGGCTACGCGGGCAAACCCGTTCAACCCTCCGCAGGTTCCGATCATGGCCGCAACAGCGCAATGATCTCCTGCATTTCGGGGCGACTGTCCACAGTCATGGCCCGCTTAACATGCTTTCCATGTTCCGCAAAGCCAGAATTTGTTCCCGCTGAAAGCACCCACAGGCGAGTGTCTTCAGCGGCAACGCCGTCCTCAGATCATCGCCATGCCACCGTTGACGTGCAGCGTCTGGCCGGTGACATAGCCAGCTTCATTGGAGGCGAGATAGAGCACTGCAGCTGCAATGTCAGCCCCTGCCCCCATGCGCTTCATGGGAATGGCGCCGAGGATGGCATCCTTCTGCTTGTCGTTGAGCTTGCCGGTCATGGCGCTTTCGATGAAACCGGGCGCAATGCAGTTGACGGTGACGTTGCGGGTGGCAATCTCCTGCGCCAGCGACTTCGAGAAGCCGATCATGCCGGCCTTCGATGCGCAGTAGTTCGCCTGCCCCGGATTGCCGGTGACGGCGACCACCGAGGTGATGTTGATGATGCGGCCGAAGCGGCGGCGCATCATCGGATGCGTCAGCTCCCGCGTCAGGCGGAACATGGAAGTCAGGTTGACCTCCAACACGTTATCCCAGTCCTCGTCGCTCATGCGGACGAACAGGCCGTCCTTGGTGATGCCGGCATTGTTGACGAGGATGTCCACCCCCTCAAGCTCGGCTTCCGCCTTCTCGCCCAGCGCCTTTACCTCGGCACGGTCCGAGAGATTGGCTGGGAAAATCTTGACGCGATCGCCCAACTCGGCGGCAAGAGCTTGGAGCTTCTCAAC
This sequence comes from Pseudorhizobium endolithicum, assembly GCF_902153245.2. Lineage (GTDB taxonomy): Bacteria > Pseudomonadota > Alphaproteobacteria > Rhizobiales > Rhizobiaceae > Neorhizobium > Neorhizobium endolithicum. The sequence goes on from NZ_CABFWF030000010.1 coordinate 336,861, forward strand.
GCGCGTGCCGTGCAGTCCGACAGTCGCGCCCTGCCCATGGAGCATGCGAGCAATCTCTTCGCCCAGGCCGCCGGTCGCGCCGGTCACCAATGCCTTGCGGCCGGTCAGATCAAACATGGTCACATCCCCTTGATATTGGTCAGCCGAGCAGCGCGGCCAGAGCAGTCTCGATATCGGCGGGCGTGTTGATCGCCGTGCCGGATATGGTCTTGTCGATGCGGCGGGCAAGCCCGGTAAGGACCTTGCCGGCACCGATCTCGTAGAGTTCCGTCACCTGGTTGGCGGCGAACCACTCGACCGTTTCGCGCCAGCGCACCTGGCCGGTCACCTGGCCTACCAGAAGGTCGGCGATCTCGTCGGCATCCCTGACCGGCGTAGCGCGAACATTGGCCACCACCGGCACAACCGGATCACGTTTCTCGACCTGTCCAAGCGCGTGACGCATGGCATCGGCTGCCGGAGACATGAGAGCGGAATGGAACGGAGCGGACACCGGCAGCATGATCGCGCGCTTGGCGCCCTTCTCCGTCGCCAGGGCCGCAGCCTTCTCGACCGCGGCCTTCGAACCGGAGATGACGAGTTGCCCTCCGCCATTGTCGTTGGCGATCTGGCAGATGCCCGCGGCCGAGGCCTCGCGGCAGATAGCCTCCACATCGCCATGCTCCAGGCCGATGATCGCGGCCATGGCGCCCTCGCCCACCGGAACGGCAGACTGCATCGCATTACCGCGGATGCGCAGGAGACGAGCCGTGTCGGCAAGCGAGAACATGCCGGCGGCGCAGAGGGCAGAGTATTCGCCGAGCGAATGACCGGCGACATAGGAAACCTTGTCCGCGAGCTTCAGACCCCGTGCCTCCATGACCCGGATGGCGGCCATGGAGACGGCCATCAGCGCCGGCTGGGCGTTGGCGGTCAGCGTCAGCGTTTCTTCCGGGCCATTCCACATGATCTCGGAGAGTTTCTGGTCCAGCGCGTCGTCGACTTCCTGGAAGACCGCGCGCGCCTCCGGGAACGTATCGGCAAGATCCTTGCCCATGCCAACCGCCTGGCTTCCCTGTCCCGGGAACGTGAACGCAATGCTCATGGGATGATTTCCTTCCCTTCTCGTTTTTTGCCTTCCCATTCACGTTCCCGTTGCGGGAGTCAAGGCGGGGGCACCAAAGGCATGTTGTCGAACGGGGTCCGGTAGCGGATAAGCCGGTTGCGAAAGCGCGAATCCCGCCTAAACTCGCGCCGCCCTCCAAGACAGGACTGACTTCATGAAATTCAAGAGATTGGGACGCACGGGCATTTCCGTGTCGGAAATCTGCCTCGGCACCATGACCTGGGGCTCGCAGAACAGCGAGGCCGACGCCCACGAGCAGATGGACCACGCCGCCGAGGCGGGGATCAACTTCTTGGACACGGCGGAACTCTACCCGACCACACCGGTCAGTGCCGAGACCTATGGCCGGACCGAAGAGTTCATCGGGACGTGGCTGAAGAAGAGCGGGCGGCGGAGCGATATCGTGCTTGCGACGAAGGTTGCCGGCAGCGGGCGCCCGCATATCCGCAATGGCCGCGAGCTCGATGGCGCAAGCGTGAGGCAAGCGCTGGAGGCAAGCCTCGTCCGGCTGCGAACCGATTATGTCGACCTCTACCAGATCCATTGGCCGAACCGCGGCAGCTATCATTTCCGTCAATGCTGGAGCTTCGACGCCACGCAACAGGATCGTGCCAAGGCTGCAGCGGAGATAGACGAGATCCTGTCGACGCTCGGCGACCTGGTGAAGGAAGGCAAGATCCGCGCCATCGGCCTCTCCAACGAAAGTGCCTGGGGTACGCTGAAATATCTCCGGCTTTCGGAAGAGAAGGGTCTGCCGCGGGTCGCGTCGATACAGAACGAGTACAACCTTCTCTACCGGCAATTCGACCTGGATCTCGCGGAGGTCGCCTATCACGAGGACGTCGGGCTGCTCGCCTATTCGCCGCTCGCCGCCGGCCTGCTGACCGGAAAATACCTCGGCGGCGTCCGTCCGGAAGGATCGCGCGCCACCATCAACGGTGACCTCGGCGGTCGCCTGCAGCCGCACCAGGAGCCGGCCGTGAAGGCCTACCGGGACGTCGCCCGGAAGCACGGGCTTGACCTCGCCGGGATGTCGCTCGCCTTCTGTCTCAGCCGCCCCTTCATGACCTCGGTCATCATCGGCGCCACCTCCATGGACCAGTTGAAGACGGCCATAGGCGCGAAGGACGTGAGACTGACGGACGAGGTGATGAAGGACATCGCCGAGGTGCACCGCCAGTATCCTATGCCGATGTGAGACATGGCGGTCCCTGTGAACAAGGCGGAACTTCTTTCCGCGATGAAGGACAACTTCGCCAAACTGGAGAAAGAGCTCGCTTCGATTTCTCCGAAGGAAGCGCTCGCCGCCGCGATGGACGGGCATGTCAGCGGCACGAAAATGAGCGTCAATGACCTTCTGGCCTATCTCATCGGCTTGGGCGAACTGGTCCTCAAATGGACGAGGATACGCAGCGAAGGCGGGGAGCCGGATTTTCCGGAAACGGGTTTCAACTGGAACCGGCTCAGCCCGCTCGCGCAGAAGTTCTACCAGGACTATTCCTGCCTCGACTTCGCCACAGGGATCGAAAAACTGCGATCGACGCACAAGCACCTCGTGGCGCTGGTCGAAGAGAGCAGCAACGAAGCGCTCTACGGAAAGAGCTGGCACGAAAAGTGGACGCTAGAGCGGATTCGACTTAGTCCGGGTCATATCCGGCGGCCTCGAAGTAGTTCCGGCATTCCTCGGGGGTGAAGGCGGA
>NZ_CABFWF030000010.1:339675-394733 GCF_902153245.2 Pseudorhizobium endolithicum
GGATGGAGTGGTGCCCGGAGGCGGATTCGAACCACCGACACGCGGATTTTCAATCCGCTGCTCTACCAACTGAGCTATCCGGGCATCGAGGCTTTCTGAAGCCTTCCGGTCCCTGACCGGCGGGGCCAGCGCCCCGGAGCGAGCGGGGTTATAGCATCTTGTTCGGCCATGTCCAGCGGCGGCGGAGACTTTTTTCGCCTGCTTCGCCGATATGGGAATCGGACAGAAAAGGCGGCCCTTTCTAAACGTCGACGGGGTCCGCCTTGCTCTGGTCTTCCGCCACGGGAATGGCATAGGAGCCGTTCAGCCAGCGCGACAGGTCAAGCGTACGGCACCGTTCAGAGCAGAAGGGATAGTTCTCACGAGCGGACGGCTTGCCGCATTCGGGACAGGGCCTTGCCTTGCGAAGCGGCTCGACCTTGCCCCCGGCCTTGATCGGTTGCGCCATGCTCAACCCTCCGGCCAGGCCGCCTGCACGTCGAAACCCTCCCCGGACAGAAGCGAGAGCGTTTCGTAGAGCGGCAGTCCGACCACATTGGTGTAGGAGCCGACGATCTTCTGCACGAAGCTGCCGGCTATTCCCTGGATTGCGTAGGCGCCGGCCTTGCCGCGCCACTGGCCGGAGGCGATGTAGTTGTCGATCTCACGCGGGGACAGGCGCTTGAAACGCACCTTCGTCTGCACGACCTTCTGCCGGAACTGTCCGCCGGGCGTTACGAGGCAGATGCCCGTATAGACCCAATGGCCCCGCCCGGAGAGCAGGTGGAGCGCAGAGGAGGCTTCGTCGGTATATTCCGTCTTCTCAAGGATCCGCCGGCCCACTGCCACCACAGTATCGGCCGAGAGGATGTAGCTGTGGCGCCAGGCCAGATCGCCCTTCAAGGCAGCCCAGGCGGCTTCCGCCTTCTCACCGGAAAGCCGGCGCGCCAGCGAGCGCGGGTGTTCGGACTTCTTCGGCGTCTCGTCGATGTCCATCGGCATCAGGCGCGCGGGCCGGATGCCTGCCTGGTTGAGCAGGTCCAGGCGACGCGGCGAGCCGGAGGCCAGGATGAGGTTCTGTTCTGACGCCATGGGCCTGCCGTTCTGCCGCTTGGGATTACTTGAAGCGGTAGGTGATGCGGCCCTTGGTCAGGTCGTAGGGGGTCATTTCCACCAGGACCTTATCGCCGGCGAGGACACGGATGCGGTTCTTGCGCATGCGGCCAGCGGTATGGGCAATGATCTCGTGTTCGTTTTCCAGCTTCACGCGGAACGTCGCGTTCGGCAGCAATTCGGTCACGACGCCCGGAAACTCAAGGACTTCTTCTTTAGCCATCTACGGATTTTCTTCCTGTCTGTTGATTTCGTGGGCAAGCTCCGCCTGCCCGTAAATTTTGCGCGGAAACTACACAATCATGCCCGCTTTGTGAACTCGCATAATTCCGTTTCTCCTTCCCGCTCATCCGCCCGCCTGCGGGCGCCTGGAAAGGCTGGAGAACCGCTCCTCGATCCTCTTCCAGAGATGATCCCTCACCGCCCGGTAGGCATCGAGGCGCTGCTCGCGCGAGCCGGTCGCCGCAGTCGGGTCCATCGTCGGCCAGTAGATGACCTCCACCGCATTCGACCGCGTCAGTTCCAGCGCCGCATGATGGGCCTCGGGTGTCAGCGTGATGATGACATCGAAATAATCGTCTTCCAGATCGTCGAGCGTGCGCGGCTGATGCCGCGGAATGGAAAGGCCGATCTCGTCCAGGACGACATCGATGAAGGGATCGCGTTCGCCGGACCGCACGCCGGCCGATCGGACATAGATATCGGAAGGCAGCAGCCGTCTTGCAATGGCCTCGGCCATGGGGGAGCGGATTGCATTCCAGCCGCACATGAAGAGGATCGCGCCCGGCCTTTCCATCCTGCCGATCGCATCCGAGACGCCGCCCATCGTTGTCATCCACGCCAATAGAGCACGCAGACGAGCGTGAACAGGCGCCTCGCCGTATCGAAATCGACCCTGACCTTCCCGTTCAGCCGGTCCATCAGGGTCTGCGATCCCTCGTTGTGGATGCCGCGCCGGCCCATGTCGATGGATTCGATGCGGCTGGGGGTCGCCGAGCGGATCGCTTCGTAGTAGCTCTCGCAGATCATGAAGTAGTCCTTGATGATCCGCCGGAACGGCGTCAGCGAGAGGATGTGTCTCGCGACATCCTCGCCGATTTCGGTGGTGATGGTGAAGACCAGCTTTGAATCCACGAGCGAAAGCTTCAGGTGATAGGGGCCGCCCGTATGCCCCACCGGTTCGAAGGCGTTTTCCTCCACGAGGTCGAAGATGGCAACGGCCCGCTCATGCTCGACATCCGGCGTGGAGCGCCCGATGGATTCGTCCAGGACGATATCGGAAAGCCGGAAATCGCCCTTCGCCATGCTCAACTCCCGCGATTGAGCCGGATCGAGATCGAGCGCGCATGGGCATCGAGCCCTTCGGAATTGGCAAGCGCGATCGCCGCGGGCGCGAGCGCAGCGAGCTGATCCGGACCCAGCCGCAGGATGGAGGTGCGTTTCACGTAGTCGAGCACCGAGAGGCCGGAGGAGAAGCGGGCCGAGCGTGCCGTCGGCAGCACGTGGTTCGAGCCGCCCACATAATCGCCGATCACCTCCGGCGTGTGACGCCCCACGAAGATCGCGCCGGCATTGCGGATCCGGTTCATCAAGGCATCGGGATCGGCAACCGCCAGTTCCAGATGCTCCGCGGCGATCCGGTCGGCCAGCGGAACCGCCGAGACAAGGTCGTCCACCAGAATGACCGCACCAAAATCCGCCCAGCTTCGCGCCGCCGTTTCGGAGCGGGACAACCGCTTCAACTGGCGCTCGACCGCCTGTTCGACGGCCTCGCCGAACGCCCGGTCATCGGTGATCAGGATGGACTGCGCGCCAACGTCGTGTTCCGCCTGGGCCAGCAGATCGGCCGCGATCCAGTCCGGATCGTTCTGGCTGTCGGCGATGACGAGAACTTCCGAGGGGCCGGCGATCATGTCGATCCCGACCTGGCCGAAGACGTGGCGCTTCGCAGCAGCGACATAGGCGTTACCGGGCCCGACGATCTTGGCGACCGGCGCGATCGTTTCGGTGCCGTAGGCGAGAGCGGCAACGGCCTGAGCACCCCCGACCCGGTAGATTTCGGAAACGCCGGCGATGCGGGCAGCAGCCAGGACCGCAGGGTTGATCGCGCCGCCGCTGGCCGGCACGACCATCACCACCCGCGGCACACCGGCCACCTTCGCCGGCAGCGCGTTCATGAGAACGGAGCTCGGATAGCTGGCTGTGCCGCCGGGAACGTAGAGGCCGACTGCCTCGATGGCGGTCCAGCGGGAGCCGAGGCCGACGCCGAGCGCATCCTCGTAGAGGTCGTCCTTCGGCATCTGCCGGGCATGGTGCTTTTCGATGCGCTCCGCCGCGAACTTCAAGGCATCGACAACTGCGGGATCCGTCGCGGCCATCGCGGCGTCCATATCCGCATCGCCGACCCGCAGGCCCACACTCGCCAGGTCAATGCCATCGTAGCGGGCCGAGTAGTCGAACAACGCTGCGTCCCCGCGTCGCCGCACGTCATCGATGATGGCGCGGACGACCGTGTTGACGTCGTCGGATACTTCGCGCTTCGTCGACAGGAAGGCGGTAAACCGCTGTTCGAAATCTTCGGATGCCTGATCCAGCCAGGTTGCCACTTTCTCCAGTCCCCTCAAAAATTCCTGCGCAGGTTCCTCAATCCGCCGGATGCGCTGGCAGGCGCTCGGTTGCCCAGGCGCCGCCCGTATCCAGCATCTGCACCTCGATGCATTCCACGTCCAGGCTGATCGCGCCGCCACCGGAGAGCGTCAGTTCGACCGTGCCGTCCGGCCCGTCGCCCTGCTGCTCGAAACGGATTGCCAGCATGCAGTAAACCCCTTCCGGATCCTGGCGATTTACCCCCAGGGACCGCACGGCCTCCACGCGCTTGAACGAGATCACCGAGCGACGCCGCTCGTACCCCTTCTTGCCGCGATCGGCTTCTTCCCAGACGAACCGGTTGACCACTGCGGTGAACTGGCGGTGACGCGCGTCGTAGCTCAGTTCCCCCACCCTGAAGACGCTGTCCTGCATATGGGCGGAGATGATCCCCAGATCATCCTGATCGAGAGCGAGAAGCTTGAGATCGGCCATGATTCCATTCCATCCACGGCGCCGTCGGCGCGATATTCATCCTCAGCTGGAGATAGGATGACGCGCCACGCCATGCAACGCCAGCGTAACCTTAGTCGCTGACGCGCTCGACCTCCGCTCCGCAGCGCGTGAGCTTTTCCTCGAGCCGCTCGAAACCGCGGTCGAGATGGTAGACGCGGTTGACCATGGTCTCGCCTTCCGCCGCCAGGCCGGCGATGACCAGCGAGACGGAGGCCCGGAGATCCGTTGCCATGACCGGGGCGCCCCGCAGCCGATCGACCCCCTCGATCCGGGCCATCTGCCCGGAGAGCGATATGCGCGCTCCGAGACGGGCCAGTTCCTGGACATGCATGAAGCGGTTCTCGAAGATCGTCTCGGTGATATGCGACACGCCGGAGGAGCGCGTCATCAGGGCCATGAACTGCGCCTGCAGGTCGGTCGGGAAGCCCGGAAAGGGTTCGGTGACCACATCGACCGGCTGGATGCCGTTGCCGTTGCGCACGACCCTCAGCCCGCTCCCGGTCTCGGTGATCTCGGCGCCGGCCATCCGCAGCGAGTCGAGCGCGTTGTCGAGCAGTTCGGCGCGAGTGCCCTCGAGCGTGACGTCGCCACCGGTCATGGCCACGGCCATGGCATAGGTACCCGTTTCGATCCGGTCCGGCAGGACGCGGTGACGGGCCCCATGCAGCGAGGATACGCCCTCCACCGTGATCGTGCTCGTTCCCGCGCCGGAGATCCTGGCACCCATGGCGGTCAGGCAGGCGGCGAGATCTGCGACTTCGGGTTCGCGGGCCGCATTCTCGATGACGGTCGTGCCGTTTGCAAGCGTCGCCGCCATCATCAGGACGTGGGTGGCGCCGACCGAGACCTTGGGGAAGGTGTAATGCCCGCCCACGAGCCCGCCGGCGGGAGCCGTTGCATTCACATAGCCACCGTCGATCTCGATCTCGGCACCCAAGGCCTGCAGGCCCTCCAGGAAGAGGTCGACCGGCCGCGTGCCGATGGCGCAGCCGCCCGGCAGCGAGACGCGTGCCGTGCCCGCCCGCGCGAGAAGCGGACCGATGACCCAGAAGCTGGCCCGCATCTTGGAAACGAGCTCATAGGGAGCGGTCGTGTCGACGATCGTCCTGCAGGTGAACTGGATGGTGCGGGAATAGCTCTCCGTCTGGCTTTCGCGCCGGCCGTTCACCATCACATCGACACCGTGATTGCCGAGGATGCGCAGGAGCTGCTCCACGTCGGCGAGATGCGGGACGTTTTCCAGCGTGAGCGTATCGCTGGTGAGCAGCGACGCGATCATCAGCGGAAGCGCCGCATTCTTCGCCCCCGAGATCGGAATGACGCCGTTGAGCTTGTTGCCGCCGCGAATTCTGATGCGATCCATGAGGTCCAACGGGAGCGGGTCCCGCCCTTTTTCTTGTGCAAGCGCGAAAGATGGCGTCCTTACCGGAAAAGCCGGAGGGCTTCAAATGGTTTGGGCGTGCCGTTGCGCGGCATGTGTCAGGGTGATTCGTCTTTTTTTGCGGCGGGCAGCCCGTCTGCCTCGTCTGCGGCCCCGGAACGCCGCGCCCGCGTCTGCGCCTTGCGGCGCAGCAGGTTCTCCCGAAGCTTGGCCGCCGCGCGGGCCTGCCGCTGCTCCTCCCGGATTTCGGCCTCCCGCTTCCGTCCGCCCGAGGCCCTCGCCTCGCCGGATCCGTATTCGCTCTCGTCTTCCGCCATCCGGGTCCCGATCAAAATCGCTCCGACTTCGAGAGGCCTTTTATCCCATCTCGCGGGGCAACCGCAATTTGCGTCTTGCGCTCCCTCCGAAGCTATGGCAATAGGCCCTCGCCCGACGACGTCCAAAGGGACGGCCCCAGACCGGGCCTAAGCTGCTATAGCTCAGGGGTAGAGCACTCCCTTGGTAAGGGAGAGGCCGAGAGTTCAAATCTCTCTAGCAGCACCATCTTTCCCCACTTATTCCATTGAAGTCCTTGCTCCGGGGCTTTCGTACATTCTTCCGTTGCAAACTTAGCTGCAAACGGGAGGATTGGCTCGTCAGCCAGGCTATCTGCTCAACCGAAACGGACGATACTTCGCATGCCTGGTCGTCCCAAGCTCGCTTCGCCCATTCCTGGACAACAAGACAGAGCTGCGCGAGGCGATTGGGCCCGATCGACGAGTCGCTCTATCTTGAGAGCCGGCATCGCGGGAAAGCTCACGACGCTGCCCTGGAAGAGCTCACGGGGCCCAGATCGAGAGATACCGATCCTTGGGGAATACCACCGCCGCCTACGGAACCGAGGTATGGCGGGTTGTTGCTCGGGCGATGTGCGTGTCCGAACTGGAAGCTCTGGCTCGCCTCGTTGAACGAGACGAAGGCGACTACTCCGTGGACCTAAACATCCTCTTCTGACGAACGCCAAGCCGTTAGAGGAGGAACCGCCTTCGGCAGTCCTGAATTGGGCAGTAGCGACGACATCTTGCCGCAAAACCCGGCCAATGGCACCACGATCAAGGTCGCAGCGCAGCGGCCTGCCCCGATACCCCCCGCATCCCGCCGCCGCTGGCGCGCCTACCGGCGTTGCCGTCGCCTCTCGATTCGCTCGGCTGCTTCCTGCGGCGGCCGGCGCGTTGACGCGACGATGGCCGTCAGTGTTCGCCGGGGGCTGCGGCATCCCGTTCCCAGTACCAGGCGACATATTTCCGCCGGTGGCCGTAACCCTGCGTCTTGAGGAAGGCGCGGATCGACCGGATGTCTTCCTTCTCGCACGCGACCCACAGGAAGGCTCCGTCATCGGCTGCGCCGATCGCGTCCTTGACCGCCCCCGCAAGGATGCCGCTTGCGCCGGCCGGGTAGCTGATGCGGTGCAGCCACTGCACCTCGATCGATCCTTCGGTCGGCAGGGGCTGTTCTTCCGCCTCATCCTCGACTTCAATGATGGCCTTCAGCCGCGTGCCTGCGGGTACCTCGGCGGCGATCCGGGCAATCGCAGGCAGTGCCGATTCGTCACCGGCCAGCAGGATGCTGCCGGCCTCCGGCAGGTCGCCTCCACCCGGACCGATCAGCGCAACCCTGTCTCCCGGCTGCGCATCGCGGGCGAAGTCTGCGCCCGGCGTCAGGACGCCCGGAGCCGGATGCTGCAGGAAGTCGATCCAGAGCTCGCCCCGCTCCTCATCCACGGCGCGGATCGTATAGACGCGCACCATGATCTCGTCCTCCCCCTTGGGCCATGCGATGCGGCCATCCTCACCGAGACCCGGCCAGACCGGCGGCCTGCCCCGCGGCGGAACGAGCAGCCGGACATGCATGTTGCCGCCGATGAACGGCTTCACGTCAGCGCAGGCGAATTTGACCCGCCGCATACGGGGCGTGACGTCCTCCGCCGAAACGACGGTGACTTCGTGCATGTTGGGCAGGCGCGCCACCGGTGCCGGATCGGACCACGACAGCTCGAACGGCTCTTCGCCGGCGAAGTAGAAAAGGTGCTCGGCAATCATGTTGCGCGTCAGTTGAAGCGCGTCTTGCGACGGGCAAGCGAGTTCGATCGTCAGCCGGTTGTCGGTCAGGCGGATGTCGGCAATGCCGATCTCGCTCCTGAGCACCACCGCGTCGGCGCTTCGTTCCACCTCGGAATGCTCGACGAAATGCTCGCAGACCTCGTCGAGCATGGCAGGAGCGTTGGCCGGAAGCGCGACGCCGGAGAGCTTGAAATTCTGCATTGCGTTCATGATGTCACTCCTGAAAACGGCTGACTGAAGAGGCGGCATTGGCTTGATCGTGGACTGCCGGACCGTCCATCCGGTGTCGGCCGATCGGCAGCATGATCGGTCTGCCCGAGGTGGGATCGGCGATGATGCGGCTTTCGAGGCCGAAGACCTGCCTTACGGTTTCCTCCGTGAGGATCTCCTCAGGCCGTCCCGCCACATGCAGGCGGCCCCCCACCATGGCGATGAGATTGTCGGCATAGCGCGCGGCAAGGTTCAGATCGTGGAGGACCATGACGATGGTCGTGGCCTGCCGCTGGTTGAGGTCCATGAGGAGATCGAGCACCTCCACCTGATGGCTGATGTCGAGGAAGGTCGTCGGCTCGTCCAGCAGCAGGATCTGCGTCTGCTGCGCCAGCGCCATGGCGATCCAGACGCGCTGGCGCTGCCCTCCCGAAAGCTCGTCCACCGGCCGGTCGGCAAGCTCCACCGTCCGGGTCGCCGCCAGCGCGTCGGCCACGGCCTCCTCGTCCTTGCGGGTCCAGCCGGAAAACGCACCCTGGTGCGGATGCCGGCCCCGTCCAACCAGATCGGCCACGGTGATGCCCTCGGGCGCGACGGGCGACTGGGGCAGGAGCCCCATGATCCGGGCCAGTTCGCGCGAGCGCATCCGGTGGATCGACTTGCCGTCGAGGAGAACATGACCCTGGCGAGGCGCGATCAGCCGCGACATGGCGCGCAACAGCGTGGACTTGCCGCAGGCATTGGCCCCGACGATGACCGTGATCTTTCCCGCGGGTACGGTCAGGTCGAGACCGCTCAGCACGACGGAATCGCCGTATCCCGCCGAAAGAGCATCGACCGTGAGAGAGTGGGCGCTCAAAGCGAACCTCCGGAGCGGTTGAGACGGACGATCAGGAAGATGAGGTACGGCGCACCGAGCGCGCCGGTGACGACGCCCACGGGATAGCGGGCGGGCAGGAGGAACTGGCCGACGTAATCTCCCATGAGCACCAGTATTGCCCCGACGAGCGCGGAGGGAAGAAGCAAGGAGCCGCTGTTCCCGGCGATCCTCGCCGCGATGGGCCCCGACAGGAATGCGACGAAGGCGATCGGCCCGGTGACCGCCGTTGCCGTGGCAATGATCCCGACGGCCGCGATGATGATGATCGCCCGTGCCCGGCCGACCGGTACGCCAAGCGCCGCCGCCATGTCGTCGCCCATGCGCAACGCCTCGAGGTCCCGCGTCCGCGTCAGCAGAAGGCCGCCGAAACAGGCCAGGACGACCGCCAGCGGGAGCGACTGGGAAAGCTGGGCGCTGTTGAGGCTGCCGGTCAGCCAGCGCATGGCTTCCTGGAGCGTCCAGGCCGGGGCGACGGACAGAATATAGGCGATGCAGCTTTCGAGCATTGCCGAGACGCCGATGCCGATCAGGATGAAGCGCGTCCCCACGACCCCGTGCCGGAAGGACAATGCATAGACCGCAACCGCGGCGCCGAGGCCGGCAAGGACCGAGACCACCGAAACGACCGGACCGCTGAGCGAGAGGACGACGATGCAGAAGACGGCGGCCGCGCTCGCGCCCCAGCTGATGCCGATGATGTCGGGGCTGGCGAGCGGGTTGCGCAGCATCACCTGGAAGGCCACCCCGCCCAGGCCGAAACTCAGCCCGGCAAGGAGGCCGAGGAGTGCCCGCGGCAGGCGCAACTGCCAGAGGGTGAAGCTCACGCCGGGAACGTCCTCACCCCCCAGGACCCGCAGGAGGTCGCCCGGCGGCGTGAAGGACTGGCCGAGGGAGAGCGTCAGCAGGAACAGGAACACCAGAAGGGCCAAGAGCAGGCCGACCACCAGCCGGTGCCGACGCATGCGGCGGCGGCGGCTCCCGGCGACGATGGCCATGGCGGTGGACGAGACCATCACAGCTCCCGAACCCTTTGCCGCCTGACGATCCAGATGAAGAAGGGTGCCCCCACCAGCGCGGTGACGATCCCGACATCCAGTTCCGACGGCCTGACGACGATGCGACCCACCACATCCGCGGCCATGAGAAGACAGGCGCCGCCGAGGGCGGAGAACGGCAGAAGCCAGCGGTGGTCGACTCCGGCCAGCAGGCGGCAGAGATGGGGGACCACGAGCCCGACAAAGGCGATCGGCCCGCAAACCGCGGTGGTCGCCCCGCAGAGAAGGACCGCGCCGAAGGCGGCGGTTCCTCGGGCGAGAGCGACGCGCTCTCCCAACCCGGCGGCAAGCTCGTCACCGAGCGCCAGGGAGTTCAGCTTGCGGGCGGAGAACAGGCTGACGGCAAAGCCCATCAGGAGAAAGGGCAAGACCGGCCAGAGCCGGTCGAAGGTTGCTCCACCGACCCCGCCGACCTGCCAGGAGCGGATGCCGCCGGCGATATCCCCGCGCGGCAGGACCACGGCAATGACAAGGGAGGAGAAGGCGACGGAGGTGGCGGCGCCCGCAAGCGCCAGCTTCAGCGGGGTGGGACCGCCGCGGCCGAGCGAGCCGATCACATAGACGAAGACTGCCGCGCTCCCCGCGCCGAAGATCGCAACCCCAATATAGGCATAGGCGGATGCGATATCGAACCAGGCGACGCCGATCACCACGGCCAGCGAGGCGCCCATGTTGACACCAAGGATGCCGGGATCAGCCAGCGGGTTGCGGGTCACGCCCTGCATCACCGCTCCGGCCAGACCGAGAGCCGCACCGGCCAGCAGAGCCAGGAGCGTCCGGGGAATGCGCACCGCGACGGCCGCCTCCTCGATGCTCTCGACCCGGCCGCCGAGTGCCGAAAGGACATCGCTCCAGACCACCTGCCGCGTGCCGACCGCCACCGACGTCGCACACAAGCCCGCAAGCAGGACGATCGTCGCCAGCAGCCACAGGCGGCGGCTGCGGTTCGATCTGACGGCCCACGTGCTCAGGGCCGGCGACTGTCGGCCGATCCGGATCATTCCGTCCTTCTGGCAGCTTCCGCCAGCAACGCCACGTAATCCTTCAGGACCCAGGAGATCGACAGCGGCGTCGGGTTTGCGGCGGTTCCGAGCGGATCGCGGCCCAGCAGCACCATGGAATCGTGGGCCACCGCAGGTATGCGGGCTAGCAGCGGGTTCGCAGTCAGCGCGTCGCGCAATTCGCGGCCGCCATAGGTGACGAGGATGTCGACGTCATCGAAGGCATCGACCCGCTCGGCGCTGATGGAGCCTGCGAAGCGCCCGGCAACAGAGGCCTCCACGACGCTTTCCGGTGACTTCAGCCCGAGATCCTGGAAGAACCTCACCCGCGTGTCCTGCGTCGTGTAGAAGTTGACGATGCTGAGATCCGTCGCATCCAGATGGGTCACGAACATCGCGGATTTACCCTGGAGTTCCGGATAACCGCCGACCACCTCGGCGATCTCCTTATCGATTCGCGCAATCAGCGCCTCGCCCTCTGCAGCCATTCCGAGCCCGGCGCTGTTGAGGCGGATCATGTCCCGCCAGTCGGTCGACCAGGGCGCTTGCGGATAGGCAACGACCGGCGCGATCTGGCTCAGGGTGTCATAGTCGGCCCGGCTTAGACCGGAATAGGCAGCGAGAATGACATCGGGCTGCGCCGCGGCGACCGCCTCGAAATCGATGCCATCCCCCTCGTCGAAGAGCGAAGGAGGCTCTGCACCGAGCTCCGCCAGCTTCTCCTCGACCCAGGGGAGAATTCCGTCATTGTCGTCATCGCCGAAATTGGCGGCGGCAAAGCCGACGGGCACGATGCCAAGCGCCAGGGGCACCTCGTGATTGGCCCAGGCAACGGTTGCGACACGTTCCGGCTTCCTCTCGATGGTCGTCGTTCCGAATGCATGCGTGATGGTGATCGGATAGGCTGTCTCCCCGGCGGCCCATCCGTTCGCGATGAGCGCCGACCATACGGCGACAAACAGCGCGCAAAAGCGAATGTACCGGAACATTGGGACGATCCTCCGTCACGTTTTAAGTGGAGTTTCCGTTTCAGGTTCATCCGGCGACGTCAAGCGAGATACCCACTTCTTGGCGCAGGATGATGAAGTTTCCGGAGAATCCTACAAATCCGGAGGAATTTACAATACTGGATGAATATGCTCAAGTTAATGACATGCCGGGCGCGGGCTCATGTCCTGCTGCGCGTGTTCGAGGGGAACCCGCATTCAGGCACGGCGGAAGCTGCGTCCGCCCTCCGGTCGGCATGCCGACCTCCAGCAACAGTCAGTTCCGGATTTTATCACCATGAAGATCGATAGACGCGGCGGCAATCCTAGGGGGATCGGCACCAGGGGATGGCAGGCGCTCCTGCTGAGCTGCACGGCATTGGCCGCCATTTCCGCCACATCAGCCGTGGCGCAGGATGCGCAGACATCCGCCTCCGATACGCAACTCGAAACGATCGTCATCGAGGGTGGCGGAAACGGTGCCGGCGATGCGCGAACGATTGTAGCGACTGAAACGACGGCCGTCGGCAGGATGCCGACCGACATCCTTGTCGCGCCCGCCTCTGTGTCTGTTATCACCTCCAAGGAAATCAAGGAACGTGGTGCACAAAGTATCGAGCAGGTCGTGCAATATACCGCAGGGGTCAATACCGACTACTATGGCTCCGACGACCGTTATGACTACTTCAAAATCCGCGGCTTTGCTCCCTTTACCTACCGCGACGGCCTAGCCATCGGCCGGAGCTGGGGTGGAATTCTCGAAGAGCCCTACGGCTACGAGCGTGTTGAGGTGCTGAAAGGTGCCAACTCCACGGGCTTCGGCGTATCCGACCCCGGAGGCTCGGTAAACTATGTAACAAAGCTACCGAAGACCGAGCGCTTCGGCGAGGTCTACGGTACGATTGGCTCATCTGCGCACAAGGAAACAGGCTTCGACTTCGGCGACAACATCACCGCAGATGATACGCTGTCCTATCGCCTCACCGGGAAGTTCCAGCGCTCGGATGCCGAATATGATTATTCGCAGGATGACGAGAACTTCATCATGGCGAGCATTACGTGGCGCCCTACCGATTTGACAAGCCTTTCCTTCGTGTTCGATCATCTGGACCGCGACGGCACACCCAGCGGCGGGGGACATCCCCGGTTCAGTGATTTTGATAGAGGTGAGTTTTTCGGAGAACCGGGCTACAACTATGATGAGACGAACAGGAACACTTACAGTGTCTTGTTCGACCATGATTTCGGAAACGGCCTCACCTTCAATTCAAACGCGCGCTATAGCAAGTCGAGGAACCGGTTCGGCTACGCCTATGTCTATGATGCATTGGGAATCAATGATCCGGCGGATACGATGGTTGACCGCGTCTTCTTCGGCGGCGACGGCAAGGACGAGCATTTTGTCGTCGACGCGCATCTGCTTTATGAAGCAAATTTCGACCAGGTGGAAAGCCGAACGCTTTTTGGAACCGACTATAAAAAGGTTGATTCAGAGACCAACAGCTATGGCTTGTATCCCGCAAGCTGGTATTCGCCCGTCCCGCCGATAACGGCACCCCCCATCGATTGGCTGAACCCGGTATTTTCGGGGTTGCCCGTCACAATTCCTACTACGGCGAGCAGAACTAACGACCAGACGGCAAAGGCAATTTATTTCCAGCAAGATCTTGTTTTCTCTGACAGGTTGACTGCAAGCGTGGGACTTCGCAACGACTGGCTCGACCTCGACGAAACCGACCTCCGCGCAGGCACGACAAAGGCAGGCGAATATAGCGAACTGAGCAAGCGTCTTGGGCTAAGCTACAAGATCACCGACGAGTTCGCGGTATATACAAGTTATGCCGAGTCCGTTGCTCCCCCGAGCACAGGTATCGAGCCTACGACGGGCACACAGTACGAAGTCGGTATCAAATACCGACCGGATGCGTTCCCAGCTTTGATCACTGCTTCCGTCTATGACTTGACGATGGAGAATATCTCCACTCGTGAAGCACCGGCGTATCTCGAGTCGACCGTCGATAAAGTTCGGCACCGCGGCTTTGACGTGGAGGCAAAGATGGAGGTCACGAACAACATCAACTTGATTGCCGGTTACTCCTACATCGACTCAGAGATTGATGAACCCGGCAACGCGAAGGGGCTGGACGGGAATAGATTTGCCCAAGTTCCGGAACATATGGCCTCTGTCTGGGGTACTTATACATGGGAAGGAAACAGGAGCCGCGGTGATATGACCTTTGGTCTTGGCGCCCGGTACACGGGATCTTATTATACCAACAACCTTAACACGCTGAAGGCGGACAGCGCCATCGTCTTCGATGCTGCCTACACTTATCAGCTTCGAGAAAACACGACGTTCCAGCTGAACGTCAGCAACCTGTTCGATGAGAAGCACATCGCCAACGACGACGGAGGCGCTTGGTACTACAACCCCGGCCGCGCCATCTACGCGACGCTGCGCCAGACCTGGTAAACCGTCCCGAACTCACCCGGAGCGCTCCGGGTGAGTTCTGCCAATTTCAACAGGACTGCTGCATCCTCCGCCAGGCAGCCGGCGTTGCGCCGGCCGTCTGGCGGAACGCCTTGGTCAGGTGCGCCTGATCCGAAAAACCCAACTGCGCCGCGATATCGGCAACCGTCAGGTCGGTCTCCGACAGCATTTTCTGCGCAAGCTCGATCCGGCGGGAAAGCTGCCACTGCAGCGGCGTCTTGCCCGTCGTCTGCTTGAAGACGTTAGCGAACCAGCTTTCCGAGAGCCCGACCGTCTCGGCCATCTCGGCCACGCTCAGCCGGCCGTCGCGGCGGGCATCGAGGCGGGAAATAAGCTTGTTCATCTGGGCCTGCGTGAGCCGGCCATTGGCCGCGTCACCGGTTTCATGAGGAATGTCGAGAAGGGCGGTGGCGATGCTGCCGACGAGGCTTTCGGCATAGACCGCATGTTTCGAAGGGGTGGCCACCTCGTCGGCCAGCAGCACGGCGAGACTCTCGATCGGGCCGACCTCCTGGATCTCGACCGGCCTACGCAGGATCGAGCGGGCCGCCGAACCGCCGACCGAAGGAGAGAGAAGCCGCAGCAGCCGGTCCTGGTGCAGATGCAGGTCCAGATGCGAGAAGCGGTGCGGGGTGTTGAACCTCGTCCACAGCGGCACGCCCGCCGGCACATAGACGGCCCGCGTCATCGGCCGGTCGTGCCGGCCGAGGCCTTCCTCACGGTTGGCCATGCGGATATGGAGCGAGACGTCGTTGAAGAAGATCACGAAGCGAGGGTCCGGCGACAGGTAGTATCCCCGCGCGCCCGATTGCCCCTCCGCATCCCAATACACGCTCATCGAACCGTCGAGGCCGCGCCACTTCGCCGGCACCAGCGGGCGGATACCCTCCGTGTAGCAGGTCATGGAGTGAAGGTAGGTCAAGGCCGACCGCCTGCTACTGGAGAATAGGCGGGGCGCTCGCGTATCGAAATCATGGACTGGATCTCATCGCACAGGTGACGCTCGGGGTGCCGACCTGCCAGGCGCGGCACCATCCGCCTGAACATGACCGGTTTGATCGAGTTAAATCTATGCGGAGAAAAGAAATGGTGCAACGTGCCATGCCACGAGCCCCCAGCGGGCCGAAGTCACGGCGGGACACGCCGCCTTGCGAGGGAAGAGTTTGCCTCCCTTGCAGAGGCGGTTCAATCCGTTTCGATCGCCATCAATCCAGAAGTTCGCGAAGCCGGATGGCGAGTTCCTTGGCGGTATAAGGCTTCTTCAGCCAGCTTCCCGAGGCGGCCAGTTCGCGCCCGGCAATTTCCGGCTCGGCATAGCCCGAGGTGAAGAGGACCTTGATCTCCGGCCGCTCGGCACGAACGATGTCCGCCAGTTCGTCGCCCGTCATGCCGCCCGGCATCACCACGTCGGTAAACAGAAGTGCGATATCCGGATGCTCCTTCAACCGCTCCAGGGCAACGGTGCCGTTTTCCGCCTCGATGACCTGATAGCCGAGATCGGTGAGACGCGAGATGGTGACGCGGCGAACGCGCGCGTCGTCCTCGACCGCCAGTATCTTCTCCGAACCGCCGGGAAGGGCCTTCTTGACGACGGCGGGCGCCGCGGCGGGCATGTCCGCAGCATATTGCACCGCAGGAAGGAAGATCCTGACGCTCGTCCCCTGCCCTTCCTCGCTGTAGATCTGGATATGGCCACCGGATTGCTTGGCAAAACCATAGACCATGCTCAGTCCCAGCCCGGTTCCGGACCCCACACCCTTTGTGGTGAAGAAGGGTTCGAAGGCACGCTGCTTCACCTCCGCCGACATGCCCGAGCCGTTGTCCGTGACGCTGACGAGCACATAGTCTCCCGTGCGCACCTGCGGGTACATCTGGGCGTAGTCGACATCGAGCTTTACGCGCGAGATCTCGATGGAGAGCCGGCCTCCGCGCGGCATGGCATCCCGTGCATTGAGGGTGAGGTTGAGGATCGCGTTCTGAAGCTGCGAGCCATCGACCAGCGCCTCGTTGCTGGCCCCGGTGATGACCGTGCGCAGTTCGATGGTCTCGCCGACCGTACGCCGCAGGAGCTCCGAAAAGCCGGAAATCAGCTGCCCGACATCGACGATCTTCGGGTTCAGCGGCTGCTTGCGCCCGAAGGCCAGCAACTGGCCGGTAAGCTTGGCGCCGTCTTCGGCGGCTCCCTGTGCTTCGTGCAGCATCGTCAGCAGCTTCTCGTCCTCCAGCCGGCTCTCGATCATCTCGAGATTGCCGCTGATGACCGTCAGAAGATTGTTGAAGTCGTGGGCGAGGCCGCCGGTCAGTTGGCCGATCGCCTCCATCTTCTGCGCCTGCCGCAGTTCCTCCTCGATCTTGTGGCGGCTGGTGAGGTCGCGCACGAAGCCGGTGAAGATGCGCTTGCCGTTCACCCTGGTCTCCCCGACCGCCAGCTCCATCGGAAACTGGGTGCCGTCCTTGCGCTGGCCGGTCACCACGCGGCCGTAGCCGATGATCCTGCGTTCGCCGGTCGTGACATAGCGGTCGAGATAGCCGTCGTGCCGCTCCCGGTCCGGGGACGGCATCAGGATCTTGACGTTGCGCCCGCGGACCTCGTCGGCCGAATATCCGAACAGCCGTTCGGCCGCTGCGCTGAAGGAGCTTATGATGCCGGCTTCGTCGATGACGATCATCGAATCAGGCACGGTATCGAGGATCGAGCGCAGATGCGCCTCTCGCTCGGCCAGATTGTTCTCTGCGACCTTCATGCTCGTCACATCGTTGTTGGTTTGAATGATGACCGGCTCCGGTTCGTCGGCAACCCGCAGGGCAACCCAGCGCGTCGCGACGAAGACCGTCTCGCCGCTGCGGCGATGATGAACGACCTCTCCCTCCCAGAAGCCGGAGGCGAGGACCTGCCGGCAAATCTCCTCGCGCGCCAACGGAAACCGCGTCCCGAGCAACCGATGCAGCGGCTGCCCGAGGGCTTCTTGCCGCGTCCAGCCGTAAAGGGTCTCGCAGCCGGTGGTCCAGCGGAGCACGGTGCCATCGAGGCGGTGCACCACCGCGTTGGCGTGGTTCAACAGCCGGAGCGCTGCATCGAGATCCTCCCGACTTGCTTCGCCAAGTGCAGTTGCTTCACCCATTCCTGTGCCACCCGTCCCAATGCTAGTGGCGGAGCCGCTCTCCATGAGCAACCGCAGGACGCCACCCGTCTTCGCATTCATCGCCGTCTCCGGCCAGTTGCGCAAGAAGGCCGCGCTTCAAAACCTTCACCGAATGGCGGCCGGACGTCGAGATGACACCCTTGCTGCTCAGCTTGGTCATGGTGCGGGAGACGGTTTCGATCGTCAGGCCGAGATAGTCCGCGATATCCAGCCTCGTCATCGCCAGATGAACCAGCGGCTGAACGGCACCGGCCTTGAGGGCGCGCTGCAGTTCCTTCAACAGGAAGCTGCACAGCCGTTCTTCCGCGTTCTTCGTGGAGAGCAGCACCATCTGGTCCTGGGCTGCCGCCATCTCATCGGACATCTGGTTGAAGACGACTGGGCGCAGCTCCGCGGAGTTGGCGACTTCGGCCTCGAAGACCTTGCGGGACAGCCGGCGAACGGTCACCGGAGTGATGGCTTCCGCCGTGTAGATATAGTGGCTGCGGAAGGAGAGGCCGAGGATGTCGCCAGCGTTCAGGAAGCCGGTGATGACACGGCGGCCGTCGCCGAGAATGCGGAAGATCCTGAGGCTTCCCTCCAGCACCTCGAAGACGGACGTGGCCGCGTCGCCTTCGAGAAACAGGATCTTGCCCGCACTGAGATTTTCGGCCGGCAATTTCGAAAACAGGGCATGCAGGCTGTCGGGTTGTACCGCGAAGGGGCTGGGGACTGCTCTTCCCGGGTTGATCGCACTCTCGACAAACATTGCCATGTCTCCATTTGTGATGGTGACAATAAAAACGATCAACGTAACTGCCGAATGCCGGGGGTGTGACAAAGCGTGGGATCGTGTAACAGTATGTAACAAGCTAATCGATGCGCATCATGTCCGACGTAACTAATCCTCCCCATCTGCTCGTGGTCGACGACGACCCCAGAATCCGCAGCCTCCTGACCCGCTACTTCGAGGCGGAGGACTATGCCGTCACCTGCGCTGCGGATGGTGCCGACATGCACATGCAGATGCGGCAGAACCGATTCGACGCCGTCCTGCTCGACCTGTCCCTTCCCGGGGGGCAGGATGGCCTCGACCTCGCGCGGGAGATCCGCAGCCGGTCGGACGTTCCCATCATGATGCTCACCGGGCGTGACGATGTCGTCGACCGCATCGTCGGACTTGAGATCGGCGCGGACGACTACATCGCCAAGCCCTTCCACCTCAGGGAGGTTCACGCCCGGCTGAAATCCATCCTGCGCAGGCGCGGCGCGGCACCGGCTGCGAAGGAAGCACTCCGGGTTGAGGAAGAGCAGATCCTGTCCTTCGAGGGCTGGTCCCTCAACGTCAGCCGGCGATCGTTGCGCGACCCCGGCGGGCAGGAGGTCGACCTGACCACCGGAGAGTTCGACATGCTGGTCGCGCTCGTCCGCCATGCCGGACGGGTCCTCACCCGCGAACAGTTGATGGACATGACGCGCGGCCGTGCGCTCGAGGCCTTCGACCGCGCTGTCGACGCCCAGATCGTACGCTTGCGACGCAAGATCGAAGCCGATCCTGCACGGCCGCAACTGGTGAAGTCAGTCCGGGGCATTGGTTACGTTTTTACCGGGCGCGTACCGTAAGGTTGCGGCCACTGCCGGTCCGTCCGAAGGTCGTAAAGAACTCCGCCAAAGCCTTCCGGGGGCCCGCTGTCGGTTTCGAGCTGCTCCGGCGTGGCCGGCACGGAATTCCGGAACCGGATGGCATCGCACCCCTCTTCCCAGGCAAAGGCCTTGGCAAAGTTCAGCAAGTCCCTGCTGACTCCATCCTGATCCAGGAGCGTGATGGTGGCGAAGATCGGAACGTCCAGAAACCTGCCGGCATTCGCCCGCTCCACGGTGTGCATGCGGACCAGCCCCCGGATGTAGCCCCTTTCATCCCGCGCGACCGCCCATTTTCGTCTCAGCACCTCGGTTGCGGTCAGACGCTTCCATGTGGCGAAATCGAGTTCAGGTGCAACGATCTGGAGCATAGGGAAGGCTCTCGCCACGTCACCGGCCCCAAGGAACCCGATCTCCCATTTCGTCAGCATCGCCTCGGCTCCAATCCAGGGATCTCGCCGCCAAGAGCGCCGAAACACCCGCCGATTTTGGTCGGCTTGGGTCCCACACGCATTGACGCGAGTCAATATCAGTATTCGCTAATGATTATTTCTTACAGCAAAAGGAACACGGCAGGCCGGCAGGGATAATTTTGTCGCATTTGGCAGCTATAGGAAGCATCTGGAGGAAACGATCATGCCCACCGACCTGACCTTGGCGGAAGCCCTCTCGGACCCGTTGATCGGCCTGATGCTTCAAGCGGACGGGCTGGACAAGGCTAGCTTTGCCGACTTTCTGGGCAAGGCCGCACGCCTGCAGCTGGAGCAGAAGCTGACCGACCTGCAGGAGCGGCGCGCTGAAGCCTTCTATGTCCGGCTTGCGGCCCACGAAACCATTCAAGGACAGGCCAGGAGCCTGTAGCGGGAATCAACCCTTGCGGAGTGCCGGAATCGCCTTTCCTGAAGGCGTTACACCGATCGCTTCCCGGAACGCCGTGGCCGGCTGCGGACGTCCGAAACAATAGCCTTGCCCCTGCTGGCACCCGATCGCCGACAACAGTCGCCATTCAATCTCGCCCTCGATCCCCTCGCAAAGGACCGTCATCCCCAGTTGGGTCGCCAGCCCGGTAACCGCATGCACGATCGCCCTGGAAGCGGCGTCGTCCTTCAGCTTGCGCACAAATGACTGATCGACCTTCACGACATCGAACGGAAAGTCGGCAAGATAGCTCAGGGACGAATAGCCCGTTCCGAAATCGTCGAGAGCGATCACCACGCCGAGCGTCTTCAACTGCGTCATGTCCTGGAGCAGCCTTGCCGTATCCAGCGCGAAGGTCGATTCGGTAATCTCTACATGAAGCCTCGACGGCGCCAGTCCGGAAGTCTGCAGAGCGTATTGCACGTCTTGCGTGATCGTGGATCGCGCCACCTGCGCGACCGACACGTTGACTGCAATCGAATAGCGGCTCGGCCAGTCCGCCGCCTCCCGGCAGGCTTCCTCCAACACCCACCGTCCGAGATCACATATGAAGCCGTTCGCTTCGGCGATGCCGATGAACTCCAACGGCGAGACTAGCCCCAGTTCCGGATGCTGCCAGCGAAGCAGTGCCTCCGCTCCAACGATGGTGCCCGTCTTGAGGTCGACCTGCGGCTGGTAAACAAGGAAGAACTCACCCCTTTCAAGCGCCCCGCGCATGTCGTTTTCCAGTCGCCTCGTCCGCTGTAGCGTCTCCGCCTCCACAGGTGTGTGGCGCGCCCAGCCGGTTCCGCCGACCTTCTTCGCCTGATCCAGCGCGGCCTCGGCTGCTTCGATCCATGACAGCGGTTCACCGCCGACGTCGCTGCCCAGGCACGCGCCCACGCGCACGCCGATCTCGATCCTCGATCTTCCGAAGCTCACGCTTTTCGAAAAGATACGCAGAACGGCTTCGGCATAGTCTGCCAACGACCGGGTCGGGGAGACGGCAAGCCCGACACAGAAGACGTCGCCCCCCAGCCTGCCGACAACCGCGCCCTCCGGATGATCCGCGATCCTCCGCGTTTCAGCCATCAGCCGGCGGGATACTGCCTTCAGGACCAGATCGCCCGTATTTCTCCCCAAGGTGGCATTCACCATGGAAAAGCGATGCAGGTCGATGACGAAGACGGCCATCGGGCTGCCGCCCTTCGCGCATTCCTTGATGCGGTGGACCAGTTCCCGTCGGCTGAACGCCCCCGTCAGGTCATCGAATTGCGACAGCCTTCGCAGCTTTTCCTCATAGGCGTTTCTGGCGGTCACATCCTTTACGGTTATGCAGGCGACATGGGACCTGCCGTCGGGTTCGCCGTCCTTCAGCTTGGGATGCTCCAACGCCGACAGCGTCACCACGGCCTCAAACCGCTTCTTGCGGCCGCCGCACACCAGATCGAAATCCTTCACCACGGGCGCTGCGGACCCACCCGAGGCGATGAAGGCCGACACGCCTCGCCCGACGGCCGCCGCCAGTACAGGCGGCGCCCCTTTGAAGAAGTCGCTTCCGCGCTTCGGCTCCCAGTTCGGGCAGGAGAAGGCAGCGGCGGTCCGGCTGAGATCGACGATCCTGCCCTGATCATCGACGATGAAGACGGCATCGACACTGTCATTGATGACACGTCTCAGGATCCGCCTGAGGTTCCTTCTTTCCGCACTCGCAAGTTCCGCGAGAAGGGTGCTGAGACCGAGCTTCTCCCACAGAATGAACGTGACAAGGCCGACGAGCAGGATGTGGAGGGTCACCGTCGGCAACACCAGCGACCATTCCCTTTGCAGCGCGTAAGCTGCCAGTTCGGCCAAAGCTGCCAACGTTAAACCAGCCGCGGCGAGGATCTTCACGGACGGAAGCCGGCGATACGCGACGGCTCCCAGCACCAGCAGTGTCATGAAGAAGTAGGCGGGCCACGCGGTTATCTGCCGCGGCACTCTCTCCTGCACCAGCGTTTCTGCGGCCATTATGTGAAGCATGGCGCCACTCAGCACGCCGTAGACCGGCACCGGGAACAGGTCGTTGAGTTCCGTCGCATAAGCGCCGACCACGACCGATCGACCCGCCAAGACCTCGGTCGCAATGTCGCCTTTCAGAAGGCTGGCGAGCGATAGGGTTCTGACCGTGTCGGGCCTGATGGAGAAGTCGACGGAGAGGATTTCGGGCAGACGCGTGTCCGAAACCCCGGCCAGGGTCAGAGCGACAGAATCATAGCGCTCGCCGCCGATGAGTTCGAAGGCATTGAAGGAGCGGACCTGTCCCTCAGCCGTCAGCGCGACATTTGCCGCCGCCAGCCAGGCGTTGTCGGAGAGGCTTCCGATCGGCTTCGTCAGAACCGCGCCGTGGGGATCGTCGACCTGACTATGCTGCTGAAAAACCGGAAGGATTACGCCTCCACCGGCATGCATCAGCGCCTCGGAGAGCAGCTTGTCGGCTGCGGGCGTGGACGGGGTACTGAAATCTACATCGAGGAAGATGTCGGCAGCGCCCGCCGCGACGAGCCGGTCGATGATTTCAGCATGAACCGATCGCGGCCAGGGCCATGTTCCAACTTGGTCGAGGCTTTGCTTGTCGATGGCCAAAAAAACGAAGCGGCCGGACGCGGCTCGGGGAGCGTAAGCGGCTCTGAAATCGACCAGTTGATGATCCATGCGCACAACCGTGCGCGTTTCCGGCAGCCAGAACGGCAAGGATAAAAGCAGTATGCCGCACAGAAACCGGGTGACCCACCCCTTCTGGAGACTTGGCGTCGGCAAGACCTTGAACATCCGGCGCGGATCCAGGCTTTGCTGGTTCATCGTGATCAGACGGGATGCGGTGACGCGCTTCTAGCGATTGCCATTGTTGCCGTTGCCATTGCCGTTGTTGCCGCCACCGTTCCCGTTGCCGTTTCCGTTATTGCCGCCACCGTTCCCGTTGCCGTTATTGCCGCCGCCGTTCCCGTTGCCGTTGCCGTTGTTGCCGCCACCGTTCCCGTTGCCGTTGCCGCCGCCATTCCCGTTCCCGTTGCCGTTGTTGCCGCTACCGTTGCCGTTGCCGTTGCCGCTATTGCCGCCACCGTTGCCGTTATTGCCGCCGCCGTTTCCGTTGCCGTTGCCGTTATTGCCGCCACCGTTCCCGTTGCCGTTATTGCCGCCGCCGTTCCCGTTGCCGTTGCCGTTATTGCCGCCGCCGTTTCCGTTGCCGTTGCCGTTATTGCCGCCGCCGTTTCCGTTGCCGCTATTGCCGCCGCCGTTCCCGTTCCCGTTATTGCCGCCGCCGTTTCCGCCTCCGTTTCCGTTGTTGCCGTCGGATTTGCCGGAGCCGTTGCCGGAAGCGCCGCTGCCGTTGTCGCCGCGGTCGGAGTTACCGGAGGCAGGGGTACTACCGAGCGGAGCGGACGCGCCCACTGCAGGCACGGAGGCCGCCGTCGGTTCCACGGACACCACACCCGGTGCGTCGGTGATGCCGGCGACGTCCATGTTCTGCGCCCGGTCGACGCGGGCGCTCTGCCCTGGGCCGAGATTCGTACTCTGTCCTCCCGTAAAGGAGGATACCTGCACCAGGCCCCGCTCGACCGAAACCGAAGCATCCTTGTCGGTCACGGTTACGCTGAAGCTGGTGCCCTTCACCACGGCAGCAAGGAACGGCGTGTGGACATAGGTGTGAGGCCTGCTGCGCTTCTCGATATCAAGTGCCAGCTTGCCCTTCTGCTGGACGACTTCCGTCTTGCGGCTGAACAGCCCGTCGGTGGTGATGATGGCCGCCAGTGTCTGCGGCTGTATGGCAATCGTCTCCACGCCACGAGTCAGCACGGCCCGCCCCCGCGGACCTGTGGCAATCCATGCCTTGTTGGGAATGGTCATTCCCTTGCTGACAGGCTGCCATGTGTGCTTGTCGATCGTGTACTGAACCTGCTGGCTCGATCTCTCGACGAACCATTCCTCTGCAAGGGCCGAAGCGGCCGAAAGACAGAGCATCGCAAGAACGATCAGGTGGCGTGGCAATGTGAGCATGACTGGAATCCCCCGTTGGCCACAGCACAGCACCAGCTAATTAAGATTTCCTTCAAGAACCTGCGATGTTTCGACGGATCGGCGGTTTTCTCGCCGAGGATCGCACAGAGTTCAGAAAATCGCCGAAGCCAATCGCTGCTGCAGTTCCTTGAGGTCGCCTACCCTTCTCTCCATCAACTGCTCCTCCCAGGCGAGGGCAGTCCGGATGATCGCGTCGAGGTCGTCGTAGCGGGGCGTCCAGTCGAGGAGACGACGCGCCCGTGTCGCGTTGGCGACCACGTTTGCCGCGTCTCCGGCCCGGCGGGGGCCGTAGCGCACCTCGAATTCCCGGCCGCTGATCCGCGCCACGGCCTGCAATACGTCGAGAACCGAGTAGCCCCGGCCGTAGCCGCAGTTGGCGACAAGAGCCTCGCCGCCCCGGCGAAGGTAGCTGAGCGCCTGGAGATGCGCGCTGACGAGGTCGCTGACATGGATGTAGTCGCGGACACCGGTTCCGTCCGGCGTCGGGTAGTCGGTGCCGAAGACATCGACGCCGTGCCGCTGTCCGAGTGCCGCCTCGACGGCGATCTTGATCAGGTGGGTAGCGCCCTGGGTCGACAGTCCCGTCCGGCCTTCGGGATCCGCACCAGCGACGTTGAAGTAGCGGAGCGCCACGTAGCGGAAGTCATGGGCCGCCGCCGCATCGCGCAGCATCATCTCGGACATGAGCTTCGACTGGCCGTAGGGGTTCTTCGGCTGGAGGTTCGCCGATTCCAGAACCGGCGTATCATCCTGCTGCTCACCGTACACCGCAGCTGTCGAGGAAAAGACGAAGTGGCGAATCCCGGCCGCGATCGCGGCGGCGGCCAGCAGCCGTGTCTTGCTCGTGTTGTTGTCGTAGTATTCGAGCGGATGCGCCACCGATTGCGGCACCACGATCGAGCCGGCGAAGTGCATCACCGCATCGATGCTGTTTTCAGCGAAGATCTGCGCCAGGAGGTTCTGGTTGCCGATGTCGCCGAGATAGAAACGCGCCGGCGCGGGAACCGCCCAGCGGAAGCCGGTCGAAAGCCGGTCGACCACCACGACCTCTTCGCCGGCATCCAGCAACGCCCATGCCATATGACTGCCGATATAGCCGGCACCGCCGGTGACGAGAACGGCCATCGCGAGCTCCCTGCCCTTGTTCGTTGGCAGGAAGCGAAACACTGCAGCCCTTCATCATTGCTTACCGCAGCAGCATCAGCCGGTCTTTATCTCCGGACGTGGATAAGGCCGAATTGGCGGCTTCCGTAAAATTTTAACGGTCCGGCAGATGCACGTTCAAAGGCCGAGGATGTAACCCGCCAGGCGATCCGCGGCGCGCTCCACTGTCAGCCGGTCCCTTAGAAAACAGGCCCGCAGGAAGAGTTCGCCGCCCGGGCCGAAGGCCGAGCCGGGTGCCAGCGCCACCTGGACCTTGTCGACGATGTCGAGAGCGGCCTGGCGACTGTCGGCGATGCCGTCCACCTTCAGGAAAGCGTAGAGCGCGCCTTCGGGCTTGAGCGTCTCGACCCTGTTGGTGGCGATCAGCCTATCGCACAGGACGTCGCGCGACGTGCGGGCGCGCTCGACATTCTGCCGGACGAAGTCGTCCCCCTGATCCAGTGCCAGGACGCAGCCCCGCTGCAGGAATTGCGCCACGCCCGAATTGGAATACTGGATCAGGTTCTCGATGACCTGCCCCATCTCCGGCGGCGCCACCAGCCAGCCGACCCGCCAGCCGGTCATCGACCAGTTCTTGGAAAACGAGTTCGCGAAGATGATCCGGTCTCCCTCCTCCATGATGTCGAGGAAGGATGGCGCACGCGCGCCGTCGCCGTAATAGTAGAGCGCATAGATCTCGTCGGCGACGATCCAGATGCCGTGCCTGCGGGCGAGAGCGAGAATAGCGGCGAGTTCGTCCCTCGTTGCCGTCCAGCCCGTCGGATTTGACGGGGTATTGATGAACAGCGCCCTCGTCTTCGGCGTCACCAGCGCTTCCAGCTTTGCCACATCGAGGGACCAGCCGCCATTGGCGAAATCCAGCGGAAGCGCCACCGCCTTGGCGCCGCCCAGTTCGACCGCCGCGACGATGTTCGGCCAGGCCGGCGAGAGGTAGATGAGCTCGTCTCCGGGCGAGGTGAGCGCCTGGACTGCGAGCATGATGGCGTGCATGCCGGAGCCGGTGACATAGAAATGTTCGCTGGGGAGCGAGACCGAGAAGTGCCGGCGGTAATAGCGCGACAACGCCTCCCGCAGTTCGGGAATACCGCGCTGCCAGGTATAGAAGGTCTCGCCCGCCAGGAGCGCCTCGCTGGCGGCTTGATTGACGAAGTCCGGCGAAGGCAGGTCCCCTTCGCCGGCCCAAAGCGGGATAAGCCCTTCCCGGCCGCGCGCATAGGTGATCACTTCCACGATACCGCTTTCGGGCGCGGCAAGCGCTCGCGGGCTGAGCCTCTCCAATACCGACATCAAATCACTCTCCGTTCGATCGCCCTTCATAGCCCAGAGGCGATCACGAATCCCATGACAAACGGTGAGGCTGGCATCGATTCGGGTGATGGAATCAACGGGTCTTCAGGAGGTCGCGGATCTCCGTCAGCAGTTGCACGTCGGCGGGCGGTGGAGCAGGCGCTTCTTCGACCGGCTTCTTCTCTTCCGCCACCCGGATCCGGTTCACGGCCTTGACCATCAGGAAGATGATCCAGGCGAGAATCAGGAAATTCAGGATAACGGTGACGAAGCTGCCGTAGGCGAAGACCGCTCCCTGTTCCCGCGCGGCCGCCAGGGTGGGCGCCGTTACGCCGGATGAAAGGGGGATGAAGTAGTCGGAGAAATCAATGCCGCCGATGATGGCGCCCACCACCGGCATGATGATGTCGTTGACCAGTGAATTGACAATACCCGTGAACGCTCCGCCGATGATGATACCCACGGCCAAGTCGATCACGTTGCCTTTGGCAATGAAAGAGCGAAACTCGGAGACTACTGACATGACCTTCCTTTCCTGACCGACGGCACCACGCGATGATGCAGCCCCCGCTGTCCTTCCGGAGGACCACGAGCCCGACCGCCTCTTGGACTTTATGTCAAGATCGCCCTGATTTCCAAGCCTCCAGTTTTGACCTATGGTCCTGGTGAGACGCCACCGAGCGGAGAAGACATGCTTCCAGCCTGGCTGATATTCCTGTCGGCATTCGGCTACATCCTGCTGCTGTTCGCAGTGGCAAGCTACGGTGACCGCCGGAGCAGGCTGGTGGGCGTTCCGGAAGGGGGCCGTCCGGCGGTCTATGCCCTGAGCCTCGCCATCTATTGCACCTCGTGGACCTATTTCGGCGGCGTCGGCTTGGCCTCGCAACGCGGCCTGGAATTCACCGGAATCTATATCGGCCCGATCCTCGCGTTCACCCTCGGCATGCCGGTCATCCGGCGGATCGTCGAACTGGCCAAGGCCGAGAAGCTGACCTCGGTCGCCGATTTCGTGGCGGCGCGCTACGGCAAGAATCCTGCCGTGGCGATGATAGTCGCCGTTATCTCCCTGATCGGCGCCATTCCCTACATCGCCCTCCAGTTGAAGGCGGTATCGAGCTCCGTCGCGGCCATGGTCGATGCTTCCGCCTACGGGATCGGCAGCGGCAACCTCTACTTCATAGACCTCGCGCTGATCGTGACGGTGCT
The DNA here is from genome assembly GCF_902153245.2 of Pseudorhizobium endolithicum. Classification (GTDB taxonomy): domain Bacteria; phylum Pseudomonadota; class Alphaproteobacteria; order Rhizobiales; family Rhizobiaceae; genus Neorhizobium; species Neorhizobium endolithicum. Next base: position 367,349 of record NZ_CABFWF030000010.1, read on the forward strand.
GATGGCCTGCTTCGCCGTGGTGTTCGGAACTCGCCACACCGACGCGACCGAACACCAGGACGGGCTGATCCTCGCAGTGGCGATGGAATCGGTCGTCAAACTGGTAGCCTTCGCCACGGTTGGGATCGCCGTCGTCTACTTCCTCTTCGACGGTCCGGCCGAACTGTGGGAACGGGCGTCCAGCAACCTGCTGGTCGCCTCCGCACTGTCCTACGAGACGCCGGCGAGCCGCTGGATCCTGTTGATCCTGCTATCCGCCTTCGCGATCATCATGCTGCCCCGGCAGTTCCACGTCACCGTTGTGGAAAACAGGACCGCGCGGGAACTGAAGACGGCGGGCTTCCTCCTCCCGCTCTATCTGGTGGCCATCAACATCTTCGTCCTGCCGATCGCGATCGCCGGGATCATCCAGTTCGGCGGGACCGGGAACGCCGATCTCTACGTCCTGCTCCTTCCGCTTGCGCACGAGATGCCGGTGGTGTCGCTGATCGCTTTCATCGGCGGCTTCTCGGCGGCCACGGCCATGGTGATCGTCGCCTCGGTGGCGCTGTCGATCATGGTTTCGAACGACATCGTGATGCCTGTCCTGCTGCGCCGCAAGCTGATGCGACGGTCCGTCCACCGGGCCGATTTCACCCAGACCCTGCTGCGGGTCCGGCGCATGGCCATCATCGGGGTCCTGATGCTGGGCTATGCCTATTACGGGGCGGCGGACACCGAATCCGGGCTTGCCTCGATAGGACTTCTGGCCTTCGCGGCCATTGCCCAGATGGCTCCCAGCCTCCTGGGCGGCCTCGTCTGGCACCGTGCGAACGCTCGAGGGGCAATCCTCGGAATGACCCTCGGCTTCCTGGCCTGGGCCTATCTTCTGTTCGTTCCCAGTCTCGGCGGCCCCAACAACTCCCACATAGCCGCGGCCGTCCTCGATTTCCTCCTCCCGGGCACGGGGCTGTTCTCCGGCGACGAGATCGATCCTCTTGTCACGGCGACCGTTTTCAGCCTGGGCGTCAACTGCATCGCCTTTATCCTTGGCTCCCTGTCTCGCAACCCGAGCCCGGTGGAGCGCATCCAGGCGGGTATCTTCGTGAAGCGCCGGCGCCGGTCACAGTTTGCGACGCGGGGATGGAAGACACGCGTCAGCGTGGGCGATCTGAAGACCGCCATCGCCCGCTATCTCGGCGAGGAGCGCATGGAACGCTCCTTTGCCAACTATGCGCAGGTGGGCGGGCGGCGGCTGGAAGACGACCAGCCGGCCGACATGGCGTTGGTTCACTTTTCCGAACAGCTTCTGGGCAGTGCCATCGGCTCTTCCTCCGCGCGGCTCGTCCTGTCGCTCATCCTCCAAAAGGCCGAGGATACCAATGCCGACACGGCCTGGCTTCTGGACCAGGCGAGCGAAGCGCTGCAGTACAACCAGGACATGCTGCAGACCGCTCTGTCGCAGATGGACCAGGGAATCGCGGTCTTCGACAACTCCTACTGCCTGACCATCTGGAACAGGCGCTTCCGCAATCTGCTCGATCTGCCGGAGCAGGCAGGCCAGGTCGGCTTCCCGCTTGCCGATATCGTGGCGATGCTGTCGGAGCGGGGCGACATCCGGCCGGAGGACCGGGGCGACGTCATCCGTCAGTTCCAGACCCTCGATGCACCCTTCTCCCTCGTCTTGGCAGGTGACAGGCGGATCATCGAGGTAAGGTCGAACGCCATGCCCGACAAGGGGATTGTCGCGACGCTCACCGACATCACCGAACGCGTCGCCGCCGATCGCGCCCTGAAGCAGGCGAACGAGAACCTGGAACAACGGGTCGAGGAGCGGACAGCGGAACTGACCCGCGTCAACCGCGAACTGGCCGAAGCGCGCGCCGCCGCGGAAGAAGCGAATATCGGCAAGACGCGGTTCCTCGCAGCCGCGGGGCACGACATCCTGCAACCGCTGAACGCCGCCCGCCTCTATTCCTCCGCACTGGTGGAGCGCTTGGGGGCCTCCGAAAACAGCGCCCTGGTCCGCAACATCGATTCGGCCCTGGAGTCCGTGGAAACGATCCTCGGCGCCGTTCTCGACATCTCGCGGCTCGACACCGGCGCCATGAAGCCGCGCATCACATCCGTGCCGATGGACGAGCTTCTGCGCCGCATCGAGACGGATTTCGCTCCGATGGCACGGGAAAGGAACTTGAAGTTCGTCGTCGTGCCGAGTTCGGTGCGCGTGCGGTCGGACGTAAACCTCCTGCGCAGGCTGGTGCAGAACCTCGTCTCCAACGCCATCAAGTACACGATCGACGGCAAGATCCTCATCGGCGCCCGGCGCCGCGGCAGCGATGTCGTCATCGAGGTGCTGGATTCGGGGATCGGCATTCCGGCGACCAAGTTCCGCACCGTCTTCAAGGAATTCGCGCGCCTGGACGAAGGGGCTCGCACCGCCTCGGGCCTCGGCCTCGGACTGTCGATCGTGGATCGCATCTCGCGCGTCCTGAACCATCCGGTCGAACTTTCCTCTACCCCCGGCAGAGGCACCATCTTCCGGGTGCGCGTGCCGCGCGACCTGGGTTCGTCCCAATCGGCGCGCGTCGCGGAGCGGCCGGAGCGGCGCCGGCGTTCCCAGCCCCTCAACGGTCTGCGGGTTCTGTGCATCGACAACGAGCCGAAGATCCTGGAGGGCATGGCCCTGCTCATATCCGGCTGGGGATGTGCCGTCGGCCAGGCGGCCTCGCTCGAGGATGTGGAGACTATCATCAAGGCCAAGGAGCCTGCACCGGAAGTCATTGTCGCGGACTTCCACCTGAACAGCGGCAATGGCGCAGAGGCCGTTCTCCGGCTGCGGGAAGCCTACGGCTCCGATATCCCAGCGCTGCTCATTACGGCAGATCGGTCGGCCGAGGTTCGGGCGGAGGCGGAACGGCACGACATCGCCCTGCAGCACAAGCCGGTGCGGCCGGCAGCCCTGCGGGCCTACCTGACGCAGGTAGCCGGCATCAAGCGGATTGCCGCCGAATAATCCTGTCGTTCATGTCGCAGTCATGCGGCGCCCCCTACCATGCACAGGCTGAACGCCTCCGACGGAACCCTCCGCCTTTTGGTCGCGTTAAGGCGCGTGACATCCTGGCCCGCAGAGGCCTTACGGACCGGGCGACCCAAGCGCATCGGGACGGTAGAACGGAGACCGCAACCGATGAAACGGTTCGACCTTATTGACGGTATGCGAGGCTATTTTCTCGTCTTCATGCTGATCAACCACCTGATCTTTGCGGGCGGCTACTGGCTCGTCAAAATCAATCATAACCAGCTTGCTTTCGTGGAGGACGCACAGGGCTTCGTGTTCCTGTCGGGCCTTCTCATCGGCATGGTCTATGCCCGCAAGATGATGAAGAACGGTTATGCTGCAGGGCGGCAGGCCATCTATTCCCGCGCCTTCGAGCTCTACCGCTATGCCATGGGCATCGTCATCGCCGTGCTGGCGGCGCAGATGATCCTGCCGGAAGCCTATACCGTCTGGTACAACTGGCTCGGCTACACGACCTTCGACGACCCGCTGCGCCTCGCGGCCATCGCGACGTTCCTGTTCCAGCCCACCTTCATGGACATCCTGCCGCAGTACATCGTCTACATGCTGTTTGCGCCCCTGCTCGTGAAGCTCGTGCTGGAGGACAAGTGGCACTACGTCCTGGCGGGCTCGCTCACCCTCTGGATGGCCGGCCAGCTCGGCCTGCAGCGCATCGTCACCGAGCCGCTGAACCAGTTGGTGATGGGGCCTGACGACCAGGGCATCCGGGTCAGCTTCAACCTGCTCGGCTGGCAGATCGTCTTCTATTCCGGTCTCGTGCTCGGCGCGATGACCTCCACGAACAAGATCGACTGGAGCCGGGTCCTCACGCCGGAGAACACGTTCATCCCCAAGATGGCGCTCATCGTGGTGCTGTTCTTCCTGCCGCTCAGGATCATGACGGCAAACGGGCTGATGCCGGACTTCATGCTCGGCAAGTTCGCCTCGATGGAGATCCGGGCAGACTTCGGTCCGGTCTATCTCCTGAACTTCCTGGCGGTCGCTACGCTGGTCACGTGGCTGCTCGTCGCGGGCCCGAAGCATCCCTCCACCTTCGTCCAGAAGGCCGCCGGATTGCTGACCTGGCTCTTCTCGCTGAAGTTCCTGCAACTGATCGGTCGCCATTCGCTCTACGTCTACGTATGGCACGTCGCGATCGTCTATGCCGTCTACTATTTCGACGGCCGTTCTCCGGAACTCAGCCAGTTGACCAAGACTGCGATTGCCTTGGTTGGTATCGCGCTTCTGGCACTGCCGGCCGTGTGGCGCGAACGCGAGAAGTTCTTCGGCAATACAGCGGCTCCCGTGATGAAGCCGCAAACCAAGTCGATCCGTTGAGAACGGGGGTGGTGGCCGTCAGGTCACCGCCCCGATCTGCCACGGCACGAATTCGTTATCGCCATAGTCGTAGACTTCGCTCAGCGTCTTCTTGCCCGATGCCACGGCCAGGATCTCCTCAAAAATCCGCTGACCGGACTGCTCGATCGTCTCCTCGCCGGTGACGATGCCGCCGCAGTTGATGTCCATGTCCTCCTTCATGTGCTCGTACATTTCGGAGTTCGTGGCGATCTTGATGCAGGGCGACGGCTTGAAGCCGGACACGGAGCCGCGGCCGGTCGTGAAGCAGATGACGTTGCAGCCGCCGGCCACCTGGCCCGTGACCGCCACCGGATCGTAACCCGGCGTATCCATGAAGACGAAACCCTGCTCCGTCACCGTCTCGGCAAATTCATAGACCGCCTTCAGCGGCATGGATCCGCCCTTCGCTACGGCACCCAGGGACTTTTCGAGGATCGTGGTCAGGCCACCGAGCTTGTTGCCATGGGAGGGGTTGTTGTTGAGTTCGTCGCCATTGCGGGCGGTATAGTCCCGCCACCAATCAATCCGCTGCAAGAGCTTTTCCGCAACCGCCGGCGTCACCGCCCGGCGCGTCAGCAAATGCTCCGCGCCATAGATTTCCGGAGTTTCCGAGAGAACTGTCGTACCGCCGTTGCGGACGATCAGGTCCGAAGCATAGCCCAGAGCCGGATTGGCCGAAATGCCGGAATAGCCGTCGGATCCGCCGCATTCGAGCGCGACCTTGAGCCTGGAGAGCGGCTGCGGCGTGCGCACCGCGGCGTTCACGCCCGGCAGCATTTCCTTGATGATTTCGATAGCCGCATCGATGGTTTTCCGGGTACCGCCGTGCTGCTGGATCGTCATCGTCCGCAGCCGGGTACCCTCCTCCATCTTGTAGTGTTCCAGGATCGGGCCGATCTGGTTCGTCTCGCAGCCGAGGCCGATCATCAGGATCCCGCCGAAATTCGGATGCTTGGCATAGCCCTGGATCGTGCGGATCAGGACACGGTAGCCTTCCGACTTGTTGTTGAGCGCGCAGCCGCCGCCATGGGTCAGCGCCACCACGCCGTCGATGTTGTCGAAGCCGTCGAGCCCGCCCATGCGGTTGAAGTAGTCCGCGATGTAACGGGAGACGGTGGCGGAACAGTTTACCGACGAGATGATACCGATATAGTTGCGGGTGCCGGCGCCGCCGAAGCCGCGGTCATAGCCCATGAAGGTGCGCCGCTCATTCTCCGGCAGCATGCCCTTCTCTTCCACATCGACGCTGAACTGGTGCTCGTGCTCCGACGGCAGCATGGCGAGGTTGTGCAGGTGAACATGGCTTCCGGGCTCGATATCCTGCGTCGCAACGCCAATCACCTGGCCGTATTTCTTCACTTCCGCCCCGGACGGTATGTGCTTGAGCGCTACCTTGTGGCCGCGGCCGATCAGTTCACGCGCCACCAGATCGCCGTGGCCGACAAGCCCGCCCGGCTGCACGGAGCGGCGCACGACCCCGACGTCGTCATCGGCGTTCAGAATGATGATGGGTGTTACAATGGCATCCATAACTGTTTCCTCCTCCCGGGAGGCTCCTGCTTGTCCGTAAAATAGGTGTGTTCACCGAGGCTCGTTTTCCATCCATCGGCGCTTCGACTCTTCCAGATGCGCATGCATCATCGCCTGTGCGAGGAGAGGGTCCCGTGCCTCGAGAGCGGCGTAGATGGCCTCATGCTCCCGGAGAGCGTGGTGCCAGGTCTCCGGCGTCTCGAAGCGGGTGCGTATCTGCGCCGAAAGGGGGCTATGCCGCTCATCGAACAGATCACCGACGATGTGAGCCAGCACCGAGTTGCCGCTCTGGCCGGCGATCGTCAGATGAAACATGCGATCCTGGTCGAGAGGCTTTCTTCCTGCCTCGATCTCCTCTCGCATCGCGTCGAGCACCTCGCGCAGAGCCGTCAAGCCTTCGGCGGTGATCCTGGCTGCGGCAGAGAGGGCGACAGTACCTTCGACCGCTGCCCTCGCCTCCATCAGTTCGACAGGACTTTCCCCCATCGAACCCGTCTGCCAGGGACGCCGCTCGGGCTCCGCCGCGATATAGATGCCGGACCCCATACGGATCTCGACGCTGCCTTCGATCTCGAGTGCGATCAACGCCTCACGGAGCGACGGCCGCGACACCCCCAACTGCTGGGCAAGATCGCGCTCCGCCGGCAGGCGTGCCCCGGGGGCGAAGTGGCCGCCCTGGATCAGTGCCCGGATCTGGTCTGCGATCTGCTGGTATAGCCGGCGCGGCTCGGCTGCCTTGATGGGTCCGTTCATGTCTCGGCCGATGATGTTATCTGGCCTTACCATAGCGACTTCGGCGCCAGGGAGCAAGGAAGTTCAGGGCAGCGCCACCTCTAACTTTCCCTGCAATTCCCGCGCATTCTCCCAAATCTCCTGACAGAGCTTCAAAAATTGGCTTGACCAGTTTCGTCAACCGGGTTTAACCAATAGGCCTTGGCAGGGTGGAGCTTGGCCAGCAGGTGGAACGGGCAAGGAGGAGGCCGTAATGCAAACATCGACGCAGGACGGACATCGCGAAGCCGCCCTTTCCGGCGCACCCTTGCTTCGCCTCGAAGGCATCACCAAGGAATTCCCCGGCGTCCTCGCCCTGTCGGATGTCAGCTTCGACCTTCGACGGGGAGAGGTTCATGCCGTTTGCGGCGAGAACGGCGCGGGCAAATCGACCCTGATGAAGATCATCAGCGGCGTCTACCAGCCGACCCGTGGCACCATCGTCTACAAGGGAGATGCATGCCGGTTCGCGTCGCCTCTCCAATCCGAGGCGGCCGGCATCGCCATCATCCACCAGGAGCTCAATCTCGTCCCCCACCTGTCGGTGGCGGAGAACATCTATCTGGCCCGCGAACCTCGGCGCGGCCCTTTTGTCGACCGCAGGAAGCTCAACGCCGACGCGAAGCGTTGCCTTGACCGGCTCGGCGTCCCGATCGACCCCAACATGCCGGTCCGCAACCTGTCGGTGGCGCAATGTCAGATGGTGGAGATCGCAAAGGCGCTTTCCCTCGACGCCGAAGTGCTGATCATGGACGAGCCGACCTCCTCCCTTACCGAACAGGAGACCCGGCTGCTCTTCAAGGTGATCCGTGACCTGAAGGCTGCGGGCGTCGGCATCGTCTATATCTCGCACCGCCTGGACGAAATGGCGGAGATCGTCGACCGGGTCACCATACTGCGCGACGGCCGCTACATCGCGACCGACGACTTCGACAAGACGACGGTCAACGACATCGTCGCCAAGATGGTGGGACGTTCCCTGGAGGAAAAATTTCCGGAGCGTAGCTCGGTGCCTTCGGAGGAGATCATCTTCAGCGTCTCCGGCCTCACCCGAACCGGCGTGTTCTCCGATGTCGGCTTCTCGCTGCGGCGCGGAGAAATTCTCGGCTTTGCAGGGCTGATGGGCGCCGGACGCACGGAAGTCGCGCGCGCCATCTTCGGCGCCGACCCGCTGGATGCCGGCACGATCACCCTCCACGGCGACACCCTGAAGATCCAGTCGCCGCGCGACGCGATTTCCGCAGGCATCGCCTACCTCTCGGAAGACCGGAAGGCACAGGGGCTGGCTATCAAGATGCCCGTCGACGCCAACATGACGCTCGCCAACATGGAGGAATTGTCGAATGGGTTCGGCCTCATCGACTTCGCACGGCACAACAGGGTGGCGAAGGAATATGTCGACCTCCTCGACATCCGCACACCCTCCATCAAGCAGCCGGTCCGCCTCCTGTCCGGCGGCAACCAGCAGAAGATCATCATCGGCAAGTGGCTGTTCCGCAAGCCGAAGGTGATGTTCTTCGATGAGCCGACGCGCGGCATCGACGTGGGCGCGAAATTCGCGATCTACAAGATCATGGACGAACTCGCGGCGGAAGGGATCGGCGTCGTGCTGATCAGCTCCGAATTGCCGGAAGTCCTCGGGATGACAGACCGCGTGGCCGTGTTTCACGGCGGGCGCATCACCGGTGTTCTGGAAACCCGGAAGACCGATCAGGAAGAAATCATGCGATATGCCTCGGGCTACGGCCCGAAGGCGCACTGAGGGCAACCATGGCGGACGCAAGCGAACAGAAGACCCGGCGGCTCAACGATCGGCAGAAGGACATCATCCAGAAGTTTGCGGCACTCGGCAGCCTCTTCGTCCTGATCGCCGTATTCTCGGCCACCAGCAGCGCCTTCTTCACCGTCAACAATGCAATGACCATCGCGTTGCAGGTCACCTCCATCGCCCTTCTCGGGATCGGTGCAACCTGCGTCATCATCACCGGCGGCATCGACCTTTCCGTCGGTTCGGTGCTGGCGCTGGCCGGCGTGGTGGCTGCACTGGCCGTCAAGGACTGGGGCATTCCCGTACCCTTCGCCATGTTGATCGGCATCCTGACCGGCTCGCTCTGCGGCTGGATCAACGGCATCCTCGTCACCAAGATGAAGCTGCCCCCCTTCATCGCCACGCTCGGCATGATGCTGATTGCACGTGGCGTGGCACTGCAGATCACCGGGGCCCGGGCCGTCTCCGGCCTCGGAGAGTCCTTCGGCGTCCTCGGCAACGGCTCTCTGTTCCGCATCGTCAATATCGGCGATGACGGCTTCCCGACCGTCGTCTTCCCCGGCATCCCCTACCCGGTCATCCTGATGGTGGTGATCGCCATTGCCGTCTCGTTGATGCTGAACCGCTCCGTGCTCGGCCGCCACATCTATGCGGTGGGCTCCAATGCAGATGCGGCGCGCCTCTCCGGTGTCAACGTCACTCGCGTCGTCAGCTTCACCTACGTCCTGTCCGGGACGCTCGCCGGCCTCACCGGCTGCGTGCTGATGTCCCGCCTCGTTACCGCACAGCCGAACGAAGGCGTAATGTACGAACTCGACGCCATCGCAAGCGCGGTCATCGGCGGCACCTCCCTGATGGGCGGCGTGGGCACGATCTCCGGAACCGGCATCGGCGCTTTCGTCATCGGCATCCTGCGCAACGGCCTCAACATGAACGGCGTCTCCGCCTTCACGCAGCAGATCATCATCGGCCTCGTCATCCTGGGCACCGTCTGGATCGACCAGTTGCGCAACCGCCGATGAAGAACGGGTGCGGACCCTTATCCGCGACATGCACGAGGGAGTGAGGAGCTCCCGGACAAACGGCCGGACGGCCAATCAGTTGGAGGAAGACATGAAGAAACTCGCTACAGCACTACTCGCATCCGCCATGGCGTTCGGCGCATTCTCGGCCGCCCAGGCCGGCGAGATCGCAGTCATCGTCAAGACCGTCAATTCTACCTTCTGGCAGAACGTCCAGAAGGGCGCCGACGCTGCCATGAAGGACGTGTCGGAGCACACGATGACCTTCCAGGGCCCGGCTGCGGAATCAGCGATCGCCGATCAGGTCAACATGGTCGAGAACGCAGTCAACCGCGGCGTTGCAGGCATCGTCCTTGCCCCGTCCGATCCGGACGCGCTGGTTCCCGCGGTGAAGAAGGCATGGGAAGCCCGCATCCCGGTCGTGATCATCGACTCCATGCTGGCCGAGGGCGCCGAACAATACTACCAGTCCTTCCTCGCGACCGACAACAAGAAGGCCGGCGAACTTGCCGCCAAGGCGCTGATCGAACGCGTCGGCACGGAAGGCAAGATCGCGGTCATGTCCTACGTGGCAGGCGCCGGTTCCGAGATCGGCCGCGTCGGCGGCTTCACCGACTACATCAAGGCCAACTCCAAGCTCGAGATCGTCGGCCCCTTCTATTCGCAGTCGCAGATGGCGACCGCGCTGAACCAGACGACCGACGTTCTCGCCGCAAACTCCGACCTCAAGGGCATGTTCGGCGCCAATGAGCCGACCGCCATCGGCATGGGCCGCGCACTGAAGCAGTCCGGCAAGGCCGGCCAGGTCGTCGCCGTCGGCTTCGACGGAAACCAGGACCTCCAGGAATTCGTCAAGGACGGTACGCTTGCTGCGATCGCCGTTCAGGGCTCCTTCCAGATGGGCGAACTCGGCATCCAGACGGTGACCAAGGTCATCAACAAGGAGAAGGTCGAGAAGTTCGTCGACACCGGCGTCGTCGTTGTCACCAAGGACAACATCGAAAAGCCGGAAGCGCAGAACGTCCTCTACTAAGTTCCTCCCTGGCGCGCATCGCAAATGATGCGCGCCCTTTTCCAAGGAATGCCTTGATGAACGCCGCCGAAACCCGAAAACTTCCTCGCGCCGATGTGGACGTCACCCTGGTGGGCCTCGGCTGCGCCCAGATGGGCAACCTCTACCGCGTGACGAGCTACGAAGAGTCCGCCGGCGCGTTCAAGGCAGCCTGGGACGCGGGCATACGCTATTTCGATACCGCTCCCTTCTACGGTTATACCCGCTCGGAACGCCGGCTCGGCACGATGCTGACCGACCTGCCGCGCGACGCTTACGTGCTCAGCACGAAGGTCGGCAGGGTGATGACGCCGGATGAGACCGTGGGCGAGGAGGAGGACGGCTACGTCCGGCCCCTGCCCTTCCGGCCGGTCTACGACTACAGCTATGACGGCATCATGCGATCCTTCGAGGCCAGCCAGCAGCGCCTCGGCGTCCTGAAGCCCGACATCCTTTACGTGCACGACATCGGCCGCATGACCCACGGGGACAAGCACGAACACTACTGGAGCCAGTTGACCGACGGCGGCGGGTTCCGGGCGCTTGGCAAGCTGCGGGACGAGGGTTCGACGAAGGCCGTCGGCCTCGGGGTGAACGAGTGGGAGGCGATCCGCGACGCAATGGAAGTCTTCGACATCGATGTTTCCATGCTCGCCGGCCGCTACACGCTCCTGGAGCAGGAAAGCCTGCCGCTGATGGACGAATGCGCGCGCCGCGGCGTCGGCATCGTCGTCGCCGGGCCGTTCAACTCGGGCATCCTCGCCGGCAACAGGAAGTTCAACTATACCGATGCACCGGCAGAGGTTCTGGCGCGCGTTGACGCGCTTCGCAGGGCCTGCGAGGAGGAAGGGGTCAGCCTGCAGGCGGCGGCTCTGCAATTCCCGCTCCTCCACCCGGCGGCCGTCACCATCGTGTCCGGCGCCCGCACGGCCGAGCAGATCACATCGAACCTCGCCTGGTTCTCGGAAACCATCCCCGGCAGTTTCTGGCAGCGGTTGCGCGAGCGCGGATTGATCGCTGAGGGCGTCCCGCTTCCGCGGAATGGAGCCTAATCACGATGCGGATCGATTCCCATCAGCACTTCTGGCGCCTGGCCGACCGGGCAGGACAGTGGCCGCCGGCCGAACTTGCGGCGATCCACCGGGATTTCATGCCGGAGGACCTGCAGCCGCTCCTGGCCGAGGCCAAGGTCGACGGGACGGTGCTGGTCCAGACCATGGAGAACGAGGCAGACACCCGGTTCATGCTGGAGTTGGCCGATTGCACCCCCTTCATCCTCGGAGTCGTCGGCTGGACGGACTTGAAGTCGCCGGATGCACCCGCGGCGATCGCGCGGCTGGCGCAGCACCCGAAGCTCAAGGGCTTCCGGCCGATGCTGCAGGACATCGCGGACGACCGCTGGATCGACGATCCAGCCCTGAAGCCTGCCCTTTGCGCAATGATCGATCACGGTCTCGTCTTTGACGCGCTCGTCCTGCCGAGGCAGCTCGACGCGCTTCTCGATTTCGCTCGCCGCTCGACGCGGCTGCCGATCGTTATCGATCATTGCGCAAAGCCCCTGATTGCCGAGGGCAGGTTCGTCGACTGGTACGCCCGCATGAAGGCACTCGCCGAACTGCCCAATGTGCATTGCAAGCTGTCGGGCCTGCTGACCGAGGCTGGCGACCAGAAGCCTGCCGGGGTACGGCCCTATGCCGAAACCGTCCTCGACCTCTTCGGGCCGGAGCGCGTGATCTGGGGCAGCGACTGGCCGGTGCTCCGGCTCGCCGGCGACTACCGGGCGTGGCTGGCCCAGTGCCTCGATATCGTGCCGGCCGAACACCATGAGCCCGTCTTCGGCGACAATGCGGTCCGTTTCTACAATCTCGGCGGCGAGCGCCGCCGCTCCTCATGACAGGCTTATCATGCTGACGATCATCTGCGATTCCCCCGGAACCCTTTCCACCGTCGACCGGCCGAAGCCGACACGGGGCGAAGGGGAGGTGCTCGTGAGGCTGCGCCGCGTCGGCGTCTGCGGCACCGACCTGCACATCTTCACGGGCAATCAGCCTTATCTGTCCTATCCGCGGGTCATCGGCCATGAGCTTTCCGGCATCGTCGAAGAGGTGCCGGTCGCCAGCCATCTCACGCCGGGGGACACTGTTTCGATCATCCCCTACATCTCCTGCGGTCACTGCAGTGCCTGCCGCAAGGGCAAGACGAACTGCTGCCGCAATATCGGCGTGCTCGGTGTCCATCGCGACGGCGGGATGACAGAATATCTCAGCCTCCCCGAGCGCTTCGTGCTGAAGGCGGAGGGATTGACGGTCGATCAGGCGGCCATGGTCGAATTCCTGGCGATCGGCGCGCATGCCGTTGCGCGCGCCAATGTTCAGCCCGACCAGAAAGTCCTCGTCGTCGGCGCCGGCCCGATCGGCATGGCGGTGGCGATCTTCGCACGCCTCGATGGCGCCGAAGTGACGTTCCTGGACGGGCGCGCCGACCGCCTGGACTTTGCCGCAACGCATCTTGGCGCCGCGCATACCGTGCTGCTCGGCGACGGTGATCAGCAGACGTTGTCGGAGATCACGAACGGCGATTTCTTCGATGCCGTCTTCGACGCGACCGGCAATCCGAAGGCCATGGAGCGGGGCTTCGGCTTCGTCGGCCATGGCGGCACCTATGTCTTCGTCTCGATCGTCTCCAGCGACATCAGCTTTTCTGACCCGGAATTCCACAAGCGCGAAACCTCGCTGCTCGGCAGCCGCAACGCGACAGTCGAGGATTTCGAACGCGTGATGGAGGCCATGCGCGCAGGCGAAGTGCCGGAAGCGCTGATCACGCACCGCATGATGCTTGCGGAGGTGCCGGAGCGTTTTGCGGGGCTGACAGACCCCGCCGCCGGTGTCGTCAAGGCCATGATCGAGATCTGAGGAGACGGGCATGCAACGCATGGGCATGGTGATCGGCGTCAAGCCGGAGATGATCGCGGAATACAAGCGGCTGCACGCCGCCGTCTGGCCGGAAATCCTCGACCTCATTTCCCGATGCAACATCCGCAACTACACGATCTTCCTGCGCGAGCCGGAGAACCTCTTGTTCGGCACCTGGGAATATCACGGGGCCGACTTCGAGGCCGACATGGCGAAGATGGCGGCCGATCCGAAGAACCGGGAATGGTGGTCCTTCACGATCCCCTGCCAAAACCCGCTCGAAAGCCGTAAGGAAGGGGAATGGTGGGCGATGATGGAAGAGGTCTTCCATCACGACTGACCGCGCCGCCAGCACTTATCGAGGAATGACATGACGAAGACGCTTGAAGGAAAGACCGTTCTCATCACCGCAGCCGGCCAGGGCATCGGCCGCGCCTCGGCCATCGCCTTTGCCGAAGCCGGCGCGACGGTCCATGCCACGGACATCAACGATCAGGCGCTTGCCGAACTGCCGAAGCTCCCGAACCTGAAAGCCTCCAGGCTCGACGTGCTGGACGAGGCGGCGGTCAAGGCGGCGGTCGAGAAGATCGGCCAGGTCGACATCCTCTTCAACTGCGCCGGCGTCGTCCACGGCGGCACGATCCTGGAGATGAAGGACAGCGACCTCGAGTTCGCCTTCGACCTGAACGTCAAGGCGATGATCCGCACCATCCGCGCCGTCCTGCCCGGCATGCTGGAGCGCAAGGACGGGTCGATCATCAACATGGCTTCCGTCGCTTCCAGCATCAAGGGCGTACCGAACCGCTTCGCCTACGGCACCACCAAGGCAGCCGTCATCGGGCTCACCAAGCACGTTGCCGCCGACTACGTGACGCAGGGCATCCGCTGCAACTGCATCTGCCCCGGCACGGTCGAAAGCCCGTCGCTGCAGGATCGCATGCGCGCCCAGGGCGACTACGAGACCGCGCGCGCCGCCTTCATCGCCCGCCAGCCCATGGGACGCCTGGGCTCGCCGGAGGAGATCGCCGACCTCGCCGTCTATATCGCCGGCGCCACCTACACCTCCGGCCAGGCCTTCTGCATCGACGGCGGCTGGACCATCTGATCCTCCCACCCACCACAGAGATTGCCATGACCCACATTACCGATCTTCGCGTCTTCGACCTGCGCTTTCCGACCTCCCAAAGCCTGGACGGCTCCGATGCGATGAACCCGGATCCCGATTACTCGGCAGCCTATGTCATCCTCGACACCGACAGCGAGGGGCTGGCCGGCCACGGCCTCACCTTCACCATCGGCCGCGGCAACGACATATGCTGCATGGCGATCGAGGCGATGCGGCATCTCGTGGTGGGCCAGGAGCTCGAAACCTTCCGCCAGAATCCCGGCAGGTTCTGGCGGCACCTGACCAGCGACAGCCAGCTCCGTTGGATCGGTCCAGACAAGGGCGCCATGCACCTTGCCACGGGGGCGGTCGTCAATGCCTTCTGGGATCTTCTCGCCAAGCAGCAGGGCAAGCCGGTCTGGCAGTTGGTCTCCGAACTCTCCGCGGAAGAGATCGCCGACATCGTGGACTTCCGCTATCTCACCGACGTGCTGACGCGGGAAGAGGCGGTCGCGATCCTGAAGAAGGCGGAGGCCGGCAAGGCGGAGCGCATCGCCACCCTGAAGCAGGAAGGTTATGCCTGCTACACGACCTCGGCCGGCTGGCTGGGTTATCCCGAGGACAAGCTGCGCCGCCTCTGCCAGGAGGCGGTCGATGCCGGCTTCAACCACGTCAAGATGAAGGTCGGCCGCGATCTCGAGGACGACATCCGCCGCCTCACCATCGCCCGCGAGGTGATCGGGCCGGATCGCTACCTGATGATCGACGCCAACCAGGTCTGGGAAGTGGACCAGGCCATCGACTGGGTGAAGAAGCTCGCCTTCGCCAACCCCTTCTTCATCGAAGAACCGACAAGCCCGGACGACGTTGCCGGCCACAGAAAGATCCGCCAGGCCATCGGTCCGGTGAAGGTTGCGACCGGCGAGATGTGCCAGAACCGCATCATGTTCAAGCAGTTCATCGCCGAGGGCGCGATCGACATCGTGCAGATCGATTCCTGCCGCATGGGCGGGCTGAACGAAGTGCTGGCGGTGCTCCTGATCGCCGCGAAGTACAACCTGCCGGTCTGGCCGCATGCGGGCGGCGTCGGGCTGTGCGAGTATGTGCAGCACCTCTCGATGATCGACTATGTCGCCGTCTCCGGCACCAAGGAAGGCCGCGTGATCGAGTACGTCGACCACCTGCACGAGCACTTCGTCGATCCCTGCGTCATCAAGGACGCCGCCTACATGCCGCCGTCGCGGCCGGGCTTTTCCATCGAGATGAAGCCGGAGTCGATTGCCGAGTATACGTTCAGGGGGTGAGAAGCTCCCGCTGACGAAAAAGCCCCTCGGTCCGACTGGAGCGAGGGGCTTTTTGTTGTTGGTCTGACGATGGACTCAGATCCGATCTGCCGTGATTTCCGCCAGTTTGGCGTTGACCAAGTCGCGCCAGGCACGGTTGCCGATCAGCGCCTGCGGGAAGAGGCCCGGCAATGCGAAGAAGGGTGCCGAGGCATCATCGCCGGCAGGCTGGGCTGCAGCGGCCCGCAGTTCCTCCCGCCGCGGGTCATCGATGTCCGGCGTTTGCTTGGCATAGGCTATCCAGAGGGCTGTCGCCAGTGCGGCCGTGTCGGCCTCATCGCCCTTCGCCAGCGCCTCGACCGTTCCGGCGAAAATCCGCTGCGGCAGCTTCTGGCTGCCATCCATGGCAATCTGCTTCGTCCGGTGGGCGATCGTCGGGTTCTCGAAGCGCTCGATCAACTGGTCGATGTACTTGTCGAGGTCGATGCCGGGTACCGGGTCCAGGGTCTTGCGGGCGGCCTGCATGTGCCGGCGGGCAAGGTCGCGGTATTCCGGGACGGCCATGACATCACGGACATATTCCAGCCCCTTGATCTGACCGAGATAGGCGATCATCGAGTGGGCGCCGTTGAGGAGGCGGAGCTTCATCTTCTCATAGGGCTCGACATCGTCGACGAAGAGAGCGCCGGCCTTGTCCCAAGCCGGATGGCCGGAAACGAAATGATCCTCGATCACCCATTGCATGAAAGGCTCGGTTTCCAGCGACAGCGCATCCTCCGCGCCCAGCATCTGCGCCGCCCGTGCGCGGCCCTCGTCGGTCGCGGCAGGCACGATGCGATCGACCATGCTGGAGGGAAAGGCGCCATGGCCGGAGATCCAGTTGGCCAGCGCCGGATCGCGGGCGCCCGCCATCTCGATCACCAGGCGACGGACGATGCGGCCATTGGTCGGCAGGTTGTCGCAGCAGAGCACGGTGAAAGGCTCCTGCCCCGCGGCATGACGGCGGGCAAGGCCTTCCACGATATAGCCGATGACGCCGACGGGCGCCGTCGGATTGGCAAGGTCTGCCGCCACTGCCGGGTGATTGCGGTCAAGCCCGCCGGTGCTCGGGTCAAGACCGTACGCCTTTTCCGTCACAGTGATCGTGACGATCCTGATGGCCGGATCGACCAGCAGCGCAAGCAGTTCTTCACGGTCCTCCACGGCCGATATACCCCGGATGATGGAGCCGACCACCTGGGCGCTCTCGCCGGCACCGCTGCGGGTGACGACGGAATAGAGATGATCCTGCGCGCGCAGGTCGCGGACGATGTCGAGCGAGCGGAGGCTGACGCCGACGATACCCCAGTCGCCCGGCTCCTCGGCCAGCGCAAGGTCGTTGTAGACGGCCTGGTGGGCACGGTGGAAGGCGCCGAGGCCGATATGCAGGATGCCGGGCTTCAGCGCCTTCGGGTCGAAGGCGGGCTTGACGACGGCATCGGCGAGCGTGGTCGAGGCTGACAGTCTTTCCATGGTCACGACAATCCGTATCCGGGGTGGGAGAGTGCGCGTTCGATGCCGCGCAGTTCGGCAAGCCCCTTGAGGCGGCCGATGGCGGGATAGCCGGGCTGGGCGCCGCGGGTAAGGTCGTCGAGGATTTCCTGGCCGTGGTCGGGGCGCATGGGAATCTCGTGATCCGCACGCCCTTCCGCCCGGCGACGCTTCTCTTCCTTCAGCAGCTCGGCAACGACGGCCACCATGTCGGTGTGACCTTCCAGATGCTCGTCCTCGTAGAAGGAGCAGGGCGTGCCGGCCTCTTCCCGATGCACGTTGCGCAGGTGGACGAAGTGGATGCGGGAGGCAAAGCGCCTGACCATGGCCGGCAGGTCGTTGGCGGCACGTGCGCCGAGCGAACCGGTGCAGAAGGTGACGCCGTTCGCGCGGCTGTCCACTGCGTTCAGCATGTGGGCGTAGTCGTCTTCCGTCGAGAGGATGCGCGGCAGGCCGAGCAGAGCCCATGGCGGATCGTCCGGATGGGCGCAGATATTGATGCCGGCGCGTTCGGCAACCGGTGTCACTTCGGTGAGGAAGTCAACGAGGTGCTGCTGCAGCTTCTCGCGGCTGATGCCGTGATAGGTGGCGAGATGGTCGCGCAGTTGCGGCAGCGTGTATCCGTCCGCCGAACCCGGCAGGCCGGCGCCGACGTTCTTCGACAGCGCCAGACGGCGATCTTCAGGCATCTCGACGAAGCGTTTCGCCGCCTTGTCGCGCAGAGGCTCGTCATAGTCCTCCGCCGCACCCGGCCGCTCCAGCAGATGAATGTCGAAGGCGACGAAATCGATGAGATCGAAGCGCATGGCCTTGGCACCGTGGCGCGCCGTCCAGCGCAGGTCCGTTCGCGTCCAGTCGAGCACCGGCATGAAATTGTAGCAGACGGTGCGGATGCCGCTTGCCGAAAGGCGTCGCAGCGTTTCCTGCCAGTTCGCCACATGCTGGCGCCAATCCCCGGTCTGCGTCTTGATGCTTTCGGAAACCGGTACGCTTTCCACCACGTCCCAGAAGAGGCCACCCGCCTTGATCGCCTCGTGCCGCTTCCTGATTTCCTCGACCGGCCAGGCTTCACCGGTGGGAATATGGTGAAGCGCGCTGACGATGCCTTTGGCACCGGCCTGGGCCGCATCCTCTACGCTCACCTTGTCGATCGGGCCGAACCAACGCCACGTATGCCGCATGAAAACTCCTCAGGAGAGAAACGTGATTTGAACCTTGCAGGCGGCTGTACGGTCGCCGGCCTGCTCGAATGCCGCCACGGCATCTGAAATCGGAAAGCTGTGGGAAATGATTGGTCGCACGTCGATCTCCCGGCGCCCGATCAGATCCGCCGCCTGTGCGAATTCCTTATCGAAGCGCTGCGTGCCGATCCAGTGCAACTCCTTGCCGACCAGCGCATTGAGCGGCACCGCGACGTCGCCGGTGACGCCGACCTGGACGATCGCGCCGCGCGGCTTCACGGTCGCCACGGCGGTGCGGATCGCCGGCGCTGCAGCCGAGCACTCGAAGGCGACGTCAAACTGCCCCTTCTCCGCTTCGTAGGATGATAGTGCAGCGGCATTGGTGGCCACGTTGATTGTGCGCGTCGCGCCCATGGCGGATGCGCGCTCCAGCGCCGCATCCGTTAAATCGGTCACGACGATTTCACCGGCACTGGCATGCCGGGCTGCGGCGACCGTCAGCACGCCGATGGGTCCAGCGCCGGTCACCAGCACGCGTTTTCCAGTCAGATCTCCGGCACGCGCGACTGCGTGCAGGCAGACCGCGAGCGGCTCGGCGCAGGCTGCCTCGCCGGGCGTTACCGTCTCGCCGACCGGCACGCACTGTATCGCCGGCACTACAAGCCGGTCGCGGAACATGCCATGGGCGTGCGGAAGGCGCATCGCGCTGCCCATGAACTGCATGTTCAGGCAGTGGATCGGCAGCCCTTCCCCGCAGAACCGGCACGTGCCGCAGGGCTGGCTCGGATTGACGGCAACCAGTTGCCTGACCGACAAGCTTGAGACGCCGGCTCCGAGCGTCTCGACATAGCCGGATGCCTCATGCCCCAGGACGATCGGCTCCCGCACCCGGACGGGGCCGAAGCCGCCGTCCTGGTAGTAGTGGAGATCCGAGCCGCAGATGCCGCCCGCCGCCATCTTGAGCAGCACCTCACCCGCCCGAGGCACCGGCACCGGCGCCTCCTCGACCTTCAGGTCCCGCTGTCCGTAGAGCCGCGCAAGCCGTGTCAGCATGTCGGGGCTCTACCGCAGCAAACCAAGCTGTGTCGGCAGCCACAGCGTGATTGCCGGAATGAAGGTGATCAGCAGCAGCGCGACAAAGAGCGGGATCATCCAGGGCAGGATCGCCATCGTTGTCCGCTCGATTGAAAGCTTCGATATCCGCGACAGCACGAACAACACCATGCCGACAGGCGGGGTCAGCAGACCAATCATCAGGTTCAGTGTGAAGATGATCCCCATATGGACTGGGTCCACACCATAGCGGGCTGCGATCGGCATCAGGATCGGGACCAGGATGCTGATTGCGGCGATGGTGTCGAGAAAGGCACCAACGATCAGAAGCAGAATGTTGACGATGATCAGGAAGGTCCACCAGTTGTCCGTCAGCGAGAACATGAAGTCGGAGAACAGCTGGGCTGCCTGGCTGACCGTCAGAAGCCATGCAAAGATCGAGGCAGTGGTGACGATGAACAGGACCGATGCCGTCGTCTCGATCGTGTCGAAGCTTGCCTTGGCAAGCGTCCTGATCGTCATGGTGCGGTAGCGCACGAGCCCGAGGAAGAGCGACCATATGACGGCAGCGACGGCGGCTTCCGTTGGGGTGAACCAGCCCATGGTCATTCCGCCGATCAACAGAACCGGCGTCATCAGCGCCATCACCGCCGAGAAGTCATAGTACCAATCGAGCGCGATCAGGGCGACCAATGCGATGAAGACAGCCACGTTGATCGAGAGCCCGGCCAGGATCAGCAGGTACACGGCAACGGGGAAGCAGAGAACGATGAAGACCTCCAGCGAGGCGCTGGCGAGCCTTTTCAGTTCGAAAGGCGTATCGGATCCCCAGCCCTTGCGGTAGGCAAAGATGAAGACGGTGAGCATCATCAGCACCGTCATCACGACGCCCGGCAGGATGCCGGCCATGAAGAGCGCCCCAATAGAAACGTTGGCCATCATGCCGTAGATGACGAAGGGCAGCGACGGCGGGAAGATCGGGCCAAGCGTGGCAGAGGCGGCGGTCACGCCAACGGCGGCCTCGACCGGATAGCCGTGGTCCTTCATCGCCTTGATCTCGATCGTGCCGATGCCGGCGGCATCTGCGAGTGCCGTTCCTGACATGCCGGAGAAGACGACCGAGCCGATGATGTTGACCTGCGCAAGACCACCCTTCATCCAACCGACGAGGGAAAGGGCGAAATGGTAGATGCGGCCGGTGACGCCGGCGATATTCATCAGGTTGCCGACCAGGATGAAGAAGGGGACCGCAATCAGCGGGAAGCTTTCGACACCGGCGATCATGCGTTGGGCAGCGATGATGTCGGGGGCCACGCCGTAGATGACGAGGTAAAGCAGAGAAGAGACACCAAGCGACACCGCGATCGGAGCGCCGATGATCATGAGGAGCAGAAAGGATCCGATCAGAAGCAGCATTCGTCAGATCCCCTGCACGCCGGTTTCGCTCGCCTGTTCGCGAACGGTTTTTTCGTTGATCATGTCTTTGATGAAGTTCTGGACGGAGCGCACCAACATCAGCGCGAAGGCTCCGAAGACGGTATAGAATACGTAGCCACGCGGCAGGTTGACGGTCACCATGCGCTCATTGCCGACGATGCCGATATAACGCCACATCAACCAGGTCGTGTAGGCAAAGAAGCCGATGACGATGAAATCCACCAGTAGCTCGAGCGCCCGTCCGATCCTGTGCGGCAGGAAGCGGTAGAGCATGTCCACAGAGATATGTCGCGCCATCCGGACACACATGACGGAGCCCAGGAATACAAGCACCACGAGGCAGTTGGCCGCGATCTCCTCGGTCCAGGCAAGGCTGTTGTTGAGAGCATAGCGCGTGAAGAACTGCAGGAAGACGCAAGCAGCCATGGTCCAGAAGATGGCCATGTTTACCCAGTCTTCCACCGCATAAGGCGAAAGGTCGACGGGTCCGGCCTCTTCCTCGAAGGCATGCGCCATCTCATCAACGCTAACCGGAGCGTGCTGTTGTTCGTTCATCGGAGAACTCCGCGGATTCTAATGGGGATGCAGACGGCGCCCGATGCTCTCGCACCAGGCGCCGCAGACGCGCTTACTGGATGGCGCGGATGGCTTCCCAGTCTTCCTTGGTGTAGCCGAACTCTTCCAGGGTGACCTTTTCCATGACGGTCTTCTCGAAGTCGGCCTTGTCGACTTCCGTCACGGTCAGGCCGTCGGCCTTGAACTTCTCGACCAGTTCCTGCTCGCGCTGTTCGACGATCTTCGTGGCCCGTTCAGCGGCCTCGGCCATGACTTCACTGAAGATCTGCTTGTCCTCGTCAGAAAGGTTCGACCAAAGAGTCGGTGATACGACCGTGTTCAGGTGGTCGACGATGTGGCCGGTGAGCACGATGTTCTTCTGGACTTCGTAGAACTTCTTCGCCTCGATCGTCGTCAGCGGGTTCTCCTGGGCTTCGACGGTGCCGTTCTGCAGGGCGAGGTAGACTTCCGCAAACGCAATCGGCGTGGTGTTGGCACCGCAGGCGCGCGGCATGGCGAGATAGGCCGGAACGTCCGGAACGCGGATCTTCAGGCCGGCCATGTCGGCGCACTTCTCGATCGGCTTGTTGGCCGTCGTGTGGCGGGTGCCGTAATAGGTGACGGCCGTGATCTTGTTGCCGCCAGATGCTTCCTCATAGCCCTGCGCGAGCTTCTTGAAGACGTCGCTCTTGGTATAGGCGATCAGGTGGCTCGGATCGCGGAAGATGTAGGGGAAGTAGGTGACGCCGATCGGCGGGTATTCGCGCGAGGCGAAGCTGGAGCCGGAGATGATGATGTCGACGGTGCCGAGCTTGAGGCCCTGGTTGATGTCGGCTTCCTTGCCGAGCTGCGAGGCCGGGAAGACGTCGATCTTGTAGCGGCCGTCGGTGCGCTTGGCGATCTCTTCCGCGGCCCATACCGATTCCGTGTGGAAGGGCTCGGAGGTTTCGTAGACATGCGCCCATTTGAGGACGGTCTGCGCCTGGGCCGCGAAGGCCGAGGCCAGTACAGCGACGGTGGCGCCGAGGATAGTGGTGAGTTTCAGTTTCATGGTTTTCCTCCCGGTTGAACTGATGGGGTTTGGCTATTGGCCGCCGACACTTCTCCAGGCGGCGGGTATCACGCCGTCGGACGGCTCCTCGCCGAAGCTTTCCGACAGGCGAATCTGGGACTGGTCGAGATGGGCGCGCATGGCGGCGCGCGCGCCCTGAGGATCGCCCGCGGCGATCGCGTCGCGGACGGCGCGGTGCTCCTCCATGGCGGCGCGCCAGGTTTGCGGGTTCTCGAAATAGCTCGCCAGCCGCTCGAAATAGGGCGTGAGGCGCAGGTCGTGAATGCCGCCGACGAAGCGGTTGAGGGTGCCGTTGCCGATGATCGCCGCGACAGCGATGTGGAATTGCCGGTCGAGCGAGAGCGCCAGCGCCCGGTCGTCCAGGGAGGCCGCCATGCGGGCGAGGTTCTTGTCTAGGACTTCAATCTGGTCAGGCCGCACCACGCGCGCCGCTTCCTCGGCAATGGCGCATTCGACCACGGCGCGGGCCCGCAAGAGCTCGAACGGACCTTCCGCCTCGGCGGCGGCTGCGGCGTCTTCTGCGGGCGAGCGGGCGGAGACGTAAACACCGGAGCCCATGCGGATGTGAACGAAGCCCTCGACTTCCAGCACAATCAGTGCTTCGCGGACGGTGGGGCGGGAAACGGCGAGAAGTTCGGCCAGTTCGCGCTCCGGCGGCAGCCTGGAACCGGGGGCGAAATCACCCCGCTCGATCAGGCTTCGCATCTGGTCTGCAACCTGGCGATACAGGCGGCGCGATTCAATGACCGAAAACATCCATCCTCCCGACGCGCCCTCCACGACGCGTGACTGGTAAGCTGGCCTTACCAGTCGGAGGATTCATACAATCATGTCTGACAACCTGTCAATGGTATGCAGAAGACGTTATTTCGAGCGTGCGGAAGAATGGGCAGGTTCGGCCGGGCTGCGCCGGCAGGGCGGCGAAGCTCATAGGTCTCCCGAAGCCGGTTGGCCCGTTCACGACGTCGCCTCCCCATCCCCCGCCGGCCGATTGGAGGCGCGGCCGTTGTATTTCGGGCCGTCATCCTCGTCCGGCGGGTACCCTAGGGCGGCGGGAAAGGCGGCCAGCACTTCCGGCTGGCGCGCGCCGTTGGGGCCGACGCAGGGCGGGAAGGCATCGTGCCAGCGCGGCTCGCCGCTATACTGCTTTTCCGACAGGAAGCCGCGGCAGGCGCGGGCGCGGCGGCAGGCGGGGACGTCACAGGTCTTCCAGTAGCCGAGATAGCTCGTGACGCGCTGGGTGAGCTTCTGCAATTGGCGCGACTGCTGGCGCGGGGGGAGCCTGTTGAACTCGCCGCGGGTGTAGCCGGGCAGGTAGGGCTCGTTCTCGTACTCCCGCCAGAGGCGGAGTTTTTCTTCCTTGCTTTCTGCCATCGCTCATCCCCCTTTCCGGGCACGGGTTCGCGTTCACGCGGGTTGCATGTCTTCTGAATTGACTGGAGAGCCCACACGGATGCGGAACCTCACCTATGGTTTTAGTCTGTGGCTCCGCATCCGCGTGGCCTTCGGCGTTCTTTCGGGGTGTCCAGCCCCTACAGGTGATCGCCTCGTCTCTCTGCGTGGTTTTTGCTCCGCATGATCTTGTCCGAAAACCGCTTCACACTTTTCGCTTCGCGGTCCTTTGGTTCGGGATCATGCGTTACTCCACCACCTGCACGGCTTTCCCGAACCGGACATGGCTGCCCGGGGGAGACTTGATAGGAGCGCTGCCTCATCAGCCCGCTCCATGGCTTTCACCTCTTCCACCCTCCCCGCACGTTACGGCTTGAATGGAAGCGCCGGCCCCCGCCTGCCCGCGACCGTCTCGCGAAACACTCCGGCGACGGAGGCGGGGGTATTATGGGGATGAGTTTTGGGTGCGGGGATGATGGGGGACGAAAAAATACCCTCACCTGCAAAATCCAGCACTTAGCCTTTGGCTAAGATGCTGATGTTGCTTCCTCTCCCACAAGGGGCGAGGAGGGGGTGCTGCAATTTTTGGCTGCGGTGCGTTCACGGTTTTGGGAGGCGGCAGGCGCCGACACCCTCATCCTGAGGCGGCCGCGCAAAGCGCGGCCCTCGAAGGATCCTCTGGCTGGACCTTGCCGCCCGCCCTCGCCCTTCGAGGCGCACCCTGCGGGTGCGCACCTCAGGGTGAGGGCTGCCGTTTCCGCCTCAGTCACTCCCCGACCGCACCTCTTCCACGCTGAGCGATCCGGCCGGCAGCGGGCGCAGCAGTTCGGCTTCGGGTTTGGTGAGATGGAGCCAGTGGCGCCAGTCCTCCGGCCGCAGCACCACGACCTGGCGATCGTGGATGGGGGCGACGTCGGGGCCGGGGGCGGTGGTGAGCATGGTGAAGGCGGGCGGCTGGTTGCTCTTCTCCCCCTCCCCTGCCGCCTCGCGCCAGAGCCCGGCGATGCAGAGGAACGGGGCGTCCTTCAGCGTGAAGCGGTGCTTGGCCTTGGGGTATTTCGTGCCGGTGAACTCGAAGAAGGCGGAGGCCGGGATGAGGCAGCGGCGGCTTTGCGCAAAGCTTCGGCCTTCGGAGCGGAAGTTGAACACCGGCCCGCCTTTTTTGCCGGGCGGCGGCGGGAAGCCGAAGCGCATGGGCGACAGCGCCACCACGCCCTCCCTTTCCGCCCGCATCACCGGGCCGAGATCGCCGATCCGCACGTCATCCGCCTGCGGCAGGTCCGCCTCGCTCTGGTGGGCGAGCGCGGCAAGGCCCTGCTCCTCCAGCGCGCGGAGATATTTGGCGTAGCGGATGTGTTGTTCGTAGTCGTTGCACATGGGGGTGAGGTAGGGCGGGAGGGGTGCGTGGGGAGAGGGTGCGTCATGCTCTCCCCGCTCATCCTGAATGCACTCCATCACGTAAAAATTGGGGGCTGCTTATTTGCCCAAAATGGCGCATTCTCCTGATTGGGAAATGAGGAGGCTCCTAGAGCGGGAAATCAACAACATAGGAGAGCTGATTCGTTGCAAGATGGGGTCGCACGTCAGAAAATGCACAAAGCGGTGGAGGGCTTGTGAAATGAACTATATATCCCCCGATCTTGGGAGGCTCAGCGCCTCCATAGGCTTGCTCGGACTTCAGGACATAGAAGATCAAGTGGACGTTTATTTCTCAGCAGATGTCGAGACCGATGGCCCTATTCCCGGGCCGTTCTCCATCTTGTCGTTCGCTATTGTTTACGCAGGACATTTCGACGGAAAGACCTTTAGCCGTCCTGACAGCTACAACCAGACATTCTACCGCGAAGTGAAACCGATATCTGAGGAGTACCAGGACGAGGCCCTTGCAATAAACGGACTAGATCGCGAAGATCTAAAAATTCGTGGGAAAGATCCGAAAGAGGCGATGGTTGCAGCCTATGAATGGGTGCAACAGATTACGGGGAAACATAAACCCGTACTAGTCGCTTATCCACTGAGTTTCGACTGGACGTGGCTTTACTGGTACTTCACCCGCTTTTGCCCTAAGGGGTCTCCCTTTGGGTATTCGCAGTGCTTTGATATAAAAACGGCAGTTGCTGTAAAAGGATCTCTGCCGATCTCGCAGTCGAGCCGCTCAAAACTTCCGCCGAACCTGATCCCCAGTCGGCCACATACTCATCACGCACTCGATGATGCGATTGAACAGGCGGAAATATTTGCCAACGTCTTTGAGTGGGAGCGCTGAGTGGATGAGATTGGACACCGCCGAGAATACACCTCCAAACAACTGACCGCACTACGAAAGGAACTAAGAGAAGCTGATCTACTCCTGGAAGGAAAAGCGTGTGTTTACGCTACGGGCTCTTATGGCCGCCTAGAAGCACGTACAGATAGCGATCTAGATCTGTTTATCGTCGGATTGACCGATCCCGCCTCCAAGGGATCGCCAAAAGGAAGCCGTCTCCGCCACTTAGATGAAATCTGCATAAAGGCGGACCTTATCCACGCAACGAAGCGCTTGGGATTAAAGACTTCGATGGCGATGGGCGGTATCTCGCGCACTACTCGGCCGAGCAGTTTACAAAGACCTTAGGAACACCAGAGGACGACGCAACAAATACACTAACCGGCCGTCTCCTGATGCTCTTAGAGAGCAAGCCCCTACTTGGCGATGACGTATACGCGGATGTTATCCGTACCGTTATAAAAGCGTACTGGCGGGATTACGAAGATCATAAAGATGAGTTCATGCCTGCGTATCTCACGAATGACATATTACGCTTGTGGCGCACATTTTGCGTGAATTATGAGGCTAGAACAGAACGTAAGCCAGATCCCAACAAAGCAAAAGGGAAAGTCAAGAACTACAAGCTGAAGCACAGCCGCATGCTCACGTGCTTCTCAGCACTGCTTTATCTTCTCACAATTTATAAACGTAATGGGACGGTTTCTGAAGAAGACGGCTTCGCCATGACTCAGCTCACTCCCATTGAACGCGTGGAATGGCTGTTACAGCAGCCCGAAGCAAGTGACGCCCATTCGGAAGCCACAAAGCTCCTCGAACAATACGATCAGTTTCTTACCCTTACCAAGATCGGCGAGGTAGAGCTAGAGCGGATTCGACTTAGTCCGGGTCATATCCGGCGGCCTCGAAGTAGTTCCGGCATTCCTCGGGGGTGAAGGCGGATAGACAGTCGGCGACGGCTGACCAGAGGTCGTCAACGGTTCTGGCAGCGACCTTTCTGAGCAGAGCCTTGAGCTTGGAGAAAGCCATCTCGATGGGGTTGAAGTCCGGCGAGTATG
>NZ_CABFWF030000010.1:394743-436898 GCF_902153245.2 Pseudorhizobium endolithicum
AGCGGTTTATAGTCCCAACCTCCAAAACAAGTCAACACGCTTTTTCCGCCCCCGCAAAGATTTCCGCTAAGCCATTGGTAGATAACGGCGAATTAGACGAACCGCCGAAAACCACTCCCCCACCAGCAAAAACCGCGCGCCCTACCCGCCATCCATCCCATCCCCCCACACCCCCTCCGCCCCCAGATCTTCACATTTGTAAGGTCTATACCCCAATCCGTGAAATGGGCCGGGGCCGGAGCGGCGGCACACCGCTTGCCGATTTGACACGGCAGGGCGAAAGGGGCACATGTTTGCGCAAATTCCCGCCGCGACAATGCACCCGTCCAAGAGGGCAACAGGGGACAGAAACGACCGCATGATCAACGCCCGCAGCATGATCCGGACGCTCGGCAACGAGCCGCCCCTCCTGGCCGATGGCCGGCGGGCGCCCGATCGGCGCGAAATCTCACTGCGCTGGCTCTCCGGCACCTTCCTTACCGGCATCACCTCCTCGGTTCTCATGGGGGTGGCCCTCTTTGCCGCGCTCGACGGGCGCCAGCAATTGGCGACGCCCGCCGAAGCCTCCGCCATGCTTCCGATGGAGGAGGAGGCCGACAGCGTCACCCGCGGCGGGCGCCTTCTCGGCGGCAACATCGTCGCCATGCCGACGGACCGCAAGGTGATGGAGGTCTCCACCGTCGTCCACGAGGGCAATAAGGAGGTCATCCGCCGCCGTCCCTTCGCGCATGTGAAGATGAACCTTGCGGCCAATCACGTGGCGCAGGAGGATTATCCCGATTTCGATCCTCTCACCATCTTCGCCTCGAGCGAGGGGCCGGCGCCCAGCGCAGGGAGCACGGGGGTCATCTACGGGTCGGAGGTCGAATCGGAGGTGAGCCTCCGCGCGCTCCCCTTCCCGGCCAGCGGCGCCCGCTATCCCTATGCACCGTCCATGTCACTGGAGGAGGTCGAGGAGAACATCCGCTCCAACGGCTCCGTCCTGACCGATGGCCACACCCAGCTTTCCGCCCTCTACTATGTCGATCCGCAGCGTTTTTCGACGGCGGAGGACGGGCTGGACCTTACCGCCGGCCTGACCGCGCGTATCCTCGAGCAGAACATGTCGGTGAGCCCGGCCGAACCGGTGACGCCGCAGACCCGCGACTACGCCGACGACATCATCCCGATCCGTTCGGAGAAGGAAATCGCCACCGCCCTGACGGATGTCGGCTATCCCGAAGGCAAGGCGCAAGAGATCGCCGGCCATCTCGGCAACCGGCTGAGCGAGCCGAAGCTCCTGCCCGGCGACGTGCTGCGCATCGGCGTGCTGCAGCAGGGCGAGATGGTGATGGTCGTCCGCGCCTCCGTCTACCGCCATGGGCGGCATGACGTCACTATCGCGCTCAACGATCACGGCCGGATCGTCGACGCCGAGGAGCCGCCGATGATCGACGCGGTCGCGGGTGCCTTCAGTGATCAGCCACCCCAGGTCGCCACCGGCCGCGAACTGCCGCGTGTCTATGACGGCATCTACAGGGCCGCCCTCTCCTACGGCATGACGGCGGACATGACCGGCCTGCTCGTGAAGCTGCTGGCCAGCAGCGTCGACCTGCAGGCGCAGTTGAAGCCGACCGACCGTATCGAGGCCTTCTTTTCCGTCCAGGACGAAAGCGGCCAGGCGAGCGAACAGTCCGAGCTTCTGTACGTGAACGCCCATTTCGGTGACACGACGACCCGCTTCTACCGCTTCCAGAACCCCGACGACGGCGGCATCGACTATTACGACGCCGACGGCCGCAGCATCCGGCAGTTCCTGCTGCGCAATCCGGTTCCGAACGGCCGCATGACCTCCGGCTTCGGCATGCGCCGCCACCCCATCCTGCGCTATGCCCGCATGCATACGGGCACCGATTGGGCGGCACCGCGCGGCACGCCGATCATTGCCGCCGGCAACGGCGTGGTGGAATCGGCGGGCTGGGACAAGGGCGGCTACGGCAACCAGACGCTGATCCGCCACGCCAACGGCTATGTCTCCTCCTACAACCATCAGAGCGCGATCGCCCGCGGCATCAAGCCGGGCGCCAAGGTGACCCAGGGTCAGGTCATCGGCTATGTCGGCTCCACCGGGCTTTCGACCGGTGCGCACCTGCATTACGAGCTCATGGTCAACGGCACCAAGGTGGACCCGATGAAGATCCGCCTGCCGGGGGGCAAGTCGCTGGAGGGGGAGAACCTCGCCCGCTTCAAGGAAGAGCGCAGCCGCATCGACGCGCTGCTCGGCGGCGATCCGGCGGAGGTCGCCAGCCGGTAGCGGGCGGCGATGGTATCCGATCCCGTTCCCATGAGGCGAAAGAGGCGCTGGAGCTGATCCGGCAATGCTTCCCCGAGGCGCTTGTCGCCGCCTATCTGGTGCAGATGTGGCGGACGCTCGCAGCCGGTGACTTCGTCTCCAAGGATGCCGCCGCCGACTGGGTCATGCCCCTGCTGCCGGGACGGAGAGCAGCATTGATCCGGCAGGCGAAGCTCCAATATCTCGGCCTCGGTGACATGGACTGGACGTCCGACCGGCAGCAGGTTCGGCGGGTGGCGGACGATCTGGCAACGCCCGTGGCTGCACTGCTCTGACCGTCAGAACCAGGCCCGGCGCAAGCAAACGGGGCCTCGCACTGGAGGCCCCCGCACTTCTTTCCAGAACGACGGAGGCTTATGCCGCTTCGCTGACCTGCCGCCTGACGCGGAAGAGCAGCCGATCGGAGCCCGCATCGACGGCGACCGTGGATTCGTCGGGGATCTGCCCACCGAGGATCTGCTCGGCCATCGGATCCTGCACGAACTTCTGGATCACCCGCTTCAGCGGCCGCGCCCCGTAGATCGGATCGTAACCCTTGTCCGCCAGCCACTCGCGCGCGTCCGGGTTGAGCTCGATGACGATCTTGCGCTCGGCGAGCAGCGAGACCAGCCGCTTCATCTGGATATCGACGATCGCGCCCATTTCCGTCCGCTGCAGGCGGTGGAAGAGGATGATCTCGTCGACGCGGTTCAGGAACTCCGGCCGGAACGAGGCCTTGACCACGTCCATCACCTGGTCGCGCACCTGGGCGGTATCCGCGCCTTCCGGCAGGCTGGTGAGATACTCGGCCCCGAGGTTCGAGGTCATGATGATGATCGTGTTCTTGAAGTCCACCGTCCGGCCCTGTCCGTCCGTGAGGCGCCCGTCGTCGAGCACCTGCAGGAGCACGTTGAACACGTCCGGATGCGCCTTCTCGATCTCGTCGAACAGCACGACCTGGTAGGGCTTGCGGCGGACGGATTCCGTCAGTGCGCCGCCTTCCTCATAGCCGACATAGCCGGGAGGCGCGCCGATCAGCCGGGCGACCGAGTGCTTCTCCATGTATTCCGACATGTCGAGGCGCACCATCGCGGTCTCGTCATCGAACAGGAAGCGGGCGAGCGACTTCGTCAGTTCCGTCTTGCCGACGCCGGTGGGTCCAAGGAAGATGAACGAGCCGATCGGCCGGTTCGGATCCTGCAGCCCGGCACGCGAGCGGCGAACGGCACGCGACACCGCCTGCACGGCGTCGCCTTGGCCGACGACGGACTTCGCCAGTTCGTCTTCCATGCGAAGCAGCTTGTCGCGTTCGCCCTCCAGCATCTTGTCGACCGGGATACCGGTCCAGCGGGAGACGACATGGGCGATGTTGTCGGGCGTCACGACCTCCTGCACCATGGCATTGGCGCCGGTATCCTGCGCTTCCGCGGCGGCCAGATCCTTCTCCAGGCCGGGGATCACGCCATAGGCAAGCTCGCCGGCTCGCTGGAACTCGCCCTGCCGCTGGGCGATCGCCAGCTCATTGCGCGCTTCGTCGAGCCGCTTCTTGAGGTCGGCTGCCAGCCCCAGCTTCTGCTTCTCCGCCTGCCAGCGAGCTGTCAGCGCATCGGCCTCTTCCTCGAAAGAGGCAAGCTCGCTTTCGAGTCGCGAGAGCCGGTCGGCCGACGCTGTGTCGGTTTCCTTCTTCAGCGCCTCGCGCTCGATCTTCAGCTGGATGATGCGGCGATCCAGTTCGTCCAGTTCCTCCGGCTTGGAATCCACTTGCATGCGAAGCCGTGAGGCGGCCTCGTCCATCAGGTCGATCGCCTTGTCCGGCAGGAAGCGGTCGGTGATGTAGCGGTTGGAAAGGGTCGCGGCAGCCACCAGGGCGGAGTCGGAGATCCGCACCTTGTGGTGCTGCTCGTATTTCTCCTTCAGCCCGCGCAGGATCGAGATCGTATCCTCCACCGTCGGCTCGTCCACCATCACCGGCTGGAACCGGCGGGCAAGGGCTGCATCCTTCTCGACATGCTTGCGGTATTCGTCGAGCGTGGTGGCGCCGACGCAGTGCAGTTCCCCGCGGGCGAGCGCAGGCTTCAGCAGGTTGGACGCATCCATCGCGCCATCAGCCTTGCCGGCGCCGACCAGCGTATGCATCTCGTCGATGAAGAGGATGATTTCGCCGTTTTCCGCCTGGACTTCGTTGAGAACAGCCTTCAGCCGCTCCTCGAATTCGCCGCGATACTTCGCGCCGGCGATCAGGGCACCCATGTCGAGCGCCATCAGCTTCTTGTCCTTCAGGCTTTCCGGCACGTCGCCGTTGACGATGCGCAGTGCCAGGCCTTCGGCGATAGCCGTCTTGCCGACGCCGGGCTCGCCGATCAGCACCGGATTGTTCTTGGTGCGGCGGGAAAGCACCTGGATCGTGCGGCGGATCTCGTCGTCGCGGCCGATGACCGGGTCGAGCCTGCCCTCGCGGGCCTCCGCCGTCAGGTCGCGCGCATATTTCTTCAGCGCGTCAAAACCCTGTTCGGCGTTCGCGCTGTCGGCCGTGCGCCCTTTGCGGACCTCGTTGATGACTTGGTTGAGGGCTTGAGCCGTCACGCCGGCCTTCTTGAGCGTCGCGGAGGTCGATGCCGTGCTTTCGATGGCGAGCGCCAGCAGCAGCCGCTCGACGGTGACGAAACTGTCGCCCGCCTTTTTTGCCGCGTCTTCGGCGGTGGTGAACACCTTGGCGAGCGGCTGCGACAGATAGACCTGACCACCGCCGCCGGAAACCTTGGGCAGCTTGGCAAGTGCCGCATCATTGGCGAGCCGCGCTTCCTTGGGGTCGCCGCCGGCACGGGTGATCAGCGAGGACGCCATGCCCTGGTCGTCGTCGAGCAGCACCTTCAGCACATGCTCGGGCGTGAACTGCTGGTGTCCCTCGGAAAGCGCATGGGTCTGCGCCGACTGCAGAAAGCCGCGAACCCGCTCGGAATATTTCTCGATATTCATGTCGAACCTCCACAGATCGTTCCGCCCTTCGTAAGGCACGGACCGATGATTGAGATTGAGCTCCCTCAAAGGCGAGCCCGTCGCCGGATTGCCCGGCGTTGAAAATGATATGGGAGGTCGTTTCGCAGATTTAAAGGAGCTGGCTGGCCGCGACACGATAGCTGCCCGCGGCCAGCTCCAGACTGCGATTCGCTAGGCTCCGGCACGAAAAAAGCCCCGGCCTTCCGACCGGAGCTTTGCAATGTCTTATTTAAGAAGACAGTCTTACTCGCCCGCTGCGTCAGCCAGTTCGGGCCGGGGTTCGGCAGCACCGTCCTCCTGGGCAGCACCTTCTTCTCCCCTACGGGGGCGACGCGGCCGATTGCCGGCATTGCGGCGGCGCGGCTGCCGTTCGGCCTGCGCGCCCTGCTCTTCCGATTCCGCGGCCACTTCTGCGGGGATACCCTCGATCACGGGTTGGGGGCCGGAGCCGTCGATGGCGGGTGCTGCCTCGGCAGCAGGAAGCTGGTCACGTTCGCGGCGATTCTGACGCTCGCGCTGTTGCTCACGTTGCTGCTGGTTGTCCCGACGCTGCGGCTGAGCCTCCGCCGAAGGCTGCTGGCGGAACGAACCTTCGTCGTCGCCCTCGGTCGTTTCGATGTCGTCGCCCTCCTGGCCGTCGCGATCCTGGAACTCGCCGCGATCGTCACGCTGGAAGCGCTCCTGCATCTGTGCCTGCGCGGCGGCGATGATGCGGTTGTAGTGTTCCGCATGCTGCAGGTAGTTTTCGGCTATCACCCGGTCGCCGGAGCTCTGGGCATCGCGCGCCAGGGCCGCATATTTTTCCGCAATATGCTGGGCCGTCCCGCGGATCTTCACGTCTGGGCCGGAGCTGTCATAGGTGCGGGTAAGAGGGTTGCCGCCCTTGCGGTTGAAGTTATTGCCGCCGCCGCCATTGTTGCTGCCGCCGCGCCCTCGACCGCGCTTGTTCTGCTGTCCTGGCCTCATAGATAGATCACCTGAATTGTCTGTTGTCCGCTGATAAGGGGCCGCGCAGCCATGCTGGCTTCCGCCAGACCAAGACTTCGCGCGCCGCGGACAGGAGGACACCAAGCCGCCTGCCGCTTGTGAAAGTCAAATTACCTGAATCACGCACCAGGAAATGTTCAACCTTTGAAACTCAAAAGAGCCGGTTTCAGGGTTGACCTTAACCCGAACGAATCTCCGTTCATTCCCAGCCGCCCCGGTACGTGGCCGCAAACTATCGTGCTTCCTCTGGAAATCCAAGCCTTTTCTTTCGCTGTGCAAAATCAGGTATCCGGCCCCTGCCGCGTCATCACGAGCACACGGTCGTTGCCGCCGAAGTCGCACACCGACTGCCCAGGCACGTACCCTTTCGAGGTAAAAAGCTCGCTCACCGCATCCTTCTGGTCGAACCCGATTTCCACACCTACCGTTCCGCCGGGTTCGAGAACTTCCGCAGCACCTGCCGCGATCGTCCGATAGGCATCCATTCCGTCGGGGCCGCCATCAAGGGCAGCCAGGGGATCGAAGTTCCTGACCTCGGGTTCCAGTGTCGCGATGACGTCAGTCCGTATATAGGGTGGATTTGACACGATCATGTCGAACCGCTGCCCAATGTTCTGGAACCAATCGCTGCGAACCGCTTCGAACCGGTCTTGAAGACCGAGAGCCGCGGCATTCGCCTGAGCCGTCTGCAAGGCATCCGCAGAGATATCGGCGCCAAGCCCGGTCGCTTCCGGGCATTCCTTCAGGAGTGCGAGCAGGATTGCGCCCGTTCCGGTCCCGAGGTCCAGGATGCGTACCGCACCCTTGGCCGCCGCGACCTGCCTTGCATAAGGCAGCATGGCATCGACGAGAACTTCCGTATCCGAGCGGGGTTCCAGCGTGCCTCGGGATAGCCGCATCGGCATTCCGTGGAATTCACGCACTCCTAATATGCGATGTACCGGCTCGCGTTTCAAGCGGCGTGCGATGGCATTTTCTATGTCGGCCCTCTCCGCCGCCGAAACGGCACGGTCCGCACCGGTGAAGACCTCGGTATGGGTCAGGCCGAGTAGCCCTCCGATAAGGATACGCGCCTCGATCGCCGCATCGGGAAGCCCGGCCGCCGCGAAGCGAGCCCTCGCCTCTCCGACAAGTGCCCCGAGCGTCGTCACCCCTGCTGCTCGCCGAGTTGCGCCAGCTGCCCCGCCTGATAGTCGGCGATAAGCGCGTCGACCACCTCGTCGATCTCCCCTTCCATCATCCGGTCGAGCTTGTAGAGCGTCAGGTTGATGCGGTGGTCGGTTATCCGTCCCTGCGGAAAGTTGTAGGTGCGGATGCGTTCGGACCGGTCGCCGGAGCCCACCTGGCTCTTGCGATCCGCGGACCGCTCGCTCTCGGCCCTCTGCCGTTCCATGTCGTAGAGGCGCGAGCGCAGCACCTGCATGGCCTTCGCC
Organism: Pseudorhizobium endolithicum; assembly: GCF_902153245.2. Taxonomy (GTDB): domain Bacteria; phylum Pseudomonadota; class Alphaproteobacteria; order Rhizobiales; family Rhizobiaceae; genus Neorhizobium; species Neorhizobium endolithicum. Next base: position 402,472 of record NZ_CABFWF030000010.1, read on the forward strand.
CTGTTCTGGTGCTGCGATTTTTCCGAACTGGTCACCACCAGCCCCGTCGGCAGATGGGTGATGCGGACGGCGGAGTCCGTCGTGTTGACGTGCTGTCCGCCGGCACCCGAGGAGCGCATCGTATCGATGCGGATGTCCTCCGGACGGATCTCGATATCGATCTCCTCCGCTTCCGGCAGGACCGCGACGGTCGCGGCCGAGGTATGGATCCGCCCCTGCGTCTCCGTATCCGGCACACGCTGGACCCGATGGACACCGGACTCGAACTTCAGCTTGGAGAAGACGCCCCGCCCGCTGACGGTCGCGATGATTTCACGGAAGCCGCCGGCCTCGCCCTCGCTGGCGGAAAGCACCTCGACCTTCCAGCCCTTGCCCGCCGCATACCGCTCGTACATCCGGAACAGGTCGCCGGCAAAGAGCGCGGCCTCGTTGCCGCCGGTGCCGGCGCGGATTTCCAGAATGGCGCTCTTCTCGTCCGCCGCATCCTTCGGCAGGAGCAGGACCTGCATGTCCTTCTCCAGCGCCTCGACCCTCTCCTCGGCGTCCGGCAGTTCCATCTCGGCCAGCTCGCGCATCTCTCGGTCGGTCGCCTTGTCCGCCAGCAGCGCCTTGAGGCCTGCCACTTCGGTCGTTGCCTTCTCGAAATCGCGGATCTTGCGGACGACCGGCTGCAGTTCCGCATATTCCGAAGCCAGCCTGACATAGACGTCGGAGGCCGGGCCTTCGGACATTCGGGCCTCGATTTCGCCGAAGCGGCGCTCCAGCTCGCGCATCTTGTCTACAGGAAGCTTCGCCACCCGGATCTACTCCATCATTGCTCTTGTCAGAGCGGGATACCGTTCTCGGCCGCAAAACGGATGAGCAGATCACGGACCGGCTCTCCCGTCCGCGTATCGTCCAGCGCCGCGTTCAGCGTCTCCATCAGCCTGCCCGCATCGAGCGACAGGAGCATGGCCTTGACAGGCCCGATCGAGGTCGGCGCCATCGATACGGAGCGGAAGCCGAGACCGATCAGCGCCATGGCGGAAAGCGGCTTGCCGGCCATCTCGCCGCACAGCGTCAGCGGAGTGTTGTTGCGATCGGCCGCCCTCACGATATCGCGCAGGATCCGCAGGAACGGCTTGCCCAGCATGTCGAAGCGGTCGGAGACCCGGGCATTGCCGCGGTCGGCCGCCATCGAGAACTGGAAGAGGTCGTTGGAGCCCACGGAAACGAAATCCACCTCGGCCATCAGCTCGTCCAGCTGCCACATCAGGGCCGGCACTTCCAGCATGGCGCCGAACGAGAGCTTGCGCGGCAGGCTGTGTCCGAACTTCGACAGGTGCTGCACCTCCTTCTGCAGGAGTTCGCGTACCGCATGGATTTCGGCCACTTCCGTCACCATCGGCAGCATCATTCGCAGCTCGGAGTCCGCCGAAGCCCGCAGAAGCGCCCGCAGCTGCGTGCGCAACAGGCCCGGCCGGTCGAGCGACAGGCGGATCGCCCGCCAGCCTAGCGCCGGATTCTCCTCTTCGTGCGCACGGAAATAGGAGACCACCTTGTCGCCGCCGATATCGAGCGCCCGGAACGTCACGGGCCGGCTGCCCGCCTGCCGGATGACCGTGCGATAGAATGCCTCCTGCTCCTCCAGCTTGGGCATGGTCGAGGCGATCATGAACTGCAGTTCCGTGCGGAACAGCCCAATGCCGTCCGCCCCCGATTCCGGCAGATGCGGCAGGTCCACGATCAGCCCGGCATTCATCATCAGGCTGATGCGCTTGCCATCCTTCGTAACGGGATCGACGTCGCGCAGCGCCCGGAACTGTTCCTGGCGGCGAGCGCGAAGCCGGACCTTCTCCTCGTAGGCCTTCAGCACGTCGGGCACCGGCCGCAGGTGAAGCTGGCCGTCGTCGCCGTCGATGATTGCCGCATCACCGTTCTCGGCAAGCGCCACCGCCCCGGCGGCCTGGCCGACCACCGGGATGCCCATCGCCCGTGCCACGATCACCACATGGCTGGTCACGGCGCCATCCTCCAGCACGAGCCCACGCAGCCGTTCCCGCGGATAATCGAGAAGTTCGGCCGCACCCATGGCGCGCGCGAAGATGATCGCATCCGCCGGCAGTCCCTCGCTGATCGCCCGTCCGCTGAACCCGGTCAGCTGCCGCAGCAGCCGGTTCGCGAGGTCATCGAAGTCGTGCATCCGCTCCCGAAGATAAGGGTCGGTCAGGCGCATCATCCGCGCCTTGGTATCGCTCTGGACCTTCTCGACCGCCGCTTCCGCCGTCAGGCCGTTGTGGATCGCCTCTTCCATGCGGCGCACCCAGCCCTGGTCGTAGGCGAACATCCTGTAGGTCTCGAGGACCTCACGATGCTCGCCTTCGGTCGCCACGTCCCGCCGCGACAGCATGTCGTCGATCGAGATCCTGAGCGAGCCGAGCGCCTCGGCCAGCCGCCGGACCTCGCTCTCGGCATCCTCGTTGAGCAGATTGGTGACCACCACGCGCGGCTCGTGCAGAACCACATGGCCGAGACCGATGCCTTCGTTGTAGCCGTCACCCCCGATGGTGACGGCACGCGTCAGGTCGAGCTCGAGGCCCGGCTTGGTAATCTTCTTCAGTTCCCCCGTCGCAATCATCTCGGCAATTACCATCGCGGTCGTTTCAAGCGCCTCGACCTCATCCTCGCGATAGGTCCGACTCGCCCTGTTCTGAACGACGAGGACGCCCAAAGTGCGACCGGCTCTCAAGATCGGGACGCCGAGGAAGGAATGGTAGATTTCTTCTCCCGTTTCAGGGAGATAGCGGAAGGCGGGATGCGCCTGCGCGTCCGAAAGGTTGAGCGGCTGGGCCGAGGCGGCGATGGTGCCGACAAGCCCCTGCCCCATTTTCAGCTGCGACAGATGGACGGCTTCGGGATTGAGACCCTCGGTGGCGTAGAGCTCCAGCACCCCGTCCGATCGCAGCACATAGACCGAGCAGACCTCCGCCACCATGTTGCTGGCGATCTGGCGGACGATGCGGTCAAGGCGCTCCTGCGGATCGAGCGGCTCCGCCATCAGTTCGCGCAGCCGCCGCAGCAGAACGCGCGGACCCGCCGACAGCTCTCTCATCGGCATCATCGCTCCCGAAACAAGGTGCCCCACCCGTCGGCACCGCCCCTTCCCTGCAGGAAAGCGCAGCCCTTCGGCTCATGTTCAACTCTTATCGAGACCGTAGGCGGAATGCAAAGTCCGAACGGCCAGTTCCGAGTATGCGCCGTCGATAAGAATGGAAATCTTGATTTCGGATGTCGTGATCGCCTTGATGTTGATGCCTTTTTCAGCAAGTGCCTTGAAAGCATGCGCAGCGACCCCGGCATGGCTGCGCATGCCGATGCCGATGACCGACACCTTGCAGAGACCTGATTCGTTCTGCGCGACGTCGAAGCCGATTTTTTCCTTGTTGTCCTCGAGGATCCTGAGCGCCTTCTGCACGTCTCCATAGGGAACCGTGAAGGTCATGTCGGTGCGCGATCCGTCCTCGGAAATGTTTTGCACGATCATGTCGACGTTGATGTGGGCTTCCGCAAGCGGTCCGAAGATGGCGGCCGAAACGCCGGGGCGGTCGGCCAGCCGGCGGAGCGAAATCTGCGCCTCATCCTTGGCATAGGCTATGCCGGTAACGACTTCCTGTTCCACGATCTCTTCCTCGTCGCAAATCAATGTGCCGGGCGGGTTCAGGAGGTCGCCCATGCCCGGCGCATCGGGATCCTCGAAACTCGACCGCACGAAGGTGCGGACCTTGTGGACCATGGCAAGTTCGACGGAGCGAACCTGCAGCACCTTGGCGCCGAGCGACGCCATTTCCAGCATTTCCTCGAAGGTGATCTTCTTCAGCCGCCGAGCCGTCGGCACGATGCGCGGGTCCGTGGTATAGACGCCGTCGACATCCGTATAGATGTCGCAACGGTCTGCCTTGACCGCAGCAGCAATGGCGACTGCGGACGTGTCAGAGCCGCCGCGTCCAAGGGTGGCGATGCGATTGTCAGGGCCTATACCCTGGAAACCGGCAACCACCGCGACCTGCCCCTCGCCCATCCGACGGATGATGTCCGTGCCATCGATCTCAAGGATGCGCGCGGCGCCATGTGCATTATCTGTCTTGATCGGGATCTGCCATCCCTGCCAGGAACGCGCGTTGACGCCCATAGACTGCAGCGCGACGGCGAGCAACCCTGACGTCACCTGCTCGCCGGACGCGACCACTGCGTCATACTCACGGGCGTCATAGAAGGGGGAATCGCCGCCGGCGACCTTGGGCATGTCCTGAACCCAGCCCACCAGTTCGTTTGTCTTGCCGGACATTGCCGAGACGACCACGGCCACCTCGTGACCGGCATCGACCTCGCGTTTCACATGGCGCGCGACATTATGAATGCGTTCCAGATTGGCGACCGAAGTGCCGCCGAACTTCATGACGATGCGAGCCATGCTGATCAATACCACCCGTTCGCTCCCGCGGGAGCGGCTGTCTTTGCCCGTCTTGCAGGCAAGGCGGGATTTCGCCGCGTCTCTTATCGAAAAGGGGGGTGGGGCGCAATGGCGGCAAGAGCGAAGCCTGGCGACCTGAAAGAAAAAGAACGCCCGTCGCGGGCGTTCCGAGTTGAATGGTTCTCCGACTGCAGTCAGGGCGGTCGGTAATCTCAATGACCGACCATTAGGGGCAGCGAGGGAAGCAGTTGGCGTCCCCGCCGGGATTAGCCCCTCGCGGTCGACGGAAATCCCGGTCGCGCTCACGATTCCGGTCACGATCCGCGCGATCCCGATCCCGGTCACGATCCCTGTCCCAGTCGCCACGATCCCGATCCCGGCGATCACGGTCCCAGTCTCGGCGATCACGGTCCCAGCGATCGCGGTCGCGGTAGAAGTCGCGGCCCCGGTAGTGCCGGTCCCAATAGTTGCCGATCTCGAAGGTGACGGTCGGGATTCCGAGCGGGCGATAATATTGTGGGCCGATATAGACGCGGCGTTCGCGATAGCTCGCCTGGACGTAGCGGCCCGAGACCCAGCCGCGGCCGCCAGAGAAGGCGACATCACACCAGTTGACGCTGCTCATGCATCCGTAGATCGTCACCGGAGACCCGGCCGGAATGACAGTCACAGCCGGGTAGGAGGTGCTCGGGCCCGAGCGCATGTTGACGTTGGCCGTGGAATGTCCCCGCACGGCCGCATCGGCCAGCGAAGGCGCGGCCACCACTGCACACAGGGCAGCAGCGGCACTGAACAGATACTTCCTCACGTGTTTTCTCCTGCGAAATGACGAGCTTGCCGCTCTTGTTTCCACTCAATGTCGGACACCCGCCATTGTTCCGCTCAGCCCCTGAACCGCCCATGAACGGCGGCACACGTTTTAAATGGTCGCGGAAGCAGGCAGCGTCCAGCGCATGGACTGTGTCGGCCCGTGGCTGCCAAAAGAAACACCCGCTTCAGATGCACCCGTAGCTCACAGGCACGATGCCTCGGTGGCTACGACTCCCTTCCCCCCGGTCAAACGGCTCTCCGGGATGTTTCACCTCCCTGCGAGAAAATGCGTGCCCCAAAACATGAAGAAGTCTGCCGTCAGCCCCAGCCCTGATCCACATCCCGCGCAGGATCTCCCACTTCCACCAGCGTCGCCGAAGACGCGTCTGCAGCAGACCGATGCTGTCCTCGCCGCATCAGACAGATCGGCGGGGTGCAACAAATGCTCCGCCTGAGCGAAGCTGCCGCTCTGTGCGGCCAATCTCGACACGAGGTTCCATCAGCTCTCCCAACAAGCGCAGGAGGCTGTGGAACAGGACTTTGTCAAGAAACCCGCCCGTCGCTGGAGCCTCGTAACGGGGATCATAGCGACGCGGAGGAAACGGCCCTTGACTTCTGCCCTCGATCGTCCGACCTCAGGCGCAGACGCTGGAGGTGACGACCTATGACAGATGCCGCAAAGACTACTATCGACCAGAGCGAGGTCGACCGCTTTTCCGCCATGGCCGCGGAATGGTGGGATCCGGCCGGCAAATTCAAGCCGCTGCACAAGTTCAATCCGGTGCGCCTTACCTATATCCGTGACCGGGTGGCAGAGAATTTCGGTCGCGACCCGAAAGCTCATCTGCCGCTCTCCGGCTTGCGGATCCTCGACATCGGCTGCGGCGGCGGCCTCCTCGCAGAGCCGGTCGCCCGCATGGGCGCCGCGGTCGTCGGCGCCGATCCCTCCGAGAAGAATATCGGTATCGCCTCCACCCATGCGGACGAGACCGGCACGAGCGTCGACTATCGCGCCGTCACCGCCGAGCAACTGGCGGAAGCCGGCGAGTTGTTCGACGTGGTCCTCAACATGGAAGTGGTCGAGCACGTCGCCGACGTCGATCTTTTCATGCGCACCTGCGCCTCCATGGTGAAACCCGGCGGACTGATGTTCGTCGCGACTATCAACCGCACGATGAAGGCGCGCGCGCTGGCGATCTTCGCGGCGGAGAACATCCTGCGCTGGCTGCCCCGGGGTACACATCAATACGAGAAGCTGGTCCGTCCCGACGAGTTGGAGACACCACTTTCGGCGAGTGGCATGAGCATCGTTCACCGCACGGGCGTCTTCTTCAACCCGCTCCAGGACCGCTGGAACCTTTCTCCCGATATGGACGTCAACTACATGCTGCTGGCGAAGAAGGCGGAATAACGTTAATTCGCATCTTCCGGCAGGATCGGCAGCGGCGCCACCTCGATGCCCTCATCGAGAAGGTCGCGCACCTCTGCAAAGCTCGCCTGCCCGACTATGCCCCGGGCATCGGCTTCGCCGTAGTGGATCTTTCGGGCTTCCTCGGGGAACTTCTCCCCGACATCCTCGGCATTGGCCTTGATGGCCGCCACCGCTTCGCGGATCTTCGCCATCACCTGCTTCTGGGCGAGGTCCATGGCGACCGCCTGCTTTTCCTCTTTTTTCTGGGCGGTAGAAACGGAGGGCGCCATCAGCGACTTGGAAATCGCAGCCGAATTGCAGCTCGGGCAGGTCAGGAGGCCGGCTTCCATCTGCCGGTCGAAATCAGCGCTTCCGGAAAACCAGCCTTCGAAGCCGTGGGCATTGTCGCAGACGAGCGAGTAGCGGATCACGCGGCGACCCCTTTCGCCTCCGCCGTCACCGTCTCCAGCGTGAAGTCGCGGGCGTTCTTGAGGTTCGGGATCTTGCCGCGAGCGGCCTTCACCTGCTCGACGTCGATCTCGGCGACGACGATCGCCTCGCCGCTGCCGCCGGCCGAAGCCAGTACCTTGCCCCAGGGATCGATGATCATCGAATGGCCGAAGGTCTCCCGCCCGTCCTCATGCACGCCGGCTTGAGCTGCGGCGATCAGGAAGGCACCGTTCTCGATGGCGCGGGCTCGGAGCAGCACCTCCCAGTGCGCCTCGCCGGTCTGCCGGGTGAAGGCGGCGGGAACGGTCAGCACTTCGGCGCCGGCGACCGCTTCGGTCCGGAACAAGGACGGGAAACGCACGTCGTAGCAGATCGCAAAGCCCAGCTTGGCGAAGGGAAGCTCAGCCACGCGCGCTTCGCCACCCGGTCGGTAGACGGCACTCTCGCGCCAGCTCTCGCCGTTGTCGAGGTCGACGTCGAACATGTGGATCTTGTCATAGGTGCAGATCCGCCCGCCGCCGGGGGCGAACAGGAAACCGCGATTGGCGATCTTGCCGTCGGGCAGCGCGATCGCGGTGGAGCCGACATGCACATGGATGGCGAGCTCGCGGGCAAGTTCCTGCGCGGTGGAAACGATCCGATCGCTCGCCTCGTCCCGCAACACCGCCATCAGCCCCGGACGGTCCTTCTGGACAGCCCCGGTCATCTCCGGCGTCTGGACATAGACAGCGCCCTGGCTGGCCGCCTCCCGCACCAGCCGGGCCATATCGGCGGCGTTCTTTTCCGGATCGATGCCGGAACACATCTGGATGGCGGCAGCCTTGAACGTCATGGTCGCTTTCCCTCAGTTTGCCAGCATCGGATCGAGCTTGCCGGCCCGGTCCAGCGCATGGAGATCGTCGCAGCCGCCGACATGCTCGCCATTGATGAAGATCTGCGGGAAGGTCGACCGGCCATTCGCCTTGCCGATCATTTCCTGCCTCAGGTCCGGGGAAGAGGTCGCATCATGCTCGATGAAGTCGACGCCCTTCGATTGAAGCAAGGCCTTGGCACGCGAGCAGTAGCCGCAGCCTTGGCGGGTATAGATGGTGACGTCTGCCATGAACTTCTCCTGGCGCGGCTGGGCGGGAAAGAACCGCGCATTGAACTGCCATTCGGCCCTCATATAGGCCCGGAAATGGCCATTGCAAAGGTCAAAACGGTGACCTCGGAAGCACCTGCCTTCTTCAAGGCGCGGGTCGCCGAAGAGACGGTGGCACCGGTGGTGAACACGTCGTCCACCAGGAGGATGTGCCTGCCGGCCACATCGGTCTCCCGCCCCGGCACCACCTTGAAAGCCGCCCGGACATTCTCCACGCGGCCCCGGGCGGTAAGGCCAACTTGCCGGGAGGTGTTCTTCACCCTGACGAGCGTGCTCGGCAGGAAGGGCCGATCGGAGAGCCGCGCCAGGTGCCGCGCGAGCTCGGCGGATTGGTTGAACCTGCGGCTGGCGAACCGCCAGCGGTGCAGCGGCACCGGCACGACCGCATCGCAACCAGCGACGAAACCGTGAGATGCCCGCAGCATCCAGTGCGCCATCATCGCCGAACGGTCGGTGCGGTCGCGGTATTTGAGGCCGTGCACCAGATGGCGCACAGGCCCCTCGTGGATCGCGACCGAGCGCAGCCGGTCGAAGACCGGCGGATCGGCGATCGCATCGGCGCAGACCATGCCCTCCCCGGGATCGTAGGAAAAGGGGATACCCAGCACCTCGCAATAGGGGCGCTCGATGAAACGGATCTCCGTCCAGCAGTTCGGGCAGAAACCGCTGTGCCCGCCGGTCAGTATCCCGCAGCCGGGACACGTAGCCGGATAGACGAGGTCGCCCAACCGCTGCAACCAGTCGTAAGGCCGCGTCGTTAGCAGAGTACGGATGAGCGGCGGGTCTGCTGCCATGGATTGACATTAGGCTCGATGGAGCGCCATTGCGCAATCGGATTCTTGAGAAGGCAGATGCTCCCATGGAGACGATATTCGATCAGGCATTGGCGGCGGCGCGGCGCGAGCGGGCCTTCCGGAAACAAGAGAAGGGCGCCTCCTTCCTGATCGACCTGGTGGCAAAGGAACTGGCGGAGCGCCTTTCCGTGGTGGAGCGGAACTTCGAGGACGCGGTCGAGCTGCATGGCGGAACAGGCGCCGCCGCAAGGATGGCATCGCAGACCGGCAAGATCACCCGCCTCCGGCGGATCGAGACCAGCAGCATGTTTGCCCGGCCGGGAGAGGACCTGACGGTCGCCCCTCTCGAGGAGGTTCCGATCGAGCCGGCCTCGGTCAACCTCGTTCTCTCGCCGCTGTCGCTGCACCTTGTGAACGACATACCCGGCGCACTGGTGCGCATCCGCAGGTCGCTCAAGCCGGACGGCCTGTTCATGGCAGCGATCCCCGGCGCCGGCACATTGGCGGAATTGCGTGATGTTCTGCTGTCCGCCGAAGCAGAACTGACAGGGGGAGCCAGCCCGCGCGTGATCCCGTTTGCCGATGTTCGCGACGTGGGCTCGCTGCTGCAACGGGCCGGCTTCGCCCTGCCCGTAGTCGATGTCGAGACCTATACGGTCCGCTACGATTCCCTATTTCCGCTGATGCGGGACATCCGCGCGATGGGCATGGCCAATCCGCTGGTCGGGCGCAGCCGCATTCCGATGAGCCAGCGCTTCTTCGTCCGGGCAGCCGAGCTCTACGCCGAACGCTACGCCGATCCCGACGGGCGCATCCGCGCCACCTTCTCGGTCATCTACGCTTCCGGCTGGGCGCCGCACGAGAGCCAGCAGCAGCCGTTGAAGCCCGGCTCGGCAAAGATGCGGCTGGCGGATGCCCTGCGGGCACCACGAGACGATGACGCCGGCGGTTCCTAGCTCATTGCGTCGGTGAGATAACCTTCGATCGTGTCGAAGACGTCCACCAGGCTATCGGACAGTCCGCCGAAACCTGCGACCAGCACGACGGCGATAATTGCGGCAATCAATCCGTATTCGATGGCCGTGGCACCGTCAGTGCGCCGCGACAGCGACCAGAGAAGACGCATGCGAATTTCTCCTTTCGGCAAGGTCTCCTCATGAGACATGGGTTCAGCAGCGTTTGTCGATGTCGTAGGGCTGGATGATGCAGACGGAGCCTGGCGTCTCCTGAAGGATGCTGCGGCGGATGGTGTAGTGCTTGGTACCCTTCTCCGCCGGAGCGATCGAACCGGTGGTGATGCGGTCGAACTCCTCCTGGACATGGGCGAGCCGGCGGGCGTCATCGGTCTCGGCCAGCATGGGGGTGATGATCAGGGATAGCGCGATCGCCGCGGTCCCGAAGAGAAGGGCCATATTGAGGGCGCCGGTCTTGCCGGACCTGTACGTTGCCCGCTTCCGGACGCGCACAGTCTTCCACAATTCCTCGTCCATTGTCGCAAAGCCTCATCGACGCAAATACTGCCTTGGTGAGCTCCGAGACTAGCGGATTTGGATAAACGATCTGTTAACGCCGATTGACGGTTTGCTGCAGTTGTTGCTTCCGATCTACAGCAGGTCCTGGAGGAAGGGGATCAGCGGCTCGTCGGCCGGCGGCATGGGGTAGTTGCGAAGGTCGCGGCTGCGGACCCATTTGATCGCCTGACCTTCCTGTCCCACCGGAATGCCCTCGTAGCGCCGGCAGATATAGAGCGGCATCAGCAGGTGGAAGCTCTCATAGGTGTGGCTGGCGAAAGTCAGCGGTGCCAGGCATGGAATCCTGGTGGTGATCCCGAGCTCCTCCTGCAGTTCGCGGATCAGCGTCTCCTCCGGCGTCTCGCCCTGCTCGACCTTGCCGCCGGGGAATTCCCAGAGGCCCGCCAGTTCTTTCCCCTGCGGCCGCTGGGCCAGCAGGATGCGGTTGTCCGAATCCACGAGGGCGCAGGCAGCGACGAGCAGCATGCGCCTCTGCTGGGTTTCCATGGTCAAGCCTCCCGCCAGTAGTGGTATTCGTAGGCGTCCTGGAAGCCGAACTTGCGGTAGAGCGCAAGGGCCGGCTCGTTGTCGGTCACCACCTGCAGCCAGGCGGTTCGGGCGCCGCTGATACGGGCCCAGCGCAGGGCGGACGAGAGTATTTCCGTCCCCAGCCCCTGCCGTCGCTGGCCCGCCGAAACGCTGAAGCCGAGCACCCCAGCCAGATCGTTGTCCTGGACGCAAAGGGCGACGGCCAGCGGCGCACCCTCTGCGTTTTCGATCATGAACAGTCCGGTCGGGGGCTTGATGGCGGTCAGCACCTCGGCCAGCGCCGGCTTCAGGCCGGGGTCCTCGCCCGCAAGCGACAGGCTGACGTCGATGAAGCGGCCGATGTCGTGGCTGGGCAGACGATCCAGCGTTTCCGGCAGTTCCAGTTGCGCCAGATTGGCTGTGAGTACCTTCACCGTCTCGAACCGAGACCAGCCCTGCTGCGAAAGATGGTCAATCAGCTGCGGGGGAGCGAGCGGCGTTTCGCGCAACGTCAGCGGCCTTCCGTAGCTGTGGAAGCGCTTACGCGCCTTTTCCAGGCGCAGCGCGAGGTCGCGATGATCGGAAGGATCGAGCGGAACGACGCAGTTCAGTCGCTTCGAAGGATGCCCACCGGACAGGCGGATCTGCCAGCTGCCGTCATAGATGACGGTTGCAGCAGGCCAGGCCCGGAAGCCCACGGCCTCCAGCCTTCGCACGAGCGGCAGATTGCCGCCGGGGGACGTTGCCTGCATCGTCTGCATCAGCTCCGGTAGTCGCCGTTGATCGCGACATATTCCTTGGTGAGGTCACAGGTCCAGACGGTGGCACGGCCGGTCCCCAGGCCGAGGTCGACACGGACGGGAATGTCCTCTTCCTTCATGACCGCACTGGCCGCCGCTTCGGAATAGTCCGGATCGCGCTCGCCGTTGACGGCCACCCGAACGTCCCCGAACCAGATGGCGAGCCGGTCCCGATCGGCCAGCTCGCCGGCCTTGCCGACGGCCATGACAACCCGGCCCCAGTTGGCGTCCTCGCCCGCCACCGCCGTCTTGACCAGCGGCGAATTGGCGATGGACAGCGCGATCCGTTTTGCGGCAGCGTTGCTCTCGGCGCCCGTTACCGTGACCTCCACCATCTTGCGGGCACCTTCCCCATCGCGGACGACCTGTAGCGCCAGGTCCTTCAGGAGGTCGTTCAGGGCAGTACGGAAATCGGCCAGGGCGGGATCCTCGGCAGAGGTGACCTTGGCCTGGCCATCGACCGCGGCGGCGCCGGTGGCGAAGAGCATCAGGGTATCGGACGTGGACGTGTCACTGTCGACCGTTACGGAATTGAAGGTGGGACCGACGCCGGCCGACAGCAGTTGCTGCAGCACGTCGGGCGCAATGTCAGCGTCGGTTGCGACAAAGGAGAGCATCGTCGCCATGTCCGGCGCGATCATGCCGGCGCCCTTGGCAATGCCGTTGATCGTCACGGTGACGCCGCCGATGGCCGCGGATCGTGTTGCGACCTTTGGATAGGTGTCGGTGGTCATGATCGCCTTGGCCGCTTCCAGCCAGAAATCCGGCTGGGCCCGGCCGTTCATGTCGCCCAGGACGCCCGCGAACTTGCCGGCGTCGAGCGGTTCGCCGATCACCCCGGTCGAAGCCAGATAGACTTCATTCTGGCTGCATCCCACGGCAGACGCCGCCGCTTTTGCCGTGAGGTCCGTCGCGGCCCTGCCCTTGATCCCGGTGAAGGCGTTGGCATTGCCGGAATTCACCACCACCGCCCGCGCCACGCCGTGGGGCAGGTTGGCGCGGCAGAAATCGACCGGCGCGGAGGGACATTTGGAACGCGTGAAGACGCCTGCCACCGCCGCCGGCCGCTCGAACACCATCAGCAGGACATCCGTGCGGTTCTTGTACTTGATCCCGGCGGCGGCGGTCGCCATGCGCAGGCCGCGGATGGGCGGCATCTTGGGGAAGGATTTCGGAGCGAGCGGCGAGACGGAAGCGGACATCGGAAGCATCCAGACTGAATATGGAAGGGCCCGGAAAACCGGGCCCTTGTTGAAGAATTACTGCTGGGGCGCAGGTGCCTCACCCGCTGCGGGATCGGCTTCGGGCGCCTTGTTGACGTCCTCATAACCCTTGCGCAGCGTCTCGTCCACGATCTCGACGGTCTGCTCGGCCTTCGCCTTCTCGATCAGGGCGAGATACTTGTCGCGCATCACCAGTTGGCGGACCTGCGGCTCCACCTGATCCAAAGCCGGCGGCTGCACGTCCCGGCGGTCTTCGAGCTTGATGACATGGAAGCCGAACTGCGACTTGACCGGGGTCTTCGTGTAGGCCCCCTTCTCCAGTGCGAAGGCTGCCTCCTCGAATTCCGGCACCATGCGACCCTTCGAGAACCAGCCGAGGTCGCCGCCGTCGTCCTTGTTGGAATCTTCCGACTTGGCCTTCGCCAGTTCGGCGAAATCCTTGCCCGCATCGAGATCTGCGATGACGGCCTTGGCTTCTTCCTCGGTCTTCACGAGGATATGGCGGGCATTCACTTCTTCCTGCTTCGGCAGGGCCGCGATCTCCTTCTCGTAGCGTGCCTTGACCTCTTGGTCGGTAACGGCATCGACTACATGCTTGCGGAAGTAGGAGTTATGCAGCTCGCGATCCTTGATATAGTCCATCCGCTTCTTGAAGTCCTCGGTCTCGCCGAGACCTTCCTCCACCGCGCCCTGGGCAAGCAGCTTCACGTCGATGGCGCCGGACAGGGCCGCGACACGCTTCTGCTCGTCCGGAAGCTGCTGCAGTTGGGGATCGAGATTGGCCACGGCCAGATCGAGTTCGGACTGGCGGATCTCCAGATCGCCGACCTTGGCGACCACGGCGTCTTCCTGCGCGAAGGCGGAAGCACCGAGGGAAAGCGCGACGGCAAGGGCGGCCGTTGCGAGAAGTTTGTGGCGCAGCATCAAGTCACCTTTCAAGAATGTTAGCCGGTCTCGGCAGTGCCTGACCCGGGCCGGAAAGCCTTCAGAAACATCGGAATGTGGCCTTTGTGTATCGGCCGTTACCGTTGACATCAATCGACCCCCCTCTTATCTGTCACGCAACTTTGCGTCCAGATGACTTTCCGGGCGTAGCGGGCGATTTTGACGGTTCTGCAGAGCCGCCGGCGGGCCTGCGATCACAAGTACGTATAATCAGAAAGGACCATTCGGATGGTCAGCTTTGGCGGATTGGCCCGCAAACTTTTCGGTTCGGCGAATGAGCGCCGCGTCCGCTCCTACAAGTCCCGCGTCGATGCTGTCAACGCCCTCGAGGAGAAGACGAAGGCTCTGTCCGACGCCGAACTGGCGGGCAAGACGGCCGAATTCCGCCAACAGCTTGCGGCCGGAAAGAGCCTCGACGACATTCTCGTTCCCGCCTTTGCCGTCGTTCGCGAAGCTTCGCGACGGGTTCTCGGCATGCGCCCCTTCGATGTGCAGCTCACTGGTGCAATGATCCTTCACGACGGCGCGATCGCCGAGATGAAGACCGGCGAAGGCAAGACGCTGGTCGCGACACTCGCCGTCTACCTCAACGCCCTTGCCGGCAAGGGCGTGCATGTCGTTACCGTGAACGATTACCTGGCTCGCCGCGATGCCGCCACCATGGGGCGCCTCTACGGCTTCCTCGGCCTCACCACCGGCGTCATCGTCCACGGCCTCAGCGACGAGGAGCGCCGCGCGGCCTACGCCTGCGACATCACCTACGCGACCAACAACGAACTCGGCTTCGACTACCTCCGCGACAACATGAAATACGACCGCGGCCAGATGGTGCAGCGCGGTCACAACTACGCCATCGTCGACGAAGTGGACTCCATCCTGGTCGATGAAGCGCGCACGCCGCTCATCATCTCCGGTCCGCTGGACGACCGCTCCGAACTCTACAACACGATCGATGCCTTCATCCCGATGCTGGACGAGGGCGACTATGAGATCGACGAGAAGCAGCGCTCCGCCAACTTCTCCGAGGTCGGCACAGAAAAGCTGGAGAACCTGCTGCGTCAGGCCGGCCTGCTGAAGGGCGAAAGCCTCTACGACGTCGAGAACGTCGCCATCGTCCACCACATCAACAACGCGCTGAAGGCCCACAAGCTCTTCACCCGCGACAAGGACTACATCGTCCGCAACGGGGAGATCGTCATCATCGACGAGTTCACCGGCCGCATGATGCCGGGCCGCCGCTATTCGGAAGGCCAGCACCAGGCACTGGAAGCCAAGGAGAAGGTGCAGATCCAGCCGGAGAACCAGACCCTCTCCTCGATCACCTTCCAGAACTACTTCCGTATGTACGACAAGCTGGCCGGCATGACCGGAACGGCTGCGACGGAAGCGGAGGAATTCGGCAACATCTACAAGCTGGAAGTCGTGGAGGTTCCGACCAACCTGCCGATCCAGCGCATCGATGAGGATGACGAGGTCTACCGGACCTTCGACGAGAAGTTCAAGGCGATCATCGCCGAGATCAAGGCCGCGCACGAACGTGGCCAGCCGGTTCTGGTTGGCACGACCTCCATCGAGAAGTCGGAGCTGCTCGCCAACATGCTGCGGCAGTCCGGCTTCGACAAGTTCCAGGTGCTGAATGCCCGTTATCACGAGCAGGAAGCCTATATCGTCAGCCAGGCCGGCGTTCCGGGTGCCGTCACGATCGCCACGAACATGGCGGGCCGCGGCACGGACATCCAGCTCGGCGGCAACATCGACATGCGGCTGGAGCGGGAGCTCGAAGGCATGGAACCCGGCCCCGAGCGTGACGCGAAGGAAGCCTCGGTACGCGAGGAAGTCCGGCAGCTCAAGGAAAAGGCACTCGCCGCCGGCGGGCTCTACGTCATCGCCACGGAACGTCACGAAAGCCGCCGCATCGACAACCAGTTGCGCGGCCGTTCCGGCCGCCAGGGCGACCCCGGCCGCTCGAAGTTCTACCTGTCGCTGCAGGACGACCTGATGCGCATCTTCGGCTCCGACCGGATGGACGGCATGCTGCAGAAGCTTGGGCTGAAGGAGGATGAGGCGATCGTCCACCCGTGGATCAACAAGGCGCTGGAGCGCGCGCAGCGCAAGGTCGAGGCCCGCAACTTCGACATCCGCAAGAACCTCCTGAAGTACGACGACGTCACCAACGACCAGCGCAAGGTGATCTTCGAACAGCGCATCGAGCTGATGGACGCCGATGCAGACGACCTCAAGGAGATCGTTGCGGACATGCGCAACGAGGTGATCGAGGTGATGGTTGCCAAGCATATTCCCGAGCGCGCCTATGCGGAGCAGTGGGATACGGCCGGGCTGAGGAACGAGGTGCAGCGCCTGCTGAACCTCGACCTGCCCGTCGATGACTGGGCAAAGGAAGAGGGGATCGGCGAAGACGATATCCGCGAGCGGATCACCGAGGCGGCGGACAAGGCTGCCGCAGACCGCGCCGAGCGCTTCGGCGCCGACATCATGACCTATGTCGAGCGCTCCATCGTGCTCCAGACGCTGGACCATCTATGGCGCGAGCACATCGTCAACCTGGATCACCTGCGTTCCGTCGTCGGCTTCCGCGGCTATGCCCAGCGCGACCCGCTGCAGGAATACAAGTCGGAGGCGTTCGAGCTATTCCAGGCGCTGCTCGCCAACCTGCGCGAGGCCGTGACCGCGCAGATGATGCGCGTCGAACTGGTGCGCGAGGACCAGCCGGCACCGACGCCCCCTCCCGTGATGGAGCCGCATCATATCGATGCCTCCACCGGTGACGACGACTTCGCCGGCGGCAATGATTCCGGCCTGCAGGTACCGCCCGATGATCGCGACCCCGGTAATCCGGAGACCTGGGGCAAGGTGGGCCGCAACGAGGCCTGCCCCTGCGGCTCGGGCAAGAAGTACAAGCACTGCCACGGCGCCTTCGAGCAGGTTTGAGAACGCTGGGATAGACTTCTGAATGCCGCCTCCGGGCGGCATTTTTCGTTGCCGACGAAGTACGGCGCGCTCCCAAAGGATTGTTAACCCTGTCGTGGCAGGATGGGCGTTCCGTATCCGGTTGATGTGAGTATAGCGTGCCGATCATGGCGGTTCTCGAGACAGCGGAGAGATGTCTGCCGCCGGGCCTGCGCGCCAGGCTGCGGCCCCTCGTCGACCGGCTGCTTGGCTCCTCGGGTGCTTCCGACAGCGAAACCGCCCGCGCGCAGCGGCAGGCGCTCACAGCATTTGCCATCCGTGTCGTCAGCGCCGCCATCGCCTTCATCTCCCAGGTCGTCCTCGCGCGGATGATGGGCGAATTCGAATACGGCATCTTCGCCTTCGTCTGGGTGATCGTCGTCTTGGCGGGCAACCTGTCCTGCCTCGGTTTCCATACCTCCATCATCCGGTTCCTGCCTCAGCACCAGGCGGAGGGGGACCTTGCTTCGGCCCGCGGGCTGCATTTCACCGCCCGCATCTTCTCCATGCTTTCCGCGAGCATCCTGGCACTGCTCGGGCTGCTCTTCCTGCGCCTGTTCGCCGGCTCCTTCGAGGATTACTGGCTTGCGCCGCTGTTCCTGGCGCTGTTCACGCTGCCGATGATCGCGCTGGGAGACGTCCTCGACGGAACCGCCAGGGCGAGCGGATGGACCGTGACGGCGCTCAGCCCCACCTTCCTGATCCGCCCGACGCTGATCCTGCTCTTCATGATCGGCGCGGTCCGGCTCGGGGCGCCGGACACGGCGGTGACGGCGATGGAGGCGGCGCTTGCCGCCACCTATGTGACGACGCTGCTGCAGTACGTCCGGCTGCGCCGCCGTCTGCGGCGCACCTATGGCCGCGGCCCGCTGCGGCTGCGCACCGGAGACTGGTTCGGCTATTCGCTGCCGGTCTTCCTGATCGACGGGATAGGCTTCCTGGTGACCAATGCCGACGTCGTCGTGGTCGGCCTTTACCTGCCGCCGGACCAGGTCGCAGTCTACTTCGCCGCGGCCAAGACGATCGTGCTGGTCCAGTTCGTCGCCTTTGCCGTCAAGGCCGCCGCAGGCCCCCGCTTCTCCGCCATGCTGGCCGGCGGAGAGACTGCCGCTCTGTCGGCCTTCGCCGGCCAAACGGCACGATGGAGCTTCTGGCCCGCGCTGGCGATCGGCCTCGCGATCCTGCTCGTCGGCGAACACCTGCTGGCGCTCTTCGGCCCCGCCTTCACCGTGGGATACTGGCTGCTGCCCATCCTCTTCGCCGGCATCCTCGCCAAGTCGCTCGTCGGGCCTGCAGAAGTCCTCCTCAGCATGGCAGGCCGCCAGAACCTCTGCGTGCTGCTCTATGGCATCATCCTGCTCACGAACATCATCCTGAACATCATTCTCATCCCACGGTTCGGACTGGCCGGCGCGGCTTCGGCAACCGCCTGTGCGATGATGCTGGAGGCCGTATTGCTGCATGTCGCCCTCCGGCGCACGCTCGGATTTTCCATGTTCGCCCTCGCAAATCCCGTCCTCCCGCAGGCAAAGGCTGAATGACGATGGCGGTACCTCCCGACAATCGCCAGGTCGCAACGGAGTCCTGGCCGCCGCCCTTGGCGCCCGCACTTGGGGCTTCCCGTCCCGAGGCCGAGAAGAGAGCCGAGGTGGGACGTCCCGGACGCGAACTCTGCCTCTATTCTGCGGCCCTCGGCTATGAACTGCAGCAGGAGCTGGAATTCCTCACCAATCGCGCGATGGAGCCCAACATCTTCTTCAGCGCGCGGCTGCTTGCGCCCGCCATGCCGCGGATCGACGACCGGCATGTGCAATTTGCAGTGATCCGCGACGAAAGCGGGACTCACAGCCGGATGCGGCTTCTGATGCCCTTCACGATCGAGAAGCCCGGTTTCTCCGTTGGCCCCGCAATCACACGGGCCTGGGCCAATCCCTTCGGTCCGCTCGGTACGCCGCTGGTGGACGCGGAGGACGCGGCCGAAACGATCGACAACCTGCTGGAGGCACTGGGCAGGCACGACATGCACCTACCCTCCGTTCTCGTTCTGCCACAAGTGCGCATCAACGGACGGTTCGCACAGCTTGCCCGCGCCGTCGCGGTGGGGCGGGACCTGCCGCTGACGCTGGCCGAACGGGATGTCCGGCCGATGCTGGAAAGCCTCGCGCCTGCCGAGACCTATCTTCGGACGGCAATCTCGTCGCATCACTATGGCGAGATGCGGCGCCAGTGGCGCAAGCTCGCGGAAAAGGGCCAGCTCCAATATTGCGTCGCGCGCCAGCCGGAAGAGGTCAGGCTTCGGATGGAGGAATTCCTTGCCTTGGAGGCGGGGGGATGGAAGGGGCGCAAGCGATCCGCACTGATCAGCGACCGCTACCGCGCGGCCTTTGCCCGCGAAGCCATTACAAATCTTGCCGAGATCGATGCCGTGCGCATCCACACGCTGGACCTCGACGGTCGCGCAATCGCCTCTGTGATCGTCTTCGTCATGGCGGGTGAGGCATATACCTGGAAGACCGCCTATGACGAGACCTTCGCCAAATGGTCGCCGGGCAAGCTGCTGATGATGAAGCTGACCGAATGGCATCTCGACGACGCCAACATCCTGCGCACCGATTCCTGCGCCAGGGAAGACCATCCGATCATGAGCCGCTTCTGGCGTGAACGGGAAGAGATGGGCACCCTGGTCATCGGGCTTGCGAGTAATACCGATCGGGACGTCCGGCAGGTCGCGGCACAGCTCCATATGTACAAAAGCACCCGCAACATGGCCCGCCTGCTGCGGCAGAAGATCCTGTCGATCGCGGGCAGGCCCGGCTAAGGCTCACCTCATTCCGCTGCTGCACGTTCCCGAAGCAGCCTGCGGATCACCTTGCTTGTCGTGGTGAGGGGAAGTTCGTCGACGAACGCTACCTCGCGCGGATATTCGTGCATCGACAGCCGGTGCTTCACCCAGTCGCGAAGTTCGGCCGCAAGTTCTTCGCTCGGCAGGTATCCGGCCTGAAGGACGACGAAGGCCTTCACGATCTCCGTGCGCAGCGGATCAGGCTTTCCCACGACCGCAGCGAGTCGGACGGCGGCATGCCCAACAAGACAATCCTCTATCTCGCCGGGGCCGATACGGTAGCCGGAGGATGTTATGACATCGTCGTCGCGTCCGACGAAGGCGATGAACCCGTCGGAATCCTTGCGGCCCAGATCTCCCGTCCGCAGCCAGCCGTCCCTGACCTTCTCCGCCGTCGCATCGGGATCGTTCCAGTAGCCGAGGAACATCACCGGGTCCGGACTCCTGACCGCGATCTCGCCCACGGCTCCGGCGGGGAGGCTGTTTCCGGCTTCGTCGAGAACCTCCACCACATGCCCCGGCACTTCCCGCCCGATCGATCCCGGGCGGCTGACGCCGAGCGCGCCGCAGGAGCCGAGGACGAAATTGCATTCCGTCTGCCCGTAGAGTTCGTTGACAGCAACGCCCAGCGCCTCCCGCGCCCATTCGCAGGTGTCGCGCCCCAGCGATTCGCCGGCGGAGGCGACGGTGCGCAGCCGAAAGCCGTAGCGGAGACGCGGGTTCTCCACCGCCTTCATGAGGCGGAGCGCCGTCGGCGGAATAAAGGCGTTGCGCACCTCCATCTCGGAGATGATGCGGAAAGCCATGTGGGGATCGAACTTCTGGGCCGGCGAGGACACGACCGGAATGCCGAGCATCAGCGCGGGCAGGAGCACGTTCAGGAGGCCGCCCGCCCAGGCCCAGTCGGCCGGTGTCCAGATACGGTCCCCATCCTGCGGCGCGAAGTCGTGGCCGAACTGGAAACCCGGAAGATGACCCGCCAGGACCCGATGACCGTGAAGGGCAGCCTTGGGCGGCCCGGTGGTGCCGGATGTGAAGATCATGAGGGCCGGATCATCCGGGCCGGTTTGCACCGCCTCGAACGATGGCGGCTGCTGCGCGATGAGGTCGTGGAAGGATATGCACCCGTCGCCAGCTCGCACGGGTTCCGTCAGCAGGACATGCTGCAGGGCCGGCTGCTCATCGCCAATCGCGTCGAGCCGCGACAGCCCGAAGGCATTGGTGACGATGGCACATGCGCCGGATGCCTGGAGCCGGTACTCCAGCGCCTCCTCCCCGAACAGCAGCGCCAGCGGCAGCGCGATGGCGCCGAGCTTGTAGATGGCGACGTGCGCGACCACGGTATCGAAGCCCTGCGGCAGCAACAGCGCCACGCGGTCTCCACGACGAACACCGAGGGACCGTAGGCCGTTTGCGAGGGAAGAGGATCGGTCCGAGAGCTCGCCATAGGTCATCTGGAGATGCCGGCCGTCCGGGCTGAAACGCTGCAGGCAGACGCGCGAACGCTCCTTCGCGGCCCAGGCATCGCTTACGACTTCGCCGATGTTGAAGACGAAAGGAATCTGCCACTCGAAATGGCGCAAGGTATCGGGATAGGAGGATCGGGCGGGAAGCAGCATGCAAGGTTTCGCTTTCAGCGTTGCGCTCTGCTACCACCGGCGGCGGCCGGCCACAAGGAGCAGCCATGGCTGCTCCCCCGGCCCATCATCATGCCTCTTGCCTTATCGCTGCGCGGTCATCCGCAGCATCCGGCACAATGCCGCCAGTTCCGCATCGGTACCGCCGGCGAGCAGGTCGGAGCAGCGGTTGAGGAGGCGGGCCTTCTCCGTATCCGACATGGCGTTGAAGGCCTGCTGCTGCGCAGGGGTAAGACCAGGGCTGGAGCTGCCCGCGCCAGGACCGCCTGCGCCGGGACCACCCGCACCGGGCGCTGCCCCGCCGATGCCGACATTCGCGTCGATGCCGGCGCCCGACCCGCCGCCGATACCCACGCCGGCACCGGCATTGAGCCCGCTGGCCCCGCCGACGGAAGCCGTGGCACCGACATCCACGCCGTCGCTGACATCGGCATTCACGTTGGCGTTCAAACCGCTGGCCCCGCCGACCGATGCGTTGACGTCAGCAAGGCTGCTACCACCAACATTCGCGTCGGCATTCACGCCGTCCGCTCCACCCACCGATGCACCGACATCAGCGATACCGCCGCTGCCCCCGACCGTTGCATCCGCATTGATACCCCCGGCGCCGCCGACCGAGGCTCCGACGCCCAGACCATCACTGGTATCGACGCCAACGCTCACGCCGCCGACCGATAGGCCCGTCTCCTGCGCGCCCGCCGACCCCAGCGCCGGCAGGACAAGGCAGGCGGTGACGAGTAGCATTCTTCTTCTTGTCGTCATGCTCATTCCTCCACGTAAAGCCCGCACATCATGGCGGGCAGGAATGAAAACTGAAGAAAAGCAGGAATGTTTCGGCCGGCGGCTCCGCCACTCGGGGATGGTTAAGAGGATCCTCGAAGCCAGGGCCGGTGTGCCGGATGCGGACAGCAGGCCTCCTCGCCAGCGACTTCCTCCCTTGCGCGGCGATGCACGCCCATGATAGACGCCTTCCCATACCTTCCGTGCCCCGTTGGCGGAATTGGTAGACGCGCCTGACTCAAAATCAGGTTCCGAAAGGAGTGCTGGTTCGATTCCGGCACGGGGCACCAAAATTCTTTATGTTATTCAAGGACATGAAGGAAAATCAAGGGCTTAAGTCTTCCTCTGCTACAGCAAACTGCTACAGCGAAGGCAAAGACGACGTGACATCTTATCCTTGGTTAGCCCTGAGAGGCCGCACCTACTACCTCCGCGCTCCTGTACCTGCTGACATTGTTGGGTCGTTCGGACGCCGAGAAATCTGGAGGTCCCTGAGCCCGAGAAAAAGTTTCGAGGCGGCCCAATGTACCTATGAGAGGCGAAGGGGGGTACTGCGGGCCCGCGCGAAGCGGGCCCCGTTTCCGAACTTTCTCTCAGCACCGGAGATGTGAACCAGTTAGGCCACGTGTTTATCGGCTTCGATCTGCAACGGCGGGGCTGTCTCCGAGGTAGCTCCAATCTGGATCCGCCGGGGTTTCATCGCCTCCGGGATCTCCTGCTTCAAGACAATTCGCAGGAGCCCATCGGAAAGAGTTGCCGTCTCGACGTGAACGTGGTCAGCCAATTCAAAGCGGCGCTCGAACGACTGCCCGCCGATGCCCCGGTGGAGGTACTCTCCCTCCTTCTTCTCTGCTTTGCCGCCCTTGACGATCAGGACGTTGCGCTCCTGAGTGACGTCGAGGTCGCTTTGAGCGAAGCCCGCAACTGCCATGGTGATCTCATACTGGTTGTCACCAAGTTTGAGGATGTCATAAGGTGGCCAGAGATCAACCGCCTGAAGGCGTTGCGCGTTGTTGAGGAGATTGAAGACACGGTCGAAGCCAATGCTGGACCGAAACAGGGGTGCGAAATCAAGTTCCGTTCTCATTACCATATCCTCCGTAAAGCAACATGGATTGGAGACGCCACCGAAACCTGCGTCTCCGGCTTATCGGCCCCTATAAGGCTGCCGATGCGATTAATCTGGTTGGCAGAAATTGGCTGTTCAAGATCCTTCGATCAGGATTTTACTCCCTCGCGATCACGCACCGGAATGGTCCTCTTTGACAACGATCGCGCGGCTGGCCGCAACAGGTCGCACGACTTGAACGAGAAGGTGCGACGAACCACATGATCGATCGGCGTTGACGCAGCGCCTTCCTTGTTGATCACCAACAGAGTCAGTGAGGTAGAAATGATCTCGAAGCTTTTCGATCGTCCTGTCTATCTGAAAGAACGCAAAGATCTCGTTCGCGAGATTGTTGCAGTCGAGGAGGCCATCGACTTTCTGGAGGACTGGCCGGAACGGGAGCGTGATCTTGTTCATGAGGCGGCACTAAAGACCTGCTACATGGCGCATGACGGTCTAAAACCTCTTAGGGCAGCTCGCGATGCGATCCGCGCTTTTGCGAAGAAAAAGGGCATTCTCGCTAAGGCACCAGCCGTACAGCCATGGATGATCAAGTCCGTTGGCGGCAGCGTCAGGGCAGCACTCTGAGGCCCTTGTTGAGGCTCCCATTGTTGGCAAACCTAGTCCTCTGAGACGGCTTATCGAAGCCATCGGTGGAGCTTAGGAGAACCGATCGCGGAAGGCGTCCTCACGGTAGCTCGAAGCGCCTTCCAGCATTCCTCCCCGTGACGGCTCTCCAATACCATTCAATGCGTGATTGAAAACACGTTCAGATGAACGTTGCGGCTAACGGCGCTCCACTTTGGACCGCCTCTTGCGTTACAAGATCAAGCAATCAGCTCACGTCAAGATCGTCTGGATAGAAGCAGGTTATTTGGCGGCGAGAATCGGCTTTGCCTCCGACACTGCCGCCTTGCAGGACGTTAACTTGGCACGCGTTACCTGTCCTCTGTCCAGAAATGATCAAATTGCCGTGGCAGATGGTTCGTCCACAACTTGAGGAGATCATCATGGCTGGAAAGCTGATCTGGGGCATTCTCGGGGGTGTCATTTTAGGCGCTGCATTCGGATATGCCGGAGGGAACACGCCGATAGGTATTGCCATCTGCATTGCCGCTGGTGCGATCACAGCGGGTCTATGGCACTACTTGGAAACACGCCGCACCTAACCAGAGAGCAGACAGCAGACCTAAAGATGATCATCAAGGTCACTCAGTTCCTTGCCTTCTGACCACGGCTCTCGCGATCGTTCCATCGGCAGCTCACATGGCCGCTCTGCGGAACAAGATCGGGATGTCTCAAGCCGAATACTTCATCGCGCAAGGCATCTATTCCGGCTGCTCACTTCTCGGCCTGCTGTGGCTCCTCGCACTACTCGCCAACGCAGCACCGGCGTCGTTCCTCTTAAGTTTGCTAGAGGGAGGTGCTACAGAGCGAGACAGATAAGGAAGCTTAACCGATTGATTTATTCGGATCATCGAGAACCTTAGGCGCCGGCACGGAGCATCACCTGCCGGGTCCTCCACATCCGGAAACCGTTTCACGAAGATGGGGCGCGGATAACATGCGCCGACACGGGAGAATTGCGCCGTCACGCCTGATGTTCTAGAGAGCGTCGACGCTGATTGGCTTCCGGCCCCGGAGACGTGCATGGCATCCGAACAACGCTCCCCTGCCCTTCCACATGGTGTGATCGCTGCTTCCGCGGTGACCCTGGGCATGGTAGCCACCGTGGGCGGCGCGCTCGCCTTCGAACATATCGGGGGCTACATCCCCTGCGCACTCTGCCTTCTGCAGCGCGATCCCTACTACTACGGTATCCCCGTCGGCATCGCCGCTATTCTGGCGAGCATGTTTCGCCTGCCCGCCTGGGTGAGCCGCAGTCTGCTCGTGCTCGTCGGCATCATGATGCTGGTCGGCGCGGGAATGGGTGTCTATCACGCAGGCGTTGAATGGGGCTTCTGGGAAGGCCCGGCAACCTGTGCCACGAGTTCACCAGGCATAACCACCAATGCCGGCAGCCTCCTGGACGACCTCAATGCCTTCCATGGCCCTTCGTGCACGCAGGCTTCCCTGCGGGTGCTCGGCCTATCGTTTGCGGGCTGGAACGTGATCGCGAGCATCATTCTGGCCGCCCTCGCCTTCCTCGGCGCGACGAGAAAAGCGGCCTGAACGGCCTCAGGGCTGCAGTTCGGTATCCCAGTAGAGATAGTCCATCCAGCTTTCATGCAGGTAGTTCGGCGGGAAGAGCCGGCCGTTGTTGTGGAGATCCTGCACCGTGGGCGGATAGGGCCTTTGGCTGGGAAACATCCCCGCCTGTTTCGGCAGCTTGCTGCCCTTGCGCAGGTTGCAGGGAGAGCAGGCCGCTACGACGTTCTCCCAGGTCGTCTGGCCGCCATGCGCCCGCGGGATCACATGATCGAATGTCAGTTCGTCTCGGGAGCCGCAATACTGGCACTCAAACCGGTCCCGCAGGAAGACATTGAACCGGGTGAAAGCCGGATGACGGGTCGGCTGCACATAGGTCTTGAGACTGACGACGCTCGGCAGACGCATGGAGAAGCTGGGCGAGGAGACCGAGTGCTCGTATTCGGCGATGATGTTGACCCGGTCGAGGAATACCGCCTTGATCGCGTCCTGCCAGGACCACAGCGACAAGGGATAATAGCTCAGCGGCCTGTAGTCGGCATTCAGCACGAGCGCCGGCAAGGCCTGGGGAGAGACTGCAATCGTCAAGGGTACTCCTTACCGATTCGGCATCTGCAGAATTATATTACGTCCGTTGCCACAGAATTGTGAAGCAGAAATAACAATGAGGAACGGAGTTTAAACTACAACTGGGGCAACATCTTTGCGAAGGCGAGCGGAATAATAGGCCCAAAGAAGACGCGCCGCGACCGATCGCCAGGGGCGCCACGCGGCTGCGACCTCCGAAAGCTCCCGCGCCGATGGCCTTTCCGGCAGACCAAAGGCAGCGGCGGCGGCAGCCTGCAAGGCGACGTCCCCTGCCGGGAAAACGTCCGCGTGGCCGCCGCAAAACATCAGATAGACTTCCGCCGTCCATGGCCCGATCCCGGGAAGCGCCGTCAGTTGCGCCATCGCGGCCTCGGGCTCGGCCTGCGCCAGGCCGTGAAGGTCGACATCGCCATCGGCCACAAGCCTCGCGAGGTTGTGAAGCGTGGCGGCCTTGGCGCGCGACAGGCCGAAGGTGGCGATGCGGTCGGGGTCATGGAGGAGATAGCCCTCCGCCGTGGCGGGGCCTGCCGCACAAATGCGATTCCAGATCGCGGCAGCGCTTGCCTTGGAGATCATCTGCGACACGACGATGAAGGCAAGGCCGGCAAACCCCGGCTCCATGAGCCGCAAGGGGACGGGTCCCGCGACCGCGATCACGGGCACGAGCCGGGGGTCCGCCGCTGCGAGCATCGTGAGGCCAGCTCCTACATCCTCGGCGTCTCGGATGATCCGCATGTCTTCTCCCTGTGGCCGGATGTGAATTTTCGTGCCAGAAGAAACCATGCCTGCGACACCCGGTCAAAGACCCGTCTTCCGTTTCGCTCCAAGTCCCAATGGCCTCCTGCACCTTGGCCATGCGCTATCCGCCGTCCTGAATCACGACATGGCGCAGGCAAGCGGCGGACGATTCCTCCTGCGCATCGAGGACATCGACGGCGCCCGCTGCACCCCGAAATACGAAGCGGCGATCTATCGAGATCTCGCATGGTTGGGGCTGCGATGGGAGGAACCCGTCCGGCGCCAGTCGCAGCATTTCGCCGATTACGCTGCGGCGCTGGAGCGGCTGAAGGAAATGGAC
Organism: Pseudorhizobium endolithicum; assembly: GCF_902153245.2. GTDB lineage: Bacteria > Pseudomonadota > Alphaproteobacteria > Rhizobiales > Rhizobiaceae > Neorhizobium > Neorhizobium endolithicum. Next base: position 429,683 of record NZ_CABFWF030000010.1, read on the forward strand.
CTCGTCTATCCCGCCTTCATGACGCGCGGCGAAGTGAAATCGATCGTCGCCGCCCATGGGGCGCAAGGGCGATACTGGCCCCGCGACCCGGACGGCTCGCCGCACTATCCCGGCGAAGACCGCGAAAGAAGCCCGGCGGAGCGCCGGCGCCTGCTGGCGGACGGAGTCCGGCACGCGTGGCGCCTCGACATGGCCAGGGCGCTGACCCTCGTCGGGAAGCCTCTGAACTGGCAGGAGACCGGCGGAGCCGACGCGAAAACCGAAAGGGCTGATCCATCCGCCTGGGGCGATGTCGTCCTGTCGCGTTCGGATGCCCCGTCCAGCTATCACCTGTCGGTCGTGGTGGATGATGCGCTGCAGGGCATCACCCACGTCGTACGCGGCCTGGACCTCTTCCATGCGACCTCCGTCCACCGGCTGTTGCAGGAACTGCTCGGCCTGCCGGAACCAATCTACCACCACCACCGGCTGGTCCTGGGCGTTGACGGTCGGAAGCTCTCCAAGAGCGAGCGCTCGACCGGGCTCGCGTCACTCCGGGAGGCCGGCGTCTCAACTGCCGAGATTCGCCGACGGATCGGGCTCTGAGGCATCCTTGATGCGGCTCTCTCTGTTGTTGCGCCTGCGGCGCGCATGCACGACAACGGAATAGACGCGGTACTTCATCAGCGCGGCATTGATCTCTGCGCCCAGCATGAAGATCACGCCGACCATGTACAGGAAGACGAGCACGATCATCACCGAAGCGAGCCCCGCATAGGTGGCTGCATAGTTCGCAAAGGTGGCGAGGTAGGAGGCGAAGATCAACGCACCGATGGTCCAGAAAACCAGGGTGACCACGACTCCCGGCAACACGTCGATGATGCGCCGCTGCCCGTCCGGCAGCCATTTGTGGGACAGGATGAGGCCGATCATCAGCACGATGACGGTGCCGTACACGCCCCAGTCGGAGGCCGCCCGCAACACGTCCTCCAGCCACGGAAAGAACCGCTCCGCATAGTGCAGGGCGACGGGGACGGCGACCAGCAGAATGCTGATGAACGCGAAGATGATTGCCGCCGCCAGCATATAGCCGAGGCTCGCCAGCCTCGTGACATACCAGGAGCGTGTCTCGGTGACGCGATAGGCACGGTTCAGCGATACGCGCAAAGCCTCCACGCCATTGGAGGCGAAATAGGCCGCCGCGAGCACCGAGACGGTCAGCAGGCCGCCGCGCGGAATGGTCAGCACCTGGCGGATCTCCGCCGCGAGCGGTTCGGCGATATCCTCGGGCCAGGTATCGAACAGCAGATGCACCGCCGTCTCCGAAAACGTGTCTGCTCCCAGGAGACCGGCGAGAGCCGTCCCGAAGATCAGGAACGGAAAGAGGGCGAGCAGGCCGGATAGGGCGACATGGCTCGCCATCGCCCACCCGTCGTCCTCATTGAAGTGACAGTAGGCGTCATAGGCAACCTTGTAGGCGAGCCCCAGCCCGCGGATCCTGCTCTTCTTCTCGGCCAAAACCGGCTCCGTTGTCACTGCCTCCGAAATATGGGATGCACGGGCACCTTGTACAGGACCCTTTCATGCCGCACCCCCGAACCATCATCGTCACCGGCTGCTCCTCCGGCATCGGCGCCCATTGCGCCCGCGCGCTCAAGTCCGAAGGCTGGCGGGTCTTCGCGACGGTACGAAAGACCGAAGACCTGGCCAGGCTGGAGGCCGAGGGGATCGAGACCCTGCTGATGGACTACACGAAGAGCGACACGATTGCCGCCCTGGTCGATGCCGTCCGGACACGGACGGGAGGCAGGATCGATGCCCTCTTCAACAACGGCGCCTACGGCCAGCCCGGTGCGGTCGAGGACATCGCAACCGACGTGCTGCGCGAGCAGTTCGAGACCAATCTGTTCGGCTGGCATGAACTGACCCGCCAGGTCATCCCGCCCATGCGCGAGCAGGGCCATGGGCGGATCGTGAACTGCTCATCCATCCTCGGACTCCTTCCCTATCGCTATCGCGGCGCCTATACCGCCTCGAAATACGCGCTGGAGGGCCTGACGCTGACGCTGCGGATGGAACTGCAGGGGAGCGGCATCCATGTCAGCCTGATCGAGCCCGGCCCGATCGCATCGCGCTTCACCGCCAATGCGCTGGCGAAGATCGAGGAGCACATCGATCTGGAGAACTCGGCGCATGCCGAGGAATACAAGCGGCAGCTCGCCCGCCTCACCGGCCAGGGGCCGAGGAACCGGCACCGACTCGGCCCCGAAGCGGTCCACGAGGTGCTGCGGCATGCCTTGACCGCCTCCCGCCCAAAACCACATTATCTGGTCACGACACCTGCCAAGCAGGGAGCCCTGCTCAAGCGGCTCCTCCCGGCCGATCTCTTCTACCGACTGATGCGCAGGCTGGACTGACAACGAAAAGGCCCAAGATCCAAATGTCCACATTCACCACCATCCTCACCGTCATCGTGATGGGACTTGTCGTCCTGGTCCTGATCCGAGGCCTGTTCAACATGATGAAGGGGACCGACGCCAACAAGTCGAACAAGCTGATGCAACTGCGGCTGATGCTCCAGGCGGTCGCCATCGTGCTCATCATGCTCACCCTCTGGATCACCGGCGGCGGCAGGTAACATGGTCAGGATCAACCGAATTTACACCCGCACCGGCGACAAGGGCACGACCTCGCTGGTGAGCGGCCCGCGGCGGGACAAGCACGACCTGCGCGTCGAGGCCTACGGCACCGTCGACGAGACGAACTCGGCCGTCGGCATGGCTCGGCTCCATACCTCGGGGATGGAGAAGCTCGATGCCATGCTCGCCCGAATCCAGAACGATCTCTTCGACCTCGGCGCCGACCTTGCCAATCCCGAGGTGCCGGAAAACCCGGAATACGAACCTCTGCGCGTCGTACCGGCACAGGTGACGCGGATAGAAGGGGAGATCGACGAACTCAATGCCGTCATCGAGCCGCTGCGCTCCTTCGTGCTGCCCGGCGGGTCCCCGGCTGCGGCCGCCCTGCACCTGGCGCGCACGGTGGCGCGGAGGGCCGAACGGCTGATGGTGGAACTGTCGCGGCGCGAGGGCGTGGCGGAGCCTGCGCTGCAATACATCAACCGGCTGTCGGACTTCCTGTTCGTCGCGGCCCGCCACGCCAACGATGACGGCCGCGCCGACGTGCTGTGGGTGCCGGGCAAGAACCGCTGACGGGAGCGGTGAGACGGCCGATGTTCATCCCGCTGCATGACGCCAATACGCTCAAGCATATCCGCGTCCAATACGTGACGATCGGCCTGATCGCTCTCAATACCGTGATATGGGCCTTCACCGCCGTGGCACCGGAAATGGTGGGCGAATTGGCTGCACTGGGGCTCGGCTTCATCCCGGCCGTTGTTTACGATCATGCCTATCTCGATCCGGGACTTGTCCTGGTGCCGGAGAGCCTGACCTACCTCACCTATGCGTTCCTGCACCTGGACATTTGGCATCTCGCTTCGAACATGCTGTTCCTGTGGGTCTTCGGCGACAATGTCGAGGACGCGCTCGGACATTGGCGCTTCCTGGTCTTCTACCTTCTCTGCGCAGCCGCCGGAGCAATGCTGCATGCCGTCATAGCGCCCGTCTCGGAGGGACCGCTGATCGGCGCATCGGGCGCCATATCGGGCGTCGTCGCAGCCTATCTCATGCTGCATCCGCGCGTCCGGCTCTGGGTGCTGGTGCTGTTCCGGATCCCGCTGCCGCTCCCCGCCTTCATTCCGCTGACGCTCTGGCTCCTCCAGCAGTTCGCGATGCTCGCGCTCGACATGGAAGGCATGGTCTCGTGGAGCGCCCATGTAGGCGGCATCCTCGCAGGCGCGATACTGGTCATCTTCTTCCGGCGAAAGGGTGTGCCTCTGTTCGACCGTCAGGTTGTTCTGCCGAAGGCTATGGAAACAAGGACGAGCGTCCCGTCCGCCGGCTCGCGACCGAGACAGACGGACGTCATAGGGATATGACGAAAGGGCAGGACATGCGGCCCAAAACCACGTTGTATTCGCGGGAAAAATGGGTATCCATGTCGCCCACCGACTAGAGAAAGAACGGGAGAGGCCGCGTTCTTGCGGCTCGACAAGTCAAGGAAGGACCCCATGAAGATCCTGGTGCCTGTGAAGCGAGTGGTCGACTACAACGTCAAGATCCGCGTCAAGCCGGATGGGACGGGCGTCGAACTCGCCAACGTCAAGATGTCGATGAACCCCTTCGACGAAATCGCCGTCGAGGAAGCCCTGCGGCTGAAGGAAGCCGGCAAGGCCGAGGAAGTCGTGGTGGTCTCTATCGGCCCGGCCAAGGCCGAGGAAACGCTCCGCACCTCACTCGCCATGGGTGCCGACCGGGCGGTCCTCGTCGAAACGGACGACACGGTCGAGCCACTGGCCGTGGCCAAGATCCTCAAGGGCGTCGCCGAAGCCGAAGCGCCCGGTCTGGTCATCATGGGCAAGCAGGCCATCGACGATGATTCCAACCAGACCGGGCAGATGCTTGCCGCACTCCTGAAGTGGGGTCAGGCGACTTTCGCCTCGAAGGTCGAAGTCGCAGAGGGTGCCGCCAAGGTCACCCGCGAAGTGGACGGAGGCCTGCAGACGATCGAGGTGAAACTTCCGGCGATCGTCACCACGGACCTGCGCCTCAACGAGCCGCGCTACGCTTCGCTGCCGAACATCATGAAGGCCAAGAAGAAGCCGCTCGACAAGAAGTCGCCGGCCGATTTCGGCGTCGAAACCGCACAGCGCCTCAAGGTTCTGAAGACCGAGGAGCCGGGCGGTCGCAAGGCAGGCATCAAGGTAAAAACCGTCGCCGAACTCGTCGAGAAGCTCAAGACCGAAGCCGGCGTGCTCTAAGTCGGAAGATCAGGGAGACAACATCATGGCCATTCTTCTTCTGGCAGAACACGACAACACCTCCGTTTCCGACCAGACCGCCAAGGCGCTCACCGCAGCCAAGGCTATCGGCGGAGACATCCACGTCCTCGTCGCCGGCTCCGGCGCACAGGGCGCCGCCGATGCGGCCGCCAAGCTCGACGGCGTATCGAAGATCCTGCTCGCCGACAGCGGCGATCTCGCCAACAACCTGGCGGAGCCGCTGGCGGACTTGATCGTCTCGCTCGCCGGCAGCTACGACACGATCATTGCGCCGGCGACGGCATCGGCCAAGAACGTCATGCCGCGCGTGGCCGCCCTGCTCGACGTCATGCAGGTGTCGGAAATCATCGAAGTGATCTCGCCGGACACGTTCAAGCGGCCGATCTATGCCGGCAATGCGATCCAGACGGTGCAGTCGACCGACCCCAAGAAGGTCATCACCGTTCGCACCGCAGCCTTCTCCGCCGCCGGCGAAGGCGGTTCGGCTTCGGTCGAGACCGTTTCGGCAGCGGCCAATCCCGGTCTGTCCAGCTTCGTATCCGATGCAATCGCCTCGTCGGAGCGCCCGGAACTGACATCCGCCAAGATCATCATTTCCGGCGGCCGTGCCCTCGGGTCGGCCGAGAAGTTCAACGAGGTCATCCTGCCGGTCGCCGACAAGCTCGGCGCCGCCGTTGGGGCTTCGCGTGCCGCCGTCGATGCAGGCTATGCCCCGAACGACTGGCAGGTCGGCCAGACCGGCAAGGTCGTCGCGCCCGATCTCTACATCGCAGCCGGCATTTCCGGTGCCATCCAGCACCTCGCCGGGATGAAGGATTCAAAGGTCATCGTCGCCATCAACAAGGACGAGGAAGCGCCGATCTTCCAGGTGGCCGATTACGGCCTCGTCGGCGACCTCTTCGAAATCCTGCCGGAACTCGAAAAGGCGCTTTAAGCGTTGCTTCGCACCTGCGAAAAACGCTAGAACTGAGGCCAGTCGGCCGAAACAACGGCATGCCGGTTCCGCGGGGACCGGCATCACTACGGGCGCCGCCGGACGCCTCGGGGAGTAGATCCATGGGTTTGGCTACAATTCAGAACATCGGCGTGATCGGGGCGGGGCAGATGGGCTGCGGCATCGCCCAGGTCTCCGCCATCGCCGGCTACAAGGTCAACATCTACGACCTCTCGAAGGAGAGGATCGAGGCCGGCCTTGCCACGATCAACGGCAATCTTGCCCGCCAGTTCACGAACGGCAAGCTGTCGGACGAGGACCGGAAGGCGGCACTGTCGCGCATAACCGGCTCCGCCGATCTCAACGATCTGGCGCCGATGGACCTCGTCATAGAGGCCGCCACCGAGGACGAGAGCGTCAAGCGCAAGATCTATGCGCAGATCTGCCCGATCCTGAAGCCGGAAGCGCTGCTGGCGACGAATACCTCGTCGCTGTCGATCACCCGCCTCGCCTCGGCAACGGATCGGCCCGAGCGCTTCATGGGCATCCACTTCATGAACCCGGTACCGGTGATGAAGCTGGTGGAACTCGTCCGCGGCATCGCAACCGAAGAGGCAACCTTCACAACGGCGAAGGAATTCGTCGCGACGCTCGACAAGACGATTACCGTCGCCGAGGATTTCCCGGCCTTCATCGTCAACCGCATCCTGCTGCCGATGATCAACGAGGCGATCTACACGCTCTATGAAGGTGTCGGCTCGGTGGAAGCGATCGACACGGCGATGAAGCTCGGCGCCAACCATCCGATGGGGCCGCTGCAACTCGCCGACTTTATCGGTCTGGACACCTGTCTCTCCATCATGCAGGTCCTGCATGACGGACTGGCGGATTCAAAGTATCGCCCCTGCCCGCTGCTCGTGAAATATGTCGAGGCCGGCTGGCTCGGCCGCAAGTCCGGCCGCGGCTTCTATGATTATCGCGGCGAAACGCCCGTGCCGACGCGCTGATCTGGTTCAGGCGATGTCGTGATCTTGCTGGTTTCGGACGCCGGTACTATATAAGGAAGGGAGAGGCGAGCTTTCGCCCGCCTCTCTTGCTCACCTTCGGAATAGCACCCGCACGCTTGCCTGCCAGCTCGTGCGGGTTTTCCGTATGGTGAGTGTGATGCTAAATGGCTTGAACCACATAGCTCACACCTCCGGTTAGACGGCGAGGCCCTCGCCTTGGTCGAAGCGGCCCATCCTCTCCGATGCACGTGGCAGCACGCGTCTGCTTCCGCCGTCACAACCGCCAAAAGAATAGCCCAAAGGCGGCAGCGGTCTAGAGCGGATTCGACTTAGTCCGGGTCATATCCGGCGGCCTCGAAGTAGTTCCGGCATTCCTCGGGGGTGAAGGCGGAT
>NZ_CABFWF030000010.1:436908-436980 GCF_902153245.2 Pseudorhizobium endolithicum
TCCATGACGACGATGTCGCCGGGGCGCAGTTCGGGTGCGAGAACCTGCTCGGCATAGGCGAGGAAGGCTGGT
>NZ_CABFWF030000010.1:436990-437418 GCF_902153245.2 Pseudorhizobium endolithicum
GTGGGAGGAACAGGAGCCGTGCTCCAACTTTTTCGATGGCGTCGCGCACGCCGCTGATCTTGTGGGCGGGCAGGTTATCCATGACGACGATGTCGCCGGGGCGCAGTTCGGGTGCGAGAACCTGCTCGGCATAGGCGAGGAAGGCTGGTCCGTTCATTGGCCCATCGAGCAGCATCGGCGCCGCCATGCCAGATAGTCGCAGGCCTGCGGTAAAGGTGGTGGTCTTCCAATGTCCGTGTGGAATGGGCGCCCGGCATCGCTCGCCACATGGCGCTCGTCCTCGCAACCGCGCCATCTTCGTGGATGCCGCGGTCTCGTCGATGAAGATGAGCCTCTCGGGATCGAGATCGATCTGGCCGTCGAACCAGGCTATGCGGCGACGCAAGACATCGGGACGCTGCTGCTCTGAGGCATGCGCCGTCTTTTTT
>NZ_CABFWF030000010.1:437500-438540 GCF_902153245.2 Pseudorhizobium endolithicum
CACTAAAATCGCGTAACATATGTTATGGAACCCGTGCCAGCTCCTAAAGACGAAGATATGGTACCGCGGTTCGGAAACACGATCATGAAACCCGGTGGCGCTGCCGGTAGCGTGACGGCCGAATGCCGTTCAGGAAGACTTCCTGAACGGCATGGTCTACTTCAGCGTTCCACGTCTCTCAAGCAGTCCGTGAGAGCTTTGTCAGTGGGCTATGCAAAGACATACGCCTCTATAGCCGCCGAGATGAAGACTTCACGCGCTTCCTCTGCCGACGCCCTTCTCTCTAAGGCGGCCGCACATTTTAGCTTCGCTAGGTCGTAGTATCGGCCATTCGTCACCGGCCATCGGCCGGTCAGGTATTCAAGCGCCTGCTCGGGCCCGCGAATTAATTCGGATGAGCCGTACCCAATCCGAATGCCTACCGGACTCGCCCAGCTACGAGATGTGCGAGCAGCTCCACCATTTTCCATCCGCGTACCTCCCAGAGATTGTGCTCTCAAACGATATCATCGCCGCGGCATGGAAACTATTAGCTGCAGCCTCACCTTAAAGGGGTAGTATGCACTATGCACTGCAAGCCGTTTCTGACTCCTTGCAGAGGGGATTTCCTGCCCGGACAATAGAACCACATTCGAACCGTAAGAGACTAGAGCGGATTCGACTTAGTCCGGGTCATATCCGGCGGCCTCGAAGTAGTTCCGGCATTCCTCGGGGGTGAAGGCGGATAGACAGTCGGCGACGGCTGACCAGAGATCGTCAACGGTTCTGGCAGCGACCTTTCTGAGCAGTGCCTTGAGCTTGGAGAAAGCCATCTCGATGGGGTTAAAGTCCGGCGAGTATGGTGGGAGGAACAGGAGCCGTGCTCCAACTTTCTCGATGGCGTCGCGCACGCCGCTGATCTTGTGGGCGGGCAGATTATCCATGACCACGACGTCGCCGGGACGCAGTTCGGGTGCGAGGACCTGCTCGGCATAGGCGAGGAAGGCTGGTCCGTTCATTGGCCCATCGAGCAGCATCGGCGCCGCCATGCCAGATAGTCG
>NZ_CABFWF030000010.1:438550-441338 GCF_902153245.2 Pseudorhizobium endolithicum
CCACCAATTCCTTCAAGCTCAGCCCTTCTTCGCGGCCGCCACCAACGCCTTGGCATCCGGGCTGTCCCAGGCTGCAGGACCATTCATGGCGGAGACGAGGCAGCCATTCTTGTCGAGGATGAGCGTGACGGGGAGGCCGAAGGCAAGCCCTTCCTTCTTCATCGTATTGAAGACGCCCATGGTGCTGTCGCGGTAGTAGCCGAGCGCGTCCACGCCCGTTTCTGCCAGGAAGGCCCTGGGCTTCTCGTCGGAGCCCGTATCGATGTTGACGGCGACCACCTCGAAATCCTTCCCGCCCATCTCCCTCTGCAGGTTGTTGAGCGCCGGCATTTCTTCACGGCACGGGCCGCACCATGTCGCCCACAGGTTGAGCAGCACCGTCTTGCCGGCAAAATCCCCGGTCTTCAGATCCTGGCCTTCCGGCCCCTTGAAAGACAGGTCGATCGGACGCGGCGAGGTGGCGGCCGCCATCGCGGCAACCTCTCCGCGGGCAAACTCGTCGACCGTCCGCGCCAGTTCGACCGTACCCTCGCAGGAGCCGGCCGCACCTGCGACCTCGCCATTGCCAGACCCGCCACTCCTCACGTATACCGCCACGGCACCGGCGATCAGGCCAGCCACGGCGGCGATCACGATCAATCTGGCGGAGGGAAGGCCAAGCGGTCTTTTGTTCGTCATCTAGCACTCCAGGACTTTTGCATCATGGCTGACGGCACAAAGGACACGGTATCCTCCAACCAGATGTGGGGCGGTCGCTTCGCCTCCGGCCCGGATGCGATCATGGAGGAGATAAATGCCTCCATCGACTTCGACAAGAAGCTCTACGCCCAGGACATCCGCGGCTCAATGGCGCATGCGACCATGCTTGCGGCAAAAGGCATCATTTCCGGCGAAGATAAAGACAAGATCGTCGGAGGACTGAACACGATCCTGTCAGAGATCGAGAGCGGCAGCTTCGAATTCTCCCGCAAGCTCGAAGACATCCACATGAACGTGGAGGCACGGCTTGCCGCCCTCATCGGCCCGGCAGCCGGACGGCTGCACACGGCCCGCTCCCGCAACGACCAGGTGGCGCTGGATTTCCGCCTGTGGGTAAAGGAAGAGCTCGCCAAGACGGAGCGGATGCTGACCGATCTGATCGCCGCCTTCCTCGACCGCGCCGAGGAACATGCGGAGACGGTCATGCCTGGCTTCACCCACCTGCAGACGGCGCAGCCCGTCACCTTCGGCCATCACTGCATGGCCTATGTCGAGATGTTCGGCCGCGACCGGCAGCGCGTGCGCCATGCGATCGAGCATCTGGACGAATGCCCGATCGGGGCCGCGGCGCTTGCCGGTACGAGCTTCCCGATCGACCGGCACATGACCGCTGAGGCGCTCGGCTTCCGCGAGCCGACCCGCAATTCCATCGACACCGTCTCCGATCGCGATTTCGCCCTGGAATTCCTGTCAGTCGCCGCCATCTGCGCCATGCATCTTTCGCGGCTGGCGGAGGAGATCGTCATCTGGTCGACGCCGCAATTCGGCTTCATCCGCCTCTCGGACGCCTTTTCGACCGGCTCCTCCATCATGCCGCAGAAGAAGAACCCGGATGCAGCCGAACTGGTCCGCGCCAAAACGGGCCGCATCAACGGCTCTCTGGTGGCGCTCCTGACGGTGATGAAGGGACTGCCGCTGGCCTATTCCAAGGACATGCAGGAGGACAAGGAGCAGGTCTTCGACGCCGCGGAAAACCTGGAGCTGGCGATCGCCGCCATGACCGGCATGGTGCGCGACATGACGGTGCGCGCCGACCGCATGCGCGCGGCCGCAGGCTCCGGCTTCTCCACCGCTACCGACCTCGCCGACTGGCTGGTGCGCGAGGCGGGCCTGCCGTTCCGCGACGCCCATCACGCGACCGGCCGGGCCGTTGCGCTTGCCGAGCAGAAGGGCTGCGATCTCGCGGAACTTTCGCTGGCGGAACTCCAAGGCATCCATGATGCCATCACCGACGAGGTCTTCAATGTTCTGTCGGTCGACGCCTCCGTCGCAAGCCGCGTCAGCTTCGGCGGCACCGCCCCGTCGGAAGTGCGCAAGCAGATCGCCTGGTGGCGGTCCCGCAACTAGCCTGCGAAATGACGGCGGAGTGACTGCACAAGCGGCGGGAACTTCGCTATGACAGCAGCGCAAGCTGCTTGATGAAGGAAACGGAATGTCGAAGTTCGCGCACAAATTCGGCGGCATCGCCCTGACGCTGGCGGTGGCCGGCCTGGTTCTTTCCGGCTGCGGCCGCAAGGGCGATCTGGACCGTCCGAGCACGCCCGTCGAGCAGCAGAACATCCGCAAGACGGGCGAGAACCGAAAGCCGGAGCCGGTGGCAGAAAAGCCGTTCCTCCTCGATCCCCTGCTCTGAGCGGAAATCTTCGTGAATCACTTCCACTATATCGATGGCGTGCTCCACGCCGAAAACGTGCCCATTCCGGAAATCGCCAGGGCAGTCGGCACGCCCTTCTACGTCTATTCGACCGCGACGCTGGAGCGTCACTATACCGTCTTCGCGAAGGCCTTTGCCGACGTCGACGCCATGGTCTGCTATGCGATGAAGGCCAATTCCAATCAGGCCGTGTTGCGGACGCTCGGCCGTCTCGGGGCCGGCGTCGATGTCGTCTCGGGGGGCGAACTGCGCCGGGCGCTGGCCGCCGGCATTCCGGCGAACCGCATCATGTTCTCCGGCGTCGGCAAGACGGCATCCGAGATGGACCTGGCGCTCGAGGCCGGCATCTACTGCTTCAATGTCGAATCCGAGCCG
>NZ_CABFWF030000010.1:441348-452093 GCF_902153245.2 Pseudorhizobium endolithicum
GAACGTGATGCCGCGCCGGTCAAGAAACAGCCAGACTGTCGAGGGCGCCACCCGCACGCCGCGCTCGCCAGCAAGGCGCTCGCCGATCTCAGCAAGGGTGATGTCCGGTGTCTTCTCGATGAGGCCCAGAATGAAGGCCTCGTGCGTATCAAGCTTCGAGCGCGACGGCTGTCCCTGCTTGCGCCCTTCCATCTCGCCGGTCTCGCGATAGCGGCGATACCAGGCCCCGGCCGTCGAGATGCCGATGCGGAAGCGTCGTGCCGCCTCCCGCGTCGAAACCCCATCTTCGATCGCTGCAATTACCCGACCGCGAAGGTCTCCGCTCAGGCTCCTCGTCATCATCTCCTCCTGGCAAATCACAGGAGCAGTGAATCAGACATTGTTCATCGCGTGAATCCTCAAAGCGACTCGGTGTTCGTCAAATTTGCTCTAGAGGCCATTTTCAGCAACTCTGACAAGAGTGCCAGTTACATGAATGAGTCGCGCAAGTTCGGCGACTACATGTACAGCACGCTGTCACAAATTGACGAAGGTGGCCGATTCTATCGGATAATCGTCGTGTGAAGGCGGCGAAGCCGCTTCACACTTCACCATGTCCATCTTCCCGAGGAAGTGTACCCCCGTCGCCGCAAATTCCTTGAGCATCGGGGTCAGGCGAAAGCGCTTGCCAGAGGCCGACAGCTCCGCTGCGCCATCCCGGTATCGCACTGATATGCCGTGCGTCTGCGCGGCGAGAAAAGCTATTGCTGGTGATGAAGGGGCTTTCACGCGCGGCTGCCCGATTCCTGTGACTGATCCCCGGATCAAGTGAGGGGATAGGAATGACGGAGGGGAAGGCGGCCTACGCCGCCTTCTCCACTTCACCATACGGATCGAACCGCCCGTAGAACGTCTCGCCCTTGGCGGCCATCTCCTTCAGGAGCGGCGTCGGCGCGAAGTGGTCGCCGTATTGGGCGGCCAGCTTTTCGCAGAGCGCCACGAAGGTCTTCACGCCCATGCCGTCGATGTAGGAGAGCGTGCCGCCGGTATAGGGGGCGAAGCCGAAGCCGAGGATGGAGCCGACGTCGGCTTCGCGCGGGTCCGTGACGATGCCTTCTTCCACCGTGCGGGCGGCTTCCAGCGCGATCGTCACCAGGAAACGCTGCTTCAGGACGTTGACGTCGACTTCGGAAGCCGGCTTCTGCGGGTAGAGGTCCTTCAGGCCCGGCCAGAGGGACTTCTTGGCGGGCTTCGGCGGATAATCGTAGAAGCCCTGGCCGTTCTTGCGGCCGCGGCGGTCCAGCTCGTCGACCATCTTGTCGATGAGCTTCATGTGCTCCGGCTTCACAGAGGCTTCGCCGAGGTCGGCGATCGAAGCCTTCATGATCTTCTGGGAGAGATCGACCGCAACCTCGTCGTTGAGCGACAGCGGGCCGACCGGCATGCCGGCCATCTTGGCGGCATTCTCGATCATGGTCGCCGGCACGCCCTCGGCCAGCATGTCATAGGCCTCGTTGATGTAGCGGAAGACGCAGCGGTTGACGAAGAAGCCGCGCGTGTCGTTGACGACTATCGGGGTCTTCTTGATCTTGCCGACGAAATCGAGCGCCATGGCGAGCGCCTTGTCGCCCGACTTCTCGCCGAGGATGACTTCGGTCAGCATCATCTTCTCGACCGGAGAGAAGAAGTGGACGCCGATGAACTGCTCCGGGCGCTTCGAATTTTCGGCAAGGCCGGTGATCGGCAGGGTGGAGGTGTTGGAGGCGAAGATCGCGGTTTCCGGGATGACGGCTTCCACTTGGCTGATGACGGCCTTCTTGACGGCGCGGTCCTCGAAAACGGCCTCGACCACGAGATCGACATCGGAGAGCGTGGAATAGTCCGGCGTCGGGGTGACGAGGGAGAGGAGCTTTTCGCCCTCTTCCTTCGTCATGCGGCCCTTGCCGACCGAATCTGCGACCAGCTTTTCGGAGACGGCCTTGCCCTTGTCGGCGGCTTCCTGGTCGCGGTCGATGAGGACCACGGGGATGCCGGCGGCGGCCGTGACATAAGCAATCGAGGCGCCCATGAAGCCGGCGCCGACGACGCCGACCTTTTTGATCTCCGTCTTCGGCACGCCGGCCGGGCGGCGGGCGCCCTTGCCGAGTTCCTGCATGGAAACGAAGAGCGAGCGGATCATCGAGAAGGCCTCGGTGGTCTGCAGAACTTGAGTGAAGTAGCGCTGCTCGACCTTCAGGGCCGTGTCGAAGGGCAGTTGCAGACCCTCGTAGACGCATTTGAGGATGGCGAGCGCGCCCGGATAATTGCCGGCGGTTTCACGGCGCAGGATGGCGGGTGCTGCCGGGAAGAGCTGGGCGGCTGCCGGCGTCCAGACGCCACCGCCCGGAACCTTGAAGCCCTTCTCGTCCCAGGGGGCGACGGGCTTCAGGCCGTCCTTGATCATCTGCTTGGCGGCGTTGATGAGTTCGGCGGGCTCGACGACCTGGTGGACGAGGCCCATGGCCTTGGCGCGCTGGGCGGTCAAGGACTGGCCGGTCGTCATCATCTGCAGGGCGTCCTGGGCGTTCGCCAGGCGCGGCACGCGTTGGGTGCCGCCGGCGCCCGGGAAGATGCCGACCTTGACCTCAGGAAGCGCGATCTTGACGGACTTGGAATTGGCGGCGACGCGGCCGTGGCAGGCGAGCGAGAGTTCAAAGGCGCCGCCCATGCAGGTGCCGTTGATGGCCGAGACCCAGGGCTTGCCATTGGTCTCGATCTTGCGCCACAGCCAGGACATGCGGCCGGCGGCATCAAAGAGCTTCTGGACGGCCGACTGCGGATCCTTCGCCTTCTCCTCGGCGAGCATGGAGAACATCGACTTGATCATGGTGAGATCGGCGCCGCCGGAGAAGGAAGACTTTCCGGAGGTGAAGACGACGCCCTTGACGGCCTCGTCGGCGACGGTCGCATCGACGATCTGCTCGATCTCGTCCATCACCTCGAGGGTGAAGACGTTCATCGACTTTTCCGGCATGTCCCAGGTGACGAGGGCGATGCCGTCCGCATCGGTTTCGACGGTGAAGTTCGTGTAGGTCATCGTCAATCCTCCCTTAGACGCGTTCGATGATGGTGGCGGTGCCCATGCCGGCACCGATGCAGAGGGTGACGAGCGCGGTGTTCAGGTCACGCCGCTCCAGTTCGTCGAGCACGGTGCCGAGGATCATGGCGCCGGTGGCGCCGAGCGGGTGACCCATGGCGATCGCACCGCCGTTGACGTTGATCTTGTCGTGCGGAATATCGAAGGCCTGCATGTAGCGCAGCACGACGGCGGCGAAGGCTTCGTTGAGTTCGAAGAGGTCGATGTCGGAGAGCTTCATGCCGGAGCGCTTCAGGAGCTTTTCGGTGACGTCGACCGGGCCGGTCAGCATCAGCGCCGGATCGGAGCCGATACTGGTGAAGTGGCGGATTTTGGCGCGCGGCTTGACGCCCATCGCCTCACCGCCGGCCTTGGAGCCGATCAGCACAGCGGCGGCGCCGTCGACGATGCCCGACGAATTGCCGGCATGGTGGACGTAATTGATCTTTTCCACTTCCGGATGGGCCTGGATGCCGACGGCTTCGAAGCCGCCCATCTCGCCCGGCATCTGGAAGGAGGGGTTGAGGGAGGCCAGCGACTGCATGTCCGTCGACGGGCGCATATGCTCGTCACGGTCGAGGATCACCAGGCCGTTCTGGTCCTTCACCGGGATGACCGACTTGTTGAAGTAGCCCTTCTCCCAGGCGTTGGCCGCCCGCTTCTGGCTTTCCACCGCATAGGCATCGACGTCGTCGCGGGTGAAGCCGTACTTGGTGGCGATCAGGTCGGCCGAGACGCCCTGCGGCATGAAATAGGCGGGGAAGTTGACGGACGGGTCCATGTACCAGGCGCCGCCGGACATGCCCATGCCGACGCGCGACATGGATTCGACGCCACCGGCGATGACGATGTCGTCGGAGCCGGCCGCGACCTTGCCGGCGGCGAAGTTGACGGCATCGAGGCCCGACGCGCAGAAGCGGGAGATCTGCATGCCGGGGGCGGCGAAGGAGTAGCCGGCCTCGAAGGCGGCAGCCTTCGGGATGACGGCGCCGGCATCCATGACCGGATCGACGCAGCCCATGATGATGTCGTCGACAGTGGACGTGTCGAGGCCGTTCCTGTCGCGGATCGCTTCCAGCGTCTTCGCCGCAAGCCGGACGGAGGGCACTTCGTGCAGCGATCCATCCTTCTTGCCGCGGCCGCGCGGCGTGCGGACATGGTCGTAAATGAAGACTTCGGTCATGGTGTCATCTCCCTGGGTGGCAAGCTGCAAAGCACTCGCCGATCTAAACTCACGACCCCTCACCAACAAAATCTAAGACTTAGCTGAAGCTAAGATCTTGATTTTGTAACCTCTCCCACACGGGGAGAGGGTTGGGTGCCGAATTCGCCTCCCCGGCATCTCTCCCCTTGTGGGAGAGAAAGCAATTTCGACATCTTAGCGCAGCTAAGTGTCAGAAATTGCAAGTGAGGGGGCTCGCATTTCTGTCAGAATGCTTCCGCAGCCAGTTCCATCATCGTGTCGGCGCCGGTTTCGATGCGGACCTTGCGCAGGGCCGTTTCGGGCATGATGCGCTCCATGTAGAATTTCGCCGTCACGAGCTTGTTCTTCAGGTAGTCCTCGCGAGGATCGCCCGCAGCAATGCCGGCCTGGGCGGCCTTTGCCATCTTCGCCCACATGTAGCCGAGGGTGACGAGGCCGAAGAGGTGCATGTAGTCGGTCGAGCCGGCGCCGGCATTGTCGGGCTTGGCCATGGCGTTCTGCATGAACCACATGGTGGAAGCCTGCAGGTCGTTCAAGCCCTTCTTGAGCGCCTTGGTGAACGGCGCCATTGCCTCATCGGCGCGGTTTTCCTCGCAGAAATCGCCGATTTCCTTGAACATGGCCATTACGGCGCGGCCGCCATTGAGCGCCAGCTTGCGGCCGACGAGATCAAGCGCCTGGATGCCGTTCGCGCCCTCGTAGATCATCGCGATGCGGGCATCGCGGACATACTGGCTCATGCCCCATTCTTCGATGTAGCCGTGGCCGCCATAGACCTGCTGGGCCATGACCGCGTGGTCGAAGCCCTTGTCGGTCAAGACACCCTTGAGGATCGGGGTGGCGAGGCCGAGCAGGTCGTCGGCGTTCCGGCGCTCTGCGGCGTCTTCCGAACGGTGAGCGATATCGGACTTCAGCGCCGTCCACAGCATGAAGGCGCGACCGGCTTCGTTGAAGGCCTTGATGGTCATCAGCGTGCGGCGGATATCCGGATGGACGATGATCGGGTCGGCCTTCTTTTCCGGCGCCTTGAGCCCGGAAAGCGACCGGCCCTGGATACGTTCGCGGGCATAGGCGACGGCGTTCTGATAGGCCGTTTCGGCGATCGAGAGGCCCTGCAGGCCGACGCCGAGACGGGCCTCGTTCATCATCACGAACATGGCCGCCAGGCCCTTGTTCTCGGCACCGATCAGGTAGCCGGTCGCCTCGTCATAGTTCATGACGCAGGTGGAGTTGCCGTGGATGCCCATCTTGTGCTCGATGGCGCCGCAGGTGACGGAGTTGCGGTCTCCGAGCGAACCGTCTTCCTTGACGATAAACTTCGGCACGATGAAGAGCGAGATGCCCTTCGTGCCTTCCGGCGCACCCTCGATGCGGGCGAGCACCAGATGGATGATGTTGTCGGTCATGCCGTGTTCGCCGGCGGAGATGAAGATCTTCTGGCCGGAGATCCTGTAGGTGCCGTCGCCGTTCGGAACGGCCTTGGTGCGCAGGAGGCCGAGGTCGGTGCCGCAATGCGGTTCCGTGAGGTTCATGGTGCCGGACCAGGTGCCTTCGACCATCTTCGGCAGGTAGGTCTGCTTCTGCTCGTCGGAACCGTGGACGAGGATCGCGGCGATCGCGCCCTGGGTCAGGCCCGGATACATCATCAGCGACATGTTGGCGGAGGACATATACTCGCCGACGGCGGCGTGCAGCGTATAGGGCAGGCCCTGACCGCCAAACTCTTCCGGCACCGCGAGACCGATCCAGCCGCCCCGACAATACTGGTCATAGGCTTCCTTGAAACCCTTCGGCACCGTGACGGTGCCATCGTCGTGGCGCGTGCAGCCTTCCTGGTCTCCCGACAGGTTGAGCGGGAAGAGTGCTTCCTCCGCAACCTTGGCAGCTTCACCCAGGATGGCCTCGACCATGTCTGGAGAGGCATCGGCGAAGCCCGGCAGATTGCCGTATCGCTCCAGGCCGAGAACATCGTTCAGTACGAAAAGGGTATCGTTTACCGGAGCCTTGTAGACAGGCATGGTCGAGCTTCCTCCATAAACCTCGCACGGACGCAGAACGTCCGCCATTTCGCCTGCCATGAATAATTGACGTTTGCGTAAACGTCAAACAGACGGTGCGGAAATTTTTGCGGCCTCGGGCTGAGGCCGATTTCCGACTTCAGGCACACCATGGGAAACGTAGCACAAAGGTTAAATTTCCCATCCGGCTTAACGGGTTGTTTACCACGTTCGGGGAAATAGTTGGCAGGGGCAAGACCTGCTCCGCTGGTGCATCACCGGGCCGAGCGGACGACCTTTCCAGCGTCGGCGCCAGCCTCGCCCACCCGACCGGAAGCAGCGGCCGAGACCGGAACGGCCGCCACGCCTGAACCTTGGAACGAGCAGCGAGATGAACGGTTCACGATCGACATATCCCCGCCACGGCGACAGATCGTCCCTCGACGCGCTCAACCGGACGATAGAAGGGCTGGAGGCGCGGCTGGAAGGGCTGATGCAGTCACGCGGCGAGCATCGGCCGGACCGTCCGGCGCGGGCCGTGGACGCCGCCCCTGCGGTACCGGCACCGATCTCCCGGGACCCGCTGCAGGAAATCCGCGACCGCCAGAAAAGCCTTGCCCATGCCCGCGAAACCAGCACCGGCCGGACGCCGCCGGAGCCCGTTTCCCGGAGCGCCCGCCCGCCGTTGGAGCCGCGCCGGCCGCACCCTGCAGCCGGATCGGCAACCATGCGGGCCGCATCCACCGCAAATCTTTCCCTGCATGATCGGCCAGAGGCGGCGGCAGGTTCGCGTACCGACATCAAGCGCGACATCGATGACGGGGCCGCCCGCCATGAGAGCACGCTTAGCCCGAGAATCGGCAGCAGGCGCCCGGCCGCCGGGAGCCCTCATCCGAGCGATGAGATGCGGGCGGAGCTTCAACGTCTTGCGGATGGCATCGAGGCGGTCGGCCATCGGGCCGGTCCCGCGGCCGACGCATTGCGGGCGGAATATGAGCAGCTGCGTGCAGTCGTCGACGGGCTGGCACGGGAGGAAACGGTCCGGCGCCTCGACATGCGCTGGGACGGCCTTGAAGAGCGCCTCCTCGACCTCAACACGAACGAGCTGCGGGAAGAACTGGTCGGATTGGCCTACCGGATCGACGATATCAAGAACCAGCTCGGCGCCGTGCGCGACAGCCCTGCGATCCGGGCACTCGAGCAGAAGCTGCTGACGGTCGCCACGGCTGTAGAACAGCTGGGCTCGCACATCCAGCCCAACGACATAGCGTTCAAGGACCAGTTCGCGCTCCTCGACGACCGGCTGGACGAGATCAGCCGCGCGATCGCGGCCAGCGGTCGCGGCGGACCGGCGCCTGCGATGGACCAGGCCGCGCTGGAACGGCTGGAGAACCGGATCGGTTCGCTCGCCCAGCAGATCGACGCCATGGCCGTCGGGGCCGGACCGGATGCCACCCGCCTGCTCTCCGATCGCATCGAGGATCTTTCCGAGCGGGTGGGCCAGCTGGCGGACGACCAGATCGTCCTGCGCCTGGAGGAACGGATCGAACACCTCTCGGCCATGCTGGAAAGCACACCCCGGCCGCAGGAACTCGACCTGACCGACTTCCTTGCGGAGATTTCCGAAAAGATCGACCGGTTGGAGGGCGGTGCCAGCCAGGACCTGATAGAACGACTCGACCGCCTGGCACGCCGGATCGAAGAAATCGAATATCTCCGGATACATTCCCAGCCAGCCACCGATCCCGCCGCTTTCGAGCGGATCGAAGACAGGCTGAGCGGGATCGCCGCGAGACTGGACGAGACGGCACGCTCCCCGGTCCACGATAGTGCCGCGCTGCAGAACCTGGAAGCGCAGATCGCCCACCTGTCTTCGCTCATGAGCGATGCGGGGCCCTATCGTCCGGCACTGCCGGAGGATATCGGTCACCGGATGGCCGCGCTCGAGGACCACCTCGCCACTAACGACGAATACATCCTGGAGGCCGCCCGCCAGGCGGCCGAGGCGGTGGTGGAAAGCTTCTCCCGGCATGGGCAAGGCGGCGGATCTGCCATGGACATGGCCGCCGTAACCGCTCTCGCCGAAGACCTTCGCCACCTGGAGGAACTGACGCGCAGCAGCGAGGAACGCTCGCAGCACACGCTCAATGCGCTCCACAGCACGCTCGTCCAGATCGCCGACCGGCTCGACGCCATGGAAGACCGCATCAGGCCACCCATGATGGGACTCGCGGAGACGGCAGGTACGGCCAACCATTCCCGTTCCGCAGCAACCTCCTTCCCCGTCGGCAGCGAGCCTGCGGAACGGAGCGCGGCCGGCAGCCCCCATCAGGACCTCATGCAGTTGCTGGCGAGCGGCACGGCGGCGGCTCCCGCAGCGCAGCCGATGCCGGCCGAGCCGACGGCCGACCGTGAGAATCCCAAAGCCGCTCAGGAGCAGACAGCGGAAGACACGGCGGTCGCGCCCGACATTCCGATGTCCGGCACGACCGTCGGCGACCGGAGCGGTTCCGGCAGGAGCATACTCGGCCAGATCACCAAGCGCCTGATGCCGGGGCAGAAGCCGGTGGCGGCGAAAAGCGGGCGGATCGTCGTGGATCCAGCGCCTTCGCTCGATCCCGTAGACATACTGCCGGCCGAGCAGGAAAACGAGCCGCTGGAGCCCGGTTCGGGGACGCCGGATGTGCGCAAGATCCTGGAGCGGGTCCGGGCAAGCCAGGCCAAGGCGAATTCAGACCGGAAGCAGCCGGGGGAAACCGACCGGACGGACTATATTGCAGCGGCTCGACGCGCCGCCAAGGCGGCCGCGATGGAAACGGATCCGGCGGCGATGAGCGGCGGGACGAGGAAGAAGACGTTCCCCGCAAAGCCGGGCAGTGACAAATCGTCGGCCGGAACCGCGCTGGCACGATACCGCCGGCCCATCATGATGGCGGCCGGAGCGGTTCTTCTCGTCCTCATGACCATGCCGCTCGTCAGGACACTGACCGTGGGCGAACAGGCGCCGCCCGCCACCATCGAAGCGCCGCCGGCCGACGTGCAGCCTGCGGAGAACGCGGACGCCGATGCCGCGCCGGAAAGCGCGGCCACGGCGCAACCCGAGGCAGCTGCTGCAGCGCCGGTCGAAGAGCTCGTGACGGCGTCGGAGGCGGCCCTGGACAAGGGGACGCCGGAGTCTTCGGAGGAGACGACGACGGCGGAGGAATCGCCGATCGCCATGCAAGCCGCAGATGCACAGGCTGCAGCCACAACGGACACACCCACCGAGACGGCCGAAGCGCCTCCCGCAGCGGAGCTCGCCCCCCGGATCGTCGTGCCGGCTTCGATCGGACCAAAATCGCTCGCGGAAGCGGCCGAAGCCGGCGACGCCATCGCCCTCTTCGAAATCGGTGCCCGCTATACGGACGGCCGGGGCGTTACGGGCGACCTTTCCGAAGCTGCCAACTGGTACAAGCTTGCCGCCGACCGAGGCTTTGCACCGGCCCAGTACCGTCTCGCCAGCCTCTTCGAGAAGGGGACCGGGATCACCCGCGACATCGACAAGGCGATGACCTATTACCGGCAGGCGGCCGAGGCGGGCAATGCGAGCGCCATGCACAACCTTGCCGTTCTCTACGCGTCCGGCGCAAACGGCGAGCCCGATTATGCCTCGGCCGTCGAGTGGTTCGGGAAGGCCGCCGATCTCGGTGTGTCCGACAGCCAGTTCAACCTCGCGATCCTCTATGCCCGCGGCAACGGCGCCTCCCAGAACCTCGTGGAATCGTACAAATGGTTCGCCATCGCCGCCAAGGGCGGCGATCAGGACGCGGCGGCGAAACGGGACGAGGTCGCCAAGGCGATGCGGAAGGATCAGGTCCAGGCAGCCCAGCTTGCCGCCGACAGCTGGAAGCCGCAGCCGCTGGACTCGGACGCCAACGAGGTGCGCCTCCCCGATGAATGGGCAGGGGGCAAGCCGCTGACGACCGCCTCGGTCGACATGGAAAGGGCCGTCCTCAACATCCAGGCAATCCTGAACAAGAACGGATTCGATGCCGGAACGCCGGACGGGAAGATGGGCCCCAAAACGGTCGAGGCGATCAAGACCTTCCAGACCTCGATCGGCCAAGAGCCGACCGGAAAGGTGAACGACGCCCTGGTGAAGGAACTGCTGAAGCGCAACAGCTGAGCCGCGCCGCATGCCGGTCGAGCGGCGGCCGGCGAGGCAAAGCAGGTCTCGGTCCGCCAGCCGCCCGCATGAAGAGCGACATCTTCATGCCTTGTTCACCGGCCATGTGAGACACTTCCCTTCCATCGCAGCGGGGGCGAAGAAAACCCGCCCGCGCGCCGCGCCGTGATGCTCATTCGCCTGTCGGGGTTCCGCCGTGACTGTCTACCTGCCGATCGCAGAGCTTTCGGTCAACATCTTCATCATTCTCGGGATGGGTGCGGCCGTCGGCTTTCTTTCGGGCAT
>NZ_CABFWF030000011.1:0-1649 GCF_902153245.2 Pseudorhizobium endolithicum
AAGCCTCCAATCCATTGATTGGGAACCTTGAATCCGATTTGCCGCAGCAAATCAACATGATCAATGGGTTTCGACCCTAACTACCGAACTTCGGTGGGCAATCCTTGAGGTTGTGCGATAACTACGCATAGGTCGGCTACCGCGTTCGCTCGATATCGATACCGATCGCGATCCGTTTCACCACGACGGTCTTGAGACTCCGGAACTGCTCGCCGATGCCGTCACGCTACTGTCCAAGAGCAAGCTATTCAGGGTCACCAGATCGGCAAGGACGCAGAGTCAACAGTGACGAGTTGATTCTTCCTTCGCACAATTTACTGGAAGCGAACGATTTTGCTTCAAGGTCTTCTCCTATCATAGGATGGGGACTACACCTTGGCTGAAGTACATATCAAACGTCCACTTTGGATGACCATTACCGCCTGCGGTTTCGCTGCCGTGCTTTTTACGAGCCTGGCGATTGGAGGCACCGCTTGGTATCGTCAGTCCGTGGCTAGCGACGAGGCACTTGCGCGGGAGACCAACAGCGACCTGGCACTTGTCGAAACAGATATGGCGGCGCAGAAGAAGGCCGCTTCGGCGCTCGCTCTGGCACTGGCGGGACAGCCCGACACGGCTGATCTGATTGAGCGCACTGATCGAGACAGCATCATTGCGCGCTATGCGGCATCGTTGCCACGCATTGTCAGCGAGGGCGGCCTGCAACTCATCACCTTCATCAACGCCGAAGGTGAAGCTGTCGCTCGGATCCACACGCCGGACAAGTTCGGCGACGATATGAAGTCACGTCGGAAGACTGTCGTCGAAGCTTTGTCAACCGGGCACCTTGTTGCCGGCACTGAGCCTGGACGCACCGCGGTCAGCATGTTTGCATCCGCCCCTGTCGTGCGCGATGGCCAGACAGTTGGCGTGGTCGATGTCGGGACGAGCCTGACCAATGCGTATTTCGAGCCGCTTGCGAACCGTATTGGCGGTGAAATTGCTGTCCACATTCTGGTCGACGGCAAGTTGGAGAAGCAGGCTTCCACATCGGAGACTGCGTTCCTGGCGGACGAGACATTGAAAGCGGCCTTCGCTGGCGAGGTTGTGCAGCAGGAAGTCGAAGGGCCGGATGGGACATACGTGGTCAGGACGGTGCCCTTCAACAACTTCTCCGGCGACAAGATTGGCGTTCTGGAAATTGCTTCGGATGTCACCTCCGTTGTGGACGACGCACGGTCTGCTCTTTGGGCTACCGTGATCGGCACTTTGGTCGTCTCGATTCTCGCACTTGTCGGGTTTTTCCTCTTCGCCCGATCGCTTGGCGGCGTTATCGGCCGCCTCACTGGAACGATGTCACGCTTGGCGGGCGGTGGCTTGGATGCCACAATCGAAGGAGAGAACCGCGCCGACGAAGTCGGAGCAATGGCGCGAGCCGTCCAGGTCTTTAAGGACAATGCTGTGCGCACTCGCGAGCTCGAGCAGGAGGCGGACGCCCAGCGCAGCCAGTCGGAGGAGCTGCGCCGCCGGACGGCCGAGCAGGAGCGCATCCGCGCCGAGGCCATGGCGCAGGCGACGAGTGGCCTGGCAGACGGCCTGAAGCAGCTTGCCGCCGGCAATCTCGCCGTCCAGCTCAACCAGTCCTTCGCCGAGGAGTTCGAGAGCCTGCG
>NZ_CABFWF030000011.1:1894-2332 GCF_902153245.2 Pseudorhizobium endolithicum
GGGTGCCGTCGTCGCCAATGCCGTCGATGCCATGGGCAAGATCGAGCAGTCGTCGAACCAGATCTCCAACATCATCGGCGTGATCGACGACATCGCTTTCCAGACCAACCTGCTGGCACTGAACGCCGGTGTCGAGGCGGCGCGTGCCGGGGAAGCCGGCAAGGGCTTTGCGGTCGTCGCCCAGGAGGTGCGCGAACTCGCACAGCGCTCGGCCACGGCGGCCAAGGAGATCAAGGACCTGATCCGCAACTCCTCCGTCGAGGTCGGCAACGGCGTGAAGCTGGTCAGCGACACCGGCGAGGCCCTGAAGACGATCGAGAGCTATATCGTCACCATCAACCAGCACATGGACGCCATTGCCACGTCCGCCCGCGAACAGTCGGTCGGCTTGTCGGAGGTCAACACCGCCGTCAACCAGATGGACCAGGTGACCCAGCA
>NZ_CABFWF030000011.1:2342-48067 GCF_902153245.2 Pseudorhizobium endolithicum
CCAGTCGGAGGAGCAGCGCCGCCGGACGGCCGAGCAGGAGCGCATCCGCGCCGAGGCCATGGCGCAGGCGACCACCGGACTTGCTGACGGCCTGAAGCAGCTTGCCGCCGGCAATCTCGCCGTCCAGCTCAACCAGTCCTTCGCCGAGGAGTTCGAGAGCCTGCGCGAAGACTTCAACCGGGCCGTCGTCCAGCTCAAGGACACGATGGCCTCCGTCGCCGAATCCACCAGCTCCATCGACAGCGGCTCGCGCGAGATCAGCCAGAGTGCGGAGGACCTGTCGAAGCGCACCGAGCAGCAGGCCGCTTCGCTGGAAGAGACTGCCGCAGCACTGGACCAGATCACCACCAATGTCGCCAACTCCTCCAAGCGTGCCGAAGAGGCCCGTACGGTGGCGATCCAGGCCAACGAGAGCGCCCGCCATTCCGGCGCCGTCGTCGCCAATGCCGTCGATGCCATGGGCAAGATCGAGCAGTCATCCAGCCAGATCTCCAACATCATCGGCGTGATCGACGACATCGCCTTCCAGACCAACCTGCTGGCACTGAACGCCGGCGTCGAGGCGGCGCGTGCCGGGGAAGCCGGCAAGGGCTTTGCTGTCGTCGCCCAGGAGGTGCGCGAACTCGCACAGCGGTCGGCCACGGCGGCCAAGGAGATCAAGGACCTGATCCGCAACTCCTCCGCCGAGGTCGGCAACGGCGTGAAGCTGGTCAGCGATACCGGCGAGGCGTTGAAGACGATCGAGAGCTATATCGTCACCATCAACCAGCACATGGACGCGATCGCCACGTCCGCCCGCGAACAGTCGGTCGGCTTGTCGGAGGTCAACACCGCCGTCAACCAGATGGACCAGGTGACCCAGCAGAACGCCGCCATGGTCGAGGAAGCCAATGCGGCCGGCGCGACGCTCGCCAACGAGGCAAGCCGCTTGCGGGGCCTGATCGGCCAGTTCCAACTCGGCGGCCCGGCCGCCTACCAGCCGGCACCGCAGCGGGCATCGACACAGGTCGCCAAGGCGGGCCCCAGATCCGCTCCGGTCGCCTCGCCGGCCCGCAGCATGATGGGCAAGATCGCCAACGCCTTCTCCGCCAAGGGATCGGCAGCGGTCGCGGTCAGCAACGACAGCTGGGAAGAGTTCTGAGGCAACGCGATTACACGATGACCATATTCGAAAGGCGGCGAAAGCCGCCTTTCTCGTTGCGCTGAACAGCAACGGCTCGTCGAAATCACTCGCGAGAGCGTAAGCAAAATAGCCGCCGAAACTCAGTGGGGCTCTATGCCTCCCCTCCCGAAATCGAAGAATGCCTGTCGGGCCAGATGACCCTGCTCATCCGTCACAGGCTCGATGTCGATCGCTGCGCGGCGGAAAAGACATCGGCTGCCTCATGCCTTCCGACCCGAGTTGCTTTTCAAGCGACATGGCTACCCAGCACCGATGACGCAGGTTTTTTTCAACAGGATCCCTCAATAGCAGACGTGACAGACCGGAGACCTCCCCTCACGTAGACCACCTGCGCTGCCGGTGGCGTTCATCCCGATTGCTACAGCATTCAGATTCGGCAGCACATCCCATTGACCTCCTTCTTCCCTTGGGCGAAGTAGAGTGAGCTTAGAGGGATCAGGAGCCGCCGATGGTTGGTCAGTGTCCAACGGAGACTTCCGTGACAGACAGTAGCGCAAGATTCGAAGCTATTTTTCATCAGACCATTGGTGGCATAGCTCTAACTGACCTCAGCGGCCGCTTCATTACAGTCAATCGCAAGTACTCGGAGATCGTAGGATACTCGCAGTCAGCACTCCTTCAGATGCGCATGCAGGATGTCACACATCCAGACGATCTCCCCCGCAACCTTCAACAGTTCCGTGCGATGCTTGAAGGCGGCGCAGGTTTTGAGATCGAGAAGAGATACATCCGCAGTGACGGCGTGATTGTGTGGGTTTCCAATTCTGTCTCCGCCATCAAGAACAGCTCAGGTGACATCATCCAAGCTGTAACGTTCACGACCGATGTAACGGAGCGGAAGCGTGCCCAAGATGAGGTTCGTCGTCTGGCGGCTATAATCGCCTCTTCCGATGATGCTATCATTAGCATCGACCTTGGCATGAACATCCAAAGCTGGAACCGAGGTGCCGAGAAACTCTACGGCTACCCCGCAGAAGAGGCCATAGGACGTCCGGCCACCATGATATTGCCACCAGATATCGGCGATGAAGAACATGTCATCATCGAGCGCATCAAAACCGGCGATCATGTACAGCCTCACGAGACAAGGCGGCTTCATAAAGACGGAACGGAGGTGCATGTTTCACTTCGGGTCTCGCCGATCTACGACGAAAATGGAGGAATAGTAGGAGCATCGAAGATTGCGCGAGATATTAGCGAGCGCAAGGAAGCCGAGCGGCAGCAGAACCTTCTGGTGGGGGAGCTCACGCACCGCGTCAAGAATGTTCTTGCGACGGTTAATGCCATCGTTCGCCAGACATTAGGCCCTGCTGGTCCAGACAGTCCCGCAGCTTCTCTTTTGTCCCGCCTCCAATCCCTGGCCAAGGCGCACGATCTCCTAACGGAGTCGAACTGGAAAAGTGCAAGCTTGCAAGACATCGTTCGAGAAGCGCTCTCCCCGTATCCAGAGAGCATGTTCGAGGTGGCAGGGGACGACGTCCTAGTAAATGCCCGAGCGGTACTATCACTGTCTCTGGTTCTTCATGAACTGGGAACCAATGCTGCCAAATATGGTGCTTTGTCGTCTGAAGCCGGTCGTGTCCGGATTAGCTGGAGGACCATTGAATCCACTGATCCAGATCAAACTGCGCTGAAGCTACGATGGGAGGAGCGAGGCGGCCCTCCGGTCGTGATGCCATCACACAAGGGCTTCGGGTCTCGGCTCCTTCAGACCGTCGTTACATCTGAGCTAAGGGGAGGTGTTCTTGTAGATTATGCGCCAACTGGTTTGATATACGACATCGAAATGGCATTCTCTTCGTTGACTGGCTGATCCGACCGCACAGAGCGCCTTCGACGATTTCACCCGTACAGCAGCTCCCTCTCGATCTCCCATAATGCAGGCGCTGACAGCGATCGCCGCTCATTGGTGCTCCTATCAAAACTGTGCATGCGAGAGCATGTATCGGTCATGCTAACCGGCTTGGCTGCGTTCCCTGCAGGGAGTGGTGGATGTGGGATGATCCTTCCGAACCAACGCCAGACTGGGCGGCGGCAAAGCTGCCTTGTCTCCATTAATGTAGTCGCTCAGGAACCGCAGCGCGTTTTGTATACCATTGCTCGTATACGGCTTTTCGATCGCCCCAATTGCTCCGGCGAAATCCTCTGGGATCCGCTTGAGGTTGCCGGAGACAAATGCGTAGGGGATGCCACTTGCGAATAGATGACGCCCCACATCAACGCCCGTTGGGCCATCGAGGAGCTGGATATCGACGAGCGCCAAATCCACTCTGGTTTTTTCGACAGCATTGATGGCGGCTCCTAATGATGCCGCTTGTGCTACAACCTCATGCCCTGCTGCCTCGACCTCGTACTCAAGCTCCATTGCCAGAAGCGCTTCGTCTTCAACGATAAGTACTTTCAAGGTTTACTCCTGCGGCTCGTCGACCATAAGTGTGACATGTACATCCGTCCGGTGGCCGTCAGCCTGCCGATCGATCTTAGCTCCGAGCTGGCGGGCGCTCGTTTCCAGCAACACCTTTGCGAAGGCATCGTCTTCTTCGTTAGGCGGGACTGGCGTGACGGTGTCGCAGACACGGATCAGGAAGTGACCATTCAGCCTCCTGATCTCCAGGTGAATTTCCCCACCTCCATCACTGAGACCGCGACGTATGGCATCGCCCACCAGTTCGTTAACCACCAACGCCAACGAAGAAGCCTTGGAGGCCGGAACCCAAACGGGACTAAGATCAGTGGTGATGACGATGTCATCACGACGCAGGGAACTGACCAGGTCATGCACCAACTCCCGGGCGAAGTCCGACACGTTGAAGCGGCCAACATCATCCGCGGTGAACAACTTTCGCTGTACAGTGCTGAGCGCCTCAACCCTATTCAAAACAGACATCAACGTCTTTTTCGCGGTAACGTCGTTTGTCATACGGCTTTGCAGCTTCACGATCGAAGCAATCGTCAGCAGGTTATTTTTGACCCGGTGATCGACTTCATGCACCAGAACGGTCTTCGCCTGTAGCGCCTGCTGGAGGTCTCTCGTGCGAATAGCCACTTCTTCTTCTGCCAAGTGACGGGCTTGAGCCAGTTCGGCCTCTCTGCTCTTGATGTTGGTAAAATCGAGCTGCGAGGCGAAGAAGTAGATGACCTCACCATTCTCATCGCGAACTGGACTAACGAACAAAGCATTCCAGAATTCGGATCCGTCCTTCCTGTAATTGAGAATATCGACGGAGATGTTCTCTTCGCTCGATATCGCGTTGCGGATTCTGCTAATCGTCTCGGGGCTTGTCTGCGGCCCTTGGAGGATGCGACAATTCTTCCCGATCAGTTCGTCATTGCTGAACCCGGTCAAATCATTAAATGCCTTGTTGCAGAAGATGATTGGGTTATCCGGCTGTCGCGGATCGGTTATAATCATCGGCATGCGCGTTGCCTTGAAGGCCGCAGCAAATGGGTCCTCAGATGCATGAGCATCAACAAGCCGAGTTCCGGCCGCGCGTGCATTAACTTTGCTGCTGTCTTCTGTCATTGGGTTCTAGGACGGTGATCGGCAAGGCTTGAGCGGGATTCTGGAGCAGCACAGAGAATGGCCGGAAGTCTGTTTGGTTCCGTTGATACGGTACTCTATCCGCCTCATATGTGTTCGGGAGCGGATCGCCGCCCCGACCCCTTCAAGGCCATGTTTCCGGAGAGCTTTCGTCGGAGCCGCACCAGCATGCGGAAGAGTTCGTCTATGTCTCAATGGCACCTTGGCCGTAATTGTGGACGAGGAAGAGGTCGTCTTCGAAGGAGGCGATGAGACGCAACGTGGCTCAAATGGGGAGCCATTGCCCCTCCCGAGATATTTCTTCCTCCTCCTCCCGAGACAGCAGCGGCAATGGTTTTGCCATCGCCCTGCCCATTGCATTGTTCTCCAACCCGCCGCCGGACCGACGAGCAGGATACACACGGCTTCGGGCAAGGGTCCATTAGGAGCAACGACAGTTACCCGGTGTCAACGTTACTCCGTGGAGTGGGCCCCGGACCACGACCGTTCGGTCAAGCTAGTTTTGCGACACGCGAGACCGCATTTTGAGCGGCAATCATCTGCGATCGTGTGTACATCATAGCGTGCCGCACAAGATCGTCCCCATCCTCCCATGTCTCACGCCAAATGCCGAGGATGCCCGTCAAGGGCTGCCCGACCACGCGCGACGAAAAGGACTCATAGGTGATAGGTCCATTGTAACCGATCCGAGCCAGCGCCTGAAATATGGACTTCAGATCTATTGATCCCGTTCCCATGTAGCCGCGATGGCTTTCGCCAGTGTGGAAATACCCCAGATAGTCGCCAGTCGCATGGATCGCCGCCACCGCGTCGGCCTCTTCGATGTTCATGTGGTAAACGTCAAGATGAACCTTAACGTTTGCCGCTCCTACCCGACGACAGTATTCTACAGCCTGAGCCGCGGTGTTGATCATATTGCTTTCGTATCGATTGACGACCTCCATGCCCAGCGTGATCCCGCTGGCTGCCGCTTTTTCGGCGACACGGGCCATCACCTCAATCGAAGTGGCAACGCCGGCGGATGTTGCTGGCTCGGAGTATTTTTGGAAAGCCGAGTAGAGGATGCCGCAAACATGCGTCGCGCCAAGATCACGCGCCATCGATACAACATCCAGTAGATGTGCTTCTCCTGCCCGAACACGTTCTGGATCTGCCGAGGAGATGTCCTTCTCGGCCTCGAGCCCTAGCGACATCGTGACGCCGATACCTGCCTTCTCCAACCGCTGACGCGTAAGATCAACATTCATCAGGTGGGGGGCCATCGCTGAAATCTCAATGAGATCGAACCCTGCTTCGGCGGTCTTGTCGATCGCACGGATTGCTTCTTCTTCGCTCCAACCCGCGACCCAGACATTTGCGTGCAGCCCTAACCGGTTTTTCATTCCCTTCTCCTCTATATGATGAATGGAGCGCCTATGGGCGAGCGCCTGCTACCACCACGGCGTCAGCTCAAGAGCCGCCTCAGCGGATTTCCTTCGCCAGCCTCTGCAGACGTAAAAACGCGTCGTAGCGCCGTTCGTGTAAAGCTTTGACCTCATCGCCTGCAGGGGCGTAGACCTTTCCCACGCGACTCGTTTTCGCCATTGCGGCGTGCACGTCAGGAAAAGCTCCTCCCGCAACCGCACCCAGCAATGCAGCCCCTAGAAGCACAGGCTCCTCTGCATCGGAGGCAAGCACAGGCTTGCCTATTGCATCAGCTAGAAGCTGGCGGATGAGCTCAGATTGCCCTGCGCCACCCGATATCACAACCTTCTCCACGGGCGCACCCGCATCCGACTGGCTATCGATGATCTGTCGTAGTCCGTACCCGATGCCATAGATGCCAGCTAGGTACAGTGATGCGAGGCTCTCAAGATCTCGCTCGATGCCCAACCCAGAGATGACAGCGCGGGCATGCGGGTCAGCATTAGGCGCTCGGTTGCCTAGGAATTCCGGTACAACATGAAGGCCTTCAACCCGTTGCACGAGTCCACTGAATGAAGTCACGTTTTCAGTCAGCTTCTCCGTTAGAAGCTGCACGATCGATATTCCGCGTTCCTGTGCCACCTCCCACGCCTGTTGGCTTGCAGGATGACAGGTAACGAGGTGATCGATCGCGGCTCCCGCCGCCGACTGTCCCCCTTCATTCAGCCACATCCCAGGAACCATTGCGGAAAAATACGGCCCCCAAACACCCGGGACGAAAACCGGATTGATCGTTGAGGTCATGGTGCAGGAGGATGTTCCGAACACGTACCCCATATGGGTGGCGGGATTGCCTTCAATGCCCACGGTGCCGATACCGCCCGCATGCGCATCTATCATCCCAGCTGCAACCGGAGTGCCGGGAACCAGACCTAAGTCGGCTGCCGCTGCTACCGTAAGCCCTTGGCCCACGGGTGTTCCAGGATCCACAATCTTCGTGCCGATCCTGACGAAGTTCTCATCAGCAAGTTCGCCAAGCCCGATCTGCCGGAAATAGGTCGGATCCCACCGGCGGTCATGAGCCAGGTAAGTCCATTTGCAGGTGACCGTACAGGTTGAGCGGGACAGGTCGCCCGTTGACTTCCAAGTTAGAAAATCAGCGAGATCGAAGAACTGCCACGCCCGGTTGAACACCTCCGGCCGCTCTTCCTTCAGCCAGAGGAGCTTCGGCGTCTCCATTTCTGGAGATATACGACCACCTACGTATTTTAGAACGTCGTGACCCGTTGCGTTGATGCGTTCGGCCTGTTCGATCGCGCGATGGTCCATCCAAACGATGATGTTTCGAGAAGGGTCTTCGGACGGGCCGACAGGAAGAGAACTCCCTCCCTCTCCTAACACCACAAGTGAACAGGTGGCATCGAAGCCGATGCCAGCCACCCGTTCGGGATCAACCTTGGCTTCGGCTAATGCAGCACGGACAGTACAGCAAACGGCAGCCCAAATATCGGCAGATGATTGCTCAGCGAGCGCTCCCGGCCCCCGCCACAGCGTGATGTCCTGCTTGGCAGCAGCAAGCATCTTGCCGGAGAGGTCGAACAATGCCGCCCGCGCACTCCCAGTGCCAACGTCGACCCCAAGGATTACTTGTTCACCGCGTTCTGAACTAACCACCGTCTGCCTCACACCTACAGGTCCAAGCTCGTTGGCATGATGACCAGATCGCGAACAGTTACGGTGCGCTTGCGTGTCAGCATGAAGAGGACAGCATCCGCTACCTCCTGTGGCTGCATGAGGCTGCCATTTGCCAGCGCCTCTTCCATTTTCGCTTTGGGCCAGTCGTCGAGAAGAGCGGTGACCACCGGGCCGGGCAGAACTGCACAGACCCTGATTCCGTGTGGAGCGACTTGGCGGCGCGTAGAATGGACGAAGGCCTGAACCGCGAACTTGGAGGCCGTATAGATCGGCTCCCAAACGACCGGGATGACGCCTGCTACGGACGAGGTGAACACAATGTCCCCTGACTTTTGGGCAATCATATGCGGAAGAACCGCATGAACGGAACGGAATGCTGCGTTTATGTTGAGGTTCAACATCTTGTCCCAGGCATCGGGATCGCCTTCTGCAACCGGCCCGCCGATGTAGGATCCGGCATTGGCGTAGAAGACGTCGAGACCACCGGCGATCTCGAGAATTCGTGGAAGAATGGCCGAAACGTGCACACCATCTAGAAGATCGACCACAAGCGGCAGCGCCGTCGGCCCCATCTCATTGCAAAGCTGGTTCAGCCTCTCCTCGGCTCTGTCAATCAAAACCACGGTTGCTCCCGCAGCCACCAGCGTGCGAGCAGTTTGCAACCCAATTCCCGAGGCTGCTCCCGTAATGGCAACAACCTTGCCCTTCATCTCTTCAGTCATTTTTCTTTATCTCCAGAATATGCGTCAACCGCGCCCGTGACTTGCTCGCGAACGCCGCGCAAGAGAATCCACGATGACGGCTATGGCGAGGACCCCACCAGTGATCATGTAACGTAGACTGGAAGGCAGGTTTAGGAGCGTCAGACCATTGGATATTGCCTGGATCACAATCACCCCTAGCAGGGCTGAGTAGGCGCTTCCTCGTCCCCCGAATAGGCTCGTTCCGCCAATAACCGCAGCAGCAATCGCGTTAAGATTGACATCTCCCGTGCCGGCCTGCTGGCTTGAAGACGCCAGGCGAGATGCGGACAAGATACCACCGAGGGCGGCAAGGCTCGAACACAGCACGAAGGCAGAAAGGTAGATGCGCTTGATGTTGATCCCGGCGCGCCTGGCCGCTTCGCGGTTTCCGCCTACCGCGAACATCGAGCGGCCCCATTTCGTGCGGGTCAAAGCGTAGTTCATCACAACAACCAGAAGCGCGAACAAGCCAAACATCCATGGCACGCCTCGCCCAAGGTTCAGATACCAGACTGCGAACTCCAGAGTGGCAGTCAAGGCAATGACTTTTGCAAGAAGGATGCCCATCGGCTGCGCCGTCAGCCCTACTTCCTTGCGCTCCTTGGCGACCCGCAAACCTGCATAAAGGAAGATGAGACCTGGAAGAACTGCGACTGCATGAGAAAACCAGTCAGGCATGATCCAAAGTTGGCCGAACTTAACCAGCGGTGACGCATATGGCAGGTTGATCGAACCCGTATTGCCGAGCAGGTAAAGCTGACAGCCTAAAAGCGCCAATAGGCCCGCCAAAGTGGAAATGAAGCTCGGCATCCCAATCCAATTGAACAGCGATGCGTAAATGGCACCCACCAACGCGCCCGCTGCAACGGCGATCAGGATCGCGAGCGGGATGGGCACCCCCATGTTTACCCAGAAGACGCCAAGTAGCGCGGATGCCAATCCACTCATTGATCCGACGGAAAGGTCAATCTCACCGAGCATCAAGACGCAGACGATCCCAAGCGAGATGACGCCAACCGTGGCGCAATCGAACAGGAGATTGACCAGGTTGTTGGGCGCGAGAAACAGCGGATTGAGGCTCGTAAAAACCGCAGAAATCACCACCAGTCCAACCGCAACAGGCAACATTCCCAAGTCGCCAGAGCGTACACGGTCTACGAAGGCCGAGACTGTGCCCATGATGCTATCATCATGACTGACCCGTTCGTCTGCACGATCCAAGGGCTTGTTCAATGTCTTGCTCATGCCCGCGGCCCTTCGACTTCCAGCGACTTGCGTTGATTTCGGCGCGACACTGCATTTTCGGTTGCACCTGTGATTGCCGCCACGAGCTCCTGATTGCTGGACTCTGGGTCAAAGACGCCATTGTTGCGCCCCAGACGCAGCACAACGATCCGGTCCGCGACGGCCCGTACGTCTTCCATGTTATGGCTAATCATAATGACGCCAAGGCCACGCTCACGTACCCGCTCAATCAGGTTCAGCACCTCCGCAGTCTGAGCTACACCAAGTGCTGCCGTCGGCTCGTCGAGCATGATGATCTTCGGATCCAGAAGCAGAGATCTGGCAATGGCGACTGTCTGACGCTGTCCGCCCGAAAGAGATGCTATCGGCTCACGGACTGAGGGGATCCTGGCCGCCAGTTCTTGCAGCAAGGTCCACGCCCGAACTTCCATCTGCACTTCATCCAGACGATATGGGTTGAGTTCGTGCCCGAGGAACAGGTTGGCCACCACATCAAGATTCTCACAAAGGGCAAGATCCTGGAAGACGGTCGCAATACCCAGGTTCAGAGCGGTTGCCGGGTTGCTCAGCACAACCTCTTGGCCCATGAACTTGATCGACCCAGAGGTCGGCTGGTGCACACCTGCAAGTACTTTCACCAAGGTGGATTTTCCGGCACCGTTGTCGCCGACAAGGGCAACCACCTCTCCGGCTCGCACTTCAAGATCAATCTCCGTCAAAGCAGAGACAGCGCCGAACTTTTTCGAAATTCCGGTAAGGCTGAGTATCACCTCGCCAGCGACAGGTGACCCACTTGAAAGCGTCATCATTGACCTCAACAACCTGTTCAGAGGACGGATTCAGCACCCGGCTGGAGGGAGGTACCAGCCGGATGCTACCTGTCGGCGCTTAAAGGCACAGACAGGGAGTTGCACTCTTACTTCGTTATACCGAGGGCCTTGCAACCCTCTGCGTACTCACCCGTGCACACCTCTTCAGGGGTCTGGATGCCCTTGTCAAAGATCTCCGCCTTGATGTTCTCGGCTGTGACAACGGCAGGTACAAAAAGCTCCGACGGCGTATTGTAGAGTTCGGTCTTGGCCTCCGGCGTTTCACCGTTGAGGAACTGCACGGCAACCTTGGCAGCGGCTGCCGCCACGATTTCCGACGGCTTGGAGATCGTGTTGTACTGATCTCCCGAGATGATCAATTGTAGGGCAGCAATGACGGCATCATTGCCCGTCACAGGGGGAACCGGATCAACGCCAGCTGCCTTGAATGCCGCGATCGCCCCACCTGCCGTACCATCATTGGCCGCAGCAACACCTTTGATCTCATCGCCAAAGCGCGTGATCTGGCCAGCGGCCCATTCCTGCGCCTTGCTTGGCATCCAGTCAGGTGTGTCATACTCCGCCAGCGTCTTGAAACCTGAACCTTCCAGACCACGATGAATGCCATCACGGATCAATCCTGCAGCCGCGTCAGTCGGCGACCCATTGATTTGCAGGACTCCAGAACCTTCAGGAATGCCTTCAGCCTTCATATGCTCGACTAGTGACTTCGCGATCTCATATCCGAGCCCCTCATTGTCGAATGACACATAGTAGTCTGCGGGAGTGTCCGGGATTGGTCTATCATAGGCGATCACCTTGATGTCCTGAGACTGCGCAAGGCTCACGAGAGCGGCAGCAGCAGATGAATCTACCGGATCGAGGACAATCACCTTCGCACCTTGCGTGATCGCCGAGTTGAACTGCTGTTGCTGCAGCGACATATCGGCATTGGCGTTTTGGTAGATGACCGTGCAGTCGGGGCAAAGCTTAGCCATCTCAGCCTTGAAGCCCGGATAATCATGTTCTTCGTAGCGGGTAGAGCCCTGGTCAGGCATCAGGAATGCCACGGTGCCGCTTGTCTGAGCAGTCGCTGCACTTCCAGTCATCAAGGCCGCCAGCCCGACAGCAGCGTATAACAGATGGGTTCTCATATTCTCTCTCCTCCTCGAGATTAGACGGCGGCTAAGGTGATTCCAACTTCTCCACGAACAGCCCCACGTAAGCCCGCGGGAGTGGCTGCTGTGAAGAACAAGGCAAACAACCCATTTAGCTCGTCCAGCGCGATAATCACTGCACAACCGATAGAGCTCCATTGCTCAACCGATGTAGCAGACTTGCATAAGTGATTTCGGCCTGTCAAGTTGGCAACTCTCGCAGGAGAAAGAGTTTGACGAAGTCGCAGAATGCATCCGGGAAACGGCTGACGATTTATGATGTGGCAGAGCTCGCTGGAGCCTCGCCGACCGCCGTAAGTTCAGTCCTGAATGGCACCTGGAAGAAGCGTAGGATCAGCGCAGCGCTGGCAGAACGCATCACGCGCATTGCGGACGAAAACGGCTATTCACTGAACATGCAGGCAAGCGGCCTCCGCCGTGAAAGCTCCCGCCTGATTGGGATGATTGTGCCCAAGTATGACAACCGCTACTTCGGATCCATTGTGGAGAAGTTTGAAACCAGAGCTCGCGAACGTGGCCTGTTCCCTATCGTCACCTGCACACAGCGTAATCCGGAACTGGAGGTGCAAGCTGCTCGTGCCATGATCTCCCATCAAGTGGACTGCCTTGTCGCTACGGGCGCCACTGATCCGGATCGCATCACCAGGCTCTGCGCAAAAGCACGTGTGCGATCCTTCAACCTTGATCTCCCAGGAAAGCTGGCTCCTTCAGTAATTTCCGACAATTTTGGCGGAGCCTTCGCACTGACCAAGCGGATCCTTGTTGCCTCAGCCAGTACGCGAGCTCCCAATGAACCCCTGCTTTACGTGGGCGGCCGCTCTGATCATAACACGACGGAACGAATTCGAGGCTTCACGGAAGCGCATCAAGAGGCAGGTATCTCTGTAGACCCGTCAATGATCCTGGCGACAGGGTACGCTCCCGACAAGGCAGAAGCTGCTTTGCGCGAACTGGCCGCGCGACGGGGGAAGCTTCCGGCTGCCATGTTCGTTAATTCTACGATACCGCTTGAGGGCGTGATGCGGTGGATCAAAACAAGCCGCCACTTCGGGGATCATCTTCCCCATATCGGATGCTTTGACTGGGACCCGATAGTCCCCATCCTAAACGAGTACATCGTGATGCTCCGTCAGGACGTTCCCGGCATGTTGGACGCATTATTCAAACTGATCGACGGTGAGGCGGCTACCCCACGGCTCGTGGAAGTGCCAACCCTCTTTGCATCGCTGAACACAGATTGATCAAAAGGGAGGGGCAGGAGCAGGCTACACTTCGATCAACTGCTGCAATCGTCCGACGCCGCGATAAACACCTCCAAGAGCAAGCTCGATCATGCGGCAAGGCCGGATGGTTGGACTATCGAGAAGGTCTCTTGGACTGCGAGGCTTGACAGCTAGCTGGTGCATCGGCCAGCACCGGCAGGATGCAAAGCTTCGAATGAGATCAATGCGCTGGACGTGATCTAGCAACCAAACGCCCTGGTTTCTGACCCCCGACAGCCCGTACTGCGGATGCGCGTCCTGCCCCGATCGTCCAAAGTCGACCCGAGGCGCCCCTTCTTTCTATCAAGGAGCATCCGAGTCGGACCGGGTGGAGCTTGATCAAAGGCACTCACGTTCACGCGGCCGATCTAACATCGCGTGAAGCTCAACCCGTGATATCGGCCTGGATAGGAGAAACCCTTGAAGAGCGTCGCACCCAAGCGATTGAAGAACCATTTTCTGCTCAAGGGTCTCCACACCTTCGGCTGTCGTCTGAAGGCCTTTCGCGCGGGCCATAGAGATTATCGCCTGAACGACAGCCGAACTGTCCCCGGGGCTCAAGGCGTCGATGAAGGACTTATCAATCTTGATGCGGTCGACGTGCAGGTTCTGCAGACGACCGAAAGACGAGTATCCGGCGCCGAAATCGTCGAGGGCAAAGCTTACGCCCGCCGCCCTCAAGGTAGCTATGGCCACGGCAGCTTGGCTTTTTTCTTCAAGCTGAAGGCTCTCGGTAATCTCAATCTCTAGCCTATCTGGATCGACACCAAATTTTGCCAGCGTCGATAGAACGTGCAGGGGGTAAGCGTCTGAAGATAGCTCTAGAGGTGATGCATTTATCGAAATCGTGAGATCCTGGTAAGGCCCAAGCGCCTCACACGCCTGTTCAAGCACGATGCGGCCGAGCTCACTAATGATGCCAAGCTCTTCTGCCAAGGGAACGAATACATCTGGTGAGATCACTCCCTGCTTTGGATGCCGCCACCTCGCCAGGGCTTCGACACCATTGAGAGCTCCCGTGTCGGCAGCGTAAACTGGCTGGTAGACAGTCTCGATCTGCACCTTCTTATCAATGGCGGCTCTAAGCTCTCGCTCCATCTTTCGACGCCCCTGAAGCAGGTCATCCATGTGCTTACCAAAGATTGCAAAGCGGCCACGGCCCGCAGCTTTTGCATGATAAAGAGCAATATCTGCCTTTCGACTTGCCTCCGGGAATTCCGTGGCGTCATCGCATACTGCGACCCCGACGCTCGCGCCTATTTTCACTCGATTACCTTGAAGTTCGAAAGGTTCACTGAGATCGCGGATCACCTGCTCCGCAGCACCGGCCGCCCGTTCCCCGGTGGCACCGGGCAAAAGTGCCGTGAACTCGTCGCCACCAATCCTGCCTATGACGGCGCCAGGAAGAGCATGACGCAGTCTAACGGCGACTGCGGTGATCAACTCATCCCCGACCGGATGTCCGAACGTATCATTCACCTCTTTGAAGCGATCGAGGTCAATGAACAGAATTGAGGAGGGTTCGTCCGGATTCGATGCGTCAAGCTCGGCAATCGCAGCGTCACTGAAACCGACACGGTTGAGCAGGCCTGTAAGAGGGTCATGATGCGCAAGGTGACGTAGCTGTGCGTGGCTTGCTTCCAGACGAACGGAACGGCGCTGCAGAACTAAGCTAAAAACGCCAAGAGAGACGAAGACGCCTACGATTGCGATGCCTGTTGAGGGAAGAGTCGCATAGAAGACGCTTCTACCAGGTTGAAATGGCGTCCAGAGGAAGTAGCCGATGACGTTTCCGTTGCGGGAGTGCAGTTCCGCCGCTGCATACTCTCCATCCTCCGGCGGCTGCCAAGAGAAGTGCAGGTGATCGAGTTGGTATTCCTTTGCAGTGACATCTGTGAAGCTGCCGTCGAGAAAACGAAACGCGACATGGATGTGCTCTTGGCCAGGCTCCTGCTCTATGTCGCCAGTGTCCGAAACGATTGGCTTAGCGCTTACTACTGCCGGCCGGCCTTCCAGGATGATCAGGTCACTTTCCCCAATGGTGAGAACTTGATCAGTGACCCCGGTCTCGTCGCCTGAGGTTAGTCGTTCTCTCAGTCGGGCGACTTGAGGCTGATAAGCCTGACGCAGCTTATTTAGGGACAGGCCGTCACCACCGGCAATGAAGTGATAGATCGGCTGGTTTTCCGAATCGATCACGACCAGCGCGTCATGTTGGAAGTACGAGTTCATCCAGCTACCGAGGTTGACCTCCATCCATTCATGGTCCGCTTCCCTTGTTTTAACGACGGCGTCATCCCAAACCGTTGCACTCTCCTGATCATGCGCAATGCCGATCTGGAGCTTAGACACGATTAACCTGACGAGGTTCTGTTGCCGATCTACAGCCAAAATATCATTTTCGACGGCAGACCACCGCAAGCTCACGATCACGAGGCAGGCTGCGGAAGCTGTGATGATAAGGGGAAGAGCGAAAGCGAGAAGAAATCGGGATTTGAATACTTTAACCATACCTGAGCCACATCAGCTTGAATTAGCCTACCCTAATTCAGAGAGCTTAATGCTCTCGATGCAGCCATGGTCTTCAAAGGGTTAATCTCGCTCCAGGCCTCCCGGAAGGAGCTCAAAGCTTGCGGTGGTGGTGACCTTATCCCCTGGCTGGGCTCCTGTATATCAGGGAGGTGGATGTTCTACCGGATTGGCAAAGCCGCGGTCCTGGGCGAAGCCTGATCATGACCTTGATCGATGCAGGTCGCCGCAGGCGACCTGCAGGTGTGACATCGACCATGGATCGGTTTGCACTTTCAACGCGCCGTTCTATGAGAAGCTGATTCAGGGTTGTGGAAGATGATGCCCTTCCTCAGCATCTAAGGAGCAGCCTTGAACGACAAGTGGCAAGTGATTCACTTTCGCCGAGGAGCCATGGCTCTGCTATTACCGGTTTGCTTATTATGTTCGGTGACCGGCGCACGGCACACGGGTATCTCATTTTGTTTACAGCCCTAAGCGTCAAGGTGTCGAGGGAAAGGCCTACGCCTAGCCTACCTCTGCAAAAGCCCTGAAGCCGGAGTAGATGCATCCCACAGCTTCTGTCAGTGAGAGGCTTTGCCGCGTTCCCAATACCAAGCTACGCACTGGCTCTTGCGGTCTTGGCCTCGTTCCCTGAGATAGGAGCGTATAGCACGTGCGTCGGTCTTCTCGCACGCTACCCAGGTGTAGGTTCCAGGTGTACTTGTGGCGATCGCCGACTTGACCGTGCGCTGGAACCTGTCACATTCCTCTTCGAGGTAGGTCTTACGGTGCAGCCAGCGGACCTCGATTGCAGCCTTGCTTGGTAGTGACTGCTCCTCGTCCTCGTCTTCAACCTCGATGATTGCCTTTATGCAGCATTCAGCAGGAGCTTCGGCGGCGATGCGTGCAATCGCCGGAAGAGCAGTCTCGTCACCAGCGAGAAGCAGGTTGTCGGCCTTCGGAAGGCTTCCGCCGGGCCCGATCAAAGCTATCCTGTCTCCAGGCTGTGCGTCACGAGCAAAATCAGCACCGGGAGTCCTCACTCCTGGAGCGGGATGCTGGAGGAAGTCCATCCACAATTCCCGGCGTTCGGGATCAACCGCGCGGATGGTGTACACGCGTGCCGTTATCTCGTCCTCACCCTTGGGCCATGCTATGCGCCCATCATCGCCGAGACCTGGCCAAACTGGCGATCTTCCTTTTGGCGGAACAAGGACGCGAACATGAACATCACCACCGATGAACGGTGTGATGTCCTGACAAGCGACTTTAACCCGGCGCATACGTGGCGTCACGTCTTCAGCCGAAACGACGGTAGCCTCATGCAAATTCGGCAGCCTCGAAACCTCTGCCGCATTCACCCAGGAAAGCTCGAACGGCTCCTCATTGGCAAAGTAGAAGAGGTGCTCCGCAATCATGTTGCGGGTCAGATGCAGCGCCTCCTCCGATGGGCAAGCCAACTCAATCAACAGCCGCTGATCAGCAAGCTTGATCTCGGCTGTTCCGGTGTCGTTCTTGAGGAATACTGAGTTTTCCGTTCGTTGCACGTCAGAGTGCTCCACGAAATGCTCGCAGATTTCGTCAAGCATAGACCGCGGGTCCATCGGCACGGCAACGCCGGAAAGCCTGTACGTTTGCATTGTATCCATCAGTGATTTCCTGAAGCGCCTCAAAGTAACGAGCGTCTTTGCGCTTTGTGCTAGCTGAACGTTGATCTTACAGATTCAGGTGGTGCATGAGTGTCATTCGCGGCACCCAAGCCAGGCGTCTCTCGCTTCGC
This sequence comes from Pseudorhizobium endolithicum, assembly GCF_902153245.2. GTDB lineage: Bacteria > Pseudomonadota > Alphaproteobacteria > Rhizobiales > Rhizobiaceae > Neorhizobium > Neorhizobium endolithicum. The sequence continues at coordinate 19,694 of NZ_CABFWF030000011.1, forward strand.
TACACTCGCAATCAAAGGCACTGCGCCCAATGCCAGGGCGGCGGCTGCAGTAAAGAAGATACCGTAGCCGAACGCTTCGGCGATCTGTCCTGCTATCACACCGCCTGCAATGCTCACCGCGGCATCGGCGCACTGGAACAGCGTGAAGTCGACACCGGCCTGGCGGGGATCGGACAGGCGCATGAATTGCGCATAGAGGGCGACGAATCCGAAGGCCATTACACCGGAGCTGCTGGCAACCGCGACAGTCATGATGACTGAGACAGGGAATGCTCCTGTTATGCGGGATGCTGCAAGAAGCGCCAGCAATGACGCCTGCAGTATCAGCGCCAGGATCAGCACGGGCTTCGTACCCCATGCTCTGACGCATGCCCCTCCGATCAGCGCTGCAGCAGAACCGATTATGAGGCTTCCGGTACCATTGAGGATACCGATCGTGGCCAGATCGACACCTGCATCAACAAGGAACGGGCCGATCATCCCAAGCGAGACTTTGAGAGCGACAACGAAGATGGCGGCCGCGAAGAGACCCTGTCGCAAACGGGGCCGCCGTAGCGCGTGAAGAAGTGACGGCACGTGCTCCCGTGTCCCTTCCTTTGGTGCCCTGGCTGCGACAAGGAGAAAAGGTAGCCCGAGAAGGAAAAGAGCTGCTGCCATTGACCAGGTGGCAATCTGCCAGTCGGAAGTGCCTATCAGGTAGAGGAAAAGTCCGCCTCCTAAGGCAGAGCCCAGATACGCGCCGCCGACCTGCGCCGCGTTCGCCCAACCATGCTGGCTGGTTGCCAGACTTTGCACCGCAAATCCATCACAAGCGATATCGACTGTTGATGCCGCAAAAGCGACAACTGTAAGAATCGCGAACAGCGGCATCCACCTGGTAGGCTCAAAGGCGCCTGCAAGGATCAACCCGAAGATTGATATGAGACCACCAATCAGGACGATTGTGCCGGAGCGATTGCGACCTCTCGTCGGTAGACGGTAGCGCTCGACCATCGGCGACCAAAGGAATTTGAGAACCCAAGGCAAGGCGATGAGCGAGACCAGCCCGATCCGGTCAAGGGGAACACCAGCCTCGCGCATGACGGCAGGCAGACCCGTCCATGTAATGCCGCCGATGATGCTCTGGGCGACATAGAGGCCCGTGATGCCTGTAAGAAGCATCGCAGGACCTTCTGGTTTCGTCGCCTGCATCAGAAACGATACCGCAGGCTACCGTAAACAGTCCGGCCTTCGTCCCAGTAGCAGTTGCCCGAGGTGCAGATTGCCTCCTGTCTATTAAATACATTCTTCGCATTCACCTGCAATGAGAGGCCTTGCAAGTCGGGATTGCGATAACCGAAATCGTAGGAGACGGCGGCGTCAACAAGAGTTCTGGAGCCGCTCTTGAACGTGTTCGCGTCATCTCCATAGCTTTCGCCAACGTAGCGAACACCTGCGCCGATCCCAAGTCCTGAAAGCGGGCCGCTTTCGATGAGATAGTGGCCCCAGAGGGATGCGACATGGTTGGGCGCGCCTGAGAGTTCATTACCCACCGTCCCAGGAAGACCTTCTTCGATCGTCATCTGCATATAGGTATAGGAGGCAATCAGGCTGAAGCCATTATCGAGGGATGCATTTGCTTCCAGCTCAATGCCTCGAGAATGAAGATCGAGTTGCCGCTGAACCTGATTACCCGCAGAATCGAAAGTGCCATCGAAAACCACGCCGTCTGTCTGATCGATGTCGAAATAGGCGGCACTGACCACGAGGTTGGTATCGGGAATTTCATACCTCACCCCAACTTCGATTTGATCGGCGCTCGTTGGCTCAGCGACTGACCTGGCTCCGCTGGCGTCATAGACGAAGCCGAGGTTAGGCGAGAAGGAGGTTGCGTAGCTGGCATAGGGGTTGATCCCGTTATCGAACTCATAGGAGAGCCCTGCTCGCCACGAGAATGCTCGATCCACAGAATCTGTTGGTGTCCCGCTGGCCGGGACGCTGTCGGAGAATGCCCAGTCTTGGCGTCCGGTCAGAAAAACAGTCCAGCGATCCCATTCGATCTGGTCATGCAGGTACAGGCCATACTGGTCCATCTCCTGCTCACCTGCAGAGGCGAAAGACTGTAAGGGGACGTCCGCGATGGACGTAGTCGGTGCGCGTGATCTCGCCGAATAGTCCCACCAATTGTAATTGAAGCCGATAATGGCCGTGTGAGCCAACGGCCCCGTATCGAATTCAAACTGAGCCATGTTGTCGGCGGAGAACGCCGAGACTTTTTCTTTGTAATGGTACCAGGATGTTCCGCGATCGCTGTATTTCAGGTCTGCATCAACTTCGTGATAGCGAACGTTCTGGCGCAAGGTGACCACGTCGTTCAGCCTGTGTTCGAACTCGTATCCAATCCGGCCTTGGGTGGTGGTAAAGTCATTCCAATCAGGATCACCGGTATAGATGTCCGAAATCTCCCCGGGCGCAGGGTTGACGTAGTAGGCCGTCGCACCAACTACCGATCGTGAATACTCACTGAGGAGGGTGAAGCTCGTGTCCTCGTCTGGCTTCCAAGTGAAGGCTGGGGCTAAGTAGAAGGTATCGTCCGGATAGCCTTCTATGTGCGTATCGCTCTTACGTCCCACCGCTGTGAACCGGTAAAGCAGGCTGCCGTCCTCGTTGACCGGGCCTGAAAGATCGGCTGCAGCTTGATAACGATTGTCTTGCCCTAAGAGCAGCTCGACTTCGCGGAACGTTTCGTCTTTTGGTCGCTTGGTGACCATGTTCACAATTCCGCCGGGGCCGCTTACTCCGTAAAGTGAAGAAGCAGGGCCTTTCAGGACGGTTACACCCTCCAAGCCGTAAGGCTCCGTGCGGAACCATGCTGAAGGCCCGTTAAACTGCTTCAGTCCATCGCGGAAGGTCCCAGTATAGTAAGCAGGAAAGCCCCTTAGGTAGAAGGCATCATAGCGGCTGTCGAAACCGAAATTGTTCGGATTGGCACCCGCAGTATAGGTCAACGCTTCGTTGAGGGTCCTTGGTTTCTGATCTTCGATTTGATCCTGTGTGACTACCGACACCGATTGTGGCACTCGGATGAGAGGCGTGTCCGTCTTCGTCCCGATGCGATCACTCTTGGCAACATAACCCTCCTGAACCAAGATAGCGTCGCTCTCAGCCTCGAGGACGATAGTCTCTAGTTCCGTCTGGGAATCCTGCGCTATACCAAGTCCGGCCTGCAATGCGAGTGATGCTCCTGTCATAAGCGCAAGCTTCTGACGCCGAAGTGCGGAATTGATCGTTACCATTGGGAGCCCCGTTAAAAATCTCGGGGGCAGTTTTCAAAGATGATCCGATTAGTCAAGTAATGACGCTCCGCAATCGGCGCGTCTGACCTCAGTGTCACCAACAGGGCACAGTTTTCCATCTAACCGTGGCAGGCGAGTTCGCAAATCTCACGGCTGGGCATTGACCGCTTCTCAGCGGGCGCGACAGCAGCCTCAGAGGCCGAAATGGAGGCACGACCGGACTATCCGCTTCCGGGTCTATCCCCAAGAAAGCGGAAATTGTAGTTGCAGATCTATGCTATCCAGCCCCCTCGTGCCGTGGTAAATATTCTTGGGCGCGCAAGACGCACACGAATGCGTCCCTGACCCCCAAATCTCAGAAGACGCATGCGCTATTGGCGATGCTCGCTCTGTCTCGGCGGGGCTCGCGGTCCCGGATCTGGTTGCGCGACAAGCTCTGGAGCGACCAGTCCAATCATTCCAGATTAAGGTCGACCTATTCCGCGCAGGTGCCAAGAACGAGCGCCATCAGCCTCATATGGGTATCCATCCGCTCGAGAACCTTCACAGGAACAGCTTCTCGCTCCGGCAGTGACCACCAAAACTGATTGACGCGTTCAACGGTCTCGATCACTGCCCTGAGTACGGCCGCCTCTGGCAAGCGTGCACGATTCGCGAAGGCTTTCCATCGTTGCGCGTTCAGCGCTTTGAAGGACCGCTCGCCTGCGAGCGAAAGGGCCATAGCATCCGCCGGGATGTAGGGGATCGTCGAGAGCACATCGTAGACGGGAGCGAGCTGAGGTGTGTCGCCCGCTCCTCGGTAGATGAGTGACCAGTTCTTCAGGTGCATGTCGCCATTGCCAGTCATGGCCGCCAGAGCCAGTCGGCGGACAAATTCGAGCGCGGCGGCGGATGAGACAGCAACATTTAGCGCCGCCGCGATATCGTGATAGGCGGCCCCTTCGTACTTCCGCGACGGGTAGACCCCGAAGACCTGCGCGAAATCTTCGATATGGATCCGCTTACCGCCAGGATCGCGATCGAAGCGTTTGACGAGCAAGACTTTTCCGTCCGACAGCGTCTCGAACTCCTCCGGAATACCCTCGAACTCTGATTGCTCAACGAGTTCCCGTTCCGGCACCTCCATGCCGATCGCTTCGGCGAGAGCGAGATTGGCATATTCGTTTTCAGACACACCGGGAAACGAGGTCGATGGAAATTTGGCGATGTACGCACCCTGTTCGTCACCGAGCGGCAGGGTCAGCCCGGCACCCTTCCCCGTGTTCTTGATGACCGAGAGCTTCATCTGAACGCCAGCAAGCGAAAACCGCGCCTTCGGCTTGGAATCAGACAGATTGTCAAAACGAGCAACCGTTCCGTCACTTGGCACGACGCGGACTGCACCCGGCAGATCCGATCCCAATGTGACGAGCAGGTCGAAATCATTTCCCGCGCGAACGCTATCCGCGTGATGTTTCTCCATTGCCTCGCGCAGCTTGTCTTCGGGAAGCAGATTGGCAAAGAATGCTGGCAAGGCCCTGGCAACGGGTTTCGGGTCCTTGCGCAAGCTGCCGGTGGCTGCGCGGAAAGACAGGCTGAGCACGGGAAAGCCGCCGGTCGCGCGATAACTATCTTCGAAGCTGAAGGCGTTGAAGTCGCCGGGCGTTCGGACGATCGTACCGACCTTCACTTCGTTCAGCAGCACTTCGAGCGACGAGATTGATCTCGGATCGGGAGTGACCTCAAACATTCTCATCACCGTCCGGATGAGCAATAAAGGCGGGGAGATCGTCGAGATCGTCATGCGGCCGCAGCAGCGCGTCGACGGCCGGAACCATCGCCTGCGGTACGAACATTAACTCTAGCCCCAGTGCCCGGGCGATGTTGATCAGCGTCGTCGTGCGAGCGGCACTGCTCCCAGCTTCTATCTCGCGATAGCGAGGGCGGGATATGCCCGCCATGGCGGCAACCTGCTCCTGTGTCAGTTGCTTGCCTTTGCGAGCAGCCTTTAGCAATTGCCCGATTTCCAGCAGGGCATCTGACTCAGACCTTGCCATACTATCTACCCGACAACTCTCCGTGAAGTATGGGTGATCTATCGCAAATTTGCCGTCACCCAGTCAAGGCAAGATACGGATAGGGATCATTGGCGGCATTTTGATCTGTCTACGTATCATCAGGTTATCTAAGTGCCCACGATCACGCTCCGGCCTTCGCCGCAGACCACGAGGTCAAGAAGGTGAATAAGGATTCGGAAGGGCGCGCAGTGAAGCTCGAGTCCGCCAACCTGAAGATCGTTCCCGGCGCGGCGGCGTGACCTTCATCGATTTCGACAAGAGCACAATTGCGAAGGTGAATTGGCCGCAGCTCCAAGGGAAGCACGATCCTCTATTTGTTTCACTTGCGCATCGGTCTGATCCAGTGCGCCTTCGGCGGCCTTCGTCGAGGCGCACTGGCAGACGCCATATTGGGTGGATCTGCAATCTCGGCGCCGGAGCTTACTGAAATTTCCGACTCTTGATCCTCAGCGTATCGATATGCAGATCCGGGACGAACATATCCCTCGCCCGAACCCCCGGAGGCGCCTTTTCGCGCGAATCCGGACTTCCGGGCGAACCATGGGCGAACTCGTCGCCACGGCCGGTCGGCGGCCAGAATGCTCCATCTCGTTCGGCAAGCCCAGACAGATCGGCCGAGAGATCGAACAGCTGCTGGGCGACCAGATGAACGACCTCGCCTTCCCGCTGGATCCTGCCGTTGATCGCCATCATGCTGGCACCCAGTACCACCCGGCGTGATCGCTCGAAGAGCTTTGGCCAGACGACGACGTTGGCAATGCCAGTTTCGTCCTCGATGGTGATGAACATCACCCCCTTCGCTGATCCTGGCCGTTGACGGACCAGCACCAAGCCGGCCGCCATCAGCCACTGACCGTCTCGCGCGCTCATCGCCTCAGCACAGGTGACGATCCGGCGCATGGTGAGGTCAGCCCTCAGGAACCGCAAAGGGTGATGCCGGAGCGTCAACCCGGTGTGACTGTAATCCTCAACGACGTTGTGGCCCTCCGTCATCTGGTACAGCGCGACTTCCGGCTCCAGCTGCTCGGCGATTTCCCTTGCCTCGCGTTTCGCGGCAGCAGTGAAGAGCGGCAGCGGCTCGTCGCGTAGGGCCTTGATCGCCCAGAGCGCATCGCGCCGCTCAAGCCGCAATGACGGCAGGAAGGCATCGGCTTCGGCGAGTTCGACGAGCGAGGCGACCGGAACACCGGACCGCCGCCACACATCGTCCACCGACGTGAACGGTTCGTCAGCGCGGGCGGCGACAATGCGCGCCGCTTCAGCGGTCGCCAATCCACGCACCAGCCGCATACCGAGACGCACAGCATGACGGTTCGTGCCCTCGAGCGGCTCAAGGGTGCAGTCCCACCGCGAGCGATTGATGCAGACGGGCCGCACTTCAACACCGTGCTCGCGAGCATCCCGGACAATCTGGGCGGGCGCATAAAAACCCATGGGCTGTGAGTTGAGAAGCGCCGCACAGAAGACGTCCGGAAAATGGCATTTTACGTAATTCGAGGCATAGGCGATCAGCGCGAAGGAGGCGGCATGGCTTTCGGGGAAGCCGTAAGAGCCGAAGCCTTCGAGTTGGGAAAATGTCTTCTCGGCGAATTCCGGCGAATAGCCGTTCTTGATCATGCCGGAGACGAGCTTGTCTTTGAACTTCGATACGCCGCCAGTGAACTTGAAGGTCGCCATGGATTTCCGTAGCTGGTCGGCCTCACCGCCCGTGAACCCCGCACAGACCATCGCCACCTTCATGGCCGATTCCTGAAACAGCGGCACGCCTAGCGTCTTGTGGAGAACCGCCTCCAGTTCGGGCGTCGGATATTCGACCTTCTCCTTGCCTTCGCGGCGGCGCAAATAGGGGTGGACCATGTCACCCTGGATCGGCCCGGGGCGGACGATCGCCACCTGAATGACGAGGTCGTAGAAGGTGTTCGGCTTCATGCGCGGCAGCATCGACATCTGGGCGCGGGATTCGATCTGGAATGTCCCGAGCGTGTCGGCTTTGCGGATCATCGCATAGGTCCTCGGGTCCTCCTGCGGGATGGTGGCAAGGTCGAGATCCTGATGCTTATGTTCGCCGATCAGCGCGAAGGCCTTGGCCATGCAAGTCAGCATGCCGAGTGCCAGCACGTCGACCTTCATCATTTTAAGTGCTTCGACGTCATCCTTATCCCATTCGATCACTTGGCGGTCGGCCATTGCGGCCGGTTCGATCGGCACGAGATGATCCAACCGGTCGTGCGTCAGGACGAAGCCGCCCGGGTGCTGACCGAGATGCCGCGGCGCGCCCATCAACTGCTGAGCAAGCTTCAAGGTCAAAGCGAGACGGCGGTCCTGCGGATTGAGACCAAGATCGCGCACCTGCCGCTCCCCAACCGTCTCCGACCACGACCAGAGGCCGGAAGAGAGCGACTTGATCAGATCTTCCGGAAGACCGAGCGCCTTGCCGACATCGCGAATGGCGCCCTTTGCGCGATAGCGCGTGACGGTTGAGCATAGTGCCGCCTTGTCATGGCCATAAGTCTTGTAGATCCACTGGATCACCTCCTCGCGCCGCTCGTGTTCGAAATCGACGTCGATGTCGGGCGGCTCGTCGCGCTCCTGGGAGACGAACCGTTCGAACAACAGGTCATTGGTTTCGGGATCGATGGAGGTGATGCCGAGCACATAGCAGACAGCGGAATTGGCGGCAGATCCCCTGCCCTGGCAAAGAATGCCTCGCGATCGAGCGTAGCGGACAATTGAGAAGACCGTCAGAAAATAGGGTGCGTATTTCATCGTCTCGATCAGGTCCAGCTCGTGGCGGATGGTCTTCTCGACATGTGTCGGCAGCCCTTCCGGATAGCGCGTCTTGACACCTTCCCAGGTATAGTGCTCCAGCGACTGCTGTGCGGTCATGCAGGGAAGCAGCGCTTCCTCCGGATACTGATAGACGAGCTCTTCCAGCGAGAACCGGCAGCGCTCGACGATCTCCGTCGTGCGCGCCAGTGCCTCCCGATAGTGGGGAAAGAGACGCGCCATTTCCTTCGGTGGCTTGAGAAAGCGATCAGCGTGACGCTCGCGTTCGAAGCCGACATCATCGATGGTGGTGCCGGTGCGGATGCAGGTGAGGACGTCCTGCAGCTGCCGCCGCTCGGGCTCATGAAACAGCACGTCATTGGTGACGACGGTCTTCACTCGATGCGTTGCCGCCATGTTAGAGATCTCATGCAGCCGCAGAGGATCGTTCGGCCGCCGGCGCAGGCAGAGCGAGACATAAGCGCGATCGCCAAAGATCTCCGCCATTTTTCGGAGCTGCACCGCGCAGGTCTCGTCGGCCAAGTCCGGCACGAGGACGCCGATCAGGCCCTCTGAATAAAGCGCCAGGTCATCGAGATGCAGGATGCAATTTGCCTTCCCGCCCCTGCCCTTGCCCAAGGTCAGAAGCCGCGTCAGTCGCGAATAGGCGGCGCGATCGGTGGGATAGACGAGGATCGACATGCCGTCCTGAAGATCGAGCCGGCAGCCGACGACCAGCCGCAAGCCAGTGGCGCGCGACGCTTCAAGGGCGCGGACGATACCGGCGAGGCTGTTACGGTCGACAATACCGAGCGCCTCAATGCCCATGAGCTTAGCGGTCGCAAACAGTTCCTCGGCCGAGCTTGCGCCCCTCAGGAACGAAAAATGCGTAGTGACCTGCAGTTCCGCATAGCGCATCAGGCAAACACCCCGTGCAGGAACCATTTGTGCGATCCAGTCTCCGCGTCGACGCCGTCGCCTGACCGGAAGACCCAGAAGCGCTCGCCGGCATCATCCTCGACAACGAAGTAATCGCGAACGGCGATCCATTCGCAGCTTCGTTGCCACCATTCCCCAAAAATTCGTTCCGGTCCGTCGGCACGCTTCACCCGGCGCCGCTTGCCACGCCAGGTGAAGGAGACCGGCGGATGGTCAGGCATAAGCGCTATGACCTCGATCGCTTCCGGACGTGCCAAAAGCCGGGATGGCCTCGGCCAATGGAGTGGCCAATTGGCCCCGACTTCCTCGGCCGTTGGCGCAATCCGCTGCACGCTGCGCTCCGGAACGTCGCTGGCCACCGGTGCGACACGGAAAATGCGTTGGCCGCCACGATTGCCAAGCACGTCGATGAGCGGCGTCACATCGGTTGCCTGCTCTTCGATCAGCGATGACGCCGATTGTATGTCCACGAGTGGCTCTACGAGAGTGGCGGCCAGGCTGAGCTTTTCGATGCCGAACCCGGGTTCGATCCTCTCGATGCGATCGCGGAAGAGCTTTGTCAGCCAGACGACGTCGCGGGCGGGCTTGGCCGTCCCTGCCCTCAGCGCCTGAATGGTGTTGTCGACGCGGTGGACGATAAGGTCGGCGCGCCGGGCGCCCAGCCCACGCTTCTCGAGCTCCAGACAGAGCTTGCGTACAAGGCGGCCGACGTATTTCTCGATAGTTTCCGGTGCGCCGATCGGTTCGGCGAATAATTTTCGGACCTCGACAAGCTGCGAGGGCCGGATCGGATCGATCGGTTCGGCAAGCTGGCCGAACATCTGGTCGAGACGCCGTCCGACCTCCGGCCCGAAGCGTAGCGTCAGTGGCGCGCGCGGCGTGGTGGCAAGATCGCCGACGGTGGCAAAGCCAAGAGTGTGAAGGCTTTTAACGATGTCGGCCGGCAGGCGCAGCGACGGCAGTGGCAGCCGGCTGACGACATTCGCGGTCTCGCCGGGCGGAACGATGATCGTCTCGCAATCAATGGACCGGGCAAGCGCGTGGGCCGCACCCCAGGTGTCTGCAATCGCCGCTCGTGCGGCGAGACCCCGCCCGCGGAAACGATTGACAAGGCCGGAGAGCATCAGCGCCTCACCTCCCTGTAGATGGTCGGCGCCTTCCGTGTCCATGACAATGCCGTCGGGAGGATCCATGGCGACGACGGGAGAATATTGCGACAAAGCCCAGAGCGTCAGCCGTTGAAGTGCCGCGATGTCGGCCGAAGGATCGGCATCGATCATCACCAGCCCCTGGAACAGCGCCTGCGCTTTGGCTGCCGGCATACCGACACGAAGGCCGAGCTTGAGCGCTGCCCGATCGGCTGCCGTGATCCATCGCTTCGAGCCACTCCTGGCTATCACCACGACAGGCGTGTCAGGAGAGAGCGAAGGATCGGCTCGCCTGATCCTGTCGGTCGGCAGTGTCGGAAGAAAGACAGATACGACCCTTGCCATCACATGCTCCGATAATAAACTCTCCTCCCTCGCCTGCTCGGACCCGCATCAGTTCCGCCAGCCAGCGCGCCCGGCCGACACCGGGGACGGGAAGTGGCTCGGACGGCAGCACGGAAATTCGCCACCTGGTGGCCGCCGCCGTCGGCATACCGAAGTCGGAGGCTTCGGTTTGACGTCGCCAGCGACGGATCACCAGACCCATTGTGCCGGACTGTTCCGCCGCAAGCTGCAGCCGACGCGAGGCGGTCATCGGCAGGCGCACCAGTTCGGCGACGACCGCACCAAGGCCGCCATACCGCAGAGCTTCCTCGAAGCTCGCCAACACCGTCTCTTCCTTGTCGCACTCAACGAAGATGACGCGGTCCGGATGAAGCCCGACCTGAGCAAGTGCCGGAAAGAAGAGGTCGAAGCGGGTGAGACACCAGATCACCTTTCCAGTGGTGCGGGCAGCGATGCCGCCGATGAAGAGGGCCGCAGCCGCCCCATCGATCGCGCCATTGCCACCGCCTGCGACCTCATGCAGCGCGCCGTAGGCGAGCCCCCCTCCCGGCAGCCGCGCATCGATCTCTCCAACACCGAACGGCAGGACAGTGCGTATGCGCGAGCCTGTCCCTTCCAAGCTGGCGATTTTCTCGCGCAACTCGTTGAGGACGGTATTCGAGCTGGCTGCGGCTATAGTCATGGTCTCCTTACGGCTACCCGTTTCGGCTTGAGAAGCAGGAATATGTTCTGTATTTGTTCTCAAACCGAAACCGAGTCAATGCGCACCTGGCGCGCTCAAGTTGAGCCCGGGTGCGGCTCCGAGGATTCCGTGAAGGGATTCAAATCGATGGGTAGATAGGAATTTTTCGCAAGCCGCCGACAAAGCGGCCAACGATCTGCGGCCGTTTACGGGTTTGTAGAGGCAAGTCTTCCGAGGTCAGTGCTTGCGATCGCCCTTGTCGCCCTCGCCAGGTTTGGCGCCGTGTTTTGCCTCATGGCGCCTATCTGCCGAGAGCGAGCGCGAGACGTCGACGCTTTCCTTAAATCTGCCTTGCTTGTCGCGACGGACATAGCGTTTGTCGGTGCCGGTATCGATCAGTTCACGCTTGCTCATTGCAAAACTCCTTAGAAGTTGTTCCACCAGAAAACGCGCGCCGACGCTAAAAGATGCATGGAATCAAAAGTCTAAGCCAGACTCGCAATACGTGCAGCCGAGCCGCGCTAAGTCATTGAAAAATGATTCATTTCGACCCGGAACGATTCGCCACCGAATCACTTGAATCGCTTGAGTTGCGTCCGGAGTGTCGGTGTCATGGCGGGTCCCAGAGCCAATTGGAAGGGGTATATCAAGTTCGGAGAGGTCTCCTGTCCGGTGGCTCTCTATACGGCTGCTTCCTCGTCCGAGCGCATCGCCTTCAATACGCTCAACCGCAAGACCGGCAACCGGGTCAAGCGCGAGTTCATCGACGGCGAAACAGGCGATCCGGTGGAGCGCGATGATCAGGTAAAAGGCTACGAGGTTGAGAATGGTCAATATATCGTGCTCGAGCCGGATGAGGTCGCCGCAGCCACCCCGCAGAGCGACAAGACGCTGAGGATCGAAGCCTTCGTTCCCTGTTCGCAAATCGACACCACCTATTTCGACAAGCCCTACTATCTGGCCCCCGACAAGATGGGCACGGACGCCTTCCTGCTCCTGCGCGACGCCATGAAGAAGGAGAAGGTCGCCGCAATCGCCCGCACCGTCCTTTTCCGGCGGATGCGCACTGTCCTTATTCGGGCGCATGGCAAAGGCCTGATCGCCTCGACGCTGAACTTCGACTACGAGGTCCGCTCTTCGGAAAAGGCGTTCGAGGATATGCCGGATCTGAAGATCGAGGGAGAGATGCTTGAGCTGGCCGAACACATCATCGGCACGAAGAAGGGCAGTTTCGATGCCAGCACCTTCGACGACCGGTATGAGGCGGCCGTCGCGGAGTTGGTAAAAGCCAAGATTGAGGGCCGGGCGCTGCCGAAGAAGAAAGCTCCGGTCGCATCCAAGCCCGGCGATCTCCTGCAGGCTCTGCGAGAAAGCGCCGGCATCGGCGCCAAAGAAACAAAGCCGAAACGCACCGCCTCCAATGCCAACCGCGGCGCTGGCCGCGTGAAGGCCGCAAAACCTGCGGCCAAATCGAAGCAGGCCCCGGCGCCAGCCCGGAAAGTCGGCTGATCGGAGGTCACAGCCATGGCCCTTCGGCCCTATTGGAAAGGTTACCTCAAACTCTCGCTCGTCACCTGCCCGGTGCAGATGATGCCGGCGACCTCCGAAAGCGAAAAGGTCCGCTTCCATACGCTCAATCGCCAGACCCAGAACCGCGTCGTCAGCCACTATGTCGATTCCGTTACCGGTCAGGATGTCAGGCAAGAGGACGAGGTCAAAGGTTATCAGCGTGGCGAGGACGAATATGTCCTTCTCGAAGACGAGGAGCTTGAGAACGTGGCGCTGGAAAGCACCAAGACCATCGATATCTCTATTTTTACGCCGCGCGACAGCATCGAATGGATCTGGCTCGACACGCCCTATTACCTCTCCCCAAACGACCCGGTCGGCCAGGAAGCATTTTCCGTCATTCGCGACGCCATGGAGGCTCAGAACATGGTCGGGATATCGCAGCTGGTGATCTCGCGGCGAGAGCGCGCCGTCATGCTCGAGCCACGTGGCAAGGGGATCGTTTTATCGACGCTGCGCTATGGCGACGAAGTCCGCGACGAGGATAGCTATTTCGAGGCGATCGGCGACGAGAAAGCCGATCCCCAAATGATGCCGCTGGTCCAGCAGCTGATCAAAAAGCAGAAGACGGACTGGAGCCCGAAAATGGTCGCCGACCCGGTCCAGGAGCGGCTGCTCGACATCATCGCGGCCAAAAAGAAGACCCTGAAGAAGCCTGCGAAGGGGAAGGCCAAACCTCAGCCGTCGTCACAAGCGAGCAATGTCGTCAATATCATGGATGCCTTGAAGAAATCTGTCGCTGCCGAGAAGCGGAGCGGCAGATGAGCCCTCGCGCCAAACCGCTTCTACAGGAAGACCAGGTACTTAAGTCGCAGCCGCGCCGGCCACGCAATCCGGCGCAACCTCATCTTCCGTTCGACCCGATGCCCGACCGGATCGAGCCATGCCTGGCGCTTCTGAAGACGGTCCCTCCCAAGGGCCCGGACTGGGCATTCGAGCTGAAGTGGGACGGCTATCGCCTCGCTATCCATGTCGAGCCGAAGCGTGCTCGGATCATCACCCGCGGCGGCCACGATTGGACGCATCGCTTTCCCGCCATCGCTGAAGCAGCACGAAACTTGGGCGTGGGAACAGCCATTCTCGATGGCGAGGCCGTGGTGCTCGATAACAAGGGCCGTTCTGATTTCGGGGCGCTGCAGCGATCGCTCGGCGGACGAGGTGGCAAGCGATCATCGTCGGAAGCCATTTTCTTCGCGTTCGACCTGCTTTATTTCGACGGCCATAACTTAACCGGAACCGAACTTTCCGTCCGCCGGCACCTGCTGGAAGACTTTCTCGATGGCGCCACCGGCGCGATCCAGCTCTCGGAGGAAGTGCACGGCGATGGTGCCGAACTTCTAGCGAATGCTTGCCTGACAGGCCTTGAAGGCATTATCGCCAAACATCGGGATCGGCCTTACCGCTCCGGACGCACCGGCGATTGGCTGAAGATCAAATGCGTCCAGAGCGAGAGCTTCATGATTGTCGGCTATGAGCAGTCGACGGTGGCCCGTGGCGGCATCGGCAGCCTGCTTCTCGCTGGCCGCAAGGGGCATGACTGGGTCTATGTTGGCTCCGTCGGCACCGGGTTCAACACCAAGGACGCCGAATACCTGGGCACCACGCTCGACAAGCTGAGAACCAAGCGGCCGGCGGTGCCGCTCAAGGGCAAGAACCTGGTCTTCGTGCAGCCGACATTGATCGCCGAGATCGAGTTTCGTGGATGGACCCATGACGGCAGCTTGCGGCACGCATCCTACAAGGGGCTGCGCGAGGTTCAGGACAATGCCGCCGTTTTCGACATCACCGACAAACCAGCCGGCTGAAATGGACAGGGCGCTCGACCCATCTGGGGAGCGCCCTGTCCGACCCGGACGACCGCGGGCGGCAGCAAGGCTGCTCGGCGTGGCGATCATCAAAACGGGTGGTAGCAGATAGATGATATCGGGTTCGCCGGTATTCAAGGCTCATCGACCCGCTCGAGCTCAAAGAAATAGATCCCCGCGGTATCCTGGATTACCATCGCGCCCATAACCTTGTGTTCATCGATCCGCCGGAAATGATCGACGATGGGCTGATCGTCATAGATCATGGCAGCACTCTCGGCGCCGGCGAACACCATGTTCCTTAGCGACGCGACCGGGCCCCTCGCCCGCATGCGACGCTGAAGATAAGAAAAAAGGTTTCTCGCGACAGCCGTGCGGCCGAGCTGGTGGAAACGGAGCGCCAGGTCAAGTGGTATCCACTTCGGATCGATGGCGATCAGCCGCCGATCGCCCGAGCCAAACAGCAATGCATCGGCACGCATGTCCAGTGTGAACCGCTTGCCGAACCAGCCGAGATTTTCCAGCACGTGGTCGAACGGATGGCTGGCAGGTACGCCCCTTCCTTTCCACAGGCCGATGAGTTCGCGCGGCTCGATCGGCGGCAAGCCTTGGAATTTCTCAAGCACTGTTTGTTGTTCTCTCACCGGATGGGTCGTCCTTTTTCCTGCGCTCTTTCGACCGCCGCCTGGATTTGGCGGCGCGCCTGGCAATCCGCAACTGCGCCAGATCAGGCATCCACCAGCCGCGGTCGAGCTCGCGTTGTTCCGGCGGCGTCCGCGCCGGCCAGGTCGTCACCAGTTCTTCCAGTGAACCGGCCCGCCACGAAGCCCAGACATATTCTTCACCGGCCTCGGCGGGAAAGTAGAACGCGCTTACCGTCGCGAGATCCGCGAATTCGCCATCCGTGCCGGTGAAGAAGACGATACCAATGTGCGTGGCGATGGCGCGGTCGAAGGGCGGAGGGTCACCCGCGGGAACCGGATAGCGCTTCCGCCGGCGCTCCCTCGCCTTCGCCTTGAATGCCCTGTCTTGCTCGGTCCCCTTGATTGCTTCCCGCCGCGCCTGCCGTGCCTCAGGCTCGTTGCGGGCCGCAGCTGCCTCGATCGCAGGCCAGCGTTGGCTCAGCTCATTCAACGAACGATATGGAACGGTCCAAAGGCAGCGATCGGCGTCCCAGCGAGCATGCGGGATCGCTCGAATCTCATTAATGACAGTTCGTGAATAGGGCGTTTGAATCTCCAAGGCCGCGGGTGCCGCTTTGAGATAACGGCTCTCGATTGGCTGAAAGGCAAAAGCGTCTCTGCCCTTCTCGTCCGCGAACCGGTCTGCTTCGGCCTCCATTTCGGCCAGCCACCGGCCGATACGTCTTTCGGCGGTGCGGCCGGGCACGAACCAGGCATTGAGCCGGTCACTCCACCGGGCACGCGGAAACGCCTCCCGAAATCGCTCCACCGTTATTCGGTCGTGCGGCAGATCGGTTGTTGCCCCCTCACGCAGAGGCAGTTCGGAAGTCTCCTTTGTCTCGTCCATTCAAACAATCACTTCACTTGGCAGCCCCCTCTGGAGATCACGCTGCCCGTCTTGATTTCCCGAGCCGCTTGATGGCCTGCTCCAGCGGCCGCTCACCGTCACAATAGTCCTGCCAGGCCGAGCTTTTAGCAAGCAGTGCAGGCACCGCGCGGACGGTGAATCGCTTCGGGTCGAGATCAGATTTCACCTGCGTCCAGGTGAGCGGCATCGAAACGGTAGCGCCGGGCCGCGCGCGCGGCGATAGCGGCGCCACGGCCGTAGCCATCCGATCATTGCGCAGATAGTCGAGGAAGATCCTGCCGCCTCTCAGGCTCTTGCTCATCTTGATGAGATAAAGATCGGGGTTGTCGCGCGCCATCTGCTCGCAGACATCGTGTGCAAAGCCCTTGGCTTCGGCCCATGACAACGGTTTGCGCTTGTTGACCGCCAGCGGTGTCACGACATGCAGCCCCTTGCCCCCCGTCGTCTTGCAGAAGCTGACAAGACCAAGCTCTTCGAGACGGTCGCGCATTTCCCGGGCGGCCGCGACCACGCTTGAGAACGGAACATCAGGTCCTGGATCGAGATCAAACACCAACCGGCCAGGCACTTCCGGCTTCCCGGGCTCGCAGTTCCAGGGATGCAGTTCAACGCCACCGATCTGGGCGACGGCTGCCAGTCCCTCGATGCGATCAATCTGTAGGTAGGGCTTTTTGTCGCCGAAGACTTTCACCAATTCGAGCAGGTTGGAGGTGCCTGGCATGGCATGACGCTGGAAGAACTGCTCTCCTCCGATACCGTCGGGCGCGCGAATGATCGAGCAGGGCCGGCCCTTAATATGCTCGATCAGCCAGGTGCCGACGGCCTCATGATAGCGGGCAAGTTCTTCCTTGGTGACGGGCTCGCCATCGCCGGCATCGGGCCAGAGCGCCTTGTCCGGATTGGATAGGAGCACGCCCATGACCTCAGCCTTTGCTCCCTTGCGCCGGAAGGGTTTGGACTTGGCGGTCACGTCAGGTTCGGCAGTGTTAGTCTTGGTGGGGGAAGCCGGCTTCTCCGCCTCCACCTCCTTGGCCGGCTTGTCCTCGCGCAGGCCTTTGAAAGCGGCTTGGCGAACCAGTCCGTCCGCGGTCCATCCTTCAAATTCGATCTCGGCGACCAGCTCCGGCTTCAACCAGACAACTTCGGCCTGTTTCTTCGGTGCGCCGATCCCGGCAAACGGTGATCGCGCCGTCTCCAGCGCCTTCAGTTTCGGAAGCAGCCTTTCGAGTTTTTTGGCGCCGTAGCCGGTTCCGACCCGGCCGACATATACAAAGTGATCGCCGCGATGAACTCCGACAAGCAGAGACCGGAACTTGCCGTTCGTCTTTGCATAGCCGCCGATCACAACCTCATGGCCGGCCCGGCATTTCGACTTTGCCCAGGTGTCGGTGCGGCCTGACTGATAGGGTGCATCCATCTGCTTGGAGATCACGCCTTCCAGATGCAGCTTACAGGCGGAACGAAGCACTGCGTCACCGCCGGATTCGAAGTGTTCGACGTAGCGCAGACGAGGAGTGTCAGGCGCATCGGCGAGCAGGCTCTGCAGTCGCTCCTTTCGCTCGACCAATCGATGGGACCGCAAGTCCTCGCCACCATCGAACAACAGGTCGAACGCGTAGTAGACGAGATCTCCGCTGGTCCCCTCCGACAGCGCCGCCTGGAGTGCGGCAAAATCCGGTGCGCCGTTTTCATCAAGCGCGCAGATCTCGCCGTCGATGATGCAGTCGGGCAGTTCAGAGGCAGCACCGGCGATCTCAGGATATTTTGCGGTCCAATCCAGGCCCTTGCGGGTCTTTAGCGTTGCCGTGCCATCGGCAACCCTCATCTGGATCCTGTAACCATCGAACTTGATCTCGTGGAGCCAGTCAGCGCCCGGCGGCGGCCGGTTGACCTTCTCGCAGAGTTGGGGGGCAATGAAATCCGGCAGGTCCATCGCTGTCGACGGCGCGACATCCCTTCGAGACTTCTTCTTGCGCTGGTCGGCTGCCAAACCATGCTTGCTGTCCCAGACGGCGTCCGCCTCGACATCCGCGTTCGCCATCATGAACGGCCGCGGCTTGGGGCCCTTGCCTTCCGCGATCTGCTCCATGCTGCGGCCCGAAGCGACCGAAGTCGCATTCTCATCCAGGATCGCCCCGCCGTTTTCCTCGACGGAGTATTCGTCATGATGCTTGATCAGCAGCCAGTTGTTCCGCTTGCCGCCGTCGCGATCGCTGCGCATGCGAACCAGGACGAAGCTGCCGTGCAGGCGCTTGCCTTCGAGCGTGAACTTGAAGTCGCCCTTTCTTAAGGCTTCCTCCGGTGACTTGCGGCCTTCCGGCTCCCAGTAGCCGCGATCCCACAGCATCACCGTACCGCCGCCGTATTGTCCTTTCGGGATCGTGCCTTCGAAGTCGCCATAGTCGAGCGGGTGGTCCTCGACTTCGACAGCCAGCCGCTTGTCATGTGGGTCGAGCGATGGCCCCTTGGTCACTGCCCAGGACTTGAAGACACCATCGAGTTCCAACCTCAGATCATAGTGGAGCCGGGTGGCGTCATGCTTCTGGATCACGAACCGTCGGCGCTTGGACGGTTTGACATGCGCCTCGCCACTCGGTTCGCTGGTCTTTTGAAAGTCGCGCTTGGCGCGGTATTTCGAAAGAGTGTCAGCCATGCTCAGCGGCTCGATACATGAAGCGCGCCGGCATCCCCGAGACTGCGCTGGACGGCGGCGACCTGGCTGGATGCGACGTCCGCCGAAACTTCGATCTCGCCCTCAAGCGGTGCATCGTGTCGAGCGCCCTCATCATGAGAAGCGTCTCCGCCCGATGGTGCCGCGCCGGCTGTGTTCCGGTCGCTCGCAGATTGAACGAAGATGTCCGGCCTCGAAACTCCATGCTGCTGAACCAAATGTTCGACGGCAAGATCGGCTGCTTCGCGTGTTTCGAAAGTGGCTCGGATGGTCTTGGTGCTGTCGTCAGCCATGATGCTGTCTCCTGATTGTGATTCACAGGATGAGAACGCCTCCGACGGCTGGGAGTTTCGATTCGCCTAGCTAAGAGAATGCCGAGTCGGTTGAAAATCGAGGATAGCGCACAGGCTCTTCGGGATGTTGTCCGGTTGCAAATCCTGCTCACCACCCTACTGTACTGCGAAGGAATAGACGGGATAAGACAGTGACGCAGGCACTTCCACGGCTGAGCAGCGGCATCAGCGGATTAGACCAGGTATTGGGCGGCGGCTTCGTGGAAGGAGCTTCCTACATTATCCAGGGCCAACCAGGAGCCGGAAAGACAATCCTTTCCAATCAGGTCGCATTCGCAAGCCTGAAGAGCGGCCGAAAAGTTCTGTATGTGACGCTGCTGGCGGAAACACACGACAGGCTTTTCCAGGTTCTTGGCACACTCGATTTCTTCGACCGCAGCCAGCTTGGGGTTTCAATTTCCTATGTGAGTGTCTTTCAGACCCTTCGCGAAAGTGGGCTGCCTGCGGTGGTGGAACTGCTGCGGAAGGAAATTTCTCGCCATGGGGCGAGCTTGCTCCTGTTCGACGGTTTGCTGAACGCCAGGGATCAGGCGAACTCAGCGCTTGACGTAAAAACCTTTGTCGCGGAGGTGCAAAGTCAAGCCGCGTTCGTTGGCTGCACGGTCCTGTTCCTCACCAGCACACGCTTTAACGACGATAGTCCAGAGCACACCATGGTCGATGGAGTCGTTGAGCTTCATGAAGAAGTGCCTGGCGTTAGATCGGTCCGTCGACTTCAGGTCAAGAAGTCCCGGGGCAGTGCTGCACTTGGCGGTCTCCATCAGTTCGACATAACGTCATCAGGTCTTACCGTTTATCCTCGCCTGGAGGCGAGGTTCCGGTACCCCAGCGTCAAGGACGAGCCGCGATCTCGGTCCCTAACCTCGGGAATCAATGGTTTTGACGACCTGATCGGCGGCGGATTGCCTGAGGCTTCCGTAACGCTGCTTTTCGGTCCCTCAGGTTCCGGTAAGACCGCGTTCGGCCTTAACTTCTTGGACGAAGCTAGTGCCGATGAACCGGGCCTTTGTTTTGGCTTCTACGAGACACCAGCCCGGTTGCTGGCCAAAGCGTCCTCTCTTGGCGTGGACCTAGATGCACGTGTGAAGGCAGGCCACGTCGACATTCTCTGGAACCCCATGACGGAGAACCTTCTGGACAAGCTTGGCCACCAGCTTCTTGACGCGGTGCGAACCAAGAAAACAAAGAGGCTTGTGATCGACGGTCTAGGCGGCTTTGAACGAGCGGCTATTCACCAGCCGCGCATGAATGAGTTTTTCTCAGCCCTGATCAACGAACTTCGTGCCCTCGGCGTTACTACTATCGCCACCTGGGAACTACATGATCTCTTCGGGCCCACGGTAACGGCACCAGGCTCGGAGCTTTCCAGCTTGATCGATAACCTCGTCATGCTCCGCCATGTGGAAAAGGACGCGCAGTACAGGAAAGCGCTCTCCATCCTCAAGGTCAGAGACAGCGCATTTGACCCTCGCATTCGTGAGCTTACGTTCGGGAACAACGGCATTGAGGTCATTGTTCCGCTCGAACCAATCCTCCACTCGGCAACCGGATTAGCGGCACCGGTTTCGACATGAGGTTCTCATGGCCGGGAAAGCTAGAGCATAGAACATGGCTCTGATTGTCATAGCGGAAGATGAGTTCCTGATCGCAGAGGTGCTGAAGATCATGCTGGAGGATGCGGGCCATCAAGTGGAAGCCGCTGCGCATGGTGTCGCTGCTCTCGCCCTCGTTGAGCAGAAGCGTCCCGACCTGGTCTTAACTGACTTCATGATGCCCCTGATGACGGGCCTTGAACTTGCACAGAACATCCGTGCCAATCCCACCCTGGCAAATATCCCAATTATCCTGATGAGTGGAGCACAAGCCAGCATCGGACGAGCGCACCCAGAAGCCTTCAATGCTGTCTTGGAGAAGCCTTACAACGAGGCACGCCTCCTCAGCACCATCGAGCAAGTGTTGAAGCCGCAGACGACGTAAGCCTGCCCCACCGATCCTTCTCACAGGCGAAGTTACTTCCCCCAATGGAGGCTACCACCAGCCGAATGAGAGGCGCCCTTTATGAGATGGCGGCGATGAAGGCCGGAAACGAGATGATCCGCCTTCCCTACCCACTCTAGCGAACACCGGGATCAGCTTCGTCAGGAAGCACGCCGACCCTGTGTCTGTACGAGAGCTCACCGCCTTTCCACCCCGTGTAGAATATGAGAAGGAAGATCAGGATCGAGGCGCTCAGCCCCCATGGCAAAACCGCAGATGCATCTCCTGACCAGCGAAGGGCAAGACTGCCTATAGCCAAAAGTACGGCAACGACATTTCCGATCATGTGACGCCAGGCGTCCTTGATTGCGCGCACCCGTCTATTCCCGGCGAAGTCTGCAAAGCCAGCGACCGCCGCAAGTGCCGCGGTGCAAATTGCAACGAGAAGTGCCCAAAAGCCTGCTGTTAACCATAGGGCGTCGCGGCTCCACCAGAAAGCGAGATCGCACAAAAGTGTCGCAACGAAGAACCCGATCGGTAGCGGGACCAGAAGAGGATGAACGGGATGTCCATTCAGACGAGCCGTCGTGGAAATACCTAGCAGATCGGGATCGCTCATGGCCTCACCTCGTAATGGCGACGAGAGAACCTTTGGAGAAGCTCGCTGGTTCCAAGGGCACATCGATTGAAGCTGAGATGCCGGACATCATCCTCCTATGGCAGCGGGGTCCAGCGGACCGGCTACCTCTGATACCGGCCAACGAAAAGCTTCAATTGCTTGACGTAACTTAGATAGGAGCGGAGAAACGATGATCATTGGTTACCACGCATCGCATGAGCAATTTGCGCCGAGCGAACTGCTTGCTTACGTCACTCGCGCTGAGGATGCGGGCTTTGGTGCGGTGATGACGTCGGATCATATTGCGCCATGGAGCGTAAGGCAGGGAAATTCCGGGAACAATTGGGCCTGGCTCGGGGCAGCTATGGCCAGAACCTCTATCCCATTTGGCAGTCTCGCCATCCCGGGCGGCTGGCGCTATCACCCGGCGGTACTTGCACATCTAATCTCAACAATTGGGGAGATGTTTCCGGGTCGTCTGCAGTGGATCGCAGTCGGAAGCGGCGAGGCATTGAACGAACATATCGTAGGTAAAGGTTGGCCGGCAAAGGACGAGCGCAACGAACGGCTAAGAGAAGGAACGGACCTGATGCGCGCGCTGTTGCAGGGCGAGGAGGTGACGGCGCACCATCCTTGGGTCCAAATGGACTCGGCAAAACTGTGGTCGCCACCTCCGGATCCGCCCGCAATCTACGGCGCCGCCCTCACCGGCAGGACGACTGCCTGGATGGGATCATGGACAGATGGCCTCGTCACAGTGCGGAAGTCAAAGGAGGAACTGTCTAAGCTGGTCAAGCTCTACCAGGCGAACGGCGGTAACGGCAAACCGCTGGCGCTGCAGCTTCAGATATCATGGGCCCAAAGCAAAGAGGAAGCGAGAATGGCCGCCTGGGAGCAATGGCGCCATGCAGCACTTCCGCCGGCCCAACTCGCTGACCTGCGCCGCCCGGAAGATTTCGATTCAGTCACCAGTGATATCGCGCCTGCGGACATAGACGACGTGATCCACCTCGTGAGCGACGCGGATGAGCTGCTTGCCGCTGTCGAAGAATGTGCCTCATGCGGATTCGACGAGATCTACATTCACAATGTGTCGCGTGACCAGATCGGGTTCATGAATTTCATGAAGCGGGAT
Organism: Pseudorhizobium endolithicum; assembly: GCF_902153245.2. Taxonomy (GTDB): domain Bacteria; phylum Pseudomonadota; class Alphaproteobacteria; order Rhizobiales; family Rhizobiaceae; genus Neorhizobium; species Neorhizobium endolithicum. The sequence goes on from NZ_CABFWF030000011.1 coordinate 42,586, forward strand.
TTCTTTCGGTTGTTATGATGAGGGAAAGGGGTCTTTCACGCTACGCGTCACTTCGCACTCTTTCGCCTTGCTTGCATCGAACCGGGTTGGTCATAACCCACCCGCGAAACGAAAAGGCGGCGTAAAATAGCGCCGGCTCCTGGAATCCTGCCTCCCGAAACGTTTCTTCTTCCTCCTCCGGAGACAGCAGCGGCAGTTGTTCTGCCATGGACCTGCCCGAAGCTGCCGCCTTTCCGGAAGTCAAGTTTGCGCTTCCCGCGAAAGCCGCAGACCGACTAAGCCATGTTTCTGCCTGACTACCGATCGCAGTATGATGGGCAGCAAGGAAAACACCGCCTGAATTTAGCCGAGTCCGGACTTCCTGAAGGGTTTGTAGCCTTTCGTCCCGGTTCAGGAAGTGCAAGGTGAGAAGGCAAACGGCTCCATCAAAGGGACCGGAGGGTGCGTTAACCGCCGTCCCCAGAAGGAGTTCTGTTCGCTCTGCGCAATTGGCTGTCGTTTGACGGGCAACGTCCAACATGGTGGCTGACGGATCGACACCGGTAAAGCGCCAGTAACGTCGGGCCTGTGCCATTGCCCTGATCTCCAACCCGCCGCCAGCTCCGACAACCAGGATACGTGCGGCTTCGGGCGCCCGTTCCGCCAGGAGCAACGTTGCCATCTTATGAAGGTCTACCAAGCCCGGCACTTTAAGGGGCGTGTCGCGGACGTAAGAGCTTACACAACCAGGATCCGCGAAAGGGTTGAGCATGCCGTTCATGATGCACTCGCTTATGTAGCAGATGCGGCTGCATAACACGACATAGCGACACGTAGCAACAATTGATACATGATAGCGCGGCGTCTGTAGACGCGGAGTGTTTGGACTAGATTGGCTATGAAGAGAGATACAAGACTATCGGACGTACTGCATGTGCTCCTGCACATGGCGCAATTCGAGCAGGCACTCACGTCGGAGGTGCTGGCCAGAAGCATGGGTACCAATCCCGCTGTGTTCCGAAGGACAATGGCGGGCCTTCGCCGCGCAGGCTATGTCAAATCCGACAAAGGACACGGCGGGGGATGGCGACTGGCGCGACCGCTACGCGAGATCACGCTGCTTGCGGTGTACGAAGCCCTCGACCGACCCACGCTCTTCGCAATCGGTTCTCGTAGAGCATACGCGAATTGCATGATCGAGAAGAACGTGAACGCGGCCCTCTCTGAAACCATATCTCACGCCGAGCGCCTGATCCTGGAGCGGCTTGGACAGGTGACTTTGGATCAATTAGCGCCCGCTATTACGAAGGGTTCATTCGGAGCGCACTGTCTATAAGGGGCTGAAAGCGGTGCTGATCTAACTTCCCCGAAATCCTCTTGTCGTGTTAGCTCCTGAGGCCCGGTTCAATGCGCCTGTTGCCGACGCACCGGAAATCGGCGGTCATGTACCTAAGACGGCTTACGATAGCACCTCTAAGCCCGAGCGCCTATGCGGGCTTAGCAGCACAGTCCTCCACCCAGACCGAGGTAAGTCCGTTGAGGCCAAATGGGCTGCAGGAGTAGACTCCCCCGTCTCCTATGGCACTCGCTAAGATGTACTGGCTTATCCAGTCAGGGCTAGACCTCCTTGGCGACCGATGTCGCTCGAGACTTCCCGCACCAAGCTGTCCAGGACCGAATTCCTCGACTTCCTTGCCCGCCTGATGACATAAGCCAGGGATGGGGGTGAAGGAAGGCACCCGGTCAGAATTTGCATCTCTCCTCGTATATGTCGGTCACTCAGCAAAGCAACCCCCATGGCCGCGTTGACTGCAGACACGATACCAGCGGCGCTTGAGCACTCGAACACGGTCTCCAGAAGTGCGGCTTCCTGCCCGACATCAAGCGCCCATTGGCGATAAAAGCACTGGTCGTCGAACGAAAGAAAGGGAATGACGCCATCGAATGGGATCATCAAGTCCGGATGTTTCACCCAATGAAGGCCTTCCCTGTACAGGACGATGTCAGTCGGCCGGACCTCATGTTCAAAGACTTGAACTATTGCAGCGTCAAGTTCGCCCTGTTCCAGCATCGCACGAAGAACCAGGCTCATGCGCACCTTCGTCCTGACCGTAACATTGGGATGAAGCCGCTTGAACCGGCCCAGAATGCGGGCCAGATCAGTGCATGCGGTATCTTCCGTCAACCCGAGCGCAATTCTTCCGGCCAGGGGTGTCTTCGAGAGGCTCAACAGGGCCTCGTCGTGCAGCTTGAGAATGCGATCGGCAAAATCGAGCAGTTCTTTCCCTGCAGCTGTGAACGTCGGCGAACCAGGCTCGCGCTTCAGCAAATCGCAATCCAGCGCGCTTTCAAGCCTCTTAATTTTGTGGCTGACGGCAGACTGCGAGACACCAAGTACCGCAGCTGCCTTTGTAAATCCGCCATGGTGGCGGATCGCGGACAGAGTGCGCAAGGCATCAATGTCGAGGCGGCCGCCGTTTAACCCGTTCATGGCGCATCTCCCTATAGGTCTCAATGAATCATATCACCGAATTCATGCGACATGACAGATGTCAGCCGGATGTCATGGGCCGATCGAGATTTGTCATGTGCGCAGGTGCAGCGGTTCGCCTAATGAACTTGTGAAGACCCGTCTCAGAGCATCCCATGGCTAACAGCACAATCGCCTCCACCGACGCTCAACGCCACCCCCTCCTGTGGCCCATGCTCGCCACGCTCATGATCATTGGATGGAGTTCCAGCTTCGTCGGCATTCGCTACGCCAGCGAAGAAGCGAGCGCGATGCTGCTGCTTTTCTGGCGGACCTTGGTATCCGGTCTGATCCTCCTTCCGTTTGCACTGGCGATCGGGCCGAAAATATCGCTGTGCGCGATCCGTGATCAGGCGCTGTTCGGCCTCATGGCCGTGTTCATCTATCTCGGCGGTTTCTCGCTGGCGATCGAGCAGGGGGTGCCGACGGGTCTGGTGGCGCTTATAGCCGATCTTCTGCCGCTTGCGATCGTGGCGCTTTCGCAACCGGTCCTTGGTGAGAAGCTAACAGCGAGGCAGTGGCTTGGCACCATAATCGCAGTACTGGGTGTCGTGATCGTGTCGTTCGACAGCATCGCGGTCGGAACTGCTCCCCTTTGGGCCTACGCCCTGACCGTTGTGTCCATGCTGGTCTTTGCTGTCGCTTCCGTCGTGCACAGGAAGAGACGGGCGACGAGCATGCCGGTGCATCAAAGTCTTTGCATCCATTCCCTGACAGGTTCAGTGCTTTTCGGAATATGTGCATGGAGTGCACCCCGTTTCGCCGGACATGTCGGCTAGTTTGATTTAGCCCTGATGAACTGCCGTGGGGAAGCCATCTTGAGCGCGGAGTGGGGATGGATCTCGTTGTAGATGCTATGGACGAGCCGGCCGGCTCATCCGCTTCATCGACAACGAGGAGGCCTCTGATGAACGAGAACGCCAAGTCCAGTGTGTCCGTGTATGCAGCCATTGAGTTGAGTAAATCCATATGGCTAGTTGCAGTGCTTTCCCCAAGCTCAGATCGTGTGAAGCTTCGACAGGTTCGTGGCGGCGATACTGCAGCGCTCGTCGGAATGCTGGAGCGCGAGCAAGCTTGTGCGGCACAGGTAGATGGGCGTCACCCTGAGATCACGGTTTGCTTTGAGGCCGGATATGATGGCTTTTGGTTGGCGAGGTTCTTGCGGAAGCGGGGCATACGTACGTCTGTACTCGACTCCACCAGCTTCCTGGTCAACAGGCGAAGCCGTAGGGCAAAGACCGACCGGCTAGACGCTGAGTCCATGGTCAGGATGTTCAAATCTTTCGACCAGGGTGACAGAACGGTATGCCGTGAAGTTCGTGTTCCCACGCCGGAGGAGGAAGATGCCAAACGTCTCGACAGAGAACGCTTGCAGCTCTCGGCGGAGCGGACACGCCACGTGAACCGCATTCGTGCCCTGCTCAATCTTCACGGTATCCGTGAGGTCAAGGCTCTCTGGGGAGGAGACTGGCGCAAATGGCTGCAGGTGATGAGGACAGCCGATGACGAACCACTCGGTAAATTCCTTGCAGCAGAGCTAACGAGGGAGTTCGAACGCCTGGAACTGGTTCATGCGCATATTCGTGATCTCGACCGCCAGCTCGAAGAAGGCTTGACGGATGGCACACTGGGCATTCCCAATGTCGACAAGGTTCGACGCATCGCCACCCTAAAAGGAATTGGCAAAATGAGTGCTGTACTGCTGGTGTCGGAGGTATTCCATCGACAGTTCGCCAACCGAAAGTGCTTGGCAAGCTTTCTCGGTCTGGCACCAAGTCCATATGCGAGTGGTGCTGTGAAGCATGATCAAGGGATCAGTAAAGCCGGTAACCGCTTCGCGAGGCGGCTTCTTGTTGAACTTGCGTGGTGCTGGCTCAGGTATCAGCCGACAAGCACTTTGTCCCAGTGGTATCGGAGCACGTTTGGAGCGGGTTCAGGCCGATCTCGCAAGATCGGAGTTATCGCGCTGGCTCGAAAGCTTGCGGTCGCCATCTGGCGTTTTGTTGAAGACGGCTTAGTCCCTCAGGGCGCTTCACTGAAGCCGGAAGCCCCATAACAGTTCCAAGCGCCGACGGGCGACTGGAGAGAAGAGCGGCTGCCGAGATTGAAGATGGTCTGGATAGCATCCGCCGTGTTGTAGTGTAGCGCTGCTCTTCCGCACTGCTTGGCCACCATGAATGGGATCGTGGTTGAGATCAGATTCTCGCCGAATACAAGTCGATGCGCCGAGTGCGCCAATAAGCCAATGCAGCCCGGTCAGGAATTAGAAGGAGATGCCAATGACCGCTTGACAGAACCTCCCTCATACAAGTCCTCGATCCATCCGTTGATGAGCCGGAGCGCTGTTTCGGCGTCCGGTAGAGCCGATATGCGGATGTAATCCCGCTTCAGGGTTTTCACGAACGCCTCGGACATACCATTCGACTGAGGGCTCGCGACAGGAGTGAAGCAGGGTGTCAGATTGAGCGCCTGGGCAAACAGCCTCGTGTCCCTCGCGGTGTAAGCCGAGCCATTGTCTGAGAGATGCTCGATTGCATGCGGGGCTCGGGTGGCTACGAACCGCTTCTCGACAGCCTCCAGCATCATGTCTCACACGTCGGAGCCGGAGATGCCTGCATTCGCGACCGCAGTCCAGGCGATGATCTCCCGGTCGAAGGCATCGATGATGAAGGCGAGACGAATGACCTCACCATTCCGGCAGGTGAACTCCAGCCCGTCGGAGCACCAGCGCAGGTTCGAGCGCATGACCATCACCTTGCCGTCGTGGAGGCGGCCCTTGCGAATGGCCGTATGCTTCTCCAGCAGCATGGCGTGGTTGCCCATGATGCGATGAACCCGCTTGGCGTTGACGACAGGCATATCGGCGGCTCGCCTCTCGCGATTGAGGAGCGCTGCGATCCGCCGATAGCCATAGGTTGGCCTTTGATCCACCAGCCTTCGAATGGTGGGCAGAAGCTCTGCATCCTCGGCCTT
>NZ_CABFWF030000011.1:48422-128647 GCF_902153245.2 Pseudorhizobium endolithicum
AATGATTGTCAGCTTCTGCTCGGTTGTCCACCGCCTGCGGCGGACATCACCCGTCAGCAATTCAATGTGTCGGTACTCGTTAGACATAAGCCTATACCCAAGCCTGTGCTTGAGCCTTACTGCTTATGCCGACTGTCCGGTCGAAACGGGGGGCAGTTCAGCCTGAGACGATGGAAGCCTGTCCCGGAGCGCATTATTGGGGCCGCGAGATAAGCAACCTCGGCCATACCGTCAGGTTGATTGCGCCGGCTTATGTGAAGCCCTTCGTAAAGCGGCAGAAGAATGATGCTGCTGACGCTGAAGCGATCTGCGAGGTCGCGCACGGCCGACGATGCGCTTCGTCGCGGTCAAGAGCGAGGAAAAACAGGCCTCGGCGATAATCTTTCGGACCCGCGATGTCCTTATCGGCCAGCGCACGCAAACCATTAATGCGATCCGTGGGTCACTTGTCTGAGTTTGGCTTCATTGCGCCGCAGGGGCCCTCTCACATCCAGCAACTCATCGCGCAGGTCGAGGATCCTTCCTCGCCCCTTCAGAAGCCGCTCGTTGTTGCCTCTACCTCCTGGTCGAGGCTTTACGCCGTCTCGAGGCGCAGGTCAGAGAATTGGATGCGGAGATCAAGGCGCGGGCGAAAGCTGACGATACGGCCCATCGGCTGATGAGCGTTCCTGGTATCGGTCACCGCTGATCCCCACCGCCCTGGAAGCGCTGGCTCCGCCAGCGGAGACCTTTCGTTCTGGACGCGACTTCGCCGTGTGGATAGTCTCCATGGAGAAACTCCTTGTCGCTCGTCCATGGAAACTCGATCACAGATCAAGCATCAGCGGGCAACGTGGGATCAAAACACCGGTTACGCTTGATCGAGACGGATACTCTAGTGGATCATTCTACACCCAAAGACCAAGGAGCACGTCGGAGGGTTTAGTCAACGCCGAAACAGCTTGAGTACCGTCCGCATCATTAAGACTACATCGAAGCATAGGCTCTGGTTTCGCTGATACATAAGATCGAGGCGAGCTTTTCGCGGTACGCATGCTCGACCATAGACAGCGTCGGTTTCTTCTGTGGACACGCAGCGTCTAAGCAGCCAGGTCTCGTGGCGATGAAAATGAACCGAAGCAAGACCGGTTATTCCGGGTCTTGATCGTAGTACCTTTATATAGATGTCCGGAAAACGTTCGACATATTGTCGCAACGGCGGACGAGGCCCAACGAAACTCATATCTCCAATCACTACGTTAACTATTTGCGGTAGTTCATCAAGCCTTGAGCGGCGTAGAAATCGACCCGTCCGCGTGATTCGATCAGCCTTGTCCCCACCCGACACTCCAGAGTCTGTTATAGCCGGCTTCATCGTTCTGAACTTGATGAGCGAGAATTCCTGAGTCATGGTTTTCATGCGCCTGGAAAGATAGAAGACCGGTAGGCCATCCAGTAGCGCGACAAGCAAGGCAACACTGAAAATTAGTGGTAAAAGAAGAAGTAAAAGGCTCAGTGACAGCACAAGATCAAAAATACGCTTCTGGACACTCATAAAGTGAATCCCAAATCTTCCAATCTAGATATCATCGACGAGGGGTTGCAGTCACCCTGCTCAAATTTATGATACTGTTGCAACAGATCACAATCGAGCACGATACGTTCATAAGCGATTGAAGGAGCGGGACGCCAGCGCCATGGTATCCTAGCTGCGTCCGCCAGTGCTTGCATAGAAACAGGAGTTGGACAAGCCACGTTCAGGACTCGGGGTAGACCACTCGGGTAGCAAGCAAGGGACTCCAAAACACAGGTCAGGAGAGCAGGATCTATGTACGAGCGGACGGGTCCACCGCCGCTTTCAAATTGGTCCAGCTCAAGGGGCTCGCCGCACTTCAGCTTGCGCGCTGCAGTCAACAGAGCGTCGGCTCCCAATACGTTTCCAATTCGCAAGATGGAGTAGTCTAATTCGCCTGCGCTGTCAAAAATCGCGGCTTCCATTGCTAGTTTCGACTCGCCATAGGCGTTCTGCTGATCTGGATTATAACTTTCGTTTATCGGCGTCCCTAAGCCCGGACCATAGACGGATGATGATGATGAAAAAAGAACTCGTCGCGCTCCTATGCGCTGCGCAACCTCAACACATTCGATTGCGATATCACGATTGCCTTGTAGTGGCGAACCAGACGCGGGCGTAATCCCCGCCATGACGATCATCGTCGTCTCTGCTCCGTGGCGGATTATATCTGCCGGTGGAGCCGACTTCAGGTCCCAAACGATGGTGTTCTCATCGGCTGTAACATCGGCAGTTCGCCGTTGTCCAATCACTTCAAAATTGGCGGGCGGTGATCTGCGCCAATACTTCAGCATCAATGAGCCGACCCGGCCAGAGCTTCCAACTAGGAGCAACCTATGCCTCAGGCCCGCTCCTCTACTCATTCTAATCTCCTGCTAATGCGATTACGCTCTGTCATCAAGACGACTACCGGCTGCACGAGGCCGAGATAGATCCGACCCTAAGATACTTCCCGTCCGGCCTTCTGCAGTGCAATCAGATCAACGATCTCCGGACTCGGTTGGTAACCCGTAATCAGAGTTGTTAGCAGCTTCTTCATCTCATTGATCTTACCCCCATCTATATAAGCTACAAGATGTGCAATCTCTTTCTGTAGCGTCGGCCAAGGCACGAAATCCTCTTTGGCCCGAAATATAAGAGGGTGTTGGCTCCTGGAAGGCTTGTTCCCAATGAGCAATTCCTCATAGAGCTTTTCTGCAGGCCGTAGCCCAGTCATGACAAACTCTATATCGCCAGTAGGATTGCTTTCATCTTTCACGGTGTGTCCTGATAGCTCAACCATGCGTCGCGCGAGATCCATAATCTTGACCGGCTCCCCCATATCAAGGACGAATACATCGCCACCCTTAGCCATAGCTCCCGCCTGGATGACCAACTGCGAAGCTTCTGGGATGGTCATGAAGAACCGAGTGATCTCCGGGTGCGTCAGCGTCAGTGGCCCCCCCTCGCGAATTTGTTGCCTAAACAGTGGCACCACAGAACCCGAGGAACCTAGCACATTGCCAAAGCGAACCGCCGAAAAAACGGTTCCCTCACATGCTTCCCCTATAGCCTGAATCACCATCTCTGCAAGCCGCTTGCTTGCTCCCATTATGTTCGTTGGGCGGACGGCTTTATCAGTGCTCACGAGCACAAAGCTAGAAACTCCGTGACTTATTGCTGCGCTGGCAAGACTTTGTGTCCCAAGAACATTCGTTCGTATTCCTTCAACTGGGTTTTGCTCAACGAGAGGAACATGCTTGTAGGCGGCAGCATGATAGATCGTGTCAACGGACCAGCTTGTAAGAATTTCATTGAGACGGTGTTCGTCGCGGACGGACGCGAGTAGTGGGATTATGCGCTCCGCGTTGGCGGGGAGCAGACGCGATAGTTCGCGATGGATAGCATAAAGACTATACTCGCTTTGCTCTACTAGGAGGAGCACCCTAGGTTTTAAAGCTACGATCTGGCGGCACAGCTCACTACCGATTGATCCTCCGGCGCCTGTAACAAGAACGGTTTTACCTTCTACATTCAGATGAAGCAGGTTCTGGTCAGGCTCAACGGGCTCACGACCAAGCAAATCGTTCAGATCAAGCTCCTGGATTGCCGAAATGTTCAATCGGCCTTGCGCGATTTCGCTAACGTTGGGCGCCGTACGGACGGCTACGTGCTTGCCCCTCAAGCTGTCTATTATCTCTCTTCGTCGGGAGGGTTTCAAAGCCGGAAGTGCTAGGAGGACGGTCCGAACATCATGTGTCACGACAAGCGTGCTGAGCGCTGCCGGGTCGTATACCCTCACTCCGTTGATGACGGAGTTATGGAGGGTTCTGTCGTCATCAAGAAAGCCGATGACGCGCTGTGTCCCGGAGTTCGCCAGCGCACTAGTCACCTGACGCCCAATAGAACCCGCGCCATAGATCAAGACGTTCGACTGATCTCGTCCACTTAGGATCCGACGGTACGGCTCTCCGAGAAAAAAACGAGCGACCAGACGCGACAGACCCACTGCGATTAGCAGCAATAGGGGCTGTAACAAGCCTACTGTCCGGGGCACCCCTGGAAAGCTGATCCATGTGAAGATCGCGGCGTAAACTAGCCCATAGAGGCCAACGGCTTTGAGAATGGCAGAAAACGCCTGCCATCCAACATAACGGAACACCGCCCTATATAATCCAACGCGGATGAATATGGGGATCGCTACCGCAATTGACACAGGAATAGTTATCAATTGACTTCCGGACAGTATGACCCATGCATCAAGCCTCAGGCAGAATGATAGCCAGACTGTCGTGCTACACAGCAAGATATCTACCACGATCACGATCAGGCGTTTTGCGACGCGCGGAATACTGAGGATACGGGTTATCAGTGCATCAATCATCATGTCCCCAAGTCCTAAAGTACGGCATTGAATAACCCCTATCTCCCTACGGTCACAAGATCCGCCTTTCGTCCGAATCTGACGCTAAGGTAATCGCAGTCTGAACACAGAAAAATCTAGACACCGCGCTCCCTTTCGAGGCGTTGGCTGTAGACTCAGAGCCCCATCGCTCTGATCATCACAGCGTTGATGTTGCGCACGTCAAATTTTTCCTCGGCATAGGCGCGGCTCTTCGCGCCCATAGACGAGATGAGCCCGGGTTCGGTGATGAACCGGCGCATTGCAGCAGCTAATGCCTCAGCGTCGCGTGGTGGTACTAAGAAGCCATTCTCCCCCGCAATCACGGTTTCGCGGCATCCGGGCGCATCGGTGGTGATAATTGGCCGCCCCATCGCCATGGCTTCCTGGGTAGAGCGGGGTACCCCCTCGCGATAGGAGGGCAATACGAAGACGCTTGCCTGCGCCAGCCATTCCTTGACGGCGACCTGACCGGGCCACTCAACAATCCCGCTTTCCGCCCAGGCCGTCAGTTGCAGGCGGCTAATGGCCTCCGGGTTGGCATCGGTATCACCGGCGAGAATGAAGCGCGCCTGAGGATGCACTTCGCGTACGGCCCTTGCGGCCTCAACGAACTCGAAAACCCCTTTATCGCGCAGCATCCGCGCGACGAGAAGGAAAGTGACTGGCGAGGATACGGGCGGTGTAGGCGCCCACTCGTCGAGGCGGATCCCGGTTCCGTCGACGGTAATGATCTTGTCCTGATCCACGATCCCCATCGAGACGAAGTCGTGAGCGTCGTCCGGGTTCTGCATGAAAACACAATCTGCGCGGGCAAGGGCAAGGCGATAGAACCGCCGCGCCGAAAGCCCAACAACCCGACGCTTAAGGCTCACGTCCTCACCCTCAGTGAAGGCGTAACCCAGCCCGGGCACGAGGGCATGGCGGCGTGGGACGCGGGCGAGAGAGGCGGCCAAGGTGCCATAGATGACGGGTTTGATGGCATAGCTCAGGACGCAATCGACATTCAGCCTATCCAGCGTCCTGAACAGCTTGAAGCTATCCACAAAATCCCTTCCTGGATTGAGCCCGGTGCGAGAGAGCGAATACTCCACCGGCTCGGCGCCGAGCGCGCGAACCGCTGCCCGTGTGGGCGCGTCAAAATCGGGCGCCAGCGCGAATACCCTGTGGCCACGGGCAACGATATCTTCTATCAGCGGACCGCGAAAGTTGACTTGCGAGAAGCCCGTGTGGCCAATGATGGCGAAGTTGGCTGGAGCGGAAACGTTCTTCAAAATCACTCTCCTGCCGATCCCTCTTTCGGGCTCGCGGAACTCTTCCAGAGCTGGTGGTAGGCCTCAATCATCCGTTCGAGCGAAAATATCTCCACGATGCGCCGACGCGCGGCGAATCGTCTCGCTTGCCACGTTTCCTGGTCCTGGCGCTCTTCCAGAGCCTGGTCAAGTGCGCGAGCCAGGCATATCGGATCGGCTGGCGGAACAACCCAACCGGTCTCGCCCACGATGAATGCGGCGTCGCCCACATCGGTGACGACGCATGGGGTCCCACAGGCCATCGCCTCGGCCACCACGTTGGGAAAGGCTTCGCTGGATGAAGAAAGCACGTGAATGTCCAGTGCGTTCATGACTGCCGGAATATCGGAGCGTCGTCCGGCGAAGATAACGCGGGAACTGAGACCATGGCGTTCCACCTGCGCAGCCAGTTCGGCATTTTCTAATGTACAGCCGGCCCCGATGAGTAACAGGGCGATATTCTTCCGCTCGCACGCGAGTCGCGAAAAGGCGGAAAGAAGGTTCGGATGGTCCTTTTGCGCATTCCACCGTCCGACAAGTCCGATCAGGATCGTGTCTGGGCTTACGCCGAATTCCTGCCGCAGGGTCGCCCTGGCTTGCATATCTGGCTGGAAGCGAGTCACATCATAGCCATTGTGGATGACGGTCAATTTGCGGCAATCATAACCCATTTCAATGTGGACCGTGCGTGCACGTTCGGCGCAGGCGACAATGCCCGTTGGCACGAAGGGCGAAAGAAGAGCTCCGATTCGCGCCACCAGCCGCGTGCTGCGCCCTGTGGCGCCGGGGACCAAATCGGTGTGGCGAATGTTCCAGAACACGTTTGTGCATCCGGCCAAGCGGCCCACCACACCCCCGACGAGATCACCGTGATACATCCAGGTTTGCATGGCATCGGGCTTGTGCTGGCGGATTAGGCGATGAAGTTGCCAAAGCCCCCGCAGGCTAATCCACCCGCGCGACATGCCTAGACAGGTGACGCGGACACCTGCTCCTTGGAGCAACGGGCCATACTTGCCCCCGTCTATCATCGAGATGACGTGATGACGCGAAGGATCGTCATGGGTGCATAGCCGATAGAGAACAGCTTCCGCCCCACCATCGCCGAGCCCGGTGATGATGTGGAGAATTTTCATCGGCCAACTAACGGTTTTGGAGTTGCATGATGCAAGGCAAAGCCTCGGAGCGAAATAACAATTAAAACAATAGCGAACATCGTAGCAAAATTGAGATATGACACCATATAGGTATTCTCGAAAAACTCCCGTGCACTGAAGTAAGCGACCAAAGAGCCCGCTACTACACCCCAAAATTGGTGTTCTCGGGGGTTTTTGCTGTTCCGCGCTACGGTGTTCAGCGTTCTTTTAACGGCCACGAGGATAGCGAGAAGCGGCAGCGCAATAATGGAAATATAGCCAACTAAACCCACCTCCGAGAGCAATCGCACATGAAGGCTATGAGGAGATGCTGCAACATCGGGGTGCTGATCCAATAATCTTGTTGAGTTATACCAGCCTACGCCACCGAAAAGCGGGTTCGAGCGGAATTCGGCAAGAAGAATACCCCAGGCCCGCGCCCGAGACGATAAATTATCGTCACCATTAACAGAGAGACGCGTTTCCAAGTACTGGGCAATAGGGTGCCTTAGATAGGTCGGCTCTAATAAGAATGCGTTAAATAGTAATATAATGAACGTCAAAACAATCCCAGCCACCGATATTGCTAGCCAAAGTACGAGAAGACTGGTGCGAAAACGCCCCATAACCAGTATTCGAAGCAGTTTTACCCATGTCAAAAATGCGAAAAGGACAGAAAGAGCGAGCCAAGCGGAGCGTGAAAAGGAGAGAGCGGCTACGGTTATGGCGAGCAAAAATAGTATTCGATCGTATGTGCGCCAATACCCTTTGGAAAACGCGGAGAGAAGGGACCAAACTACTGTGGTGAACGCGAGAAACCCGGCGGTATTTGGATTGATGCCGGCGGCAAGACGAAAGCCGCCCATTCCTCCCGACCTGAAACCTCCGAATCCGAACAGGTAGCCGCTGAGCAGGACTAGCAGGAATGCTGATAATGCTGCACTTATCGAAGGCAGCACTTCATCAGCATATCTTTCAGTCACGTTCACAAATCGGTAAGCGACGATCCCCGATGTACCGAAAAGGAGGCAGGAGGTTAACGCTCGCGGCGCCGAGTACATCGGATCCGAAGATGCGATGGTGGCTATCAAAAGTGCGGCACCTAGAGTGGCAGAGTAGAGTAGCAGCCAACACTCTTGTCTATGGAGACTTCCGCTCTGCAAAATTAGAACAAGAACGAGAAGTACAAAGCCGACCCTGCCTGCCGTATCTGGACCCTCATACATCCTTAGGAACCAAAAGCCAACGACCCACACCACAACCCCAGAGATGACTAGGTGGGCAGCGCCAAAGTTCTGCGGATTAAGCGTCACAACCCAAGCCTTCATGAGTTCGTATCGAAGCCGAAGATAGGCCAAGTAACTTGAGATATTGGTGGACAGCTATGTCCACGGAGAAATCCATTACGCGGCTCGGTGCTGTATCTGAACGGTCTTCCTTCAGCGTCTCTATGATCGCCTCAGCCATGGCTTCGTGATCTCCCACCGGCACCAGCCGCCCCCATCTTCCGCCTTGCAGTATTTCCGAGGGACCGCTGGAACAATCGGTGCTGACGACTGGTACACCACATGCCATGGCTTCTACCAGCGCATTACCAAAGCCTTCCCAGCGCGAGGACAAGACGAATACCGCCGACCGGCCAACGTATCGAAAGGGATTCAACGTGAACCCCGGCAGCGAAGCGCTTGCCTCAAGGCCCAGGTCTTTGATGAGTTGCTCAAGATCTGGACGCTCCGGTCCTTCTCCTAGGATGATAAGGCGCGCCTCCTGTTCCCGTCGTACTGCAGCAAAGGCGTTGATGAGGGTGCCAAAATCTTTGGCCCGGACAAGACGCCCGACTCCAATTATAACAGGGACGGTATCATCAAACCACGGATGTTCGATTGGATCCCGCGCCTTCTCTCGAACAGTTTCGACGTCGATAGGGTTGTGGATCGTCACTACGTCGGTGCGCCCAGTCGCATGAATGATGTCCTGGCTTACGCCTTCTGAAATGCCGACGACACAATCAGCGCGGCGATAGGCCCATCTATATGCTAACCGGAACAACCCATCCCTGAAACTCTGTTTGTTCTCAGGGTTTAACATACTGGCTTCCCGCAGGACAAGCCGGACCTTGAGACCAGATAGAAACAGCGCCAGGGAGGTGGTGACGTTGAGATGTCCGAGGGTACACAAGACTGCGCGGGGGCGCTCGCACCGGAAATACCGCAGCATGGGAGAAAGTGCATATCGCGCTTTGGAAACGTTCAGGTCTACGATCCGAACGACATCGGATACCTCATCCAAATAAGCGCCCTCGCGGCGCAAGAGGACGAGATCGACCTTCCAGCCCAGCTTTGCAAACCTATTGGCGAGCAGGAGCATGATGCGCTCGGCTCCGCCCCCGCGAAGAGAGGGTACCAGTAGTGCAATATGCGCCTTTGATAGGTGATCCTTCATTTCGGCTGCTTCTTATCGAACCACCGCGCCAACAGCAGATAGGTAATAATTTGCAGTACGTAGAGAGCCGTGGTTGCTACCGAATAGCCTGCCACAGCAGCTGCAGCGGTGCCGTAGAGGGTCCGCCCGCCCAACATACCAAAAATTCCTCCTACCAAAATGAGCAAGTTGAATATGAGATGTGCTGCCTGCTGCCTGATGACAGGCAACAGGCGTACGACAGGAATGTTGGCAAGCATTCCCGTCACCAAAAGCGCCATCCACTGCGCGTACTCGCCGGCAGTTCGCCATGTTTCTCCGAAAACAAAAGCGAACAGCGTTGGAAACAAGAATGAAAACAACAGTAGCGGACCGGCTAGAAGCGCAAGGTGAAGTAGTGTACTTTTTGCTGCTAGTGGAAATACCGGGTTGCCTTCTCTGGCCAAGGCGGTGAACTGCGCATAGTAGACGTTGCCCACCGCACTGCCCACAACATTGAGCGGCAGACCGACAACACTACGGGCCAAGATGTAAAACCCGGCAGTAGCCGGAGAGAACAGCTGGGACAAAAGCAGGACAGGCGAGGTTTGGCCTAACGCACCCACCACATCGGTCGGAACTCGGTAGCACGGGAAATCTCGGTGCATCCGGAGCAGAGCAAGGGACCGCGCAGTCGAGTGAGTGGGGACAGCCCCACCATGTAGGCGTCGGATTCCGAGAATCAAAAGCCCCGCCTGCACGGTCGGAGCAAGCGAGGTGACGAAAATCAGGACGGCGGCGACTGGGGCCAGTAATCCACCCAAGACCCGGGCCAGATTTGTTACGAAGGAGTGCACCGCGGTAACAGTCCCCACCAGATGAAAGCTGCCAAGGCGAGTGGCACGGTAGTTTGCGACATCCTGCAATGCTACACAAAACAGAGCCAGCGGCAGGAACCAGACCAACGCACCCAAAGCCTCAGCACCCAGCAATATCAGGAAAGGTTCCTGCAAGATGGCAAGCATCAGCGCCACCATGCAGGAGAGGAGGAAGGCGATCATCAGCGCCAGACGCGAGAGTTGCAGAGCATCCGCTTCGTTAGCGGCGACAACAATGGCCATCGGATAGCGTAAGGCAATCGCGGGGCTTAGGATGCTAATCAGCGACAGAAATACGCCCTGCAGCCCGAAAACTTCGGGACTATAAATTCGAGTAATGAGTGGCGCAAAAAAAAACGCCACCAGTTGGCCTGTCGCAGTGCCGCCGGTCACAGCCAACAGGCTCCGCAGAAGGGGGGAAGAGGATAGGTCGCGTGCGGCCTTCATCTGAGCGTGGTGTCTGCGGGGTGGCCGTGGTAGTCCAGATACCACTCCACGAACTGGGCGACGCCTTCGGAGACCGGGGTTTTAGGCTTGTAGCCAACGGCGCTCTCCAGGGCAGACGTGTCGGAGAAGGTGTCGGGTACATCGCCCGGTTGAAGGGGCAACAGGTTGCGGATCGCCTTCCGGCCCAGTGCCGCTTCGAGTGCCTCAATATAGGCCGAAAGGTTTACGGGCGCCGAATTACCAATGTTAAACAGGCGATAGGGCGCATTGGAGGTCGCGGGGTTCGGTGCTGCGCCGTCCCAATCGGGATCGGGCACGGCAATATCGTCCGAAGCTCGGACCACGCCTTCGGCGATATCATCCACATAGGTGAAGTCACGCGTGTGATTGCCGTGGTTGAAAACGTCGATCGGCTCGCCCGCGAGAATGTTGCGCGTGAACTTGAACAGCGCCATGTCCGGTCGCCCCCAAGGGCCGTAGACGGTGAAGAAGCGCAGTCCCGTAGTGGGCAGGCCAAAGAGGTGGGAATAGGAGTGGGCCATCAACTCGTTGGCGCGCTTGGTAGCGGCGTAAAATTGCAGCGGGTGGTCGACACCCTGACGCTCCGAAAACGGCATTTTCGTGTTGGCGCCGTAGACTGAAGACGTTGAGGCATAAGTAAAGTGCGGCGTCGCGGCGTGGCGGCAGGCCTCGATCAGATTGGTGAAACCAATAATGTTAGACTGGACATAGGCGTGAGGGTTCTCAATCGAATAACGTACGCCCGCCTGCGCTGCCAGATGAATCACACGATCGAAACTATGCTCGGCGAAGGCTGCGTTGACGGCGACAGCATCCGCCAGATCGGCCTCGATGAAGCTGTAGTTGGCCCCTTGCCGCTCGCCCTCGTCGGCAAGGATGGCAAGGCGGGCGCGCTTCAGATCCGGATCGTAGTAATCGTTGACCACGTCCAAACCGACTACGTCATCCCCTCGCGCGATGAGTTTCCGGACGACATGGAACCCGATGAAGCCAGCATTTCCGGTGACAAGAACTTTCATAAGCTAGTTATTTCCCAGTTACAGCCGAAGGTCGCTTTCATCCGGCGCAAAGAGGTATTTTACGTCGAACAGAACATGCTCGGGCTTTCCGAACCGCCTTATGGCGCTGGCCCCCATCTCGGCGAACTCGCGGTGCCCGACCGCAACGATGATAGCGTCATAGGTGCCGGGTTCGGGACTGGCAATGGGCGATATGCCATATTCATGCAGCGCGCCTTCGGGCTCGACCCACGGATCGTAGACATCGACAGAGGCATCATAGTCGCGAAGATCGCGCACGATGTCGATCACGCGGGTGTTGCGAACGTCAGGGCAGTTCTCCTTGAAGGCAAAACCCATGACGAGGACTCGCGCGCCGTCGACATGAATGCGCGACTTGATCATCTGCTTGACCAGTTTCGCCACGACGTAGGAGGCCATGCCGTCATTCAGACGCCTGCCCGCCAGGATGACTTCGGGATGATAACCTACAGCCTGCGCCTTCTGGGTCAGATAATATGGATCGACGCCAATACAATGTCCTCCAACCAGACCCGGGCGGAAAGGGAGGAAATTCCATTTGGTGCTGGCCGCTTCGAGAACGGCCTGAGTGTCGATGCTCAGCCGATCGAAGATGATGGCAAGTTCGTTGATGAGCGCGATATTGAGATCGCGCTGCGTGTTCTCGATGACCTTGGCTGCCTCTGCCACCTTTATCGACGGCGCCTTGTGCGTGCCTGCGGCGATGATCTCACCATAAAGAAAATCAATGAAGTCCGCTACATCGGGCGTCGACCCCGCAACAACCTTCCTGATGTCCGTTAGGCGATGTTGCTTGTCCCCAGGATTGATTCGTTCCGGACTGTAACCGGCAAAAAAATCTACATTAAACCCGAGCCCCGAGACTTCCTCGAGGATGGGCACGCAATCTTCCTCGGTAGCGCCGGGATAGACGGTCGATTCATAAATCACAATATCCCCTACCTTCAAAACCTTACCGACTGTCTCACTGGCTTTAAGGAGAGGGGTTAGATCGGGCCGCTTGTGCTCATCGATCGGCGTAGGAACCGTGATGATAAAAACATTGCAGGATTGAAGATCGTTGGGATCAGTGGTGACATGAAGGCCACTGGCCGCCTTCAACTCGTCTTCTTCGACCTCCCTGGTAACATCCCGGCCGTCACGCAATTGCGCGACCCTATTGGCATTGAGGTCATAGCCTACCACCCGATGGCGGCTAGCGAATGCTACGGCCAATGGCAAGCCGACATAGCCTAGCCCGATAACGGCTATCACGGCCTTGCCGGCATCTGGTCTGTGACGAAACTCGGTTTGCATGTTGGTCCTTCAGCAATATCTACCGGAAACACGACGGCGCGAGAAAAATGACGCCTAGTTAAGCTTTCTTGCGGTCCAGCCAGAATGCCCGACGGATGCGTGCGACCTTGGCCGACCCGTTTGGGCTGGCCGATGCACGGCGCAAGCCCTCGCGCGCAAATGCGCCGACAAGCACCAGAAAGCCCATTATGACGACGACAAGCGCCGATATCATAAACAAACCGCGCGGTTCGGGATTGTCGGGCAGCGTCGGCGCCTGAATTACGTCTTCCTCGGAAAGAGAACCAGATAGCGCTTGGGTTGTCCTCGCGACCTCCTGGCGCTTAGCCTCGATGCTTGAGATGAGGGCAACGAGCGACTGCCCGATTTCCCCCTGTATAAGCGGAACCTGCCCGTCCCCGCCAGTCAGCAACCTGCTGTAACCCTCATTCAGGCGGGCGAAGGAAGCCGTCAAGTCGTCAAGTGCCGCTTGCTGGGTTTCAAGCTGAAGTTCCAGCATGCTCCGATAATCTCCGAGGGGCTCGGATTCCGAGATGAGCTTGGCTATAATTTGCGTCAGCAGTCGATTTGCTTCATCGGGATCATCAAGCGTAAGCGTGATACGATACATGCCGGTGCCGTCGACAGGTTCGAGCGTCATGGCTTCGAGCAGGCTGCTCCGTGCGGCCTGTATTCGATCGTCGTGCTGGCTCAAGAGCGTGCTTTGGCGAAGGGGTTCATTCAACACTCGCGCCGATCGAAGCAACGCAATCTCATGTGCATCGGCCCGAACAAGCGCTTCTGATTTGTATTCGCGTGGCTTTAGGGCATCAATCGCGAAGTACGCTAGGGTACCTGCCAGCAGGGGAACGATGATCAGAAGCTTTAAGTTTTCCGCGACTACAACCGACAGATCCAGCAGGCTGATCTCGTCATCGCGGTTATGATCCATCTCATCCATTAAATCGTTCCGATGATATAGGGGACGACGCTCCATAGTCGAAAGCGTAAACGATGCCAAGCAGTCGCGAGAGAAATAGTAATGAGGTGCTGTCGGTGAGGCGCTCTCAGCCTCCGGATCATCCGGCCGGTGGATTTGCAGGACTTGCCCTTTGGAGGGGGGACGGGCTGGAGCCATTCCTGAGCTTCTGGAAACGAAGCCACGGACGCGGCCGCCATTTGCGAAGCGGTGACGCGGCCCTCCATGCAGCTTGTCGCCGGCAAGCGCCAAGCCTGCTCATCACTCATGGGTCTCCACCGCACACGGGAGTTTGTGGTCCGTCAACGTACACAGATCGGTAATGCGATCCTGAGCGCATATGACAGAATTCGGCGTCATTGCAGCGAAGGGCGCCGAAATGTCGATCGGCTGAAAGCACAACTGGATCAGTTGCCCCAAATGGCTCGAATGCCTGTGAGCCGACTGTTCGACCAACTGTCGAGACGGATAATCGGATCAAGGGCCTGACTAGATCACGGAGACCTATGAGCAAAGCGGGACAAGTCAGCGTCTGGCGACGCTGCCAGGTGCGCGTGTCCTGTCAACGGCGATTATCGCGACGACGACACCCAATGTCGACGACTTCGACTGTGCGAGGGACTATGCCGCCTGGCTCGAGTCACGCCCGAACCGCACTTTATCCGAGGCAAGCACAGGGTGGGCGGGATTTCGAAGTGGGCAATCGATACGTCCGACGCTTGCTATATCTCGGCGCGATGGCACAGATCATGCCCAGACGTCAGCTCAAGCGCGCCCGGGATCGGATTGGGTGTCGGGCATGCTGATGCGCAAGAAAACGAAGGTTGTCGCCATTGCCTTGGCGCATCGCGTGGCAAGAGTGCTTTCGCCGTCCTCAGCGACGGGTCTCGCTACGAGCGGGAGCCCGCTTGGCAGGATCAAGGCGTGGTCGGAAATGAGGTGATGGGAGACAAGGAACCAGGATACCCCGATCAATCCCGAGCACCCTCGAGCGCGCGATGAAGTGGACCCATTCTCGAGCGGATTTCCATGAGGGTGCGCAGCGTTGCAAATCACACACCCTATACAGGGCCGTAGTCCACCTATCTACCAAATCTAAACCGACACCCTGACCCGCAGGAGCCGTACAAGGGATTGAGGTCCAGAGACTAAGGCGGCAGGAAGAGAATTCATGCGCCCCTAGGCTTCGACCAACGCCTCTGCTCGCTCACTCTTGTGAAAGCCGAGACTGTTAAAAATGACGGCTCGCCTTCGATCGTGGAGCAAATTGTGTTTCCACCAGGCATTCGAAGATGCGACTGTTCATCGGCGCATTGACATATGCAGGAAATCTGCGCTTTGAAGACTACAGGAGACGAAAGATGATGGAGACCTCCACCCCAACCATTGCAGCGCTTCAGGAGCGAGTTGAAGCCATCTTCCTGAGACATGGCCTGAGCGCCCTGCAGGCCGGCGCGGTGGCACGCGTCATCGTGGCCGGCGAGCGTGATGCCTGCAAGTCGCACGGCATCTATCGCATCGAAGGCACGTTGCGCACGGTAAAGGCGGGAAAAGTGAACCCAAAAGCCGTGCCGATGCTCGATCTCAACGAAGGCTCCGCCATCGTCAAGGTCAATGCCAATGGAGGCTTTGCCAATCCTGCCTTCGAACTCGGCGTTCCCGCACTAGCGGAGCGTGCGCGCAAGCTCGGCCTCGCCGCTCTCGTTATCAATGATTGCACCCATTTCTCTGCCCTCTGGTCGGAGGTTGAAGCCGTCACCAAGGAGGGTCTTGCTGCTCTCGTCATGTGCCCAAGCTATGCAACGGTGGCGCCCACCGGCGGCATCAAGCCATTGCTTGGCACGAACCCTTTCGCTTTCGGGTGGCCGAGGCCAGATGGTGTGCCCTATGTCTTCGATTTCGCAACCTCGGTGGCCGCACGCGGGGAGCTCGAACTGTATCGGCGCGCCGGAAAGCTGCTGCCACAAGGATGGGCAATCGATGCAGATGGCGAGCCGACGAACGACCCGCAAGCGGCACTCGCCGGCGCCATGCTGCCCTTCGGGGGCCACAAGGGCTCAGCCATTGGCACGATGATCGAACTTCTTGCCGGCATCATGATTGGGGACCTCACCAGTCCCGAGGTTCTCGACTATCTCGGAACAACGACGCTTGCTCCAATGCATGGTGAACTCGTCATCGCGTTTTCTCCCGAGGCCTTTTCTGCCGGACGAGCCGGAGATCCCTTCGCCCGAGCAGAGATGCTCTTTGAAAGCATCATCGGCCAGGGAGCCCGCCTGCCCTCTCAGCGCCGCTTTGCAGCCCGCGCCAAGGCTGAAGCGGACGGAATCTCCCTGACGGCCGCCGAGTTGGAGCACCTTGACCGACTTTTCGAGAAGGGCCTAGAGGCCATCGCCTAATCCTTGACGCAGCTTTTTGAGCGTCCTGCCTGCAACGGCTCAATCAGCTGCAGCGTGACAAGAAGGCTCTCTCCCGGATAGCCCCTAACGGAAATGTGGAAGCTTCCAGATCCACATTTCCCCCATTTGCCCGCGGAAGCCGCCACCAGCTTCCGGGTCAGCCATGGATTAACAAAGGCCTATCGCTTCGATACGGTTTCCAGACATAGCCGTCAAAGGTCTCGGGGACGAGGTTCAGCTGCTAGTCTAGGCGCGGTCTGATGCCGGAGGTGAAGGCGTCGCCCTCATGCTAATTGACCAGGGTAACTAGCCGGAACTGCGGCTGGGATCGGAAACTGCTCACTTTACCAACAAGGGAAGCAGCAGTTTCGCAGGGTCAGGTTGTGAGGCAATTGGAAGCCGGAAGCCGTTGTGGCTGGCGAGCTTCCTGGGATGTTCCATCTGGCAAAGGGCCGGCTCCTCGCAGGGCCGACCCTTTCTGAGGACGTGTCTACGCCTTGTACGTCTGCACGGCGCCCGGCAACGTGCTCCACTGCGCATACCATCTGTCGAATAGCTTCAACTGGCTCTCGACATAGCCGCGCTGGCTCTCCGACAGTTCGTCCGTCTCGTTGAAGTGCAGCGTGTATTCCTTGTCGCCCTTCAGAACCATCATATGTTTGAAATAAAGGACAAGGTCTGGCCCCTCATCGAAGGAGGACAGGACCGCAAGCGCCGATTCCAGTTCCAACGCACGCTGGCGGGCATCCGGATCACCTTTCGCGGCGCCTTGAGCGAGGTTGCACAGGTGCAGCACCTCCTTCGGCAGGACACAGCCTATCCCGGTGATGGCGCCGGTCGCGCCGCAGTTGACGAAACCTTGGAAGACGCAGGTGTCGACCCCGATCATCAGCGACACGTCATCATCACGGCTGGTGATGTTCTCCGCCGCATAACGCATGTCGGCCGCTCCGCCGAACTCCTTGAACCCGACGAGATTGGGGTGCTCGGCGCGCAGTGCGAAGAAGAGATCCGCACGAGTGGCGAAGCCGTAGTAGGGGCTGTTGTAGATGACCGCGGGCAGATCAGGAGCCGCAGAGAGGATCGCCTTGAAATGGCTTCTTTGAGCCGCCATGACCGAACCTCGGGACAGGACGCGGGGAATGACCATGAGACCCCGGGCACCGACCTTCTGGGCGTGGGCCGCATGGGCGACGGCGGAGCCCGTGTTGACGGCGCCGGTTCCCACAATGACGGGAACGCCGGCCTTTACCAGCCGCTCTACACCTTCCATGCGCTGCTCATCGGTCAGCAGTGGCCAGTCCCCCATGGATCCGCAATAGACGACGGCCGACATGCCCTTCTCGACCAGTTCCTTCCCCTTGCGGACAAGCGCATCGAAGTCCGGGGTGCGATCATCCTTGCAAGGGGTCATCAGCGCGGGGATGACACCGGAAAAAATCTTGGCCTTCACGTCACTCTCCTTCTAGCGATTCAAATGGACCGTCGGCTGGAAGGACGCCAAAGGCCTCCCTTCCGATAATCCCAGGTATCAATCTGCATTCATGTTGTCGACAATTATTATACAAGGGCTATAATGTGATGTCGAGCCCGCCATTGCGACTGAACAGTTTTTGCACCTGAGCAACGATCTGCTCCGCATGGGCCTTGCCAAGCCGGTCGGCTCCCTCGACGTCTCGTGCTTCGATTGCCGCAATGAGTTGCGCATGTTCCTCGACGAAGTGCTGCGGGAACTGCTCGTCATAAGACCTGTAGTAGAGGCGCAGGATCCGCCTCCCCTCGTCCAGCAACCGCTGGAAAAGGCCTGTAAAATAGGGGTTGCGGCCCGCTTCTGCGATGGCCGCATGGAAGGTGGCATTGGTTGTGATCATTACCAGCACGTCCCGCGCCTCCACCGACGCAGCGTAATCTAGATGATGGCGGCGGATGATGGGCAGGTCTTCGAGCCGATGGTTCTGGGCCGCGAGCCGCGTCGTCACCCGGTACATCAGCACAAGGGCGTCGAAAAACGGGCTCAGGTTCAGGAAGTCGATGTTCGATACCATGGTCGAGCGATTGGGCAGCGTCTCGATCAGCCCTTCGCCCGCCAGCCGCACGAGCGCTTCGCGGATCGGGGTACGCGACATCTGGAAGCGTTCCGCAAGCTGTACCTCGTCGATGGGACTGCCAGGGGCGAGCTTGAGATCCAGAATTTCGTTTCGAAGAAGGTCGTAAACCGTCTTGACGCCAGAGCCTCGCTTACGTCCGGGCGGTGGAGGGGAATGGGTATCGGTCATCGATAAACCTCTTGTCGACACTTAAAATACACCCGACGGCGGCCCATCAATCGATCGACGCTGCCGTCGCGTCAAGTGCAGCGGCGACAGATTCCGGGATATAGCGTGCAGAATGATCATAGGGCCGCACCACGTCCGTCGTGGCCTGCCGGCTATCGCCTTTGCGGGCACGTAGCCGCGTGCTGGTCAGCATTGACCTCTGCTCCAGCAGATGCGAACCCTTCCACCTTGGGCAAACCGGTTTGGGCAAGTCTGCCTGCCTGAAGCGTCTTTGATGGCTTTCGTGGACAGCCTGAGATGCGCAGCATAGCCGTATCGGTCTATGAGCCGCAGCTCCTCCGGTCCCGGGACAGAAAGCGCCTCGCCTGTCTGTCATTCAACCAGGAGGCCGAGTGGCCGGAAAGGAACCGCCCGACGAGCGGGCGGCTCTGCTTGTCTTAAAGCGACGCGCCAACCTTGCGCAGATCAGCGAGGATGGGTGCCTTCGGCAACCAGATCTTGTCATAAGCCTCGATGATCTTGCCGGCATCGGCGACTTCGACATCCTTGATCGTGATGACCTTCCCAAACTCCTCCAGAAGCTTGGACTCGTTGGCGACCGTTGCGTCGATCTGCTCGTCGAGCGCCGACTTGGTCAGGCGCGAAATCAGTTCGCGGTCGGCTTCCGGCAGTTGCTGCCACATGCGTCCCGATGCGAGCGCAACACATGGCATGAAGATGGCATTCATCTTCAGCATGGTCTTCGAGACCTTGTCGAAACGCTGGTTCCAGGAGAACTCCAGATCAGCTTCCAGCCCGTCAACCTGACCGTTCGACATCGCATCGAAAACCGCCGGCGTCGGGATTGGTGTCGGCGCGGCACCTAGCAACTCATAAAAGTCCTTATAGGCGGGCGTCGTGTTTATGCGCAGCTTCATGCCATTGAGATCCTGAAGCCCCGCAATCTCCTTGGCCGTAAACACGACGCGCATCGTGGTGATGCCCCAGGCCAGCCCGATCGTGCCGGTCTCGGCGGGAAGGACATCTAGCATCTGCATGGCGATCGGATCCCGGACCAGCTTCGCCACTTTTGCGGTGGAATCCACGACCCATGGCGCATTGATCGCTGCAATTGACGGGATGCGCGATCCAAGTTCGGCCGTCATGATCCAGCCAAGGTCCAGCGAACCGGCCTGCATCTGCTGCAACATGGCAGCCTCGGTGCCGAGCTGATTGGCCGGAAACACGGCTATGTTCAGGCGACCATTGGTCTCCGCCTTCAGCATCTCGCCGACCTTCAAGGCGGCATTATTCCACGGATGCCCTGGGGGCGTGGTGATACCTAGTCGGAGGGTCCGGCTTTCCTGGGCACGCGCAATGAAGGGCGTGCCAAGTACCGCCGCACCGATCGCGGCACTGCGAAGTATTGTTCGACGGGTTATGTTCATTGTCTTATCCTCTGGAGTTGTCGGCTACCCGGCAAAGAAGGTGGAGAGCTGGGGGAAGATCGAAAGAAGGACCAGCAGTACGCATGACGCGGCAAAGAACGGCAATGTGACGATAAACATCTTGCCAGGCTTTGCACCAGTCACCGCTGACGCCACGAAGAAGCACAGCCCAACGGGCGGCGACAGAAAGCCCAGAACCAGATTGATAACAACCACCACACCGAAGTGAATTGGATCAATGCCGTACACTTCCGTCGCGATCGGGAGCAGGATGGGCACCGTCATGATCAGCCCCGGAGCGCCATCAATGACCGTGCCTATAACCAGTAGGATGACGTTTACCAGCAGCATGAAGGTGATGGGATCAGACGCCACCGTCTGAACCCACGCGGCAACCTTCTGCGGCACCATTCCGTAAACCAGAACCCAGGAGAACACTGCCGCTGCGGCCACGAGAAACAGTACCACTGCCGAATAGATTGCCGAGCGCAGCAGCATCTTTGGAATGTCCGCGTAAGACAAATCGCCGATCCAGTAACGCCCAACGGCGAAGGCTGCCACCACGCCGACAGCTGCGGCTTCCGTCGGATTTGCAATACCAGCCAGGATGGAGCCAACGATGATCACGGGGATGAGCAGTGTCGGCAATGCATCGAGGACGATCTTCGCGCGCACTCGCATCGGCTGCTTCTCTGCCTTCGGGTAGTTGTAAATGAAACCCATCAAGGCAATCACGACACAGAAGATCACCGTCATCAGGATGCCGGGGACCATGCCTGCCATGAGCATGTCAGCGACGGGTTCCTGGGCGAGCACGCTATAGACGACGAACATGATTGACGGAGGTATGATCGGGCCCAACATGCCGCCATAGGCAGTAAGACCGGCCGCAAATGTCTTGTCGTAGCCTGCCTTTTCCATCTCCGGCACCATCATCTGGGCCATGATAGCTACCTGCGCTGTAGCTGAACCCAATATCGAGGCCACAAACATGTTGGCGAACAGATTCACATAGGCCAGCCCGCCGCGCAGCGCGCCAATGAAGGCCATCGTCATGTCGATGATCCGGCGCGTAATCCCTCCGCCGTTCATCACCTCGCCGATCAGCACAAACAGCGGAATGGAGATCAATCCGTAATTGTCGACGCCGCCAAACAGTTGAACCGGCAAGCTTTCGAAAAGGAGGATATTCCCGCTGTCGAGAATGTAGATCATGCTGACAAGCATCAGGCACAGCCCGATTGGCACCCCGATCAGCATCAGCAAAAGGAATGCGGAGGTCGTCACCATCAGTTCACGCCCTCCGCATGGTCAAATCCCGGCCGTGAGCGTACTGGAGCAAAGCCCAAATCCTCTAGAAGATTTGCAAGTCCATGGATCAGCATCGTCGCCGCAAAGATCGGGATGATCAGGCTGACCATCCAGGTGGGCCAACGCAGCGTTTGCGTCTGTTCCGTGTACAGGAAGTTGAACGTCTGACCGGCATAGGCCTTGGCATCGAAACCAGCTGCGGCAATGCCAAGTGGATCCATCCAGCGCCAGCACATATAGCCGAGAGCAAAGGCGAACACGGCGATAAACAGGCTTGCGGCCGCCTTTAGCCGCCGGGCATGAACCTCCGACAGCTTGTCGGAGAGCAAAGTCACGGAAAAATCCAGCCGAAGTCGCGTGAGAGCCGAGGCGCCGACGAATGCGAGCCAGACCATGGCGTACACTGCGGCTTCATCGACCCAGTAAAGGGGCACGCCGGTGTAGCGGGTAATCACGTTGAGCAGAATTAGCCCGAGCACCAGCGCCATGAAGGCCCCTGCCAAGACCTTTTCGAAGACGAGTACGGCTTCCGAAAGACCGACCACAAGACGGACGGGTGCGGCCGGTGTCTTCACATTTGCAACCGATCCTGTTCTCATTTGTCCCCCTTGTTTTCATATAAAGTAGATTTTATACATTTCGCGATGTCAATGCCCAGCTGGATGATTTTGTGAAACCATCTTTCAAACACCGAACGCTGTCGGCGGCGCTCCTGGAAGAAATCCGCCAGGACATCTTGTCGGGGCGCTACAAAGCGGGAACCCAGCTCAGACAGGACGCTTTGGCAGAGGCCTATGGCGTCAGTCGGATTCCGATTCGAGAGGCTCTGTTTCAGCTGGAGGCAGCAGGACTGGTCAAAATCATGCCGCAGAAAGGGGCAGTGGTATCCCACCTTTCGCGTGAAGAGATCGAGGATGTATTTCAGCTTCGCATCCTACTGGAGCCGCGCCTTTTGCTGGCGTCGGCGCCCCAACTGACCGATGAGGACTACGAACGTCTGCAGGTCAAGCACCTCAATTATGTTGAGGCCATCTCCGCCAATGCTGTCAATGAATACGGTCGGTTAAACGCAGATCTTCATCTAGCCCTCTATCACCGTGCAAATCTACCAAGAACCGCCCAAATCGTAACTTCGCTCCTGGAGACAAGTGATCGCTATACCAGGATCCAGTTGTCGAATCCGGCTGCCATGCAAAGGGCTATGACGGAGCATGCGGACCTTATTCAGCTGTGCCGTTCAGGCCGATTTCAAGATGCTGCCCGCTTCCTGGCGGAACACGTGGCTGCGGTTCAGGACGACCTGGTCATGACACTGGCCAAGGTGCCGGAAACAGGCCCGCCAGATGCTTCTTCAGTCCCTGTGCATGAACGGGCGTAGGCAGTGACTGGCGCCGAGGGACATTTGATTGGCCTTAAGGCGATCCTGGTAAAAGGATCGATTTTCGACCGAAGCTCGATGGAGCGCGCCCTCCTGACGAAATCGCTTAAACTTGCAGCTGCTGCAACGCTCGATAGAGCAAACATCCATGACCTGGTGCAGATCCGCGAGGATTGGTGCCTTCAGCAGCTTGATCTTGGCATAAGCCCCCGATGATCTTGCCGGGCATCGGCGACATCGACATCCTTAATTGTGTTAACCTTCCAGATCCCTCCAGAAGCTTGGGCGCGTTGGCGACATCCAATCGATCTGCTCGTCGGGCGCCGACTGATCAGGGTTTGAACCCGCCTTTGCGGACGGCGCTCGATTGCTCTCGGTGACTGCTCAACGGTGCGTGCTAGCTCGGACATCCGATGCAGGGTATTCCCATGCACGGCTCCTGGCATAGCGCCTTTTCTCATCAAAAGGACCTGTCGCGCAGGTTGCCGTTAAGCCGTCAGCTGCAGCTTTATTTTGCGGCCGACACCAACATGCAATTAAGCTTGCGGATCGGCCTGCGCCTTTAGCCCCAGGATCTCGCGTTTGCCAACGTGGTTTGGAGGCCCCACCAGACCTTCCTGTTCCATCCTTTCAACGAGAGAAGCAGCGCGATTATAGCCAATCGACAATCTTCGTTGGATATAGGAGGTCGAACATTTGTTGTCACGTTGCACGATCTTCAGCGCTCGATCGTAAAGTTCATCAGCGCCTCCGTCTTCACCCGCCTCGGTTTGATCGAAGACCACGGCATCTTCCGCCTCATCCGTCTCCGTATCAGCCTCCTCGGTCACTCCACAAAGATAAGATGGCCGTCCCTGTGCCTTCAGGTGGGCGACAACCCTCTCCACTTCGTAATCGGACACAAAGGGTCCGTGCACGCGGCAGATGCGGCCGCCACCCATCATATGCAGCATGTCCCCTTGGCCAAGCAGATGCTCTGCACCCTGCTCGCCCAGGATAGTGCGACTGTCGATCTTTGAGGTGACCTGAAAAGAAATCCGGGTCGGAAAGTTGGCTTTGATTGTGCCGGTGATGACATCTACCGACGGACGTTGAGTGGCCATGACAAGATGAATGCCGGCCGCACGAGCCATTTGCGCGAGCCGCTGAATGGCACCTTCGATCTCCTTGCCGGCGACCATCATGAGGTCTGCCATTTCATCGACGATCACGACGATGTAAGGCAGTGGTTGAAGATCCAACTCTTGCTGCTCGAGTAACTCCTCACCAGTGCTTCTGTCCAACCCACAGGGGACGCTGACGTAGATGGTCTCGCCCTTGCTACGGGCTTCTGCCACGCGCTGATTGAACCCGTCGATGTTGCGCACTGCCAGACGCGACATCTTGCGATATCGCTCTTCCATCTCACGGACCGCCCATTTGAGCGCAAGTACAGCTTTCTTGGAGTCCGTCACAACAGGTGTAAGCAGATGAGGAATACCATCATAGACCGACAGCTCCAGCATTTTCGGATCAATCATGATGAGGCGGCATTCGTCCGGCCTGAGGTGGTATAGCAAGGACAGGATCATCGTGTTGATGGCGACTGACTTGCCAGACCCTGTTGTGCCTGCGACGAGCAGATGCGGCATTCTGGCAAGATCAGCAACGACGGGTTCACCGCCAATCGTCTTTCCCAAGCAAAGGGGCAGGCGTTGGTCCGTGCTCATGTAGCTTTCGCTTTCAAATAGCTCTCTAAGATAGACCGTCTCTCGTTGCGGGTTAGGCAGCTCGATCCCGATGACGTTACGCCCCGGCACGACGGCGACACGCGCAGACAAGGCAGACATGGATCGGGCGATGTCATCCGACAGATTGATGATGCGCGAGGATTTCACGCCAGGTGCAGGCGCAAACTCATATAGAGTTACGACCGGACCGGGGCAGACATCAATGATGTCGCCCTTGACGCCAAAATCTTCCAGAACACTCTCAAGCAGACCGGCGCTCTTCTCAAGAGCCTCCTGACTCATCTCACCGACAGGGATCGCTCTTGCGGGCTGCAAGAAATCGATGGATGGGAACAGATAATCGAAAGCGTCGGTGCCGGATGACGCCGTCCTGACGCGACGAAGGTTGGGGCTGTCGCTGCAAGCCGGCGGATGCCGCTCAAGACGGTGGCCGGGAGTAGTGCTAAAGGGTGATCTGCTTACGGCGCTGTCAGCTCCCTGGGGCCGAACTTCGACCTGTCGATAAAAAGCCAAGGGAGATGCCAGCTGTGCCGGAGCATCATGGGAAGAGCTCCCCTCCTCCAAACGCGTCGCTGTCACTTCAGGAGCTTGAATGAGCCGCTGCGGCCGAGGCGTCGTGAGAACTGGATGTGGCATCGACGGTCGCGCGAAAGTCGTGGTCGGCTGTCGCTCCTGATGCTTGTCGAGATCCAAACCTGAGGTCCCCAAGCTAAGCATCTCCCAAAAGAGGTGATCCGGAATTGCCCGCGCCACTCGCTCTTCTTGTGATCGTCTGCCGTTAGCCATTGGCGGCTCTGGAAGCTTCCCCAGGTTTAGACCACCAGGAACGTCCTGCTTTTCTATCTCCACAAAGTTCGCGGCGGCCGCGGCAGCTTGAGCATGAGCGTCGGCGTGCTCGGATGAACCCCGCGCGAGGCTTGCTTCCTTCTTGAGACGCACGTCCAGCGCGGGAGTCACAGTGCCGACAATGGCCTGCTCGACGCGATGCTGTAGCTCTCGAGCTGGTGAGACTGCCTCAGCGGTTTCGGTCAAACCAGATGTTAAGCCCACGTTCGCAGTTTGCCGATCTTGCGATTCCACATCTTCGGGCCTCGCCCTTCCCGGAGTGCGAGTAAAGCGGACGTTGGGCTTGAGTACGAATGGACGCTGCCACCGCGGTAACTGTTCCGGATCAAGGATAATCGCATCGTGCACCGGATCCGGCGACGTCTTCACATCAGGCAGACTTTTAGCAGAGGCTGGTGAAGTGGTGACGGCGGATGGATCCTCTCCAGCCTGGTCGATTTGATTGTTGGGGAAAGAAATTCGAGGATGCTCGTGCATACTACGCGACACCATTTATGAGCGATCAAACCGGGACCGTTAATAGAAAGAAAACCTTAACCAGGTGTTGCCGAGCTTCATCGTGAGGGGGTGGAATACCCGCTTACCTGACGTCATGGGCAGGTGCCGCGATGTGCGCTTATCCCGCTGCGTTCGTTATGGTCACGACATGGTCAGCTTCATTGAACTTAAGCTCTGGAAGTATGTCGTTGACGATATCGAGGTTGCAATGGCCTACTGGCTCGGCACGATGGGCGTAGGGCCATGGCACTACAACGCAAAGGTGCCGATCGAGGACTACACCTACGAGGGAAAGCGCTACGAGGTCCACAATTCCGTCGCGCTCGCCAATGCCGGCTTTATCCAGGTCGAGCTGATCCAGACTTTGCGCCATCGGGAGAACCGATTGTAGAGCGTGGTACGCGGGCCCTATCGTTCGGGCATATCCCGCCACGATGAACCGGTCCGAAACCGCCATAGGATGCCATTGATCACTCGGCGGTCATCAACTCTTTTGATCCCACGGCGATTGGTCGGTAAAAGCGGCGCGAGGACGGCCCACTCTTCGTCGCTCGATTCGTGACGGCGCATGGCAATCTCCTTTCGCGAAGATTGAATCACACACCGTTACGAAGATGAACCCCGTTTATGCGGTCACGGCCTAAGGTTGCGCGCTCTGATCGGGGAGTGGAAACCCAATGGGATTGGGTCCCGCAACCTTCAGCCGAAGCCTTTTGTATACGTTGCGGGCTCCCCGACCGAGGCTCGCGCGGCGTTCGAACAGAAGCACAAGAGATCGTCCGTGCCAAGAACAATAGAGCAGCCGCAACGAGGGTGGGGCTCTCACCCGCTGACTCGGCCCCCACCTTCCCCGCGATCATCAACGCCGTCCAGCATCTGGGCGAGGTGATCGATGGCACTAGCTGCCTCGGCTCTTAAGTCATCCATGAAGGAGACGAGCAGACCCGGCTGCGGCTTGTGGCGCGGCATGAGGGCGTAGATGGTGAACGGGATGGCGGGGCTGAACGCCACGACATCGATCCCGCTGGTCCTGGCGGCGGCGAGCGCGGTGAACGGGTCGACGACGGTTACGCCGACACCTGCTGCGGCGAGCGCGCAGGCAGAGCATGCATAGCCACTCTCGACCACGTTCTTCCGATCGACACCGCTGATGTCGAAGACGGCATCGATCCTTCCGCGCAGTTCGGTTTCCCTACTCAGCGAGATGAAGCGCTCTTCCTTAAGATCCTCCGGGCGTAGCGAATGTGATCCTGCCAGCCTGTGGCCGGCCGGAAGCACACAGACGGCCGGCGCAGAGACCAGGACTTCGGACGCAACGGAATCCCTCTTCGGCTGGGCTGTCGACAAGCCGAGGTCGCAGCGGTGACCACTGACCCATTCCTCGACATAGCTCGAGCTGCGGATATTGAACTCGACCGTCGCCTCGGGGCGATCGGAGAGAAACCGACCAATTACCTGGGGTAGCGTATCAAGACCAAGTGCCGCGGTGGCAACGATGCGCAGATGCCCGGCCGAACCGCGCGAGAGGCGACGGGCATTGCGCGCGGTCTCCTCAAGGACTGCAAAGGCTTTATCGACCTCTTCGAATAGGGCATTGGCTTCAGCGCGCGGGACGAGCCGCCCGCGAACCCGGTCAAACAACCGTATCCCCGTATGTGCCTCGAGCTGCGACAGAAGCTTGCTGACGCTTGGCTGGGTCAGGCGCAGCATCTCTCCCGCACCTGTCACCGAGCCGCATAGCATCGTGGCTCGAAAGGCTTCCAGCTGGCGAACATTCAGGGGCGGCATAGCCCGTCCATAGATTTGGTGAATGGATCCGTTCCCTTTTCGACTTTGACACTGCCGGACCCCCACGGCAACCTCACCCTTGGAAAAAAATGGGAGACTACATATGCGGATGCTTTCAAATCGCCGCGGCGGCAGGCCGTGCGCGACGCTCATTCTTGCTGCCTTTTTCTTTACGGCCCCTGCAATCGCCCGTTCTCAGTCGGCAGACACGACCCTCTATGTTGCGGGATATGGCGGAACCTCCGAAGCGACGATCAAGACGCATGTGCTTGAGCCTTTCGCGCTCCGTCACAAGGTCAGGATCGAATATATCGCCGGCACCTCTGCGGCGAACCTTGCGCGCCTGCAGGCACAGTCCGGCAATCAGCAGATCGATCTCGCCATTCTCGATGACGGTCCCATGCAGCAGGCGGTCGACCTTGGCCTGTGCGACGAGATCAATCCGTTTCCCGCCATGGAGCGCCTCTATCCGCTGGCAAAGGCCAATGGCCAGGGCCATTCCCTCGGCATCGGCTTCGTAGCTACCGGCTTTGCCTACAATGTGGAGACATTCGCCGCGGAAGCTCTGCCGGCGCCGGCATCCTGGCTAGATCTTGCAGATCCGCGCTACAAGGGCCGCTTGCTCGTGCCGTCGATCACCAACAGCTATGGTCTGCACACGCTTCTGGGACTGCAGCGCGCCCTCAAGTCGGACGACATCGAGCCCGCCTTCGACTTTTTCGAGGAAAAGGTCGCAGACAACGTCTTCAGCTTCGAAACCTCGTCGGGAAAGATCTCCGAACTGCTGCAGACCGGTCAAGTGAGCATTGCCGTCTGGGGAAGTGGCCGCAGTCATTCTCTCGCCAAATCGGGCTTCCCTGTCAGGTTCGTGACACCTCGGGAAGGCGCCATTGCCCTGCAGACTACGATCTGCCCGATCGTCGGAACCGAGGCGCCCGAGCTCGTCCAGTCGCTTCTGCAGGCCTTCTATGATCCCGAAGTCCAGGCAGCACTGGCAAGGGAAGCCGGTTGGGGACCGTCCAATCGCGATACGGTGCTTGATCCCGAGACGGCAGCTGCGGTGCCCTATGGACGGGAAGCGGTTGGCAAGCTGATCGCCGTCGACTGGACCCAGGTGAACGCCAGCCGCAGCGACTGGTCCCGCCGATGGACACGGCAGATCGAGAAATAACGATCGCCAGAATTCCTCCTACAACATCAGTTTCGGGTGCCCAATGACCTTTCTTGAGTTGAATGGGCTGCGCAAGCACTATCACAGTGTTCGCGCAGTCAGTGAAGTGAGCCTGTCGGCGGAGAGAGGCGAGTTCATCAGCCTCCTTGGCCCTTCCGGTTGCGGCAAGACCACCACATTGCAGATGATTGCGGGCTTTGTTGAGCCGTCTTCCGGTTCGATCTGGCTGGATGGCCAACCCTTGACTACCGTCAAGCCGCAGAACCGCGGCCTCGGCGTCGTCTTCCAGTCCTACGCGCTCTTCCCCCACATGACCGTTGCGGAAAATGTCGGCTTCGGGCTGGACATGCGCAAGATACGGGAGCCCGAGCGCGGCCGCAGGGTTCGCGATGTTCTGGAGCTTGTGCAACTGGAGCAGCACCGGGATCGCCTCCCGGCTCAACTCTCCGGCGGCCAGCAACAGCGTGTGGCGCTGGCGCGTGCTCTCGTTATAGCACCTCCTCTCCTTCTCCTCGACGAACCCTTGTCGAACCTCGATGCCAAGCTTCGGGCGGAGATGCAGCTGGAGCTTCGGCGCATCCAGCGTAGCTTCGGTACCACCACCGTCATGGTCACCCATGATCAGGACGAAGCCATGGCTTTGAGCGACCGTATTGCAGTCATGGACTCTGGTCGCATCGTCCAGCTCGGAAGGCCGCAAGACGTTTATGAACGGCCTGCGACGGCCTTTGTGGCGAGCTTCCTTGGCTCCACCAACCTGATCTGCGGGCAGCTGCGCCTCTCGGCAGCAGGAATGCAGCTTGTGGTTAGCGATAGGGTAGCACTGCCATGTCCGGACAGTACAGGCCGGGCCGGTGAAACTGCGTGGTTCTCGATCCGGCCTGAAAAGATCCGCCTCGTCGGAGACGGGTCAGGCGAAACGGGTCATCTTAAGGGGAAGATCGTCATGCGCGTGTTTTGCGGCGATCGCTGGATCTATGAACTGGACACCGATGTCGGTCGGCTGGTTCTAAGGGTCCAGAACCAGGGCCATCCCGCAGATGAAGGCAGAACCGCCGGCCTCACCTGGAACCTCGGTGACATGATCAGCGTTGAGGGCGGCCATGCATAGTCAAAGGACGATGCTCATCTGGATGACGCTTCCGGCGCTGCTCTTCTATCTCGCCCTGCTTGCGGTGCCGCTCCTGTCGATCTTCCTGCTCAGCTTCGAAACCGAGGCCGGTCCTGGCCTCGACAGCTATCGTCAGGTTTTCTCGGATCCGTATTTCCTGACGATCTTCCTGCGCACCCTTGGACTTTCACTGCTGGTCACGGCCATTGCTTTGGTCCTGGGCACAGGTGAAGCGCTCGTATTGTCGCGAATGTCACCATCATGGCAGGGGATCTTCCTGGTTGTTATCCTCGGTCCCTTGCTGATCTCGGTGATCGTGAGGACGCTGGGATGGGCCATCCTGTTTGGCGGCAATGGCCCACTGAGCGTCGCTGCTCAATGGCTCCACCTGTCCGATGGGCCGATCAGCCTCATGTACAGCATGACAGGATTGATCGCGGCACTGGTCCACGTCAGCGTTCCATTCGTGGTCATCTCGGTCTGGGTCTCGCTGCAGGGCATCAATCCGGATGTGGAACGGGCCGGCGCCTCCCTGGGCGCAAACGGGTTCACCATATTCCGGCGCCTTGTCCTGCCGCGGATCCTGCCCGGTATCCTGTCGGCATCGCTCGTGGTGTTCTCCCTGGCGGCAACCGCCTTCGCGACACCGGCCATCATTGGCGGCCGGCGTCTGAAGGTGGTGGCGACAGCCATCTATGACGAGTTCCTGAGCATGCTGAACTGGCCTCTGGGGGCGGCCCTTGCGGTCGTTCTTCTCCTCGTCAATGTCGGCCTTTTCAGCCTCTTCAACAGGGTCCTCAACAGATCCCGTCGTCGCGCCACCACCTCTCTCTCACGTCCGGAAGGTCAGCCAACATGATGAGAAACGGTCCCCTCTCACTTGTCTTTCATGCCGTCTTCGTCGCGTTTACCGCCGCCCCGCTCGTCGCGGTCATGCTCGTCTCGTTTACCGACAAAGGCTATATGGCCATGCCATTCTCAGGCGCCTCGCTACGCTGGTACGTCGCCCTCATCGATGCTCCGCATTTCCTCGATGCTTTCATCACAAGTCTCTGGCTCGGCGCGATCTCCGCCAGCCTTTCGCTCCTCCTGTCGCTTCCTGCAGCGCTAGCGATCTCCCGCTACCGCTTTGTCGGGCGCGATGCCATCAGCGCAGCGCTCTTGTCGCCCCTGCTGATCCCTCACGTCGTGCTGGGTGTCGCCTTTTTGCGCTTCTTTACCGACTTCGGGATCAACGGCACGCCGGCAGGTCTCGTCGCCGCCCACGCTCTGATCATAACGCCCTACTGCTTGCGATTGTGTCTGTCGGCCGCCAACAGCATTGATGAACGGATCGAACAGGCTGCCGTATCGCTCGGCGCCAAGCGTCGGCAGGTATTTACCCGCATTACCCTGCGGCTCATCCTTCCGGGCATTGTCAGCGGCTGGGTGCTTGCCTTCATTCACAGCTTTGACGAAGTGACGATGAGCGCCTTCCTCGCCTCCCCCTCCCTGATGCCACTTCCCGTCGCTCTCTATCACCGCATCGAGGATTCCATCGACCCGAGTGTGGCTGCCATGTCGTCACTGCTGATCGTGATGGCTGTCATGGCCATGGTCGTCATCGACCGGGTCTATGGCCTCAGCCGCGTCTTCACCGGCAGCCGCTAAGGGAGAGGACCGATGTTTCAGTTTCTTGAGCCCCATGCGCCGCTGGTCACCTTAAAAGTGGACGGGCGCGACGTGCAGGTGCCGGCAGGAGCCTCCGTGGCCCTTGCACTTCTGGCAAATACCGGCGGCCCCACCCGATACTCCCCCGCTGCACACGGGCCGCGCGCTCCGTTTTGCCTGATGGGCGTCTGCCACGAGTGCACTGTGGAGATCGAAGGACAAGGTATCACCCGCAGTTGCCTGTCTACCGTCTGCCCCGGCATGCGCATATCCACGGAGACCGGCAATGGGACACTATGACCTCATTATCGTCGGCGCCGGTCCTGCTGGCATGGCGGCAGCCGTCAAGGCCGGCGCCTGTGGCCTTCGCGTCCTCATCCTCGATGAGCAGGCGAGACCCGGAGGGCAGATCTACCGCAATGTCGAGATCCTCGCGCCCCACCTGCGTCAGGCTCTTGGCGAAGACTATAGCCGCGGCGAAGACGCCACCCGGGCGCTGCAGAACAGTCTTGTCGAATATCGGCCCAATGCCACCGTCCTTCATCTGGATCAGGGCAGATCGATCGTCTGGTCTCAGCATGACGGGTTGCACTCAGCATCCGCCAAGCGTTTCATCCTGTCGACGGGCGCGTTAGAGCGCCCTTTTCCAATCGACGGGTGGACGCTGCCCGGCGTCATGACGGTAGGCGCAGCACAGATTGCCCTGAAGTCCGGTGGAGCGGCGGCAGACAATGCTGTGCTGGCCGGCTCAGGCCCGCTTCTTTGGCTCGTGGCCAGTCAGTATCTTCGGCTCGGGCTGAAGCCAAGGGCAGTTCTCGATACTGCGCCGCCGGAAAACTACGTCCAGGCACTGCGGCAGTGGCGAGGCGCTGTCGCCGGTCGCGAGCTTCTCCTCAAGGGCTGGCACTTGCAGCGGGAAGTGCGTGCATCCGGCACTCCGGTCTATCGCAACGTGAGCGATCTATGGGCGAGCGGTAAACGCCGCCTCGAGTCGGTCGGCTTTAGAACCCATACCGGATGGCATCGGCTCGACGCCGTGAGCCATCTCTTCCTGCACCAGGGACTTGTCCCGAACGATCAGCTGGCGGCGATCGCGGGCTGCGAGCGGCACTGGAACAGCCGGCAGCTCAGCTGGCAGGTCATCACAGACCCTTATGGTCGCACCTCGATCCCGTCGATCTTCGTGGCCGGTGACGCGATGTGGATTGCCGGTGCCGACAGCGCAGCTCTTACCGGCCAGGTGGCAGCTGTCTGTGTGGCCAGTGACCTTGGCCACCTCCCCGCCGATCTCTACGCGCTGGAGCTCGAACGGCTGATG
This sequence comes from Pseudorhizobium endolithicum, assembly GCF_902153245.2. Classification (GTDB taxonomy): domain Bacteria; phylum Pseudomonadota; class Alphaproteobacteria; order Rhizobiales; family Rhizobiaceae; genus Neorhizobium; species Neorhizobium endolithicum. The sequence goes on from NZ_CABFWF030000011.1 coordinate 81,227, forward strand.
AAAAGCGTGCAGGAGCAGGCTCGCATCCGGGCATTTCTCGACATCCTGTTTCGACCGCCCCGCTGGGCGGTCGTGCCCCGAGAGGAGGAGACTGTCATCTGCAGATGCGAGGACGTCCAGATGAAGCATCTTGATGACTACCTCTCCGCGGGAGGAGACGACATCAACGAGTTCAAGAGCGCGACACGATGTGGAATGGGGCCCTGCCAGGGCAGGCTGTGTGCGCCAACGGTTGCGGCGATCTTGGCGGATCGAGGACAGTTGCCCGGCGGCAAAGCACGCCCACCAAGACCCCGTCCGCCCGCCAGTCCCGTTTCACTCGATCAGTTGGCGGCTTTGTCAGGGGACGGATGCAGGCAATGAACGGGTCAAGCGATGTCCTGATCATAGGAGGTGGCATTCATGGGTGCGCTCTGGCTTTCCATCTTGTCCGCTCGGGTGCCAGCGTGCGGGTGCTGGAGAAGGACTATCCCGGCAGACACGCATCAGGCGTCAATGCCGGAGGCGTGCGCACGCTCGGTCGGCATCCGGCAGAGCTCCCCCTTTCGCTGATCGCCAAGCGCTGCTGGAAGGGATTGGCAGACCTTCTCGACTCTGATGTCGGTTTCAGCGCGGTCGGTCAGCTCAGGATTGCGGAAAATGAAGACGAACTGGAAAAGCTCCGGCACCGGCGCGATCTCGTCAGCGGCCTCGGGCTCGATTACCGTGAGGAGATCATCGGGGCGGACGACCTGCACCGAATGGTGCCGGCCTTGTCACCCCATTGCATCGGCGCCCTTTACGTTGCCGACGACGGCCATGCCAGTCCCTTCCGCGCCACGACCGCCTATCGTTTGGCGGCCGAGCGCCTCGGAGCATGCTTCGAGCGGGGAGCCGAAGTGGTTTCCGTGACGGCGGGTCATGATCGTTTCCATGTCACGTTGCGTGACGGCAGGTCCTTTGGGGCCGACAGGCTCGTCAATTGTGCCGGTGCCTGGGGTGGGCGAATTGCCGCTCTCGTCGGGGACGATATCGCGCTGGAGCCGAACGGCTCGATGCTGATGGTGACGATGCGAATGCCAGCCTTCCTCGGGCCCGTCGTCGGAGCCGCCGGCCGCTCGCTGTCCTTCAAGCAATTCGCCAATGGCTCGGTTTTGATCGGAGGCGGGCATCGCGCTCCTGTCGACATTGACCGCAATGGTACCAGTATCGACCTCATGGGACTGGCAAGGGCTGCGCAGAATGCCACCGCCCTTTTTCCTCGAATGAAGAATGCCAAGGCACTGCGCTTCTGGTCCGGGATCGAGGGCTTTACATCCGACCATCTGCCGGTGATCGGGCCAAGCGCGTCCCAAGCCGGCGCCTTTCACGCCTTTGGCTTTTCCGCCCATGGTTTTCAGCTTGCCCCGGCAGTCGGCCTGGTTCTGTCGCAGGCGATCCTTGGGGCGACCACGGCCTGTGATCTCTCAGCGTTCAGGGTGGACCGCGAGAGCATCAGAGGATCGGTAACAAAAGGAGCCTAACGGATGACGTTAGGTTTTTTCTTTGTGATGTCCCACGTGTAGTCGAGCCGCGGGGAAGAGATGGCTGACGAAATCGACCTCAAACTTCAAAACTCTCTCCAAGCCGTTGAGTATGCAAGGGTAAGAGCGAGAAGAAGGCTTTGGGCCTCACTGCCACAGGCATCGCGCGCGGGGTGTCTCGATTTCCGCTTTTTGCTACCGCGTCTATGTGGCAGGCAAAGCTCTGTTCCCCGCCGCTTGATACAGCAGCCGTCTTTAAGAACCCCTAGCGCCAACTAGCTGTTTTCCTCTCTGGGCGTTACCAGTAGGCGGTGACGTGGCAGAAGAAAGACCGCTGGACGCGAGCCTGGGGCGACAGTTCAGCCACCCATCTTCATACATAGGCAGCACCCGCGAGGTTTCCTGGAAGGCTGAGGCCTCAACGTTTCCTGAGGCAGGGAAAAGCTATTCGATGCTCAGGCAGCTACGTCTTCCAATTTGATCCTCCCGCAATCTTTTTGGCGCTCACGAACTTGCAGGAAAATGCTGCGGATCTTCTTTCGCTTGTCCCAACGGTTCCATCGGGAAGACCAGCTTTTAAAGGGAACCGCGGCCGTCTCTCCGTAACCGTCTATGAGCACAAACCGCGGGGCGCTCCCTACCCTGTCAGATAGAACAATGTTTCTGAGGCCGATATCGTTGACGATCACAGGGCTAGTCTCAAGCCACCTTACGAATTCCTCAAAACGAGGCATCATGCGGAGTTCGAACCGTCCCTCCGACAGCAACGTATGAACGTTCGGCGCCAACTCACCGCCAAAGGTTTCACGTTTCACGACCAGGCCTGGTCCAAGATCGGTATCTGCTATCCCAATAACCTCCTCCAGATATTGAGCGCTTCGCCCCTCTTTCGCCAGTACAGCAACCTGCTCTTCGAAGACCCGGATGACGTTTTTTAGGTGATGGAATCGCCGTCTACGACCTCTGAACAGGTTTGGCTTCCTGTTATGTCGTTCAATGGCTTCCGGACGAACTACCTTCACGAGGAGTGCACAATCCGAAGGATGCTCGAATACTTGGCTGTTGTTGCCTGCTGCTAGAGGTTGATGACCCTTTAGATAAATCAAGACATCCCCGTCTGCTTCTAATCCCACGCGGGGTATTTAGTATCGTAACAAACCAAACGAAGCTTAACGCTTGAAGCGCGGCATGTCGAGGAAGTGTGGGACGAGCAGATGGCCTGATTGGGATGTCGACGGCGACAGATCGTCCTTGTCGGACGAGGCGGAGACTCTACCTTCAGCCGCATGATCATTCCGCTACCGCCATCCGACTGTGATCCCGAAGACCGGCACCTGCTCTGTCAGCACGCCGTCGACCTTGCAGTGCAGGACATCGTGGCGAGCGCCGTTGCCGTCGGATGGCAGGAAGAAGAGGTTCTGGTCGCAATCGGAGCGGTGGCAGATCACCTGGCGCTGAGCAAGGCAGCGCACGACGAGCTCACCATGCTGCTCGGAGAGCTGCGGCGACGTAGAGATCAATCTGACGGCCGGTAACCCCCGGAGGTCGATAATGCCGCGGCTGCAGCACCCGGCCCCCGCGTTTCGGGTAGCTTGTGCGGCGAGAAGAATGCGAACATTATGTTGGGCATTGGGCTGCGGGGATTGTGGAATGTCGGACTGGCTCGCCACCAGCATCATAGTTGTCACAGCGATACTGGCCGTCCTTTCGTTCGTGGGACATGCGGCTCAGGTGCTGGGCTGGCACTAGCGCTCCCGCCTGATCTCCCTCTGGATATGGAGCTCTTCGCGGATCCTGTCCGCCTCGATCGTAAGCGTGTTGATCGCGGTTCCCCTCCTGAACGGTGTCAATCAGCCGCTTGGTGACTCAGTATGGGCTTCGAGCGCAGCTGTCGCCTTATTGAGCGCCGTGGGATCAACGATGACGGCTGAAACCTGCGCCGAAGCACTGGAAGCCGCCGGAGAACTCTGGCGTCCCTGCCACAGTCCGATACCGACCCGCGAAGATGACGGCGAGAACGGGTCCAAAGGTGATCAGCGCAGGTGCCGGCAGATTAGCGAGCTGGTGTTCCATTCCTGTTTCCCCCTCGTCGTGCGCGGCACGGTGGATGTTGACGAGCTCGCCGACGCAAAAGAACGGATAGATGGCGAGCAAGGTCGAGACGACATCGGAGGAGAATCCGCATTTGATGCCTGCTCAGATGATGCAACCGGTTCCGGCCGATATCTGTCTGATCTGCGAAGTGACGTTCTGCTTTGCACAGTTGATGATGAGCCCGACGATGCGCAGGATGCCAACGAAGAACATGATCCAGCCGAGCAGATCTTCGGAGTGGAAGATGTAGCGGAAGGCGATCCAGGCGGGCTGGTTGAGCGTCTGCGCAGGCAGGAGGGGGTTGGTGAAGCCGTGAGGGAACATGGCTCCGCCCCTCAGGGAGGCGAAGAACGCCGCTCTGTTCATGATGTCTCTCCGGTGATGTGATTCCTGATATGTTGCGCTGATCCAATGGACAGGCAGGACCTACTCCGATTAGCCAAGTTTGAACGCAGCCGGAGTTCCGCTACGTCTATCTTGCGCCCCGCCGGGCGCTACTGAGCACGCGCCCGTTCCCTTACCTCAACTCCGGTGGGCGCGTGCTCTTTCTAGGACAGAGGATTTCGCCACGAGGACCAATCCGATGCATGATGCTGACGTAGCGCTACATGATGCCGGTGATGCGGACGAAGCCGCTGTATCACAGGAGGTCGCCCAACTCCTGCGCGTTGCAGAGAGCCTTCGGGAACTATCTGTCTACCTCGCTGACCTCACCCAGCAGCCACTGGATCAGGACCCTGCGCGCGATCATGCTCGTCCAACGGTTTGAGGCTAATCACCGTCACTTGCCCCGCCTCCACCCTAGAAGATCGAGATGAAGCTGAAGAGCATATGGCGAGCGCTACCCGGCGGGTTCATAAGTCGGGCCTTCTGGTTCAAGCGGAGGTCCTCTCACTGATTCCCCTGATGGTACTGTGCCTCAGTTGAGCTTGGGGATGCTGGAACGTCAGCACGGGGTAATTTAAGAGCGCCTGCCAACCGATCTGCTCCGCGGTGATGGGTGGTTCATGGTGCTCTTCTGGTGTTGAGCTCTCGTAGGCCAGCTTCGCGAAGCTTGGAGAAGATTAAGGCCCTGCTAATCTACCGGCCGCGCTTTACGGCTCAGATCATGAGGATCAGGCAATGCAGTACGATTGGACAGGCGGAAGGACGCGCCGTATCCGCAGACTGACATTGTCGATGTACATAAGCGGGTTGTTAGCTGCGCTTGGTTCGGCATCACTTCTGCCAGGCGTAGATCTGGCCTCTCTCCTCGCGGTGGTTTGGTGACGGCGAGAAAGCGCACTTAACGTCTCGTTAAACGGATCCGCCTACCGTGCCTGACTGTGCCATGACGGACATCAAGCACCTGCGAGGCAAGATGAACACCAACCTCCCCTACCGGCGCGTCGAGACGTTTTCGGATGACGCAATTACTGTCCGGGTGAAGCGTGGCAGTGGCGGGCTGGTCGGCGTGATCGACTTCCCAAGCTTTCAAAGAGGTGGCAAAATGATCACCGCCTCCACCATTGCGCCTCGCCCTCTGAATGATGCGCTAGCGGCAGCTGAACGTATCCTGCCGCACACACCCTTCCCTGAAATTGTCATCCTCGTTCAGCCGGAACTCCGTCAGGCCGCGGAATAGGCGAGCATCGCAAGCGGCCCAATTTAGCCATGCCACTCTCCTTTGCTGCGACGGTACCAGAGGAAGGCCGTGCTAGGAAGCGATGTCAATTCGTAGAGGACGGCAACTCCTGCCGGCGCCAGCGGCCGGCCTTCGACCACCTCCACCCAAGGGCGATTCTCGTCAGCATCCTCCGCTCTCAGCCCGATCGCTACCTTATGGCTCTTCGCTGGCACCGCGTCAGGATCAGCCGTACGCCAGGCTGCATTACCTCAAGGCTCAAACGGCGTACTCCGTGATCGTGCCCTCGTAGAGCTTGTTGAGCACCCACAGGCAGCGCAGCACCAGACCAGAGCTCCAGGTTTGGTAAAGCCGCCCACGTTGCTCATGCGATGCCTCCAGATGTGAGGATGGTGCGGGATCCATTTGGCTCCGCTGACTGTTTGGCTGTCCGGAAGGAGAACCACCATGAACGACCCGAGAAAGCCAACTGCTACCCAAGGCACTGACGACACAGTCATGCCCAGTAATGTTGCCGACGTCGCTGAAACCGGTCAGGACGCGAACACAACCAGTGAGAACATGGACGGCGACGGACAGCACAAGTTGAAGAAGGAGGTCGATGAAGCCACCGACCTCCCTCAGAAGGGCTCGGCTTAGCCCCTGCGTTCAGTCCAGCTTTGAGGGCAGCATTGGCTTCTTCATCATTGCTGACGGGATCGGCTGAGCTTGGAAGCACGCGACCGGCGCTCCGGCCAGGTAAGCTCCTTCCAGTCAGCCGAAATTCGACCTTGGAACGATCGCCGGCGTGGGCATTGCCGTTGCCGTCGAGGGGCTGATTGCCAACGATCTTCTGCGGGTCCCGGCCTCACTGCCTAACCAGCTGCTCAATCGTCTGTGTCGGATACCCGGTGGAGACGTCGGTGTTGCTGCTGGCCTTGATGCTGATGCCAAAGACTGCTGCCACTTTGGCATTGGCAGCGAAGATGCAGAGCTTCTGCCTACCACTCGCAGGCCGGTGGATCAAAGGCTAACCTATGGCTATCGGCGGATCGCCGCGCCCCTCAATCGCAACGCCGAAGCATAGGGCACGTGATGAATGACTGGCTGACCCGCTTGAAGGAATGGGCGCGCAGGCTCAAACGCGACGCCATTGCGCTTTGGATTGCTGCTCGCGATCCCCGTACACCCTTCGCTGCAAAGGTCGTCGCCGGCTGTATCGCCGCTTACGCCTTGTCTCCGATCGACCTCATTCCAGACTTTATCCCAATCCTAGGCTACTTCGACGAACTGCTGCTGCTTCCTGCCGGCATTGCTCTTGCAATCCGGATGATCCCCGATGACCTCATGGCGGAGTTCCGACTGCTTGCCGAGCCAGAGGGAACGCCCCGTCAGTCGCGTTGGGTTTGGGGCGATCATCCTGATTTGGCTGATCGCTGCTTGTCTCACTTGCTGGTGGGCATGGAAAGCGGTCGCAGCCAGCTAGCACATGAGGTCCGGGCCAGGGTTCGGAGCAAGCCGCCCAGGCATGAGCGAATAATCGTCAAATGACACATACCCTGACGGATCATTTCGCCCGAAAGAACTCCGCCCCTCGCAGCTTATCGAACGAATAGCCAGCGTCCCCTCTCAGGTACCAGCCGCCCGCTTCACCTCATTTGGTAACACTGGTTCCTCACCTCCTGTAAGGCACGTTAGCGGACCGCAACCGTCGGCCTTCCCTCCAATCGTCTAGCTCGAACGAGGGCGCAATCCCACCTTTGGCCCATCGCCCAGGGGTGAGCGTGTGTTTTTGGAACCATTCCCTGCGGCTCATGTTTATCTATCGGAACCGCGAGGATGGTCCTTGTCTTGTCCCTTCTCTGGCATCTGATGAAGATTATTCCCGCGCCTCCTAGAGTCTCCCCCTCTACCAGCTAAACCCGCTTCGGCGGGTTTCTTTTTTGCTCCATCGGCACGCCACCGATCAACATCACAGTAAGCGTCACGGGCTGGATGATCGTGTTGAGGTTCCCGGTCTCGCTTTGGAAGCTGCATATCATCGGTCCTATCCGTCGAATCCCGGCCCTTCATGCGCATGCTATGCGGTGTGTTGATTGAGAGGCACTCCTGGTTGGCGGCAAGTGCGAGCGGAGCTTGCCCTCCTTTTTGTTTCGGTTGAAGGCGCCCGTTGGTTACGGCACTCATTGCGGAAGAATAGGGTTCGGAAGGGCCGGGGCTGCTTGCAAGTCCGGCCCTCTCGAATCTGCGGTGCTTACTTCTCGGCGTGATAGTTCTCTGGGAACAAACCCGATGCGGGTAGGTTCAACGAATTCCTGCGTCCTTCCCCGACTGCCCGCCGTTATGGCGGGCTCTTTCTTGCCACTAGCCGGAGGTCCTCAGGAGCCCGTCGACCGAATAGTTCAAGTTCTCTCTGACCGGCTGCATCTTACCGCCGGTCTCCAGGTACGGCGTGGCCAGGATACAGGCCAGATCTTTGAGGGGAGTACCCCCGGGCTCGGCTTCATCAAGGATCGCCTAGATAACCTGCACCTGCTGAAGCGTAAGGCTTGTCCCGGAGACGCCAGACGCACAGGCTTGCAGACTCGCGTAGGACGCGGCTCTTTTCATGATGTCTTTCCGATGAAGGTGATGCTGATCAGCTTCGCGCAAGGCTTGCGAAGGAATGGAGGAATGCTAATTTATCGAGCACTGATGGTGCGACTCAGATCATGAGGATCTTGTCGATGCAGTATGATTGGGAGGGCGCCGGCAGGCGTCCAGTTCAAGCCCTACTCCGCGCGTCCACCCCGCGACCAAGCTGTGTCACATCAGGCAATCGCCCCTTTGGCATGCCACGCCAAGCAGCTCATAACCGCACAATGTCGTGGCCAAGTAGGGTCGGCCTAAGCCTTGCTATACTCGTCGGAGGCTCTGCGCTCGTGACGACTGCTTTCGCAGCAGCAATCGGGCATCACGAGGCGCTCCACGCGCAATTATGCCACGAAGTCCATCACCTTGCGGCAGCAGAGCCCCTCTTTAGAGCAACTTTGGCATTCATCGGCTTTGATCCCGCCTAGCCCGCTGAAAACAAGTCCCGTCGTTCGGCGGCCTTCATCCATTGCTGCGCTCTCCAAGTAACCTTATTTTGGTCGACTGACCATCGCCAGATGTGTGAGGTCGGACATGTGGTAGCGTTGTCTTCAGCGCCCCGCTAGGCGCTACGGAGCACGCGCCGTCACTTTACCCCCTACACCGGCGGCGGCGCGTGCTCTGTTCTGATTGATAGCCAAAGCTACCTGTTAACCTTTAGGGAGAGTTCCAATGACGCCGAGGGCCGTGCTCCTGGTCGCCTCTACGTTGATTGCTCTCATGATCGGATGGCTTGTGCTCATCACATGACCCGCGAGACCTGCGACAACACCGGATGGGTCTGCGACGCGCACCTCGACCGCCCGTGGAACGGCCCGACTGCATGCGGATGCGGTGGCGCCGGCATGGCTTCCGTCATCTGCAATGGCGATGGGCACGTTTTGCGGTGATGAAGTCGGTGTTGGCGGTAGGGGCAAGAAGGTGCAGTAAGACATAGTGTACGCTACCGCCCCAACCTCTTTCTGAACCGAAGTTAGAGGTATACGTCGCTTTGCCCTTCCCTCAGGGCGCCCAAGGGCGCGCGCTGCACTGGAAGTCTCCTAGGCGCGCGCCGCCCGCCGCTTCTTCCGCGCACTTCGGTTCCTCCATGACATGCGGATAAACTCCGCCGTGATCGGCAGATTCATGATGTTTTCTCCGGAGGTCCTGATCTTGGTCGACGTACCTCTGGCAGATGCCGAGATTGGCAATGTGGTAGGGTTCTCATGAGCGCACCGCTAGGCACTACGGAGCACGCGCCTGCCCCGAATGGCCAGCGTGCTGTAACAGTCTGCAACACGTGTTTATTTGATTGGCCGCACTGCTGGCCGTAGATGCAGATCCCTGCCGCTGTGGCCGTGCCCTTAGACAGGTGAAGAGATGCAAGACCAAGTAGCGCACCAAGACCAGGACGAGACCGCCAACCCCGACGATCAGGTTGAACTCTACGACCCTTGGCAGCAAGCCTTCCACGAAGACCTGAAGCGCCGCCAAGACGAGTTCGACTTCTGAAGACCAAGCAGCGGCTTCTTTCCCTGTTGGCTCACCGGCATGCTGTGCCTTCTCTGCAACGTTGATGGCGAGAAGCCCCGACGTCCCCGGGAAGCCCGTTCGCTACCGCGGCAGGCTTTCTTCGTTCCTCCTGATATCCTGATCTTGGTCGAGCGACCTTCGGCAGATGTCGAGGCGGCAGACTTGATGCAGGTGCGACAGTGCCGCCTGCTCGCCGAAAAGCGCGACATTCCAAGATGCCTCTACCCTGCGGGATAACTCCTACTTGTAAACTGGAGTTGTGACGGGCGGCTCGTACGAGGACGGCTCGCTTGTGGCGCATCCGCAAAGGGTGACTAGAGCCATCAGCACAATGTATCTCATCTGTTTTCCAACTCCTTCAGTACTCTTAGCTTGCGAGGTGTCCATGGAATGCACTGTCGCCTTGATTTCCGGCAGCAGCCAGAGGGTCAGTCGTCGTCTTTGCCACCCTTGCCTTTACCGTCGCGCCCCTTGTCAGCACCGGATTCTTTGCCTCCAGGTCCCTTGTTACCGCCAGGACCTTTACCGTCAGGGCCCTTGTCACCACCGGGTCCTTTACCTTCAGGCCCCTTGCTACCGCCAGGACCTTTACCGTCAGAGCCCTTGTCACCACCGGGTCCTTTCCCTCCAGACCCCTTGCCGCCGCCAGGACCTTTACTGCCAGGCCCCTTGCTACCGCCAGGACCTTTACCGTCAGAGCCCTTGTCACCACCGGGTCCTTTCCCTCCAGACCCCTTACCCCCGCCAGGACCTTTACTGCCGGGCCCCTTGTCGCCGTCAGGTCCTTTAGCGCCAGGCCCCTTGCCCCCGCCAGGACCTTTACTGCCAGCCCCCTTGTCACCAGCGAGCCCCTTGTCACCACCAGGCCCCTTGCCTCCAAACACTGCATCAAAGCGACCACCATATCCGCCGCTGCCGCTGCTACTGTCGCTCGACGAGGAGGTGTCGCCGCTGTTGGAGGAGCTCACTCCGCCAGTGCTGGCTGATTGATCACTTCTGGATTCGCTGCCAGCCTCGACGCCGATGGGAGACACCTGACCAACGGCCGCTATCGAAGCGGCACTTGGGGCAACTGATTCAATCGAAGGCCTAGCATCTAGGCCGGCGACAGACATTGTCTGGTTCTGGTCCACAGTCACTTGTTGGCCCGGTCCAACATGAGTGCTCTGCCCTCCGGTGAAGGAGGAGACCTGAACGAGCCCTTCTTGAACAGAGAGTGACGCGTCTTCTTCGGTTACCGTCACCGTAAAGCTTGTCCCCTTCACCACCGCCGCCAAAAAAGGAGTATGGACGTAGGTGTGGGGCCTGCTGAGCTTCTCAATGTTGAGCGCCATTTGTCCCTTCTGCTGGACCACGTCGGTCTTACGCGAGAACAGACCTTGCGTCGTTATCACTGCACCGAGCGTATTGGGCTGAAGCGAAATGCTCTCTGTGCCCCTGGCAAGTGTGGCGCGTCCCCTTGGACCAGTCGAAATCCAGGCCTGATTGGGGAGGATTGCGCCCGTCTCCACCGGGTGCCATGTCGTCTTGTCGACAGTGTAACTGACCTGTTTGGTGGCTCTGGTCACTGTCCAATCTTGTGACCCGGCAAGCGCCGGACAGGCAATCAGCAGGAAAAGCGCGATGACGCGCAAAAGACGAACGGCGAAATATGGCATCGAGGCCCCCATGAGTGCCCCCTAATGTAGAGAACTTCCCTTTAAGAAAGCTTTCGCAAGGTCCCTCGCCTTTTACCAATCATCGTGATGCGACGGCACGCGTGCATTGGGCTAGTGCAGCCTGACCAGGCAGCGTGGCAGTCGCAAAGGGACTGCACACGACATTAACATATCTGAGGGCGCGACCCGCGGTAGGAGGGTAGTATCATATGTTCCCGTTGCGACGGCTAACCCAACCTTTTTGAGCAATATCGCATCATAGGTGGACCTCACTTGTGGAAGTGCGTCCGTGAGCTTCAGCAAGAAATCCGTCAGACCCGGTCCTTCGCAAGATCTTTGACTTGCTTGATCAGACCTTGGTCCAGTCGCTCCTCCTCGAGGGTTCATCTAGCATTCATGTCTGCCCGATCATGTTGGGAGGATGATACAGCACCTCCTAAATCCTCTACTCCTTGAGCCTTCGGACCTGGATGTCCTTGAACGCGCCCTTGATGCAGCTTGCGAGCGGCGAGGCATCGACAGAACCGACGTGGGCGCTGAGTATATTGCCGCGGAGCTTGTTCAGCTTTACGAGCTTGGCGTGAAGAATGAAGTGGAGCTCAGTGCACTCATCAGCTAACCGCTATCGCCGCAGAGCAGGTCCAAGCGATCAATCAATGAACTCGACTTTTACACCTGGGTCGACCATCGCGCCGAGCTCTTCGACATCCCAGTTCGTCAAGCGCACGCAACCATGCGAACCCACCTTGTCTATCAGAGAGGGTTCAGGCGTGCCGTGGATGCCATAGGTTGGCTCTGAAAGATCAATCCAGACAGTGCCTACGGGATTGTTGGGACCGCCGGCAATCTCCAGCACTTCCGTGTTGTCGCCTTGCTGGAAGTTGACATCTGGATCGTAGGTGTATGTCGGCATAGGCGCGACGCCGTTTACGTTATGCGTTCCGGATGGCGCCGGGTTATCCTCACTGCCTATTGTTGCTGGATAGACCGAAAGGAGCTTTCCGTCTTCGGCGAAGGCGCGTACCTGCCCCAGGTCCCGGAGCACCTCGATGCTGGAGACCTTCCCCCTCACCCCTTCTCCCGGCGCGGCAACCCATACCGCTTCGCCTACCGCGAAGGCCGAGGCAGGGTTGAGAGCTTCAAGCAGGTCGATATCCATGTGGAAACGCTCCGATAGCCGCTCAGCTACACTGGTGTAGCCAAGCTTCTCTAATTTCGCCATCTGGCCGACGTCTTCCGGAATGGCGTTGACGAGATCCTCAGCGTCTTGAGAGATGATCTCGTACTGCTCCAGGACAGGCTTCTCACCTCCAAGGTGATGACCTCTAAGCCGTCCTAAAACTTCCGAATCGAGTTCCCCATCCTCTTCCAGCCCCTGCAGGGCCTCGAAGCCTCGAATGGCCTTGCTGACATTCTCACCGTAAAACCCGTCGATGACGCCAGGCGAGGAGCCGGCGCGGTCGAGGAGGATCTGGACATGCACAATGGACGGATCCGGTTCTTTCGCTGCGACAGCCGGGGGCTTCGATGCGATAGCGTCGATAGATGCGTGAATAATGGATTCCGGTCGTATCTCCGCTGCGTTGAGACCGTGTGCTGGAATCGCCATGGCGAAAGCTAGTGTTGCAAGCTTGTTCTTCATGAACAACAAATCAACATGGCAGCAACTTGTTCCAAGCCTGTTAACCATCACACGTGGTTCCATAGCGGCCGGCTCGCAAGAATGATGTCGGTAACTGTCACACTGGGTTCGGTGGGGACGTGGAGGTCACAAGTTCTGAGGCTCAGGCAGCTGGCGAACGGTCCCAATCTGCCTGGAGCGGCATTTCTTTCCTCGTCGTGCGGGCGGGACTGCTCCTCGATACTGTCGAGGCTATGATTGCCTTAAGGGCCGTCCTTCTGACATCGCCCTGCTAAAATCTGTCGCGTCCATTTGCTCAGGCAGCTTGCGCGCGATGCAGGAAGCAAACGGCTTCGCATTGCGCGTCCCCACCTGCTGCTCTCATGGCTATGTGGTCAGAACCTCTTCAAGCTGCCGCACCAGTGCCTGGCGCTTCTCAGCCATCAAACTATTGAGGTTCTGTTGCCGCCATCGCACGGCCGGCAGTTCGGCAGCTGCCTCCAGGTCGAGCGCTGGCCAGTCTGGTTCACCGCGCTCGAACGCCAACAGGAACTGGCGGTGCGCATCGGGCATTGCGCCGACGATGTCGGCGATCAATGCCTCACGCGCCGCAAGCAGGGTTTCAAGTTCAGCCGGTTGACGGGTCATGCCAACAAAGCCGCGCGCGAATTCGCCTGTGATGTCCTTGCGCCGAACGGCCAACACCTCAGCCATGGGACGATCATGGCTGATGAGATAGATGAGAAAGGCCCGACGAATTGTTTCGTCGATGCCTTCGTTGGCTAGTAGATCGCGGACGTCGAACAGATCGCGCGGATGCTGTCTGTCGAGCGCCGCAACGATCTTGCCAGCATAAAGATCGGGGAAGGAGACGATGCGCGTTTCGGCAAAGCCAAACTCGTCTTCCACGCTGGGTGAGACCGAACGTATGGCGGGCTCGAACACGAAACCCCGCAGGACCGGTGTCACCTCAATCTTGATCTGAGCGCCGTCGCCACGGACGACGAGCTTGGTGATCACATTCTCGCGTGAGCGTGACGGAGCGACACGGGAGCCGCGGACTGCCTTGGCAATGCGCTCGGCGATACGCGCCATTGCCGCATCGATCGTTGCAAGCGAGGTCGCACGGTCCTGCACTGGCAAGTAGGTAAGGTCGATATCGACCGAGAGACGCGGGAGGTCGCGCACGAACAGATTGATCGCCGTGCCGCCTTTCATGGCGAAACATTCTTCCGCGGCTACTGAAGGTAGTGTGCGGATCAGTAGTGTGACCTGATTTCGGTAAGTGTCCGCAAATGCCATCAATACGCCTCGGCCAGTTCTTTCGGGACAGTGATCTGGTAGGTCGGGTCGTACCTGCCATTCTTGACCAGCATGCGCTTGCCCGATCCCAGGTCGATTGCGGCCCGGTCGACATGCTTGATCCATGCATGGCGGTGCCGATCGGCGAAGAAGAAGAACAGGCGCTTCACCTTCACACTGCGGCAGCGGATAAGCAGCTTCTGGAGCCGCCTCGGCGCAAGATCGCTCAGACCTTCCATCAGCACGTCGACCTGATCGAAGCTTTCATGCTGCGGGAGTTCATCGAGAAGTTCGAGAACCGCTCGTTCGGGCATCGACACTGTCAACGGCCAATCCCATTGGCCCCAGGATAGAGCGCGCAGTCCGGCATCCTGAAAAGATCCCACATCTCGCGCATCAGGTGCGGAGTCCGAAGCGAGCGAAGGAAAGCTGACATCCTCCAGGTCGGCCGCGAACAGTGGCGAGCTGTTGTGATACACGAACCGTTCCTTCAGTGGCAGCGTCGTGAGCCAACTGGGCGGCCTCGCCGGACCGTGAAGGTGGATCTCGGAACGATCCTGTGAAAGGTAATGGGCATAGCCTTGTAGCTCGAGGGCTGTCCGGCCGCCAACGGTCAGACGATAGCCGAGAAGCGTCTGCAGCGAGACGACCACCTGCTGCCAGCCAAGCTGTCCGCGAGGACGCCGATACACTCGGCGAGCCGGCTGCTCGAGCCAGCCAGAGGCAGCATATTTTGTGCGCAGCGAGGTCGAGTAGCCATGAGCGGACAGCCACGCGGCATCGACGAGCAGTCCCTCAGGCAGGACCTGCTCCAGTTGCTTTAATTTTCCTACCTTTTGCTCACTCATGGTGAGTGTTTCGCATGTTTTCAAACCGGATCCCAGTTTAAAGATATCTTGGTTTACTGCTTCACGGTTAGCAAGCCGTCACAAACTCAAACTGCACTCTTATCGAGGCAGGCCGCTGTGAAACGGCGTTTACAGGGTCGAGACTGGCGATTGACACCGATTGTCCCTGAAACCCACGAATTTTTTCGAGCTTTCCCTTTGAGATCGAAAGCGTATCTTATGACCAGCCCAGTTGTCGGTTTTGCGCCCGAAAGCCGTACTTGTATGAAATATCGAGCTTAATGTGGGTTTGGACAATTGAGTGGGAATGAATCAAGCCCATCGGACGCCGCCGATAATGCGCCAGACTTCCCTGACATTCTGATTGAAAATAATTTCTGATCCGCAATCTATCGAGACCGATCGATGGGTAGCAAGTCCAGGCCTTGGGCAGGGCGACGGCTTCAGACGCCAGCCTGACCGGCTCAACTACAGACCTGATACTCGTGTGGCCGGAACTTCGCCGGCCTCTTGATTGTTGCTGGCGCAAAGCGGAGGAGTTGGCCATGACAGCCACAAGCAAACCGAGCGATGAGGCAACAAAACTGCTGCCAGGCGACGAAACAAAGCCGGGCTCGAAGCAATCTGCAGAGGGCATCTGCCCGGCTTGCGCCGGCACTGGCAAGCTCGGCCGCGAAACCTGCCCTGACTGCGGCGGAAGCGGAACCGTCACGGTGATCGTCGGTGACGCCTAGCGCCATTGACGTATTCAGACATGGTTCAGTCAGCACGACGTAGTGTCCGGGCTAAGGAGACGGCCCCATGCGCACAACCATCATCCTCGCCAACATAATTGCGGCTTTGGCCTTCGGTGCCTTCCCCGCCAAGGGCCAGGTTGTCGTGGGAGAAGAGCATTGCGTTGTAAACGTCAGGACAGACGATGCCCTGAACATGCGATCTGCGGCCAGCGCTCACAGCCGGATCATCTCTACGCTACGCTATGGCCGGTGCGGCGTCATGGTGATTGACCAATGCAAAGGCCAGTGGTGCCCGGTCGAGGACGGATATAACGGCGGATGGGTTCATCGGCGTTATATCTCGATGGTCTCGCCGGCAATGTATTGCGTAAATGGTCCGGCTGAAGAAGCTCTCCAGGTCAGGGCATACCCTGCTTCAAGCTCACGCGTCGTCACGGCACTCCCTGCCAACCAGTGCGACATACAGCTTCTGCCCTATTCGACGCAGGGATGGCAGAAAATCCGGGTCTCTGGCTACGAAGGCTGGGTACCTGCCCGGACCCTTTTCGGACAATAGCGGCCCAGCCCGGTACAGTCCCTTCACCGTCGTTGTCGTCGTTGCCGGTGGCGATGTGCTATGAGAGCGTTTAGCGCCTAGCTCGCGCTGTCATCGTTGTTTTCTCCGGTCTACAAGAAAAACCCCGCCATTGCTGACGGGGTTGAATAAGATCGCGGGTTTACTAACCAGCCTTCGTAATCAATTCGTCTGGTTTAGTCGGCGCAAGCTGCGTCTGGAGCAGAATTGCTGTCGGTCGACGCCGTCTGCTCGGAGCTGGCATCCGTGCAGTCATTGTCGTCAGAGTCGTCTTGCGTTTCTGTCGTAGATGAACCGGTGGTAGCGGAGTTTTCGGTCTCCCCACTCGTGCCACCAGCGTTGTCGCTGCTTTGCGCCATTGCGCCCGTTGCAAGAGCCAGGGTGAAAGCGGATACTGTGAGAAGCTTAGCAATCATGGGTTCCTCCTGAGGCCAGAAATCTGGCAGGTTGTCGTTTGCGCTCCTGTCAACCCGCCAGATGTGGACTTGTTCCACTGCATCCTTTTGTTGCAGCTCAGATTCATGTCGCCGAAATTTTGCCATGGGCGGGCACCAGGGGGAGGAACCTAATCGGTTTCGCCAATGGAGGTCAGCGCGAAGGCTGGAGCGAATATCTACGCCGCCTCCTTGCTGGCGTTCCCGTCCGCGGGTTCCCTTGCAATCCCATACTCTCGCCACATGAAGCGGCAATGGTGCTGCTATGGCCTTAGGTATCGCTCTAGGAGTTGGACTTGGTGCTGCAATCGGGGCTGCTGTCTTCGACAACGCAGCTATCGGTATTGCCATGGGCATAGCCGTTGGCGTGGCCGTGGGTGCAGCGGCCGAAAAACGTTGATATTCAGGCTTCCTCATCCTGGTCGGCACCCAAAAGTGCACCGAGAACCCGATTGCACTGCTGGCTTTCGCCCTCCAGTAGCGACAGCGGATCGACCAAACCCACGCCTATCCCGATCGCGTTCGCCGCCGCCCAGGCCCAATCATCCTGAGCTCGCAGAAGAAGCCTCGGAGCCTCCTCTGCGATGCAGGTCCGACCTGCCTGTACGATTTCAGCAGACGGACACCTTGAAGCCGCTCTGACACCTCCGCTTGAAGAGGCGTAACGACGAGGATCGCGAACAGGTAGCTGATGATCTCGGACATTCGTTCTCCCTTGATTGCGGGAGATATGGGTATGACCACATAGTGGCGCTAGAGACGTCGCCGTGAAACAAAAAAGGCCGGGGCGAAATCGCACCGACCTTCCTCATCATCGCTTTTCTACCAGTGCCAGTACATCCGTGGTCAAAAGTCTAAAGCGACAGCGGCGATTGCGAGCGGCGAATTCATTTCAGCGCTCATCAGCAATGCCGATGGACACCATATAGATAGGCATTGTGGTCTAAACAAGGTCAGGAGAACCTGTGATGTTTGGCGCATTTCTCTGGAGGGCCGGTAGCTCACAGAACTTGACAAAAGGGTCGCTGACACGTTCACGACCAAGGTAATCGTGATTACGGTAATCGCGATTACTGTAATCACGATCACTGTAGTTATCACGACCAAGGGCGGGCGAATGCAGTTTCTCGGGCGCAAGCGTGAACTCAAGCTCGTGCCGACTGAATGGGATCGCAACCACCTTTCCTTATCATCGTGTTTGGCCGACGGCGGATCGGCAAATAGCGGTTCCTTCGGGAGGCGTATTGCCAATCCTAACGCGCCGCCTGCGCATGTGGCACTTGCTCCATTACGGCGGTGAGCTCTCCGTTGATTCAGATACTTAAGCTAGCTTCGGTGGTCTTTGCCGCAAAAACGCAGCTTGCGAAGGTGGAGGCATCGGCTGAAGTTGGGCCAGCTGCGGAGGATAAAGATGACCATCCCTCACCTTGCTCAACACCGTCCTGCCATCCATTACTATTCGCGACTGGAAATGCAGCGGCTCGGCGTGCAGTTCGATGCCGCCGAGGTGCAGGCTGTGGCGGATCGGGCTTGGTCCGACATCCGCGATGACAGAACCTATGGCCTCAAGTCCGTTCTTTCCATGCGGGAAACAGAGCTTTGGTCAGACCCTGAGCTCATCCATCTGCGCAAGGCATTTTCCGATGAGCGCCTGGGCTGGAAGCTGTCGAGCCTGGCTGCCGCCAATCCTCATTGTGCCGGTGTGAAGGTGATCGGCGCCAACGCGCTCAACCGCCATTTTGGCAAGCCGAGGTCCACATCGACCTTCCTGCTGCTCGACAAGGTTGGTCTTTATCCGCTTTGCCTGATGGACTCAACGGAACTGTCGGCGGCACGGACCGCGACCTATCCTGTGCTGGTGTCGGATTTGTTTCTCGGCGATGAGACGGAACCCTACGATGTCTTTCTTTTCGGTGCCGGCCCGATCAGCGAAAAGATCATCATGGGCCTTGGGGTCAATCGCAGCAGGCGCATCCGAAGGGTCTATATCCGCAGCCGAACGGAAGAATCATCCAAGCGTCTGAGCCGGTCGCTCGAGCACAAGGTCCCCTTCCCGCTGATTGCGGTGGCTGGCAACCAAAAAGCTGTCGAGTGCCGGCTGGTGATCACCGCCTCCAATGCCAATGCACCGGTGTTTGAGGTCAACGATCTGGCCCCCATGTGGTGCTCCTGCATCTCGGCGGAGACGAGTGCCCGGCCGCCTTCGTCGGGCAGGCCTTGAGGCGCGGAACGGTCGTCTGCGATGACATCAAGATCGTTGCCTCGCGCGGATCCCAGAGCCTTCCTCTCTACTTCACCCGACGTGGCAGCTCTCTGGACGAGGTTGCATCATTGTTTGGGATTGCCAACCTCGCGACCATCCATGCCGGGTCATCGTCCGACTGCCCCTCCCCTGTCTTCGTCACCTGCGTCGGCCTTCCAATGCTTGACCTTTATCTGGCGCAGTATGTTTACGAAAAATATCTCAAGGAAATGCCGGCATCGGACCGGTGGAGCTAAACAGGGTCGGCTTTGGCTCCGCCGTCTGCCACGCACATGGTCGAGGAAGCGCGCTAGATCAGACGAAGGGCAGTGGCTATGGCTGTTGCCTGTGGCAGAGTGACCGCATTGAGTTTCTCCCTCGCGGCATCCAGTGACCAGCGGACCGTCGATGCCTTGACCTGCAAGATCTGAGCGATCTCGTGGTTCTTCTTTCCTTCTGCCTTCCAACGAAGGCAAAGCTTCTCCTGAGGTGTCAGGCAGGGCGATCTCGCGGGTTCTCCGCGGCTATCGTGCACGGTGATGAAGGCGTGGATCAGGCTTGCGGCGACGAACGCCTCGTTGGCGTCCGGCGTTTCGTACTTGCCGTCCGGCTGGCGGGCGGAGGCAAAGCTCAAAATAGCCCTTCTGCCAAATCCGTCGGGCAAGGGGATGGACAGTCCGGACCTGATCCCATGCTCGGCCGCCTGATCCACAAAGGCCCTTTTCTCGCGCGGAAGCGACTTGCGGTCTTTGCCCATTGACCATTGAAAAGGCAGTGCCGTGTGTTGCGCCCTCCACACCACCGGGTCCAGGCGTTCATAACCTTCCCGGAGATAGCGTCGCTGCCATTCCTGCGGATAGTCGGAAATTGCATAGGCTCCGCCTGGCTTGATGCTGAGATAGGCGAAGTGGTCGAAGCCACAATCGGCTGCGAACCGCCGCAAGGCGGCACTGATGTTGCCGATTTCGGCGGACACCATGATCCTGTCGATCAGGCTGTTGAAATCCCATTTCATCGTCGATCCCCTGGATGCCGCGCGTAAGCCGGCGGTCCAAGCTGCCTTCCCCTTGTGTCGAAAGCTATGAGACAAGCAGCCGCGGGTAAACCGATACCCCCTCACTTTTGCAGCTGCGCCCCTGCGACTTTTTTGCTTCCTTCAAGAACGGGGAGCAGGCTCATGAAAGTTCTGGAAATTGACGCAAGCGGCCCGGATGATGCCGGTTACCGGGAGCAGATGTACCGATTGCGAGCTAGAATATTCGGCGGCAGGCTTGGCTGGCGGGTCGATATACGCGATGGCCTTGAGCGGGATTATTTCGACCAGCTCGCGCCGTCCTACCTCGTGCTCCTGGCTGACGACGAACACGTCTGCGGCAGCGTTAGATTGCTGCCGGCAATGGGAGAAACCATGCTATCGCGCGCCTTTCCTCAGCTCGCCGACAAAGGCAGTTTTCAGGCGGACGGCACTATGGTCGAGAGTTCGAGATTCGGTATCGATACTTACCAACTGGCATTGAAGCCGGGATCGGCCGCAGGTGATGCGACGCGCCTGCTTCTGGCCGGGATAGTAGAATGGTGTCTCGCTCGAAACTACATGACGCTCGTCACCGTGACCGATCTGCGGATGGAGCGCCTGTTGAGGCGCTTCGGCTGGTTCGCTCATCGGCTGGGCCCGCCATGTGACATCGATGGCGCTCCGGCTATCGCGGCGACACTCGTGTTGAGCGAGCCTCTGTTTCACAAACTAAGGCCGGCGGCCTATCAGGCAGTGTTCAAAACTGCTTCTCAAAAGCCTGGAGATTGACGCAGGTTTTCGTCCTTCTCGCCGCGGTAGCTGGCGAAGGCCCCATCTCCTTTGCCAGTTGCGACCCTCCATCCCTTCAAGCTGCCTTGAGAAGCCGTTCAAATCCTCCACCTTCCTGACCGTGTGGCAGTTTGGGCTTGCACCGTTAAGCCAGACCAGAAAGCGGTGTGGCAATGCGTTCCTGATGACAGGATAGTTCAGCCCTCTCAATTTTATCAATCCACGAGCGGCGGTCGGCATGCGTCACTTGCCCTTGCTCGGGGAGAGTAACCCGCTCATCATGGCGTGATTCAATGAAGGGCGACGGAGCAGCAATGAGCAGCACAACAGACTTTGTTGCCGAGCTCGTACGGGCCGCCAATGAGGTCGAGAAGCTCCAAATGATCGAGAAGGCGCGCCTGCTAGACCGGGCGGTGACGACTATCCGCGACTTACGTGAGACAGTCGGCATACCGAACAGCGACACGGCCGCCGATCGGATACTTAATTTCCAGGAGACACAGCTGTTGCTGATTCATGGACAAGCCACCGACGCGCAGGTGAAGATGTCGCTGCTTGAAGGGGCTGGCATGATCCGGGACCTGCGCATTGTCCTGGATACGCGGATGGAGATCAGGATCAATCCAGACCAGCGCCGTTAGGCGGGCGCGGGAGGCACCAGAACCCCGCTTGCGTGCGTGAGATCCGAGCTACGGTCTGTGCTATTCGCGTGGTGAGAGAGCACCACGATTTCATCGGTAACGCGGATCTGTCGGAAGAAGCCTGTGTAGAAGTGAACCCTGAGCGTCAACGCCTTCTGGGCTGAATAGGGCCGCCATCACCATCTTGCGATCAAGAGCACAGTGCGTATCAATGGTGTTTTGGGAGGACGCATACATTGGATAGCGAAGATTGTGAGGACGAAGCAGGCATCTTCACATGGTGTCTCGATGAAGAACGGCTCTACGGCGACTCGGCAATTGCCGCTATTTTCGGCCTTGATCCGAGTCGAACCGTGAGCGGGCTGCCCGTGAGCGACTATGCGGACCGCATTCATGCAGAAGATCGAGGCCGCGTAGCCGCGCTGGTGTCGAAGGCTGTTCGGGATGGCAAACCGTATCGTGCGGACTATCGTGTCATTGATCCTGAAGGAGAGCCCATATGGGTTGTCGCTTTCGGTCGGTGCTTCCGGGATCGCACCGGAAACCCGAAGTACTACTCCGGTATTGTTCACCCAGCCGATGTGCTGCTTGAGGACGATTGATCGATCACGAGGCGGCCTTAGAAATCAGCGGTCGCCTGCGCCCGGTAAACATCTCAATCTTCATCCATCCAACATCAGCAGCCCTGAAACAGGGGCGACGCAAACGAGTTATCTGCTCGGGCGGAGAACCCGTGGAGGAATGCTAGCAAAGCTTAGCAGGTAGTCCTGCCATGACGGCAATCGGCCCAGAGCAGCCGTTGACAATCGAATGTTGTTGAACTCCTTTGCCAGACGAGTGTCCCGTTGTGTCAGCCGGACTAGACTATGAACTATCGAGCAACAAAAATTCGGTTGACGTGCGATGAGCCGGTAGTGCGAGCTTGGGCGAGCTTCATGGGGGAGCATCTTGACGAGGTTTCAGCCGCCCTTCGCAACGAGAACGTGCGACATGAAATGTGGTTCTTGGGCCGAGATACTTCCCTATACATCATAGGCGTCATGGACGTTGACGATCATGGCGCGTCCCAAAAAGTCGCAGCCGATTCAAGCCTGAAAGTGGACGAGGTGCATCGAAACTTCAAGAAGTTTTGGGACAGAGGAAGTGTCCTGCGGTTGTCTATCAATCCGGCTAC
Organism: Pseudorhizobium endolithicum; assembly: GCF_902153245.2. Lineage (GTDB taxonomy): Bacteria > Pseudomonadota > Alphaproteobacteria > Rhizobiales > Rhizobiaceae > Neorhizobium > Neorhizobium endolithicum. Next base: position 103,604 of record NZ_CABFWF030000011.1, read on the forward strand.
CGCCCCTGATTTCGAGGAGTGTGAGTTGCTCTTCGAGGCACGTAGCTGACGTGCGGCCCTGAACTGACCTTCAGCGCATTATCAATGATGCCTGCGGCCTGATCGCAGTCATGGGAGGGCGGACAGACTCCGCTCGGCGACGTAGGAAATTGCTTGTTCTAGCGACAGTTCAGATGTGTCTAAGACATCGCATCCTACATCCAGCGCTTCCGACCGCAGGTAGGCTGCCCAGTTCATCATGTCGTCAGTAGCGAGTTCCGGCTGCTGTCGATCAACGATCAGCCTTCTAGCTCTCGTCGCATCATCGCAATCGATCAAAATCGGCGTGTAGCTGGACAGTCCGGCAGCCGAAGCGCCCTCGGAGAGGAAGGCAAGGCGCATCTGGCCTTCAAGGATGATGTTCCGCCCTGATCCTGAAAGGGAGACGAGCCGCTGCATCCACTCAAATGTCTTGGCGCGTTGCCAACCTTCAACCGACCCGTACTCTGTGATCATCGTATCGGCGCTTGGCACACCTATGCTGTCAAAAAACAGTACCTCGATGGCTTCTGGGAAACGCTCCGCTACTGCCTTGGCAATGGTGGTCTTCCCGGATCCCGATGCTCCAACCAGGATGACTACGTGCACTCTTTCTCCTCCAAGGGCTCAACTCCATCAGCTAGCGTCTGGAAGTCACCCCAGGCGCAACGTCTGCAGTCGGCCCAAAGCGGACAATAAGGTCACTATTCGCAACAGGCGTTGCTGACCGAATGGCCGCGACACTGAACCTCTTCTGCTGATCTCTCAGCCAGCCATCGGTCACGCGGCTTGCAACTGGCAGCTCTTGGCACCAGTGTCACCGCCAGAACGCCTTCACTCGTCGAAGGTTCGTCGGCGCAAAACAACTGCATCGGGCGCATGCCGTCGGAAACTTCAAACGTCAGTTTTGCCTCGGCCGGGAGGCGAACGTGCTGGGACACTTTCCTGACGATCGCGCTGAACTTACCCGCGGTCATGTGGGTCCGGTCCCTCTCGTCAACATCCCATAGCTGGACGAAGATTTCCGCCCACGCTTCTGGATTGGCTCCGCAATCCAACGCGGAAAAGTGACCCGCTTTCACCTCGGTGACATGGTAACCGGACTTGATCGCTCGCCCCTCGTAGCTGAACACGAGCGGAAGGTCATGGTTGGCGGCGGTCAGTTCGAGCAACCTCCCGAGAGTAATGTCGCCCGTGTGGGAAATGCTCTTGCCGCTCGTATCCATCTGCGTTACTCCTCCAATTCAATGTTTCAAGGATCGTTGAATCATGGATGATCGTCAAGCCCTCGCGTCCTTTGCGGCGCTCTCACAGGAGACCCGCCTCCAGGTCGTTCGCACCCTCGTTGTTGCTGGGCCCGATGGCCTTGCCGCAGGTTCGATCGCCGAGCGCGTGGGCGTTTCGCCGTCGAACCTCAGCTTCCATCTCAAGGAACTGGACCATGCGGGCCTGATCTCCCAGCGACGTGAGTCGCGATCCATCGTCTACAGCGCAAGCTATGAGGCACTAGCCAACCTCGTGAAGTTCCTGATGGAAGACTGCTGTTCGGGTCATCCCGGCATCCGGGCTTCACTCGAGCGTTCCGGAGATTGTTGCACCGGAACGACGGCTGACAAGGATGCGACCGTTGCGTGACATCAAAGTCCCTGCGAGCATCGTGTCGGCGCTCGGCCTGACGCAGATCATCGGATACGGCACTCTCTACTACTCGTTCTCTATCCTGTCCCCGGCGATCGCCGAAGACCTTGGCCTGAGCCTCGAATGGGTCTTCGGCGTCTTCTCGTTGTCGCTCTTCGTAGGCGGACTGTCCGCGCCGTTCATCGGCCGACAGATGGACAGGATCGGAGCCGCGACGGTGATGACGGCCGGATCGGCCATAGCGGCGGCCACGCTTGCGGTATGTGCATGGTCGCCTTCCGTCGCCGTCTTCGCTCTGGCGATCGTCATGCTGGAGATATCCTCCGGCATGGTGCAATATCAGGCGGCGTTCGCGGCGCTCGTCGAAAACGAGCCAAGGACAGCATCGAGGAGCATCACCTATCTGACCCTGATCGGCGGCTTCGCGTCGACGATCTTCTGGCCGATCTCGGCGGCGCTCAGCGGCTTTCTCACCTGGCGGGAAATCTACCTGGTGTTCGCCGCCCTGAACCTCTTCGTGTGCATGCCGTTGCACTTCTGGATCATGTACGTCGGCAAGGCCGCGTCTCGCCTGGAACCGAACAGGACGCCGAATGTCGTCGTCGGCGCTCTTCCACCCGAAGCTCGCCGGCGGGGCATGATCCTGGTCTCCTTCGCCTTTGCCGTCCTTGGCTTCACTCTGGCCGCCATCCTTGCCCACATGGTGCCGATGCTCGGAACGCTTGGCTTTGGCACAATGGCCGTCGTGGTCGGATCGATCTTTGGCCCCTCGCAGGTTGCCAGCCGTCTGATCAACATGATTTTCGGCACGAGGCTTTCGCCGCCCATGCTCGCGGTGATTTCCGCCTTGCTCATAGTCCTCGGCGTCATGACCCTGGGACTATCGGGCGACTGGCTTCCGGGCGCGGTCGTCTTCGCAATCTGCCTTGGCCTTGGTTCGGGCATCAACAGCATCGCGCAGGGTAGCCTGCCGCTGTACCTGTTCGGCTCGGACGGCTATGGCGCGGTAACGGGCAAGATGGCGGCGGCTCGCCTCGCCGTGGGGGCCGCTGCGCCGTTCGTATTTGCGACGGCGATGCAGAACCTCGGCATCGGGACCGCACTGGCCTTGAACGCGGCGCTTGGTCTCGTGGGGGTTATCGCCTTCGTGGTCGTCGCGACATCGACGCGACGCCCAAGGACAACGGCCTCCGGGGTGTCAGATCGACTTTAGTGAGACACGCTGCTCTAGCTTGGCCGCCTCTTCTTTCCGCTCGCTGTAGCGATCGGTCAGATAAGGCGACGCATCCCGGGTCAGGATCGTGAACTTTACCAGTTCCTCACAGACGTCGACGACCCGGTCGTAGAACGACGACGGCTTCATCCGGCCTTCGGCGTCGAACTCCTGGAAGGCCTTGGCTACGGATGATTGGTTCGGGATGGTGATCATCCTCATCCAACGCCCGAGGATACGAAGCTGACTGACCGCGTTGAACGACTGCGACCCTCCCGAGACCTGCATGACCGCCAGGGTCTTTCCCTGCGTCGGTCGCACCGATCCGACAGCCAATGGAATCCAGTCAATCTGGGACTTCATCACGCCGGTCATCGCACCATGGCGCTCGGGACTGACCCACACCTGGCCCTCGGACCATTCGGAGAGCTCACGGAGTTCCTGCACCTTGGGATGGCTAGCGGGAGCTTCGTCCGGGAGCGGAAGTCCCTTCGGATCGAAGACGCGAACCTCGCAACCGAAATGCTCAAGCAAGCGCTGGGCCTCGAATGCGAGCAGTCTGCTGTACGATACCTCACGAAGCGACCCGTAGAGGATCAGGATACGGGGCTTGTGCGTCGAGAACGCCGGACGCAACGCCCTGAGGTCGGGCATGCGGAAATGTTCGGGGGATGCGGCTGGGAGTGTTTCAGACAATGCGCTTTCCTTCGTCGTCGAGAACCCGTTCGCCATCCTCCTTGGTAAAGGGGCCATTGAATGCGTGGGCCGGGAGGATGTCGAGTACGGCCTCCGACGGGCGCGCGAGGCGCGTCCCCATCGGCGTGATTACGAACGGACGGTTGATAAGGATTGGGTCCTTGAGCATGGCATCAAGAAGCTGGTCGTCGGTGAGGTCCGGATTATCGAGACCCAGTTCGGCATAGGGCGTGCCCTTTTCACGGATGGCCTGACGAATTGTAAGACCAGCATTGGCAATCATCGTCGCGAGCTGCTCGCGGGTTGGCGGCGTCTCGAGATACTCGATGATCGTGGGCTCGCTCCCTGCATGCCGGATCAGGTCGAGCGTGTTCCGTGAAGTCCCGCAGGCGGGGTTGTGATAGATCGTGACGTCCATGGTCAGGTCCTTCCGGAGACGGTGTTTCGAGATACGGCCGGCGCGGCCTCGTACCAGCCCTTCGAACGGTTCACGATCCAGACGACCGAGAGCATGACCGGTACCTCGATGAGGACGCCGACGACCGTCGCCAGCGCCGCGCCGGAATGGAATCCAAAGAGGCTGATGGCTGCGGCGACGGCTAGCTCAAAGAAGTTGGACGCCCCGATCAGTGCCGAGGGTCCGGCCACGCAGTGTCGCTCGCCGGACATGCGGTTGAGGATGTAGGCCAGACCCGAGTTGAAGTAGACCTGGATCAGGATCGGGACCGCCAGCAGGGCGATGATCGTCGGCTGGGCGATGATCTGCTCACCCTGGAATCCGAACAGCAGGACAAGCGTGGCCAGCAGGGAAACAAGCGAGATCGGCTGCAGCCTTTCCAGCATCCTGTCTAACCCGGAGGTCGTGCCGTCGACAGTGAGCCTGCTTCTTAGAACCTGCGCGATGATAACGGGTATGACGATGTAAAGACCAACCGAGATGACCAGCGTATCCCACGGGACGGTGATTGCGGACAGCCCGAGAAGCAGGCCCACGATCGGCGCGAAGGCGACGATCATGATCGCGTCGTTGAGAGCTACCTGCGACAGCGTGAACAACGGTTCTCCGCGCGTCAGGTTGGACCAGACGAAAACCATGGCCGTGCATGGGGCGGCCGCAAGGATGATCAGGCCCGCGATGTAGGAGTCGATCTGGTCCGCTGGCAGGTAAGGCCTGAACAGGTATCCGATGAAGAGCCATCCGAGGATCGCCATCGAGAACGGCTTGACGGCCCAGTTGATGAACAGCGTTACGCCGATCCCGCGCCAGTACGTGCCGACCTTCGCAAGGGAGCGGAAGTCGATCTTCAAAAGCATCGGGATGATCATCAACCAGATGAGGACGGCTACGGGGATGTTCACCTTTGCGACCTCGACCGCACCAATTGTCTGGAATAGCCCCGGAATGAGATGTCCAAGGGCCACGCCGACGACGATGCAGAGGAAGACCCAGATGGTGAGATAGCGTTCAAATGCGGACATCAGGCGGTCTCCCCGGCGGCAGAAGAGCCTTCCATCGCGCCAATCTGGCGGAGACGGGTTTGAAGCGCCATGCGATCGATGGACTCGAGCGGAAGGCTCAGGAACGCGATGATACGGTTCTTCAGGAATCTTGCGGCCTGGGCAAAGGCGCGCTGTACTTCAACTTCCGAGCCTTCTACGGCGGCAGGGTCTTCGACACCCCAGTGAGCGGTCATCGGATGTCCGATCCAGACCGGGCAGGCCTCACCTGCCGCGCTATCGCAGACCGTGAAGATGAAGTCCATTTCGGGAGCGCCCTCCTTGGCGAAGACATCCCAGCTTTTCGAAGAGAAGCCCGTCGAGGGATAGCCGAGCGCATCCAGTTCCTTGAGGGCATGCGGATTGACCTCGCCTCTTGGCTGGCTGCCGGCAGAGAACGCGCGGAAGCGACCTTTGCCCTCCTCGTTCAGGATAGACTCGGCGAGAATAGAACGAGCGGAATTGCCCGTGCACAGGAAGAGCACGTTGTAGGTCTTGTCGGTCATGGTCGTTGTCCGTGTTAGGTCGGAGGTCTGATGAGTTTCATGATCGTCGCCGAGGCCGGGCAGATTCCCGAGAGCTGGCGGGTGGATAGAATGGCCGCGGGGACGTTGCTCCGGTTGACCGGGACGAAACCCATTCGCTCGAAAAGCGGGGCTGCGGTTGTCGTGGCGAGGAAAACAGCCGCGGTTTCTGGAGCCTGCTTGAGGGTCTCGCCAATCAGCGCCTTCGCAAGGCCTCTGCCACGGCATTCAGGCAGAACGACCACCGATCTTAGGAGGACACTATCGCCGCAATGCTCTATCCCTGCGTAGGCGAGCGCCTTCCCGTCTCCGCCGACACCCCTGAAAAACGAACGTCCTTCCTCTTCTAGGTCCTCAACCGGAAGGGCGGCTTCCGCGAGTGCTTTTCGGAGACCGGGGTCGCTGCCTTCGATCATCTCCAGCCGCATGGTCATGATTTCTCTACCTCGGACGCGCAACATGGCGTCAACTCAGCGATCAGAGGCGCGCATAACTCGGTGGAGCCTCCGCAACAGTCTTTCAGCAGGAACAACGTCAGCTCTCGAAGGCCATCCAGGTCAGCCCTATAGATGATTGAACGGCTCTGCCTCTCGCTCGTCACCAGTCCAGCTCGCGAGAGTGTGGCGAGATGCGCTGACATCGTGTTTTGCGGCACATCGAGCATCCGCGCCAACTCCCCTGCCGGGACGCCCTCCGGCTCATGCCTCACCAAGGCGCGAAACGTCTCAAGCCTCGTTGTTTGTGCCAATGCGCCGAGCGCCGTGATCGCAAGTGAACTTTCCATATATCCAGAATAACGGATAGGATAATGAAGTCAACCTTTCTGCCTTGTCACCCTTCGTGGACAGAAGTCCGAAAGTAGCGGTCGACCGACAGATGTCCGCTTGTGGCGCGAGAGGGACCATCGGCAGTCCGCCGATGGTCAGGAACTACAGCTCAATTTGCTCAGCGATCCGCAGAGCATCGTCCACCTCGACGCCCGGGTATCGGACGGTGTTTTCAAGCTTCGTGTGACCGAGCAGAATCTGCACGGCTCGGAGGTTGCCAGTCTTCTTGTAAATCTGTGCCGCCCTTAGTTCTCCTCAGGGAGTGGGTCCCATAGGCGCTGGCTTCAAGTCCGATAGACGTTATCCATCGCTGTACAATCCGTGCGTACTGCCTCGTCGACAGATGCTGCGACGTCTTACGGCGGCTTGGGAACAGATAGCTGCCGCCGCTCCGTTGGATGAATGGAAGCCAGGCCATAAGTGCAGCTTTGGTCTGGTCGGTCACTTCGAACTGTACGGGCCGATTTGTCTTCTTCTGGATGATGGTTGCTCGATCCCTGATCGAGCTACCGGACCACAGGTCTTCGACCCTCAGTCTTACGAGGTCGCAGGCGCGAAGCTTGCTGTCGATGGCGAGATTGAAAAGCGCCAGCTCTCTGATGGCTCCGCACATTTGCAGTCGAACGCGGATCGACCATACGTACTTTGGCTGAAGTGGGCGCTTCTGACCAACCAGGATACCCTTGTTCCAGGGGCGGCGGGGACGTGGTGGTGTAATATCCATTGAGGAGTTCTCCGCCACTCCTCCCGCCGCGTCGCCTCTATCAGGCAGCGGATTGTAGCGCATTTCGTCGCTACTCGGCCCAAAGCTGACATGGCCTATGCCGCTCAGTTTTGGGCACTACAGTACCCCTCGTAAGTCAGGGTGCCTGAGGCTTTGTCAGCATCAGGCACCTTGGCAGACGTCTCTTGCACTGTCGCTACATTGCATGACCAGGGGCGAGCCCCGTAGAAGCGAGTGCCATCCAGATCGCCATGGCGATCATCATCAGGTTCTCAGTCAGCGAGATGAAGCCGAGCGGTACGTTGCTCGATCCGCCAACGCAGGCGCATTTCAGCTCCCGTCTGTCGATGTAGACCGCCTTGAAGACCGAGACTGCTCCAATGGTGCCGATGAATAGCGCCACCGGGACAGAGAGCCAGTTCGCCACTCCGGCCACCATCAGAACGCCTGCCAGCCCCTCCGCGTAAGGATAGATGTAGCTGTAGGGAACCCAACGTTTAGCCAGGAGGTCGTAGTTCAGGAACATGGTCGCGAAGCTCTCGACGTTCTGGAGCTTCAGCATCGCCAGAACGACCATGGAAAAGGCGATGAACCACTCCGCTGCGCGCAGTGTGAACGGGTTGCCCAGGACGGCATAGCTTGCCGCGAGAGCCATCAGAGCCGTCAGCGTAAACAGAACGATGACCGGCCGATAGGTGGTCGCTTTGGGGTCGGCCACTGGCTTGCCGAGGAACCTGCGCAGGTCATCGTGGCCGCCCACACGGTGGCCGCTGACAAATACCTGCGGAGTGGTCGAGACACCATGCTTCGCCTTGAACGCATCGGTCTCTTCACGGGTGGTCAGGTGGTGGTCCTCGACCTTGTATCCTTCCCGGCGGAGCAGGTCCTTTGCCTTCAGGCCATAGGGGCATGTATGACCGGGCATGACCATTCGATAGAGGATGGCCTTCTTCTCCAGCAATGCGGGGTCTGTTCTCTCCAACATTTTCACGTCTCCTTCGTCTTGTGAAACCGTTGGTAAGACCATACGTTCCGTACCATGGTACGGAGTCAAGCCCCTATGGATATGACAATCGGAAAATTTGCTGCCACAGGAAAAGTCGGGGTGGAAACCATCAGGTTTTATCAGCGCAAGGGTCTTCTGCAGACGCCGAAGCGGCTGGACGGCGGCAGGCGATATGGAAGCGAGGACGTCCGGCGGCTCCTGTTCATCAAGCAGGCCCAGTCGGCGGGATTCACGCTGGAGGAGATCAGGGAACTGCTCGATCTCGATGCCGGAGATGACAGGGAACGCGCTCGCGAGGCCGCCAGGGCACGTCTCGCCGCACTGGATGAGCGGATCGCCGAGTTGAACAGGGCGCGCGAGGCTCTGGAACGGCTGATCGGCGAATGTGCCTCAGGCAAGAAGGGGCCTTGCCCGATCCTGGCATCGTTTGGACTGTAGGGCCTTGTGCCTGCGGTCTCTCGCAGTCGTCTTTGCGGCGATTCCCCTTGCAGCAGCGAATGCTCTAGCTCGGTCTCACCGCAAAATAGACGTAAGGTGCTGAACCGTCGCGAGGGACGGCCATCACGTCATAGCTAGCCCGTGGGTCATCCCCCATGCCAAGCGAGCCGGATGGCATGCCCGCGACGGCAAGCCCGGCAAGCGGCGGACGTTCGCGTAGAAGCTTCTCCGCAGCTTCCAGGGGGACATGGCCTTCAAGGTAGTAGCCGTCGACTTCCGCCGTATGGCAGCCCCACAGATCAGAGGGGACTTTGAGACCGTTCTTTACGGCATCCATGTCGGCTTCGTTGACGGTTCTGACGTCATATCCGGCCCTGCCGAAGGCCGAAGCCCAAGCGGCGCAACACCCGCAGTTCGGGTCCTTGTGAACCGTCACCTTCGGTGCTGCCGCTAGGACCATGCCCGGAGCGGCTACTGCCGATGCGACCAGGCTGATGAATGTTCTACGTTTCATCTGTTTCTCCTCTAGGGTCCGGCCGCCACGGGTTGCCGGGGCGGCCAAGGTCCTCACTTCAGCTGCGTGACAGTCAGCTTTCCATTCAAACGGTCGGCGACGAACTCTACCGTCGAACCCTGCTTCATTTTCTCCAGCATTGCCTCGTCCTGAACATGGAAGACCATGGTCATCGCTGGCATGTCGAGGCTCTTCAGCTCTTCGTGGATGAGGGTAACCTTCTTGGCCTTGGTGTCGACCTTCTTGACCGTGCCCTTGGTGAATTCCTGGGCGAAGGCTCCGGTGGCTGCACCCAAGGTCAAGGTGGCGGCAAGCGCGATGTTGAGGATTGCTTTCATGGTGGTGCTCCTTTCGTTGCTTACTTTTCGGCGACGGTGACGTTGCCGTGCATTCCGGCATCGTAGTGGCCGGGTACGAGACAGGCGACCTTGAAGACGCCGTCATTCGTGAACTTCCAGACGATCTCTCCAGATTCGCCCGGTGCCAGTCGGATCGCATTCGGGTCGTCGTGTTCCATCTCGGGGAACTTCTCCATGAGAGCCTTGTGCTCCATGACCTTGTCCTCCTGGTCGAGAACGAACTCGTGGTCCACCTCACCATCGTTCTTCACGGCAAAGCGGATCGTCTGGCCCTTGCGGACCTTGAAGCTGTCCGGTGTGAAGACCATGCGGCCGTCATCGGTTTCCTTCATGCTGACACGGATCGTCTGGGTGACCTTCGACTTCTGTCCGGGTTCACCCACCGCCATCTCGCCGTGACCTCCGGCGTGGTTTCCGGCGGCGATGGCCGGGGTTGCGAGCGAGGCCAGAAGCAGGCCCGTCAATGCAGTCTTCATAGGCAATATCCTTCTCAAGGTGAGCTTCGATCAGTGGTGTTCCGAATGGCTCGGGGTGATTGTTGTCGTCGCATCGGTGGCCTTGGGCGCATCCGGGAGGCTTCCGGTCCATTCCCATGCCTGGGTGCCGGGCGGGTTCTCGTACCAGCCGGGATCGCTGTAATCGCCAGCGGAGATGCCCTCGCGAACCTTCACGACCGAGAACATGCCGCCCATCTCGATGGGCCCGTGAGGCCCCCAACCGGTCATCATCGGGATCGTGTTTTCCGGTATCTCCATGGACATCTCGCCCATGTCCGCCATCCCGGCGGTTCCCATCGGCATGTATTCGGGCTGGAAGCGTCGGATTTTGCTGGCCACCTGCTTCTTGTCGACGCCTATGAAGGTCGGGATGTCATGGCCCATGGCATTCATGGTGTGGTGCGACTTGTGGCAGTGGATCGCCCAGTCGCCGACGTACTTGGCGTCGAACTCGTAGGCGCGCATCGCGCCAACCGGGATGTCGATGCTGACCTCCGGCCAGCGGGCCTCCGGACGCACCCAGCCCCCATCCGTGCAGGTGACTTCGAAGTCGTAGCCGTGCATGTGGATTGGATGGTTGGTCATCGTCAGGTTTCCGACCCGGACGCGGACCTTGTCGTTCTTCGAAACAACAAGCGGGTCGATGCCGGGGAACACGCGACTATTCCAGGCCCAGAGGTTGAAGTCCGTCATTTCCATGATGCGCGGGACATAGGAGCCCGGCTCGATATCGAAGGCATTCAGGAGGAAGACGAAGTCGCGGTCGACCGGCATGAACGTCGGGTCCTTGGGATGGACCACGAAGAAGCCCATCATGCCCATGGCCATCTGGACCATTTCGTCTGAATGCGGGTGGTACATGAAGGTGCCCGACTTCACGAGGTCGAACTCGTAGACGAAGGTTTTGCCGACGGGGATATGAGGCTGCGAAAGACCGCCCACACCATCCATGCCCGATGGCAGGATCATGCCATGCCAGTGGATCGTCGTGTGTTCCGGAAGCTTGTTGGTCACGAAGATGCGGACCCGGTCACCTTCGACAGCTTCAATCGTCGGCCCAGGGGACTGGCCGTTGTACCCCCAGAGATAGGCGGTCATCCCTTCCGCCATCTCCCGTTCGACCGGCTCGGCTACCAGATGGAATTCCTTGACGCCATTGTTCATCCGGAACGGCAGGGTCCATCCATTGAGGGTAACAACCGGATTGTAGTCGGGCCCAGTGGTGGGCTTGACCGGCGTCTGGGTGGCGGCCGTATCCATCAGTGCCGCCTCCGGCAAACCCATGTTGGAAGTCCGGCCCCACGTCTGCGAGGAAACCAATGCGGCACCTGCCGCACCTGCTCCCAGTAATTGTCTTCTGCTGAACATGATCGTTTCCTTTAGTGCCCGCCGCTCTCGGCCGCTTCCGCTGAGGGGACGTCCGTTTCACCGGAAGGCGCACCGGCGCTGCCGCCATAGATGGCGGGGGCGAGGTTCGCTTCGGCTAGCCAGAAGTCTCTCTTTGCGTTGACTGCGAGGAGGGCTGAATTGACGCTGTCCCGGCTGTCCGAGATCAGTTCGAAGGTGCTTGTGAGCATGCCGTTGTAGGTGAGCAGCGACTGCTCCTCGACCGCCTTGCGCAAGGGAAGAACGTTGTTCCTGTAGTGGCGCGCTATGTCGTAGTTGGAGCGGTACGCCTGGTAGGCGGACCTCGCCTCCGAGCGGGCGTTGACCGCCTTTTCCGCCAGTTGGTTGGCCGCCCGCATGTAGGCCAACTCGCCTTTTCGGAGCCGCGCCTGACCGGAATCGAAGATCGGGATCGTGAATTCCAGAGAAGCGGTCCGCGACACTTCGGAGACGATGCCATGATCCTCGCGTTCGCGCTCCTTCTCCACCATGCCCACCAGCTCGATATCCGTGACGATCCGGGTTGCGTCCTCCAGCTTGTAGGACTGCGCCGTCGCCTGAAGCTCCAGCCGGGCTATTTGGAGATCGATGCGCTTGTGGATCGCTTCGGCCTCGATGTCGTCGCGTTTGATCAGGGCCCGAGGCAATGACGGGAGCTGGTTCGGTATCTGGAACTCGATGTCGGACCCAGACAGTCCCATCAGCCGGATCAGCTCTTCCTTCGCCAGCCGCGCAGCCAATCTTGCCTTCGCGGTTTCGCCCGTCAGTTCGGCATAGAACACATGTTCCCGGGCTTGCTCTCCCTTTGGCATCGACCCCGCTTCACCCAGTTTCTGGGTCAGATCGGACGCCGCCTCTGCCGCAGCGCGCGCGCGGTTGAGGTAGGCGACATTTTCCCATGCCGCGACCGCGTTGATCCAGGCCCGGCGCGTATCGGCGGCAAGCGAGATGGTTGCGAGCGCTGCATTGAGCTGGGCCTGCCGGAAGCGTGTCTCGGCGATCTTCATGTTCCTGTCATAGGTCACCAATGACAGGATGTTTGCCGCGATGGCACCTTCCAGCACCCGGTAGGCTTCAAGCCCGGGTGTGCCGATACCGGAGACGCCAACCGAGAACTTCGGCAGAACCGAAAGCTGCGTCTGCCAGGCATCTGCTGCACTGTCACCGAGGTCGGCATAAGCCGCCTGAAGGCCCTTGTTGTTGAGCAGTGCCACTTGCACAGCAGTCTCGGCGTCCACCGTCTTCCTGGCCATCAGCGTCTTGACGCGGTCGCGAACCACCTGGGCGTGCTGCTGGTTCTGCACCCATACCGTCTGCTTGCCTGTCGCCTCGCCACTCTTGAGAGAGACATTCAGGAATCCGGCATCCTTGGCGGCATAGTCAGTAGAAACACAGCCTGCCGCGATGAGCGGCAATGCCAGCACTGAGAGAACCTTGAGCTTCCTGCCGAGCATCATGCTCCCCCTTTCGGGGCCTGGGCGTCGTTGAGACCGCGCCAGGGTTTGGGATCGACAGGAGTGCGATGCGTGTATGCGCCAATCGGATTCTGGTAACGGACCGGCCGGACGTCGATCACGGTGTCTGGATGGCCAGTCGAGGCCACGACTTCAGGTAGCGTGGAGGTGCATCCGCTCACAAAGAGCGGGACGCCCACCACCAGGAATGTCAGCTTCATGGTGAATTTCCGAGAATACAGTCACGACAGCACCAGGCACTCGAAGTGCTCAGGTACAGCAAGCCCCGCAGGCGGGTGTCGGTTCTCAGATGTTGGGTGGTCGATGAAGAGCCGGAGACTCGCCGAACGTCCTGAGGTCGTTCATGAAGCCCTTGATGGACGCGGCCACCGGGTGGGCGAGTTTCGGCATGGGAGCATCAATTGCGAACACGCCACAGTAATCCTGGCAGCAGCTGTTATCCGCAGTGTCGCCATCGCCTTCAGCAGCATGCTCGGAATGATGTCCGTCATCGGTCATCTTCGGGTGAGCATGGACGCCATGAGCCGAACGGTCACCTTCAACGAAGGAAGCGGAGTCAGGCATGGCGGGATGCATAGCGGCATTGGCGGCCGACATGCTGTAGCCAGCCAGCGACAGCACGACCGCCAGCCTGAAGATCAGCATCAAAACCTGCGATGTGATTCTCAACATCCCACTCATGTCCAAAGAATCGCCGTCGGCTTGACGGTTGTCAATCGACCAGCCTCTACAGCACGGACATCTCGTCCTTTGTGTGGCGCTAGAACATCTATCCTATGGGAAGGTTTGCAGGAGGGACGACGGCGAACGCCATCGCGGCTGGAACTTTCTCTTTTGCTCCGGTGTTTCCAGCCAACGAGCGCGGAGACCGAAGGATGTCCCTATCGGACTTTTTGAAGGCAGGATTATCGGTGATGGCAGCGACGCTGCTTATCATCGGGCTCTTCGCTACGGCTCCTGCCTTCGCTGCACCGAGCCACCATTGCCCTGAGGTGCAGGCGAGTCACCAGGCATTGGACAGCCAACGCGATGGTCTGGATGTTCAACTTTCCAGAACGTGCTGCGCGCAGATGCACTGCTGTCCGATCCTTCCTCAGCCGCTTGTCTATGCTCCACCTGAGGTACCATTCGGCCAGCTGTATGTGCACGTCAGACCGGAGCGGCCGCTTCTCCTCCCGGCTGCGATTGATCCCCCTCCCAGAACTCCTGCTGTTTGAGTCACGTCCCTCAAATCAACAGGAGTTCAACATGAACACGTACGTCAAACACGCAGCCGCCGCGCTCGCGGTCTCCGCTGCAATACTCGCATCCGTTAATCCTGCCGCAGCCGACGCAACATTCCCCGACAAGTGCAAGGGCGACATGCCGATGTCGGGCATGCCAATGGGTGGCGAGATGCCGATGGGCAGTCAGCAGATGCCGATGGGCGGACAAGGCTCCAATAGTGGTCAGGGCCCGATGGCCAACCTCACTGACTATCAGCAGGCCTCGATGGAGGCGATGATGTCGATGAACCAGCAGATGATGCAGGGGATGATGAAGGACGATCCCGACGTCTCCTTCATCTGCGGCCTCATCGCACATCATCTCGGTGCAATCGACATGGCGAAGGTCGAGCTGGAGCACGGCGACAACGAAGAGGCGAAGGCGACCGCGCAGAAGGTCATCGACGATCAGACGAAAGAAGTCGAGCGACTGACTGAGTGGGTCGAGAAGGAAGTGAAGGAGTAACGCCCATGCACCACATCTCCTCGGAAATGAAGCAGTGCATCGACAACTGTCTGGCCTGCTACAGCGAGTGCCTCTCCATGGCGATGGGACATTGCCTCGAAATGGGTGGCCAGCATACGGAGCCGAAACACTTCAAGCTGATGATGGCCTGCGCCGAAATCTGCCGCACCTCGGCCCATTTCATGCTGATCGGCACCGAGCACCACAAGCACACCTGCCGCGAGTGCGCGGAAATATGCCGCCAGTGCGCCGACGACTGCGAACGTGTCGGCGACATGCAGGCTTGCGTCGATGCCTGCCGCAAGTGTGCCGAAAGCTGCGAGCGTATGGCGCAGTAGCCCCTGCGGAAGCATGGGTACGGACGGGGTCTCTCCTTCCGTACCCACCTGGGGTTCATGCTGTGTGCATGCTGCTTTTTCGCACTCCCGATCCTGGCCGTATCCCGCTGCGCCCGAGGACCCGGAAGGGCGCGGGGCGACGGGTGAAGCATAGTCAAACGCATCAACTCGGCCGGATCAGCGGTATTGCGTAATCCACCAGGAGCCGAAGGAGAACATCTAATGGGAATGTCCTACTGGCGCTTTGCCGCCATGATCGCGACATCGACGGTCGTAATGTACGGTCTGATGTATCTGAACACCTACGCGCTGGAGCACGTCTTCTGGAGCGAGACCCGAGCCTGGATGGCCCTGGTCATGGGATCGACTATGGCGGTCATCATGCTCGCCTTCATGCTCGGGATGTACAAGAAGAAGATGCTCAACATGGCCATCTTCGGCGGGTCCGTCGCGGTCTTCGCCTTGTCGCTGTGGCTCGTCCGCAGCCAGGTGACCGTCGACGACGCCGAGTACATGAGCGCGATGATCCCGCATCATTCGATTGCCATCATGACGAGTGAGCGTGCGCAGATTTCCGATCCCCGCGTTCGAAAGCTGGCCGACGAGATCATCGAGGCCCAGGAGCGGGAGATTGCAGAGATGAAGTATCTGATCGAGGACCTGGAGGAGCGTGACTGATGAAGAACTCCCTCCTTTCACTGCTGGTCCTTACCTCGGCCAGTCTCCTGTCGGGATGTGGCGAACGGGAAGCTGCTGACGACATCATCAATCCCCCGCGTTCCGAAGAGGCCGCACGCGTGCTATCCGGTGAGGAGGCCATAGCTGGCGCAGATATACCCACACTCGATCCGGCGACGATGGTGGACGCGGAGATCGCCAAAGTCCTTGGTTCGCCTGCACAGTGCACGTTCAGGTACACCAGTGCTGGCAAGCCGATACTGGCCCTCAAGGGAACACCGGGCGGTACCGCGACAACTGCTGTCCTAAAGGTGAACGCTCACCTAGTGGAACTGCAGCCAGCTGGCGGGGACGGCAACCTCGTCCTGACCTCTGGGCCCATCAGCGTCACTCTCTCCGCCGATGATGTCCAAGCGGAAGAGAAGGTGGAAGCCGACATGGTATTCGCGATTGGTGAGAGCCTGCGCGTGGGATATTCAGGTTACTACCAGTGCGGCGGCTAGCGCGACGCGTGACTATCTCCGACCACCTTCTTCGAAGCGTTTAAGCGCAGGAGGCAGGAATTGTTGTTAGCACCCCGCCTCCTGCGCCGCCGATCAGTGTGTCTCGTGTTTACCGTGTTCCGCCTGGGCAGTGCGTGTCGTTGCTGCTTTGAAGATTTCCGTCTGCTCGTTTCCGTCGACGACGAGCTTGCCCACTAGGCCACGCGCTGCCCGTGACAGAGCATGGTCCACCAGCACGTACTCACCGGGAACGTCCATCGTCATGTCGACCACCGCAGCTCCGCCGGGCGGAACCGTGATGGTCTGCACGTCGGTCAGCGGCTCCGTCGTCAGCGACGCGAGCTGATACACCTTGTCGAAGATTTCGCCGATCACGTGGAAGCTCGACGTCTTGTTGGGGCCGCCGACACCGAAGTAGATGCGGACAGTCTCGCCGACTTTCGCGGTCAGCGCATCGTCGCCGGTCAGTGCGTTGGCCGCGCCGTTGAACACATAGTATTCCGGCGTCTCGTCCATCAGCCTGTCGATGCTCTCAGTGAGTTTGCCCTTCGTGCCATAGGCCTGCTCCGTGTAAACCTCGCCCTGCATCACGTAGAATTCGCGGTCCACCGGAGGAAGACCACCTTCCGGTTCCACCAGGATCAACCCGTACATGCCGTTGGCAATGTGGTGTGCCGCAAGCGGTACGGCGCAGTGGTAAACGTAAAGGCCGGGCTTCATTGCTTTGAAGGTGAAGCCCTTGGTCTCGCCGGGTGCGGCGTCCGTCGCCTCCGCTCCGCCTCCCGGTCCCGTGACCGCATGGAAGTCGACGCTGTGGCGTTCACTGCTATCGGCAAGGTTGGTCAGTTCAACTTCGACGGTGTCGCCGACTCTTGCTCGGACGAAGGGGCCCGGAACCTTCTTGTTGAAGGTCCAGTAGTGGTAGGTCGCGCCGTCCGCCAGGCTGCCAGTAACTTCGACCGTGTCGAGCTTCACCTTGATCGTTTCCGGTCCCCTCGCACCTACTGGCGGAGCAAGGTCTGTCGCCGCCCGTACGATATCGAGGGGAGCGGCAGCGGTCCCGTTCGCCGCCGGATGGTTGTGGGTGGCGTCGGCCAGCACCGGCATTGCCGTCGCCGACAGGAGTGCGACGGCGACGGCGGCGCGGAAGAGTGTTCTACTGGTCATAATTCTGGTCCTGCTATTTATGTCTGCGTTGCCTATTATTGGACACTGCGTCCGTCGGAGCATCCTTGCGATGCCGCAAATAGAAGCCTCGCTCGCATCTTCGTGATCGCCTGCAGGTGTCGGCTCCGGAGTTACGGCGTCGGCTGAACAGAGCGGAAATGCGCAATTGCTCCGGCGGTCATCTTCGTCACGCACCAGTTGGCGTAGAACCCGCCCAGCAAGCGCCCCAGCAGCCTATCGGGGAGATGGGTGGGCAGGTTGTACTCGATCCTGACGTTCAGGCTGCATACCGATCTGGCGGGACTGATCCTGAATCCCATACGGTAGGAAACCGATGACGAGGAGACGCACCGTTCCGCGCGTCTCCCAAGTCTTTGAGAGCGGAGGATGCCGTTCCGTCACGACTTCCTCCACGGAGAGCGCCAGACCGAGTATCGACCCCCTCATCCTAATGACGGAGCCGACGGCACGTCCTTCCGCTTCGTCCAAGTCGTACTTCATGGAAGCCCCCAGCATCATGACCGAGGGCTCTTCCATGTGCGCACCGAGGAAGGCCGGATTGTCGAGCAACTCGAAAACCCGTTCGGCCAATGCCGACAAGGCTACAGTGCTCGATGCCGACCGCTGGTAGGTCACGACCGGTGATCCTTGTGGCCGTGACCGCCATGTCGATGAAACAGGTGCATCAGTGGGCAGGCCAGCAGGATCAGGTAGGGGGCGTAGCCCAGAACGTGCCCCCAGTGCTCACGAAGGATGTAGAACACCAGGATCAGGGCCAGAGATGCGCCCATCAGCAGGAGCGTGCGGTTGGCAGTCATATCTTCATGCTCCTCAACCTGAGAGAGTTGGCGATCACACTGACCGAAGACAGTGCCATCGCCGCCGCCGCGATGATCGGTGAGAGCAACAGACCGAAGACGGGATAGAGGACGCCCGCCGCGACCGGCACGCCAGCCGCATTGTAGATGAAGGCGAAGAATAGGTTCTGCCGGATGTTGCTCATCGTTGCCCGGCTCATCTGCCGTGCCCGGACAATCCCCTGCAGGTCTCCCTTCAGGAGTGTGACGCCAGCGCTTTCGATGGCGACGTCGGTTCCGGTGCCCATGGCGACGCCGACATCGGCTGCTGCAAGCGCGGGAGCATCGTTCACACCATCGCCCGCCATGGCGACGATCCTGCCTTCACTGCGTAGGCGAGAGACGATCTTGCTCTTGTCCTCGGGCAGGACTTCCGCCTCCACCTCAGTAATCCCGAGGCGGCGCGCGACGGCATGCGCAGTCGTCTTGTTGTCGCCCGTCAGCATCACGACCCGAACACCGTCTACGACGAGCGCCTTTACCGCATCCGGTGTCGTCGGCTTTATGGGATCGGCGATAGCAAACAGACCTGCCAGCCTGCCATCGATGGCGGTGAATATGACGGTAGCGCCTTCGTTGCGCAGCTCTTCCGCCTTCGCAGTCATGGCGCTGACGTCGACACCCTCTTCCCCCATGATGCGGTGACTGCCGAGGATCAGCCGCTTTCCATCAACCGTCCCCGTCACACCCTTGCCTACAGGGCTGTCGAAATCGATGGCATCTCCCAGGGCGATGCCACGCTCACCTGCTGCGTTGACAATCGCGAGTGCCAGCGGATGTTCGCTTGAGCGTTCGACCGTGGCGGCCAGCCGCAGCAGCTCGTCTTCGGAGATGCCTTCCGCTGGCGCGATGGCCGTGACCTTGGGCCGTCCCTCTGTCAGGGTTCCGGTCTTGTCGACCACGAGCGTGTCGACCTTCTCGAACCGCTCCAGTGCCTCGGCGTTCTTGATCAACACGCCGAGACTAGCTCCCCGACCGACACCGACCATGATCGACATCGGTGTCGCGAGCCCCAGGGCACAGGGGCAGGCAATGATGAGAACAGCGACGGCTGCCACCAGGCCATGGGCGAAACGAGGCTCCGGCCCATAGATCATCCAGGCGGCGAACGCGACGAGCGCAACCACGATGACGACCGGAACGAACCATCCGGAGACTTCATCTGCCAGGCGCTGGATGGGTGCACGAGAGCGTTGGGCGTCCGCGACCATGCGAACGATCTGGGAGAGCACCGTGTCGCGTCCGACCTTGCCTGCCTCCATGATGAAGCCGCCGGTCTGGTTCATGGTGCCGCCGATGAGCGTCGACCCGACCTCCTTGGTGACCGGCATCGACTCGCCGGTGATCATGGATTCATCCACCGAGCTGCGGCCTTCCAGCAGCACACCGTCGACAGGGACTTTTTCTCCCGGCCGAACCCGGAGACGGTCGCCGACGGCCACGGCATCAAGACCGACATCCTCGTCCGTCCCGTCGGCATGCACGCGACGTGCCGTCTTTGGTGCCAGATCGAGAAGCGCGCGGATCGCCCCGCCTGTCTGTTCGCGTGCCCTCAGTTCCAAAACCTGCCCGAGCAGGACCAGGACGGTGATGACGGCGGCCGCCTCGAAGTAGACGGCGACCGAACCCTCTTCCGCGCGGAACGTGTCTGGAAAGACGCCTGGCGCAACCGTCGCGACGACACTGTAAACCCAGGCGGCACCCGTCCCCATCGCAATCAGGGTGAACATGTTCAGGTGGCGGGTCACCACAGATTTCCAACCCCGTTCGAAGAAGGGCCAACCCGCCCAGAGCACAACCGGTGTCGCGAGTACCATCTGCAGCCAGTTCGACGTCTGTGGCCCCAGTATCATGTGGAGGTTCGTGAGATGGCCACCCATCTCCAGAGCAAGGACCGGGATGCTGAGGACGAGGCCAATCCAGAACCGTCGGCTCATGTCCACCAGTTCCGGACTTGGCCCCGTTTCCAGGGTCGCCACTTCCGGCTCCAGTGCCATGCCGCAGATCGGGCAGTTGCCGGGGCCGATCTGCCTCACCTGCGGATGCATCGGGCAGGTGTAGATGACGCCTTCCCCCAGCATGCCCGGAGGAGGTACTTGCTTCTCTGCCACCTGATGGTGGTGCTCATGGTCATGCTCTTGATGATGATCATCGTGAGCATGATGGCCGTGATGTTCGTGCTTCATCTCCGCTCTCCGATCAGATCGCGCGATTATAGGACACGAAGGACATCATCCCTGCCGCCATGTGGTAGAGGTGGTGGCAGTGGAACGGCCAGCGGCCCGGGTTGCTCGCATCGAACTCGATAGCAACCTCTGCCATGGGAGGAACATGAACCGTATCCCTCACGGCTCCCCGCATGCCTTGTCCGTTGATGCCGACCACCTGGAAATGGTGTCCGTGAAGGTGCATCGGGTGTGTCATCATCGACATGTTGCGCATCACGAGGCGGACCCTGTCATCAGGATTGACGGCCATCGCATCGCCGCTGATCCCCCATGAGTAGCCGGTCATGCTGCCGGAGAGGATCAGAGGATAGGTCTTCGTTGCGGGCCGTTCGTCCAGAGGTGACGTCGCTTTGAGGATCGCCTCCAGTGAAAGGTCGAGGACCGGTCCGGCGGAAGAAGCTTTTGTGGCAACCTTCGAAATGGTCGCGTCCGCCGTTGCGAGGATGACGCCTGTCTGCTCCTCGGAGCCTTCGCGTAAGGCAAGGATCGGAAGTGACGCGGTGCCCAGCGGGAGTTGCAGTACGATATCCAACCGCTGGCCCATGCTGATCGGGAAGCGGGTGCCGGTGACGGGCTCGATGGCCATGCCATCGACGGCGGCCAGACTTCCCACGACGGTTCCCGTGTCGATGGTGAAGGCGGTCGCCGTTGCACCATTGATGATGCGTAGCCGAACGCGGCCACCCTTCTCGACCTGCACGATCTCCGGATCGTCCAGCGTGCGGTCATTGGCGAGGTACGCATCATACTCGATGTCGTTCAGGTCCATCATGCCCATGCCGCCCATGCCCATGCCGCCCATCGCCATGCCACCCATGGGCATGCCGCCGCCGTGCATTTGCGCCATGTTGGACATCATGCTCCCGTGATCCATCGGCATCGAGCCGCCACCGTGTCCGCCGCCCATTGCGGAACCTTGCTGCAGTTCCGCCAGCAATTCCTCCGGCGACTTGAAAGAGAAGTCGTGAAGAAGGACGACGACGTCCTGCTCGTCACGAGCGCGGTCCTCCGCCGTCCGCACGATCAGCGGTGCCGCCAACAGGCTTTGTTCCTGTAGTGTATGGGCGTGCATCCAGTGGGTGCCGCCGCCTGCGAGATCGAACTGGTAGTGCCGTTTCTCTCCTGCAGTGAGGAGCGCTGCCGGATTGTCGGGGACACCGTCCAGCTCCCATGGAGGGGTAAGCCCATGCCAGTGAATGAGCGTCGCTTCATCCGTGGTGTTGGACAGGATGACATTGAAGCCGTCTTCCGCATCCAGGACGAGGCCGCTCCGTCCACTGCCCTGAACAAGACCGAAGACGCTGGCGGATCGGCCATTCACTTCAATGGAGCGCTTGGTGACTGCGAGTTCGATGGGTGACTGCAATCCTGTGCTCGTGAGCGCCCAGGACTTCTGTGCAAGGGGTGAAATAGCTGCCGCACTGACGGCGAGCGTCTTCAGAAATTGACGACGAAACATGACGTTCTCTCGATCTTCTTGGCCGTGATCGGCCCAATGGTGGGAATGGCCCGCCAGCGGCGAGCAGTTCATCAACCAATGGATCGAGGGGGTTCGAAGCCAGGAGACGGGTCGTGGCCTGCGACATCGTCAGCGACATCCAAGACCCTAGCCAGAAGCAGGACCGAGTGCGCCGATCCTGCTGGTTGTGCAACGACTGCGAGGCAGAAGACGCAGATGACGCTGCAACAGTTCTGTTTGGGAGAATGCTGGGCCTTGGAATTCTCGTCGCCCGGATCATCGTCCACCATCTGGTGGTGTCCGTCCAGGCAGGTCTGGGGAGCCGCATGCGTAACCGGCGCACTGAACATGAGAGCAACAGCAAGGAGTGCCGCGAGCAGCCTCCATACCAACGCTCTCTGTGCTAACGTGCGCATTGTCGATCCTCCGTCATCTCACCATGCCACGCCTCCCATTACGCACCTTGATCTTTATCAATGTTCGCGTGCCATTATGGTCGGTGGTCGCTTGGCATCGATTGCCAGGCTGCCGATGCTGGTGCTTCCAACGTGGGAAGGTCAAGGATGAATTAGAGCGCCTGCACCGTCGCAAGCTATAGACTCTGGGGACACTGATGTCCGGTGTTGGCGCGAGGCGGACGACGCCACTCGGCCCTTTGCGGTCATTGAGCACCGCCAATCACTTGTTGCGTCAAGATCGGCATACTTATCGAGATGTTGGAGCCATTTGCGTTCAATGGCCATTTCGATGTTAATTTCGGGCATTATGGAGCAAGTGCCACAAGATGCCGAAGGACCCTCAACTCCTCAAACTGGAGAGTTGTAGTTCGTCTGGGCTCATATCCCATGCGTGATCCCGCGTGGGCGAAGAGCACGGAGGGAAGGACAACCTTTCAAAGATTGCGGCGACGATCAGGAGTGAGAAATTTTCGCTAGGCGTGCGACAGCTTTAGGGTCAGAAGCCTGCTTATTCAGCGCATCCCAGTCGTCAGGGGGATTGCCATCGTCCAGCATCCCTTTGAAGACCTTGTAGGCATCCGTTCTGGAGCCGTAAGTCCGCAAGCTGCTCTCATCGTTTACCCAAGCGAAGATGATGACCTTGCTGGCGCTATCAAAGCGGAATAAGAGCCGGAAACGGCCGTTGCCGAACTTAGCGCGAAACCAGTGCTTGCGCCCATCAGCAAGCGTAGAGCCTTGGCGATAGATCGCTGCTGTCGGGTCCGACGGGATCGTGACGGTGACAAGCTGGACCAAGGCCGCGAGCAACTTGGCATTGGCGGATTTATGATAGTCCTCTGGTTTCTTCGTCTTGAGCGCCTCGACCGTCTCAATCAGCCTTTCCCACTGATCTAGAAAAAGAGGGTGTGAGAGGACGGCCCAGCCATTGATCGTCAGCATGTCAGATCGAGACGTCCCCCTCGATCTCGGCATCGAGATCGACCGTCATGCCTGCCGTAAGGGCACTTGCCCGGTCAAGCAAGGACTTCGGAAACGGTAGGACGGATTTCTCGGGATGCTTGGCCATATCCCTCGCGAGAAATTCGAGGAAACGGCCAATCACGGGATCGGCGGTTTCTTCAACCTCAGCCTTCTGGACATACACACGACGCTGCTCATCAATGAAAAAGGTAATGCGCCCGCCATAATCAACATCCAACGCCTGCCGAACGGACTTCGGTACAGTGGTCTGTCCCTTGGCGGTGATAGTGCTATGTTCCTTTAATAGCGTTCCCATGACGAGTCTCCATAAAATCAGTGAGCAGAATGTAAGGAATATCCCTTACCACGTCAACTACTGCCTACGACCTCCATACACTACCTCCGAGCCTGCCCAGAGATAGCATCAACAACATTCCCAACCTGTGACACTTGCTCCATAATGCCGCAATTCGTCCGCTCCGAGATATAGGACCGACTGGCCGAACAATTCCGCCGCCTCATTTTCTAGTGCCTCGCGGGTGCTGCCCGAGCCATCACCATTGGGCTTCGCTCTGCCCCCCAATAGAAGATGCTCAGCCGTCAGCTCTCCAAGCTCTTCCGTCAAGTTCATTAGATACCAATCCCCACTACGCTCGATATCATGCACGCGGGCGTAAAGCTCCGCGACTTGACCGATCCGATCACTCACTTTTTTGAACGTGCCGCCACAACATCCTCGTTAGCCGCCTGAAGGCTTATCTCAAGGACGCTATCAATAATCTGTGAGTAAGGTTGCAATGACCCTTTTGGCGCACAGGCGACGTAAACCCCCATCGGCGACATCAGGGGCTTCAGGCGAAATCCCTCACTTGGCCATGAAAGACCGAACTTGTCAGGAGGTCCAGTGTTGAATTCGGAACCTGCGGTGCGAGAGACAACCGAAACCAGATGTTCTCGCAAGCTTGATTTCTTTCTCCCTTTGCGCGTTGATGCGCTGGTTACAAAAAATAGGAGCTCAGCATGGCAATGTCTCTTGATCGATACGAGCCTCATGCAGTCGCACTCCTCCGCATCGTCGCCGGTCTGCTCTACCTGGAGCACGGCACGCAGAAGGCGTTTGGGTTTCCGATCCCGGGACCCGAAACGCTGTCAGGCCTTGCGCTTGCTTCTACGGCTCTTGAGCTCGTTGGCGGCGTGCTCATCATCCTTGGCTTCTTCACGCGTCCAGTGGCTTTTGTACTCTCCGGGCATATGGCATTCGCGTACTTTCTGGCCCATTTCCCGCAAAGCTTCTTTCCAGTGGCAAATGGCGGTGATGCGGCCATTCTGTTCTGCTTCGTGTTTCTACTGTTGGTGACCACAGGAGCAGGTTCCTTTTCTATCGACGGCACCCGCGCTGCTTCCACCACGACCCGCTAGTCATCATACGCAAGCTAAGGCGGACATCGATGCTGCGGATAGGACGGTGGCCGAACCCATTATTTGCTTGAGGCCTCCGAAAGCGAAGGCTCGCTACCCTCTCCAGGCACTTGACCTGCGACCGTCCTGCCAATCCGCCCGCTTACTGGTTAGCTCGTCAGAGGAACTGAGGCATATTCTGGAGCCTGGCGAAGCGTTGCGAGTACGGGCGCTCGACTCCGCAAGAAGATCGAGACGGTGCGTGCGAATGATTATGTTCGCTGGCGGTCACACGAGCCTCCGGTCCTTGGCGATCGCCACGAGCTGCGGTACCGTCGCCGCGTCAAGTTTCCGGCGGGCATTGTCAAGATAATGGGTTCTTCCTCACTTTGTGTGGTTCATTCGCCGTTAGCGAGGTTTTGGCTATGGGCGGGCATGCGAACGAAATCGAAATG
>NZ_CABFWF030000011.1:128657-128973 GCF_902153245.2 Pseudorhizobium endolithicum
CGAGCAGAGTTTCGAACCAGGCGAGACGGTGTCTTCTACCGCTCGCCGCCATGGCGTTGCGCCCAATCTGCTTTACCGGTGGCGCAGGCTCTTAAGCGAGGGAGGTGCTGCAGCCGTGGGTTCTGACGAGCCGGTTGTTGGCAATTCGGAAGTGAAGAAGCTGGAGGATCGCATCCGCGAGCTGGAGCGCATGCTCGGTCGCAAGACGATGGAGGTGGAAATCCTCCGCGAAGCATTATCCAAAGCAGACTCAAAAAAACGGATATCGCGGCCGATCTTGTTGCCGAAGGACGGTTCCCGATGAAGACCGTCGCCG
>NZ_CABFWF030000011.1:128983-129948 GCF_902153245.2 Pseudorhizobium endolithicum
ACCGTTTCGGCGTCCGGTATAGTCGATATGCGGATGTAATCCCGCTTCAGGGTTTTGACGAACGCCTCGGACATACCATTCGACTGAGGGCTGGCTACCGGCGTGAAGCAAGGCGTCAGATTGAGCGCCTGGGCGAACAACCTCGTGTCCCGCGCTGTATAAGCCGATCCCTTGTCCGAGAGACGCTCAATAGCATTGCGGCGCTCTCGTTGCGCCGAACCGCTTCTCGACCGCCTCCAGCATCATGTCGCGTACGTCCGAGCCGGAGATGCCCGCGTTGGCGACGGCCGTCCAGGCGATGATCTCCCGGTCGAAGGCATCGATGATGAAGGCGAGACGAATGACCTCGCCATTCCAGCAGGTGAACTCCAGCCCGTCGGAGCACCAGCGCAGGTTCGAGCGCATGACCATGACCTTGCCGTCATGGATGCGGCCCTTGCGAACGGCCGTATGCTTCTCCAGCAGCATGGCGTGGTTGCCCATGATGCGATGAACTCGTTTGGCGTTGACGACAGGCATATCGGCGGCTCGCCTCTCGCGATTGAGGAGCGCGGCGATCCGCCGATAGCCATAGGTTGGCCTTTGATCCACCAGCCTTCGAATGGTGGGCAGAAGCTCTGCATCCTCGGCCTTGTGATAGGTCCCGCGCGGCTTTGATCTGCCTTTCAGGCGCTCGACGAGGTTGGAACGGGAAACGCCCAGCGTGTCGGCGACGGTCTTCATCGGGAACCGTCCTTCGGCAACAAGATCGGCCGCGATATCCGTTTTTTTGAGTCTGCTTTGGATAGTGCTTCGCGGAGGATTTCGACCTCCATCGTCTTGCGGCCGAGCATGCGCTCCAGCTCGCGAACGCGATCCTCCAGCTTCTTCACTTCCGAATTGCCGACAACCGGCTCGTCAGAACCCACGGCTGCAGCACCTCCCTCGCTTAAGAGCCTGCGCCACCGGTAAAGCAGATTGGGCGC
>NZ_CABFWF030000011.1:129958-174426 GCF_902153245.2 Pseudorhizobium endolithicum
CGGGAGACGCCCAGCGTGTCGGCGACGGTCTTCATCGGGAACCGTCCTTCGGCAACAAGATCGGCCGCGATATCCCATGTTTGGAGCCGGCTTTGGACAGTGCTTCGCGGAGGATTTCGACCTCCATCGTCTTGCGGCCGAGCATGCGCTCCAGCTCGCGAACGCGATCCTCCAGCTTCTTCACTTCCGAATTGCCGACGACCGGCTCGTCAGAACCCACGGCTGCAGCACCCCCCTCGCTGAAGAGCCTGCGCCACCGGTAAAGCAGATTAGGCGGAAGGCCATGGCGGCGAGCGGTAGACGATACCGTCTCGCCTGGTTCGAAACTCTGCTCAATGATTGTCAGCTTCTGCTCGGTTGTCCACCGCCTGCGGCGGACATCACCCGTCAGCAATTCAATATGTCGGTACTCGTTAGACATAAGCCTATACCCAAGTCTGTGCTTGAGCCTTTCTGCTTATGCCGACTGTCCGGTCGAAACGGGGGGCAGTTCACGTCCGGTTAAGCGCAGCTATATGAGTGGCTGTCCTCACACCAAGAGCAGCAAGTTGCTCGCGCAGATTCCGTTTGTGGTCGATGACATGATGAGTCGGAGAGGGTTAGGCCTCGGCGGTAGGTGATGGCATTAATTTGATTATCTCCATGTGGCTATTGCGGAGATAGCTACAGCCGCCTACTTCCGGGATACGGTTAAAATGCGTAGTCGCTTCCCTAAGGGGTATTTTGATGATGAAAAGGAAGCGGTATTCGAATGTGCTCGGATGCTCGGTAGAGGTGACCTTGGACCTTTTGAGTGGCCGTTGGAAAGGAGCGACCCTTTACCATCTGCTCGACGCCGGTTGTCTCCGCTTCAACGAGATACACCGTCGTCTGCCAGGCGTAACGCCAAGACTTCTTACAAAGCAGCTTCGTGAACTGGAGGAATCTGGTTTGGTCGAACGAACAGTCTACGCAGAGATGCCGCCTCGCGTCGAATACCGCGCAACCGAGGAAGGGAAGAGCCTACAGCCAGTGCTGGACATGCTTGCGAAGTGGGGTGATGCCCGTTTGGCGCGTCAGCATTCCTGACCATCATTTGCAGATCAGCAGCATCTCCAACTGGCTCCTTTTGGCGCCATCCGCACGTCTGGGAGTGGCGTTTTGCCTGGCTTGCGGCAGCCATACCTAGATTCGCGACCACTCCGTTGCGAGGACTATATGGGTTGTTGCAGTGGCCACCCCTTGCACGGACGCCACGACATCTCTGATGCGGCTGAGCGCTGCGTTTGATTCGCAGGAGACGTTCACCATCAGGTCGATTGATCCAGCAAGGGAATAGCAAGCAACAACCTCGGGTAAGGCAGTGAGGGTGGGTACGATCTGTTTGCAGCGGTATCCAGGTTGAAAGACGACTGCGATGATGGCGCGTACGGCGGGATCCCCTTTGGACGCGAGATCGACCGTATACCCCTTGATGATGCCGTCCCGCTCGAGGCGACGCATTCGTTCCTGAGTCGCGCTGCGTGATAAGCCCACTTTACGTGCAAGACCAACCAAGCTCTCGCGAGCGTTCCTGCGTAAGGCGGCGATCAGGATTCCGTCTTTCTCATCCAGCATTAGGACCACCCTGTCCCTTTCTACCGGTCATATAGTCTGTCTGACCGACCTCTTGTCTAGTGAAACCGGCATTTCTTCGAGCGCACAATGTGGCGAAAGGAGACCCTAGTATGGACCTCGCGAACTCAGTTCTTCTCCCAGTAGATATGCAGCAGGCGTTTGACCTGCCCTCATGGCCCCGACGGTGGAACGACGCCGTCGACAGCAACGGACTGGCACTGCTCGAAGCATGGCGGGCGTGCGCTTTGCCAATCATCCACGTCAGGCATGATTCTATCACCCCGGGATCAACCTTAGCACCGGGAGAACCCGGCAACGCCTTTCGGCCGGGATTTGGTCCCCGAGGTCACGAAGAAGTAGTCTCTAAGAGCGTGAATTCGGCATTCATCGGAACAGATCTCGATCTGCGCCTAAGACGTCTCGGCATCAGGACGGTGGTGGTGTTCGGTATCACCACTGACATGTGCGTCTCGACCACCGTGCGAACCGGCGCCAATTTCGGCTACAATATCGTCTTGGTGGAGGATGCCTGTGATTGCTTCGACCTGCCCGACCGATTGCAGGGAACGATACCCGCCAGAGATAGCCACCTGGTCCACGTGGCAAGCTTAAGTTTCGAGTTTGCCCACGTCACGACTACGCAGATGCTGATAGCCCAGCTCGCTTTATCGGGCCGTAACGGGGGTGTCTTGGAGCACCAACAGAGCGCAGCCAGATGAATAATCGTCAATGCCCGCATGATCCTCTAGCGGGACCGCTCAATGGCCTAAGCCGGGCGTCTCCGCTCTTGAAAGGATCTGAAACCAAGCGCACGTCTTGGCGGCACGTCTCGGCAAGCGCGATTCGGCGCTAGGGGATGAGAACAGGCAGCGTCCAGCCTGGGAAATGCGCCTAGCCGAGTCGGTGAAGACAGAATCGCGCTCCGGGAGCGAGATCCTTTCTGGTGGATTGACGTGGAACCAGACCTCAACCGGCTCCTCGTCAACGATTCATCCTCTGCCACTGTTTGACTGGCAGCAAACATAGCAAAGTGCCGGGATCAATCAAATCCGGGCACCACCTGTCGCATCAATCTTCTGGCCCGTCGTCCAACGCGCATCGTTCGATGCGAGGAATGCGATGACGTCGGCGACGTCTTCCGCCTTTCCGACACGGGAGAAGACCGAGAGGGCTTCGGCACCCGCGCGCGCATCCGGTGATGCCAGCCACTCAGCATTCATGTCCGTCTCCGTCACACCTGGCAGCACGGCGTTGACCGTAATCCCGCGAGCAGCATATTCAGGTGCCAACGCCAGTGTCAACGTCTCCAGCGCCCCCTTGGAAGCCGCATAGGCGGGATGGGTCGGCGCGGCGATGCGCGTAAACCCGGTGGACACATTGATGATGCGGCCGTTGTCTCGAATGTGATCGGCCAGTGCCTGGATCAGGAAGAAGGGCGCCTTGTAGTTGATCGTCATCACTTCGTCGAAAGCAGCTTCGCTCGTCTGCTTCAACGGCAGTGCGGGCGCGATGCCGGCATTGTTCACCAGTATATCGAGAGCGGAAGAGCCCGTCTCGGTACGCGCGGCTTCGCTGAACTGCGCACAGAGGCTGTCGGCGGCGTCCTTGCCCTGTCTCAGATCAGCCCTCACACCGACGGCCTTGACGCCAAGTGCCTCGATGTCACGTATGGTGGTATTCGCCGCATCGGCATTCGCGGTGTAGTGCACACCAATCAGTGCCGCGCCTTCCTTCGCGAACGCAAGAGCAACGGCGCGGCCGATGCCGCGCGAACTTCCTGTGATGAGGGCTATCTTGTTTGCTAGTCTTTGGGACATGGATCACTCCGTTGCTAAATTAAATAGTGATCTCTATAATAAGAAATGAGATCTGCCTGTCAACGATTTAATAGGGGTCACTATTTTAATGACGAATCCAACCCGCAAACGAGGCAGACCGCGCCTGCTCGATCGGGACGTGGGGCTCGATATCGCGGCACGGCTTTTCTGGGAACGCGGCTACGAAGGAACCTCGACCGCCGACCTCACGAAGGCCATGGGTATCAAACCGCCGACTCTCTATTCGATGTTCGGCTCTAAGGAGGAACTATACCGTCAGGCCCTCGACTTCAGCATTGCCCGTGAAAACAGCCGCCGATCGGAAATCTTGGCATCCCCTCTTCCCGCTTACGAGGCCCTAAGCCTCTACCTCTACGATATCGCCGATGGCGACACCCAGCCGGATATGCCGCGAGGTTGCATCGTCTCGACGGCCGTCCTCCAGCATGCAGAAGAACATGCATCCGTCGCGCGGATGACGGCGTGCCTGCGCGAGGCGTCGATGCAGACCCTTAAAGCCCGCTTCGATCGGGCCGTCGAGGAAGGCGAATTGCCTGTTCAGACCGACACCGATACGCTCGCACGCTTCTATGGTGCGATTATTCAGGGCATGTCAGCCCAAGCCTGCGATGGCGCCTGCAATGCGCGGCTGAAACGGCTGGTCGATCTCGCACTCACGGCCTGGCCTGGGAAGCGCAGCACCTAAAAGCGAGTTGAGCCAAAGATGTCGCTTTGCACTTAACCCGGTTCTTCCTCACTTTGTGTGGTTCATTCGCCGTTAGCGAGGTTTTGGCTATGGGCGGGCATGCGAACGAAATCGAAATGGTCGCCCGGTCCAGGGGTCAAAGTACTGGGTGTCGCGCTCACCGTTGATCACGGTTGGGTTGTTTCCGCAGCTGGATCCAAGATCGGAGTATGCCCCGATTGTGGATGTCGAAGCCGAAGTCGGCATGGCTGGTCCTGCCGCAGCCTCCAGGATCTGCCAGTCCAGGGCAAGCCCGTGACAGTGAAGCTCCTGCTGAGCCGCTGGCGATGTGCACATGGGGAATGCGCACGACGAACGTTCACCGACCGTCTTCCGATGGTAGCTGATCCATACGCGCGTCGGACAAGAAGGGTCGGAGAGATTGTTGGCTTGCTCGGCCATAGCACTGGCGGCCGTCCTGGCGAGCGGTTGATGCAACGGCTCGGCATACCGGTCAGCGACGACACTATCCTGCGGCAACTGAAACGGGATGCTGCAGTTGCCCAACGCAATTCCAAGATACGGGTGGTCGGTATCGATGATTGGAGTTGGCGGCGCGCGACGAGCTATGGGACCATCATGGTCGACCTCGAGCGCCGCTCGGTTATTGACATACTGGATGACCGTAGCGTCGAGAATGCGGCCAAGTGGCTTCGGAGTCATCCTTCCATCGAGATTGTCAGCCGCGACCGCTGCGGCCTGTATGCGCAGGCCACCCGTGAAGGCGCACCGCAGGCCCGGCAGGTCGCCGATCGGTTTCATCTGGTCCAGAACCTTCGTTCGGCCATCGAAGAACAGATGAGCCTTTCCGGGCGTGCCACCGGCAGGGCCATTCTTTCGGAGGACGCAATTGTTGACGCTGCGACACATCGCCGGCGCGCCCGTCTTGCGCATAGGCAATCTCGCCAGGAGATATTCGACATGCTCCATGCCTTGCGCCAGCAAGGGCTGTCCTACAGCGAGATCGCCAGACGGACCGGCTATGAGCGTCGCAGCATAACGAAGTGGCTCAAGTTCGAGGCTCCACAAGACAGGCGACGAGCAGCACTGAACCCCACATCACCATGGTATTTCGAAGCCTTCCTTGCGCAATGCTGGAAGGATGGGAACCGGCGCGGACGGCATCTGTTTCACGACGTCAAGCAGCGCGGCTACACCGGCAGCTTCGCCAATCTGGAGCGGTTGCTCGGAGCTTGGCGGCGGGCCGAAAGGGGACAGGCCGATGATGTACCGCCCGCCGCGTTGAAGTCGGAACCGGTTCGAGATCCCGAAACCGGTCATGCAATCTCTCCGGTGGTTGCCGCGGCGCTATGTATCAAGCCGCGAGGCCTGCTGACGGACCGGCAGGCAAGGAAGGTCGACGCCCTGAAGCAGGGATCTGAGGCGTTTGTCCAGATGCGACGCCTGGCGATGCGCTTCAACGGCATCCTTCGCGGCAAGAGATCGCCACCACTGGATGCATGGATCGACGATGCGATCGACTCCGAGCTCATCCCTATCATGCGGTTCGCTCGCGTCCTTCGCAGGGACATCGATGCCGTCAACAACGCCATCGAGCTGCCCTGGAGCAACGGGCAGGCCGAAGGCCAGATCAACCGCCTCAAGACCCTCAAGCGAGCAATGTACGGTCGGGCAGGCCCTGAATTGCTGAAGGCACGAATGCTGCCGCGGCTCCACACAAAGTGAGGAAGAACCAGATAATGCTGAACGGTACGCGGCCTGATATTGCTCAGCTCCGCTATCTCGTGCCCCACCTTGCCCTTGCTCACCCACGTCAAGCACAGGAGCTCACGCGGTGATAGGGCAGGTGCAGAATGCCGCCCAGCCTCGAACTTGAGGCCCTGAAGACGATAGTGGATAGCCAGCGCCGCTTGCTCGGCTTTGCGAGGCTGGATTGGCTCCAAACGGCCGGCGTCGGTATTGCGCGAGGAGAAGGTAAGCATGATCCGGCTGCCGAAGCTCCCCTCCACCGGGATCGTCAGCCCTGACCGAATGCCGTGTCTGGCGACCTCCTCCCAGAAGTCCCGTCCGCTCGAGCCCCGCGGCCTTCCCCAGGTCTCGCAAGACCAGCGGAAGGGTTCCATGCGGCGTCTGGCCTCGCTGATCACCGGATCCACGCGCTGATACAACTTCGTCAGATAGACCTTCTGCCATTCCGCCGGATAATTGCTCATCGTTCGCAGGCGCGAGCCTTCGACATTGATGTAGGCGAACCAGGAGAAGCCGGATCCGAGTGCGAAGTTCCTGAGTACCTGCTTGATCATCCGCTCGTCGCTGGCCAGATCTATCATGTCGATCAACTGGCAGAGATCTCCCATCATCTCCCATTCTCCCCCTGAAGCACGTGATGTTTCGTCGGAAGAGTTGGCACATGACTGGTGGACGCGACAGCTGCATTTTTGCGGTTTCGCGCTCGCATCAGGAGCGGCACGTCTCACCGTCCGCCATATGCGCCAGGAAGAACAACGTCCTGATCGACCAGAACATTGAATTGATAGCCCGGCCTGATGCGCAGGGTTGGCTGCCTGTTCAGGTTCCTGGAGATGGACTGTTCCGCCAGTCGGCCAAAGCTCTCAGCGAAATTCCGTCTCGCCGCGTCGGATGCCGTCTCCCGCATAGCAAGCGCCGGGCCCTGTGGCATCGACATATCGATGCCACTGCCGATCAGTGCGATCAATGCGGCTGTTCCGAAGGTTTGCAACAGATGGCGATCGGTCTTGTCGGAAAACCCTCCATAGCCCTCCTGATCGGCCCCAGCCATGCCGGCGATCTGCAGGCTTGCCCCGTTCGGGAAGATAAGGTCTGTCCAGACCACCAGCACCCGCTCCTGTCCGAAGGACAGCTTGGAATCATACCGACCGAAGAGCTTCGCGCCTTGCGGGATCAGGAGATGCAGGCCGGTGGCGCTGTCATAGACGTTCCGGCTGACCTGGGCGATGATGCGTCCCGGAAGGTCCGAATTCACGCCGGTGATGAGAGTGGCAGGAATGACCGATCCCCGCTTCAGCTCATAGGGCGAGACGGGCGGCTTGACCCGGTTTGCAAGATAGCCCGCCTCCCTGATCTCTTCATTGAAGAACAGCTCCTTTGAGGCCTGCCCATTTTCGTCGAGCTTCGCTGCAAGGATCCTGGAGCCTGTTCCGGCCGCGGAGTGGTCGAACAAGCCAGGATCTGGCACTCCATCCCGCGCGGAATCTGCGCTCGTCGCAGTGCTTTGAAGGTTGGAGACATCGACTGTCAGCGGTGAATCAAGCGCCGTTGCCCGGGCCTGGAGGCGAGCAAGCCGCTGACGCTGAACCTCACGAAGATATTGCTCGTCCTCGTCTCGCTTCAGTCTGGCTCGCCACTCGTCTTCAGGCTCTAGGTCCCGCCAGCCTTGCCCGTGGTCGGGTTCTGTGCCTTCAGTCCGCCTCTCCTTCACCCGCTCTTGCTCAGGCAGAGGGACCGGCGCCGGCTGTAATTTCTGGTGCTCGACCGGTTCTTCAATGATCCCGTCCGACACACCGTGCTTGAGCTGGTCACGGAAACTGGTGGCGGGCCTGCCGGAGGGAAGGTCCACCTCGTCACTGCGGCTGAAGGGAAGGCCCCGCCATGACAGGCCGATCACGACGATCGCGCCAAACAGAATGACGAGGACAATGACGACGACGATCGGAAGGCGATTGAGCCGAGGCATGGCTTTCGGATCAGCTGGCAGAAGGGAGCCTCCAGGCTGCAGCGAATGAACCACAGGTCTTTCTCCTCAATTGATCAGCAGGACCGAGAGCGGGCTTGCCGGTGCCGCAGCTGCTGCCGTGCGCGTATAGGCGCGGGCGAGGACCATGGATGATGTCGAAAGGCGCACCAGCACCTGACCGTCGATCTCACCGATCGAATAGGTGAGCCTTCTCGGCGTCAAAGATCCGCCCGATGTCTTTTCTGTAACGAGCACAAAACCGCGTTGCCTCAACGCCTCCTCAAGCGCGACGGAGAATGATGAACCGTCGGGTTCCATTTCTATGGCCGTGGCGCTGGCAGGTCCAAGCTGGTCGGCAAGACCGCCTGCTAGGTCGGCGGCGATCATCCCTGCGGCGGCGTCTGTCAACGATATCTGTGAACTGCCGGCACTTGGGCCGTCACCTGCACTCTGGCAGCTGGAAAGAACCGCCAGGGCAAGAACAAGAATGAGAGGCTTGAACATGATTCAGCCCTTTCGCTCGATGATGACTTTCTTCCGGTGCCAACCGCTGCCGGACAGCAGGATGGCCCTGTCGATCGCATAGTCGGCGATCATCATGTCCCCGTTCATCCGATAGTTGACGATGCGGTTTTCTCCGCCGGAAATCACGAACAGTACCGGCGCGTCCTGACTGGAGATCGACTGTGGAAACTGGATGAAGGTCTGCACACCGTCGGAATAGACCCGCGTCGGTTTCCACGGTGCTCTCCCCCGAAGCGAATAGGAGAAGTTGGGCCGACCGGCCGCTGTGCGGGCATGGCCCCCAGCCTGCAGCCGCGCGCTGATGTTGCTGATCCGGGCCGAGATATCTGACGGGTAATCAAATCCGATGCGAGCCATATACTGGCTTGCATGAGACTTGAGCTGGATGTGATAGGTGCGACGAGACGTGGTCACCACCATCGAGGTCGCCAGCGAGGGCTCGGCCGGCTTGACGATCAGATGGACCGCTTGGCGGGCGGTGGCGCCGGATGTCGCAGCTTCCACCTTCCAGCGGACGCTGTCGCCGACCAGAACGTCGCGGACCTCTTCCCCCGGCTCCAGCTCAATATCACAGACCTGAAGGGGCGCACAGACGACGGACGGCTGCGTTGCTCCGAACAGGAACACCACCTTGCCGTCCGGTCCCGTCGTCATCACGCCCGGCTTGGTTCGCCACTGGCCGGATAGTGCAGTCCCCTTTAGCTCATTGGCCGTCATGTCCTGTGCGTTTGCACCGATTGCAAGCGCAAGGACAATCATGCAAGCGCCTGCCGTCATTCCCGTTCTGCCCATCTGATGGCCTCCCTATAGCTGTGCCGTCCAGTCGAAATCTCGAACGTAAAGTCCGATCGGATTGAGCCGGATCGTCGCCTCGTCTTGCGGTGTGGTCAGAGCCACCGTCGCGATCGCCCGAAACCTGCGGGTCCCGATCTGCTTGCCCTTGCGGTCGCGTTCGTACTCGGTCCAGTCGATCTGGTAGGTCTGCTTCGACAGCGAGACGATATTGCTGACTTCAATAGCAACCGTTGCGATCCTGGCTTTTTCGAATGGGGAATCGCCGCGAAACCAGGCGTTGATCTTCTCCGTCGAAGGATCGGCGGCACGAAGAAACGCATAGGTCCTGTCAATGTGCTGCTTCTGTACCACCGCGTCGGG
This sequence comes from Pseudorhizobium endolithicum, assembly GCF_902153245.2. Taxonomy (GTDB): domain Bacteria; phylum Pseudomonadota; class Alphaproteobacteria; order Rhizobiales; family Rhizobiaceae; genus Neorhizobium; species Neorhizobium endolithicum. Next base: position 139,473 of record NZ_CABFWF030000011.1, read on the forward strand.
GGTGACCGAACGGAAGCTGGTGATGAAGCTTCCTAGCGTGGCGCGCACGACCCGCTCGTCGGCATAATCGATCTGCTCGGGATAGCCGGCGGCGACGGCAGTCCCAAGCTTGTCGACCTCGACGATATAGGGCACCAGCTTGACCTGCAGGCTAAGATAGAGCGCAAAGCCAAAGCCGATGACTGCCATGGCGAGGGAGAGAATGCCGACGATCTGCCAGGCTGCAGCCGCTCTCACATAAGATCCATAGCGTTCGGTCCATTCCTGGCGCGCGGCAAGATAAGGGTTTTCAGGGGCACGTTCGTGGCCATGGCTCAATCACCTTTGCGCCTGTTGTTCACTCTTTGCGTTCGGGGAGGGATGGTCGGCGATCATGGTTGCCGCGGGCTTCGTCAAGCTTGGCATTGGCCAGCCCTAGAATTGATCCCGCATAGGCACCCGGCGACCCGATTGCCTTATCCTTTGCGGAACTGCCGGCGGCCCTGCCTACCGAAGCCAATCCGGCGCCGATGCCTCGCAAAGCCGCACCTGGAAGGCTCGACCCAGCCGCGGTTGCAGACCGGCCTGCCGCAAGGCCGATGCCTGCCCCACCTGCGGCAAGGAAGCCTGCACCTGTGGCGAAGGACGCTGCCTGGCCACCGTGCCGGATAGTCTCCATGCCGTTGGTCACCGAGGCTCCCTGGACGACACCCTGGAGGATGCTCGGCACGTAGACGGAAATCAGGAAAACCACGACGGCAATGCCGGCAATGGCCAGGGCAGTCTGGAATTCGTCGCCGACCTGTGGCTCATCGGCCAGACCGATGAGCACTTCCGACCCGATGCGGGAGATCATGACCAGAGCCATGAGCTTCATGCCGACCGAGAAGGCATAGACCAGGTAGCGGACTGCGAAATCCTTGGTATAGGACGATCCACCAAGGCCGAGCATGATCATTCCCGCCAGCAGGCCGAGATACATCTCGACCATGACCGAGACGAAGATTGCCGCCACGAGCGAAAAGGAGACGACCACGATTACCATGGCGAAGGCAGCCGAGATCGCTAGCGCATTGTCCTCGAACAGACCGAACTCGATCTTCTCGGACATTTTGGTCGCAACGCTGAGGCCGGCATTGAAGACGTCTGCCGGTGAGGCGGCACCGCCACCAGCACCAATCTGAAAGAGGCTATCGACGATCGCCTTGGCGAATTCGGGTCCTTGCGAAAGGACGAAGGCAAAGAAGCCGACGAACATGACACGCCGCACAAGTTCAGCAAACCAGCCGTCAAGGGTTGCCGCCTGAAGAGCGAGCCATACCGCAGCGATCCCGATCTCGATGGTCGCAAGAATCCAGAACAGCGACTTGGCTGCCTCCATGACCGCGGCTTCCCAACCTTTGGCGGAGGCCGCAAGCTGGTTTTGAAGCGATGTCAGGACGGAGCCGTCCTGGGCCCAGCTGGATCGTGCAGCCAAAGCAACCGAGATGAAGACGGAGATAGCGAGTAGACGGCCAAGAAATCGTTGACTGAGGAACATGGCTTCACCATTCCACTGCCATCTTCTGGCCGCCCGACGTTGGGTAGTTTCGGGACGTGGCAAAGAACCTCTCCCGCCGCGCCTGAGCCAGATCCTTCTCGGTCTGCTCGCTCTGAAGCCAGGTTCCCATCATCGTCATCTGCTGCGAGAAAAGGCCGCGGAGCTTCTGCATTTGCGCGACCTGCTGTGCCGCGATCTGGTGGCCGACTTGCAACGCCTTCATCTGGCCGTCAGCAGTTTCCGACATGGAGCGTAAGGACGAGAGTGTAGCCTCCTCGCTGTCAAACTGCCGGGACGTAAGTCCTGCGGCCTTCAGCGCCGCGGCAATGGTTTCGCGGTTCGTGTCTGACCAGAGTTGATAGGTCGAAGAGAAGCTCTCCTCGCCGGCACGGTCGGCCTTCAGCTTGGAATAGCTGGCAAAGCGCTGCTGCAGCACGTCATCGGCATTGCCGAGCGAGAAGGCGATGCTTTGCCCCTGCTGAACGATCCCGCGGAGATGATCGAGATCGCGCTCCACCTGTCCCCACATATGCCTGGGAAGGGTTGCAGTGTTCTGAAGCATGTTCTGGTAGATGTTGAGCTGCGTCTCGATCTGTTGCGCGAGCTGGCTGATCTGGGTGAGCTGGTGCTGGATCTGCTGACCGGACCTGCCGACGAGGGTGACGAGTTCACCATTGTTGAGCAGTTGCGTCCACTCCGTCGCCGCACCCGTCGCTGTGCCCGCCACCCCCGGTGCTGCCGGGGCGGTCAGGAAAGCGACTGCGGCCATTGCCGTCAGCAGCCTGCTTGAGGTTGAGCAGTGATACAGCATCATGAATTCCCCGCATATGAAGCCAGTGCACGGGCCAGTCCTGACCATGTTTGCAGTAGAGTGAGCGGATGCGCTTCAGGTTCTCCCGGTCCGACACGCCGACGAAGCTGAGGGCAACCGGGCCAAGCGCCAAGTCGAAGAGGCGTCGGCCTTCTGGCGTCGCGATATAATAGTCCCGCTTGGGGACAGCGCCTGAAACGATCTCGATCTGTCGCTCATTGAAGCCGATCCGTTCATAGAACTCACGCGTTCCAGGCTCGCGGGCAGCGCCGTTGGGGAGGCAGATCTTCGTTGGGCAAGATTCCTTCAGGACGTCGATAATCCCCGAGCGCTCGGCGTCGGAAATCGACTGGGTGGCCAGCAACACGGCACAGTTTGCCTTGCGTAGAACCTTGAGCCACTCCCGGATCTTGGTCCGGAACACCGGGTGAGCGAGCATCAACCAGGCCTCGTCGAGCACGATCAGGCTCGGCGAGCCGTCAAGACGCTTCTCGATCCGCCGGAAGAGATAGGTGAGGACCGGCACGACATTACGCTCGCCCATGTTCATGAGGTGGTCGAGCTCGAAGGTCTGGAAACTGCCAAGCCTCAGTCCATCCTCCTCTGCATCGAGGAGATGGCCCATGGGCCCGTCCACGGTATAGGGATGCAAAGCGTCCTTGATCGCACGCATCTGAACACCGCTCACGAAATCGGACAGTGACCGACCGGCCGCACTTGCCATGAGCGCTATCTGACGCGAAATTGCGTTGCGATGATCGGGCGTGACGGTAACGCCCTGCAGCGCGACCAGCATCTCGATCCATTCGGCCGCCCATGCCCGGTCAGCCTCGCCGTCGATATCCGATAGCGGGCAGAAAGCGAGTGCCGGGCGAGGCATTTCGCCCTCCCCCCCGATCTCGTAGTGATCTCCACCGACCGCAAGCGTCAGCGGCAGGAGCGATCCTCCCTTATCGAAGGCAAATATCTGTGCGCCCGGGTAACGTCGGAACTGTGCGGCGATGAGCGCAAGAAGCGTCGATTTTCCAGAGCCGGTTGGCCCGAACACCAGGCAGTGCCCGACGTCATCGACGTGAAGGTTCAGCCGGAATGGGGTCGAACCGCTGGCAACCTGCATCAGCGGCGGAGAGCCAGCCGGGTAGAAGGGGCATGGGGCGAAGCCGTTCCCCGACCAGACAGTGTTGAGGGGGATGAGATCGGCAAGATTGGCCGTGTGAATAAGTGGTTCGCGGACATTGCAGTACCAGTTGCCCGGCAAGCTGCCGAGATAGGCGTCCGTGGCGTTGAGGGTCTCGATTCTTGCCCCAAAGCCTTCGGCCTGGATCAGGCGGCGGATCGCTTCTGCCCGTTCCAGTAGTGCGTCGCGATCATCATCGAAAAGGATGATCACGGGTGTGTAGTATCCGTAGGCCACGAGCTGCGACGAAGCCTGCGCGATCGCGTCCTCAGTCTCGGCAACCATGGTCATCGCGTCCTGGTCGACGGAGCGGCTCTGCGTCTGGAACAACTGGTCGAAGAATGGCCGGACCTTCTGCTGCCATTTCTTGCGCGTCCGCTCCAGCCTTTGACGAGCCTCTTCTGCATCCAGAAAGATGAAGCGAGACGACCAGCGATAGCTAAAAGGCATCACGTCCAGACTGTTCAGGATTCCGGGCCAGCTCTCTGCCGGCAGTCCGTCGATGGCGACAACGCCGATGAAACGGTTTTCAACCCGTGGTGTCAGTCCATGCTCGAGTTCGGCCGTCACCAGCCAGTCAAGATACATGGGCGTGTCGGGAAGCCGTATAGGATGGTTCTCGCCGGAGATGCAGAAGCGTACGAACTGAAGCAGTTCGTCATAGCGAGCCACACGCTCCCCTCCCCTCTCGAATACTTCCCTGGTCTCCATACGCCGGATCGAAACGACGTTTGCCAAATACTGCTCGATCTCGCGAACAGCATTCTGGAAGACGAGCAGAACCGTGTCGGCATAGGTCTTCTTGCGGCTTCCTTCGTCGGAATAGACGTATTTGCGCAAAGCGGACTTCCTGGCTTCCGGCGGGCGAAAGGTCAGGATGAGTGCATGCCGGCTCTCGAAATGGTGCCGTTCGCGCGAAAAGAAGATGCGTCGCTCCTCGTCGATCGCTCGGGTTACCGGATCGGGAAAATGGCAGCTTTCAGTTGAGGGATAGTCGAGGGCGCGGATGCGCACGGCCTCGACCTGCAGCATCCAGCCGGTTCCGAGCCGCGACAGGATGGCGTTGATCTGGCGCGAGAGCTCGTTGCGCTCTGTCTCCGTGGCACTGTCGCAATCCGGACCGGCAAAATACCAGCCTGCCATCAGGCTCGCGTCCTTCAAGAGCAGCACGCCGTTGTCCACGAGACCTGCATAGGGAACCAGATCAGCGAAGGAGGGCCCCGTGTGGCGGAATGTCTTCAGAGTGACCATGCCAGACCCTCAATACCTGCGCCACGGTGTTGGGGTGGCCCTGTAATATGACCTGTAGGAAATGTGCCGGAGATAAACCTTGCGCATCAGAGGGTCGGACTTCGCCATCATGCGAAGAAACCCGACGATCAAAAGCCAGACGGCGATTCCGATCAGCGCCGAATAGATGGTTAGCACCACGAAGATCAGGATCGTCGCGACAAGACCCGTAAGGAGAACCAGCTCCCGATCAGCGCCGAGCAACAGGTTTGGGCGCGAAAGAGCCCGCTGGATCCGGTGGCGCTGCAGCCCCTGCATGACCTCAGCCACGAGCCCCCTCCCCTTCCCTCGCACGCCAGTCGGATGACGTCGTTGGGTCCACGGGCCCGATCGACGCTCCCGTCGCGCCGAAGAGGCCGACAATGCTCGTGGCTCCCAGAAGGATGCCGGCGACGAGGACGATATACATGAGCCGTCGCGCGAAATCGTTGAGCTCGCCGCCGAAGATCAGCATGCCGCCGGCAATCGCTACCGCCGCCAGCGCGATGGCGCCCGCAACTGGACCGGTGATGGATTCCTGGATCTGCTGCAGCGGTGCCTCCCATGGAAGGCCTCCGCCGGTGCTTGCAAGGGCTGGTCCGCAAAGGGCAAACGCAAGGGGGATTGCAAGCAGCGCACCTGCGAGGTTCGGCTTCCTACGCACCATCGCCGGCCTCCTGTGCCTGTCTGACCTGAAGGGGAAGGACGTCGTATTGTCCGTCGCGGTAGCGTTCCACCCGAAGGATGTCGCAGACCCTGCGCCCGTGGGCGCTCCGCTCGATGGAGATGATAAGATCAACTGCTTCCCCGATCACCTCGCGCATCGGCTGCTGGCTGACTTCCGAAGTCAATTGCTCGAGGCGGCGGAGCGTGGACATGGCCGTGTTCGCGTGAAGGGTGGCCAGGCCTCCGGGATGCCCCGTATTCCACGCCTTCAGCAGCGTCAGTGCTGCCCCGTCGCGGACTTCTCCAACGACAATCCTATCCGGCCGCAAGCGCATCGTGCTTTTCAGGAGCCGAGCCATGTCTACCCTGTCGCTGGTGTGGAGAATGAGCGTGTTGTCGGCCAGGCATTGCAGTTCTGCGGTATCTTCGAGGATCACGAGCCGATCCTGTGGCGCCGTCGCTGCAATCTCCGCGAGGACGGCATTGGCGAGCGTAGTTTTGCCGGATCCGGTCCCACCGGAGATGATGATGTTGAGCCTCGACGAAATCGCGCTGCGGATCGTGTCGGCCTGATGCTGTGCCATCGCACCTGAGCGCACATAGTCATCGAGCGGGATGACCTGCGAGGCGCGCCGGCGGATGGTGAAGGAGGGTTTGGTCACCACCGGTGGCAGCAGGCCCTCGAAGCGGTGGCCGCCGATTGGCAGCTCTCCGGAGATGATCGGCTGGTTGAGGTCGATCTGGGTCTTAAGCGCGTGGGCAACGGCCCCGATCACCAGTTCCGCAGCGGCCGTGGGCATCTCGCCGGCGAGCGCCATCCCCAGGCCCAACCTTTCGATGAAGAGCTTTCCGTCGGGATTGAGCATGATCTCCACCACGCATGGGTCCTCCAGCGCCGTGCAAAGTCGATCACCGAGTGCCTCTTGGAGCTTACGGATAAGCCGCGGGTGAGAGCGGGGTTGGGTCTCGGCCTCGGTCGTCCCTGCTCTGGATAGGTCGGTTGACCTCGGGAGGCCGCTTGCAGCTTCTGCCGGCTTTGCCTGGATTGGCCCTTCCCGATGGTTCATCAGCGATAGGATCTGCGTCATCAAGTTCCCCCGTCGTGCTCGGCAAAAAAACCATCACAAATAGGCCGGCAGGTGGAGCTGTATGATTCTGCAGGAAAGGCTTGGATGCCGCTGCAGGTGCCGAGGGACCTGCAGAACCTGAAGGATTCACCGGAGAACAATGAATGACCGGCTTTCCCGCGACATGTGTTAAGTCTCTGAAAGGGAAAGGATATCGCTGAGACCGCGGCGAGCGGGCTGAAGGCCGCTAATTCTTTGTTAACCCTAACCTTCTGGACCTCTTGGGAGAATCGTGTTCTACCTTTGGCGGGCAATAGCCGGTAAACCGGCGGAAAGCCGCCAAGAGGAAATGATGGCGATAGCGCACCGGTCAGAAACGATTGTCGGAACAAAGGAAGACGCCGGCGCAAAGATACTGCGCCATGCGGGCCTTTTGTCCGGCCAATTGCAGCAGCTTAGGACGCGCATGTATCCGCCGAAGTCGGAAAAGTCCCTGCGGCCTTTTCTGACGAGCGAAGTCTCCAAGCTCACCTCCATACCCGATTCGACGCTGAAGCTCATGTCGACGGAAGGCCGTGGGCCGGTCCCAAGTCGGCTTGAGAACAACCATCGGGTCTATACGCTTTCCCAGATAAACGAACTGCGTGAGCTATTTGCCGCGCAGAAGCCGGCAGAGGCCCTGCGGTTCCTGCCTCGCCGTCGCCACGGCGAACACCTCCAGGTGCTGGCGATTGCCAACTTCAAGGGTGGTAGCGCCAAGACGACGACATGCGTGCATCTCTGCCATTATCTAGCCCTGCATGGATACCGCGTCCTGGCTCTGGACCTTGACCCGCAGGCGTCGCTCTCGGCGTTGTTCGGTGCTCAGCCGGAGGTCGATGTCGGTTCAAACGAAACCATCTATGCCGCCCTTCGCTATGATGAGGCTGAACGCCGGCCGATCCGTGACATCATCCGCAAGACCTATTTCGATGGGATCGACCTGATTCCGGGCAATCTCGAAGTGATGGAATATGAACACGAGACCCCTCGCATCCTGGCAAGCAAGCAGGATGCGGGTGCAATCTTCTTCGAGCGGCTGAAGCTGGCACTCCAGGACGTCGAAAGCGATTATGACGTCGTTGTTCTCGACACGCCCCCGTCGCTCGGCTTCCTGACACTGAGCGCGATCTATGCTGCAACGAGCATGATCATCACGGTGCACCCGGCCATGCTGGACGTGGCATCGATGAGCCAGTTCCTCCTCATGATGGGTGACCTGATCAGCGTCCTGAACGAAACGGGAGCCCAGCTGGATCAGGACTTCATCCGGTATCTTGTGACGAGACATGATCCCAATGATGCGCCGCAGTCGCAGGTGGTGGCGATGCTGCGCCACCTCTTCGGGACGGACGTGCTTCTGCCGACGGCGATCGAAAGCACCGCCGTCGAGGCAGCGGGCCTTGCCAAGCGCTCGATCTACGAGCTCGAGATGGGGCAGATTGGCCGCGAAACACACAAACGCGCCCGCGAAGCCGTGGATGCTGTGAACGAGGCGATCATTCGCCTCATCAATGACAGTTGGGGGCGGACATGAGCAAGTCATCTCGCAAGTCGATTGTTGCAAGCTTCGGCCTCCTGTCCGCGGAAATTGAAAACAAACCGGAAGTCGAGGAACAGACCGTACGGTCGGGGCCATCCCCCGCCAACCGTGTCGGCGCCGGCGTGATCGGTGCGGCCCATCGGGCGATTGACGATATCAGGACGGAACGGGACCGCCTGAAGGCAATGATTGAGGCGGGTGCGGGCGCCGTTCGGGAGCTGGATCCGGCACTGATAGACCCCTCCCCTTTTCCCGACAGGCTGCCTGACGACGACACGACGAGCTTTGAGGAGTTCAAGCGCTCCATCGAGACCGACGGACAGAAGGTCCCGATTCAGGTGCGGCGTCACCCCTCCTCCGCCGATCGCTACCAGATCGTTTACGGGCATCGACGCTGGCTCGCTGCCCAGCAGTTGGGACGGCCGGTGCGCGCGCTGGAGGTGCAGATCTCCGATCTTGACCTCGTCCTTGCCCAAGGCATTGAGAATGCCGCCCGCCAGGACCTGACCTGGATCGAGCGAGCGCTGTTTGCATCAAGGATGGATGCCGCCGGTATCAAGCCACGAGACATCTACGCCGCACTTTCAATCGAAGACGCTGAGCTTGCGCGGATGAGGAGTGTCTACCGCGTCATTCCTGCGGATGTCATCGAGGCGGTTGGCCGGGCTCCAAAAATCGGACGACCGAGGTGGCTGGACCTTGCCAAGATCCTGGCAACCAATCCTGATCTTCTGGGACGGGTGCGGGAGATCCTGGCGGGCAATAGGAGCCCAGGGGAGACATCCGACCAGAGGTTTCAGAGGCTTCTCACCGCGATCAAGCCGGCAGGTGCAAGGAGCACGGACGCGGTTGTCATCTCTGACGGGCGGGGCACCCAGTTGGGTGCCTTGGAAAAGCGCCCGAAGGAGGTTCGCATTTCTGCGGCAGGAGCCCTGGGAATGGACTTTTTGAGATTTGTTGAAGCGGAGCTGCCGGCGCTTGCTGAACGCTTTGCTCAACAGCGTCAACAATAGGATTCCTGACAGCTGTCAGGCGTATCGGAGCAAGAAAGGACTCGTTGCAAAAGAAAAAGGCCCCCAAAACGTTGCCGTCGTGGAAGCCCCTCTCTGATTTAGCACCTCGAGAATCGCATTTCCACGAATCCTAGTCAAGAGTCTTTGGCACCCTTTTTGGTGAGCGGATTTCTTTTGCCTATCAGAGGTGAGGGAAATGCAGAGTGGAAACGTAACGACGCCCTTTGGGCGGCGGCCGATGACGCTTGCCCTGGTCCGGCGGCAGATCGAGGCAGCCGAGATAAAACCCGGCAAGTCGGCTGACAAATGGAAGGTCTTCCGAGACGCGTCAACGGCGCGGGAAGTACTGGGGTTGCAGGACCGTAGTCTTGCGGTGCTGGACGCGCTTTTGAGCTTCTATCCTGAAAACGAACTACGTCAGGACGGCCAACTCGTAGTCTTTCCCTCCAATGCTCAGCTGACCTTGCGGGCTCACGGGATTGCGGGGGCGACATTGCGGCGTCACCTGGCGATCCTTGTCGATGCGGGGCTGATCGTCAGGAAGGATAGCGCCAACGGCAAGCGCTATGCACGCAAAGGCAAGACGGGCGATATTGAGACCGCTTTCGGCTTCGACCTATCCCCGCTCCTGCTGCGCATGGAAGAGCTTGCCGCCATGGCCCAGCAGGTGGCTGCCGATCGCGCCGCTTACCGACAAGCCAGGGAAAGCCTCACGATCTGCCGCCGCGATATCCGCAAGCTGATCTCGGCTGCGATGGAAGAAGGCGCACCAGGCGACTGGGACGCGGTCGAAGACAGCTATATCGCTCTGGTGGCCAAAATCCCCCGGACGCCGCGCATGCAGGACGTGGCACAGGCGTTGGCTGAGATGGAGGCCTTGCGCGACAAGGTGATCAAGCTGTTGGATTTGCAACAGAATGAAGAGAATAATAGCACCAATGATGCCCATAATGGACGTCACATACAGAATTCAAACACCGAACCCTTCAATGAACTTGAACCATGCTCTAGAAAAGAGCAGGGGGAGCGACGGGCGGAGCCTGTGGGGGCGAAAGGGTCCTATACGGTGAAGAGCTTCCCCCTTGGCCTTGTTTTGAAGGCCTGCCCGGAGATTGCGATGTATGGACCCGATGGTGCCGTGGCGAGCTGGCGCGATCTTATGTCGGCGGCTGTTGTGGTTCGGTCTATGCTGGGCGTCAGCCCGTCTGCCTACCAGGACGCCTGCGAGGCGATGGGTGCCGAAGACGCGGCGATCGCCATCGCCTGCATTTTGGAGCGGGCCGGGCACATCAATTCACCTGGTGGCTATCTTCGCGAGCTCACACGAAAGGCGCAACGCGGGGAGTTCTCGCTCGGCCCGCCGCTGATGGCGCTGTTGAGGGCTCGAGGAGTGGGCGATCGCGCGGTCGGATAACGGGTCTTAGACCCTGACAGCTGTCAGGGTTTTTACCGGTCGGGACAGGAGCCTAAGCGTTCGAGCGGTTAGATCATCCTCGGGGAGGCAAACATTCAAATGTGAATGAGCCCGTGCCTCCAGTGTCGTAAGCTTTGTCCTTGCAGCCCGCGGGAGGAATGATGACACCGGAGAAAAGGCGAGAGCTATTTGAGCGGGTCGTCGGCCGCGCTGCTAAGATGGGTTATCCATTTGAAAGCAGTCCGGCTTTCCTGGCGCACGTGGACGACTGGATTCAGGGGAAGATCACTCCTCCCGAGCTCCGCAGACAGTATGTGCTTTTCCTCAAGCAACGAGCCGCGGGGGCACACGAGCAGGCCGGGCTAGAAGTCCAGGGTTCGAGCGGGTCCGACAAATAATTTGCTGCAAACCCTGACAGCTGTCAGGGTTTTTGCCTCGGTCGCAACCTGGATGGTTGCCGTTCCTTATGCCCGCTGCAACCGCGAGGAGGGGAAAGAGATACCCGAATGGGCCGCTCGGCATCAGATCTCAGCAAGAGGCCAGGGATGCGGCCGCCCACAGGGACCTTGAGATCCCTTGGCTGCCGCCTGGCGTTCGAGAAGAACTACTCCTCGGGGACGAGTCCATCGAAAACCTCGAGAAGCGCATCGACAATAGCCTGTCCGAGTGCATTGCCGGTCTCGGCGATCTTTACCTCGTTCATATCGCGGGCGGCCAGCGCGAGATTGCGCCACGATTGCACGAGAGCGTTCAATGGCCCATTGAGCGAAATCTGCGCGATTGCTGATCGTGATGGTTTCCATGGTTCCCCACTCTTAGGTCATCATCAAGTTGCGGATGATTGTCCGCATGCCCGACGTTCTGCATGCGCGGCTCTCTCTATCCCTGTTCGAGGCATCCTGAAAGCCAGCGCACACGAAGAAGGGTAGAAATCGGCTCTGCGAGCATCCACGTGTGAGAATTGTCCTTACTGGCACCCGTTCTCGTACCGCTATCAACTAGATGGACGTGCAGCGCGTCAATCCTGCCTGCAGGCGGTGTTGTAGGTGCTGCGCTCATGTCACACCCATGGATGGCCGACGGCTCCATCGCCTCAGCAAGGCTCATCTCCCGCCTCGCCGCTTCAACAAGAGATCGCCAGACCGCCGTCCATCCGCTCAAAATAATGCGGGGGCTGCCCCACATGACCCCGCTTTGCTCGAGGAATCGTGGTGACGTTGGATCAACCGGCCACCCGGTGATAGTCTCAAAGTGTCGATCGCCCGGACCCGACGTGGGCGCTAGCCTTGGTGCGATGATCAGGCATTTAGTGCTTCCCTCCGGGCAGCCGGTGAGACCGGCAATCTCATCACCTTCGCCACGCTCATCTTCGTTTGCGAGAAAAGGAGTAAGCGAGGGCAGGGTGCCTGAACCCCAAGATGATTGGCGCCGCTACAATCGGTTGTTCTGCGCAAGCCGGCCATCTCCCTACTAAAGGGTTCGGTCCGAGGCAAAGCCACGATAAGACCGCACGACCGCGGACATCCCGAGCGTTGCTGGTCCTGTGGGACGCCGGGCCTCTGATTGAGCGCATGGGTGAAAGTCACCCTGACGAAGGACCGATGGTTTCTGGGTGTATGGCTTCGCGTTCGACCAGAGGTGACAAGTCCACTCAAGCGGGTCGTCAGCGCTAAGCCGGTCGCTGACAATCCATCAGCTAAAGAAGCATAGCAGCTCGGCCACTTCGCCTGGTGGCATTGTTGTAGTAGCTCGATGCTTGCTGCACAGATCTATGCCGGGACTGCTCCATGGCCTCTGGCAGTGGGATTCCGCGGTTAGCTGCCTCGGTGAGATAGCCTGAACGGAGGCCATGGGCTGAGAACTGGGTAGGATCGAGGCCGGCCAGTTCGGCGCGCTGTTTGACGATATCATTGATGGCCTTTGGATCCAGCGGACGAGGCGAGACATTGCCCCACCGATCAATCGCCCGGAACACGCTGCCTTTGTCGATCTTCGCAGCCTCGAGCCAGGCATACAGCGCTTCAACTGGACGGCCGTTGAGGTAGACAACTTCGTCTTCGTCCGTACCGCTCGTTTTGGTGCGGCCGAGGTGAATGGAAAGCGAGGGCAGGGGAGGGCCGCCGTCCACCCTGATCGGTTCCTCCGGGCTCAACTGCTCCTTTCTCAAGGTTGCGATCTCGCTGCGGCGTCGCCCACCGGAGGCAAAGGCGACCATCAGGATCGCCCGATCGCGGGTGTCGCGCAGGCTGTCGGTCCTGCAGGTCGCCAGCAGCCTGGCCAGGACATCACCGGTCACAGCCTTGGCGCTTCTGCGTTTCCTCGGCCGTGGCGTTGCGCGAACCGCGAGCCGAAGCGCGGATTTGAGCGCAGGGGAGCTGAAACTGCCATCAAGGCCGCGCCATTTCGTCAGCGTCGACCAGGTGGCGAGCCGACGGCGCACCGTGTCCGGTGCATGCGGCCCGGTCGACCTCAGGAACCCTTGGAGGCGTAGCCTGTCCTCTACGTCCGTTGGTATTCCGTGCTGCGGGTTGATCACGCGCCGTTCCGGATCCCAAAGATGATGAGCGACGAATTTGAGCAGCAAGGCTTCCGGCGCCGGCCAGGGCAGGGAGGATCCGTTGGCCGCCAACGACCAGGCCTGCAGATAGGCCAGGTCGCTGGCAAGCGCGCGGAGCGTGTTCTCGCCCATCCCCTGGTTTACGAGGTGGCGGAGTGTCTCGACGTCCTGGTCGCTGAGCAGCTCGGCGAGTTCGTCGCGTCGCTCCATCGGCAGCACGGCGGCAATGGTGTCCAGGCTTTCTACCCGGCGATCAACCGCACTTCTCCCCGGGCGATCAGTCGCCATGGGCGAAGGGTCCAAGCACAGTAACGCCTTCCTTGCGCGCAGCGGCGGCAAGCTTGCGATCGAGCGTTGCCAGCGGGACATTTCGATTAAGGGCAATCGCCAGATAGGCGGCGTCATAGGCGCTGAGTGCGTGATTGGCAGCCAGCAGCAGGACAAAACTGTCGCCGCCAATGCCGGCATCGTTGAGCGGCAGGCGACGAACCCGTTCCATGTTGACCAGCGCGCCGCCGGCAGAGACGCGACGGCGGCGTTCGGCCATGGCTAAAATGTTGCGGATTTCGAAGAAGAACAGCGACGGCACCGGGCAGGGGGCGTTGATCGAAGCAATGACGAGTTCGGCGGCGTCCGAATATTCCTCCGGCAACAGCCAGGCAGCTGCCATCGAGGCGTCAATCACAAACGCCATCAGCGACGGCCTTCGTCGCGCCAGGAGAGGACTTCCTCATGGGTGGAGGCGGCAGCTTTCTGTCGGGCGGCGCGTACCTCTGCCAGCAGCAACTGCATATCAGTTTCCTTGGCGATGCGCGCCAAACGAATGATGGGGTCGTTGCCGCGGGCGATAACGATATCTTCGCCGGCTTCCGCGCGAACAAGCAGATCCGAGAGATGGGTTTTCGCTTCCGAGATTTTTACCGTGGTGGTCATCGTGCGCCTTTTCGGACTGAACTCCGTAAAAAATAGGCACATCCAGGCGGTTGGTCAACCGGCTGGTCTACTCACCACCGATAAGGGATACTTATCGGTGGCGAGCCGCCACGGGCTTCTTTATGCCAGGTGACGAACCAGAGCCGAACGCTAGCTTTCGTTTAAGAGATCGTTTACCATGAAAACAATGGTTTACGATCTCGCCAAACTGCCCATCCACACTCTGCTGAAACCCGTCGCCGACGCCAGCAGCGCCATCACGCGTCTCGACGAGCGCATCGCCCGCTCAGCCGTCGGAGCCGGATGGCTCGAACGGCAAAATTTCACCGACGCCTGCGCCTCCCTCTGGATCGACGGCGAACTCGTCCACCTCGAAGACCTCGTCCTCCACGACAGTCTCCGAGACATCCGCACCCCCACCCACGAACTCACCATCGCCCGCGACGTCCTGCGCACCCGCCGACGCATCGCGTCCCAACCGGCAGCTTGGGCCTTGTCGGAAGAGGGCCTGCGCAGCCTCCGCCAGGCCCGGGCGTGGCCCGGTGCATCTTTGGGAGATCCTGGCGCCGGTGTGGCTAGCGAGACCGCGGCGGGTGTGACTGTCGTCGGAGGGGAGGGTCCGGAGGGCAGTGGGGTGGACGGCGGGGATGAGCAAGAAAGCGCGCTGGATGCTGAGCTCGCCGCCATCGATGCGCTGCTTGCCCGCTCCGAAGCGGCCATCGAGCAGGCCAGGAAGCCAGGCCGGGCTCCGCCCCCGACCGCGGGCGCGGCCCGGGAACGGGATCCTCTCGTGTATGATCTCGACTGGGACGAGGACGAGCGGCTGGAGGAATGGCGTGCCGTGCTACGCCAGGCCCAGGATTTGCCGGCGGTGCTGCAGGCGATCGTCGCCCTTGATGCCTGGAACGAGATTGGCGTCCTCCAACATGCATCCTGGATGGGCCGGCTGCTCGCCGCGTCCATCCTGCGCCAGGGTGGTGTTACCACTGGCATCAATCTGGCCGCGGTCAACCTCGGCCTGAAAACCATTCCCGTCGATCGCCGTCGGCATCGCAACCGCGAAACCCGGCTGCTCGCCATCGCCCAGGGGTTTTTGGCGGCCGCCGAGATCGGCCTTAAGGAGCATGACCGGCTGGCGCTGGCCCGGCAGATGATGGAACGCAAATTGGCGGGAAGACGAGCGTCATCAAAACTGCCGGAGTTGGTCGAGCTGGTGATGGCAAAACCGCTGGTGTCGGCGGGGATGGTGGCAAAAACGCTCGACGTCACGCCGCAAGGGGCGCGGCGGATTGTTTTGGAGCTGGGGCTCCGCGAGATGACGGGGAGGGGGAGGTTTCGGGCGTGGGGTGTTATCTAGCGCACCTCACTTTCCCGTTCGGCATCCTAGTGCAGTGCCGGCTGCTTCCTTGCTCACTGGTCGGCCTCGAGGGCCAGATCAAGGACGTGGTGCACCAGGAACGCGTCAATCAATGAAGCTGCATAATCCCGCGAGATCGGCAGCATGTCCTCCGTCAGCAGCAGCTTGTCGACGTAGTACTCCGGGCTCCAGAGACTGCGGGTGAGGTCTTCGTTCTGCGGCTCCATGCGTTCGACAACACGCTCGAACGCGTCCTTGGCTGCCTCCACGAGCACAGCCCGGTCCTCCCCGCGCAAGGGCAGGGATGCAATGATGACATGGGTTTCCATGACTCATCTTCCTTCTTCTGGATGGCGTTATCTTGCATCAGCATTATCGGCCGCCAACCGACGCTGGTTCTTAATGGGGTGGCCTCGTCAAGGCGCCAAGCGCCACCTTATGCTCACATGCGCAGGGGGATACTAGGGGGAGATTTGGAGGACGTCCAGAGGTCTCAGGAACACAGAAAGGCAGAACGCTGCCTTTATGGTTTGGCAGAAAGAACGGCGGCAACCTGGCTCTGGCTATCCACCCAGCGAGCGGTATCGGGCGAAATATAACGGATCAACGTCAGGATCGACGCGTAGTCCGCTGCAATGTTGCGGTTCAGGATCGGCTCGTGGTGCGCGATGCGGTTGCGGAGCCGGCGCAGATCATCGAGCGGTTGGAAGATATCAGCGCGGGTGAGGGGACCGTCGGCGTGGAACACCTGACGGAAGTGCGAGCGCCAGAGCTGCTCGTAGCGTTTGGCGAGCAGGCCGGTCCAGAACCCCCAGTTCAACTCGGCCACCACACGCCCATGGTCGGGAATGCTGCCGTGACGCCCGAGCTCGGTGCGGACCTTCAGCAGCATGTCGGGGAGCGGGTAATGCAGCTGGGGCCCAGGGTTGAGATCAAACCAGGTGGGGCCATAGGCTGCTCGCAGCCGGTCGCTCAAACCGTTGCGCAGCGTCACCTCGAGCCCTTGCAAGGGGGTGTACAGCGCCTGCGACAGAGCGCTGTTCCAGGCGTAAAGCTGGAATCCCAGCTCCTTGTCATTGCCGGCGAGGGCATAGTACGGTGCCAGCCGTTCGGGGGAGTGGGATGACTCCAGGTGCGCGATAATCGCCGGCGTGTAAGCAAAAACCACTTGAAAATCTCCTCGCTTTAATCCATCTTGTCTTTGTGAGCCCCGGTAGCGCCTCTGCATTGCAAGCGCCCGGGGCATTGCTTTTTCTAAGCCTGCCGCAGCACTGGGCCGGCTGTCCCGTCTGACGGACGGCCAGGTCAACATTCCTTCCAATCGATTGTGGGTTTGCCCCGCTTATGAGCCCGGCGTGTCGTTATTGACGACAAGCTTGGGCTTCTTGCGTTTGACCCGGGCCTTGTCCTCCTCCGCTTTCTTCTTGGCCGCGGCGACCTTTTCCTCAGCGAAGGGCTTGCACGCGGCGATCAGCCCGTCAAAACGGTAAAGGTTGGTCTGGCTTCCGAACTTACTGTGCCGGCGCTCCTCTCTGGTAATCAGGCCGGCAGCCTGCAGGGCTGTGACCCGCTTCTGGATGGCGCGCGGGGTCACGCCGATCGCCTCGGCAATGGTCGCGACAGAGGGGTGCGGCACGTTCTCCTCAAGCCACCAGTACTGCACCAGGTGCAGCAAGATGTTCATGTCCATCGCATCGAGACCGAGGGCCCGCTGTTTTTCGATGATGATATTCGGAAAGGCGCTCCAGCCTGCCTTCATCAAGGTCGGGGTCCACTTCTTCTCATTCTGCTTGAGCGCCTGGACGTCCGGCGGCTTTGCCTTTACAGTTTCTTCCATGTGCATGCCTCCTGCGTTCGTGTGTATGCCCTACATATCAGGCCCTCTCGCGCGATTGGCAAGGTTTGATGGGGCGAACCATAATTCAGACCAGGACGTCTGGCTGTTCACCCATCCCCTGAATCTCGGTTCGGGGACCCGGCGAAGCGGCGATCGCCCAAATAAGGATATACCGCTTAATCAGGAATATCCGGAAAACGATGAAGCGACAGTAGAGCAATAGGATGTAAAGGGGGTCTGTCTCATCGTTCACCCGGGCAGGGTTAAAATCCTCGCCTATACGTGCGAATGGGGTTTGTTATCCGACTGTGTGCGAGCGGCTTCGGCCTTCCGGGCCCGCCAAGTCTCAACCAGGAACGTGGCCATGGTGCCGGACAGATTCACGGCAAGCTCCGCGTGACGAGGTTGCGGCTTCGCCCTTTTGGGCCCGGGGCTGTGAGCGTCACCGAGTTTGCTGCGCAGCGACCCCAGCAGCTCCACGATCTGCTGGCAGCTGCCGAGGAGCTGCTTGAAAGTCTGCTCAGTATGGTCGTCTGGCGCAAGCCGGAGAACCTTGGCAAGCTTTCGGTACAGGACTGGTAGATCCGCAGTGTCAGGATACTCCGTTTCGGCCTCGTCGAGGATCCATTTGCAGACGTCCTCCAAAAGGGTGCGTGCAAGCGTGATGGCCCCGCGGGGATCGTCGGCACGTCTTTCCACCGCGGCTGTCCAACGGTCATGCACATCGTCAGGATTGAAGGCATGCAAGGCGACACTGATGCCCTGATCCGCAGGGCTTCCAAGAACCGCCCGCTGGACCTTGTAGACGGGTGAGCCTGATACCTTGCCAACCATGGCAAGGCGAAAACCGTCATGCTGCAGATGAGCATTCAGGTCAGCAACCAGCGATGCCTGTGCGTCGAGCGTTTGGACAACAGGCGCCGTCACCTCCTCGAGAAACCGGAATAGCTGGGCTTGGGAGCAGGTTAGGAAGCCGAGGTGGATCAGCGTCTCGTCGGGCTCCCAATCATAGTTCCGAACGGTATGCTGATAAATGTCCTCCAGAATTCCACCCGAAGACCCCAAGGGAGAGGGGATTTCAGCAACCGGCCAGGCACGCTGTATCAACTCAACCTCTTCCATTTCCGTTGCCAGTGGTCGCGTTTTGAACACGGATAACAGTCGCCGGCGGGTGATTTCTGTGACCGCGGGGCGCCCGAACTCCTCCAGCTTGGCAACGTGTTCAGACAAGCGGTAGCTCTCAACCTCCTGGAGGAGCTTTTGAGCGATGGGGAGAAGTTCTTCGGCCGGTACGCCTGCAAGTCTGCTCATGGCGTACTTGTACTTACTGTTGAAGGCCTCTGAAGCGTCCCCCTCCGCTAATCCCAGGCGCATGCATACCCCCGGCACGTCATAGGCTTTGAAGTCTGCGATCGCGTTCGCAATTTCAGCGCGCAGCTCTCGGACCAGGTGGGGTGGAGGTGTAGCCATCGTCAGTAGTCTGATCGAGCTCTCTGAATTTGCAATCAATCCGACGAAGTCCAGTCCGTGGTCCCCTCGATCGAAGCTTCCAATAAAGCAATCTCATCGGGCGTCAGCTTGAAGAGCCTGTAGACCAGCGTGTCGATCTCTTGCTCCGCAGCGGTGATCTCTCCAGTGAGCCTGGCGATTTCCAGTTTATCGCGACTAAACCAGTCCTCCCAGGCGGACCGCTCAGCAAGAGGAATGTCGGTCTTGAAGGTTTTCTCGATCTCAGCACGGAACGCTGCGAAATCCTCCAGCTCCCACCAATCCCGCAACTTCCTTGGGAGCTTGAAATCATCGCCTGAAACGCGCAGAACCGGGCCACTGCCGCGCATGTAAGAAAGATCGAGCGTTGTCGCGTGATTGCAGCCCATGAACCGCATCAGATCCGACGCGGACAAGAAGATCCGGTTTCCCTCAACAGTTCGCATTGCCGCCCCTCACAATCGAGCGCATCCCCGAGGAAACTTGCATCTCGACAGATTGCAGGTTCAGCCATAGCGTGTGTGGGTGTCAATATCTGACATAGTCCACGACCAGGATATGAACATGTCGTTTGCCAAGGCTCAGGATCTGATCAGGCTGGCACGTATGGCAGCCATGCGGCGCACGGGGATATGCCTCGATGACATCCGAGAAGAGTTCGGGGTTTCTCATCGCACGGCGCAGCGCATGACGGACGCGCTGGAGACAGTACTCGCTAACGTCGAGGTGGTAGATGGCCCCGACCGTCGACGGCGCTGGCGCGTCACCGATCCTGCTCGCGACAGGCTCCAGCCTCGCCAGGAGACTGCGATTGAGGCGTTGGAGATTGCCAGCCGGACGGCGCGGGGCGACGGCCGAGTACGGCACGCTGCTGCGCTAGATGATCTGCGCGATGGTTTGCTGGCGCGTCTAACACCCAAGGACGCCATGCGCACAGAAGCCGATGTTGAAGCGGTCCTTTTGGCGATGGGGTCGGTCACTCGACCCGGGCCGCGCGTTAACCTGGCGCCGGCGGTGCTGGATGCAGTGATCGAGGGTCTGCGTGGCCCATTCCTCCTGCGCATACGCTATGGAACAGAGGATGCTTCCGAACGAGTCATCGAACCACATGGCCTGCTGCTGGGCCACCGCAGTTATCTGGTGGCGCGCCAACCAGAGCGGGGTGATGCTATGCGGAATTTTCGCATGGACCGAATTCTCAGCGCTCAGACCTTGGACCAGAGCTTCAGCTTCGCGCCCGGCTTCTCGCTGCAGGAGTATGCGGCCCGTTCATTCGGCGTATATCAAGACCAAAGAGAGTACGGCGAAATCATCTGGCGTTTCGCTCCGCACGCCGCTGCGAGGGCGGCCGGATTTTGCTTTCACCCCGATCAAACCGCTCAGCTGCAAACGGATGGCAGCCTGATCGTCCGCTTTCATGCGTCAGGTTGGCTGGAGATGGCGTGGCATCTCTATCAATGGGGAGACGCAGTAGAGGTCATCGCCCCCGAGGGGCTCCGCAGGATGATTGAAGATCATCGTCGCGCCGATTTCGCCGCCTTCCCATAAGGCCGATGCTCAACTCGAGACAGCATCCGATTGCTTAGGCGGCCATTGAGGGTGACATGATCTGACACCCTCGCGTTGTAACTTTGGAATCGCCCGACTTAGTGGGTCTCTAAAGGAGCAAGCAGATGGCGAAAGGCAAAGGAGGCGGAAGCAACTCCCGCAGCGCAATCACTGGTCGGTTTGTAACCGCCAAACATGGATCAGCTAGCCCGCGGACGACGGTGCTGGAAGCGAAGGGTGGCGGGAGCACTGGCGGCACCCACCGGAGCGCCATCTCCGGAAGGTTCGTGACCACGAAGTACGGCAAGGCCAACCCGCGTACGACGATCAAGGACAGCTAACCCCAATATTAGATTAAAGAGAGATTTTCCCATGGCTCAATGCACAGCACCGAAAGAAGGCCACCGCTCAGCGAGTGCCGCAGCGAATTGCCCGGCATGCCGTGGCGGCAGATGGTATGGTGGCTACAGCAGGTACAGCAGTTATGGCGGCGGCTATGGGTCTGACTCGTCCTTCCCATCGCCTTCTACCTACTCGTCAGGTAGTAGCGGAAGCGGTTCCGGACGCGTACGAGCGAAATGGTCGAAAGCCGGTTCGTCCGTATTATATACTCCTACCGAGGTGCGAGCTCTCACGCCAGTCCGTCAGACTGTCGAAACCCGAGCGGAGCTACCCGATCTTCGTGATGTGTTCCTCTGCCATGCTTGGGACGACCGCCAGGGGGATGCAAAGGCGCTGCATGATCTCTTGGAAGCGCGTGGAGTATCGGTCTGGTTTAGCGAAAAAGACGTTGCTCTGGGATCGTCACTGCTTCGAGAAATCGATAAGGGGCTGGCAAAGTCCCGGGTTGGCGTCGTGCTGGTGACACCTGCGCTGCTTCGTCGTCTTCCAGCAGCGGGTGTTGCCGACAAGGAGCTCTCGGCACTCTTAGCAACCGAGCAGCTCGTACCCATTGTCCACAACACGACGTATGGCTCTTCGCAACGTTAGCCCCCTACTGGCATCGCGGAGTGGCCTGAGTACCGAAGATGATACTATGACCGTGGTGGCAGACAAGCTCGCTGAGCTCGTTACCATTTAGCTTCAGTTGGAACTCAGCGATGCTGAAAACCGATACCCGTCAGGCAAACTGGCGACGAGCGAATCCCGCCAAATATGACGCTCATCTTGCCGTGCAGCGGGCGATGAAAGCAGGTGAACTGGAAAAGCAGACATGTGAAGTGTGTGGGGCTCAGGCAGTAGATGCTCATCACGACCGATATGACGAGCCCCTGAGGGTACGTTGGCTATGCCGTCTACACCATACCCGTCTACACCACCGCGGCGAAGACATGTTTCCGATTCAACGCCGAGATGATTGATAGAAGGAACAAGCGAATATTCCACCTATAGGGCTATCGTTGCCTATCTTCAGCCTGGCACATAGGGTGCCGTCCACCGGTGCATTCTGATTGGAGCATGATGGTTTCACAACTCGATTTCTTCGCCTCCGCCGTTGCACCGACGGCTGCAAAGGCAGCCAGGGCACGCGTCGGTGTCAGGGGAGGGCAGGCGGAGACCGACCTGGATGAGGAAGCGATGGCCCGTCATCTGGAAGCGACCGGCAGCTACCGAGTCTTGCGAAAGCTTTTGCCGCGAGAAATTGTAAAGGATGCTCGGCCCGGGTTTCCGCGGCAGGCCATCATCCTCGACACCGAAACCACTGGCCTCAACCACCGATCCGACGAGATCATCGAAGTCGGCGTAATTGCCTTCACCTTTGACGACGCAGGCGAAATCGGCGATGTCACGGGTGTCTATGGCGGGCTTCAGCAGCCGACTGCTCCCATCCCGGCCGAGATCACACGCCTGACCGGGATCACCAATGAAATGGTGGCTGGGCAGACGATCGACATGGCGCGGCTCACACCCCTCATTGATTCAGCCGATCTGGTCATTGCCCACAACGCCGGCTTCGACAGACCTTTCTGCGAAGCCTTTTCTCCGATCTTTTGCAACAAGGCATGGGCCTGCTCCGTATCAGAGGTCGACTGGTCGGCGCGTGGGTTTGAGGGGAGTAAGCTCGGCTATTTGATCGGACAGTCGGGCTATTTCCACGATGGTCACCGGGCTGTCGATGACTGTTTCGCACTGCTCGAAGTGCTCGGGCAGACGCGGCCCCGCTCCACCGCGACTCCATTTGCGGAACTCCATCAGGCCAGCCAGCGATCACGGGTTCGCATCTATGCTGAGAACAGCCCATTCGACATGAAGGACCAGCTCAAGGCGCGCGGTTACCGGTGGTCGGATGGTTCCGATGGCCGTCCGAAATCCTGGTGGGTTGAGCTGCCGGAAGAGAAGCACGACGAGGAACTGCATTTTCTGCGGACAGAGATCTATTGCTGGGATGCCGACCCGCCCGTCAAGTATCTGACGGCGTTTGATCGCTTCTGCGCTACTTGAATGTTCCGAATGCAATGACGACCGTTCTGGGAATTGATGCAGCTTGGACGGCGAAACAACCGAGTGGTGTCGCTCTGGTTTCCTCCATGGGTGGCGTTTGGCGCCTGATCTTCGCTGGAGCGTCCTATCGTCACCTCTTGATCTATGCCGATGAAGGCGTGATCTCCACGTCCCGCCCTTCTGGCTCGGTCGCAGAACCCGCGGCTCTCCTTGCTGCCTCAGGAAAAATCGCTGGAGCACCTGTCGATCTCGTGGCCGTGGATATGCCTCTATCTCGCGAGCCGATTGCAGCGCGGCGCGTGTCGGACAATCTTGTTTCGGCAGCTTACGGCGCTCGTCACTGCAGCACCCACACACCAAGCGCGATCAGGCCCGGAAGGATCAGCGATGATCTCAGGAGAGGTTTCGAGCACTGCGGATATGGCCTGCTGACGAGGAAGGTTAGCCCGCCTGGCCTGTTGGAAGTCTACCCGCATCCAGCCCTGGTCGAACTGATGCGCGCCGACAAGAGGCTGCCTTACAAGCAGGCGAAGACGCGCAACTATTGGCCAACGGAGGCCCCTATCAATCGGCGCCGTAAACTTTTCGATTCCTGGCGTATGATCGTCACCAGCCTTGACCCAGAAATAAAAGGCGTTTCCGCTGTATTGCAGCTACCTCCGCTTGAGGCTTCATCATGGCAGTTGAAGGCGTTTGAGGACATGCTCGACGCGGTCATCTGCGCATGGGTCGGCATATGCGTTTACGAGGGATGCGCCCTGCCGTTTGGCGACGACACTTCTGCAATTTGGATACCTCACCCGGAGCTTCTGGGATCTCGGCCAAACCGATGATCGCGTTGGGGAAGGCCGGTGACCGCTGAACGTTTTGTTGGTGATTCTAGGAAAATGAACCATCCAGCACATTCAAGCGGTTGGGTGATCCAATAGATGTGGCGTTGGTTCGATTCCTTTCAAGGCGCCAGACGTTACTGAGGTATGCGCTCGCGCGGAGAGGCTGAGCTACCAACAAGTTCATGGACACCGTCTTTTGAGGAGCCGCGGGCTAAGCTAGAGCGACTGAGTATGTCCGGTTTGAAAAAGGAGTATCGTCGTGCCTGAAGTCCATGTTTTCTGCGCAGCAGGTCGACCGCCGCGAGCAGAAAGTCAAGCTGATGAAGAAGGTCACTGATGCTGTTGTCGAGGATTTGGTGCGGCAGCGGGATCAGTGACCCTACAGATCAGAGGCTCCACTGTCTGACAAGATGAAGGGCGGAGTTCCGTTCGATGAGCGCGGGCTTATCAGCACCCTGTGCAGACACTGTTTGACGTCAGCTTCACAATCTGAGCCTCAAGCATACGATCTGTTCATCAGTCCGTACTGGATTAAGTGGTCGGCAGGTTCAGCTGCGACCGAGATACTGGAGCAGGCCAATGCGGCAATCGCGGAAGATACGAGCTAGAGGAAAGTCTCCTCCATTGGATGCCATCCCCCATTGTCATGGCTGAACTGCGGGATGTGCGCCAGGCTGTGAATGAGCGACGCGTCAGCCCCCAGTTTCTCCTGCCAGTCACGTGCTTCTGTCAGAATGACGCCGATACCGACCACGTCGCCGCCAGCCTTCCGGACAAGATCGACCGATCCCTTGAGGCTCGATCCAGAGGCAACGACATCATCCACCACAACCACGCGCTTGCCGCTTAAGAGCGGGATGGCGCGGCGGTCGAGCAACAGCTTCTGGTCTCCTTTAGAGGTGATAGAGGTGATGGTCTGAACCAATGCGTCGCCGAGATGAATCTTCGGCGACTTTTGGAGGATCACGTAGTCGTCGAGACGAAGCGCTCGGCTGACTTCAATGGCGACGGGGATGCCGAGCGTCGCCGCTCCTACAACGACATCCGGTTCAAGGTGCGCGAGCTTCTTGGCGAGTTGCCTGCCGACATGTTCGCCGAAGCGCACGCCGAGGTCTATCACCATCATCAGCGAGATTGCGAAGTCAGGTGTGATCGGAACAATCGGAAGGTCGATCTTTAACCCGGCGACATCAACACTCCAAGTTTGGTCGGCGGATGAGGTGTCAGTCATTGTCATGCCTTGTGGTCCTTGAGGTTCAGCTTCGGCTCCACGAGCAGGCCGACGTTGCGCCAGGTTGTGCGTTTGTGCTTCATGTCGAAGCCATAGATGGATAAGGAAATCGAGATCGCGTGTGCCATCCGGATTGCCTGGACCAGTAGCGGTACACCTCTCGCGAGAGCGAAACGCAGCCGCGTCACGAATGGCACGTCATCGATCTCCATGCCCCTTGCGCGCTGCGCGTCAGCAATGCGTTCGAAATCTTCCCGAAGCATCGGAATGATGCCGAAGGTCAGCGACAGGACGAGCGTCACGATTGGCGGCAGCCGCGCCGCGCTTGCGGCTGCCAGGATGGAGCCGGGCGAACTTGTTTCCATCACGAAAAAGAACGCAGCGGTGGTCGTGACCAAGCGCGCAGCCATACCCGTGGCAATAGTTGATGCATTGGTCAATGACTGGCCTTGAAGGGCAAGATTCACGAGCCAGCTCGCAATTACTAGTACCACAAGTAGGACTGCACCCTTCAGATACGCCCTCAGGCCCGGCACCTTGACTGCTGCCAAGAAAACTACGGAAGCAATCGCAAGCGGCACGCCAAACTGCCAGCCGGGCACCATCCATGCGACCAGCATCACCAGGAACGCTGCAGCGAGCTTGAGGAAGAAGTTGACGTCATGAAAGCGCATGGGACGCCTCCATGCTCGGCTGAAAGCTTGGCTTGGGCCACTGGAGCATCTGATAGCTTTTGCTCTGCCAGGCCTCGTCGGTTGGACCATCGAAAGCAATGTATCCCTGATCTAACACTAGAACCCGCGATGCGGCTTCTGCGACAAGCTCAAGATCATGAGATATCAGCATGACCGCTCGTCCCGCTAAAGCTGCGTCGTCGAGGAAGAGGTCGAGCATCCGGCGCCCCTGTAGATCGCGCGCAAGCAGCGGCTCATCTAAGATTGCGATTGGAGAGCCCGCCGCATCGGCACAAGCAAGACCGAGCAGGGCCTGCTGACGCGAGGACAGAGCAAAGGGATTGGCTTCCTCGAATCCCGCCAAACCATACTTCGCTAAAAACCCCTTTGCTCTGTCGATCACCGTCGGATCTTTGGCTATCGAGGTTGATGCAGTGATAGCAAATGTCACTTCCTGAAGCAGCGTCATGTTGAACAATACCCGCCGCATGTTCTGCGGCAGGTAGGCGATCGAGCGTGCTCTGCGGGCAGGTGTCCACCCTGCCGCATCCTGTCCTCCTATGACGAGCGATCCAGATGCAATCTTCACCAAGCCGAGGATCGACTGAAAAAGCGTGGTCTTGCCAGCGCCATTGCGGCCGATCAGGCCAATAATCTCGCCGGCGCGAATGTTGAAATTGATGTTCTCGAGCACCGCCCGCCCATCAGTTCGAGTGAGCCTCGTCTTCAATCCGGATACCGACAGAAGTGTTGTCAACTGCAGCGTGCTTTGGCGGATCGCGCGGCGGCGCCGAGGCGGGAGCACACCAGCGTCGATCCACACTGCCTCCTGATCGAGAAGTGCAGCTTTCGGTGCCGCCGGCGACAGTGTACCGGATTGTAAGAGCGCAATTTCATCGACGACTTCTGAAACGGAGGCCGGATCCTGCTCCGAGATCAGCAGCGCGGGAATTTCGGCATGTAACTTCTGCAATATCCGAACCAGGCGTTGACGAGCAGCCGGATCAAGTCCGATCGTAGGCTCGTCGAGCACGAGTAGTCTAGGAGCCGCAGCCAAAGCTGCAGCGATGGCCACCATCCGCCGCTCTCCTCCGGATAGCGTCAGCACTCTTCGCCCGCGTAGGTCGCTGAGCTCTAGCGATGACAGGAGAGCCTTTATGCGCTCCCTAATCTGGTGTTTTTCGACCGACCTGTTTTCCAGAGGAAAAGCGATGAGATCCTCGACGCTCAGGTCCCATAGCTGGTCTTCCACGTTCTGTGTCACGATGCTGACAACGCCAAACCATTTATCGGTCGGAATGCTTCTCACCGGGCGATCATCGAAGTCAATGTTACCGGAAAAGACTTCAGGCCGAACAAGCCGCGGTATGATGCCGGCCGCTGCGTTGAGGAGCGTCGTCTTCCCGCTTCCGGCGGCGCCACAGATAAGCAGGCGACGACCTGAGCTCACTGCCAGAGAGGCCTCGATGACAGCTGGCGAGCCGCCACCAAAGCCAACACTCAAGTTTCTAATGCTAAGCACGTTACACAGTCTTTGTCAGAAGCGGGTAAAACCTGCCGGGTGAGCGCTCTTGAGGATCTTCAGTGCAGGGATGACGAGCAGCGGTGTCCCGATGATCATCGGGACGATATCAGAAAGGCCGAGATAGCCCATCGCCCACCAGAAGGGAAAGATACCGAGGTAGGCGAGGCTCGCCGATACGGCCAGAACCATGATCAGGCCAACGATCAGGCAAACCGCTGCAATTTTTAGCAGCGTAATACGGTTCATCTCTACCTTAAGCGGATTAAACAGAAGGCCTGGGATGAGGCCGGTCAGGCCGACCATGATGCCGTCAACGATTAGCGAATGCGCGGGGATGAAGGTGCCTGCCAGAAGCGACCAGACGATCGTGCCAAGGTAACCGCAGATGAACCCACTGCGCCACCCCAGAAGGATACCGACCAAGGGCGGCAGGAAGGCGAAGATGCGCCACTGAATGACGCCGGGCACCAGTTGGATAGGATTGGCGTAAGCCCACAGCACGCCGGTTGCGGCAGCAGCGACAATGGATAGAACAATCGGGAACAGGGTATTCCCTTCTCCCTGTGCATAAGCGGCATTTGACATCATGGTTCTCCGTAGACTAGTTCCTCCTGTTCTAATGCAAGATGCGTGCCTGTCCGGGGCGGCCTGTACGATCGGCGCCGATTGCAGCTCGTCTTCATCTGACAGGCAAGCTCTGCATCACGCGCAATGCTGCGATGCAACATAAGACGTAGGTGAAAGCTGTGGCTTCGGCTATTGTTCTGGTATCGAAGTGTGCACCTCCTCCCGCACCTTCGTGACATAAGGCGCTCACTCCTCCCGAGCGTCTGTCAGAGCAGCGGCATCCTCCTCCCAGTCGCTGTTCAGCATTACCAAAGCCTGCCGCACCTCCTCCCGCGGCAGGCTTTTTTGTGTCTTGAGACGGAACATAGGCGACAGAAGCCAATTGGTCTTTCGACAGAGACTGACGCCGACGCTTGATATGTGACGAGTCACTCTCCACTCAGCAGCTTCGCGTATCTCTGTTCGCGTTAAATCCGCCGATATGCAGAGGTGGCTTCTTGATGGGAGCGAAGTGTCGGCCATTAAGCTAAACGCCTATATCGACCAAGACATCATCCCTTTGAGGCATGGGCTGCCGGTTCAACCCCATCAAGGAGGACCATCATCCAGAAGAAGACGAAGCGGCCCGTGCAGTTCGAGGTCACCGAGCAGAACAAGATTGCGCTCGCGGCGTGGCTCCCCTTTGTTCGAAGGTACGGCGGCAGCTACCTGTTCCCCAGCCGCCGGACGACGTCGCACCAGCTGTCGATGAGGCAGTATTCGCGGATTGTCCTTCGGTGGGACATGACCTGTCTGAGCTATTGCAGATTTTCCCCCACGGTCGTGCACCGCCTCGGCTATTTACGAAATGCTCGTAGGCTGGGCCTTTTCTAGGTGATCGGTTGGTGTTGTGGTTGCGCCAGACATTGTGTTTCCTGCTGGAGCCGTTGTGCCGGTCATCAAACGCGGACCGCAGGCCATTAGATTATCATTTATTCCGTCGGTGTAGCCCTTCTATAACAGCCGTATTCTTATTGGTCGACGAACACCCGCCGTCCGGACGCACACCCGCAACAACTTCAGGTTCCAGCTTAGTTGATGATGACAGATCTAAGGCCGCGCTGATGGCCTACCAGCGCGCCGATCTGTCGTGACGTGACTGCGGAGAGAAGCAGGAGTGCTGCGTGTTCACCCCCTTTTGTCGGATCTGATGCAGGTGTGCGGTCTTAAGAATGGCCGCTGGCGATCCTCTCCACCGAAAGCCCCGGAGCGCCTCATCCCATAGAGGCGCGTGTCAGTGCTGAGCCGACTGGAAAGGGAGGGCCGGTGGGTGTAGGTGCGAGCTTTCGAAGAAAGGTTTACCTGATGAAGCATGAGATCCTTGAGATTCCTGTCGTTTCAGAAGCGATACGGCGGCTTGGCGCTCCGACTTCTGCCCTGACCCGGATCGGCGATACTCTCTACACCTGCGGCATGCCGCCGATCGATTTGAAGACGGGGGAGATCGTGAAGGGTGACATCACGGCTCAAACGCGTGCCTGCCTAGAGGCACTGTCCTTCACGCTTAACCGTGCCGGCTCGTCGCTTGACCACGTCTTCAAGTCGCTGGTGTTTCTGACCGACAACGCACTGGCGGCAGATATGAATAAGGTCTACCGCGAGTTCTTCACAAACGGGTTTCCCGCTCGCAGTTGCGTCGCAGTGAAGCCCTGGGCGCTCTTCGACATCGAAATCGAATGCATCGCAACGGTCGCAGAGGGATAAAGTCGAGGGTCTATAGGCCGTCCCTATAGCAGCTATTCGCAGCAGCTATTTGATGCGGAGCCACCGGCAGTGATTTATGGCTGCCAATAATTCGTGCAACAAAAGAGGGTGATACTAAAATGAGCGTACCAGCATTTTCCCGCCGTATTGCCGCCGGCCTCCTGGCCGGCATGATCGGCCTTTCCTCTGCAACAAGCGTTCTTGCGGATACGACCATCCGCCTCGGTCACGTGCTTGCGGATTCCCATAGCTGGCACAAGGCAGCAACGTCCTTCGCCAAGGAAGTGGCCGAGAAGACAGACGGACGCGTCAAGATCGAAATTTATCCGTCCGGTCAGCTGGGCACGGAAAAGGAAGTCATCGAAGGCATGCAGATCGGCACGATGGATGCCGGCGTGATCGGCAGCGGGTCCTTCCAGTTCGTCGAGCCGAAGCTCGGCATCATCGAAATGCCATATGCCTGGACGAGCCGCGAACAGGCCTTTGCCGCGCTTGACGGCAAGCTCGGTGAACAGCTCGCCGGCCTCTTGAAGCCAAAGGGCATCGAGGTTCTGGCCTGGTGGGAAAACGGCTTTCGCAACATCACCAACAACGTGCGTCCGGTCGAAAAGCCGGAAGATCTGAAGGGTCTGAAGATCCGGGTCACGCCAGACAAGGTACGGCTCGCGACCTTCGAGGCGCTCGGCGCCCAGCCGGCACCACTCGCCTTCGGTGAACTCTACTCTGCCCTTCAGCAGGGTGTGTTCGACGCTCAGGAAAACCCGCTGTCGATCATCGAATCCTCGTCCTTCTATGAAGTTCAGAAGTACCTCTCGATGACGGGCCACATCTGGGGCGCAGCCTGCCTGACTGTATCGACCATCGCATGGTCCCAGGTTTCGCCGGAAGACCAGGCAATCGTCAAGGAAGCTGCCGTCCGTTGGGGCAACGAGCAACGCAAGATGGTGGCTGAAAGCGAGCTCGAACTCCTCGAGAAGCTGAAGGCCAAGGGCATGCAGGTCAACGAAGTTGACAAGGCCGCCTTCGTCAAGGCGCTCGAGCCGATCTGGGAAAGCCAGAAAGAAACCTTCGGCGCGGATCTGCTCGCCACCATGGATACCTATCGCAAGTAAAGAAAAGCCGCCCGCCCGGCGAACCCGGGCGGGCAACTACACGCGCCGCCAACCCCGATTGCAGCCATTCCCGGTTCCGGAGCCTCCAATGCAAGATGCCTCGACGCGTTCTTCACGCATCGCCCGAACAATTGATGTCGCTGTAACATCGGTCGGCGCCCTCGGCGTCGCCTGTTTCACCACGCTGATCGTCTACGTCGTGGTGTGCCGCTATGCGTTTTCCTTCACGCCGCGGTGGTCGGAGGAAATCCCACGTCTGCTTCTGGTCTGGGTGACCTTCATCGGCGGCATTTCCGCCTTCATCCGTCGGACGCATCTGTCAGCCGGGCTGACGGACCTGCTCGTCAAGCCAGGCAGGCTCCGCACCGCACTCACGATGCTCGCCGCTGTGTGCTCGGCTTTCTTCCTTATCGTTCTTCTATGGACAGGTTGGAAACTCACGGCTCTCACATGGAGCCATGAGACAACCGCGTTGAGCTGGCCGGTCGGTCTCACCTACCTGGCACTGCCGGTCAGCGCCGCCTTGTCCCTTATTGCAATCCTCCTTGTGG
This sequence comes from Pseudorhizobium endolithicum, assembly GCF_902153245.2. Taxonomy (GTDB): domain Bacteria; phylum Pseudomonadota; class Alphaproteobacteria; order Rhizobiales; family Rhizobiaceae; genus Neorhizobium; species Neorhizobium endolithicum. The sequence goes on from NZ_CABFWF030000011.1 coordinate 170,389, forward strand.
AATGGCGCAAATGAGCATCGCCCTCATCGTACTCCTGAGCGTCTTTGTCCTGCTGATCCTGATCGACGCACCGATCATGATCGCGCTTGCGCTCTCCTCGATCGCCTATTTGCTTGTCGCCGATGCTATCCCGGTCATCGTTGTGGCCCAACGTATGGTTGCCGGCATCGACAGCTTCACGCTGCTCGCAATCCCACTCTTCCTGCTCGCGGGCGTATTGATGGTGCATGGCGGGCTCGCACCACGCATTGTCAATCTCTGCGCCGCTGTCGTCGGGCGGCGTACCGGCGGACTTGCGATCGTCATGATCGCGGCCTGCATGATGTTCGGTTCGCTCTCCGGGTCTGGTGTCGCCGACGTCATCGCCATCGGCACGATGATGCTGCCGGCCATGCGCGAGCGCGGATATCATCCCGGCTTCTCCGCGGCCGCACTCGGTTGTGCCGGTTCGCTTGGCACCGTAATCCCGCCTTCCATTGTCCTCATCGTCTACGGAACAGCCACCGGCACCTCGATCGGCAAGCTCTTCGTCAACTCGATCGGCCCGGGCATTCTTTTGGGTCTTGGCCTGATGGTTGTGGCCTGGTGGATCTCCCGTAAGAACGGCTGGAAGGGCGGCGAAGCCTTCTCCTGGGCACGGCTCGGCACGGCGCTGCGGGAATCAATCCTCGCGCTTCTTGCGCCCGTCATCATCGTCGGCGGCATTCGCTTCGGCATCTTCACCCCAACAGAAGCAGCCGGCGTCGGTGTCGCCTATGCGCTCCTCATCGGCGCCTTCGTCTATCGCCAGTTGAGCTTTTCCAAGGTCTTCAGCCTGCTCCGCGACACGACGGAGATGACCGGCGGCATCCTAATGGTCATCGCTGCGGCATCCGTCTTCGGCTGGATCCTGACGGTTGAGCAGGTGCCGCAGATGGTGGTCAACGCGATCACTGGAACGACGGAAAGCGCCACCCTGGCACTGATCATGATGATGGTCGCAGTGCTCATCCTCGGCACGTTCATGGAGTCGATTGCGATCATCCTGATCCTTGCCCCGGTCTTCTTGCCAGTGCTGCGCGCCTTTGAGATAGACCCCGTCTATTTCGGGGTCCTGCTGACCATCAACCTGGCGATCGGTGCAAATACGCCACCGCTTGGCATCGACCTCATGGCCGCGTGCCGCACCGGTGGCATCCCAATGTCCGCCTCATTCCGCTACCTCCTGCCCTTCCTTAGCGTGATGACGCTTGTCTTGCTCGCTCTGGTGCTCTTCCCGGGCCTGATGACGCTGATGTCTTTCGGCTCCTGATGCGGGCTCACCTTCCAATGAGAGAATGACCATGACTTTTTCTGCCGACCAACGCGCCAACATCGATCGCTATTGGTCAACCATCGAAAGCTCGGCCGAGATCGGCAAGGGACGCACGGGAGGCTTGTCGCGGCTGACTCTGACTGATGACGACCGGCGGATGCGGGACCTCTTTGTCAACTGGTGCCGGGAAGCTGGACTTTCCGTCGAGATCGACGAGCTTGGCAACATCTTCGGGCGCCGCGAGGGCCGCGATCCGACGCTTGCACCGGTCATGATCGGTAGCCATCTCGACACGCAGATCAACGGCGGCCGCTTTGACGGCATTGCCGGCGTCCTGGCCGGCCTGGAAGTCGTCCGCAGCCTCAATGATTGTGGCCACGTCACCAAGCGGCCGATTGTTATCGTCGACTGGACCAACGAGGAAGGCGCACGCTTCTCGCCCCCAATGGTCGCCTCTGGCTGTTTCGTCGGCGCCTACGAGGTGGATTGGGTCAAGCAGTTGGTGTCCGATGACGGTGCCCGGTTCGGCGACGAACTGCACAGGATCGGCTACGACGGCCACAAGCCGTGCAAGGCAGGCGACATTGACGCCTATTTCGAGCTTCACATCGAACAGGGCCCGATCCTTGACCTTGAAAAGCGTGACGTTGGTGTCGTGACCGGCGGCTATCCCAGCTATGGCATGCGCGTGCGGTTCAATGGCAGGACTGCGCATACTGGCCCAACTCCGATGGATCTTCGCCATAATGCCCTCATTGCCGGGGCACGGTGGCTGACGGCCGTTGATGACATCGGCTGGGATTTCGCGGTTGGCGACGGGAAAGCGACCGGCGCACGGCTAGCGGCATGGCCGAACAAGCCAGGCATTCTCTCCGACACAGCGCAGGCGATCTGCGACGTGCGTCATCCCGACCCTGCAACCGCCCGCGTCATGGCGGAAAAGATGCGCCGCGCCGTTTTCGAAAGCGCTGCCCGTGCCGGATGCGAGGCGGAGATCGAGGACGAGTGGTTCTGGGGTGGCGATATCTTCGACGGCGAGATGGTCGGCCAGATCCGCGCGGAAGCAAAGCGAATGAACTACAACTGGCGGGACATCCAGTCACAAGCCGGGCACGACGCTTATTTCCTCGCTCGTCATTGCCCGACGGCGATGATCTTCACGCCCTGCAAGGGCGGCATAACCCACAACAACGAAGAGTCGTGTGATCCCAGTGATCTGGCCCCTGGCCTGAACGTGCTGCTGCACTCGGTTGTCGCTCGGGCGGATCGATAAACGCGTTGATGTTAGATGCTGAAAGAGGCCATCCAGTGGCCTCCTTCGAGAAGCCCAGCGGCAGCACAAACCTGACGCGTCGTGTCAGGCCATGTCGGGGTAGAGCGACTTCAACTCGTCGAGGAGTTCCAGGAACCGCCGCTCCGCACTTGTGAACGCACAACCTGGATAGGAGACCAAAAAGACATCAGCCCCGAGTGGGAAGTCCAGGATCTCCAGCGGCCATAGCTGACCATTGTCGACATAGGTTCGCACGGCCGTCGGCGGGAGTATCCCGATGCCGAGGCCGGCGATGATCATGCGCCGGACCTCTTCCAGATTGGCGCTTCGCCCACTGATCCGTTCTCCAAGGCCAATGCTTTCGCTGAGAACCGCCATGGGTTCCAGCCCCAAGCCCTCGCCCGCACAGGTGAAGGAGATGAAGGATTCTTGGCGCAGCTCGCGTTTCTCAACCTGAGCCCGTCCGTAGAAGGGATGTTCTGCACCGCAGAAAACGCTGAACTCCTCGCGGAAGAGCAGCTTGCAATCGAGATTGAAGACCGGGCGCGGCAGGAGGCAGATGCCGATGCCGCTCTTATCAGCCAAGATCCGCCGCACCGTCTCCTGGCTGTTCTGGACCTCCATCATCCACCGGACGGACGGGTGACGCTGGTGATAAACCCTCAGCGCCTCGTTGATCAGCGGCGATTCCAGATTGCTGATGATCTGGAGCTTGATCTCGCCACCCTCTTCCGTGAGCGCATCCTTCGTCAGGACGCCGATCCGCTCGACCGAACGGTAGATCTCTGCGCATTCCTCGTAAATCTTCTGGCCAGGAACCGTGAGCTCGAACCTTCGGCTGTCGCGAAAGACGAGTTGGCAGCCGAGCTGTTCCTCCAGTCTTTGCAGCGCCTGGCTGACCGAGGGCTGCGTCATGTTGAGCCTTGATGCCGCGCGTGTGAGACTTCGCTCTTCGGCGATGATGTAGAATGAACGCAGGAGGTTCAGATTGAAATCGCGTAGCATGACGGCAGCACTGCGTTTGGGATGGGTCTCCCATAGCTTGCTTGTCGACATCAAGGCAATCTTGTTTCGCGTCGGTGGGCTCTGTTCGACCACGCCGCGCCGCCGGTTCATCTCCGCTTTGGCCGTCTCGAACCTGTCGCTCGCTCAAGCACATGTATCACTGACATCAGGCTCATTCCGCGAGCGATCTAGCGAGGCCCAGGACAGGGTTTGGGCAAGCCGATCTCTCGCTCCGTCGTAAGCGAGAGCGCATGGATGCTACAGCGCGTACCGCCGCCACGCCAGAACGTGCCATTGCCGTCACGCTTAGTACCGCGCTGGCCGTGCAGGTCGATTTCAAAAGCACCGATCCCGCGTCGCCAGAGTACGCCGCCTTCTCAGATTAACTGGTTCTTCCTCACTTTGTGTGGAGCCGCGGCAGCATTCGTGCCTTCAGCAATTCAGGGCCTGCCCGACCGTACATTGC
>NZ_CABFWF030000011.1:174436-275346 GCF_902153245.2 Pseudorhizobium endolithicum
TCTGCTTATGCCGACTGTCCGGTCGAAACGGGGGGCAGTTCAGTGCAGGGATGCAAGGGAGCCTTGCACCGCCAATGACCCGCGAGTTCCTGATCGGCATGATCTGGCTCGTGCTAATCGCCACCTTTCTAGCCTATGCTGTCTATTACACCAGCCTGCGGCTGTTCCCTGTGGCAAAAGTCAGTGCAGCGATCTATCTGAGCCCGCCGGTGACGATGGTGTGGGCATGGATGCTGTTCTCAGAGCCTCTGACCGTGGCGATGTTTGTTGGTCTGGCAGTAACATTCATAGGAGTTTGGATGACCTCACGAAGCGAATGATAGGATTGTTCTGCAGAGAAATCTCCGAAGCAGCTGGGTTGGGCCAACTCTTAACTAATATTGGTTGCGTCTCCTCAAGACCGCTGCGATCTGCTGGTCGTCATCCTCCACATTCGTCGGCACGACTATGAAAGCGTCACCGCTGACGCTGGCGCCCGAGCTAATGTTGCTCGCACCATTCGCTCAGCGGTTTTGCTTACGCTCTAGGGGAGTGCCAATAGTACTGCTTTCAATCCGGAGCTCGTTGAATTGCTGATATTCATCGGCCCTGCTGGGACAAGCGAGACAGATCGGGCTTAAGCAGCGCATTTCTCGGCTTAAGGAGATGCGCGATTCAAGCCAAATCGGCGCCGGTAACTTGCGGGCGTGAGATCCGTCACTCGCTGGAATACGCGTCGAAAAGCGGTTACATCCGAATAGCCGACAGTCCAGGCAATCTGCTCCACGGCATGATTGGTACTTTCCAGCATGTCCCGCGCCCTCATCATCCTCATCTGCTGCAAATATTCGGTTGGTCGCGACCCGGTTGCCTTCTTGAAGCGCCGCAAGAAGGTGCGTTCAGCCAACTTGGCCCGGGCCGCAAGATCGGCCATGTCATGCGCTTCTGCTAGGTTGGCATGAAGATGGTGCTGAACGCTAAGTATGGCAGCGTCGCCATGATCGAGTTTGGGAATGAACATGCGATATATCCCCTGGCTTCGCCGAGGTGGATCAACGAGAAGAAATCGGGCGGTGGAAAGCATCACGCTCGGCCCAAGGAGTTTCTCGACAAGCGTCAGCCCGAGATCCGTCCAGGCCAGGATGCCTCCCGCTGTGACGACATCACCATCGTCAATGACCAAGTTTTCCGCAGCCAGCTCTATTTCAGGGTAGCGCGCGGCAAGTTCGTCGCTGAAGGCCCAATGGGTCGTCGCCCTGCGGCCGTTGATCAAACCGGTCTCTGCCAAAACAAAAGCACCTGCACAGATCGAGCACACCGTCGCGCCTTGCGCATGGACCTCGGCCATCCAGGCTGCAGCAGCCGGCATCGGCGGCATCTGCGCTGGCATGATGATGCTCGGGGGCGCGATGGCAAAGCCAAGGTGGTGGGGACGTTCAGGATGACTGTCCCACACACATGACATTCCCGTCTCAAGCTCCTGCCAATGAGAAACCCGAATGACCCGCTTGGGATCGGCATCCTGCGGAGACCACTCGCTGGCGATGCGAAAAAGATCCGTCAGCCCGTAAATGGCCGACAGCTGGCACCCCGGATAGATCAGCAATCCAACTTCGGAGGCAATCTCCACGGCTTTGGCCATTGTGTCACTTTCAGCATGTTTTATGTCAGTTTTGCCACCCGATCTTTATGTCGGGTATTTCTATTTTTGTCCATGACAACGCAATGAGGCGCTGCACCATCTACGAAGGGAATTGAACATGACATCGACTTCAGAAGTGCGAGCTCTTCAGGCGACCCGCCGAGGCCTTCTGATCGGTGGTGGCGCAGCTATGTCGCTCGCGGTGTTAAACCTATCCGCACAAGCCATGAACTTCACCCTGAACAAGCCAAAGGAAAACCCTGACATGACCAACAGCTTTGTTACCACCAAGGACGGCGTCGAACTCTTCTACAAGGACTGGGGCCCGAAGGACGCGCAGCCGATCGTCTTCCACCACGGCTGGCCGCTTTCTTCTGACGACTGGGATGCCCAGATGCTGTTCTTTCTCGCCAAGGGGTATCGCGTCGTTGCCCATGACCGCCGTGGCCATGGGCGATCCGCCCAGGTGGCCGACGGTCACGACATGGACCATTATGCCGCTGACGCCTTTACGGTCGTAGAAGCACTGGACCTTAAGAATGCCGTGCATATCGGCCATTCGACCGGCGGCGGTGAAGTTGCACGTTACGTGGCAAAACACGGGCAGCCGGCAGGACGAGTTGCTAAGGCGGTGCTGGTCTCGGCCGTCCCGCCGCTGATGCTGAAGACGGATGCCAATCCGGAAGGCCTGCCGATGGATGTCTTCGACGGCTTCCGCTCGGCCCTTGCCGGCAACCGTGCCCAATTCTTCCGCGACGTCCCGGCGGGTCCGTTCTACGGCTTCAATCGTGACGGCACCACAGTGCAGGAAGGCGTGATCCAGAACTGGTGGCGGCAGGGCATGATGGGCGGCGCAAAGGCACATTATGATGGCATCAAGGCCTTCTCCGAAACCGACCAGACGGAAGACCTGAAGGCGATCACCGTGCCAACGCTCGTCCTGCATGGTGAGGACGACCAAATCGTTCCGATCGCGGACTCAGCCTACAAGTCGGTCAAGCTCCTGAAGAAGGGCCAGCTCAAGACCTATCCCGGCTTCTCGCACGGCATGCTGACCGTGAATGCGGATGTGCTGAACGAAGACCTCCTCGCCTTCGTTAAGGCTTGAACGCCCCTTAAGGGGACGAAAGCGCTGCGGCCTCCACAGGCCGCAGCCTGAATAACATCCGCCTCTAGCAGCATTTCCGAGACTTATGGAAGGCAAGCGTCGGAAGTTCTCAAGTACTTGTCGCTGGTTCAGCACGCTCCGGCCCATCTTTCTCACGTATTGTTGATCTATGTCTTCGGTTTGGCTTTGAAGGCTCTCATCGTCGATCTCTGTTATGGCAGAACCGCCTTTGGCCCGGTCGTATGGGTGCTATCGACGGGTCAGCGCCCGCCATCAGATATTGTCCCGTCTGATTTCACGTCAACGCGGCAGGTCATAGGCTGGAACCTACGATGCCTCTCCCCGTTCAGTCCTACAAAGGAGGGGGTCGTGGCGAGCAAGCAACCAACACGCAGACGTTTTCTCTTCGGCATGATGACGGCAACGACCGCCATGACCGTTCCGTCGGTTCTTGCACGGTCGACTTCGGATGAAGTTCCTTGGACGGCCGGTCGAGCGGAATTGCCACCCGCCTATCCCGACCAACGGTTCTTCACTCAGGCAGAGCGGCGTTGTGTCGATGCAATAACCGCTCGTTTGATCCCATCAGACGAGAGTGGTCCTGGCGCTCGCGAAGCTGGCGTTGTGGACTTCATCGACAGTCAGATGGCCGGCTTTTATGGACGCGGCGAACGCTGGTACATGCAAGGACCTTTCCAAAAGGGCTTCGACGGCCAAGGCTATCAGGCTGAGCATCCTCCGGCGGCACTTTACCGTAGAACGATTGAAGCACTCGACGCACACTGTCGTGACGCGTACGACAACCGGCCATTCGCCGATCTGTCGGAGAGTGAGCAGGACGACATTCTCAAGAGAATGGAAGATGGCGAGCTTGAACTGGACGGTGTCTCCGCCCAGACCTTCTTCGATCTTGTTCTGGACAATGCGATCGAGGGGTTCTTTTGCGACCCTATCTACGGTGGCAATCGCGACATGGTCGGCTGGAAGCTCGTCGGCTTCCCCGGTGCACGCTACGACTACCGGGATTTTCTCGACCACAATGGAGCACGAATAGAGCTTGAGCCGGTCAGCCTGAAGGGCAGGCCGGGCTGGAACCCCGCCTGACCCGACCCGTGCGGCAGGCTAGACGGAGGATCACATGGCGCGGAAGCTGCCCCCAGTTGATGTTGTACTCGTTGGTTTCGGCTGGACGGCCGCCATTCTGGCGCAGGAACTAACGGATGAGGGACTTGAAGTCCTTGCGATCGAGCGTGGCGCATGGCGGGACACGCCCACGGACTTTCCTCCCACCCTCGCTCCGGACGAACTGCGCTGGTACTGGCGCAAGGAGATGTTTGCCAACAATTCGCGCAATACGCTGACCTTCCGCAATAACCGGGGCCAGGTAGCACTGCCGATGCGCCGCTGGGGCTCCTTCCTGCCTGGCGAGGGCGTGGGTGGAGCAGGCGTCCACTGGAACGGGCAGACATGGCGTTTCCTGCCCAGCGATTTTGTCGCCGCCAGCCACAATACGGAGCGATACGGTCCCCTGCCAGATGGCATGACGGTGCAAGACTATGGCGTGACCTATGACGAACTGGAGCCGCATTTCGACCGGTTCGACAAGCTCTGCGGCATCGGCGGCAAGGCGGGCAACATTCGGGGCAAGATCCAAGCAGGCGGTAATCCGTTCGAAGGTTCGCGCAGCTCGGAATATCCCAATCCGCCGATGCACATGACCTTCTCGCAGCATCAGTTTGAACGCGCTACGCGCGAACTCGGTCTTAGTCCCTTCCCCGGCCCTTCCGCCAACATGAGCCAGCCTTATACGAACCCGCTGGGCTGTCAGCTCGGCCCCTGCTCCTATTGCGGGTTCTGTGAAAAGTACGGCTGTGGCAACTATTCCAAGGCCTCGCCACAAACCACGATCCTGCCCGTCTTGATGACGAAGCCGAACTTCAAGCTGAAAACACACAATGAGGTTCTGCGGGTGAAGCTCGACAAGTCGGGCCGCCGCGCGACAGGCGTCATCCATGTCGATACCCAGGGAAACGAATACGAACAGCCCGCCGAACTTGTTATCCTATGCGCCTACCAACTCTGGAACACGCATCTGATGATGCTGTCCGGCATTGGGGAGATCTATAATCCCGCCACCGGAGAAGGTCTCGTCGGCAAGAACTATTGCTACCAGGTGATGTCGTCGGCAGACGTCTTCTACGAAGACAAATACACCAACGAGTTCGCTGGAGCAGGCGCGCTCGGCATGTGCGTCGATGACTTCAATGGCGACAACTTCGATCACACAGGATTGGACTTCATCGGCGGCGGCTACATTGCCAACTGGACCACAAATGCGCGTCCGATTGAAACGCACCCTACACCCGAGGGGACGGCGAATTGGGGATCGGCCTGGAAGAAGGCGGTCAAGGAGAACTTTCTGAAGTCGACGAGCGTGGGGGCGCATGGCGCCTCCATGGCCTATGCCAACAACTATCTCGATCTCGATCCCACCTACACGGACGCCTATGGACGACCGCTGATGCGGATGACCTATGACTTCACCCCGAATGACCTCAAGATGAGCGCCTTTCTGACAGAGCGCGTGAAGGAGATCGCAGAGCGTATGGGTGGGCGGGAGATCAAGCTCAACACCCGCGACGGCCCCTACGATTCCATGCCCTACCAGACGACCCACAATACTGGCGGCACGATCATGGGCAGCAACCCCTCGAACAGCGTCGTCAACCGCTACCTACAAAGCTGGGACGTGCCGAACCTGTTCGTCATGGGGGCCGGGGTCTTCCCTCAAAATGCAGGTTACAATCCGACAGGCACGGTAGCTGCCCTCACCTATTGGGCAGCCGATGCGATCCGCAACCAGTACCTTCGCAGTCCAGGCCCGATGGTGCAGGCATGACCAAGACGCCTTTCGCCATTGCCGCAACGCTTGTGTTGACGATTGCTCCAGCATCTTCCTCCGGTCATGCGCAGGAGAACTCGTTCGCGCAGGTCGAACGAGGACGCTATGCAGTCGCCACGGGGAACTGCCAGGGTTGTCACACCATTCCCGGCGAGGCTCCTTTCTCAGGAGGCCGGGGGTTGGAAACGCCGTTTGGCACGATCTACACGCCCAACATAACCTTCGAGGCCGAGACTGGGCTCGGGGAATGGTCAAAGGACGATTTCTGGCAAGCCATGCATAACGGCGTCGGCCGCGACGGTTCTCACCTTTACCCCGCCTTCCCCTACCCGCACTTCACAAAGATGCCTCGAGCAGAGGTCGACGCCATATACGATTACCTCGCCACCATTCCCCGTGTTCGGCGGGAGAAACCGGAAAACGACCTGCCGTTCCCGCTCAACCAGCGCATGGCGCTTCTGGGATGGAAATGGATGTTCTTCGAGCCCGGCGAGTACCAGGAGAATCCCGACAAAAGTCCCGAGTGGAACCGAGGCGCCTATCTTGTGGAAGGTCCCGGCCATTGCGCCGGTTGCCACACGCCGAAAAACCTTGCCGGTGCGGACAAGAAGGACCAGAACCTGCAGGGCGGTGTTCTGGAGAACTGGTCGGCGCCAAGCATTCGCGCCGGGAGGAATGGCGCGTTAGCGGATTGGTCTGAGGACGACATCGTCGAGTTTCTCCGGGCCGGAAGGAACCGACACACGGCGGCCTTCTCTACGATGGCAGAGGTCATCGAACTTTCCACGCAACACATGACGGACCGCGACCTAAGAGCCATTGCGATCTATCTGAAAGACCGGGAGGGTGACGGTGAACGCAAGGAAGCGGATGCACCAGACGAGGTCGTCGTCACCGCTGGTGAAGCCATCTACTTCGACAACTGCAGCGCCTGCCATACCTCGGATGGCTCGGGCATACCACGCTTTTTCGCTCCGTTGGCCGGCTCAGGCAAGGTTAACAATGAAGATGCGACCACGGTAATCCGCGTGATCCTGGAAGGCGCCCGTTCCGTGCCGACCAAGACTCACCCCTCGCCACTTTCGATGCCAGCCTTCGATTGGAAACTGACGGACGAACAGATAGCTGCCGTCGTCAGTTACATTCGTTCAAGCTGGGGAAATCAGGCAGGTGCCGTCACCGCAGACCAGGTGGCGGATCTGCGTGAAGCACTGAAGGATTAGACTGACCAACACCAACGGAGGAAGTTAGATGATACGCCAGATATTGGCCACGACAATTGCAGTCCTGGCGATCAGCGGCGCCGCCAATGCGCAGGATGCAGCAACAGCCTCTGCAAGTTTCGTAAATGCGGACGGACAGGCGAATGGCAATGCAGAGTTGGCCGGTATGACTGCCGGCGGTGTCCTGATCCGGCTGGAAGTCACTGGCCTGCCCGCCAACCAGTGGGTCGCCTTCCATGTTCATGAGACCGGAAGCTGCGACCACGCAACCAACCATGAATCCGCAGGCGGACACTTCAATCCAGGCTCCAGGGAGCACGGCTACAAGTCTGCCAATGGACCCCATGCTGGCGACATGCCCAATCAGTATGTCGGTTCAGATGGTGCATTGCGCGCTGAAATCTTCAACCACATGGTGTCGCTAGACGACGGCGAGACTGGCATCAGGGGACGCGCGCTTATGGTGCATGCAATGGGCGATGACTACGAAAGCCAACCTTCAGGAGATGCAGGTGATCGGCTGGCTTGCGCAGTGATTGAATAGCCGCGACGTTCACGGCTTGTTGTGGGCCATCTACTGGCTCCCACCGTGTCCTGCCCTAGATGGACATTGGAAGTAGGGGAGCCAGAAAATTGATGAAACATCCGGAAAGTGCTGCAGCTCTACCGGCAGGAGGCAGCTCGAAGATAGCGGACACAGGAGTATTCGGTACTGCCCTGAACGGGAACTCAGCGTGATCCTAGCCCTGAAAGTCCTACATATCGCAGCCATCGCCATCTGGGTGGGAGGCATCATCAGCCTTCCGGGCCTCTATGTTCAGCGAGCATATGTTCAGGACAAGGAGTCTCTTTATCGCCTGCAGATGATGGTGCGGTTTGCCTATGTCTCGATCATATCCCCTGCCGCCTTTCTTGCGGTCATCAGCGGCACACTGCTAATCTTCGGAAGAGAAACCTTCGCTGGCTGGTTCTCCATCAAGCTCTTTTTCGTCGGGCTTCTGGTCATCCTGCACGTCCTCACCGGCCTCGTCATCATTCGCCTGTTCAGAGAAGGCGAGATCTATCCGGTTTGGCGGTTCATCGTGACGACCATCATCGCCTGCGCAGTGAGCCTCGTTATTCTGCTGGTTGTCCTGGCCAAGCCGCCGATCGACGTTGCCGTCCCCGAGATCCTCATGGAGCCGGGTGGCTTACGGCGTCTGCTTCAGGACCTCAGTCCCTGGATGATACCATGAGGCCAATGCCGTGATCGAAGATGAGCTTGCCGCCGTGCCATCCGGCCATCCCGGTTATGACAGCCGCCATCACCGAAACGAGCAATCCATGGGGCAACACATTGGCGGCTTCCGTTACCCTCATCCCCCAGTTGAGGCCGCATATCGCGATCAAAGTCACGGCAGCGATGGCGTGTGCCCAACTTGCCACCCGTTCACGTATGCCCGCGACGGCAAGCAATTCGACTGTTCCCACGACGCCAGCCGCCAGGCCCAGAAAGAAGGCGCCACCAGAAGACCAAACACCTACGCGCAACCAGAATGGGTCGGCCGACCACCAGTAAAAGACATCGACGCCAAGCGTGACGAAGACAAGTGCAATCGGAAAATGAACGGTCATGGCATGCAGAGGATGACCGGCGACGGCCACCGCCGAACTCGCGTCCTTCTCCTGGATCTTGGAGATCACCGGGTTGGCACTGTCACTCGTCTCTTCCATTGCGACGCTCCTCTTTGGCGGACAATTCCTCTCCCGCATCGCTTGTTCCCAATGCTCATCGGAACGGTCAGTCTATGCATGCTTGCAGGATGCAGTGGCGATCTTTCTGCCTTGGACCCTGCTGGTCCCTCAGCGGCCTCCATAGCCACCCTATGGTGGGTGATGCTCGCAGTTGCGGCCGTTTTTTTCCTGCTGGTCGTCGGACTGTTCCTTGCGACAGTATTCATTCCCCATTTCGGAAGGGGAGTAACACCACGCCAATGGATCATCTATGGCGGGATTGCGTTGCCGCTACCCCTTCTTGTCCTGCTAACCTTCTTTGCCTTCTGGCAAGGCGAATACCTGCTGCGGGGAGGAGGCCCGCAACCAGGTGATATCTACCGTGTCCAGGCTCATGGCACGATGTGGTCGTGGCGGTTCTCCTATCCGGACGCACCGGAAAAAGCTCCAACACAAGACGTACTGCATATTCCCGCAGCCCGCACCGTCGAGATCGCCGTGACCAGCGGCGACGTCATCCACAGCTTCTGGATCCCCCGTCTGGGCGGCAAGATGGATGCCGTACCGGGCCACGTGAACCACCTGAGGCTGCGGGCTGACCGCCCCGGCCGTTACCGAGGCGTGTGCTCAGAATATTGCGGCACCGGGCATGCGAGCATGCGTTTCGAAGTCGAGGCCTTCGAAGATGCCTCTTCCTTAGCGGCGTCCGAACACGAGGAGCGACGATGACCGAGCTTCGCAAGGAAAGGCTATCTCCGGTGGCGCTCCACCACGCTCTCGAGGCGGTGTGGGGCACAAAGCCCGGTTGGCGCAGGCTGGCGACGATCAACCACAACGTTGTCGGCAAGCGCTTCATGTTGACGGCTCTGATCTTCTTCGGGATCGGCGGCTTGCTGGCGATGCTGATCCGGGTGCAGCTCGCGTCGTCGGAAAGCGTGTTCATGAATGCCGAGCAATACGCTCAGGTCTTCACCATGCACGGCTCCATCATGATGTTCCTGTTCGCCATACCCTTCTTCGAGGGGCTGACGATCTATCTGCTGCCGAAGCTACTCGGAACGCGTGACCTCGCCTTCCCTCGAATGTCCGCCTACGGCTACTGGTGTTACCTTTTCGGCGGGTCCATCCTGATCGCTGCCCTGGTTGCCGGGGTTGCACCCGATAGCGGCTGGTTCATGTACACGCCGCTTTCGTCTGCGACCTATGCGCCTGGCATCAATTCCGACGTCTGGCTGCTCGGCATAACCTTCGTCGAGATCTCGGCACTGTCCGCTGCGATCGAGATCATCGTGACGATCCTCAAGCTCAGGGCAGCCGGAATGTCCTTGGACAGGATGCCGATCTTCGCGTGGTACATGCTGGTGGTTGCCACGATGATGCTGATCGGCTTCCCGCCACTCATTCTCGGGTCCGTCCTTCTGGAACTCGAACGAGCCTTCGACCTCCCCTTTTTCGACCCTTCGCGCGGGGGCGACCCGCTATTATGGCAGCATCTCTTCTGGCTGTTCGGCCATCCCGAGGTCTACATCATCTTCTTGCCGGCCGCGGGGGCCATATCCACTATCCTGCCGGTTTTTGCGGGCACGCCGCTGGCCGGGTACCGCATCATCATCGCGGCGCTTGTGTCCATGGCCTTCCTCTCGTTCGGGCTTTGGGTCCACCACATGTACACGACGGGAATTCCGCATGTGGCGCTATCCTTCTTTTCAGCGGCAAGCGCCCTGGTGGCGGTTCCCACGGCGATCCAGATCTTTGCCTGGCTTGCGACCATCAGCCACGGAAGGCCTCGGTTCAGCATTCCGATGCTGCATATCTTCGGCTTCTTCTTCGTCTTCGTTATCGGAGGCTTGACCGGGGTGATGCTGGCTATGGTCCCGTTTGACTGGCAGGCCCACGACACGCATTTCGTTGTTGCGCATCTTCACTATGTCCTAGTCGGCGGTTTCGTGTTTCCGATGATGGCTGCAGCCTATTACTGGCTCCCTCACATTACCGGACGGCAACCGGTCCAGCACCTGTCGCAGGCCTCGTTCTGGATGATCTTCGTCGGCTTCAATGTTACCTTCTTCATGATGCACCTTACCGGCCTGCGCGGAATGCCGAGGCGGATTTTCGAGTATCCAAGCGAGGCGGGATGGGAGACGCTGAACTTCATCTCGTCGATCGGAAGTTTCGTCATGGCGGCGGGCTTCGCATTGCTGGCCCTGGATTTCATTTTGCTCTTCCGGTTCGGGCGGCGATATCATCGAAATCCATGGAAAGCCGGGACCCTGGAATGGGCCATGCCGACACCGCCGGCATCCTATAATTTCGCATCGCTGCCTTCGGTCGACCGGCGTGCAGATCAACTCGATCCCCACACTCTGGGAGCGCAGCTCGCCGCGGGCGATGGTTATCTCGGATTTCTGCGCGACGACCGCATGGAACTCCTTGCAGTTGATATCGTCTCCGGCGAACCGGAACACGTGGTTCGCTTCCCTCGCCAGAGCTATCTTCCGCTATGGACGGCTATCGCTACCGGCAGCGTTTTCGTTTTATTGCTGCTGAAACTGTATTGGCTGGTACCGATCGCTTTCACCGTCGTTGTCATCCTCTTCCTGTTCTGGACACCAGACACGGCCGAGACACGTGACATTCATAGCTTGCCCATAGGCAACAGCTTAGAACTGCCACCGCATCTTGAAGTCGAGCGCCCACCGTCCTGGTGGGGTGTGGTCCTTGCGATCGTTGCAGACGCTACGGCCTATACCTCCCTTATCTTCGGAGGTCTTTTCCTCTGGGTTTCGGCACCAAACTGGCCGCCCGCAGACAAGGTCGAACTTGCACTTGCACCTTCCATAGGCATCGCCGCGATGCTGTTGGCTTCAGCGCTGACATCCTATAGAGCAGCTTCCGCAGGACCACACGCTTCTCGCTATCTCCTCATCTGCGCTTTTGCTCAAGCTATTAGCGCCATAGGCTTCGTCTGGCTCTCATTCACTGGTCTTACGGATCCCACCGAGCATGCGGTGGCAGCTACTCTTCTCGTTGTTTTCGCCTATGCAGCACTTCATTGCGGGGTGGGCGTCGTTCTAGCTGGCTACGGCGTATGGCGTGTTCACTGCGGCTACGTGTCAGCGCGACGAAATCTGGATCTGCGCATATCAAAGCTCTGGCAGGGATACTCGGCTGCGATCGGCATCATGTCATTGTTGTCCCCTGTGCTACTCGGCAGCCTCGCCAGCGGATTCTCGCCATGAACATCCCGCCGCTCATCTCACTCATCGCGGGCTTTCTGATGTGGAGCATCATCTTCGTTCTGCTGTACGCTGCGCAGGCAACTGGATGTCATTTCTCCGGTGACAATCTAGCAGCGGTTGCTTCCGACCCCACCCTTTTGCGCGTGGTTCTCAGCCTGTTGGTTGCAGTCGCAACGACAGCGATGCTGCTGCTGTTCTTGAAACACAAGCGGCTTGCCGGGCGGGATCTGCAGAACGAGACGACCTCCGGCTTCTTTCGTGAACTCTCCGCCTATGTGTGGGCTGCAGCACTGGTCGCGACCCCGTTCTGCTTCGGTGGGGTCGCTTGGCTCACTCTCTGCGGAACCTAATGCCGGTCGGCTCTGCCTTGATCTGAATCGAACCGAGAACCCAGCAGTTGCGCTACCTTTAAGCGGCGGCCCGCCGCGGGGAAGAGTCTGGTCGCTTTTGATAATAGTTGATAAAGAGCCTATCTTTCTCCATCACGTCAAATGGAGAACCGCATGATCAGCGCCGATCTAGGAAAACAGCTCGAAAGCTACATCCAGCAACTCGTCGATACAGGTCGCTATGGCTCGAAAAGCAAAGTCCTACGCGAAGGTGTGCGACTGATCCAGGACCGCGAGACCCGGCTTGTCGCGCTGGATGCTTCCATCATGCGCGGCATTGCAGATGCGGACGCTGGACGAACGAAGCTGGCGTGCGATGTGTTCGATCGTCTCGACGCCAAATACCGTGTGATGGCGAACAAGGCCGAAAAATCTGCATGATCCTTGAGTTTTAACCGAGGCGGAAAGCGACCTGTTCAGATCCGATTATCGCTGAAGACGATCCCCGACGGGCCTGTCATCCGTCTCAGAGGCGGAGCAAGTGCGAGGGTCTCCCCAATGCTCTGAACAGCTTCGCCTCCGTTCCCGCTTGGAGCACCATGGTATTCGTCAGCGCGTTCATGGCAAGGACCTGATCTTCTACCGCGTCGAGTCCGAAACGGTAGTCTTCATCCATCTCCTGCATGGTGCCACCGACTATGGTGCCATCCTGTTGTACGAATAAACCAAGGGTCGATCTGGCGCGACCTCGCCCCAAAAATTCTGCCGATTCCACGATGGTTTTGCACTTGATGGGATTTCGAACCACCAGATGGTAGTTATGTATCCCTACTTGCAGAGCTCAAGGAAAGAATCCGAGCGGCTCGGCTCAAGGCGGCCGTTGCTGTCAACCAAGAACTGATCATGCTCTATTGGAGCGTCGGCCGCGACATCCTCGCCCGCCAGACGGCGGAAGGTTGGGGAGCCCGCGTGATCGATCGGCTGGCAGCAGACCTCGGGCGCGATTTTCCGGAAATGACTGGCCTTTCCGCCCTCGAAACCTCAAATATATGCGTGCCTTTGCTGAAGCATTCCCAAACGAGGAAATCGTGCAACAGCTTGTTGCACATTTGCCCTGGGGCGATAACGTCAAGCTCATCGAGATGCTGAAGGACTCTGAGGAGCGTCTCTGGTACGCGCGCCAGGCAGTAGAACACCGATGGAGTCGCAACATCCTCGTGCATCAAATTGAAGGCGGACTTCATCGTCGGCAGGGAAACACCCCATGCCAGCAGATTCCAAACTGCCCTTGCTCTCGGTCACCGATGCTGGCGGCGTGACGGTTCCGCTGGCAGAACCCAACTGCGCACGGCGCTGTGCCCGCCCCGGACCGCACCTCTTCAGAGGCCCGGCGGAGGCACCTAACAGCTTACGTCCTAGCCGGTAGCCAAGCCCGACCCAGCGCTGTCGCGGCCGCCAGGACGGCAGCGACGGAAAGCGCAACGCTTCCCCAGCCGAGGCTGGGGGCGAGCGCACCAGCCACTGCCGGCCCAGCAAGCATCCCCAGATTGTTGCCCTGCATAGCAAGGCCTAAGGTCGCTCCAACCAGATCCGGCCGAGGTGCCAGCATTGGCAGGCAAGTCATCAGCACGACTGGGACTAACCCGGCCATGAAGGAGAACAGAATTGAGAAGCTGACGACGAACTGCCACCCCATACCGGCTGCCAGGATGCCATAGCCAAACCCCATCATAGCAACGAATCCTGCCATTAAAACAAGGGTCGGACGTCTCCACGTTGAAAGCAGGAAGCCGGAGACGAGATTGCCGATCCCACCAGCCGCTATCGAGATGGCGGTAACGATCCCAGCGAGGTTTCGGCTGAGACCAACCTGCTCTTGCAGCAGCGTTGGCAAGAAGCCAAAGATCGCAAAGAAGGCGGTAGAGAAGGCCGCGAAAAGGGCAGCTAGAACCCAAGGCCCAGGCGCACCAGCAACCTGTGTCAGCTGCTCCTTGACAGGCTGGTCCTGCGTCCCAATTGTTATCGCCGGAATCGAGGCAACGGAGAGCAAGCCGTAGCTAAGCAGAAGCGCGGCGTTAAGCATCCAAAACCCGCGCCAGTCGAAATAGCTCAGCAGCGGCGCGCAAAGCATGGCTAGCGCCATTCCGACGGGCATGACGGTCGCCCAGATGGCAATCGCCCGTTCGCGTAGCCTCGGGGAAGGAATGGCGAAGATCAATGTGGGCGCGGCCACCACCACTGAAACAAAGCCAAGTCCCTCCAAAACCCGCCACAGGATCAGATCTCCGGCGCCGCCGGCCGTGGCGCCGAGGCCGGACCCCAGCGCCTGCATCAGAAGCCCTCCCAGGACCATTTGTTTGGCACCAAGCCGGTCGACCGCTAGTCCGATGGGCGTGCCAAAAATGGCCCCAACTATCGAAAAGGCAGAGATGACCCAGGATGCGACAACAAGGTCGACCTCCAGGTCGCTTTGGACGAGGCCCAACGCAATCGGTGCCTTTCCCACTTGCAACGCGGAAATGGCACCTGCCCCCGCGATGACAAGCACGGTGGGCCAACCTACCGGTGTCGTCCGGGCCTCTTCAAGATGATGCGCAATAGACATGTCAAGGTCTCCGACCAAACAAGGGCGTGTACCGACTGGGCGCGAAGTTGCGACCAGCGTTTACGCGGCGGCGTCCAGCTCGCCTCTCTCATTCTTGCTTGGCGCTGCGGTATACGGTTCGGCGGCACGCGCCCGACGCAAGGCCGTGGCCCACCACTTCAACTGATGCAGCATTGCAGTAGCGGCCCCTGCACAACTTGCAGGGTCAATCGGCCGTCCATGATCATCGAAGACGTCCCATGCGTTCCGGAAGCTGACGGTGTCGCGCATCGTCACCGTATGCAGCTCCGCCATTACGCCCCGCAGGTGCTCTACCGCGCGAAGGCCTGCCCCAAACCCGCCGTAGGAGACGAACCCCACCGGTTTGGCCTGCCATTCCTGATAACCAAAATCGATGGCGTGCTTGAGAATGGCAGGGAAGCTGTGATTGTATTCCGGCACAACGAAGACAAAGGCATCGGCATCGGCAAGACGCTGGCAGAACGCGACAGCTTCTGGACCTGGCGTGTCCGAAATGACCACCGGCAACTCAACCTTCGCCAGATCAATAACATCAACCGAGAAGCTGTCGTCCGATGGAATCTGCTCAATGAACCATTCCGTGACGGTGGGCGCGAGCCGACCCTCGCGATTGCTGCCCACGAGAATGGCGAGGTGGATTGGCTTGTCTGACATGATCCTTCTCCTTCATCATAGGTACTGCAACACGCCCGTGCAGTCGCAACGCCGGCACGCCGAGCTGTCATTGTCATGGACCTGCACTACCGGCGCAGACGTGCATCTGCCGCGCGATCTGAGTGGCAATCTCTTTCTAACTTCGTTGCCCTTTCATTCGGGCTGAGGTGAGGATAGATCAGACGAACAGATAAAAAAGCGCATTTTTTAGAGGAAAACCATCGGATGGCTCGATGCTTCTAATTACGCTCGAGCAATGGCGTGCTCTTGTTGGCGTCGTTGATGCTGGCAGCTACGCCTTGGCCGCAGAGGCGCTTGGCAAAAGCCAGTCCTCCGTCAGCTATGCGGTGGCGCAGATCGAAGAGCGGACCGGCGTCCAGATCTTCCAGATCCATGGGAGGAAGGCCATGCTGACGGCCGAAGGCAAGGCATTGTATCTGCGCGCCAGATACCTCTTGTCTGAGGCAAGCCGCCTGGAGAAAGCCGCTGCCCAAATGGCTCTTGGTCACGAGGCCGAGCTGCGCCTGGCGGCAGACATCATGTTTCCCCCCACCATCCTCATAGAGGCCATCCAGCGTCACGCCCAAGAACGGCAAACGGCGCGCGTCGAAATCTATGAAACGGTGGTATCTGGCTTCAGGGGGCTGCTTGAAGATGGGAAAGTCGATCTGGCAATCGCGCCTGAAGTTCCCGACGGCTTCCTCGGCGAGCCAATCATGCGCGTATCATTTCTCCCGGTCGCGGCGCCAGGGCATCCCCTCCACAAGCTTGATCAAGTGACGTTGCATGACCTTCGAGATCACCATCATCTGATTATTCGTGACAGCGGCGAACGCCGGGCCGACCAAGGCGCCTGGCACGTATCACAAAACAGGATCGTGTTCTCCCAGACGTCGACATCAATCGAGGCTGCGCGGCGCGGGCTGGGGTTCAGCTGGTTCGCCGAGACTCTCATCGAGGAGGATCTCAGGGCCGGCACCTTGAAGGAACTGCCAATGGCGGAACGTGCGCAAAGATCGGTTGAACTATTTCTGATTTTTCGTGACCCTGTGGGAGCAAGCCCCGGGGTGCGGGCATTGGCGGAGGCGCTGCGAGCGGCAGTGAAGCCGGGTCAGTGACGGCTGGCAGGTCTAGTACGGCGATTGTAGCCTGGCTGAGGCTGCCAACATCTATATCGGAGCTTGCCAGCACCGCCTGCCTCCGTGGCTAGAATAATCCTCGGCCTCAGCCTGCCACCAACCGGCTATACCGGAGCCTTGGAACGGAAAAAAGTGCGCTAGTAGAGGTTTCAGCCGTATGTGTAATGTGAACCTGCCGCGCCGACTTGACGTCGCGGACACATCGGACATGGCGTTTATCGTCAATGTCGGCAGTATACGATCTGCTTTCGGCGGAGAGACCTCGACTTCGGATTCGTCAACTGCGGGTCGTCCGGCAGCATCCGCATCACCGATTGCTACGTCACCTGCTGCCGATTTTAGATCCAGATCGTCCCAGATGGAGTTCGGCTTCCTGTCTGTTTCCGAGGACCGGATTTGCGTCTCTGACATACCATTCGACTGAGGCTCGCGACAGAAGTGAAGCAGGGTATCAGAGGGCCTGGGAAATAGCGTCGTGTCACGCGCTCTATAGCCGGTCTGTTGTCTGAGAGATGCTTGGTAGCATGGGGCGCTCTCGTTGTTGGGAGGCGTTCCATGTACGAACTTAGACGCGGAGCCCACTTGTGACCAATAAAAGGAATTGGCTGTGCGGACGAAACGCAGCCCTTTCACACCGGCCTGACGCGGCACCCTTGAACGAAAAAAACGGCGTTACTAGATTAATTTCAGCCGGATGCACGATAGTGATCTGGCAATGCTAAGCTGGCGTCGAGGACGCTTCAGACTTGGCGCTTGTCTTGTATCCATGTTGCTTCAAAGGAGGATGTGGCTATGAGAACCACGACTTTTGACTTCTCTCCCCTGTTCCGGTCGAGCGTCGGCTTCGACCGGCTGCTCGGTGCTCTCGAAGCGGCAAGCCGTATCGAAACGATCGACAACTGGCCGCCCTATGACATCGTCAAAACCGGCGATGACGACTACCGCATCACCATGGCGGTCGCCGGCTTCTCCCAGGGGGAGTTGAGCATCACACAGGAGCAGAACATGCTCCTTGTGTCGGGCCAGAAGGCGAACGACCAGGGCGGCGAATATCTGCACCGCGGGATCGCGGGACGGTCGTTCCAACGTCGCTTTGAGCTCGCTGACCATGTTAAGGTGACAGGTGCCAACCTCGCCGATGGCCTGCTGACGGTCGATCTCAAGCGTGAGGTTCCCGAAGAAATGAAGCCTCGCCTAATCGAGATCAAGAGCGATCTGGCTCTTCCTGGGAACGACACGAAGCAGATCGAAGGCGACAAGGTCGCAGCCTGAACCAACAACATCAGAGACGACGGCAGGCGCCGGGTTAGACCCGGCGCCAGGGCTGGCGTCTGGGTTGAAGGAACAGAAAGGAGGAACTTGTGACCATCCGCGATTTGATCCCCTGGGGCCGCAACAACGGCCAATCCGCACCCACTGTCTTCAACGACGACCGCGATCCATTCCTCTCCCTGCACAGAGAGGTTAACCGGCTGTTCGACGACGTCTTCCGCGGCTTCGGTGGAGGCCTTCCCTCACTGACTGGCGGTGCTGGTTTCGGTAAGGGATGGCCGAGCGTCGAGATCTCTGACCACGACAAGGAGATCAGGGTGACGGCCGAAGTGCCCGGCCTGGACGAGAAGGACATAGAGGTCCTGCTCAATGACGGTGTCCTGACACTGAGAGGCGAGAAGCGCTCGGAAACCGACGACAAGGAAAGGCAGTTTTCCGAGCGCTATTATGGGCGCTTTGAGCGGAGAATTCCTGTCGGCTACGACGTCGAGGAGGACAAGGTCGACGCTCAGTTCAAGAATGGCGTTCTGACCGTCGTGCTGCCGAAGACGGAGAAGGCGCAGTCGAGGGTGAAACGCATCGCCATCAGGCACTGAATCCGCGCGGGCGGCCGCACATCAGGCGGCCGTCCAGGTCCTTCGCCATCGCGGGAGGGATGAACCATGGAGAAAATCGTAAGACAGTACGCAACCCCTACTGAGCTATTCGCTGGGCTGGGCCACTCGAATGATAATTGCCGGCGCAGCACGACTCGATCCATCTTTCCAGCCGACGCAATGGCGCGCATCTATAAACCCGCGCGCTCGGTAGCGACATCTGGAACAGCCCTCACCAAGGGCTGGCGGCTTGCCTTCGAGCATCGCAGCCGCCCGTTCCTAGATCCTCTCATCGGCTATACCGGATGCACGGATCCACTGCCACAGTTGGAGCTGAGCTTCCCAACGCTCCGATCCGCTGTCAGCTATGCGCAGCGGCATGGGCTGACCTATGTGGTTCAACGCAAACGTGACAAGTGTCGTGCCGGGGCAAAGGGAGAGGCGACCCGCCGAGGACACAAACCATCTGCGGCATTCACCGATGCCACTCTGGATCGGCTGGGGCTTGGTTCCCTTCAGCAGGATTACGGGCAGGCCCTGGATGACGCTGATCACGGCGGCGAGCCAGCGCGGCGGGAGACTTGGTCCTCGCCAATGCAAGTGGTCAACGATCCGACATTGTCCTTGTCGGAGAAGCGGTCGATTCTGATGAACTGGGCCTGGACCGAGTATCTCGTCGACCAGGCGACAAACGAGGGCATGCCGGAGTATTGGCGCCCGTCCCGCCTGGATGAGGTCGAGCAGGCACTGCTCTCACTGGAGCGACAGGTCGGCTGCATCCAGAACGCCGGCGGCCGACAAGCTGCGTGAGGTGGGCCATGGATGCTCATGTCGTCTTCATGTGTCAGAACGTCCTGCCAAACCCGTTTGTGCTGACGGTCGCTGCTGCAGCACGCGCTCGCGCGCTGAATGCGGGTGCAGAACCACGAGTAACGGCAGCCGGCACAAGTATCGCCGAGATCGCCTTGCAGGAGATCGCCAACGGCGCGTTCGGCGATCACGAACTGGCGCCTTTTCTGACTGAACGAATGCCCGCGGCAAAGCTGGCAGCACCTGCGGTCCGCCGAACAAATACAGGGAAGCCCGGCGTATCGGGTTCCGCCAGATACTCCTTGGCATATGGAGCTGTTTGTTGAACTTGCGACGGAGAAGGTTGGCGAGAGAATTTAAGGAGCAGACGATGGTGCTGACGTCCATAAGAGCTTGCAAGGTTGCCGCCGTAATGACACTCGCTTTAGCGACCGCCGGCTTCACGCCCGGCAGCGTAGCTGCGCAGATGGGAGCGACGCCATCGTCTTCCACGTCCCTACCGACACTCGCGCCAATGCTGGAAGATGTGACGCCGGCAGTGGTCAACATCTCGGTCCTGACGCGGACACCGATCCAGGACAATCCCCTATATGCTGACCCAAACTTTCGACGCTTCTTCAGCCTGCCTGAACAGCGATCGCAGGCAAAAATGAGCGCCGGCTCCGGCGTCATCGTCGACGCCACCAGAGGTTATGTTATCACCAATCACCACGTCATCGACGGTGGAAGTGAAATCTCAGTAACGCTCAAGGATGGCCGTCAGCTTACAGCCGAACTGATCGGCAGTGACGAGGAAACCGACATCGCTCTCTTGAGGATAGAACCTGACGATTTGAATGCCATCGCGATCGCAGACTCAGACAACCTCAAGGTCGGAGATTATGTAGTCGCAATCGGAAATCCCTTCGGTCTTGGCCAGACCGTCACCTCCGGCATTGTCAGCGCCCTCGGGCGCGGCGGGCTCAACATCGAATCCTACGAGGACTTCATTCAGACGGACGCCTCCATTAATCCGGGCAATTCGGGGGGAGCCTTGGTGACTTTGGATGGCAAGCTGGTTGGTATCAATACGGCGATTATCAGTCCGGCCGGCGCCAATGTCGGGATCGGTTTTGCTGTTCCGAGCAATATTGCGGTGTCCGTCATGCAGCAATTGGCAGCCCATGGGGAGGTGAGGCGCGGCAGGCTGGGCATCGGCATTCAGGACCTGACACCTGATCTTGCTGGGGCTCTGCAGGTAAGTGAATTGCGGGGTGCACTTGTCGCGAATGTTGAGGCTGGATCATCCGCCGAACAGGCTGGCTTGCGACCTGGAGACGTGGTGACTGCTGTGGACGGGCGCGACATTCAAAGTGCGCGGGATCTCAGAAATTACATCGGCCTCATGCCCGTGGACAGCAAGGTGGTTCTATCTGTGAGGCGCGGCGATGAGCAGCTTGCCATAGAAGTTGTCATAACGGCTGACAATCTGGCTTCCATAGACGCAGCCGGGACGCCGCTGGACGGCGTCACCTTCAGCCCGGCGGCAGACGGGGCCGGATTGATGATCGAACGAATCGATCCAGGCAGCCCGGCAGAGCGTGCCGGATTGCGGCAGGGAGACATCCTAGTAAGCGTCAACCGCAGCCGCGTGGTGTCGGTAGAGGCGCTGCAGAAAGCAATTGCTGCCCGGCCATCCACTCTTGCTTTAGAGATCATCCGAGATGGGAGGCACCTGCTCCTGATCGCCAAATGATGTCTGACGGCGGGCCAGAGGACCGGAAGAGGCCGCACCGGATCAGATTGTGGCGCACCGGCTGGCGCCATCTACTAGATAACTCATCCAGTTGATTTGCCGCTTCAAGAAATGGAGGTGATGGCATGATGCTGTTCAACCAACCGATCTTTCTCGACAAGGGCCGATATGTTCAGGAGATCGCGACTCTTGAAGATGCACTCGATTTCCTGGAGGAATGGTCGGGAAACAAGCGCGAGCTTGCCTACGAGACAGTAGCAAGCGCATGCCTGAGGCCTATGCCGGCGTTGACTGGTGCCAGTCGGCAGGTGGCGAGGCATCAACATCTTGATGCTTCGCACCGGCTTTCCTAGATCAAAACTGCTTCCGCATCCCGGCAAGTTTCATGGCATCTTGGTCCTGCTGAACAGGTGAAGGCATATGTCTTTGTCTCCTTGGCGCGACATGTCGTGCATCTCTTCTTCCTCATGCCGCGCCAGCCCTGTGGCATTCAACAGCGACCAGTGCCTCAGACACGGCCGGTGCGGGTTTAGATCTACCTTGCTTGTTGAAGGAGGTTGTTCATCATGAAGATTGCCCAGATCGCTCCGCTCGCCGAACGTGTTCCGCCCAAGCTTTACGGGGGAACTGAGCGGATTGTATCATACCTGACCGAGGAGCTTGTTCGGCAGGGCCATGAGGTGACACTCTTTGCCAGCGGTGACTCGATCACCTCGGCTGAACTTGTTGCCACTTCTCCCACCGCGCTGAGGCTTGATCCTGCGGTACAGGATCCATTGCCACATCACATGATGATGCTGGAAGAGGTCCGCAGACAGGCGCCCAAGTTCGATATCCTGCACTTCCACATCGACCTTCTGCATTACCCCATGCTGGCGCAGTTGAATGCTCCCGCGCTCACGACACTCCACGGGCGGCTTGACCTTCCGGATCTGCGGCCGTTCTATGCTTACTTCCCCGACCGACCGCTGGTTTCAATCTCCGACGATCAGCGCAAGCCAATGCCGCCTGTAAACTGGGCAGGCACAGTCTATCACGGGCTACCGCGCGACATACTACCGTTCACAGAAAATCCGGTAGGCGACTACGTGGCCTTCCTTGGCAGGATTTCGCCGGAGAAACGTCCTGACCGAGCCATCGAGATTGCCAAACGTGCCGGCGTGAAGCTGAAAATAGCAGCTAAGATCGACGACGCCGACCGCGACTACTGGACGTCAGTAATCGAGCCAATGGTGCGCCAGAGCCCAAATGTCGAATTCATCGGCGAGATCGGCGAGCACGAAAAGGCGAGCTTCCTCGGCAATGCCAGGGCTTTGCTCTTTCCGATCGACTGGCCGGAGCCGTTTGGATTGGTGATGATCGAGGCCATGGCCTGCGGCACGCCGGTCATCGCATTCCGTAACGGGTCGGTACCGGAAATCATCGACCACGGTATCTCGGGACTGATTGTGAGCGACATCCAGTCCGCGATCTCTGCTGTGGAGCTGGTTGATGAACTTCCGAGACGGGACGTTCGTAACACGTTTGAGCAACGGTTCACGGTGGAGCGGATGGCGAAAGACTACCTCTCAATCTACGAGAGCCTGGCATCGGGTACCCACTCGCATCAGGCCCCAACGAACGACAACCTCGACCTTCAAGGTGTTGCCTGAATCAGGAGGTGGTTGATGGACATTCCAAACATCCAATCTCAAGCTGCCAATCTCCCGGGACTTCAGCTTAGTTCGGTCGGGCAGTTTTTCATTCCTGCCTCGGCATCCTTGCAGGAACGCCGACCTCGCACGCTCAAACATGGCGACACTTTTGCCGTGTTTGACCACAACGGCGATGTCATATCCGGTCCCGGAAGCCCGGAGGGCATCTTCCACCGTGATACGCGCTATCTCTCCCACTTCTACATGACGATTGGCGGCGCGCGCCCAATGCTGCTCAGCTCCACCTTGAGAGACGATAACGCGACGTTGACCTGCGACCTCACGAACCCTGATCTGTTCGACGAAAGCGGAAAGATGGTGCTCGAACACGATCTGGTTCACATCAGACGAACGCGCTTCCTGTGGCAAGGCCGTTGTCTGGAGCGCCTGTTGGTCAGGAATTTCGACGATCAGCCGCATGAGGTCTCGGTTGAGCTCGCCGTCGATGCCGACTTCGCAGATCTCTTCGAGGTCCGAGGAACGAAGCGGAGCAAACGCGGGAGACGACATCCGACGATCACGACCAAAGACGGGATTGAGCTTTCATACACGGGGCTCGATGAATTCCGGCGAAGCACCTCGATCCGCTTTGAACCTGCACCAGCGAAGGTGACCGCTCAACAGGCGGTCTACCGTCTGCAACTCCAGCCCAGGCAGGCCAGCTCGATCTTTATCGAGATCGCCTGCAACTTGGAACCGGGCGGCTCGCCCACCGCCGCCTTCTTCAAGGGGCTGCGGGATGCCCGCAGGGCCCTGCGCCTGTCTTCCTCGAGAGCGGCGGCAGTGGAGACATCCAACGATATCTTTAACGAGGCGCTGCGCAGGAGCGTATCCGACATCTACATGCTTCTGACGGATACCCCGGAAGGGCCGTACCCTTACGCCGGTATACCATGGTTCAGCACTGTCTTCGGCAGGGACGCCATCATCACCGCGCTGCAGACGCTGTGGCTCGATCCCACCATCGCAAAGGGCGTGCTGGGTCACCTGGCCGCCAATCAGGCAACAGGCGTCGATCCTGCGGCGGATGCCGAGCCGGGAAAGATCCTTCACGAGGTGCGCTATGGAGAGATGGCGGAACTCGGAGAGGTCCCCTTCCGCCGATATTATGGCAGCGTCGACTCCACGCCGCTCTTCGTGATGCTTGCAGGAGCTTACCTCGAACGCACGGGGGATCTGGAGACACTAGGGCGCCTTTGGCCAAACATAGAAGCTGCCCTCGCTTGGATTGAGGACTATGGCGACCGTGACGGAGACGGCTTCGTTGAATATGGGCGGATGACCGAAGAGGGTCTGGTCAACCAGGGCTGGAAAGACAGCTATGATTCAGTCTTCCACGCCGATGGCACCTTAGCCAGGGGCCCGATAGCCCTGGCCGAGGTACAGGCATATGTCTACGCGGCCTTCAGTGCCGCAGCCCTGATTTGTCGCAAGTTGAACCGCCGGCAGCAAGCGTCACGCTACTCTGCGCGTGCCGCGTCACTTCAGTTCGCATTCGATGCTGCTTTCTTCGATGAAGCTTTGGGTACCTTCGTACTTGCCTTGGATGGGGACAAGCGGGCGTGCCGTGTCCGAGCGTCAAATGCCGGTCATGCGCTGCTGACAGGTATAGCCTATTCGGAACGGGCGGAAGCGGTGGTGAAGACACTGATGGAACCATCATCCTTCTGCGGCTGGGGTATCCGGACCATCCCTTCCACCGAAGCTCGATACAACCCGATGAGCTATCACAACGGCTCCGTATGGCCTCACGACAATTCGCTCATTGCTTCTGGTCTCGGCCGTTATGGCTACAGAAAGGAAGCCTCAAAGGTGTTCGAAGGACTCTTTGCTGCGTCGACCTACATCGACCTGCGCCGCCTACCAGAGCTGTTTTGCGGGTTCAGGCGTCATCGAGCGCAGGGGCCAACCTTCTATCCGGTCGCTTGCTCACCTCAAGCCTGGGCAGCCGCAGCGCCCTTGTCTCTACTCCAGTCGACCCTTGGGCTGACATTCGATCCCGATAACGCTCAGGTTACCTTTGAGCGACCAGTCCTGCCGGCCTTCCTCGAGGAAGTCATCATCCGCAACCTTAGTGTCGGCAACGGCGCGGTCGACGTCGCACTTCGCCGCTCAGGCAAGCAGGTGACGGTCGAGGTGCTGGATCGACGCGGAGGCTTGAACGTAGTGTCCGTAAGCTAAACGGTGTTTGCCTTGATTGCGACTTGGCCGCTCGCATGAAGAGAGCGGCCATCTTCAGTTTGCGCTCAACGAGCACGAGCCGCCTCTGGTAACGGCGTCGCTGCTACCGTTCTGCGGTCTCACAGTCAGATATGAGGCCGCAAGCTGCTCTGTATACAAGGTACCAGCAAGTGAACGACCATTTGTCCTCCGGTCTTCTCGTCATGGCGGCAAGATCTTCCGCGTTCACCAGAGCTTCTTGGCAAGCCTCACTGACCCCCGTTGCAGTCTCTTCTGACCTGACCTCCCCCTCGCATACTTGGGCCGTCTTGAAGGCGTGGCTCGGGATGCCCAGATCAGACTTGTGGCGCGTAATTCGCCCAAACCTTGTTGAGCACTTGTATAATCAGTGAGGTAGAAATGACTCCGAACCTGTTCAATCGCCCGGTCTACCTGAAGGAGAAGAAGGACTTGGTGCGAGAGATAGTTTCCATCGAAGATGCCATAGACTACCTGGAAGAGTGGCCCGAGCGTGAGCGCGACCTCGTCCACGACGTAGCGCTGAAAACGTGCTACATGGCTCTCGACGGCCATAAGCCGATCCAGTCGGCACGTGATGCGGTCCGTGCCTTCGGAAAGAAGAAGGGCATCCTTGTCAAACAGCCCGCAGTTCAGCCTTGGATGGTGAAGACGCCGGCCGGGGGAGGACGGGTGACCTTGTAAGGTCACGGCAAACAAGCGGAGGCCGTACATCCGCCCGCCGTGGCAAATCGGGCTGCTGCCCCAAGCCTGTTCATAACGTCTGGTGGAGGCGGATTCCTCACTCGCAAGGTGCCCCTTCTGCTTCGGCAGGATCAGCACCTTGTGAGCTAGAGCCTTTCAGGTCAGGAGTGACGAGGACAAAGACAATATGCCGCTCCTCCCGTATCCGCGTCAGTTCCACCTCCATGGTCATGGGCCATCGCATCGAGGGCGCCCAAAGGATCACCCAGGGGTTTTCCCCCTCTTGTCAGTCCACTGTGGAGGCAGACCGAACTTCGCCGAAAGAGCCCCAGGTAGTCCAGGAGCTCGCCCGTAGGCTTCACATGCCTCATATTTTGGCTTTCCACCGAACCACGACCGCACCCGATGACCTGATGGCAGGGAAAGGTCCAGCATTCGTGGCTCGCGGCCCTTGATGAGCAGTCGTGAGAAATCCCTCGCGAATTTCGTAGCCTGGCTGTAGGCGTCACCAACCTCCGAATAACGTGGCTTGTCCTGCAGGAAGTTTGCGCTGCGACCCCACATCATCGCTGCACGCTGGACATTCCGGCTGTCGACAGCTTCTGCCTCGACCGAGAGGCCGCCCAATCCGAATGGTATGCGTGGCACTCCCACAACCGGAATGTTCTCGGGAAGAGCAAAGCCTCCGCCGACGCTCACGACCGTCGCAGCGGCCGCCACACGTTTGTTAGTGGGGACTATATCTGTAATGACAGAACGTACTGTTAAGTCAGCCTGCCGGTCAGGAGGCACCAGGTGATACCTGTCGCTGAGTGCGACGCACAATGCTCTATCAAGGGCGTTGGTCACAAGTGAACGGTCCGCCGGTGTCTTGACTTTGGACGCCGCGACAAAGGTGTAGCTGGCGGGGATGATCCTCACCGTCCTGACTTGGGACAGGTAGTCGCCATCGACGAACAACCTCCGCTTCTTGCCCAGTTTAGACTTCTGCGCGCCGAGGTTGCTGTAGGAAGTGAGCGTTCCACTTTCTTCCATCGGCATTGTCGTACATCCCGTCGCGGCCAACACGATGCCGGCCATCAAGATCGTCGCTAAGCGATTCGAGGAAGCGTGGGCCACGCGGCGGAACAGATCAAATTGGCTGGACACTATCGATTGCCTCCACAAGAAACTGCGAGGACAATTGCGGCGGAGGATTGCCGCAGCATTACAGAAAGGTTCGCGCGATTCCCCGAAAGCTGAAAGGATGGCATTCTCGCGGCCGGCTGCAGTTACTCCCTGTGGCAGCCAGCTCTCAAAGCTTGATCGTCACGATCGTCCCCTGTTGATCGCTTTTCATGAACACGCGAGCGTGGTGGTTGTCGACAATCTGCTTGACCAGGCTCAGGCCCAGGCCTGTACCCTGACTTTTGGGAGTCACACGGTAAAAGGGCGCGAAGACCAGTTCTTGATGCTCTGCCGGGATGCCGGGTCCTTGGTCTGCCACAGCTATCGCTCCATCACCTGACACCGAAACCACAATCTCTCCCCGACCCTCGCAATGATCGATTGCATTGCGGACGAGATTGCTGACAGCTCTCGCTAGCGCTACAGCATTTCCCTTGCGATCGAGGCTTCCGACTTCGCTGCAAAAAGATATCTGGTAACCAGCTGCAATTGCCACTGGTGCGATATCGGCCACGACAGTTCGCGCCATCTCAACCAGATCAACTGTACCATTGAGCTCTCCGACTTGGTCGTGACGCTCAAAATCCAGAAGTTGCTCGGCGGAGTCTGCCAGACGAGCGACGTCGCACAACAGGCGCCGCCGCTCCGGCCCCTCGGGCATCCCATCAATCCGTGTCTGCATGATTGCGATCGGTGTTCTCAGTTCGTGGGCTGCATCTATGAGAAAGCGCTGTCGTTTCTTGGCTTCGCCCTCCAGGCGATCGAGGGCTTCGTTGAAGGCCGTAACCAAAGGGACGACTTCCTTGGGTATACCGTCCGTAGGAAGACGTGCGCCATGTCGGCGTGGTTCAATCTGTGCTGCTCGCTCAGCAACTTCGCTCACTCGAACAAGCGCCTGGCTGACGATCCGCGGAACGGCAAAGAAAATCGCGGGCAAGGCCACGGCAAGCAGTGAGGCGTAAATCGGGTAAGCTCTGGCGAAAAGAGCGAGAACAGGAGAACCTTTGTCAGCTACACCTCCGAAGAGAACCCGGACCTCACCAACCACTGTTTCTACGGCGTCTATCGTTGCCGCTTCGCTGCTCAGATGCGCGCCCCGAATATCTGCGTCCTGGAAGAGGGAGACCAGATGTGCGAGCCCCTCATATTCCCCAGGTACTGTTCCATAGGACGTGGAGGCGCCGTTTACGGTGGCGGCGATGTACCAGAGGGCCGGGTTCTGGTCCTTGAGCGCTATCAGTTCCTGTGTTTCTTGTAGTTCGAGCCGTCCCACGTCTTCGTTAGTCACGGCCCCGGCGATTGCGGCGGCAACCGTCTCTTCCATGGCTATATTGGGGGACATGATCGTAGCAGCCCAGACGCAAAGCCCAAAGATCACTGCGCCGATAACACCGACGATGACCAGGCCGAGCTGCCAACTCAGTCTCCACCAGAGGGACGAAGCCGCGGTACCTGCCGTGCCCATCATTCTTCCTTCAGAAGGTAACCGACACCCCGGATATTGTGGATGGAGACGCCACAGTTTGCATCTGCCAATCTCTTCCGCAGTCGGGAGATATGCGCATCGATTGCGTTCGACTGGATCTCCTCCTCATAGTTGTAGACCGCTTCTTCCAGGGTGGTGCGAAGGACCGTTTTGTTCTTTCGCTTCGCCATGGCGATGAGGATGGACAGTTCGCGTCTGGGCAGATCCAGTTGGCGCGACCCCACGGCAACGTCGAGGTGCAACGGATTGATCACCATTCGCCCCGCAACAATCTCTGGCTCTGCGAGATTGATGGGCCGTCGAAGGACTGCACGCACACGCGCCAACAGTTCCTCCACCATGAAAGGTTTGCCGAGGTAGTCATCGGCGCCGAGATTGAGCCCCTCGACACGCTCCAGGGGCTCGTTTCGCGCAGTCATGACAATGATTGGAGTGTCTCGCTGCGACCGGCGCAGCTTCGAAATGAGCGTCAGCCCTTCCCCGTCAGGAAGACGCCGGTCCAGCAGGATGGCATCGTAGTCATTCTGAAGCGTCAATTCGAATGCATCGGCGAGACGAGCCGTGTTGTCGATGACGATACCGTGCTTGCCCAAAGCAACTGCCAGCGCCGCCGCCAGTTCCTTCTCGTCTTCTACGAGCAGAAGCCTCATCTATAGCACCACCTTCCGTAACGCCATTATCCATGGTGGAGATTGCAGCAGCATTACGGTCTGGCTTTGGGAACTGTAATGCTGCTGCAATTGTGGAAGTCGAGATTGGAATTATCCACCGCAAAGAGGTGCGGTGAACGGCCCTCAACGATCTTAAAAAAAGGGGTACTCGACATGGCCTGGGTATGGACCAAAGAGGTAGCGGCAGCGGCAGTACTCTTGGGAGGCAGCTTGACTGTCACCAACCTCGACCTCGCTTCTGCAACGGCAGATCCCAATGAACGGCTCAAGGCTCTGGTGGCGGCAATCACCGCGGAGCGCATGGCGATTTCGCCCGTGCTGCCGCGAGCAGCGCAACTCTCTAGGACAGCTGACGAGACGTTACCGAACACCCAGCCTGTGCGCGGGCCGGCTTCCGTCAGCGCAATGAATGGTGGCGAGATAGGTGGTACCCGAAGGGCTGGAACTGCGATCAGATGTGGAGATTTCTTTGTCCTGATTGATGCGGTGGAGCTCCGTTCGATAGGTGCGAAATGGGCAGCTGACTGCCACTTCGATGACTGGAATCCGTTCCCTGCCGAGCTGTTCTCTGCCGGGAAAGAGCAACTGGCTCCAAAATCCATTGCTCACCGGTCGGATCCGGAACGCAGTGGGTTGAGTACTGCAGCAGCTCCCATCGATATTGTAACGAAGTCTCTTGCCAAACCGAAAGGGCTGTCGACGGGTTACGCAGTTGACTGGCCATGACTCGCAAGATGCTGAAGAGGAATGCGGCCCGCCTGTTATACGCCGTGATCATGCTCGCGGCACTATTGGGAGGCCCTCTTCTGCTACTTCTCTTCGTTGCCAGCCGGTTCCACTGAGCGGCCGAACCAGACGTCCCCTCACGTGAACACAGGCACTGAGCAGGACCCGACTGAATGTTTCGCACTAGCAGCAAGCTAAAAACCGCTGCCGCTCGCCACGAGCCCGCGACGAGCGGCTGGTTAAAGTTCGCCAGCCTGGCGGAACCCCGCCTTCGTGAACAAAGGGCGCTTCACCCATAGACGGTTCGCAACTGTTCTCCGATAACCGATGAGATAGACAGAGGTCATGTAGTGGTGATTGAGAGGGTCCGTCATCGAGTAAGGTACCTGCGCATCGATCGAGGCAATGTCGAGATCGACGTCTGAATGCTGCGCGAAGTTATAGAGTGCCATCAGACCTTGCCTAGTATGGGTTTTCAGTAGGATCGCATAGGCACGCGCCATGATGGGAAAAGCCCGTTCAGGCGACATTGCAAACTCGGGGATGAGGGCGTTGTTTATGATGACATAAATATGCAGTTTCTCCTTCCCCTTAGCCCTTGGGGCAATGATCAGTTGCTCAGGCAGGGTGAAAAACTGTGCTGAACTACCGCCGTCCGAGTGTAACTCCTCGATCTCCTTTCCATCCACGACCGCCTTTATCGAGACAGGTGGCAGAATCCCCGGGACACTGGCGGATGCCACCAACACCTGCCGAACCAGCGCCAACGCATGCTGGCTCCCGCTGTCTGCCATCGCGCCTATGTTCCAGACAACCGCACGCTGCGTATCCAGATTGGTCGTCATCACAAGAAGCCGGCGTCCGGCACGATGTTCCAGCGCGATGCGTCGCAGGATGTCGTCAGTGATATTTTCTGCGACCATGCGGCGCAGCGCGTCTCCTCGAAGGAGACTGGGCGAGAAGATTCCGAACCCTCTCCAATCGAGATCGACAAGATCGCGCGCGTGATCGGATAGATAAAGTTCTCGTAGCCGTTGGTCATATGCCGGACCAAGGAACGCGAGAGGCGCGATCAGCGCGCCGGTGCTGACGCCCGTTACGACGTCGAACTTCGGGCGAGTTCCCAGTTCACTCCAGGCGGATAAAATGCCGACGGAGAAAGCGCCGCCTGCGCCACCACCAGACATCGCCAGCATGGCAGGCTGGGCTTTGCTGGTGACTGGCCTCCAGGGATCATCGCCTGATTGGAAAGGTCGGGGATCATCGATATGGATCCTGATATTCTCAAAGCCGACAATCTGCGTCCGCCTGGCTTCCAAAGCGTCGTAGGCCTGGCGAGGGGGTGCGGCGCACCCCCCTACCATCAGCAAGACGCCGACACAGAGGCGCATATATCTCAACAGGTCGGCACTGCCGTTGGTACACGCGGGGCATGCTTCCTGATCATGCATTTCATCCACGGTACTCCCAAATCCGAGGCACCGGAGAGACATGCGCTCTGTTCGACCGGGCTGCTTCGCCCTTGCGAGCCGCTTCACGATTTGTCACTAGGCCGCAATCGGGCCGCTGTTATCAGCGCTCCTGTGATTGCCATGGCCACGGCTAAGCCGATCCAGAGCCCGTACAACGCATAGCCGAGAATGAAACCTCCCAACACCGGCGAGGCGATATCGGCTACTGCCACGAGAGACTGGGCTGCACCGAGGGCGATGCCTTGCCGCTGCGAAGGAACACGAGTCGACAACGCTGCCATATAGGTCGGTTTGGCCAAGGCATCTCCGGTGCTGACGCAGGCAACCGCCAGGAATAAAACCGGGATGGTGGCGGCAAGGCTTGCCGTTAGAAAGCCGACCGAAATGAGTGCGAAGATCAGAAGGATCAGGCTGCGCTCGGTCAGGTATCTGCTCAGCCAACCCAGCAGGAAGAGCTGCGCAAAGACATTGATCCCGCCATCGGCCATGATGAGGTAGCTGAGTTCCTTCGCTCCGAACTGATGATTGTTCCATATGAACGTATCACCAAGGAAGACCGGCATCTGCGAGGTGTACATGCCATAGGCGAAGAAATGGCAAAGCATCACCACGATGAGTATTCGAATTGCGGGAGAGGCCAGGACAGCGCGCAATGACCTCCGCTCCTCCAGGTGTTGATCATTGCTGTGCGGAGAAGAGTGTTTACCGTCCAGCCGGGATACCGTCACAATGATCGATAGAAGCACCAAACTGAACGCTACAAGGATTGGCGCTGTCAGTGACGTATCCGCCAGAAGCCCGGATATCCCCGCGCCGATGATCCCACCCACGCCGGCACCCCCCATCAGGATACCCATGGCCTGCCGCCGGCTCTTGGCGTCCGTATGATCCGCGACATAGGCGGCGGTGACAGAAATATTGCCTGCGGTCAGACCGAACAATGCACGGGCGAGCAGGATGAACGCGATGCTGGGAGCAAAAGCGAGCAATAGAAGACTTGCCGCAGCAATGGTCTGACTGCCGATGAGAATATTCTTGCGGCCGAAGCGGTCCGAAAGCTGCCCGAGGGCCGGAGCGGAGGCGAACTGACCGACGGCTTCCGCCGCCACGATGATGCCGAGCACAAGGGGAGAACCTCCCATAGCGCGAATGTGAAAGGGCAGCACCGGCAGGACTGCGGCGCTTCCTGCCGCATAGGTGCAGACGATCGCGAAGACCGGTGCGATACGGCGCCATGTCATCGTCCGGCCCTCGGCCGTTCCGTGAGACCGAAAAGGGGTCGTCATGCAGGCCCCTCGGTGTCCATGGTGAAAACGGTGCGGCAGGCACTATTATCCTGTGGCCAGGCCCTGTCGAAATCGGAGAAAGCCGCCGGCTTGAGGGCGATCTGCAGCCCGGCCGTCGCGGCTGCTTGTAGCACCTCCTCAATGACGGCAATCAGCCGTGGCACAGAGACACTGCCGCCGCCGCTGCCCATCAGCTCGACGGCCTTGGCGCGCAGGACGGCCGCTGGCAGCATGATATCCCCCGCTGAGCTCGATCCGATCTGGACAAAGCGCATCGGAACCGCGTCAAAACCCTTGGTGGCTGCAGCCTGGAGGAGGCTTTCCGCGCTCGGGCCCCATAGGTAATCCAGCACGATGTCCACGCCCTTGGCGAACTCCTCGGCGAAGCGCTGCTCAAGATTGTCCATGTCTTCCCCGATTTGGATGGCCACATCTGCGCCAAGCGATCGTACTTCTTCAAGCGCTCCGGCATTCCTTCCGGTCGCAACAATACGGCCTGCACCCAGCAGCCGGGCGACCTGGACCGCAAGCCGACCGGAGGTGCCGGTAGCGCCGTTGATAAGGACAGTTTCGCCTCGTTTGATACGAGCTCGGTCAGTGAGGGCAGCCCAGGAGGACATGCCTGGATTTGCAATCGCTGCGGCGGTCAGATCATCAAGTTCTTCTGGCACCGGCACACAAAGACGCGCATCAACCACGGTAAAGTCGGCCATACTGCCATAGGGCCTGCGCGGCAGGGCAAAATACACCCGACTGCCATCTTCCAGCCGGCCCACACCGTCTATGCCGACGCCGAACGGAAACCGCCCGCTGTCAGTATAGTGCGCTCCCAAGGCTCGAGCTTTGGTAAGATGGCTGATAGCAGCGGCGCCTACCCGGATCAGCCTCTCACCTATTGCGGGTTTGGGGAGTGCGGTTTCTGCCAGGGCTGGGTCCTGTCCCGCCGCGGAAACGAGTGCGGCCCTCATCGCGAACCCTCCCCACAAAAAGAAAGTGCAATTCGACCCAGATACGCTTCAAGGCGCGCGACCCCGTCCGAGTTGAGCGGCAGGATTCCGGCAATGTACCCGTCCGGCCGAACCAGCACGCCTTCATCCGACTGCAATTGGTAGGCTTCGCCGACATGCCCGAACGCGTCGACGATGTCCCCCTTGCGGCCGAGACGATGGATCTGCAGGCCGGGCCGTGATGAGAAATCGGCTTGGCCATTGATAAGCAATGTCCAGTGGGGACCCCTGAACAACTGGAATAGCCGGCTTGGCTGGCCCGCCGCGCCGACGATCGGAGCATCCGGCGCACGATCTCCAGCCCGGAGCCCTACTCTTTCCCGCGATGCCATCGAAAGCGGCGATTCCGGATAACCGATGTCGAGCTGCCGAACCTCACGCCCTCGCTTTATCTCGCCCAGCCTGCTGGCATCAAGCAATCGGGTTGATAAACCGAGCATGGTCTCGGCCACGGGGCGGCGCTCGATCTCGTAACTGTTGAGTAGTGCATCGTGAGCGCCAGCCAGTATGGCAGCCAGCTTCCAACCGAGATTGTATGCATCCTGCACGCTGGTGTTCAGACCCTGCCCGCCGGTCGGCGGGTGGATGTGTGCGGCGTCGCCGACGAGGAAGACGCGGTCGACGCGGTAACGGTCAGCAAGTCGTGCATTCATCTGATAGACCGAAGCCCAGTTGACCGACTGGATCCCGATATCATGAGCATGCGTCCGTTCGGCGATCATCCGCTCGAGTCGCCCAGCGGAAAGATCAACCTCCCCTTCTTGCGGCACAGGAGCTTGAAGCTGAAACAGGTTAGTTCCCGCCAACGGGCAGATCGAGATCATCCGCTCCATGTTGCTGTCGTTAAACTGATGCCACCAGCCTTGATCGAGCCCGGTCAGGGTTACGTCGGCGACCAAGGCCCGCACACCGAGCGTTTTCCCGGGAAAGC
Organism: Pseudorhizobium endolithicum; assembly: GCF_902153245.2. GTDB lineage: Bacteria > Pseudomonadota > Alphaproteobacteria > Rhizobiales > Rhizobiaceae > Neorhizobium > Neorhizobium endolithicum. The sequence continues at coordinate 208,727 of NZ_CABFWF030000011.1, forward strand.
CAACGCCGAGCGCTTTGCGAACGAAGCTACCTCCGCCGTCAGCTCCAAGGAGGTAACGTACGCGGACCGTCTCTTCTCCTCCCGGACCGGAAACTTGTGCTGTGACACCCTCCTGGTCTTGTTCGAAGCCGATCAACTCGCAGCCGAACTCCACATGACCACCCAGTTCGACAAGCCTCTGGCGCATGATGCGCTCGGTAAGAAACTGCGGGATCATGAGCGGAATGTGAAAAGGCTCTGCAGGCGTGGCTTCGGACCTCTTTCCGAGATCTTTCTCAACGAAGCTACCGTCTTCGCGATAGACGCGCATTAGCGGGTACTCGCCACCTGCTGCGACGACCTTGTCGATGATGCCAAGATCCTCAAAAACTTCCTGCGTGCGGGGCTGGATGCCCTTTCCGCGTGAGCCGTGGAAGGGAACGGGCATCTTCTCGATCAGTCGGAATGTGATGTTCCGCCGCGCCAGGTCGATAGCAAGCGTAAGGCCAGCCGCTCCCGCGCCGCAGATGAGCACATCTGCTGCAAAGTGATTTGTCATTTCTGTCTCCGTATGTGTATTATGCACATAACAGGAGATCTGAAATGCCGTCAAGAGAACCCGTGCAAAATACACATATAAGGCAGAAGATTCGCGAACTGCATGGCTCGCTCATCGACATCGTCACTCTGATGAACCGGCCACAACGCGACGAGGCGCTGGTGCGGGAGGCCGGGATTGCGCTTGATCGTGCCCTCTTCCCTCTACTGGTCGGGATCGAACGGCGCGGGCCAATCGGCATCGTCGATCTCGCTGCCGGCGTCGGGCGTGACTACACCACCGTCAGCCGCCAGGTGGCAAAGCTGGAAAGCCTTGGTCTGGCAGAACGCAGGCAGAGTGCGGCCGACCGTCGTGTCAACGAAGCCGTCATCACGGCCAAGGGAAAGGCGATGACGGACAACATTGATGCAGCGCGTGAAAGAATAGCTCTTGCCGTCTTCGCGACGTGGGAAGCAGACGAGGTTGACGATCTTGTGCGGTTGATGCGTAAATTTGCCGACGCCATGGGAGAGGTATCCGAAAATCCAGTTGCTCCCTGAGCGGGAGCTACGGAAGGATGGCGACTTATGCAAAGGCACAAAAGGCTTCCCGACGTCCACAATCGTACCGTTGAGCGGATTTCAACCGCCGGCCATCAGTAACTGCCTGCCGATGAATTCATCTCACGGGCAATTCAAGGCATTAGCCCCGCGGGCTGGTCCGCTTTGGGCCACGTAGCCTCCGGCGCTGCTTTGGCCCGAAGGCGGGCCACATCGCCTGATGCCTGATGTCCGCTATCGCAATTCGGCGCGCCAAGATCGACAGCCCGTTCACGGCCTCAGGTCTCCCCAAGCAAGCCGTTTCGGACCCATTCCCTACCTTTAAGAGCTGCCGTTCCCCACCAGAAAAAAGTGACGTCGCCGCAGGTGCTTTGCGCGATTTTGCGCTAAAACGATGCGAGGTCCCCTAAGCTTGGGCGTTCCTTGGAGCTCTGCAAAATGACGGTAGGGGCTTGTTGTCGATGACTCGAACGAACCGAAAACGAAGTCGCTTCCGGGCGCCAAAGCACTAGTCAGCACGTCAGCCTAACCCATCATTCCAGTTCGTGCGTCATGCTGCCGAACGAATGTCCGTCTCTGTGAAGTCGTTGCCCTTGAATAGCAACGGCTCGTCGAAATCCTTGGCGAGAGCGTAGGCAAAACAATCACCGAAATTCAGCCCAGCTCTATGCCTGCCCTTCCCAAAATCGAGAAAAGCCTGTCGGGCCAGATGGCCTTGCTCAACTGTCACAGGCTCGATGTCGATCGCTGCACGGCGAAAGAAGGCATCGGCCTGTCTCATGCCTTCCGGCCCGAGCTGCTTCTCAATCGCCATGGACAGTTCCAAATAGTTTGCCACGCTGATCCGGCCGGCTGCGGAATCATGAATTAGTCGCGTAAAGGCAGCAGCCTCCGGCTCGCCATAGAGGATCGCCACCATGGCGGATGTGTCGATAATCATTTCGGCAGGCCGTCCTCGTCATAGAGAAGCTCGGCGTGATCGGTATAAGGCCGACTTAGATGGGCTGCGGCCCTACGGGCGATGGTAAGAAGTTCTTCAACAGACGCCCTCCCTCTCTGTTTCTCAATCTGCGCGTAACGCTCACGCAGCGCATCGGTCACCACACGGCTCATACTCTGCCCAGTCGCACGGGCGATCGCCCGTGCGAGGCGATGCGCTTCGGGGTCTTTCACGTTCAGGCTCATATGGGGATTCCATTCTACCTAATTGGCTAACTTTCTACCATTCTACCTCACTGCCCCACAGTGTCAAAGACTACACCGCACTTAAGGCACTTCGGATTCTCGCTCCCGATGCCAAGGTTCAAAGTGTCTATCGAGCGATGAGGTTGCGGGTGTCATCGAGACGCTCTTCCAGATCAGGTCCAGGTTCTGTGTGCGGAGCTGCCGCCAGACGAATGTCTCCAAGGCTATCATCGTCATGCTGACACACCCGAGGAACGTCACGATCCGCGACATGATCGTCTTGCCGACCAATTTCGACGTCAGGTGCAAGGCTCGTTGCTAAGACCCAATCATTGGACCGGCGGGTGGCGTAATGCTGGACAAGTCGGCCATTGGGAAGGATCTCCTGTACGGGGCCGGCTTCGGTCGCCCCGACCCTCCCCTACTTGCTTGGCACCGACGATTTTTTCTCGGGCAGTTGCTGCGTCGCAAGTGCGGAGTTTCTGCGATAGCTGCAATGTCGGGTATCTGCGCTCAGGCGACGCGAAATGCTCCTCGGGCCATGGCCGTTCTGAAATCTGGATCCGGGGTCTTCTATGATCGACCTGGAGGCGCAGAACTGCTTTCTGCCGAGGCACGGCCCCGCTGTAGCGCGAGGCACATTTTCATATCTCTGTATGCGAACGGGCCGATAGCTGACTGTCCGCTTGTTGGATTTTCAGCAGGAGAAGCGGACATTGGCGTAAGGTCGAGATGTCATCTCGCACGCTCGATGGGACCGGCTCCGCTACCGAGGCCAATTGGGCCGCGGCCTTCAACAAGAGCGTACTAAGCCGTCACTATGATCGTGGAGCCGGGGCGGACACGATCGTGGAGGTCGATGATGTCCTGATGCAGGAGGCGGACACACCCTGAAGAAATCGCTTTGCCGATCGTGTGCACCTCCCCTGTGCCGTGGAGACGATAAAGCGTGTCACGGTTGCCTTGGTGAATATAGAGCGCCCTCGCTCCCAAAGGATTGCTGATGCCGGGCGGTTGCCCATTTCTCCATTTTTCCAGTTGCGGCTGGCGAGCGATCATGTCCGCCGGAGGCGTCCAGACCGGCCATTCGCGCTTGTAGGCAATGTGCGCCCGACCTGACCAGTCGAAGCCACTCCTGCCTATACCGACGCCGTAGCGAACGGCGGTGCCTCCTTCCTGGACGTGATAGAGGTAGCGCTCGGTGGTGTTGACGATGACGGTGCCGGGCTTCTCCGCGGTTGAGTAGTCAACGATCTGTCGATGAAAGCGCGGCTCCAGCTTGGTAAGGTCCACCGCCGGGATCGGGAACCGTTCTTCGGGCATGGCCCGGTACATCAGGAGAGCGCTCTCCGAGATCGATTGCATCGGAGGTTCTGCCGGCACGGAGGGCGGTGATGCGATGACCGGCGCGGGAGACTGTGTGGCACAGCCTGTCGCCAATGCCGTCACCGTGACCCCGAGGGAAGAGAGAAACGCGCGGCGACATAGGATCGGATTGGAAAGTGTCATTGCTGGTCCTGTAGAAGAGACGTTGTTGGCGAAGTGACGAAGCTCTGCGACAGCAGCGTCACTGTGGGCGCGCCGTGTCATCGGCAACACCTCCCTCATGCTCCAGACAAGGGAAGAGAGGTCGTCGCGCCTGCGAGCTACGAGTATGTAAGATGATCAGGATATGTAGTTCATATCAGGCCCTCAGAGTTGGCAGCATGCAAGGCATGCAGGCCCCCTCTGTCATCGGCCTGAGAGTTTGATCACCGCCGATACGCAGCAGTGACTTACACCTTCGGCGGGAGCGACTGCTCCACTTTCCAGAGTTCTTCCCCAGCGAACGGTCCCTGTGCCTGAGAGTTTCCGGGGCGGTTGCTCCTTCGGCGGCCGCCACGGCGACGCTCTCCCACTCGCTGTCTGCACCAGGAAGTCTCATGGAGGTGTTCCCCATGAAGCACGACGCGGCGCGACCTCATTAAGCATTAAGTAAGCAGTTAATGCAACATCAATTGCATTAACTGTCGCGGATGACCTTGAACTCGGATCTTGGGAGGCTCCGAAAGCGCGACGCGGGACGCATTGGAGACGCGGATGGCAACGATCTCTCACATTTTCAGGCGTAGAAGCCGATCGCACCTGCGCATGGAGGCCAGTGGTTGCCGTGAGGCTCCTATTATTCTTGGCAGGGCCAAACGACGGGTTCGGATGGGCAAGCATCGGCTTGGCCTGATCATGCTTTCGTTCACCATTGTCTATCTGGGGCTAGGAGCCCGGCTCGTTCAATATGGTCTTGCCACTCCCGAAATCACCAATTCCATCAACGCCATCCCGCCTCCCGCGGCTCGCCCTGACATCATCGATCGGAATGGAGAGCTTCTTGCAACCGACCTCAACATGATGTCGCTCTATGCCGAGCCGATCAGGATCGTGGATGCCGACGAGGTGGTAGAAAAGCTTGCGACCGTGATTCCCGACCTCGACTGGGGCACCACCCATCGGAAGCTTCGCTCCAAGTCAGCCTTTCAATGGCTCAAACGTCAGCTCACTCCCCGGCAGCAGGCGGATATCTTGGCGCTTGGCTTACCGGGGATAGGGTTCCGCCCCGAGAAGCGCCGCTTCTACCCAGGAGGCGCTACTGCCTCGCACATTCTCGGCCACGTCAACGTCGACAACCGCGGGCTAGCAGGCATGGAGCGCTACATTGATCGTCAGGGTCTGGCCGACCTGATGACGGTAGGCATGACCGGCAACACACCACTCGAACCGGTTCGGCTCTCCATCGACCTTCGCGTCCAGAGCATTGTTCGCAGCGTCATCGAAAAGGCGATGCATTCCTACCATGCGGAAGCCGCCGGCGCGGTTGTCCTTGACGTCCATACGGGAGAAATCCTGGCAATGGCATCGGTCCCGGACTACGATCCCAACCAGCCATCCAGGATGCTGCCAGACGGCAGCATAGACACGGAGTACGAGAAGGGCTGGTTCAACAGGATGAGCAATGCGACCTTCGAAATGGGGTCGACCATCAAGAGCTTCACGATCGCCATGGGGCTAGACAGCGGTAAGATCGTCCTCGATTCCGTCGTGGATGCGTCGCGCCCGATCAGGATGGGCGGCTTTACCATCAACGATTTTCACGGCCGCCACCGGCCCCTCACGGTCCCGGAAGTGTTCCGCTATTCTTCCAACATTGCTACCGTGAAAATTGCCGAAATGGTCGGAATTGAGGGACACAAGGAATTCCTGACCCGATTGGGGCTCTTGTCTCGGCTGGAGACGGAACTGCCCGAGATTGCCACCCCGACTCAACCACCCACGTGGAAGAGGATCCATTCGGCGACCATCTCCTACGGTCATGGGATGGCGACGACACCATTACAGACGGCCGTTGCCGCGGCCGCGCTGGTAAATGGCGGAAAGCTCATCCAGCCAACATTCCTGGCGCGGAATGATGAGGAAGCAGCTCCGGCTTCAGTTCAAGTCCTGGATGAGAAGGCCAGTGCGGATATGCGCCACCTCTTCGATTGGAACGGCAAGACAGGATCTGGCCGGAGCGCGGATGTGCCGGGATTTCATGTCGGTGGCAAGACCGGGACGGCAGACAAGGTAGTCAACGGTCGTTACGCGACTGACCTGAACTTCAACGCCTTCCTCGGCAGCTTTCCCATGCATGATCCCCGCTACGTTGTGCTGTCGATCATCGACGCTCCCCTGACGGGTGAATCGGGCCGTCGCTTGGCTGCCTACACGGCAGCCCCCATGATCAAGGAGATCGTCAGTCGTGCCGCACCATTGCTCGGCGTCAAGCCTTACTTCGGACCGGGTCAATCCGGTCTGCTGATCGGTTACTGAGCACCATCTTCGTAGATGACATAGTCCTTGATGGAGGCCTGAGCACCAAAGGGCTGCATGATCATCGGCGACTGCAGCGCGTGGTGGACCAGTTCGGCCTGATATTGGTTGGAGATCGTCTGTCCGGCGAAGAATATCCGATAGATGACAGGGGCAACGAGTAGATCCATGAGGCGGTCGGGCATCGGCGGCGGCTCACCCCGGCCCTCGCATCGGCCGCACAGCAAAACCAGGTTCTGGAACGCATAGCCGGCCGCGACCCGCGCCGCACGCACATCCGTCATCCGTTCACGCAGGAGAGCATTACCGGGCCCGGAGGAAAGATCGTCCACCAACTGCTCAAGCCAGACCGTCAGATCACCTTCCAGCGTCCCCGTGTCGGCGGGCAGCGTGTCCGGCAGAAAGCGCTCGCTGGCGACATCTGCAAGGAGTTGCTGGAGTGTCTGCCATCGTCGATAAATCGTCGAAGGGGGCACCTGCGCCCGCGCCGCGATCATCGCCACTGTCAGGTGCTGATCGGGCAGTTCCTCCGTCAACTCCTGGACCGCCTTGTGTACGGCAAGCTGAATGCGTTCGCTTCGACCGCCGGGCCGGATCAATGTTCGCGCCACCAGAATCCCCTTTCTTGTTGACGGCAACTAGCACACGCTCAAGGCCCCCGAAAGAATAGGTCTTCCGAACTTCGGAAGCTGCGCCCTCGCGGCTCAGTAGTCGGCGTCACCGTAGATGAACTTCGGCAGGCTCCAGTGGAAGCGGATTGCGGCAAGTCTCACGAGAAGTCCAATCGAGCTCCCCCCCAGAAGGGCAAGACCTTCGCCGACGCCCGATGTCATCAAGGCGAGATAGGTCAAGGCGACGAGCACAGAAACAGTTGCATAAAGCTCAGCGCGAAAGAGCAGCGGCACCTGGGCACACAGTACGTCTCGCAAGACACCGCCCACACAACCGGTGATGACACCAGACGCAACCACTACGACCAACGGAAGACCGAGGCCGTCGGCAATACGGCAGCCGATGATGGTAAACACAACGAGCCCTATCGCATCCAGGAAGAGGAACAGGTGACGCAGTCGGGGCATCATCCGAGCAATGGCGATAGTAGCAAGTGCTGCTCCACCAGTGACGAAGAGGAGGTAGGGCCGCTCCACCCATGACAGCGGGTGATGATCAAGCACGATGTCCCGCACTGACCCACCCCCAAGCGCTGTTACGCTGCCAAGTACGCAGACGCCCAGCCAGTCCATCTGCCTGCGACCGGCCGCGATGGCTGCGGTCATTGCTTCAACGACTATGGCGACGAGATAAAGAGCATTGATGACTGTCTCGACTGAGATACTGTACACGTCAAACCCAACTGTTGGAGCGCACGTTCCTCCACCATGCGTGCCCAGATTGATACACTAGCGTCCCGGATAGCAGCGGGGAACAGAAAGCGAAAGCTCGTTCGCAGCGATGCAGGCGAACGCGTTGCCCATCATCCCGCCACAGAGTGCCAATGTTAGTGGCTGATGGGCGCGGAGGGCCATTCGGTCCTGATCGCCGGTGTCTTCCCCATCACCTCATTCGCAAAAGCCTTCGATCGCCAGGCACCTGGCGGGCGCAAGATAATCCTGAGTTTCTGATCCTGCAAACATGGAGGCAAAAGCCCCACAGCCTGAGCCAGTTCAAACCATCGGCTCCGCTGTCCGTCTGTGGCGGGCTGCTTGCAACCAGCCTTTCCCGGACCCGCATCTAATCAATATACTGATCAGCGAGCGTTTGCTGGTGCTGCACCAGCTTCCAAACCCCACCCACAGCACAATACGTGGAGGTGCAGAAACAGCGATAGGGGTCTGATCCCTCGCGCTGACCCTCGGCGGTGTAACCTAAAACAAAAACACTGCCCGCCCGACTTGTCTGGCGATCCATCATCGTCACTGATACCCACCGGGGAGCGACTTTGAGACCTTCAAGGACATCCGCGATCTGTAGCACTCCCATTCCTGGGAAAGCCATCAAACAGGAGTGGTCTACAATTTCGGCGTAAGCGGACGCCCCCTCCAGCCACAAGCGTTCTTCCCTTTTCCAGAAGGTCTCGTTGTTCATAGTAGTAAACCTACGTTTCTAGCTTCCAAAGCGGAGCGGCTGCTGGCTAGGCAATGAGAGGCTGGGCTACTTGTGTGGCGAGAGTTCGAAGCTCTACGTGACCCTTAGATCTCAACCGATTTCGTATCGGTAGACGCTCGGACACGTCCCCAGCACCCCTTCATCTCGAGTGGCTTTGAGAAGCCGAAACTATGACTGAACTAGCCCGAACCAGCCAACAGCTCACTGTCGAGGTGCAGCATCCCGTAAGGCCAACGCCTGAGCCACTGTATCGGCGATCGACGGTGCGTTTGTACTGAACTATGCGTACCGAGAACTCTATAAGGCCAGCTCACCCCGAAGCGACTCGAGGCGCTCCATCGCAACGACACCGTCCTTTATCGTTGGCGCCGGCGTCTCGTCTCCCATAAGGGCCGGGACGACGTCGGCGAGCAGCGAGTGATAGCCCTTTGGATCCTCGTTGGCCGCCGCCGTGAAATTTGGTTTCCAGATGAGCGTGTCGGCAGCATCGTCAAGCGTGGCAGCGGGATCATCGACCTTGAAGGGCGGGTTACGGTTCCAGCGCACTTCGATGACGTTGTCGACCTCTATACGCTGATGATCGCCCATGATCTCAATGCGCTCGACGGGAGCACCGCGCGATTGGGCTGTCCCCATTGCTATGGTGCCGATGGCACCGCATTCGAAATCGAAGTTCACATGGAAGAGCACCTTGCCCCTGTCCTTTTCGACCTTGCGGGCTGTCAGCTTGGTGACCGGTGACACAAGGAAGGAAACCAGGTCCATGTAGTGGACGCAATGATGCAGGAAGAAACCGGTATAGTCGACATTGCCGGCAAAATAGCCCGGGGCAGTCATGTAGTAGCCAGTAAGGCCGTAGATTTCGCCAAAATGACCCGAGCGCAGGATATTGGCCGCGATCTTGTTTCCGGCCGAGTAACGCTTCATGAAGCCCAGAAGCAGCGGCTTGCCGGTTTTTTCCGAGGCGGCAAGCAGTTCGCGCGCACCTGCGGCGCTTCCGGATGGCGGCTTCTCCATGAAGACCGGGAGCCCCCGCTGCAGAGCCATCTTGCCGAACTGGAGATGCTGGTCCGGGCCAACGGCCATACCAACCGCGTCGATATCCGAGCGATGTATCAACTCCTCCGCATCGTTTGTAAGGTTCCTCACACCGAACTGCCGTCCCGCAGATGCCAGACGTTGGCCGTCAATGTCGCAAAGCGCAGCAATTTGAACGTCGTGGCGAACGAGCTGCGGAAGCAGCATCTGGCTTGCGTGGACGCCGCAGCCAATCCAACCAATCTTCAGGGTCATCGACGATATTCCGTAAGCAGGATGTGGGACTTGATGAATTGCGCACTGGCGGCGAGACGCTCGTTCTCGTCCTCGTGTGGCGCGCGCCACTGAGCGAAGGGAACGCCGAAGCGGTCGTCGTCGCGCCGGAAGGGTTCGAGCGATATTGGGCCGCCATAGCCGATGTCATGGAGCGCCCGGAATACCTCGACCCAATCCGTTGCGCCGGTACCGGGAAAGCCACGATGGTTCTCGTTGGCCTGGAAGTGGACGACGCGCTTTCCGCCCAGCCGGATCGCCTCGGCAATGGAGGCTTCTTCCATGTGCATGTGGAACGTGTCGAGCATGAGCTGGACGGCTGGGTGATCCACCGCGTCGAGCAGTTCGATTGCCTGCTGCGTCGTGCAAAGCACATCGCTCTCGAAGCGATTAAGGGGTTCGACCGCCAGTACCACGTCACGGCTGGCGGCATGATCTCCAGCCTCCTTCAGACCGGCGACGCAGCGGGCCTTTCGCGCCTGCCGCTCCTGCTCGCTCACCGGCTGCGGTGGCCGTCCGGCAAAGACGAGGGGATTTCCGGTAAGCGGACCGCCGACGATCGTGGAGCCGAGAGCCGCGGCACAATCGACCGCATACTTCAGGTAGTCGATGCCGGCGCGGTGCGCAGACGGCTCATCTGACGACAGGTTGCGCTGCAGGTTGACGCGCGCGGCGAGCACGACACCAAGCTGCGCTTCCTCCAGCGCTTGGCGAGCCTCCTTGAGGTTGAGCTCACCCGGCTCCGGGACAAGAAGCTCGACGAAATCATAGCCGAGCCTACGCATCTCGGAGAACAGTGGGAAATGCTCTGCCGTGAATGGGCGCGCGTACTGCATGGAGATCAACCCGACAGGGTTCATTATCTTTCCTCTTTCATTTGGATCAGCCCTTCACTGCGCCCTGCGTCATTCCGCCAATCAGTCGACGCTGCACAAGAAGGAAAAGAATGGTAGCCGGCATGGCACCAACGACGGCACCCGCAGCAAGCAGGCCCCACTCGATCTGGTACTCTCCAATGAGGGTCTGTATCGCAACGGTAACTGGACGAACGTTTCGTCCGCCGAGAGTCAGCGCATAGAGATACTCATTCCAAGCGGTAATGAAGATGTAGATGCCCGTGGAGATGATCCCAGGTAGCATCAACGGTAGAACAATCCGCCTGAGCGCCGTCAGCCGCGAACAGCCGTCGACCATCGCAGCCTCGTCCAGGCTCTTTGGAATGGCGCCGACATAGCTCGTAAGCATCCAAACCGCGAAGGGGATGGCAACGGTCGCATTGGCTAGGATCAGACCGAAATGGGTGTCGAGCAAGCCGACCTTCCGCATCAGCACAAAGAGGGGCAGGATCAGCAGCACGATCGGGAACATGTTGATCAGCAGAAACTGCAGCATGAGGAGCTTGCGCCCGGTGAAGCGGAAGCGCGAAAAGGCGTAGGCGGCCGTGACAGCGACAGCCAGTCCAAGTGCCATGGTACCGCAAGCAATGATCAGGCTGTCGAGCATGTTGCCGAGGAAGGAAGTCTGCTGCAGCAGGCGGATATAATTGTCGAGGCTCCAGCCTGCAGGGGAAATTGAAACGCCCGTTGCGTTCAGCGCGTCGGTCGGTGTCAGAGACGTCAGTACCATCCAGGCGAAGGGCGCCATTGCAAAAAGCACAATAATCAAAACCGGCAAGTCTGTTGTAATGATACGGCGGTAGGTGGAGGGCTTGTTCATCGTTCCACCTCGCGCATTGTACGAGCTAGATAAAGGGCAACGACTGCACCAAGGAGGATGGTGAAAGTAACCGCAATGGTCGTGCCATAGCCGAAGTCCAGGTTCTGGCGGGCACGCACGAAGGCGTAGAGCGGCAGCGTATGGGTGACATAACCCGGCCCGCCGCCCGTCATCACGAAAATAACGTCCATGGAATTGGCGACCCAGATGACCCGGAGCAGGCCGGCCGTCGCCAGAACCGGAGCGATACCCGGCAAAGTGATGTGCACGAACTGTCGCCAGGTCGAAGCCCCGTCGATGGAAGCTGCCTCGTAGTGGCTCTTCGGAATCCCCTGCAGCCCGGCAAGGATCATGACTGCAAAGAAGGGGAAGCCCTGCCAGGTCAGTGTCGCAATGATCGCATAGAGAGCAAGATCTGGATCGGCCAGCCATGGCACGGCAGACTGCACGACCGACAGATAGATCAGGATGTCGTTCAGCACACCCGTATTCGGGTCGTAGATCCAGCGCCACATCAGGGCGATCACCACGCTCGGCAGCGCCCAGGGAATGATGATCAGTCCGCGCGCCAGGCCGCGCCACGGGAACTCCCGATTCAGCAAGAGCGCGGTCATAAGACCGAGGCCCATCTGCAGCGGCACGGTCAGGCCGATCCAGATGACGGTATTGCCAAGCGCGGTCCAGAAGACCGGATCGGCAAACAGCTTCACATAGTTGCCAAACCCGACGAAGCGGCTGGCATTGGGCTTCCAGAGGATGAGATCATAGAAGCTGGTGACAAGCGCCTGCACCATCGGAAAGAAGACAATGAATACGGTGACGAGGACCGCGGGTGCCAGCAGCATGTATGGCATCAGGCGGACACCCCAAGGTATCGGGATGGTCGCAGCGGTCGATGGTGAGGCGGTCGTCGCGGTCATTCGGTCGTTCCCGGCCGTTGTCATCAAAGATCCCATCCGCCCTGATGTTCGGGCCGGGCGGATGGGAGAGGCCAAGGGGCGCAACGCGCCCTCTTGTGGGAGGTTACTGCTGCGCGAAGAGCGCCTCGAGCTGCTGCATCATCTGCTCGGAGGTGATCTGGCCGGTTAGAGCCTGCTGCATCGCCGTCTGCCAGGCTGTGTTCACGAACTCCGACGTTGCAGTGTTCTGCGGCAGTACTTTAGCGAAGGGTAGCGATTGCACGGTCGCATCGACGAACCGGCGCTCATGCAGCGTCCAGTTTTCCGATCCGCTTTTGGTGACAGTCATCTGGCCCGTTGCCTTGTTGAACGCGACGTTGTTGTCGCCCTCTGCAAGGAAGGAGATCCACTTCCAGGCTGCATCCTTGACCTGCGAAGAGGAGAAGATAGCCAGGGACTCGTCGCCATAGGACGTCCAGCGTCCGCCACCGCACTCGGGAACGGGCACAGCCGAAACCTTGTCGCCGAGCGCCTTGACCATGTCATTGGACGAGCCAATGTGATGGATGGTCATTGCCGTCGTACCGTTCTTGAAGGCGCCGGTGATTTCCTGAAAGCCGTCATTTGGTGCGGACGGAGGGATAACCTTGTCCTTCTGGAAGAGGTCGATCAACCATTGATTGGCAGCAATCGCTTCAGGCGTGGTCAAGCCGCCCGGCTCCAGCTTTGCGCCTTGCGACAGGACGAAGGCTCCCCACTGGTCCCAGCCGCCCTTCCCGCCACGCAGGCCAAAGCCGTAGGTCTCCGGCGCTTTGGTCAGTTTGATTGCGGCATCCCGGAACTCGTCGCACGTCGCCGGCGGCTCCAAGCCTGCCTGTTCGAACAGGTCTGCCCGGTAGTAGAGATAGAGCACGACGTACTGAATCGGCAGATAGTACTGCTGACCATCCGGTCCCTTGTTGATCTCCAGCAGGTTGTCGAGAAGGTCTGCCTTTCCCGACCAGGCCTCGACCTGCTCGCCGATGGGCTCTAGCGCTCCCATCTCGATGAGGCGCGGCTGCGCGAACAGCTTCACCATGGCCGCATCAGGTGCATTTCCACCGACCAGGGCTGTGTAAAGATTATCGTAATAGCTGTTCCATGGAACGTTTTCAGCTTCGATCTCGATGCCTGGATTGGCAGCCTCGAACTTGGCTACCAGGTCGTTCATCGGGTTTTCCGGATTATCGAAATGATACCAGAACCGGACGGTTTCCGCGGATGCGGTGCTTGCAAGCAGCGCGGTCGCAAGGGCCGCGCCGGCGGCCAGTTTCTTCAGCACTTTCATTTTCTCCTCCTCTGAAAATCAAGGTCGGGTTCCGGCGACCATGTCCTTTGCCGCCTTCCCTGCCGCCGCCAGCGCCTCCCGCGCGGCGGCAAGATCGATCGTGTTCTGCAAAAAGCCGTGGGTGACACCAGGGATGACCGTCAGCGCGTCGCTGCGCCCGAGACCCTTGAGGCGCTCGTGCAACAGGATACTGTCCGAAAGCAGCGGATCCACACCCGCGGCCATCAGATGGAGTGGCGGCAGCGCCTTCAGTGCCTCTTTCGAAGCGGCCAGTGGACACGCCAGCGGATCGGTCGAGACATCGCGGCCACCGACATACCAGGTCCAGTAGCGCTGCATCTTGGCAGTCGTCAGTCCCGGGCCATGTTCGAAATCACGGTACGACTGCGTGTGGAAGGACGCCGCATAGGTTCCGTAGAACAGCAAGGCGCCCGCCACGGCGGCGCTTGATCGAGGTTGCTCGTGCAGTAACGCCGCGAGCGCAAGATTCGCTCCTGCGGAGTCGCCTGCCATAACGACTGGACCTTCCTCAACGCCGAGGGCACCTGCTGCGGCGAAGGCCGCTCGCAAGGTGGCGACCACGTCCATCAATCCCGCAGGATAGGGATGCTCGGGTGAAAGTCGATAGTCCGGCAGCAGGACCGGCAGGCCTGACTCGACCGCTAGTACGCGCGCGCATCGCTCGTGCGTCTCAGGACTACAGAATGCAAACCCGCCGCCATGCACGAAGATCACCGCGCCCGGCCGATGCCCCGGCGGCACCAGAACCTTCAGGCGAACGCCCGCCGAGCCGAGGCTTTTATCCGCATCGACCCAGGCGTCACCAGCGGCGGCCATCTCCGGCAGATCGACATTCCAACGGCGATTGCCCTCAAGCGTGACCGCCCTTCCCTCTGACGGGGTTAGCAGCGTCGGATCAGGTTGCGGACCCACTTCCCGTTCGACGCGCTCAAGGAGCCGTGCCATTTCGCCAGAAAGCAGAGTAATGTCGGGCGCTGCGGTCATTGACGCTCATCCGGGAAAACGTCAGGGCCAAGGTCAACGATCGTCGCGATGTGGTGACGCAGCGCCTCTGACGCCATCGCCACATTTCGCGCCTCGACAGCGTCGATGATCAAGGCATGCCGCTGTGCTGTTGCGACAAGATCGCGTGGGCTGGTACTGCGTGAAATCTTGAAGCGGTGATTGTGCACCAGGCAGCGGTGCAGGATCGGGTCGAGCGCGGGAAGCTGCGCGTCCTGAAACAGCCGACGGTGAAAATCCCGATCGAGCGAGGCCAGTTCCAGCTCGTCGCCAGCCGTCGCCGCCTCCAGCATCTTGTCAAACAGGGTTTTCAAGTCGGCAGTCAGCGTGCGTGTGGGCATCTGCAATGCTCGCACGATGCCATTGCACTCGATCTGCTGGCGCACCCGGAACATTTCCACCGCTTCGGCTTCCGTGCATTCGGAGACCTGCGTACCGCGATGGCCCTGCCGTCGAACAAGCCCTTCCTCCTGCAATTGCAGCAGCGCTTCGCGCACGGTTCCCTGACTGCAGGAAAAATGGGCTGCAAGATCCAGCTCGGTCAGAGCGGTTCCAGCCGGAAGTACCCCGAGCATGATGTCCCGCTTGAGCGCGCTGAAGGCCGCGGCCGATTTTGCCGGCTTAGCCTCACGTGCATGCGATTGGGCAGAAAAATAGGTCATTTGCGTCCGCAGAGTTGCCAATCAACTTTCCTCTCATTATTGATATTGATATCGATAATGAAGGTCAAGGGCGGATGAGACCTTGCGAAGGAGCATATCGTGACTGCAATCAGCTTGAGGGAGATACGGAAATCCTACGGATCGCTGCAGGTCATCCACGACATCGACATTGAAATCGAGAGCGGCGAGTTTCTTGTTCTGGTAGGTCCCTCCGGCTGCGGAAAATCCACATTGCTTCGAATGATCGCGGGACTTGAGGAAATCTCCGGAGGCCGCCTCGAGATCGGCGGCAAGCTGGTCAACGCCCTGCCGCCGTCCCAAAGGGACATTGCAATGGTGTTCCAGGACTATGCGCTCTATCCGCACATGACCGTGCTGGAGAACATGGCATTCGGGCTGAAGATGCGCGGTACAAACCAGGCCGTCATCCAGCAGCGCGTCGCGCAGGCGGCCGATGTCCTTCGGATCCGGCCGTTTCTTAACCGACGGCCTGCCCAGCTTTCCGGCGGCCAACGCCAGCGCGTCGCCATGGGCCGCGCCATCGTGAGGGAGCCTTCCGCATTCCTATTCGACGAGCCACTTTCAAATCTCGACGCCGCATTGCGGGTCGAAATGCGCCTAGAGATCGCAAAGCTCCACAATCGCATGAAGGCGACCACAGTCTATGTCACTCACGACCAGGTCGAGGCGATGACGCTTGCGGATCGAATTGTGGTTCTGAATACCGGGCGCATAGAACAGATCGGTCCTCCGCTGGAGCTTTACCACCGTCCCGCCAGCCTCTTTGTAGCCCGCTTCATCGGCAGCCCGACAATGAACACTCTCCCCGCGGAGCTCGTCATCCAGGGCGGCGAAGTCGCCATACGCCTAAAGGACCGGACCATCGCGCTAAAGGGTGCGGCCGACCAGAACTTGCGAGCCGGGGCGGTAACCGTCGGGATCAGACCTGAGGATCTGGCCGTCTGCAATCCAGAAGAAGCCTGGTTCGGCGGGAAACTCGCCGTGGCGGAGCGACTGGGTACCCAGACTTACGGCTATCTTGAGACTGGCGACGCCCGCATGCTCACGGTGGAGTTTTCTCGTGACGCCGCAATCAACGTAGGCGATCTGATCCACGTGCGCCCCAACATGGACGCTATTCATGTATTCGAGGAAGCTTCGGGTCGAAGGTTGAACTAACGGCCGACGAGCCGCTGAAAACGTAGACGGGGTCTGATTTCCACTGCAAGAGTTCCGGAGGCATTTCCTCGACCTTGACCTGGCCTTTACGTCTACGGTGATCTTCATTCGCGAAGCTTCAATTTGCTGGAAGCTCTCCAGTTCTCTGGATGGGGCGCAGCATGGTAATTCAAGACCCGGGCAGCATGAGCCTTGAAGGGCGCTGGCGAGATATTTCGGTTCTTCTGGACGTTAAACTACGATACTATCTGCATCGCATAGCTGGTTTCCTTCGGAGCTCTCAGCCGAGGTAAGTCGTAAGGTGCTCTAATGCTTTTTCAACGCCTGACCCGCGCTGTTAAAGCAGTGAATGCTGCCTTTGTCGGCTCTTAGACCAACTCTCGCATCCGGGGCGATCTCAGTTGCATCTGCGACAACCAGGCAGGTTTCTCCGCTATCGAGCGCGATGTGAAGCAGCGATGATGCACCCGTATATTCGCTTACGAGGACCGTGCCCACCAACTCACCTTCAGCCGATGGCACGACCGACAAATGCTCCGGGCGTATGCCGATCTGGGCTGTACCGCTCGGACCTGTCCCAAGTCCCGCCGCTGATGCAGCTGGGAGGATGTTCATCTTGGGGCTACCGATAAATTGTGCAACGAACACATTGTCTGGCCGTTCATACAGCTCGCGTGGGCTGCCTATTTGCTCGATAAAGCCGTCCCGCAGAACGACGATCTTGTCCGCAAGCGTCATTGCCTCGACCTGGTCATGAGTGACATAGATCATCGTATTCCCGAGCCGCTTGTGCAGGGCGGCGATCTCGGAGCGCATGTGAACACGCAGTTCCGCGTCGAGGTTGGAAAGCGGCTCGTCGAACAGGAAAACATCCGGATACCCGACAATCGCGCGCCCAATAGCGACACGCTGCCTTTGTCCGCCGGACAGTTCGCGCGGGAAGCGGTCAAGTAAGCTTTCCAACCTAAGAAGCGCCGCCGCCTCGGCCACACGTCGCCCTCGTTCGGCCACAGCAACTTTGCGAACCTTCAGGCCAAAGCCCATATTCTCCCGCACCGTCAGGTGTGGGTACAAAGCATAGGACTGGAAAACCATGGCGACGCCGCGTTTGGCCGGCTGAACCTCATTGACGATGCGGTCTCCGATACGCAATTCGCCGCTGGTGACGTCCTCAAGCCCGGAGATCATACGTAGAAGCGTCGACTTCCCGCAACCGGATGGACCGACGAACACGACGAACTCTCCGTCGGAGACGTCGAGGTCGACGCCGCGGATCACATCTACGGTACCAAAGCGCTTCTTAAGATTGCGAAGAGTGAGGCTGGACATGGCTATTCCGTGATTGACTGTTAGCCCTTGACGCCCGAAAGCGCGAAGCTCTCGATGATCTGGCGCTGGGCGATCAAGTAGACGATGAGGATTGGACCGACAGCAAGCGTGGTGGCAGCAAGTTGCAGGTGCCACAGCGGCGAGCCATATGGGTCGGTGAAGTTCGACAGCGCCAACGGGAGCGTGAACTTTTCGAGTGACGAGATGAAGATCAGCGGCTCGAGGAAGAGGTTCCAGGAATTGAGGAAGGTAATGATGGCGACTGCGGCCAGCGCCGGACGCGACATCGGCAGCGCGATACGCCACCACACACCCAGGCGCGACAGACCGTCCATCTTGCCTGCTTCTTCCAGCTCTTTGGGGAGAGCGAGGAAATACTGGCGCAT
The DNA here is from genome assembly GCF_902153245.2 of Pseudorhizobium endolithicum. GTDB lineage: Bacteria > Pseudomonadota > Alphaproteobacteria > Rhizobiales > Rhizobiaceae > Neorhizobium > Neorhizobium endolithicum. Next base: position 226,767 of record NZ_CABFWF030000011.1, read on the forward strand.
CAAGAATGTACCAACGATCCCCTGAGGACCGAATACAGGCAGCAGGATGAGCGGCCAGTGTGTGTCGCTGAGGCCCAACCAACGGATCAGGAAGAAGTTCGGAATGATCGTAACTTCCTCCGGCACCATCAGTGCAGACACGAGGAAAAGCCCCACAAGCGCAGCGCCAGCGAAGCGGAGGCGGGCAAGCGCATAGCCGGCAAGAGACGAGATGAACAGCGTCAGGACCGTGACGGCAACAGCGATGTATAGCGAGTTGAAATACTGCCTGGCGAAGGGCTGGTAGCTGAAGACCTCCAGGTAATTGCTCCAGCGCAGCTCAGTCGGGATCAGGCTGGGCTGTCCGAAAATCTCCGACGGTCCTTTGAGCCCTGCCGAGATCATCCAAAGGAACGGAAAGACGAAAGGGATCGCCACGACACCAAGAGAGAGCGTCCAGCAGATCTGCTTGATCACCTTGAGGCGAGGTTGCGAGAGGAGGTTGGTCATGTATCCCTCCGACGCAGCGCGAGCTGCGTGATGGTAAGCCCCATTACGATCACAAACATGATCATTGCGAGCGCGGATGCATAGCCAACATCAAAGAACTGGAACCCTTGCTGATAGATATAGAAGGCGAGAACAAGCGTGCCGTTCTCGGGTCCACCACCGGTCATGAGATAGATATGATCAAAGACCTTGAACGAGCCGATGGTGGTGATGACCATGATGACGAGTGTCGTGGGACCCAACAATGGCCAGGTGATCATACGAAAGATCTGCCAGCTGGACGCCCCTTCCAGGCGTGCCGCCGCTTCGTAATCTCGCGGGATCGCCTGAAGGGCGGCGATGTAAAGGATCATGTTGAGCCCGACCATCTTGATCACCCGCGTGATGATGACTGCAACCATGGCCCAGTCCGGTTCGCGCAGCCAGTTCGGTCCGTGGATACCGACCTGAGCCAGCAATTGGTTCACGAAGCCAGCGTCGCCCTGAAGCAGGAACTTCCACACAATGGCCCAGGCAACCGCAGAGGTCACCACCGGCGCGAAAAACACTGTCCGGAAGAAGATGACGCCACGGAAAGGTCTCGACAGGGCGAGTGCAAGTGCCAGAGCCATGCCCATGTTGAGCGGCACAAGGCCAATCGCGAAGATGATGGAATTGCGAACCACCTTCCAGAAGTCCGCATTGCGGACAAGCGCGTCCTGGTAGTTGTCAAGGCCGACGAAGACTGACTGCTGAGACAGCAGGTTCCACTCGGTCAACGAATACCACACCACGGCGACCAAAGGGCCAACAAAGAAGATAAGGAAGCCGGCAAGCGTTGGGCTGATGAAGAGCCATGCCTCCATGGTCTCGCGCATCTTCAGCGTGAGCCATGGGACAGTCTTGTCTTGCCCCCCGGTGTGCCGTGCCAGCTTCCTAGCCACTGGACCACCCTCCTATAGCAGCGGCTGGATTGCTGCACAGACGGCCTTGAGCGAGGCCTCGACATCGGCGTCCGCCCGCCACAGTGCATCGACGCGCGGTTTCATCGCAGCAAGGATCTGGGGACTGCGTTCATGGCTGGGAAGAACCTTGCCCTTGGTGATCGCATCTTTGACCACCTCCATCTGTTCCGTCGGGATCAGCTTGTTGGATTCTGTGAATGCTTCACTTGAGAGCACGCTCTTGCGGGCCGGCGGGAAGAACTGCGCCATCTTTGCGACATTGCTCTCGCTCGTCATATGACGAACGAACGCCGCTGCGAGTTCTTTCTGGTCGCCCGCCGTGAACACGACAATGCCAGCCTGCCCAATAACAGGTGACTCTCCACCTGGGCCCGACGGAAGCGGTGCGATCCCCCAGCCAAACCCCGCGTCCTTCATCAACGACGCGCGGGAAATCTGGTTGACCGTCATCGCCGAGCTACCGGAAAAGAAGTCACCATTTTCCCCCGGTGGCACGATGGACTTGTCCTTGAACACCATGTCGTGCAGCTGCTTGACAGCGGCGACCGCTTCCGGCTTGTCGAACCCACATTCCTGGTTGGCCCAGACATCGCCGCCATAGGCGCGGATCGGCGGCATCAGCGCGTGCATGATGCGGGTCTCATAACCTTGACCATCCTTGAACTCGAAACCCCATTTGCCCGTAGCGTCGGTCAAGGTTTTCGCCACCTCCTGGAACTTCTCCATGTTCCACTCACCCTTTGCGGCAAGTGAGAACGGATCTTCCAGACCCGCCTGGTCGAACAGGTCCTTGTTGTAGAAGATGACGAAGGGCGAAGTGGAGAACGGCACCCCCCACACCTTGCCGTCACCGCTCCAGAGCCCCCTAGCTGGCTCGGAGAAGTCGGGAAGGTCATAGCCGTCGTCGGCATTTAAGGTCGGAGCGAGGTCTTCAAGCACTCCGGCACCCACAAAGGTTGGGGCTGCATCCTCCATCATCCACCCTGCATCCGGAGGATTGCCGCCCGCCAGCTGGAACGTCAGCTTCTGCGTATAGTCGCCGGCGGGGATAGTCTCAAATCTCACCGTCACATCTGGATGAGATTCCTTGAAGCTGTCAGCCATGCCATTGAGCAGCGCAAGGTGGGCTTCATTTCCCGTCCACACCGTGAAGCGGAGTTCGGCTGCTGCAAGCGCCGACGACATCATTCCTAACGCCATCGTCGACAGGGTTATGCTGCTTATGATCGATTTCATGATTTCTCCTCCCATGGTTACCGTTCGTCAGTGCGCTCGCATCTCCTTGCGAGCACCGGTGTAGCCCAAAGCCAGCCGGGGCTGCGGCCAACCCCTAACGCCGGACGGTAGCGTCAGGAGGGAGCCAGCCAGTTTCTCTCCTTGCGTTCCAACCGACATCGTCGTGACGGCCAAAGCCGACAAGTCCGTTCCATAAAATGCAAGATTGGTCGGACGAGAGACGGGTAGTGGTATCGCCTCCATCTCCCGCCCCAGCGGATCGAGCCTAATGATGAGACCAGCGTCAATCGCAGCAAACCAATAGCAACCATCTGCATCGACCGCTGCCCCATCGGGGCGGCCTCTCGACACCTGATGGAAGACCCGGCGGTTCTCCAAAACGCCTGCTTCGACATCGAAGTCGTAGGCCCAGATGACTCGCAGATCCGGATGACTGTCGGCGACATAGAATGTCGCACCATCAGGCGAGATGGCCGTTCCATTCTGCGTCCGCAGCCCATCAACTGCTTCCAGCACGCCATCTGATCCAAATCGGTAGAGCGCTCCCACCGGCACCGGTTGCGGCGTCAAAGGGACTGTACCGACCCAGAACCTGCCCGCGTGATCAACGGCGCCGTCATTCATCCGCATGGAAGAAGAAGAGCCGGGCGCCTCTCCAATCGTCTCGAACGAGCCGCATTCGGTGATACGATACAAGCCCATGCCACCGGCGATGTTGACATGACGGTCTTCACCAAGTGCGAGTGCGCCTGGGATGAACGGTGTCTCGAGACTGCTCACCACGCCTGAGGCAAAGTCACGGCGGCGAACCGCCCGGCAGGCAATATCGACCCACCAGAGAACGTTTCTCTCGCTGTCCCATAACGGGCTTTCTCCCACAAGGTCGGCTGCATCATGAAGAACTTCGATTTTTCTCGCGCATGTCATGGCGTCGCTCCGGGCAATCCACCTGGCGCGTCACCAATGGTCCATCCGCCGTCGACCGGGATATTGACGCCGGTCACATAGGCTCCTGCATCCGAGCAGAGCATCAGCACCGGCCCAACGACATCATCAGGACGACCCGGCCGGCCCATGGGGATCTTCGCAGTCACCGCCTTGCGAAAGGCAGGATCTGCATAGCGACTGGCCATCGGCTTCGTTTCGACTGCACCGGGGGAAACGACATTCATTGTTACCCCATGCGGAGCAACATCACGGGCCATTGCACGCATGGCCGTCCATTGAGCTGATTTGGCAGCCGCATAAGGGATTGTCTCGGCGCGCGGACGGTCTGAGAGCACCGTACCGATTGCAACAACCCTGCCCCACCCTCGCTCGCACATTGGCGGCACCAGCACCGAGCACAGCGAGATCAGCGCCGTCACCCCCGCCGCCAGATGCTCGTGGAAGTCCGCGGCCGTCACCTGAGACCAGGGTTTGCGCCGTTCCACTGCCGCACACGAGATGATGATATCGATGGGACCGTAGTCTCTCAAAAGGGTAGCTGCGAAGGGAGCGACGGATTGTACATCCAGAAAGTCAGCTTCTACCACCTGCGTTTGGCAGCCCGTTGCGCGCAGACTACCGGCGAACGTCTCAGTCACCTCGTCCGCACCGAAATGATGCAGGACGAGATCTGCACCCAGTTGCGCAAGTCCACGTGCAATGGCTGCGCCAATGTCGGAATTGCCCCCTGTTACGAGCGCCCGTCGCCCCTTCAAGGAAAAGGGCACGCTCATTCCCTGCCTCCTTCGCCGAGCTTGTTGGCAACCTCCAGCGAGGCAATGTCGGCAGCTTCGTAGTGAACCTCTATCTGTTTCTGGGCGAGATCAGGATCACCTGCGGCAATGGCCTCATAGATTGCCCGGTGCCTCTCAACGGTCGCATTCCAATCCGCATCAGTGCGATTCGAGCGCCGGGAAAACAGCTCTGAGACCTCGCGCTGCACGGCGCGCATGCCTTCCATCTGAACCCGGATCATCGTGTTCCCGGTGGCCAGTGCCATGCCCGAATGGAAGAGGATATCGGCGTCGGTAAAACCATCGGGGTGCTTCAGCGCACGCCCCATCTCGACAAGTGCGCGATCCATAACCGTAAGGCCCGATCTTTCTCGACGCTCGGCAGCAAGCCGGGCGATCCCCGTCTCTATGACGCGGCGCATCTCGTTAGCCTCACGCAAGCGCTCCAGGCTGAAACGCACTGCATAGCCGTAGATGCGCTCAAGCGGCTCGCCATTGAATTCCTTGGCGCGCGCAACCTTGCCCTGTTGCGTCGAGATCAGCCCGGCAGACGTCAGATGGCGCAACGCCTCGCGTGCGATCGGCTTGGAGACACCGAACTCTTTGGCAATCTCACCTTCGGCAGGCAGGGGTTCGCCTGGCGCGATTCGACCATCCAGTAGAGCCGCGGCAATGGCATCGGATACCGCGTCAGCGAGCCTGGCCGGTGTGGCTGGCTTCCCTCCGAAGATCGACTTTTTCGCGGCGTCGGCACTCATGTTTCTGTCTCCTCGACAAATCGGTAACACAGGTCGCAACGACATAGCAACTATGTTTGTCAGTTGCCAAGTTGCGTAGTTGGAGGATAAGAGGGAGAAGAGACATGTCTGGCGTTCGGAGGAGGCCAAGGATGAACAGGACTGCCAACAGTGCGGACATTCGCATCACCGATGTGATCGCCCATCCGCTGATCCAACAATTGCCGCGGCCCACCGTTACGTCCTGGGGCAAGTACTCCGAAATCTCGATCGTGCTTGTAGAGGTGCGAACGGATGCGGGAATCGTCGGCATAGGCGAGACTCTGGCTCGCTTTGCCCCCAAGGCTTACGCGGAGGCAATTGAGTCACTTCTGAAGCCTCGCCTTGTGGGACAGAACCCGACCGACATTACTGCCTTGTGGCGGAGCATGCGGCGCTCCTTGTCAGGCCGTTCGGGAGGCATGCTCTTCGAGTCGATCGCCGGCGTTGACATCGCCTTATGGGACATATTGGGCAAGGTCGCCGGGATGCCGCTCCACCGCCTGTTGGGCGGCATGGGTCGCACGGAGGTTCCTTGTTACGCAGCATCCGTCAACTGGGGCGATGACGCATTTATGGAGGAGGAGCTTGACCGCTATCTGGAGAAGGGGTTTCCCCGCATCAAGGTCAAAATAGCCAATCCGGTCAAGGATGCGTGCAAGCGCATAGCGCTTCTGAGAAAGCGTGCCGGCGACGACATCGACCTGTGTGTTGATGCCAATTGGGCATACACGCTGGAGGAAGCGGTCGAGGTCGGTCGCGCTCTATCGGACAATAACTACTTCTGGTTCGAGGAGCCGCTGCGCCCTGAGGATGAGACGGGCTATCAAGAACTGCATCGCCGTTGCGCCACGCCGCTTGCGGCTGGTGAGAGCAACTACACGCTCGACCAGATGATGCGTCTGGTTGCCAACCGGACCCTGTCTTACATCCAGCCAGACGTGGCGCGTTCGGGGGGCATATCGGAAACAAGACGCATGGCCGAGTTCGCCGCAGCACACGATGTCCAGTATGCGCCTCACATCGGTATGTCAGGCATCATCTGCGAGACGGCCAGTGTTCATCTGGCCGCGGCAATGCCGAACATCAAGGCGATGGAATGCGAAACCGACGCCAGCCCCTTCAAGACCGCCATCACAGGAACCGCGCCGGGTGCCGACCGGCAGAAGAACGGCATGTTGCCGGTGCCGGTCGGACCGGGACTGGGAATTGAAGTGGATTGGGATGCCGTCAGGCGCCTGCGCGTAAACGGATGAGACGGAGACAGACCGAAATGACGGCATCACAAACACAAACTGAGATGACCGAGGCGGTAAGGCTTGCGCTGCTCCGTGCTGACCCAGAACTGTCACGCTTCGATCCCCTTTCACGCATAATCAGCCATGACCAGTTCGCAAATGGTCACTGTGGCTGGTCGCAACTCGTCGGAAACTACGAGAACGATCTCGACACCATGCTGCCGGGCTATGCCCAGCATACGGGAGCAATGCTGTCCACGCTCGCTCATTGGGATTCTGGTTCCCACGGCGCGATGGGTTCGTCATACGCGCTCAAGATAGCGACCCGTCCCAAGAAAGGCGCACAGAATGTTGCGATCAAGCGTCATACGTTCCGACACCGCGGCAGAATTCGCTTCGAGCTCTACTTCACATTCAAGCCGGAGGCATCCGAACTGAAGCTCAGCGAGACGGACGTCCGCTCCATCGGCTTCCTCTTCGACCTGCAAGCAGGTGATAATGACAAGGCCGGCGAGCGGGTCATGCCCCATTTGCGCTTTCTCAACGCGCTTGATGGCAAGCATCTGCAGAAATGGCAATTCAAGCGGCATACCAGCCCATTCCAGGCCGTCGGCAACGGTGAAAAGACACTCAGCCACTATCATCTCGCCCCTGAGGGCTGGGAGGACCTACCAAGTGGCGAACAAAGGCTCTGCTACAACGAGATCGCGACGAAGGTTAACTGGACCTACTTGCGGTTCGACTTCGATCTTGAAGAGATGAAGGCACTCGAATTCCAGTGCAATGACCGCCAGTTTGACATGTCCGGCTACGAGTCGATCCGTATCCCAGCAATGAAGAATCTATGGTGCATGCTGAATTTCTGCCTGTTCGCAGAGACAGATGCCGACAAACGCGCTTTTCTTTATGTCGACTCCGTTTGCATCTCGGGAGACTTCTGATGCTGCCAGAGAACATCACCTCTGTTGTTTCCCGTAACGAGACCTGGACTGGAGCCGCGGCCAGCGAGCCTCATGAGGCCGGCTGGGCCAGGGAAGCCATCATTTTCGTGCGCGCGCTGAAGGAGCCGAAGGGTAAGCAGCCTGTTGCGCGGGTGGAAATTTCCCCCGATGGCATGCGCTGGGTGGCGGAAGGTACTCAGGCGGCCATGCCCATCGAACAGGATGGGATTGCAGTCATGCGCGTGCACCATTTCGGTAATTGGCTGCGGGTCGCCGCGGACTTCGCAGACGGTTGTGAAAGTACAGTACTCGTAACGATCCACCTGAAGGCCTGAGGCCCGCCCGCTACATGGCTGGACGGCACGCGATCTCGCTGGGCACGGGTCGACAAGCTGGTTTGCGCAGCATTCGATATGTTTCGGAGAATGAGGCCGTGTTTCAGACCCTGCTACCCACGAGTTCCGGGAAAAGTCCTAGCCGTCGCGGTGGCCGTCGCAACACCTGGACCATGGAGAAGGTAGTCATCATCCATCTCCTGCATGGTGCGACCGACTATGGCGCTATCCTGTTCAGCGAAATCATCGAATGAGCGCGACTGAGACCGCCCGACTCCAACACGTAGCCGGGTACGTCGTCGGACTCACGCCGATTGTTGGTTAAGGTGATTCAATCCACGAAAGCCGGTGTGCCCTGCGATCAATTGATCATATAGCCAATAGGCTTTCCACGCAGAACTAGTTCAGCTCGCACCTGATCCCGTAGGGGCAACGGCGGTCTCATCATACGGCACACTTCGAACCGAAATCTCAGCGCATTCCCGCAAGGGTCAGCGCCATCGTTCGTCGGACGAGCGGAACCGTGGCGGCTGCGGAGATCAGTCGATTGCGAATCCAGCGCGCGCCCGGGTTAGACAGCGTTGCCACTTTCGTCAGCCGGTCGGTCATCTCGAGCACCCTGGAAGCTGCCAGCCGCCGCTCCGTGGCATACTCCACAAGAGGCTCCCCGGAACCAGCGCGCAAGGCCGCATCGAGGGCTCGGCTCAGGGCTTCGGCATCGCGCAGGCCCAGATTCATTCCCTGCCCGCCGGCCGGACTGTGCACGTGTGCCGCATCACCCAGAAGGGCGACCGCGCCGTGATGGAATCGGTCGGCGAGCTTATGGTGGACCTGGAACCTTGATCCCCATAACAGTTCACGTACGCGAACACCACGACGTGGACCACGAGCGTTTATGACTTGCTGCACGTCTGCCAGGCTCGGCATCGACGGCGCATCCTTGAGCTGCGCCACCACTCGGTACCGCTCGCGCGACATCGGGGCGACGACAAGCGTACCTGCGCCCGAAAAGAACAGCGTCACCTCCTCGCGGGCGATCGGCCATTCCATTCGCACGTCCGCGAGCAAGAACGATCCGTAGGTTTCTCCAGGAAATCCGATGTTCGCACCGGCTCTTACCGTGCTTTTCTCTCCGTCTGCCCCAACGATGTACTTTGCCTCGGCCACGAACGTGCCTTCTTCACCCTCGCAGTGGGCTTCAACGCCTCCCTCAGTCATTTTGTAGCCTGTCAAACGCACGGGCCGACGTACCGCATGGCCCAATTGCGCGAGCCTGTCGATGAGGATCTGTTCGGTTTCATCCTGAGGGATCATCAGCGCAAATGGTGTGGGCGAAGGCAAGTTCGAGAAGTCCGAATGAAGCAAGATCGAGTCGCGGTCGCGGATCCTGAAGTGCGGCACCTTGATGCCCTGCTGTACAAGGCGCTCACCGATGTTCAGCGAATAGAGGCTTTCCAGCGTGGCCGCGTGAATGACCGCCGCGCGCGACGTATTTTGTGCCTCGGCCAGGGCGTCGACGATGATGAAATCGACGCCCCTTTCGGCGAGGCCGATTGCGGTTGCCAAGCCGGTAGGGCCAGCGCCGACGATCAGAACCGAGGTTGAAATCGCATTCATTGCGGTGCTCCGCCAATAATTGTAAACATGCGTTTACTTTAGACTTGACCTTAAATAAGTCAACAACTGTTTACAAGGAGACAGAAATTGGTGAAGGATGCGGAAGCGACCCGGGAACGCTTGATTGCCGCAGCAAGGACTATGTTTGCGAAGCGCGGGTACGAGGGTACAACTGTGCGCGAAATCGCTGGCGAAGCCAGGGTCAACCCCGCGCTTATCAATCGCTATTTCGGCGGCAAGGAAAAGCTCTTCGCAGAAGCTGTCTCGATCAGCCTCGACCTCCCCAACCTCAAAGACGTCGAGCGCGGCGTTATCGGGCGACGATTGGTAGAGCACTTCTTCACCAGGTGGGAAGGAAGCAAGAGGGATGACCTTTTGAGGGTGCTGGTGCGCACAGCCGTCACGAACGACGAGGCGGCTGCGCGCATGCGTACGATCCTGTTCACGCAAGTCGCCGCCATGGTGGAGCAGGTCACAGGACCCGACCGCGCAAAGGAGCGCGCGGGCCTGATCGCGACGCAGATTCTGGGCCTTGCCTATGCCCGAAACGTTCTTGCGCTTTCGGATCGGGAGTTAGCGCGCGACACGGTGATCGTCATGATCGGCGACACAATTCAGCGCTATCTCGTAGAAGAGTTGCCGTGAAAGCCCACAGGCCATACGGAAAAACGAACAGGGCATTCGGAACGTGCAAAGCCGCACCGAATGAACCCGTCGATCTGTCTGGCCACGATCCAGATAGCGTGGAGTGGTAGGGATCAGCCGAATTACGGCGCACAGGCGCGTCTCCCTTTTCCAGAACCAAGCCACCACAACTGTGAGGACAATGACCGGGCTCCGGTCGGTGTTGACGCCGAGGGCCATGACGGCGACGGAGACCATAGGACCACCAGGCCGGACCTTGAGGTGGCTGGCATCGATCTACAGGCGGCCATTCACCATCAAGCGTCAGAACTGCCAGTTGGCAGGGACCCAGGCGTAGCCATTATCGGTCTTGAGCATGTGGCCGAGACCGGGAAAGGGAAAGTGGAAGCCGAGCACAGTGATGCGATCAGCGGCTGCTCTGTCAAAGATGCGCTTGCGGGAGGCAAGAGCCGTCTCCTGGTCGCGGTCTGGCCCCGGAAGCCAGGGCTTATCGACATTGACGACTGGATGGTAGGCGAGATCCGCTGTCAGCAGCAGTTGGTCGCTTCCGGAATGGACGAGGAAGGTCGCCATGCCGGGCGTGTGACCGGATGCGGCGATGGTCGTCAGGCCTGGCACGATCTCGACGCCGGCCTCGTAGAGTTCAACATCGTTCATGACCGGCTCGAGACTGTTCTTGATATTCGCTGCGAAGCGTATGCGAAACTCCTGCGGTACCGGCATGTAGGAGAGATCGGGATCGGTGCGAACGAAGAAGTCCCAGTCGGCCTTCGGAACGAAAACCGTGGCACGTGGGAAGGCTTTGCCGCCGCCTGCAGTTCTCAAATTGCCGACATGGTCGGGATGGGTGTGCGAAATGACGATCGTATCGATGTCCCCAGGACCGAGTCCGATCGCCGCGAGGTTATCGAAGATGTGGCCACCATTCGGGCCCATGGTCTTGCCGGCACCAGCCTCGATGAGAACCCGCCGACCGCTGGTTTCGATTAGCAGCGTATTGAGGTTAAGCGTCATGTGGTCGCTGGAAAGAAAGGCTTGCCTCAGTACCTGATGAAGCTCGGCCTCGGGCGCATTACTTGCATAGACGCGAGGCGGGCCACCAATCACGCCGTCGCTCAAGACCGTCGCGCTGATCTCGCCGACACGGAAGCGATAGTGGCCTGTGTTGCCGCGCAACTCGGGAGCTGCTTGAGCATTGGCATTGCCGCAGCCGCCCAGGCTCGGGATGAACATGGTCGATGCGCCTGCGACAGCGGACAACATGACCGCTCGCCTGTTTTGAGTGAAGGCATTCATTGGTATGGTCCCTTCTTCGTTGGGTGCTCTGTTGCTTCTTCTGGCTCCAGGGAAGTCTGGCATGACCCGCTGGAAGGTCGAAGACAGAGCACAGCGCCTAGTCCTTAGGCGAACATGACACAGGACCATTGATCTGATAATCTGCACAAAAGTTAGCAGCTTGGTTAGAAATACTTCCCAATGGAAGCTCTTCGGCTAGACAGTTTCGACGTATTCGTCGCAATCGTTCGGTGCGGCGGGTTCCGCGCTGCCGCCCTCGAACGAGGCGTGTCTTCGTCAGCCTTGAGCCAGACCATGAACGGTTTGGAGGAGGCTCTTGGCATTCGGCTCCTCAACAGGACGACCAGGAGCGTAGCCCCGACGGAAGCGGGACAGCGCCTCCTTGAACGCTTGGCTCCAGCCTTGAGTGATATCAGGCTCGCCATCGCAGAAGTCGACGAGTTGAGGGATAGTCCATCGGGGACTTTGCGGATCAATGCGCCGGGACCCGCCATCGACCATGTGCTTTGCCCGCTGGCATTCGACTTCATGAAATCCTATCCGGACGTAAAGATCGAGCTCATCAGCGATGCGGCTGTCATTGACATCGTGGAACAGGGCTTCGATGCTGGAGTGAGATTTGGTAAGCAACTGGCGCAGGACATGATAGCGGTTCCACTAGGTCCCGCGCTTCGTTATGCCATCGTGGCGTCGCCGGAATATGTTGAAAGCCGCGGAAGGCCGCTGACGCCCCACAATCTTGCCAGTCATGACTGCATCAAGCGTAGATTTCCCGGCGGCACCCTCGTCACCTGGCACTTTTCCGATGGAGACGAAGAGATCGAAATCTCACCCGAAGGCCGCCTCACGGTGAGTAGCGCGCCTAACGAACTACAAGCGGCGCTCGCCGGCAGAGGGATCGCCCATGTTTTCGATGACTATGCCAAGCCTTATCTGCTGAGCGGTCGGCTGGTGGAGCTTCTCGCCGACTGGAGCCCGATCTTGCCGCAGTGGTTTCTCTACTATCCCAGCCGCCGTCTTCCCAGCGCCACGATGCGTGCGTTCCTCGACTACATGAGAAGCTACCACTGGCCAAGCAAGTGAGGACGCCCGTGCACACAAATTGGAACCAAAGCCCCTCGATTGGGACGCACGCAAGAATATGCTCACCGTTCGAATCTTTCGAGCATCTTCTTCAGTTGCTCGTTTTGGACCTTTAGTCTGCTCGCCAATTGCCCCTTGAGCACCTTGATCTCCTCGTCCAGGCTCATCCTTTCATCCGAAGCTGTGTCCGGCCCGTGAGAAACCTGAGGCGGAACGACAACCTGCCTCGCAGGCTTGCTATGGCCTCTCCGTTTACGCGTCAGGCCCGCGACAGCCGAATTGGCTTCAGTAGCGTCGTGTGCAGCGGCGACAGGTTCGTCTGCTTCATCGGTTGATGTCGAACCGTCAATTGCCAGAATGTTGGCGCGACCGCCGTCGCCCTTTTCCCTCTCAACTCCAGCCTTAGCGGAGACAATATCGGCTAGATTCTGTAGCTCAAAACCTGCGGGTCGAGCCGCGTCGTCCGAGCCCTCCTCCACAAGCGTTCCAGCAGGGCCGGCAATTGACAGGACTTCCGGCCTTGGGTCGTCCGCCGTATCTGCGTCTTGCTTTCGATCGCTTCCTCGACTCCAAATTCGGCGAAGAAATTTCAAGGGAGATGCCATCATTCAACCTCAGAATTTACCCTAAAGGACGCTACGAGGCTCTCCCCTGGCAACGGTAGACAGGTTCGCGAATGCGTAGTTCACGCGCGAAGATGTACGGCTGGAATCGAGGGCCCGCTCTAAATCAATCGAGCTTGAGCTTCTTCCGCAGATCGGCGTTTTCCGCACGCAGCTTTTCAGCCAAGAGCTTGCGTAGTCTTTGGTTCTCCTCCTCCAACTGCAGAAGATCCGCCATCTCGTCACCGGCCGAAGTCGCCTCGACGGCTGCTGCCTCTTCATACTTGCTTGAACGTCTTACTGGCTCCAGTGTGGAGGCTGCCGCGCCTCCGAGTGTCTTAGGCTTGCGACCGCGCCTCTTTACTCCCTGGCTGCCATCCAATCCAACTGCAGTGTCAGCCCCCGTCATATCAGAGGAAGCTTTCTTCATGCGCGGCTTGCGCTGCTTCTTCGGCGCAGATTCCGCCCTGACCGCCGCTGGCACATCCGCATTGGGAAGTGCGTCGGCGTTAGCCGTCGTATCAGCGTTGGCGGCCATATCATGCTCGTCAGCCATAGAGATCTCCTGTGTATCTGCGACAGCTTTCGAGGTTGCGGCCGGCGCTGTCAATGTCGGCAGTATCAGATTTGCATTCGGCGGAGGGCATTCCCCGTCGCGTTCGATAACGGCTGGATTGTTCGATAGCATCGGCGTCAATGATCTCTCCACGTCTCGTGCGACAGACTTCAGATCTAGATCGCCCCAGACCGAGTTCGGTTTTGCATCTGTCCTACGGCGACTGGATTTGTATTCGACTGCAAAACTGCGCTGGGACTTTTTCACTGAAGGGCCTTTGATTTTTGGCGGCAATAGCACGAGGTGAGAGCGAGTGTTCGCACTGTCCAGAGCACCGCTACTATCGTCGTTTCATATAATATCAAGAGCCGACAGATCGCTAGACAGGATTCTCGACTCCGCGTGGGTGAAAGGCTTTGCTAGTTTCGGCAGGTCAGCTCCACTGCTTTCTCTTCAGTCACAGAGGCGTGCTAGGCGTTCTAGATGCCACTGGCTGAATCGTCGCTCTCCGAAAGGCGATGGTGCCACCGATTCTCCCGCTGATCTGTCAGCGGCCACCTCGCCTCTTGGGGGACGGTGACTATTATGAAGGTGCCAGCATAAACGTCCGGCGCTCGGTTGACCGGAAGCGGAGATCGTCGCTGATCATTACCGCGATCATCTTAAGGAGTTGGCAAACGGTGCGTCTCCTCAGGACGGCCACTGCCGTCTATTTGACCACCGCTGCTAACGACTGTGTAATTGATGCGGCAGTTTCCTGGATCAGGCGAGCATAATCTGCGTGCTCATCCTCGTTATACCTGTAGAGTGGAATGCTGATGCTCACTCCCGCCACCGGCTCGCCTGATCTGTCATAGATGGCGCTGCCGAAACAGCGGATATCCCGTTCGTTCTCCTCATGATCGTAGGAATATCCGCGACTGCGGGTCTTCCTGATCTCTTCAAGGAAGAGGTCCCGGTCGGTAAAGGTGAAATCCGTGAAGGGGCGAAGCTCAAGCCCCGCAATGATCTGCCATGAGCGCTCCTCTGGAAGCGCTGCGAGATAAGCCTTGCCGACCGAGGTTGAGTGAAATTCAACCCGCGCACCGATTCTCGTCATCATGCGCACGGCGTTGGGGCTTTCGAGCTTATCGATATAGGCCATACCGTTGCCACTTGGCACTGCAAGGTGAACCGTTTCCTTGGCGGCATCGCGAAGCGCTTCGATGAAGGGGCGTGCTGCGTTGCGTATATCGGAAGCTTCCCAACTCTTTGATGCTAGTTGAATGAGCCGATAGCCAAGCGAGTAGGTACCATCCAGATTCTGCATTGCCAGCCCTTCAGCGACAAGGCCTGCCGCGATGCGATAGGTCGTGGCACGCGGAAACCGAACTGCGGCTGTGAGTTGCGCGATATCCAGCTTTCCCGGATTGTCACCGATCACCTGCAGCACGGTCATGAATTTCGAGAAGGAGGCAGTACCTTGCACGGCAGGGCTAAACGCCTCTCCTTGAGACACAGCCGTATGTTCGTTCATTGTGTTGACCGTCAGAAGAGATGTTTCATGCGCTAGCACCATGATGCGCGGCTAATGCAGCCTGCGCAAGGAGGGCGCGCCACGAATGATGGTGGAACACAGTTCTTGTCATCTAGCGTCCATACACTCTGCAGGGAAACGCAGGCTTGGCGTGAGCTTTCCAGTTGACAAAGATTTCAGGCTCAGCAACCATGAAGTGGACAGATTGTCCACAATATGGACAGGGTGGTGACTTGCTTTGGAGGAAGCGGTCCGGCCTGATTGACACTGGGAGGTGGCATGACTGCGAAGCATCGGATCAGCCGGGGCATGATGCAGCCCGAGAACGATCGTGACCTTTCCCCAAGGCACCTCTCGGCCTGATTACACGGCCATCTTAGCACTGCCGCCTTCAGTACCAGCATTCTCCCGGGAGCACACATGAACATCATCCAATACCTGACAACGATCCATTTTGGTGCCGGTGCAGTTTCCTCTCTCAGCCAAACCTTAAATGAGCTGGGGATCACCAAGCCCCTGGTCATCAGCGATCACGGCGTGAAGGCTGCAGGGCTGCTGAATGGCGATGCAATGCAGGTGCTTTCGTCAGCTCCGATTTTTCTTGATGTCCCGACCAATCCCACCGAATCTGCCGTGAAGGAAGCACTGGTGGCCTACCGGCAACACGGCTGCAATGGCGTGGTGGCAATTGGGGGCGGATCCCCGATCGATCTTGCCAAGGGCGTTGCCCTGCTTGCGACACATGAGGGTGAGTTGGAGCAATATGCTGCCATCCTTGGTGGCATCCCGAAGATCACCAATGCGGTTGCCCCCTTGGTGGCCGTCCCCACAACTGCCGGCACGGGATCGGAAGTCGGGCGGGCAGCCCTCATCACCTTGGACGACGGTCGCAAACTGGGCTTCATCAGCCCCTACCTCATTCCCCGGCGCGCGATCTGCGATCCCGAGCTGACGCTAGGGCTTCCTCCGGCGCTCACCGCTGCAACGGGCCTCGACGCCTTGTCTCACTGCATCGAAACCTATCTGTCGCCGCGCTACAATCCTCCGGCCGAGGCGATCGCCCTGGATGGCTTCGCGCGCATCTGGGAGGCTCTGCCAAAGGCCTATGCAAATGGAGCCGACCTGGCAGCCCGCACAGAGGTGATGATGGGAGCGCTGCAGGGCGGTTTGACCTTCCAGAAGGGACTGGGTGCCGTTCACGCTCTCAGCCACGCATTGGGCGGGCTGAAGGAACTCAAGCTTCATCATGGCACCCTAAATGCCATACTGATGCCACCGGTCCTGCGAGCCAACGCCTCGGATGCCGCCACAGCGGACAAGATCAGCAGGCTCGAGGCTGCTGCAGGGATTGCGGGCACGGCGCTCGCTGATGCACTTGACGACTTGAACCGCAAGCTCGGCGTGCCCGGCAAATTGTCCACCCTTGGCGTCACGCGCGAGGTCTTTGCCTGGACATGCGAACGCGCGCTTGCCGATCACAGCCATCAAACAAATCCACGCAATCTCACCGGCGAAGACTACGCCGAAATCCTCGAGAGCGTCATGTGATGGAGGCGGCTAAGCATCCCGCAGGGGTACAGCAGAAGAGACCTGTCGCACTCGTCACCGGTGCAAGTCACGGCATCGGAGCTGCGACCGCAAGGCTGCTATCAGCCGATGGCTTCGACGTCTGCGTGAACTTCCTGAGCGACGCAGATGCCGCCGCCAAGGTGGTGGCAGATTGCGAGGCTGCGGGTGCCCGAGCGGTAGCGGTACGTGGCAATGTCGGCGATCGAGAGGAAGTCAGGCAGTTGTTTGCCACTTGCGACGAAACACTCGGCCGCGTTTCCTGCCTGGTGAACAATGCTGGCATCATCGGGCGAGCTTGCCGTCTGGAGGAGCTTCGCCCCGAGGAGCTCGAGAGGACGTTCGCGGTCAATACCTACGGCGTCGTCTATTGCACCCAGGAGGCAGCGCAACGCATGTCGACCCGGCGCGGCGGAAATGGCGGGACAATCGTCAACATGTCTTCCCTTGCGGCGGCTCTGGGCAGCCCGAACGAGTACATCCACTACGCGGCTTCGAAGGGTGCGGTCGAAACGATAACAGCGGGAACAGGAAAGGAACTGGCGCCGGAGGGCATTCGCGTGAATGCCATTCGCGTCGGAACGACCAATACGCGGATCCACCTGGAAGGTGGAAACCCCGAGCGCCCGGCCAAAATTGCGGCCCTGACGCCAATGGGGCGTATCGCCGAGCCGGAGGATATCGCGCGCGCGGCCCTATGGCTCGCCTCACCAGGTTCCGGTTTTATTACCGGTACCGTCATTACGGTGGCAGGAGGACTGTGACCGCGGGCGGTAGGCGCTAGACTGCCACAGAATTTGAGGAGGAGGAACGACGAGACTGATGACATCTCTGACTTGACAACGCCATCACTTGCGAAACCTTGGGAGGAACAACATGAAATTCGCAAAAGGTATCATTGCAGCTCTCTTGCTGTCGGCAACAGCAATGCCCGCATGGGCGGAGTATCCCGATCGCCCGATCACCCTGCTGGTCGCCTGGGGTGCGGGCGGCGGTACAGACGCCGTTGCACGCGTAGTTGCAGTCGGCCTGGAAAAGGAACTCGGACAGTCCGTCAACGTGGTCAACCGTACCGGTGGTTCCGGCGTCGTCGGCCACTCGGCCATGGCCGACGCCGAACCGGACGGTTACACGCTGGGTCTGGCGACCACAGAGGTTAACCTGATGCACTGGCTGGGACTGACGGAGTTGGACTACAACGTCTATACCCCCCTTGCCCTGATGAACCAGGACCCGGCCGGCGTGCAGGTATCTGCCGATTCCGAATATCAGAACCTCGGCGAACTGCTGGAGGCCATCAAGACGTCGCAGCCCGGCACCTTCCGGGCGACAGGCAGCGGCCAGGGATCGAGCTGGCATGTGGCAATCGCGGGCCTGCTCAATGCCGAAGGCATCGAAGCCTCCAAGGTGACCTGGGTACCAAGCGACGGCGCCGCGAGCGGTCTTCAGGAGCTGCTTTCCGGTGGAACCGAGATCGTGCCATCGTCACTGGTCGAAGCCCGGGCTCTCATCGAGGCAGGCCGGGTAAAGTCGCTTGCCTACATGAGCAAGGAACGCTCCAAGCTCTTCCCTGACGTGCCGACGCTGAAGGAGGAGACGGGTTCCGACTGGGAATTTGGCGCCTGGCGTGGGATCGTAGCGCCGAAGGGCTTGCCAGACGACATTCGCGACAAGCTGATTGCCGCCCTGGAGAAGGTCTATAACAGCGAGGACTACAACAAATTCCTGAGCGCACAGGGCTTTGGAGCCAACTTCTTGCCCGGTGAAGAGTTCGGGAAGTTCATGGCGACCAACGACGCGAACTTCGGTGAAACGATGAAGGCAATTGGACTCGCCAAGTAGCCGATTTGAGCGACGGCAGGCCTGGGAAACCTGGGCCTGCCTAACGATCATCAACCAGGTGCTCTCATGCGATTTAGCGACACCACGATCGGAGCGGTATTCCTGCTCGCAGGCGTTCTATTGGGCTGGTACTCCTTCACTCTGCCGGCGATCCCGGGGCAGGATTATGGAGCCGCGACTTTCCCCATTCTCATCGCCCTGGGCCTCGTCGCCTGTTCTGCCCGCCTCCTGTACACCGGCATCAGGCAGGGCAACGAACCCCTGGTTTTCCTCTCGCACGAGGTGAGGAACCCGCGCAGATTTGCCGGTGTCTTGGCAACGCTGCTTCTCGTTCTTTTCTATATCTTCTTCGTGGAGGTCCTCGGGTTCATCCCAACTGCGATCATCATCACACTGTCCCTGTTCCTGATCTTGAAGGTCCACCCGCTCAAGGCCATCATCCTGGCGATCCTTGCGGCTTTTGTTTGCGACTTTATTTTCAGGACAATGCTGCTCGTTCCCCTGCCGTTCGGGATCGTCCCGCGGCTTCCCTGGTAGGAGATACAGATGGACGTCATCCTTCAGGCGGTCGGGCTGGTCGCAAACGGCAATGTCATCATTACGATCATCGCCGCATCGATCTTCGGGCTCTTTGTCGGTGCCGTGCCGGGTCTAACCGCAACGATGGCGACAGCCCTGCTCGTTCCGCTCACCTTCTTCATGGAGCCTGTCGCGGCCGTCGGCGCCATCGTTGCCTGCTCAGCAATGGCTATTTTTGCTGGCGATATCCCGGGCGCGTTGCTGCGCATTCCCGGCACGCCCGCCTCTGCGGCCTATGTCGAGGACACCTACAAGCTCACTCAGAAGGGCCATGCCGAACTCGGGTTGGGAGCCTGCGTCCTATTTTCCGCGCTCGGCGGGCTTTTCGGCACCATCGTACTGATCTTCGCGGCACCTTCGCTCGCTGAATTCGCTGTTAAGTTCTCCTCGCCCGAATATTTCTGGATCGCACTCCTCGGCTTGACCTGCGCCGTCTTCATGGGGGCATCCAGCCCAGCCAAGGGTCTCTTAAGTCTTTTCCTCGGCCTCACCATCGCGTCCGTTGGGTTGAACAACCCGGCCGGCGTCCCGCGGCTTACCTTCGGCTCAACCGAAATGATGGCCGGCATCGACTTCATTCCGGTCATGATCGGCATCTTTGCCATCTCAGAGGTTTTGCGCACGGTTTTGAGCGGGGGTGAAGGCTGGCAACAGACGCCAACGGTGGTCGGCAACATCTTCCGCGACTGGGGTGGCATGCTGAAGACCTATTGGAGGCAGCTTCTGCGCGGTAATATCACGGGAACTGCGGTGGGCATTCTCCCCGGCGCCGGGTCGGATGTCGCGGCCTATGTCAGCTATGCGATCAGCCGCCGTTTCTCCAAGACGCCGGAGAAATATGGTACGGGTCATGTCGAGGGCGTCGTTGAAGCCGGATCGGCCAATAATGCTTCCCTTTCCAGCGCCTGGGTACCCGCACTCGTCTTCGGTATTCCCGGTGACACGATGACTGCCATCGTGATCGGCGTGCTCTACGTAAAGGGCTTGAACCCTGGCCCAACGCTGTTCATCTTCAACCCGCAGACGATCTACGCAGTCTTCCTTATCTTCATTCTCGCCAACCTGATCATGATCCCACTCGGCTGGGCACTGATCAAGTTCTCCAAGAACATCCTTCGGGTTTCCAAGGCGGTTCTAATGCCGTTGATCCTGATCTTTTGCATCGTGGGCGCATTTGCTTCCAACAACGCAGTCTATGGGGTCACAATCATGCTCGTCTTTGGCGTCGTCGGTTATCTGATGGAGGAAAACGGCATACCCATTGCACCCTGCGTGCTCGGCATCGTCATCGGCCCTATCCTGGAAAAGAACCTGATCACCACGCTGATCAAGTCACAGGGCAATCTTCTGGACTTCATCAACCGTCCGATCTCCTTCGGCATCTTTGTAGTCTTCTGCTTGATTTGGGTGTCGATCATCGTCTCCTGGATCAGGGCGGCTCGGCGAACGGACGAAGTGGCGATCGCGAAATCTGGCTGAACGGGGCAAACCGATCGTAAACTGTAGGCGCCGCCTACCTCATGCACCGTGGCCGGAGGCCACTTCGTCAGGAAATGAAAGGCCGCGAAGTATGTACAGCTACATGAAGGGCTCTACGCACGAGCTTGCGTCACTGGAGATCGCAATCAAGGCCATCCCGGACGATCCCCGCGTGTGGGTCCCGCAAGCGCCGAATGTCTATTTCCGCCCGATGTTCCTCAACACGCTGGGCGGCCAATGGTGCAATCTGCTGAAGGTCACCCGTTCCGGGATCCTGTCTCGCCACGTTCATCCAGCTCCGGTGTTCGGGATGGTGATGAAGGGCAAGTGGCACTACTTCGAGCATGATTGGGTTGCCGAGGAGGGTTCTTTCGTCTTCGAGCCGCCGGGGGAAATCCATACACTGAACGTTCCTGAAGACTGCGAGGAGATGATCACCTTCTTCAACATCTCAGGCTGCATGGTCTACCTTGACAAGGATAACAAGCAGATCGGCTACGAGGACGTTTTCACCAAGATCGACATGTGCCGCGCGCACTATGACAAGGTTGGACTAGGAGCAGATTATGTCGACCAGTTCATCCGCTAACTCCGCGGACTGGGCTCGAGGCTGGCTCGAGGGACGACGGGTCTTGGTCACCGGCGGGACCGGCGGCATTGGCGGCGCAATTGCCGGATGCTTCCGAGACGCCGGCGCGACAGTGCACGCGACTGGGGCAACTGAGGCGGAATGCGAAAGGGCTCGAACCTCCGAGACCTCCCGTTCGATTACCTACACCGTGCTGGATGTTCGCTCAAATGATGAAGTCACGCGTTGTGTTGGTGAACTAGACGACCTCCACGTCGTCATCAACTGCGCTGGAATAATATGCCGTGGCCATGAACGGGATCCCGAAGTCTTCGAAACGGTAGTCGACATCAACCTCAATGGCACGATGCGCGTGTGCGAGGCATCGATGGAGAAACTTGCGGCGACTGGAGGTTCCATCATCAACATCGCCTCGATGCTGAGCTTCTTTGGCGGTGGTCTGGTGCCGGGCTATTCGGCCTCCAAGGGTGGCATTGCTCAACTCACCAAATCGCTGGCGATCGCTTATGCCCCCAAAGGCGTCCGCGTGAATGCCATCGCGCCAGGTTGGATCGCAACGCCGCTCACCCAGGCACTGCAGGATGATCCGGCACGAGCCGGCTCCATCCTGGCGCGCACGCCCCTGGCGCGTTGGGGACGACCTGACGATCTACGAGGGATCGCCCTGTTCCTCGCAAGCCCCTACGCGGCGTTTATGACGGGAACGGTCATACCAGTCGATGGCGGCTACTCCGTCTCTTAATGAGCTTACTGCAGCTAGTTCACCTAGGTTTGACAACTCTCCTCGACTGGTGAGCTGCGGGACCTGGACTTCGGGAAACAAGTCGGCCGCCGATGGCGCACGGGAAAATCCACGCGACCGTAGAGCAATGTATGCTTTCAGGTATGCAGAAGGACAGCCTCTACGACCGACATGGGGCTTAAAGCCGTGCGCGTAAGCCGGACGTAGCCCGAGCAAGATGCCTAGCCAGCACCTTCGCCTTGAAGGGACCGAACTGCCGACCCGCTATTCCCTCAGGCTAGTTCGCCGCCTGCATCCCAGATCAGTATCGGTGAGACTTGCAGAAGACTATGGCTCGGTTATATTACCGGATATATATCCGGAGGATCCGATGGCTAGTTCTCAGACACGTGCAATTCAAAAATACAGGAGCCGCCTGGGCGACCGTGGCCTTGCTCGTTTCGAGGTGCTCGGTCGAGATACCGATCGTGGTTTGATCAGATCATTGGCGCGCCGGTTGGCAGAAGATGGCCCGGAAGCAGCCAATCTGCGCGCTGTTGTGAGCGAAACGCTTGCCGGAGAGCTGCCTAAAAAGGGTGGTATCCTTGCGGCCCTTCGTCGATCGCCGCTCGTTGGAGCAGAACTCGAAGTATCCCGTTCACGGGAAGAAGGTCGAGAAATCGATTTGTAATGCGTTACCTCCTCGACACGAACATTCTCAGCAACATCACGAAATTGGAACCGTCGGCGTCGCTACTGACGTGGATGGCCGAACAAGCTGACGCTGATTTATTCATCGCATCGCTCACACTCGCCGAGATACATCGAGGGATAATGGAGAAGCCGGCGGGCAAGAAGCGCGCCGCTCTCGAAACCTGGTTTGTTAGCAATGAGGGGCCACAATCACTCTTTGCGGGTCGCATCCTTCCGTTTGACGAAAAGGCAGCGCTCATCTGGGGGGAGTTGATGGCTCAAGGAAAGGCAGCCGGCCGCCCAAAAAGTGCATTGGACACAATTATAGCGGCCATTGCCCAATCCAATAGCTGCATTGTTGTGACCGACAATGAGCGAGATTTTCATGGGGTCGAAATCCTCAATCCCCTCCGGCAAACCACAATCTGAAACGGCCGGCAGTATATAGCGCTTGAGATCCCCTCAGGGGTGAGTCGCGGCCTACACCGTGGCAGAGTGAGGTCGCTAGAACAACATTCTCGAGGCCGACCATACCGGTACGGGTCGCGGCCTATCCGACCTTTGCGGGCAAGTGGCTCATCCCTCGGCTCAAGGCCTTCAACCAGGTAAGCCGTAGCACGCAGATCAAGATCAGGACGAGCATCGCCCCGATCGATCCCCAGACCAGCACGTTCGACGTGGCCATCCAACTCAGGCCCATCTCGTCCATGGATCCGGAATTCTCCCTGCTGCTGTACCGGGACGTATTGCAGCCCTTTTGCAGCCCCACCTTTTTGAAGCAGCACAAGCTGAGGTCCCCGGAAGACCTGCTCTCAGTCCCACCTTTGAACATTTGGCGCACTGTCAATGAGCGGGCGGGTATAAGGGTCCAAAGCATCGACGGGCGCTTCTCCACGAGACGCCCGGACCGTATCACCGCAACCCTAGTTGGAGACCGCTTCCACCACCGCAAGGTCATGGCTTGTGAACAGGTAGGACAGGCCGAAGCTCTGGTGATGATCCGCCCCGGTGACAGCATTGCGGTACTTAAGGCACGTCAAGCCGCTGGCCAGTTGTTGCATCGAAGAGGTGGATCTGTCTGGTGTCCACCGCAAAACGAACGCGTTCGCCACGTCTGATCGCCGATCTCTCATTCAAGACGACGACAATTTCGGGTGACGTGGCTGCTGTGACATAGCTTGCTGACCCCGTTGATTCGACGGCTGCCACATCGAACTCCAACCCTTCCTCGCCGCCCGCCGCCGGCCGCAAGTGCTCGGGCCGGATGCCGACGACAACGCGTTGATCGGGCGGCAAGGAAGCCGGCGCGGGCAGAACTTGCGGAGACTGCAGGTCCAAGAGCAGGAAACGCCCGTCCGCTGACGATTGGGCATCAATGAAGTTCATGGCCGGCGACCCGATGAAGCCCGCTACAAACCTATTGATTGGGCGGTCGTAGAGATCAAGCGGGGCGCCGTGTTGTTCAACGATGCCCTGACGCATCACCACGACATGATCGGCCATCGTCATCGCCTCCACCTGATCGTGGGTGACGTAGACAGAGGTTGCGCCAAGCCGATCATGCAGCGTCCGGATCTCCTTGCGCATATGAACGCGCAGTGCAGCATCAAGATTGGAAAGTGGCTCATCAAATAGAAACGCCTTCGGGTTACGAATGATCGCGCGGCTCATAGCCACGCGCTGCCTCTGTCCTCCCGACAGTTCACGTGGATATCGGCTTAATAGATCCTTGAGGCCCGTCACGGCAGCAACATCATCCGCCGCCTTCTTTCTTTCCGCCTTTTTGACCCCTTTGATCTTAAGACTGTAGGTCAGATTTTCTTCCACCGTCATGTGCGGATAAAGAGCGTAGGACTGGAACACCATGGCCAGATCCCGCCGCCTTGGGGGAACGCCGTTCATTCGTTCGCCCGCGATCAGTAAGTCGCCGCTAGAGATTGTTTCGAGGCCGGCAAGTGACCGCAGAAGCGTCGATTTTCCGCAGCCGGAAGGTCCCACCAGCGCCACGAAACTACCCTTGGGTATGGCAAGGTCAATGTTCTTCAGCGCGTGATAGGCGCCATAGTATTTGTTGACACCCGATAGCTCGATCTGGTTGGTCATTTGAGCGCTCCTGATGTGAGCCCGGAGACTATGCGGCGCTGCAGTAGGACAAAGATTGCCAGGATCGGCGTAACGTAAAGCGTGGCGTAAGCCATGATGTTGTTCCATTCGCTGGTGTTCGGTCCCATGAAGGAGTTCAGCCCAACGCTGGCAGGTTGAAGCGATACATCCTGGATGATTGACTTTGAGTAGACGAACTCCCCAAAGGCCTGCATGAAGATGAGGATTGCGCTGACAAGGATGCCATTGCGCGCGAGAGGCAGAACGATGTTGACGAAAGCACCGATGCGCGAGTTGCCGTCAACTTGGGCCGCTTCCTCCAGCTCGACCGGCACGGCCATGAAGGTGGCACGCACAAGAACGACGAAGAACGGCATACTCTTCGCCGCGATAGCAAGAACAACGGCAAACCGAGGATATTCCAGCAGGCCCATTTGGGTGAAGCCGACGAAGATCGGCGTGATCATCAGCGATGCCGGCAACACCTGGAGCATCAAAATCAGGAAGAGCCCGATGTCGACCCAGACGCTTCGGTAGCGGGCGAGCACATAAGCACAGCCGGTACCCAGAACAGCAACGAGCGTAACGGCACCGGTCGCAATAACGATCGAGTTCCACAGATAACGGCCCATGTTGCGGCTCTCCCACACATAGGCGAAGGTTCCCCAACTAGGCGAGGTCGGCCAAAAGCTTGGCGGGCTGGCGAACATGTCGGACCCGCTCTTCAATGCTGTGACGTACATCCAGTACAAGGGAAACAGATAGATGGCCGCCATCGCCAGTGCGACGACCAGCATAAGACGGTCACGCGACGTGTCGCTCATCCTCGCACCTCATGTCGGGTTGACCGCACATAGACCATAGCCGCGAGCATGACGAAGCCGGTCATGATCACCGAAATCGTCGCGCCCCGACCGAAGTCGTATTGTCTGAACGACAAATCCCATGCCCAGTATTGCGCCACGTTCGACGCGTTGTTAGGGCCGCCGTCGGTGATGGCAGCGAAGAGGTCGAACTGTTGCAGGGTAAAAATCAGGCCCAGCGCAATGATCGCTCCGATGGTCGATCTCATCATCGGCAATGTGATCGTCCAGAACCTGTGCCAAGCATTGGCACCGTCCATCTCTGCCGCTTCGTAAAGATCGCCCGGAATGGCCGACAGCCCGACCGAGAGCAAGATCATGTTGAAGGAGGTGCCGAGCCAGATATTGGCAAGAACGACTGCCCAGAGCGAGAAGCTGGGATCGGAGCGCCAGAATATATTGCCGCTGATCAACCCCATTTCGCGCAGCATGAAGTTCAGCACGCCGAAGTCGCCGGACAGGATCCAATTCCAGATCGCTCCCACCACAAGCCCTGGCATGACCCAAGAGACAAGGAACAATCCCCGCAGCCAGCTCGCGCCGGGGAAATTGGTCCAGAAGAACAGTGCAAGGCCGAAGCCGATGACGAATTGGCCGGCAATCGAGCCCAAGACGAAGATCACCGTGTTGATCAGGATCGGCACCGTCTCCGGCTGACGAAAGAGATCGGCGTAGTTCTCAAACCCGACAAACGGCCTGATGAAACTTCCGAGGCTGAACATGTCAACCTCCTGAAAGCTCATCAGCACGTTATAAAGCAGCGGAAGTCCTGACAGCAAAAACAGGAACGTGAAAGGGACGCCAACAAGAACGGCGTCGAACCCGTGGCCATCCGTCACGCTTGAAGTCAGTCGTTTCATGAGTCCTCGCTTGATGATCTAGAACTGCCCGGCGCCGGAGCGCCGAGCAGTCCCTCCGGGAGGAAAGACGTAGGGGCGCCGCGGTGCAGCGCCGTGCAAGCGACTTACCCTTCTATCGACTTGATCTTCTCAGCCGCTTGATCGAGGGCAGCCTGAGGGCTTAGTTGGCCAGTCAGGGCCGCCTGTATGGCGTCCTGAATTGCCTTGGAGATCTTCGGCCATTCCGGCGACGGCCCGCGCGGTTGGGCATATTTCAGTTGCTCGACAAAGGTTGCCAGAGCCGCATCCTTGTTCGCATCCCCCGTCGGCGGCACCGGAAGATCGGAGCGCGCCGGAAGCTGACCGAAGTCCTGGTACATTGTCGAATCCCTCGACGCGAAAAACTCCAGCGCCTTGAACGCTTCCTCTGGATGCTCCGTGCTGGAGAAGATCGCCCAGTTGTAGTCGCCCATGGCGGATGAGCGCTGCGCTCCCTCCTGCGGCACGGGAAGCAGTGCGGTCCCCCAGTCGAACTTGGCATCCGTCAGCATCCGGTCGATCTCCCAGGGACCCGAGATCACCATAGCAGCATTGCCGGCATTAAAGGTCGCCGTGGAGTCCCATTGGCTTCGGGTCAGCGTGTCGGGAGAAGCGAGCTTCTCGTCGAGGATCTGCTTCCAAAGGCTGAGTGCCTTCACGGCACCCTCGCTGTTGATCGTCTTGTAGCTCGCGCCAGCCATTTGCGCCCATGGAAGGAATTGGAAAGTTCCCTCTTCATTCGCCTTGGCGGAGAAAGCGAGCCCGTAGATATTCTTCGACGGATCGTTCAGCTTGCGCGCTGCTTCAAGAAGCTCATCCCAGGTCTGCGGCGGCTTGTCAGGATCCAGTCCTGCCGCCTCAAACAGATCCTTATTGTAGTAAAGGGCGATCGTATTCGTGGCCTTGGGCACACCGAAATACCTGCCGTCCCATGTCGCCGACTTAAGGGGTCCAGGGAAATAGTTATCAGCTTTGATGACGCTTGATTCTTCGATCATATCGGTGAGGTCGAGAAAGGCACCGCGGGACGCGAACATCGCGTGGTTCGGGTTGTCGATGGCAATGATATCGGGCGCCTTGCCTGTGGAATAGGCTCTCATCGCCTCGCTGACTACGTCGTCGAACTGGAGCTGACGATACTCGATTTTGATGCCGTTGTTCTGCTCGTTGAACTCCTTGATGAGGTTGGGCGCTGGCTGAATGTCCCGGTCCAGCGACCAAAGCCTCAGCGTCACGTCTTCCGCCCTTGCTGCCAAGCCTGTCAACGCACATGTCGCGGCCAAGGCGATGGCAATCGAATGCTTGCGGATACCCATGGTTCTCCTCCTTGCTGGTTATCCTCATTGCCTTCCCGCGGCGGATCCCCCTGTCCGCCGGCAGAAACTCTCACTTCATGATGGATCGGCGACGAAGCTGCCGCCCCTCGCCTGCTTTAGATGGTTCAGCGCGTGAACCTGCCCGGTCATCTCCAGCGCATCGCGGTAGACCGGATCATGCCAACCTTCAATATCGATAGAGCCCGACCAGCCGGCCAGCCGAAGCTCGGAGATGATGTCGGTCCAGTTGCTGTCGCCGAAGCCGGGGGTGCGCATAAAGACGAAAGGATGCTTGCCGAAGATTCCATGCTCGCGGATCACGTCCCACCGGATGGTGGCGTCCTTGCCATGGACGTGGAAGATCTTATGGGCCCATTTGCGGATCTGGGGCAGCGGATCAATCAAGTAGACCATCTGATGACACGGCTCCCATTCCAAACCGATATTGTCATCCGGTGTTTCGTTGAAGATCAGCTCCCATGCATCAGGATTATGAGCGATGTTCCAGTCTCCGCTCGCCCAGTTGCCGTTCATTGCGCAGTTCTCGAAGGCGATCCTGATCCCTTTGTCGGCTGCCCTTTTGGCCAATTCACTCCAGACCTGTTTGTAACGCGGGAGACTGTCGGTCAGTGGCTTGTTGCGAATGCGGCCTGTGAAGCCTGCCACGCAGGTGGCGCCGAAGTGGTGCGCATTGTCGATGCAGTCCAACCAGCCTTGAAGGGTCTGCTGGTCAAGGTCTGTCTCCTCCAGCGGATTGCCGAACATGCCAATCGTGGAGATGGTGATGTCCCTATCACCAATCGCTTCCACGCAACGCTTTCCCAGTTCGGCGACGTCCTGCCCGTTGGTGGTCTGCCAGAAGAACGGCTCGAAGCTTTCGAAGCCCATACCGGCAATCTGTGCAATCCGTTCAGCCGCGTTGCCTTTCGTAGCATTGACCATAGTGCCGATGCGGATGGAGTGGTGGTGAGGGTGTTCATGCATGTGATGTTCCTTGAGATGTCAGATCGACGGCGCGGCCGGTTTTTGCGCTTTCGATGGCCCCGAAGACCATTGCGAGGCTCTTGATGTTGTCGCTGCCGACGGTTTCCGGGGAACGGCCCGTCTTCAGTGCTGTGAGAAAATCAGACAGCACGCTAGCGTGACCATGGGTCTCCCGCTGATGTCGCGGCTGAGGCACATCGATCGGCAGAGAGCCGCGCAGCAGGCCAGGCTCTTCGCCGGCGATGGAAGCTTTGATATCCTCTTCGCCATCCCAGGTGGCCATGCCCTTGGTGCCGACGACGCGCCACAGGCTCTCCCAGCTGGTCCGCTCGCCTTCGGCACACCAGGAACCGCGATAGGTGAAGATCACGTCGTCACTGAAGTGGAATATGGCATTTGCAGATGCGCCATGCGCATACCAAGACCCTTTCGGATTTGTCTCGAGGCAATACACGGACTGCGGCGAACTGCCGGCAACAAATCGGGCGGCATCGAAAGTGTGGACGGCCATGTCGAGAAGCAGAACATGGTCCATCTGTTCACGAAACCCGCCAAAATGGGGCGCGATAAAGAAGTCGCAATGGATGGCCGTGAGATCGCCAAGCAGCCCTTCCTCGACCATGCGGCGCATGCGGCGCACACCGGAGTTGAAGCGGCGATTTTGGACCACCGCATGAATCCGTCCCGCTTGCGCGGCAGCACGGACAAGCGACTGCGCGTCCTGCAGGGAGGCACCCATCGGCTTTTCGCTCAGGACATGGCAGCCAAAGGAGAGGCACGTCTCCACCACAGCCTGACGTGCCTGAGGAATAACGATGTCGAACACAGCATCTGGTTGTGCCTCCTCCAGCATGCTGCGCAGGTCAGCACCAATAACGACTGGCGACAGACCGAATTCCGCTGCGAGGCGTTCTGCGGCCACGCGGTCAAGATCCACAAGGCCGATGATCTTGAATCCACTCGCCAGTTCAAGGTCAGACTGAAGCGCACGAAGCCACCCTTTGGCCATCGCCCCGCACCCGCACAATACGACCGAGAACGTCATGCCCGCTCCTCCTGCGCGTTTCAGACTTGCCTCAAAACAAGTTCCGTAAACGTTTACGGAGACTATGGACAACGTGCCGGTTCTGTCAATAGTGGTTCTTCAGTGGAAAGGACGAAGGTTCAGGATGACTGGTATCCGGCAGCTTGCCGAGCATCTTCAGATTTCGATTGGTACCGTCTCGCGCGCCCTGAACGGGAAGGCAGACGTCAACCCTGAGACAAGACGGCGTGTTCTTGAAGCCGCCGCGGCTCTGGGCTACGTACCTAACCAGTCGGGCCGCTCGCTACGCAAGGGCACGACGGGTGTGATCGGCTTCATGATGCAGACCGGCCCCGAGATCACCGGCCAGGGTGATACCTTCTTTATGAGCGTGTTTGACGGCGTCCAGAGCGTTCTGGCACGCCACAGCCTTGATCTTGTTGCGCTGCTCTGTTCATCTGAGGAGGATCCTGATGCCTACCTCCAGCGCACCGTCGCTCGCGGCTTCGCGGATGCGATAATCCTCTCTGCAACCCGGCGCCGCGACGAGCGTTTTGCCTTGCTTCACCGTCACAAGATCCCCTTCATCTCGCTTGGTCGCAGTCTGACCGATGTGGGTCAGCCCTGGATCGACCTTGATTTTGAGGGGATGGCGCAAACGGCGATAGAGCGATTGATCAGCGCCGGGCATAAGGAGATCGGTGTGATCTGGCCAATGGGCGACCTGAACCTTGGCTACCTCTTCGTCGACCGGTGCCGTGCAGTTCTTGAGCAGCACGGCCTATCGCTAGACGAAAGCCACATATTTCGCGCAAGACCTAGCGAAGCGGGCGGCTATACGGTGGCGGAGGAGATCGCTTCCAGACCAAAGCGTCCGACCGCGGTCGTTCTGGTCAACGAGACGTTGGTGACCGGCCTATACAAAGGACTTGAGGAGAAGGGGGTGAAGCCGGGCCGGGACATCGCGATCATCGGGCGCTACAGTCCCCAGTCACAGTTTCTGTCCCCGGCTCTCACCTGCTTCAATCTTTCACTTCGCGATCTGGGAATCGCGCTGGCGGAGACGCTCCTGTCGACCATGCCGAGCTACACCGACCACTATGCGGAAGCGGCCCACCGCCAGGTATGGCCGATGACCCTTGTTGAGGGCTCAAGTGGTTGAGCAGCGCGAACAGGGTCGCTGGAGCGCAGAAAAAACCGACGCGCCGTCCCAGATGGTCAAGTAGCGTGTTTTTGCCGGAGCCTCATAGCAGAAAGCAAGTTCTCGGCAGCGTTGGTGGTCCCTCAAGCGTCACTGCCTTCATTCGCGAAGTCGGTGACGAGGCGACGCGTCTGGATCGATGGGAACCGGGGCTCAACGAGGCTCTAGCGGGTGATCCGCGAGACACCACAACGCCGCGGGCTGTTGTGACGAGACTGGAACGTCTCCTGCTGGGCGCCGTACTGTTGCCAGCTTCTCGCCGGCAGTTGGAGGAGTGGATGATCGCTGACCAGGTGGCAGAGTAATTCATCAGAGCCAGTCCGCAAGCCGATTGGATAACGGGGACAAAACCGGCACTGGTGAGCGAGGGTCTCGTTCGATCATTGCGATCATAAGGGTCGCATGGCACAGGTCGCCCAGGGTCTTCGCCACTCCCACGTGCTTTTCTGTTATTGGCGAGTAGGTGACGAGGTGCCCCTCGGCTTCTGCGTACTGTTGTCGATAATCTGACATTCAAGATCAGTGCACGGCTTGGGCAGCATCGTTTCTGATCTCTAAGTGCGGCGCATCAAGCGGAAGACTATGGGCGCCCCAAGGATGACCAGCAGGACGCGCGTGAGATGGTGCACGACCACAAAGCTGAGATCCGCGCCGGATACGAGTGCCAGCATCGACATTTCGGCTTGGCCACCAGGCATGAAGGCGAGGAACCCTTCGACTGGCGGAGCGAGGCCAGTCAGCGTCACCAGCTCCGTCATCGCACCGGCAATAGCACCGAGAATAAGCACGAAAGCCGCCCCGCCCGTGACCGCGGTGCGCAGCTCGCGAAGGGTGACGCCGACGTAGCTGACGCCTATGCCCATGCCAATGAAGAACTGCGCGGCCAAAAGGGCCTCCCGCGGCGGACGCAGATGCAGAAAGCCCGCGAGCGACAGGATTGCGGAAACAATGAGCGGGCCAAGAATCGCCGCGCCGAACAGGCCGACCCGCGCGCCGCCCCTCCATCCGATGAGCGCAGCTAATGCCATGACCAGCATCTCCAATACCGGCAGTTCAGAGGTGGGCGGGCCGACGGAATGCGTAAGGCCAACGCCGTAAATATTCACGAGAATGATCGGGGCCAAGACCATAATGACCATCAGTCTTGTGACATGAACCAACGAGAGCTGCCGGACATTTGCGCCCGCCTCCTGGCCAAAGATCGTCATGTCGGCCGCCCCACCGGGCATCGCGGCGTAGAAAGCTGTCACCGGATCGAAGCCGCAGACGCGGCGAAAAAAGGGGACGCCTGTTACCCCAATCACAGCAATATAGAGCGGCACCAGCGCCACCGAGGCAAGCATGGAAGGCAGATGCCCAACCAGCGCTGGGGTGATGGAGGTTCCGATCGCGACTCCGAGTACTGAGCGCGCGCCCACCGACACCTGGCCTAATCCGGCAAGGGGTGCGCCACATAGCGCCCCCACGAGCGCTGCCGCCATTGGCCCGAACAGGAATGGCAGCGGCAGTTGCAGGAGCAGGAAGATCCACGCGCCTGCTGCCGCAAGCAGAAGGGTCATGCCGCGCCTGAGAAAAAGATCGACCACCGCTCCTTCGCCGTCAGAAAGCTACGGCGGATGAATGGGTTACCGTCGGCACTGCGGCGAAATACGGCGAAGCCAGCGCCCGCCATTTCTGAAAATCTTCCGAAGCGCGGAACGTGACCATATGGTCTTCGACACTGCGCCACTTCACCAGGAGACGGTAGATGTCCGGCGTTTCGATCACCCGATGCAGCGCAAGGTCAAGACAGCCTTCAGCGGCCAAGAAATATGGCCGCGCTGCCGCGACGGCAGCCTCGAAGGCTGCCGGATCTGTGACCTTGATCTCCGCTACTTCAACGACAGGTCCCATTGAACTCTCCATCAATTCTGCGCGTGGCCGTGTTCGGCGTCGATCGACCGGCTTTCGCCTGTGTCAACCATGGTGCGGGTCGCATCGACCGTTGCATAAGTCCAGAAAATGCGCATCGGTTTGCCGGAGGCATTGATGAAGCGATGCGGAACGTTGGCTGGAATCCAGGTCGTATCGTTAGTGGAGAGATGATGCTGCACCCCGTCGATTTCGGCGATCGCCTCGCCCTCGATCACCATGACGCTCTCCTCGCAATTATGGAAATGCACGCCTATCGCCGCACCCGGATCGAAGGCGGTAATGCCGTTGATCATGCTGGTGGAGCCGCAACGGCGGGTGACAAGCGGTGTGGTGCGAGCACCGCCACCACGATCGTTGGTCTTCAGTTCGTGAGGGCGCAAGATTGCCGGTTGTGCCATAGTGTTTCTCCTACTCCGGTGCCTTTGGCGTCGGTGCTGCGGCCTTTGCAGGCCCGACCCAGACCGTCTTGATGTTGACGAACTCCCGGATGCCATAGACGCCAAGTTCTCGCCCGTAGCCGGAGCGCTTGATGCCGCCAAACGGATAGCGAGGGTCGGAGGCAACCATGCCATTGATAAAGACCGCACCGGCGTCGACCTCGCGCGCAAGCCTGCCGGCGCGCTGCATGTCTCTCGTCCAGATCGCGGAGCCCAAGCCGTATTCGGTTTGATTTGCAAGCCGAACCGCCTCTTCCGCATCCTTGACGCGGATGATGGCCGCCACCGGACCAAAGGTCTCCTCGCAGAAGGCTACCATGTCCGGAAGGACATTATCGAGCACCGTCGGCGGATAGAAGAACCCGGCTTGGTCGAGCGGCTTGCCCCCTGCCTTCAATGTCGCGCCTGCAGCGAGTGTCTTCTCTACCTGTGCATGAAGGGCGGTCATGAGGTTCTCGCGTGCCATCGGCCCGATGTTCGTATCCCGCTCCATCGGATCGCCGACCTTGAGTTTTGCGACACCCACGCAAAATAGCTCGACAAACCGGTCCGCGATGGCTTCCTCCACTATGAAGCGCTTGGCGTTGACGCAGGACTGGCCGACATTGATGTAGCGCGCCTTCACGGCAACCGCGGCTGCCTCCTCCAGATCTGCGTCTGCCAGCACGATGAACGGATCGGAGCCGCCGAGCTCCAGCACCTGCTTCTTCAGGGCCTTGCCCGCCTGGGCTGCCACTATAGCGCCGACTTCGGTCGAACCGGTCAGTGTCACGGCTGCGATACGATCGTCGGCGATGAGCGCAGCCACCTTGGAAGGGTCGATGAGGAGCGTGGCGAAAAGCCCCTCGGGGCAGCCTGCCTCCTTCATGATCTCTTGGATCGCCAGCGCACACTCAGGGACGTTGTTGGCATGCTTCAGCACCGCACCATTACCCGCGGCAAAGGCCGGCGCCGCGAAGCGGAAGAACTGCCAGAACGGATAGTTCCAGGGCATAATGGCGAGGACAACGCCGATCGGATCGAAGGCGACCACGCTCTCGGTGGCATTCGACGGAACGGGCTCGTCGGCAAGATAAGCCGCGGCGTGCTCGGCGTAGAAATCGCAGTTGTAGGCGCACTTCTCGATCTCCGCTTCCGATTCCGAGATGGGCTTGCCCATCTCGCGGGTGATCATCTCGGAATATCTCGCCTTGCCCCCGCGAAGGGCTCTCGCCATGCCCCCAAGAAGTTCGACCCGCTTCTCGACCGGCACCTTCCTCCACGCCTTCTGGGCCTTTAGCGCGGCGGACAACGCTGCATCGACATGAGCATCATCATGCAGATGGTAGGAGGCGAGCTCTTCGCCCGTTGCGGGGTTCGTAGTAACGATCATCTCAGACTCCTGCTGTTGTTGTTGATCCGACAGCGTCCGCCTCTGAAATTAACCACTGTTTCCAAACCGGCAGGAAGTCGAGACTTTCAAGCGTAGTTCTGGAAGGGTCGTACTCAAAGCCGATTGCCGCATCGTATCCCTCTTCGACGAGGGTATTGAGTATCGGTTCGAAATCGATGCAGCCCGTGCCGGGCTCCTTACGGCCGCCATGGTCGGCAACATGTACGTGACCGATCCGATAGCTGTTCTGCCTGATCCAGGGCGGGAGGTCGAAGCCATCCGCGGCTGCGTGAAAGGTATCGACAAGAAGGGATAGATTTCCGGGACCGAAGATGTCCTGAACACTTGCGGCTTGAGCCATGCTGTTCAGTGCATATCCTGGTACGGCATGATGGCTTATAGGCTCTATGAGGATCTTAATCGGCAGTCGCATCGTCTTTTCGACAGCGTAATCGATGTTCCGGAGGTAGGTGTCCTTCACCGCATCCGGGCTGGCGCCAGTGGGGACACCCGCCATCGGATGGATCAGTGGGCAGTCGATCGCCAAGGCGAAGTCCAAGCACTGGTCGAAGTTGTCGCGAAAGTCCCACTCGCGCCCCGGCAGCGCAGCCAGTCCTTTCTCCCACAGTTTCGCTTGGCCAAACGCGCATGCGATCTGCGAGAACCTAAGCCCGTTCTCAGCTAGGATTCTCCTTACCACGAGAGCATCATGCTCCTCGACAAAGGGATGCTCTATCGCGCGGAATCCCGCTTCGGCGGCTGCGGCGAAGCGCCTTTCGAAGTCAAGCTCTCTGAACAGATATCCGATATGAGCCGAGAAATAGGGCGCCGCCAAGTTGATGCCTCTACCGCAAATCGTGACGACTGGTCAGGACGCCGTCCGCATCCGCATAAGCATATTCGCCGGGCGTGAAGGTAACGCCGCCGAAGCTGACGGGCACTCCAGCACGACCCACACCCTCCTTGGCCGATTTTTTTGGTGTGACGGAAAGGCAAAATACGCCTACATCCGGTTCGCCGATCTCGGCGCTGTCCCTGACCGAGCCGTTGATGATAATGCCGGCCCAGCCGTTGTCCCGAAGGATCATTGCGATTTGATCACCGAGAAGCGCTACGCGGCTGGAGGCACCGCCGTTGACGACCATCACAAGCCCTGCCCCGGCTTCTGAAGCTCAGTTTTAAGAAGAGCATTGTCTTCAAAGCATTTCACGGTCGCGACAGGGCCGCCGAATGCCTTCTTCTTTCTCAGCATCAGAAAAGGCAGATTGCAAAAATCGACCTTCTCCCCATGGGCGCCGTCAACCAGGTCTGCAGTTTTCATGTTCCATCCTCAATATGCTCCGAAAACCGACTTCAGCTCTGCCACGTTCCCGGATGACAGCATCCGCGTAGATGCTCCCCGCAGCAGGACGAGCAATTTCGCGGTCTCCTCAAGTTCCTCCGCGGCATAGACGGCCGAGGCGATATCCTTGCCCGTCACCACCGGACCATGATTGGCAAGCAGGACGGCCGCATATTGGCCAGACAGATCACGGATCATGTCGCCCATCCGCTCATCGCCCGGCTTCACATAAGGGAGCAGCTTCACCTGCCCGACACGCATGACCACATAGGGAGTGAGTGGCGGGATGCTGTCCTCCGGATCGGTGTCAGCGAGACAGGAGAGCGCGGTGGCGAAGGTGGAATGCAGATGGACGACTGCTCCCGCTTGAGGTCGCGTCTCATAGAAGGCCCTATGCAGGAACACCTCCTTAGACGGCTTGTCGCCGGAGACATGTCGGCCGTCGCGGTCCAGCTTCGAGATACGTGCGGGGTCAAGAAAGCCGAGGCAGGAGTTGGTCGGCGTCATCAGGATGCCATCCTCGACGGCCGCGCTGATATTGCCGGCGGAGCCGACGGAAAAACCGCGATCAAACAGCGACTTCGACAGACGGACAATGTCCTCACGCAATCTGGTTTCTATACTCATCGTCCAGCGAGCCTCTGGAGTGCCTTTTTGAAGAAATCAGGGGCGCCGAAATTGCCGGACTTCAACGCCAGAGCGACAGGCCTCTCTCCCTCAGCGAGAAGTGCCGGCACCCCCGGATCGATCTCTCTTCCGATCGTCAACGCATTGTAGCCCAGAGCCGATGCGACCGCGCCGGAGGTTTCTCCACCGGCGACCACGAGACGGCGGATGCCAGACTTCACCAATTCCTGAGCCGTGGTGGCGAAAAGATCGTCAAGGGCTGCCGCGACCTTCTCGCGGCCGAACCGCGCCTGGCTTGCCTGAACTTCCTCCGGGGTACTCGAGGAGTAGACCAGCGGTGCGTTGCCGGTATGGGAAAGCAGGAAGCTCGTAAGGTCCGCCGCCTTGACGGAACCGTCCATGACACCGGCGACGTCAATCGGGAGCGACGGGTGAAGCATACTGTGCCGTTCCACCTGCCCGCGCGTCGCACCGGAGCAGCTGCCGGCAAGAATGGCTTCCGGCCCGTCGACGCTGAAATCGACCGCGCCCGTGCCCTTTGCGAGACCGCGCTCGATGAAATTGCCAGGAAGGCCGATGGCGATCCCGGATCCACCGGTGATCAAACGATCATCCGCCACCGCCCGCCCAATAGTGACGAGGTCCTCATCCGTGATCGCATCGACGATAACGAGAACACGACGCTCCTCGGCACATTGGCGCAGGGCAGAGCCAATCTTGGCAGGGCCGCGCCGCACTGCGTCAATGCCAACATGCCCCACCTCACCCGCCGTCTGAAGACGCAGCCAGCGCCGGATATCGGCATCCGTCATGGGATTGAGGGGATGGTTCTGCAGCCCGGACTCGTTGAGAAGCCGATCATTCACAAACAGGTGGCCCTGGTAAACCGTCCGGCCTGCCCCAGGAAAGGCCGGACAAGCGACGACCCCCGAAACTCCTAGCGCAGTGGCAAGCGCTTCCCCGACGGGACCGATATTTCCCCCCGGTGTGGAATCAAAGGTGGAGCAGTATTTAAAGACGATCTGCTGGCAACCTTGCTCAAGCAGCCAGTGCATCGCGTCGAGCGACTGCTCGACCGCCAGCTCTGTGCTGATCGAGCGGCTCTTCAGCGCGATCACCCCTGCCTCGACGTTGCGGGCGGCTGCCTCCTTCGGCACGCCCAGGTACTGGACCGTTCTCAGCCCTCCCTGCCCCGGCAGTCCCTTGGCCAGCGTGTTGGCGATATCGCTTGCGCCGGTGAAGTCATCGGCGATGACACCAATCAGCATCGTCACGCTCCGCCGCCCGCCTGGCCGGCAACCGGCACCGCTCCGAGCAGGAGGCGAAGCTTGGCAACTGCCGCGTCAGGACTGCTGAGGACCGGAATGCCGGTTACCGCCTGCACCGCCCGAAGGGCCCGTGCGGTTGAGAAATGGGCGAGCGTGATGGCGTCGAAACCTTCCAGCTTGGCCGCCTTCTCGGCAACGAGGCGGTTGTGGGTCGCTTCGTCGCCTGCCCGCACGGCATCGATCGCTCCCTCGACAAGGAAGCTCACGATCTCGGCATTCGGGTCTACGCGGCGGGCTTCCTCGCGGAACTCCGCCTCCATTCCCTCACGGGCCGGTGGAAAGGTGTAGAGCATTGCGGTTCGGCCACCCTTGCGGATGGCCGCTTCAAACATCGCCTCGTTGGGCTTCAGGACCGGGACGTCAACAAGGGTGGCTGCCTTTTCGATGGCGCTTCCAAAGGAGGAGCATGTGAACAGAATGGCGTCGCTGCCGATCATGCGGCCGTAGCGCGCCAGCGCGACGATCCGGTCCGTCATCTCGTCGCTGACACCGGTCTCCCTCGCCCGATCGGGGGACAGGCTGTCTTCGAGGATGTTTACCCGCTCCGCCTCCGGCCAGGCGTTTTCGAAAGCCACCCTGATCGGATCCATGGCAATTGGCGTGGCATGTATGAGCGCGATGCGGTGAACAGATCTAGTCATGCGAGAATCCCGAGATTGGAAGCAGCCGCCGGGAGGAGCAGCGGCCGCTATATGGCGGTTCGCTATTGCTGGCCCGCCGAAAACACCCAGACACTTTCTTCCGGGATCCGCGCCCAAACCCGCCCAGAGGGCAGTTGCTTCGAGCCATGTGCCTTTGCGACGAAGTCGCCGCGGCTGAGCCGGTATTCCCAGCGGTCGCCGAGATAGATGCTGTCGTCGAGGTTCATTTCCAGCGCGGTGGCGTCTGGCTGATCCGTTACGCTGATCTGCTCGACGCGGATGACCGCGCGAGCATCCTGCGAGGGGCCTAGTCCAGACGTTTCCCGAACAGTCCCGTTGAGGCTCCAGCTATCACCGCCGATGACCGCAGTCTTTCCATCCACCGTCTGGACCTTCGCCTTCACGATGTTGTTGGCACCAAGGAAGTCTGCCGAATAGAAACTATTGGGGTTGGAGTAGATCTCCTGCGGACCGCCCTGCTGAACGATGCGACCATCCTGCAGGAGGAGAATATTGTCCGCCGCCGCCAGCGCCTCGCTCTGGTCATGGGTGACGAGGATAGCGCAGATCTCCAGGTCAAGGATAAGCTTGCGGATCCAATAGCGAGCCTCCTCCCGCAGCTTCGCGTCGAGGTTCGACAACGGCTCGTCGAGAAGCAGCACGCGGGGCTCGTAGACCAGGGCCCGGCAGATCGCGACACGCTGCTGCTGTCCACCAGAAAGTTGTGACGGGTAGCGGTCCGCTAGATGGCCTAGACCCAAGCGCTCCAGGATTGCCTGTACGCGTTTCTCCATGTCGGTAGCAGAAACGTTGCGCAGCTTGAGGCCATAGCCGACGTTTTCCTTGACCGTGCGGTGCGGCCACAGCGCGTAGGACTGGAACACCAGGCCGATGTTCCGCTGCTCGGGCGGCAGGGCAATTTTGCGGTCGCCGTCCAGTACCGTTTTCCCGCCGATGGTGATCTGCCCGACCTCGGGCTGTTCCAGGCCTGCGACGCACCGCAGGAGCGTGGTCTTGCCGCTGCCCGAGGCGCCGAGCAGAGCCACGATGGATCCACGTTGTGCCGTGAAGGAGGCTCCCTTGAGAATCTGTAGGCCGCCCAGCCATTTCTGGACATTGTTGACGACGAGTTCAGTCATGGATTTTTGCTCCCAAACGAAGGGCGAGTGCGAGACCTGCGCCCGTCAATACGATGCTGATAAGGGCCAGGGCTGCGATCGTGTTCATTGCGCCGGTCTGCAGAAGAGAGACCATAAGCGAGCCGATCACTTCGGTTCCCGCACCCATGAGATAGACGCCGGTCGCATATTCCCGCAGGAAGATGATCATGATCAGCGCCCATGCACCGGCGAGACCGGGACGGACGATCGGGATGACGACGT
This sequence comes from Pseudorhizobium endolithicum, assembly GCF_902153245.2. GTDB lineage: Bacteria > Pseudomonadota > Alphaproteobacteria > Rhizobiales > Rhizobiaceae > Neorhizobium > Neorhizobium endolithicum. The sequence continues at coordinate 266,643 of NZ_CABFWF030000011.1, forward strand.
CTTTCCACGTGCGGCCGATGGTAGCGCCGGTCGTACGGGCGGATTCCTCAAGCTCCGGGGCGACCTGGATCAGTGTTCCCTGCAGCAGGCGAAGCCCATAGGAAAGCCCGACGACAAGATACGCTACGAACAGGCTGATCAGAGTCGGACGAAGAGGCGTCAGGAGCGGAACGAAGAGGAAGACCCAGAAGAAGGCGAGACCGATTACCAGTCCCGGCAGCGCCCGTGGCAGAAGGACGATGTAGTCCAGCACCGTGTTCGACATGCCCCAGTTCCGGTGGCCCGCAAGTCCAACCGCGAGGTAGATAGCAACTGCCGCAGCACCGCCCACGACCGACAGGAGGATCGTGTTGATGATGCCGTTGTAAAGGCTCGGCACTTCAAGCAGCCGTCCAAAGTTGCTCAATGTGAGCTGGTTCCAAAGGCTGACGCCCTCCCCCCAGGCATCCACGAAGGCCCGCACCGTTATCCCGCCGATCGGAAGAACGACAGAAACGAAAAGCCAGAGACCGATGATCGACAGGGCAACGGTTTGCCCGCTTCCGCCGAGTTTCAAAGTAGCGACTCGAGCACCCTTGCCTCCAAGAGCCGCGTATTTTCGCGCATTTCGCAGCAGCTTCCTCTGCATCCACACGAGCGGGAGAGTGATGAGGACGAGGACGACGGCGACAACCGCCATCAACTGGTAGGTCGGCGTGCCGAAGAGGGTCGTCAGCTTGTAGATGTAGGTTGTCAGCACCATGATGCCGTTCGGATCGCCGAGAACCAATGGGATGCCGAAGGTCTCGAAGCCGAGAAGGATGTTGAGGGCTGCGGCGAAGATCAGCGCCGGCAGGACCATCGGCAAGGTCACGTCGCGCGACACCTGCCATACGGATGCGCCGGCAGTACGTGCTGCCTCTTCCAGATCGGACGGCAGGTTCCGCATCGCAGCGGACACGTAGAGATAAACGTGCGGAACGTGGCTGAGGCCGGCAATCAGGATCATGCCCGGTAGGCTGTATATGTTCCAGGGGACGACACCGATGATGTCGCGGACAAAGAGCGAGACGAAGCCAGTGGGACCGACTGATACGGTGTAGCCGAATGCCAGCACGATCGACGAGATGAACATCGGCACGAGCACCAGGATCTCGAGCAGGCGCTTGAACTTGATGTCGGTGCGCGTGATCAGGAAAGCCAGCAGACCGCCGAGCGGCACAGCGATCGCTACCATTCCAAAGGAGAACACGGCGGTCGTGCCGAGGGCCTTGTAGAAGTTCTTGTCGGTGAAGACATAGCGGTAGGCATCGAGACCGAACTGGGCGCGAGGCATGAAGAACGCGGCCGTCAGGAAGCTTTGATAGATGATCAGGCCAACTGGTGCGAGGACGGCGATGGCGAGAAGGCCGATCACTATGATCCGGTAAGCACCCGCGTTGCCGTGCCGTGGCATTCTCGCAGGGTATTTCTTTTCGGCTGCAGCTTTGGAAAGCGCGGCTGCGGCCGGTGCGTGAGCATGAGTGGACATTATTAGCCTCTCGCAGTCATGAGCGGAGCCGCGGCGCCGAAAAGCGCCGCGGAAAGCGAAGCATCAGCGGCCGAGAGCCGACTTCCAGTCATTGAGGAACTGGACGCGCTTCATCTGGTCCATGTACTCGAGAACGCCTTCATCGACCGCAATCGGCTTGAGACCGCCGCCGACCCGTTCGTTCAGCGTGTCGATGTTGAAGCCGGACGTCACGTCCTTGCGAACAGAGGGCAGCCCGCCTTCCGCGAGAAGCGCCTGGCCTTCGGCCGACAGGGCGTAGTCGACAAATAGCTTGGCAGCATTCGGATGAGGAGCATCCTTGGTGATTAGGGCAAGCCGAGAGAATGCGGGAGTGTAATCAGAGAAGAAGTGAGCGCCGAGGTTCGGGCTCTCCTTCACCCAATCTAAGGCATAGGAGCCGATGATGTTGATGGCGATAACGTTCTCGCCCGAAACCACCGTCTCTTTCATGCCGCCGGAGCTCGAATAGATTTTCGCACCGTTCTCGCCCATGGCCTTCGCCAGATCCCAGAAGTCATCACGGTTGCGGGCATCGTTGGAATGGTGAAGGAAGCCAGATCCGCTCTTCTCCGGATCGAAGGTTGCCACCTTGCCCTGCAGGCTGTCCTTGTTGTCCTTCAAGAAGGTGATCATGTCCGCGTAGGTCTTCGGAAGCTTGTCCTCCGAAAGCGCGTTGGTGTTGTAGATCACGCCGATCGGTTCGACTGTCGTGGCATACAGCATGTTCTTGTAGTTGGCCCAGTCCGGAACGTTCTCCGCTTCCGGCGACGCATACTCGGCGGCATATCCATCCTGCACGAGCGTCATCTGCAGGTCCATGGCCGAACTCCAGACAACGTCTGCTGTAGTCTGGCTCGCTGCGGCTTCAGAGATGACTTGGTTATAGGTCCCGTTCGTGCCCAGGTCGTTGTAGGCGATGCTGATGCCGTACTTTTTGGTAAAACCGTCCTGCAGCTTCTGCGATTGCGCGGCGTCCGTGGACGTGAAGATAGAAACCGTCCCCTCCTCCTTCGCCTTCGCAACTAGGTCCGCATAGTCCGCCGGATAGCCGGCCGGCACTTCCTGTGCGGCCGCAGGTACAACGAATGCGCTCAAAACGGCCGCAGTGGCCGCAAGAGCGGCCGATCCAGCCCAGATGTGTCTGCTCATGTCTTCTCTCCCAAATTTGCCCGCAGATCCTTCTCCGGGCGCTTGATGCGAGAGCAGGACGCCCCGCCCTCGCTTCCTCCACCTCTGCATGTTTGGCTTTTTTATCGCCAAAATGCAAAGTCTCTTACCCAGCCGCAACTTTACGATCGCCACCGCTGCTCCGGACCGCGGCGGCCACGAGAGAGCCGAACGCGTCCGTATTCATGGTTCCTCCGAGATCACGCGTCCGGCTTGCGGGGTTGGCCAGAACCTCGTCCACCGCGCGCTCGATCTCTGCCCCGGCGGCTTCGAACTGAGGAAGACCGCGCTGCTCGCCGAGCCAACTCAGCATCATCGCCGCCGACAGAATGAGCGAAGTTGGATTAGCGATGTTCTGGTTCTGGATATCGGGCGCTGACCCGTGCTGCGCCTGGGCGCAAACCAGCCCAGTCTCGGCGTTCGCATTGATCGACCCCGCGAGTCCAAGACTTCCGGAAAGTTCACTCGCCAGATCGGATAGGATGTCCGAGTAGAAGTTCGTCGCAACGATGACGTCGAAACGGGACGGATCGCGCACCAGATGGGCGGCCATAGCGTCGATGATGAACTCGCTCAGCGTAACTTCCGGGAACTCGGCAGCTACTTTGCGGACTTGCTTCAGGAAAAGCCCGTCCGTGAGAATGAAATTGTTCGCCTTGTGGACCGCGGTAACCTTCTTGTTGCGCTTCATCGCCAGCAGGAAAGCTTGGCGTGCGATGCGCTCGCAGGCAGACGCGGTAATCTTTCTTACGGAAAGGGCAACCTCCGGCGTCGGCATGAATTCGCCGGTACCGGCATACATGTTGCGGTCCGGATAGAAGCCCTCGGTAGCCTCGCGCATGATGACGAGGTCCATCTTCTTGGCATCGTTCAGGAAGTGACGGGAACGGGCCGGACGGACATTGGCGTAGAGGTCGAGCTTCACTCGGAAGCCGGCCGACACATTGACGCCTCCCTTGTCGCGCGCCGGATAATCCATGTGCGACTGCGGCCCGAGGATGATGCCGTCGAAGGTCCGGGCGCGGTCGATCGTCTCGTCGCGAAGCGTCGTGCCGAACTTCTCGAGGCTCGTGAAGCCGGTGTCCTCGAAGTGGTAATCGAGGCCTAGACCGAAGGCTGCATCCGTCGCCTTCAGGACCTCCATAGTTGCCGCTGTGATCTCCGGCCCGATGCCGTCACATGGCGTAACAAAAATTCTCATCCAACAATCTCCCATGGGGCCACGACCATCGGGCCGCGCAACGTCACGGGAGGATTATTGGCTTTTTGAATTTAAAAATGCAATCGCTATTTTTCGGCTAGCTGTTTTTCATGAGCCTGCTGTGACCAGGACCACGCCACCGGTGACTTCTTCGACAGGGCTCCCCCAAGGTGTCGTCGCATGACGAAGGAAGCCTCCACAATCTCCCCCCGCTCAAGAAGATCAAGAATTTCAAGGTGTTCCTGGCACTGCCTCACCGTCCTGCTGCGGTCCACCCGCGACCGATATTCCAGAAGGCGCCGCATCCGGTTCACGCGCACCAGGGAAATGTGGAAAAAGGGGTTGTTGGACATCTTTATCAGTTCTTCGTGGAACAGCGCACCGTTGTGCAGAAGTCGCTCGGCCGGAAGACGCTGAATGTCCGTCTCCAGCATTCGCATCTGGATCCGCCGTTGCTCATCGATGATCCTGCGGTCGAGCTGGAATTCCGGCTCCAACATGGCGGCCGGCTCGATCAACATCCGAAACCGGTAGATCTGCTCAAAAGCCGCCGGTGTCTTTGCCACCGGCAGAAAACGCCAACCATAGCCTTGCTTGCGCTCCGCCCAGCCTTCGCGTGCAGCCCGCATGAGCACATCGTTGGCTTGGGACTTCGTGAGTTGATAGCGCTCCCGCAGCATCTGCTCCGTGACTTCCGCAGGTATGCGATCCATCAGCCAATCCTCAGCGAGGCGCTGATAATCATTGACCACCTCGAAGGGTTCAGCGTCTTCCTGAACTCGCTCGACGATCGTACTCGGCGGTTCTTTGACGAAGAAGCCACGGTTTTCCTTCTGCTCGATCAGTCCTTGTTCAGCGAGCATTTCCATCGCCTCACGGACAGGAGAGCGAGAGACCCCGAACCGGTCAGCAAGCTGCTGACTCTTCAGGTGATGGCCGACGGCGAGATCACCTGAAGTGATCAACAGGGTGATCTCGTTTGCGATGGTCTGTGCCAGTTGGCTAGAACGCATTCCCCGCTGCCTCCGCTCTCTCAGGATGAACCATTTGTAAGCTAAGCCTTTGACGATGGGAACATAGGCGCGTCCAAATCTGCACGAGCGCCACTCAAAAAATACAATAAGTGGCAAACCATGGTTGACATAAGCGGCATTACTGGTTTTTTGTGTTTAAAAATGCAATAAGGTTCAGCTATGGTACTCTCGACCATCTCTCCTGTTAACCGAGCCGATTGGGAAACCGTTGACCTGCCCCAGATGCTCGGTGTGGACCTGTCTCGTCTGCCTTGGGTTCTACGGGTACTATTGGAGAATGTGGCGAGGCGGGAACCTGCCAAGCTGCCAGATGTAATCGAGCATATGAAGTGCTGGCTCGCCATTGGATCCAGTGATGCCGAAATTCCTTTTCATCCCTCGCGGGTCCTGATGCATGACACAACCTGCGTGCCAGCACTGGTGGACATTGCGGCCATGCGGGACGCTCTGGCGGAAGCCGGTGGCAATCCGCAGAGCCTCACGCCGGTGCTGAAGGTCGATGTCTCTGTCGACCACAGCGTTGGCGTCGATCGCTACGGACAGCCCAATGCGCGTGAGTTCAACATGCAGCGGGAGATGGAACGTAACAGCGAACGCTATCGGTTGATGAAGTGGGCTACTACGGCACTGCCGGGGGTCAAGGTCCACCCTCCAGGCACCGGCATAATGCACACCATCAATCTTGAGCAGCTTGCCACGGTAATATCCGTCGAGGAGCGTGGCGGAAAGAAAGTCGCCTTCCCCGACACCCTCATTGGCACAGACAGTCACACGCCCATGATCAACGGTATCGGCGTTCTGGCCTGGGGGGTGGGCGGATTGGAGGCTGAAAGCGTGCTGTTCGGCTTTCCCGTGATGCTGCGTATCCCCGATGTCGTCGGTGTGCGTCTTCGCGGACGCCTGCCGCAGGGCGTTCTTTCGACCGACCTGGCCTTGGAGGTAACCAGCCTTCTGAGGCGCCACAATATCTCCGGCGAGTTCGTTGAATTCTTCGGCGATGGTGTCTGTTCGCTCACCGGGGGAGATCGGGCGGTGGTCGCAAACATGGCACCAGAGTACGGCGCGTCGACCGGCTATTTCCCGATCGACCAACAAACCATTGCCTACCTTAGAGCGACCGGACGCTCGGCCGATCACTGCGCGCTTGTCGAATCCGTCGCCCGCGGCTTGGGGATCTGGTTCGACCCGTCAGCCACCCCGCGCTACACGCGCATCATCAACCTTGACCTTTCGACGGTCGAGCCCTTGGTGGCAGGGCCCCGCCGGCCGCAGGACAAAATCTCTCTGGCAGCCGCAGCGTCGGCGCTGGAGACAGCCAGCGGCCGCATTTTCGCCTGCACCCAATCGTCCATCCCGCACGGGGCGATTGCCATCGCCGCCATCACAAGCTGCACAAATACCACGGACCAGAAGCTGCTGGCGGCAGCTGGCTTGGTCGCTCGCAAGGCTGTCCGGCTCGGCCTCCACCCGCCGAAATGGGTCAAGACGTCGCTTGCTCCCGGGTCGCCCTCGGCCGAGTTTTTCCTTAGGCGGAGCGGGCTACTGTCCGACCTTGAGCAGATCGGCTTTGGTATCGTCGGCCACGGCTGCACGACCTGCATCGGGAATTCGGGCCCGCTCCAAAAAGATATGGCAGATGCGATCGCAGGCGGCACCGTCGCTGCCGCCCTATTGTCCGGTAACCGAAACTTTCCCGGACGTGTTCACCCAAGTCTTGAATTTGGCTTTCTGGCCTCACCGCCGCATGTCGTCGCCTTGGCATTGCTCGGAAAGCTCGTAGCAGATCCTCTGAATACGAAGGTGGCCGAAGGGCCGGACGGCGAACTCGTCCGGCTACGGGACCTGCTCCCCAGCGACGAGGAAATCGAGGCGGTCCTCCGCGACTTCTCGCAAGCCGGGGACTTTCGGCAGGCATTCCAGGAGGCGGAGAAGAATGTGTCGTGGCGGGATTTGGAAGCGCCTACCACGCCAACCTTCCCTTGGGATCATGCCTCCACATATATTCGACGCCCTCCTTTTGCTGCAGCCGAGCTTGCCAGCCGTTTGGGCAGGTATACGGCGCATCCTCTGCTTGTGCTTGGCGATGACATGACGACGGATCATATCTCGCCTGCCGGGCAAATATCCGCCCAAAGCTATGCCGGCAGATACCTCGTCTCGGCCGGCGCCCCTGAGGATGACCTGAACGTTTATGCCGCCCGCCGCGGCAACTGGGAAGTAATGGTTCGCGGCCTCTTCGACAACCGTACTGCCGCGAACCTGCTGCTCGCCAGACGCCCGGCGAGCAGCACCGTTCACGCCCCCAGCAATGAAGAGGGTCCCTTATGGGAAATCGCGGAACGCTACAGGAGAGAACGTCGGTCGGTGGTCGTTGTCGCGGGAGAGCGGTACGGCGCAGGGTCATCACGCGACTGGGCCGCAAAGGGCGTCGCTATGTTGGGTGTGCGAGCGGTTATCGCGAAGAGCTTCGAAAGGATTCATCGAACCAATCTCATTGGCATGGGCGTGCTTCCCATCATCCTGCCAAACAACCAGGAATTTTCGGTTCTCGCTGGCGACATGATCGATGTCGACGCTCTGACCGTTTCGCCTCGTTGTAATATTGGATTGTCGATAAGGGGCTCTCTCGGCACACGACAAGTGGTCACGGGCCAAGCCGCGGTGGAGACTGATCAAGAAGTTGAGACCTTGCGGTCAGGCGGAATGATCCCCCAAATATTGAAGACATTCCTGTCATCGCACAAGGACATCTTCGACCCCAATCAGTGCCGGCCAGCAAGCGCCCCGGGGGCTTGATTGAAGTTCGGGTGGCCTCTTTATTTGGCGCTATGGTGTTCGGATATGGCTTGTCGACATATCCCGCTGATGTCTTGATAGACCTTGCGCCGTCTTCATCGGCTGATTGAGCGCAAGGTATGGGTCTACGGATGGCTCACGAAGTCCGACGGCGCCGTCAAATCTTACGTGCTGGGAGACCAGAAGCCATTTTCAGAAATAAGACTTCCACCTACTGTGACGTCCGCATTACCCCCCGTGCCGGATTGGGTGCTAGATAACAACCGGCCCTACCTGTTACCAAGACCGCCCCTTATTTCGCAATCCGGCTCCGTCACCACCCTCGCCGACGCAATCCGGATCCATGTTGATCCACTGGCGGTATAGGGTCCTCGGATGTTCAGCGACGTCCAACCTGCTGAATACTACCAGGCCTTGAAGACTGGTCCCAGGAGCCCCTGATCGGAATCGCCCTAGACGAGGGCGAGATCGAAGCTCTTCTCGCATTCGTCGCACGCTGGAGTATCGCGTCACGTCTGTCCGCGAAACGGATTGAGACAAGGCAGCAGATCTTGTGCCCACTGGTAGTCTCCGGCCTTTCTGGAACTTTGGGATGCTGGAGATCAGGTGATAGACGCGGTCTTCAAAGCCAATCAGGACGTAGGAAAAGCAACGAGATCCCGTGCGGCTCGGGTGGACCTCAGTACATTATCGAGCAGATGTTCAATCTCAGTCATCCAGCGCGCTAAGATCGGCTGCGGGCATGGGGGTTTTGCCGTTTGCTTCGGGTACGGTCGACCCGCCTTCGAATGCGCCTCCGCATAAGCTCGCGCCGCCACGACCTGTTGTTCCTTCAATGAGGGATAGTCGCGAAGAACCTCTTCGACCGTGGCGCCGGCGAGATTGGCATATTCAATCCTTGCGGAAGATCAGGCTGGCGCCCCAGCCCGTTATCACCGCGATCAGGACGCACAGGAAGCCGTAGGCGATCGGCTG
>NZ_CABFWF030000011.1:275356-295555 GCF_902153245.2 Pseudorhizobium endolithicum
GACTTTCCTATTCATTCTCCGTCGGTTGTCAGGGGACCGGCTGGTGTGGTGTCTTTTGCCAGAGGAACGGTTTCCTGTGGAGCTCGATGAGCGCTCGCCATGAGGCGACGGAGGTCATCAGCCAGTAGAGCGGCAGGGCGGTCCAGCGGATACCGACCTGCCTTTTCTCGTGCCCGGTCATGGCCTTGATGCCGAGGGCGATGAAGGTCAGGTAGCTGCCGAAGATGTTGATGGCATCGACGATAAAAAGTAGGAGCCCCCAGTTGGATATTGCGGTTGCCGGTGTTGCCATCATTGCGATTGCGCCTTCTGCGACGAATATGAAGATCAGGGGGTGCAGCAGCGACGAAAGGAGCATCCCTCCGATCAACAGCTGGAGGACGATGAAGTCCCTCAGACCCATCTCCTTCACCAACCGGCGTGGCTGGCGCATCAGGACCAGCCAGGTCTGCACCCAGCCCTTGAACCAGCGGGTCCGCTGGCCCATCCATACCTTTGTTTCCGTTGGAGCGTCCTCCAATGTCTGTCGGTGCAGCACATCGGAGCGATAGCCGAGACGGAACAGCCGCAGGCCCAGGTCTGCGTCCTCGGTCACGTTAAACGGATCCCAGCCGCCAACCTTCCGGAGCACATCTGTCCGAAAGTGATTGGACGTGCCCCCGAGCGGCATCGGCATGCGATGACGGGCCAGAAAAGGCAGCAGCCCGCGAAATAGCGCAGCGTATTCCAGTGCGAAGAGAGCACTGATCCAGGAGCGCCGGCCATTGGTAACGATCAAGGGTGCCTGGAGGCAGGCAACCTCCTCTGGAAGCTCGAGGAAACGTTGATGGGCCTCGCGCAACTGTGCCGGGTGAGGGCGATCTTCAGCGTCGTAGACGACAACGAAATCGCCACGAATACCAGGCAGGGTGTAGCTGAGCGCCTTCGGCTTGGTACGTGGAGTTGCCGGCGGAACCTCCACGATCTCAAATTGCGCTGTCAGTTGCTGGGTGCGAAGCGCCGCTATGGTTTCGCTATCGTCGGCTTCGCAGACAAGCTTGATGTCCAGAAGGGAGGGTGGCCAGTCGAGCCGTTTCAGGCAGCGGATCAACTGTTCCGCCACCGCCGCCTCCCGGTAGAGCGCAACCAGAACCGTATACTTCGGAAGCTTCCCGGCCGGTCGCGGCGGCAGGCTCTTTGGCTTCTGCCTCCAATGGATCAGCGCCAGCACCTTCAGTAGAAGGCTCGTCAGATAGAGGAAGGACAGGGCCGGATGAAGAATGGGCAGAACAGAGGAGGGTGCGATGACGATGGCCGCCAACAAAGCCGCCAGCAGCAGACCTGCCGCGAAACCCTGTCCGCCCGTCAGGACGATCCGCGCGGACTGGGCTTGCCGGTGTTCAAAAAGTTCGGTGACCGTATCTCGGACGCGGCGGCCGGCACCCGCCCTCCATACCGCCGCTCTAACGGCTCTCGGCGTGGTGACGAAAAGATCCGTCCGCAATGCGGGGAGATTGGCGAGCGCAGCGGCGAGGTCTCCAAGCCGCGCGGCTTCCGGGACGACCGCCATCTTGGGAGCTTCGCGGTTGTGGTAGAGCCTAAGCATCATCGGACGATGCAGTTGCGTGTCCAGGGTTTTGGAGTCCGTCACCGCCGCGCTGTCGATGGTATCCATGAACGGCAGCCGGAGGAGGCGTGCCATCGCGCCGTAATAGGCATTCTCGTCGATCCCCGGATGGTGAAGGAGCTCGAGCTCCAGGCTCGTTCCGTTCGCCCGTGCCTTCGCCGAAAGCGAGGCGAGCAGAGGCTTAGAAAATCCAAGAGACCGGAGCGCCGCCGTCTCGCTGCCGGGATCGGCTGCCGAAGAAGAATCCGGAGTGTCTGCCGCGACCGGCGATATGTCTTCCGCCCGGCCATCCGAGGACGGCGTCGATCTTTGCGGATATTCCCCCAGACGCATGAACCTGCTACACCGTCTCGCCACCCTGTCCCAAAATGGATCATAAAGATGACCCCATTGCTTTCATCCCTGAAAACATGGGGGAGATTTCTTCTTCTGGTTGTCTTTGCGTGTGGGTTCGCCTCCGCGGCCCCGACCACGGGCGTCGCACAAGAACCCGAAATGCCTGTTCTTTTCGACGCTAGAGAGCGTCTCCCGAAGCCCGACCTTTCGAACCTGGTGCGGCTAAGGATACTGACCACGGCAGACTTCCCGCCCTTCAACTTCGCCGATCAGACGGGGCGTCTCACGGGCTTCAACGTGGATCTCGCGCGCGAGGTGTGCCTCGAACTGAAGATCGAAGCGAAATGCCAGATCCAGGCGCTTCCCTTCGAGGAACTGGAAGCCGCCTTGAAGAACGGCGCTGGCGATGCGGTGATGGCGGGGGTCGCGGTGACGGCCGCGCGGCGGCAGGAGTTTTCCTTCTCCCGCCCCTATCTGACGATACCCGCCCGTTTCGCCCGCCACTCGGCACGTGACCTGGATGCGCAGGATCCGGGAGCACTGGCGGGCGGGACCGTAGGCGTCGTGACTGGTTCGGCGCATGAAGCCATGCTCAAGGCATTCTTTCCGAAGATTATTCCCGTCCTGTTCGAGGAGCGCGGTACGATGCTGCAGGCGTTGAAGGAGAACAAGCTCTCCGCCGTCTTCTCGGACGGCCTGACGCTACCTTTCTGGATCGCCGGCGAGGCGTCGCAGAATTGCTGCAGGCTCTTCACAGGCCCCTACGTATCCGAAGCCTTTCTCGGCGAGGGGTTGACCGTCATGCTGCGCAAGGATGACGCGATGCTTTCGGATGCCTTCGATCACGCCCTGGCGGTGCTGTCGCGGAACGGCCGGCTTCAAGACATCTATCTCCGCTACTTCCCTCACGGGCTGTACTGAGGGCGGAGGATATTCCTACTGGCTTGCCCAGATGATCCTGGCAACCCATTCCACGTCCGTCATGTCGAATGTCCGGTTCGGGTGCTCGGGATTGAGCGACGTCAGTTCGATGGTACGCGCCGTCTGCCGCAGGATGATCTTCGCCATCACTTCGCCGTCCCGCGTCTTCACAACCACCCGGTCTCCCCTGCGGACCTGGGCCCCCGGTTCCACGATCAGGACGTCGCCGTCGCGGTAGAGCGGCACCATGGAATCCCCCTGGACCTCCAGGGCGTAGACGCCGGTTTTCCGCGAAGGCGAGGCGGGGAAGTCCACCACGTCCCAACCCTGTCCGGCAGGAAAGCCGCCGTCGTCGAAAAAGCCGCCGGCGCCGGCCTGCGCGAAGCCGAGCAGAGGGATGGAGCCCGTCTGCGGCGGGAAGACGCCTGCGGGAATAGGCGGCTGGGAGCCTGGAGGCAGGTAGCTCATGAACTCATCGATCGTGGCCCCGGTGGCTTCGAGGACCTTGGCAATCGATTCCGTCGAGGGCCAGCGCAGACGTCCATCCGGTCCGTGGCGCTTCGACTTGTTGAACGATGTCGGGTCCAGCCCAGCGCGCCGCGCCAGGCCAGAGGGGGTCAACTTGTGGCGTTCGGCCAGCGCATCGATCGCAGCCCAGATCGTTTCATGTGACAGCATGGCGGTACTTGCTCCGGCTCAAGGGTCCGTAAGCCTCGCCTTCCCGAACCTTCGTGCCATCCCGAGGCATGATGAGCCGGGGCGCCTCAAATCTGGCGTCCTCGACACTGGCTCGCCAACCGGCGAACCTGCCGGTAACTTAACCAAACGGGACCTGCGGGTAAAGAGATGAAGGAATAAAATCCTGCCTAGGCCACCATCGGCATGCTGATCTTGCTGAGCTTGATCACCGCCTGGGTGCGGCTGTCGACATTGAGCTTCAGCAGGATGGCCGAGACATGCGCCTTGATGGTCGCCTCCGACACGCCCAGCTCATAGGCGATCTGCTTGTTGAGAAGCCCTTCGCCCAGCATGGCGAGCACACGGCTCTGTTGCGGCGTCAGCGTCCTGAGGCGCTCGATCAGCTCGTTGACGCCGGGATCCTCCTCGCTCACCGGCAGATGCGCCTCCGGAGCCCAGATGTCTCCCTCCAGCACGGCGTTGACCCCGGCTCGGATGTCGTCGAGGCCGGAAGATTTCGAGATGAAGCCGGAGGCGCCGAGTTCGAGCGCCCGGCGGATCGTGGCGCCGTCGTCCGTCGCCGATACGATCACGATCGGCAGGCCGGAAAATTCCGCCCGCAGGGACATGAGGCCGGAGAAGCCGCTCACGCCCGGCATGGCAAGATCCAGCAGCATCAGGTCGGCTTCGGGATTGTCGCGCGCGGCCCGCCGGGCGGCTTCGAAATCACCCGCTTCCAGGATATTCTGCTTCGCCCCCAGGTTCTGGACGGCTTGCTTGAGCGCACCTCGGAAAAGCGGATGGTCGTCGGCGATGATGATCGTCAGTGTCTGCATTCCACACCCCCTCCCAAGGGCACAGCCGCATATCTCTGCATACACTCTTTTTACGCGTGCCGGGTCCCGGAAACAATAGCCGTGTTCTTGCGGTGGAGGATCTGCCTCATGTTTTCTGCGGCGCCGGCTCCGAATTGCCCCGTTCGGAGCTGAATTCCTCGATGATTTCCATGAAGCGCCGCATGAAGCGCTCCATGATCGAAAGACCCTGCTCGATCTCCGCCTCGCCTGGCAGGCTTTCCGGCTGCGGCATGGCCTCCAGGCGCCGCTCCAGTGCCGTGACACGCCCGGCCAGGAGTTCCAGTTCTCTCTCGTAGGCCGCCCGCTCGTCGGCCGCCATGCGGCAGGTCAGGGTACCGTCCTGATCGCGGCACAGCGAGACGGCACCCGTCTCCCGGTCGAGCCGGACGAATCCGCTTTCGGTACGCTCCAGCGCGAAACGGGCATCCGGCGCTTCCTGCGCGAGGGAGGAAGCCGGCGTCAGAAGCAATACCCCTATCGGCAACAGTCTCTTCATGCGCTGCTCCTTCCTTCCGGTGGTGGACAAGTTGTGGCCTTTGCGGCAAACCGCAAGGACAATTCTACAGCCTTCACGAAAGCCGGCCATGAAAAACATCGTCTACAAGATCGTCCCGCGTTCGCTCTGGCAGCCGGCCAGGCAGGGAGGCGTCTTCGGCGGTGCGCCGATCGATCTGCAGGACGGCTTCATCCACCTGTCGACGGCCGCCCAGGCCCGTGAGACGGCTCGCCTCCACTTCGCAGGGCAAAAGGACCTCGTGCTGGTTGCGGTCGATGGCGAGGCGCTCGGCACTGCCCTGCGATTCGAGCCGTCGCGGGGAGGCGATCTCTTCCCGCACCTCTACGCGCAGCTTCCGATGGAGGCCGTCGCCTGGGAGCGCCCGCTGCCGCTGGGGGAAGATGGGCAGCATGTCTTCCCGGAGGAGTTCGCCTGATGTTCGGCCGCCTCTCGGACCTCGCCCGCCAGGGGCTCTTTCTGCTGGACCCGGAAACGGCGCACGGCATGTCGGTCGCGGCGTTGAAAAGCGGCCTCCTTCCCTCCTGCAGCGTGCCGGACGATGCCAGGCTTGCACAGACGGTGGCGGGGATCCGCTTTCCCAATCCGCTGGGCATGGCCGCGGGCTACGACAAGAATGCCGACGTCCCGGATGCGCTGCTGCGGCTGGGCTTCGGCTTCGCCGAGGTCGGGACGGTCACGCCGAAGCCCCAGGCCGGCAACGACAAGCCGCGCATCTTCCGGCTGACGGCCGACCGCGCGGTGATCAACAGGCTCGGCTTCAACAACGAAGGCCACGCCGCCGCCCATGCGCGCCTGGCCGCGCGCCGGCGCGATGGGGGTATCGTCGGTGTCAACATCGGTGCGAACAAGGACAGCGCCGACCGCGTGGCCGACTACGTCGCCGGCATAGAGCGCTTCTCTTCCGTCGCGGATTATTTCACCGTCAACATCTCTTCGCCGAACACGCCGGGCCTGCGCGACCTGCAGGCCCGCGAGAGCCTGAAGGCGCTGCTGGACGCGGTCCTTGCCGCAAGGAGAGAGGCGGTGGTACGCGCCGGCCGCTCCCTTCCCGTCTTTCTCAAGATCGCCCCGGATCTGACGGAGGAGGGGCTCGACGACGTCGCTGCCGAGGCGCTGTCCCATGATCTCGACGGCCTGATCGTGTCGAACACGACGCTCTCGCGGGAAGGTCTTGCGGACCGCCGCCACGCCTCCGAAGCCGGCGGCATGTCGGGAGCTCCGCTCTTTCGCCTTTCGACCGCCGTCCTGGCAAAGATGCGCCGACGCGTCGGGCCGGGACTGGCCATCATCGGCGTGGGCGGCGTGGCAAGCGCCGACGACGCGCTGGAGAAGGTCCGCGCCGGTGCGGATCTGGTGCAGCTTTATTCCTGCATGGTCTACGAGGGGCCGGGCCTGCCCGCCAGGATCCTGCGCGGCCTCTCGGGCCTCCTCGACCGGGAGGGCGCCGGCTCCATCGGCGAACTGCGCGACGCACGGCTTGCTCACTGGGCGGCAATGAAGCTCTGAGCGGCCTTTCGTGGCACCTTTGCGAGAAGCAGAAGGCCGCGCAGCAGGAGAAACAGGTTGAGCGCCAGCCACAGGCCGTGATTGGCGAAGGACGGCACCAGGACGATCAGCGCGAGGCAATAGGCGGCAAACGACAGCAGCATCATGTTCCGCATCTCCCGCGACCATGTTGCGCCGATGAAGACGCCGTCCATCTGGAAGGCTAGCGCTCCTGTAAGCCCGGTCATCGCCGCCCAGGGGAGGTAGGCGAGGGCGGTCCCGCGGACCTCCTCCGACGTCGTCAGGAACTCGATGATCGGCAGCCCGAGCAGCAGGAAGAAGGCTGCGACCATGCCTGCCATCACGAACGACCACGCCGCCGTCAGCTTCAGCGCCCGGTCGAAGGCCGGCCGGAAGTTGGCGCCGACGGCCCGCCCGGCCAGTTGCTCGGCCGCACCGGCGAGGCCGTCCAGGAAGAAGGCGGAGAGCATGAAGATGTTCATGAGCACTGCATTCGCCGCGAGCGTCACGGAGCCGAAGCCGGATCCCACCCGTGTCATCAGCGCGAATGCGCCGTTGAGGATCAGCGAGCGGATCAGGATGTCGGCGTTCAGCTGGAAGAGTTGCCTCAGCTTCGTCGGGTCGAGGATCTCCCCGCGACTTGGCCTGCCCGAGGCGGGGAACTGCCGCAGCACCAGCGTCAGGCCGGCTGCGGCGCCAATCACTTCCGCCGCGGCGGTGCCCCAGGCGATCCCCGAAATGCCCCAGCCAAGCCAGAGGCCGAGCGCGATCGAAAGCAGGATGTTGGTGCCGTTCAGCAGGATCTGCAGCGCCAGCCCGAGGGTCGCCTGTCCGCGCCCGAAGACGAAGCCTAGGATCGCGTAGTTCACGAAGGTGGCGGGGCTGGAGAGGACGCGGATACCGAAGTATTCGCGCACCACCGCTGCGACCGCCGGCTCCGCCGTCATCAGCTCCGGAGCCAGCCACAGGATCGCCGGGGCGAGAAGAAGCATCATGGCGCCCAGGCAGAGCGCGCTCAGGACGGCCCGCCAGAACACGGCCTGCAATTCGCGAGGATCGCCCCGGCCATAGGCTTGGGCGGCAAGCCCCGTCGTCGACGTGCGGAAGAAGCTCAGGCTGCCGTAGATGAGGTCGAACAGGATCGCCGCGATTGCGAGGCCCGCCAGGGCTTCGGGGCGTCCGAGCCGGCCCGCTACCGCCGTGTCCGTCAATCCGAGCAGCGGCGTCGTCAGGAAACCGAGCGTCATCGGCACCGCGATCGAGAGCACGAGGCGGTGGGTCACCTGGAAGCGGCGCGAACCGGCGCCGGCAGGCTCGGCCGCACCGCCCATCAGGCGGAAAGTACCATGGCCCAGTAGGGCCGCGCCGCCGCGGATTGTGCAACGGCCACGCCGACGCCGCGGAAGGAGCCGAGCATGTTCTTGAGATGTCGCTCGGATTCGATCCAGGCCTGCACGGCCTCTTCGACCGAGGTCTGGCCGCTGGCAATGTTCTCCGCTGCCGGAAGCGGCACATCGCGGCGTTTCATCCGGGTGGCGAAGCTGTCACCCAGGCCGATCAGGTGCGTCATCTGCTCGGCCTTTGCCATCCGAACCGCCTGTTCGGCAGCCGCCACGCGGGCGGGAGGCCTGGCTGAAAGCGAAGGCAGTCCGTGGGCGGCGCGAACGCGGTTGACGAGGGGCAGCGCCTCGTCCGTGTGGTCCTGCGCCCCGGCAACCGATATGCCGGCCCCGATCGTGGAACAGCCACTGACCATCACGCTGCATCCCAGCAGGACCAGGAAATTCCGGCGCGAAGAGAAGGTCGTCTCGAGCATGTCAGCGCCGGTAGCTGAAAAGCCGAAGCACGAGGAAGATCGGGATGACCACGATTGCGCCGAGCAGCAGGTAGTCGCCGACTTGTCCCAGAGCCCTGAAGCCGTTGTACCAGAGGTCGAGGAAGTAGTAGCGGATGTTGTCGACGATATTGTTTGGCGTGAAGCCGAAGATCGCGAGGACGAACCCCACGATCAGGCACACGACCAGAAGCTTGATGATCGTTCGACCCGGTGTATCGCCCAGAAACCTGTTCACCCCGTCCGCCATCCTTGTCCTTCTCCGAAGCTGCGCGAAAGGCATAGCCGCGGTCCGGTGCCGCAGCAAGCGCCTCACCTCAAATATAACTTGAGTTTTTTTGTGACTTCCGTCATTAACCCGCACCCCTTCAGGACAATCGATGCAGCTCATCCATTTCAGCTCCGGTGACGTCATCGCGGATCGCCGCGCCGACTACGCCCGCATGTTCGCGGATGGCGGCGATCTCCGCGCGGCCGTGGAACTGATGGAGCAGGCCCTGGAGATCGTTTCCAGCTGGGCAGCCGGCTGGTTCCGGCTTGGGGAATACCGAGAAAAGGCCGATATACGTCAGGCGGCGGCAGACGCTTACCATAGAACGCTGCAGCTGGATCCGGCAGATGTTTTCGGGGCGCGTCTGAAGCTCGCCCTGCTTGGCGATGAAAAGGTTCCGGATCGGCCTTCGAGCCGATATGTCGAGAGCTTGTTCGACGACTATGCCGACCGCTTCGACGCCGCGCTGGTCGGAAAGCTCCGCTACAGTGTGCCGCCCAAGCTCGCCCGGCTCATTGCCGAACGCGAACCGTTCTCCCTCACGACGGATCTCGGATGCGGCACCGGTCTCATGGGAGCCGAGATCCGCGGCCTGACGCGAAGGCTCGAAGGCTTCGATCTGTCTGCGAACATGCTGGCCAAGGCCGAACAGAAGGCGCTTTACGATCATCTCGGCCAGGCCGATCTCAGCCTCGCGGGAGACGAGGCCGGGCTCTTCGGTCCGGTATTGCCGCGCCAACGCGCGGATCTGGTTACTGCAGCGGACGTGATGATGTATCTCGGTTCGCTGGAGACCGTCTTTCCGCTCGTCCAGGAGCTGCTCGCGCCGGGAGGCTTATTCGCCTTCTCGGTCGAGGACGCAGGCGAAGCGGAAGGCTTCGTCCTGCGGGAATCTCTTCGTTACGCCCATTCGGAAGACTACATCGCCGGAATGCTGCAGCGGCACGGGCTGCAGATCTTGAAAACCTGGCATACCGATATTCGTATGGATCGCGGCGATCCGGTACCCGGAGTGCTGTTTCTGTCGCAAAAGCCGCTCTGATGTTTCCTGTTCTTGCGTTTTCCAGGACCTACGCCGCCACCCGTTGAAGGCGGATGCCGATTTATATATTGCACCGCGATAATCCTGGCATTTCGAGGCATCACTTGGCGCAGCAGAAGCAGGCCCCCCGGCGTAGCCTGGGTTTCTACAGTGCGGATCCATCGCAGCATACCTTCCTGGAAGACACGCAGGGGCTGGCGACGGGGGCCCTCATAGCCGGCCTGGGGTTCTACTTTCTCAACCAGGTGGGGTTGTTGACCGGCGGAACGGCCGGGGTCGCCTTTCTCCTCCACTATGCTTCCGACATCTCGTTCGGCCTCCTGTTCTTCATCGTCAACCTGCCGTTCTACTACCTCTCCTTCCGCCGTCTCGGCTGGGCCTTCTCGCTGAAGACCTTCATCGCGATCGCCCTCGTCTCCGCAGTCACCGAGATCGAGCAGCAGTTCCTGCTGATCCAGTACCTGCATCCGGGCTGGGCCGCGCTGCTGGGCGGACTGCTGCTGGGTTACGGTCTCCTCGCGCTCTATCGACACAGGGCTTCCTTGGGCGGCGTCGGCATACTTGCCATCTATATCCAGGACCGGTTCGGCGTGCAGGCGGGGCTCGTTCAGCTCGCCTTCGATCTCTGCGTCATGCTGTGCGCCTTCGCTGTTGTTTCGCCGGCAACCGTGGCATGGTCCCTCCTGGGTGCGGTGGTGCTCAATGTCTTCCTGGCGATCAACCACCGCTCGGACCGGTATGTCGTGGTGCGCTGATGACGGATGTGAGTGAAGGGAAATCGCCGCTGGGTTTCTGGGGCTCCGCGCCGGACAGGCATTCGGCAGCGGAAGACGCCCAGGGCATTGCCGCAGGCAGCATGCTGGCCGCCCTCGGAGTGACCATGCTGGCGTCGGCGGAGCTTTTGATCGGGGGAACGGCCGGACTCGGCTTTCTCGCCCGCTATTCGACCGGGCTGAGCTTCGGCCTGGTCTTCTTCACGCTCAACCTGCCCTTCTACTGGCTCGCCTACCACCGGCTGGGCCTCGCCTTCACGGTCAAGACCATCGCGGCGGTGGCGCTGACCTCGCTGCTGACGGAGCTTCTTCCGGACTTCGTCAGCTTCGGGACACTGCATCCGGTCGCAGCCGCCCTTTTCGGCGGCCTGCTGATCGGAACGGGAATGCTGGCACTTTTTCGCCACCGCGCCTCCCTCGGCGGCTTC
This sequence comes from Pseudorhizobium endolithicum, assembly GCF_902153245.2. Classification (GTDB taxonomy): domain Bacteria; phylum Pseudomonadota; class Alphaproteobacteria; order Rhizobiales; family Rhizobiaceae; genus Neorhizobium; species Neorhizobium endolithicum. The sequence goes on from NZ_CABFWF030000011.1 coordinate 286,126, forward strand.
GGCATTCTCGCGCTTTACCTGCAGGACCGTTTCGGCTGGCGGGCGGGTCTCGTGCAACTGGCCCTCGACCTCGTGGTGCTGGCGCTGTCGTTTCTCCTTGCCACCCCGTACGTGATCGTCTGCTCGATCGTCGCGGCGGCGATGTTGAACCTCACTTTGGCGATCAACCACCGCACCGATCGCTATATCGTTCGTTGAGGGATATCAGCCGGCAAGCTTCGCCAGTGCGCGTTTTTCCCGCCGCCGCTGAACCGAGGAGGGGATGTTCATGGCTTCCCGGTACTTGGCGACGGTCCTGCGCGCCAGGTCGACGCCGCCCTTCTTCAGCATGAGGACGATGTCGTCGTCGGAAAGCACCGCATCCGGGTTTTCCTGTGCGATCAGGGCACGGATGCGATGGCGCACCGCTTCGGCGGAATGGGTGTCTCCGCCCTCCTCGCTGGAGTTGATCGACACCGAGAAGAAGTATTTGAGTTCGAACAGGCCGCGCGGCGTCAGCATGTACTTGTTCGAGGTGACCCGGCTCACCGTCGACTCGTGCATCTTGATGGCATCGGCCACCATCTTCAGGTTCAGCGGCCTCAGATGGTCTACCCCATGCGTGAGGAAGGCATCCTGCTGGCGCACGATCTCGATCGCCACTTTCAGGATCGTCTTGGCGCGCTGGTCCAGGCTGCGGGTCAGCCAGCTGGCATTCTGGAGGCAATCCGCGAGAAAGGCCTGGTCCTCCTTCAGCTTGCCGCAGGACTTCGAGACCGACTGGAAATAATCGCGATTGACGAGCACGCGGGGCAGCGTGTCCGGATTGAGTTCCACCGTCCATCCTCCGGCGGCGTCGGGAAGCACGACGACGTCGGGAGCGATGGTCTCGGACACGGCGCGCTCGAAGCTGCTGCCGGGTTTCGGGTTGAGGGATCGTATCTCGGCGAGCATGTCGAGGAGGTCGTCTTCGCCCACCCCGCAGCGGCGGCGAAGGGAAACGAAATCCCGTCTGGCCAGAAGGTCCAGGTTGGCGACCAGTGCTTCCATGGCGGGGTCGAACCTGTCGCGCTGCTTCAGCTGGATCGCCAGGCATTCGCTCAGCGTACGGGCCATGATCCCCGGCGGGTCGAGGGTCTGCAGGGCCGAGAGCACGTCCTCCACGCGTTGCGCTCCGCAGTTCAGCCGCGCCGCGATCTCGCCGATATCCCCGCCGAAATACCCGGCTTCGTCTATGGCATCCAGAAGGTGCTGGGCGATCAGCCGGTCCGTCGCGTTCTTGAGGAGGAAGGGCACCTGGCGGGCGAGATGGTCGCCCAGCGTGACCTGGGCTGCGGCGAAGTCTTCCAGGTCGTAATCCTCGCCACCCTCGGCACCGGGCATCGACTTCCACTGGCTCAGCAGCTCTGGCGTGTCGGCCCGGGCGGGCCGCTTGTCGTCCTGGAAGAGGTTCTCATAGTTCTGGTCCAGGTCCTCCAGCCGCGCGGCCGCGCTGCCGGAAGTCGCTTCGTACCAGTCGTCACCTGCGCTTCCCCGGTGGTTGTCCGAGGCCTCCGCGCCGCTTCCTTCTGAGGCGCTGTCGGCCTGGGGCGCTGCATCCTCGAACGGCGCGCCTTCCGGAGATGCCATTTCGAGAAGCGGGTTCTTCTCGATTTCCTGGGCGATGAACTGATTGAGCTCCATGTGCGTCATCTGCAGCAGCTGGATGGACTGCATCAGCTGCGGCGTCATGACGAGCGACTGGCTTTGGCGCAGGAAGAGGCTGGCTGACAAGGCCATGGCGCACGCGGACTCCTTACCGGGACGTTCGGCCGATGGGCCGGCATCCACTTGGCCCAAAAATTGCTTTTTTAGAAGATTTGGTCAAGCGTCATCACCGCAGCGAAGCGGGTCGAACGCCTAAAGGGTGAATTTGTCGCCGAGGTAGAGCCGCCGGACGTCGGGATTGTTGACGATGTCGTCGGCCCGCCCGTGGGTCAGGACCTCTCCCGCATGGATGATGTAGGCCCGGTCGATCAGGCCCAGCGTCTCGCGCACGTTGTGGTCGGTGATGAGGACGCCGATGCCCCGCGCCGTGAGGTGGCGGACGAGGTTCTGGATGTCGGAAACCGAGATCGGGTCGACGCCGGCGAAGGGCTCGTCCAGCAGCATGAAGGCCGGATCGGTCGCAAGCGCCCGGGCGATTTCCAGCCGGCGGCGCTCGCCCCCGGACAGCGCCACGGCGGCCGACTTCCGCAGATGGCTGATGTGAAATTCCTCGAGCAATTCGTCGAGCTTGCGCTCCCGCTTGTCCCGGCTCGGCTCGTGCACTTCCAGAACCGCCCGTATGTTCTGCTCGACCGTCAGCCCGCGGAAGATGGAAGCCTCCTGAGGCAGGTAGCCAACCCCCAGCCGGGCGCGCCGGTACATCGGCATGCCGGTGACCTCGTTGCCGTTGATGGCGATCATGCCCTCGTCGACCGGTACCAGCCCGGTGATCATGTAGAAACAGGTCGTCTTGCCGGCGCCGTTCGGTCCCAGCAGCCCGACCGCCTCGCCGCGGCGCACGACGAGCGACACCCCGTTGACGACGCGGCGCGTGTCATAGGTCTTGGAGAGCCCGTGGGCCACCAGCGTACCTTCGTAACGTGCCTTGTCACGGACCGTGAACGGTTCGTGCGCGCGCGCCTTTCTTGAGGTCAAGCGGGAGAGGAATGGTAGTTTCACTATGCTGCCGTTACTGCTGCTGCCGGGACTTCGGATCGAGCAGGATTTCGACGCGGCCACCGCAGGCGTCGAGCCTGGCCTCGCCCGTATTCATGTAGACCGTGAGCTTGCAGCCTTTGAAGACGTTCGTTCCCTCAGAAAGGACGACCTGCTCGCCGGTCAGGATGAAGGTTTGCGACGCCATGTCGAACTCGCCCTTCTGGGCGGTCGCCTGCTGCGTCCCGGAGGTCAGCAGCACCTTGTCGTCCAGGTAGATCTTGTCGATGTCGGCATTGCCCGACGTCATCGAGGAACCTTCGCCGGTGTAGAGCACGGTCATCTTGCCGGCCCGCATCGTCGTGGTTCCCTGCACCACCTTCACGTTGCCGGTGAAATAGGCGGTCTTCTCCTGCTCCTTGATCTCCAGTTGATCGCTTTCGATCTGGATGGGCTCGTCGTTCGACAGCTTCATCCCTTCCATCTGGCTTGTGGTGGCCTGTGCGAGGACGGGAGAGGCGGCGAGCGAAAGGACGGCTGCCACGATCATGGGGGCTGCATTGTGCAAGGGTCGACGAAGGATCATGGTGGCCGGCTCTAACTGCCCGTGTTGCGGATGGCGGCGGCTTCGATGTTTACCCGAACCTGTCCCGCGAATGTGATGGTTCGTCCCTTATCCTTTATCTTGAGGGACTGTGCAACAATGGAGGCTTGTTCCGTCGTGATGGCGATGGGATCGTCCGTCTCGAGCGTGCCGCCCACCACGTCGAGGCGGGCGGACTGGAACTTGGCGGAGGTTCCGTTGCTGAGGTTGACGTCGAACGGAGCAGTCATCTCCATGCGGTCGGTCCCGCGGTCGAAGATGCCTTCCTTTGCCACGACGCGGGCGATCGTGTCCTCGTTCAGTGGAACGGCCGCCTTCACGTTCTCGAGCGTTATCATGTTCGGATTGGCGATGTCCTGCAGCGCGCGGATGGCCGTCATCGAATAGCTGATCCCGTCGTCGTTGCGCCCGGCGATCGCGGGGCGCTCCATCACGATCTTGCCGTTTTCGATCCGGGCGTTCTCGATGACGAGATCCTCGGGCAGGTAGGCCCGGATCACGGAAACCGCGATGAACACGAGAGACACGACGGCCGCGCCGATCGGCAGCCACACGCGAAGCTTGCGCACGCGCGCGGAGTGGGCGAGCGCAGCCTGGTACGCATCCCCATCCGCCAGCCCCTCTCGGGTCGGCATCGGCGCTTTGAGCATTCTCTGCAGCATAAGCTGGTTCTGTTCCTTGTTCGCCGCCTGGGCGCTTGCTCCTCCGCAATGGCGGGCGGAGCGGCTTCCGTATTCCGGCGCAATATGGTTTTTATGCATCAACAAACAATAACGGCAAACATAAATTCGTGATAGCGGTGCGCGAAAGGCGCGATAGGCGCATCCGCATCGGCAACAGGAAAGTTCAATGGATCAATCGGCACTTGCAGATCGCCGGCGGCTGAGACGAAAGCTGACCTTCTGGCGCGTCCTCACCCTTCTCGTCATCGTCGGGCTCGGCTTTGCCGTCTATCGCATGGGCGCCGGCGAGGGTGGTCGCGCGACGCCGCATGTCGCGCAGGTCAGGATCTCCGGCATGATCCAGGACGATAAGGAACTCCTGGAACGGCTGGACAGGATCGCCGAGAGCGACAGCGCAAAGGCGCTGGTGGTTTCGATCTCTTCGCCGGGCGGAACGACCTATGGCGGCGAGAGGATATTCAAGGCGATCCGGGCGGTCGCGGAGAAGAAGCCCGTGGTCTCCGACATCCGCACCTTGGCGGCTTCCGCCGGCTACATGGTCGCCACCGCGGGCGACACGATCGTCGCTGGCGAAAGCTCAATCACCGGCTCGATCGGCGTCATCTTCCAGTATCCGCAGATCGCCGAGATGATGGACAATCTGGGCATCTCGCTGGAGGAGATCAAATCCTCGCCGCTGAAGGCCGAGCCGTCTCCCTTCCACCCGCCGAGCGAGGAGGCGAGGGCGATGATCCGCTCGATGATCATGGACAGCTACGACTGGTTCGTCGACCTTGTGGCCGCGCGCCGCAACCTATCGAGGGACGAGGCGCTGCGCCTTTCCGACGGCTCGATCTTCACGGGAAGGCAGGCGCTGCAGGCCAGGCTGGTCGATACGCTGGGCGGAGACGACGAGATCCGAGCCTTTCTCGCCGGTAAGGGCGTCGGCGAGGATCTGCCCATGGTCGAGTGGAAGGGCGATGACGGCGGTTCCTCCCTATGGTTCGCCCGCGCCATGGCCGAATTCGTACGCCTGACGGGGCTGGCCGACCTCATCGCCCCCGCATCGCTCCGCCCATGGGTGGGCGAGAAGTTGTTCCTTGACGGTCTGGTCTCCGTTTGGCAGGTTGGCCGCAAATGAAAAACTAAATTTTATCAGGGGGCAAAGGTGATCAAGTCGGAACTGGTGCAGATCGTCGCGGCACGCAACCCGCACCTCTACCATCGCGATGTGGAGAACATCGTGAACGCCGTTCTCGACGAGATCACGGATGCGCTGGCCGCCGGTAATCGCGTCGAACTGCGCGGCTTCGGCGCCTTCTCCGTCAAGAACCGTCCCTCGCGCTCCGGCCGCAATCCGCGTACCGGCGAATCCGTCTTCGTCGAGGAGAAATGGGTGCCCTTCTTCAAGACCGGCAAGGAGTTGCGCGAGCGCCTCAACCCGGGCATGGGCGACGAGACCGATTGACGCGCTGAACGGCGCTTCCGGCAGATGCTCTTGAAAGGCGCCGCAAGGCGCCTATTCTGCCTCGGGAGGGCGAAACGGGCCTAAGACGCAGACGAGGCGGAGAGACATGACGAGGCTGAAGAAGATCCTGACGCTGGTGATCCTGGTGCCGCTCGGCATCCTCCTCATCGTCCTTTCTGTCGCCAATCGTCAGAGCGTGACGCTCGCCCTCAACCCGTTCCGCCCGGAAGACAGCGTGCTGTCCCTTACCGGGCCGTTCTTCCTCTTCCTTCTGCTGTCGCTGATCCTCGGCATGTTGATCGGTTCGATCGGTACCTGGTGGACCCAGGGCCGTTACCGCAGGCAGGCCCGCATCGAGGCCCGTGAAGCGGTCAGGTGGCAGGCGGAGGCCGATCGGCAGAAGACGCAGGCGCCGGCGGTGGTATCCACACGCCCGGCGCTCCCCCATAGCTGAAGCACTGCAAACCCTCTTCTTTTTGTCCGCGGCTTGCTTATCTTCACGCCGTGGATCTCGTTGAAACCCCATCCGCCGGCCGTGATGCCGTATCTCTGCCCCGGCCGTTCCTGAAGTGGTTCGCCGAAAAGGGTTGGGCTCCGCGCGCCCATCAGCTCGAGTTGCTTGCCGGAGCCCAGGCCGGCAAAAACATGCTGCTGATTGCGCCGACCGGGGCCGGAAAGACCTTGGCGGGCTTTCTGCCCTCCCTCACGGACCTGACGAGCCGTGGCAAGCGGCCACCCGGCTCCGCCTTCACCGGCATCCACACGCTCTATGTATCGCCCCTGAAGGCGCTGACGGTCGATATCGAGCGCAATCTGATGAAGCCTGTCACGGAGATGGGCCTTCCGGTGACGATCGAAAACCGCACCGGCGACACGCCGCAGGCCAAGCGCCAGCGCCAGAAGCTGTCGCCGCCGGACATCCTCCTGACGACGCCCGAACAGGTGGCACTGCTGCTCGCCAACAGGGAGGCCGAGCGCTTCTTCAAGGACCTTCGCTACGTGGTGCTGGACGAACTCCATTCGCTCGTCACCTCCAAGCGGGGCCATCTGCTCTCGCTCGGGCTGGCGCGCCTGCGCCGTCACGCGCCGAACCTGCAGACGATCGGGCTGTCGGCCACCGTCGCCGATCCCATAGACCTGCAGCGCTGGCTCGCCTCGCAAAGGGCTGGGAAGGGCGAAAGCCCGCCGCCCGCCGGCCTCGTGCACGTCCAGGGTGGAGCGGCGCCCGACATCACCATTCTGGATACGGACAAGCGAATCCCGTGGTCGGGTCACGTCTCGACCTATGCGATCCCCGAGGTCTACGAGGAGATCAAGCGGCACAAGACGACGCTGATCTTCGTCAATACGCGCTTCCAGGCAGAGCTCCTATTCCAGGAGCTCTGGACGATCAATGAAGACAACCTGCCGATCGCGCTGCACCACGGCTCGCTCGACGCGGGCCAGCGCCGGAAGGTCGAAGCTGCCATGGCCGCCAATCGGCTGCGGGCGGTGGTCGCTACCTCGACGCTCGACATGGGCATTGACTGGGGAGACGTCGATCTCGTCGTCCATGTCGGCGCCCCCAAGGGCGCGTCGCGGCTCGCCCAGCGCATCGGCCGCTCCAACCACCGGATGGACGAACCCTCGAAGGCGATCCTCGTGCCCGCCAACCGCTTCGAGGTGATGGAGTGCCAGGCGGCATTGGACGCGAACTATCTCGGCGCCCAGGATACGCCGCCGGTGGGGGAGGGAGCGCTCGACGTGCTCGCCCAGCACATCCTCGGCATGGCCTGTGCCGAGCCCTTCGATCCCCTGGAGCTCTACGAGGAAATCACCAGCGCCTCGCCTTACGCCGGCCTCTCCTGGGAGATGTTCGAGCGTGCGGTCGATTTCGTCGCCACCGGCGGATACGCGCTGCGCTCCTACGAACGCTACGCGAAGATCCGCAAGACGAAAGAGGGGCGCTGGCGCGTTTCCAACCCGCAGGTCGCCCAGCAATACCGGCTGAACCTCGGTACCATCGTCGAGGCGACCGAGCTCAATGTCCGGTTGGTCAAGCGCGATGCCAAGGGTACGCTTGGGCGTGGCGGCCTGTCGCTCGGCAAGGTGGAGGAGTATTTCCTCGAACAACTCGTCCAGGGCGACACCTTCCTGTTTGCCGGCAAGGTGCTGCGCTTCGAAGGCATCCGGGAGAACGAGTGCCTCGTCTCCAACGCCTTCTCCATGGATCCGAAGATACCGGCCTATGCCGGGGGCAAGTTTCCTCTCTCCACCTATCTCGCTGATCAGGTCCGCTCGATGTTGGCCGACCCGAAGCGCTGGAAGGTGCTTCCCGACCAGGTCCGAGACTGGCTGGAGATCCAGCAGGACCGCTCCATGCTGCCGAGGAAGGACGAACTGCTGATCGAGACCTTTCCGCGGGGCAAGCGGTTCTTCATGATCGCCTACTGCTTCGAAGGGCGGCTCGCCCACCAGACGCTCGGCATGCTGCTTACCCGCCGGCTGGAGCGCGCCGGCGCGGGGCCTCTCGGCTTCGTCGCCACGGACTATTCGCTGGCCGTCTGGGCATTGGATGATCTCGGCGGCATGATCGATACCGGCCGCCTCGGCCTCTCCGACCTCTTCGACGAGGACATGCTCGGCGACGATCTCGAAGCCTGGCTCGACGAGAGCTATATGCTGAAGCGTACCTTCCGCAATTGTGCCGTGATTTCCGGCTTGATCGAACGTCGCCATCCGGGGAAGGAGAAGACCGGGCGGCAGGTGACGGTCTCCACCGACCTGATCTACGATGTGCTGCGAAGCCACGAGCCGGACCATATCCTGCTGGAAGCCACGCGGCGGGATGCGGCATCCGGTCTTTTGGACATCGGACGGCTTGGCGATATGCTGGCACGAATCAAGGGCCACATAACCCACCGCGCCCTCGACCGCGTGTCGCCGCTCGCCGTGCCGATCATGCTGGAGATCGGCCGTGAATCGGTTCCGGGCGAGGCGCAGGATGCGGTGCTGCAGGAAGCCGCCGAGGAGTTGATTGCGGAGGCGATGGCGTAGGGCGCGGCAGCCCTCATTCCTGACCTCCCGTAACGGCGAGGGGACGTGCGCTGCTCGATGCGGTGAGGGGGGCTTGCTTCCTTCTCCCGGCGAGGGGAAGGGGCCGCAGGCGATGAAGGACGAGGGCAGGCGCGGAAGCGGTCCTGCTCGCGGAGAACGGAAGACGAAGCAACAGTGATGCACCGCCTCGGGCTTGCCGCCCGCACAGCAACGATGACAGGTTACGCTGCCGGCGCCGAGGAGACCCTGGTCCATGGCGTCGCGGCCGTGTGCGATCCGCTGGGTGGTCTCTACCTGCCCGAAACCGGCACCCTCGTCGTCTCCGACCTGCATCTGGAAAAGGGCGCCGCCTTTGCCCGCCGGGGCATGATGCTGCCGCCCTATGACACGGTCGCGACGCTCAACCTCCTGGCTGCCGCCATCGGCCGCTATGACCCGAAGACGGTGATCTCGCTCGGTGACAATTTCCACGACCGGAAGGGTTCCGCGCATCTTCCGGCGGATCTGCGAGCGATGATTTGCGGTCTGGCGCGCGGGCGCGACTGGATCTGGATCAATGGCAACCACGATCCGGACGGCACCACGGACCTTCCGGGAACCTCGGTTGATGAACTGCTTTATGGCGGGCTCGTCTTCCGCCACGAGCCGAGCCTGGTTTCGGGGCGTGGCGAGGTTGCAGGACACCTGCATCCTTCGGCTACTGTCCGGCGCCGCGAAAAATACGTCCGGCGTCCGTGCTTCGCGACTGACGGCTCGCGCCTGCTGATGCCGGCTTTCGGCGTCCTCGCCGGTGGGCTCGACCTCAACCACAGGGCCATGCACGGCCTTTTCGACCGGGATGCGCTGGTGGCGCATCTGCTCGGACGCGATCGCATATATTCCGTCCGCTATGCCAATCTGCTGGCCTGAGCCCGCCTATTCCTTGCGGAAGATCAGGCTGGCGCCCCAGCCCGTTATCACCGCGATCAGGACGCACAGAAAGCCGTAGGCGATCGGCTG
>NZ_CABFWF030000011.1:295565-295677 GCF_902153245.2 Pseudorhizobium endolithicum
GGCACGCACCGTATGCACCCCGTCCGGGATGTTGGCGGGCAACCGCAGGGAGGCCCGGAACAGGCTCGAGCTCACGAAGCGCACGCCGCTGGTGTCGCGCTGGTAGAGCCCG
>NZ_CABFWF030000011.1:295687-296667 GCF_902153245.2 Pseudorhizobium endolithicum
GTTGCGGGCCGCATCGGTGATGGCCTGTTCGATGCCCGTCTTGACCACCCGCAGGGGCAGCTCCCGGTCGTAGATCAGTTCGCCGCCCTTGAAGAGATAAGCACGCACCGTATGCACCCCGTCCGGGATGTTGGCGGGCAGCCGCAGGGAGGCCCGAAACAGGCTCGAGCTCACGAAGCGCACGCCGCTGGTGTCGCGCTGGTAGAGCCCGCTCGCCAGCTTGAGCCGGCGGTAGGCCTCCCGAAACTCCGAGAGATCGACGGCATTGCCGACATAGCCGGTCGGAGTGAGCGCAAGATGGTTGATGCCGACGCCGATGCTGTTGAGCGACGGCTCTTCATCGATGGCGTCGATCTCGCGCGTGCTGGCCAGCGAGTAGGATTCCGGCACCTGCTCGAAGGTCATCGAGCTGGTGTTCATCCAGATCCCGAGCACGCGCTCCTTCCGCCGGACCGTCGCATAGTCGCGGGGTCCCTCGAGCGTCACGATCACGTCGTAATGGCCGATGGCGAGAAGCAGCTCGTCGGCATTGGTGAGCGCGCCGAAAACCGTCAGGTCCGCCCCGCGGAAATCGGAGGTGATGGCGATCTCGCTGGTCGAGGTGCCGATCTCCAGCCCTTCCTTGACGGTCGAGGCTTCTCCGAACGGAACCTGCGCGAAGGACGGCGAGGCGATCGAGAGCAGAAGAGCGGCGGCGAGGCGGCGGGCGGCGGAAGGCATCAGTACGCGAAGCCTCCCACCACGACGGAGTAGATATCGTCCGGCGGAACCACCAGCGCGATCGCGAGGCGGATGCCGACGGCCAGGACCAGCAGTGCCAGAAGGGCGCGCAGCTGTTCGCCGCGCAGCTTCTGGCCGACCCGGACGCCGTACTGCGCCCCGATCACCCCCGCGACCATCAGGATGGTCGCGAGCACGATGTCGACGGAATAGTTGGTCGCCGCCTGGACCATGGTGGTGTAGGCCGTCACGAAGATGAT
>NZ_CABFWF030000011.1:296677-297486 GCF_902153245.2 Pseudorhizobium endolithicum
TCCTTCCTTGACGGTCGAGGCCTCGCCGAACGGGACCTGGGAGAAGGCCGGCAGGGCGCTCGAAAGCAGGATGGCGGCGGCGAGCAGGCGGATTACGGACAGCATCAGTACGCGAAGCCTCCCACCACGACGGAGTAGATGTCGTCCGGCGGAACCACCAGCGCGATCGCGAGGCGGATGCCGACGGCCAGAACCAGCAGTGCCAGGAGTGCGCGCAGCTGTTCGCCGCGCAGCTTCTGGCCGACCCGGACGCCGTACTGCGCCCCGATCACCCCCGCGACCATGAGGATGGTCGCGAGCACGATGTCGACGGAATAGTTGGTCGCCGCCTGGACCATGGTGGTGTAGGCCGTCACGAAGATGATCTGGAACAGCGAGGTCCCGACGACGACGTTGGTCGGGATGCGCAGGAGGTAGATCATCGCCGGCACCATGATGAAGCCGCCGCCGACGCCCATGATTGAGGTCAGCACGCCGATCGCGAATCCGAGCGCCAGCACGGGGATCGCGCTCAGATAGATCTTCGACTTCTTGAAACGCACCTTGAACGGCAGGCGATGCACCCAGATGTGCTGGCCCGGCCGTTTCGTCACCGGCGGCTCGTTGCGCGCGGTGCGCCGCATCGCCCGCACGCCCTCGTTGAGCATCAGCCCCCCGACGGTGCCGAGCAGGACCACGTAGAGGATCGAGACGAACAGGTCCAACTGGCCGAGCCGCCTCAGCCAGGAGAAGATCCAGATGCCGACCGTGGCGCCGACCAGGCCGCCGGCCAGCAGGACCGTACCGAGCTTCATGTCCAGCGTGCCGCG
>NZ_CABFWF030000011.1:297496-353789 GCF_902153245.2 Pseudorhizobium endolithicum
GCTGGCCGAGCCGTCTCAGCCAGGAAAAGATCCAGATGCCGACCGTGGCGCCGACCAGGCCGCCGGCCAGCAGGACCGTACCGAGCTTCATGTCCAGCGTGCCGCGGCGGAAATGCGTGATGGCGCCGGAGATGGAGGAAGCGACCACCTGGTTGGCGCCCGTGGCCACGGCGACCACCGGAGGGATGTTGTAGAAGATCAGGAGCGGCGTGATCAGGAAGCCGCCACCGACGCCGAACATGCCCGAAAGAAAGCCGACGGCCGCACCCATCCCGAGAATGATGAAGATGTTGACCGAAAGCTCTGCGATCGGCAGGTAAATATGCACGCAAGTGACCTGAGCGGAAGCGCCGACACGTATACGTCGGCAGGATGGTAATGTTAAACCCGGCGGTAAGGCCTCAATCTTCGACGAAGATCTCATCTCGCCGGCGGCGAATGACCGACAAAGCCGGAGCAACGATCAATACGCCTGCAACCAACAACATCAGGGCACTGAGGGGGCGCTCGACAAACACGGTAGGATTGCCCCGCGATAGTAGGAGCGCCCTACGCAAATGCTCCTCCATCATCGGTCCGAGGATGAAGCCCAGTAGCAAGGGGGCCGGCTCACATCGCAAACGGATCAGTATGTAGCCAACGACACTGATGAGGATCAGCATCCAGACGTCGAACATTGAGTTGGAGAAGCTGAAGACGCCGATGCAGGTAATCACCACGATCGTGGGAAAAAGCAGATGATAGGGGAAAGTAAGCAGCCGCACCCAAAGCCCGACAAGCGGCAGATTGAGGACCACCAGCATCACGTTGCCTATCCACATGGAGGCAATCAGACCCCAGAAGAGTGCGGGCTGCTCCGTGATCACGTTCGGTCCAGGCTGAATGCCGTGGATCATAAGCGCTCCGATCATCAAAGCCATGACGGGGTTGGACGGGAGGCCAAGCGTCAACATCGGGATGAAGGACGTTTGAGCTCCTGCGTTGTTCGCAGACTCTGGACCTGCAAGACCTTCTACGACACCACTGCCGAACCGAGAGGGTTCTTTTGAAAGTCTCTTCTCTACGGCATACGATGCGAACGAAGATAGTGTGGCGCCACCGCCTGGCAGGATCCCCAGAAGCGATCCAATTGCCGTCCCGCGCAATATGGATCCCATCGCACGATGCAGACTTTTCAGCCCCGCTGCAAGGCCACTGATCTGTGCGACAGTTGCGTGCCCTTCTTCTGAATCATCGAGGTTACGCAGCACCTCCGCCACAGCAAAGAGCCCCATGGCAAGCGCGACAATGGCAATACCGTCGAAGAGGTCCAGAACGCCGAACGTGTACCGCTGAACACCAGAGGTGACATCAGTTCCCACAAGCCCTAGCAGGAGGCCGACAACGGCCATGGCAACCGCTTTGAGAACAGAGCCGCTGGCAAGCGCGATTGCTGCAATTAAGCCTAGCACCATCAACGAAAAGTACTCGGCCGGCCCGAACAGGAGAGCAGCCTTGGCCAAAGGCGGAGCAAGCAAGGCAATGATGAGGGTGGCAATCGTCCCGGCGATGAAAGACCCTACAGCCGCCATGGCGAGTGCCTCGCCGGCACGACCTTGCCGTGCCATCTGATATCCCTCTAAAGCGGTCACGACTGCCGATGATTCACCAGGTGTATTGATCAGGATTGCCGTCGTCGAGCCGCCGTATTGCGCGCCGTAGAAGATGCCTGACAGCATGATAAAGCCGGAAACAGGAGGTAGCCCGAAGGACAGAGGCAGCAACATAGCCACAGTCGGCGCAGGTCCGAGGCCCGGCAAGACTCCAATCAGGGTTCCAATCAACACGCCGGCGAAGCAATAGAAGAGGTTTAGCGGTGTGAGCGCAGTCTCAAACCCAAGCGCCAGATGCTGAAGCAGATCCATCTCAACCTCCAATCCACGGTCCGATGCCATGTAGAGGCAAGCCCAGCGCTATGCGGAAGATCAGATCGCAGGCGATCGTCAAGAAGACCGCCAGAGCTATCGCGGAGCGCCACCTGAATGCAGGGCTGGCAGAAGCAGCCATCACCACGACCACCGGCATTGTGAGATAGCTGCCCAAGGGCTGCATCAAGCCTGCAAATGCAATCATCGCCAAAATCACTCGCGCATGGGGACCGATCTTCGGCCACTGCAGCGTCTCGTGATTGGCTAGTCCCCGCGCCACAACCGCCAGCCCAATGACGATCAGCAACGATGACAAGACAATGGGAAAGAAACCGGGACCCATGCGCAGCAACGAACCAAATCCGAAATCCAGCGCAAGAACTAGAAAGCTGCCTCCCAGGATGATGAAGAGGCCGCCTGCCAAGACGTCAGCCCCCATGATGTTACGCATTATTTCCCTCCCGTGACTGCACGCTGCCTCGGCCGATTACTCAAACGCCGCCCACTACCACCGAGGGATCCTGTAGAGGCGGAGCCGGATAATGCAATCCACGCTGCCCTGACAGACCACGATTGGGTTGCACCACGCTCGAGGGTACATCGACACCGACGAACCCGTCCGGGTTGACTGCCTCCAGATCCTCTCCGTAAAGCTCGTCCCGAAGCAGCTCTTGCAGTCGCTTCAGGACATGCTCGTGATCTGGCGAGGCGGAGAGATCATGCATTTCATGAGGATCATTGAGGATGTCGAAGAGCTGAAATATAGATCCGGCAGGATACCAAATAAGCTTGAATCGCTCGTCTCGGATCATTCGCATCGCCTTGGCTCCAGACAAGGCCTCGGCATAAAAAGTCGCGCGTTGGTCTGCCGACACCATTGATCGACCTTCACAGCTCTCGGGTACAGCGATGCCGCAGAGCTGAAGAAGCGTTGGCATGATGTCACGTAGACCCACTAGGCGATCGTCGATCACCCCACAGCCGACCTGTTGGTCATCTGCTGTGCCGACTAGGATCATGGGAACCTTGGCAGAGCCCTCATACATCAGGCGCTTGGCGTACAAGCCGTGGTTTCCGAGCATGTCGCCATGATCACTGGTGATCAATATGATCGTATTGTCCAGGATCTGCTCCTCGCGTAGCGTTCCTATGAGTACACGCAATTGATGGTCGATATGTGTGCAGAGCGCATAAAAGGCTCTCCGCATGTCCGCAAGCTGAGCCGCTGGCAGCTTTGTCCAGTAATCTCTTGCTAGTCTCAACGGATATGGAAGGCGCTTGTCATCCAGAGCCCAATCCGCAACGTAAGCCTCGTCGATATCTCTCGCACGGTAGCGCTCAAGATAGCTGGCAAGCGGAATCAAGGGGGGGTGCGGCGGCGTATACGAAACATGCCACAGTGCAGGCCGCGTCGGGTCGCGACGTTTCATCGAACGCGCCGCTGCCCAAGTGGTCCAATTGGTAACATGGAGCTCCTCAGGAAGGTGCCATGTCCTCCAGCTATATTCGTTGTTGCTCATGCCGTGCAGGAATTGCTGACCCGCATACCCTTTGTCGGCAAGGAACATCTCATAGTCATCTGTACCGCCAAGAGCCCCGCGCCCCTCTTCTGCCAAGAGAGCATCGTCGAAGCCGATACGGTCACGTTGCGGATAGACATGTAGCTTGCCAATCGCCTGCGTTTGATAACCAGCCTGTCCGAAAGTGTACGCCAATGTCGGCAGGTCCGCCGGCATTCGAAGCGAAGGCTGGAATGTCCGGTCCCCATGCCGTCGCGGACTTGTACCCGTCATGATTGATCGACGGGCTGGAATGCAGACAGGACATTCGGAATAGGCATTAGAGAATCTTGTGCCTATCGAGGCGAGATGATCGATCGTCGGAGTTTCGATAACCGGATGACCTGCACAACCCAGAAGACTCCCTGGCCATTGATCAACCGTTACAAACAGCACATTAGGTTGCAGCTTGGCGCTATTGTCACCGCGGCTTCTATTCAACATCGTCATCTCGCCGTTAAAGCTTAGTCTTTGGTCACGCCCGCAGCGGCGATCAGGCTCTTCATCTTTGTGTTCTCGGCCGCGATGAACTCGCCGAATTTTTCTGAAGAGCCTCCCGCGAGATCGATGTTCAGCTCCGCAAAGCGATCTTTGATCTCCTGCTCCTTGAGAATCTCGTCAACTGCAGAATTGACCTTATCGACGATCTTGGACGGCACTCCCGCAGGATACATGATCCCGTGCCAGGAGGTGAAGGCGAAGTCCTTGACGCCGGCTTCCTGCATCGTTGGAACGTCCGGGAGCGCCTGAGAGCGTTCAGTACCTGTTACGGCCAACGCCCTGAGAGCACCACTTTTCACATGCGGGACCGCCGTACCGTCGATCATCATCGGCACGTGTCCCGCAATAACATCCGTCAACGCTGGGGCGGAGCCGTTATAGGGGATATGAACGGGATCGATACCAGCCAGACTTTTGAAGTATTCGAACGCCAGATGCTGCGGTGACCCATTTCCGGACGATGCGTAAGAAAGACTCTCGGGATCTGCCTTTGCGAGATCGATCAGCTCTTGGACCGTGTTTGCCTGAACAGTCGGATTGACCACCATGAGCAGGGAAACGGACGTCACCTGAATTACCGGATCAAAGTCCTTGATCGGATCATAGGTCAAGCTCTTGTAGACGTGTGGGCTGATTGCGTGAGTGCTTATGTCCCCGATCTGCATCGTGTACCCATCCGCGGCCGCGGTGGATAGTTCCGTTGTCGCGATCGTTCCCCCCGCTCCGGGCCGGTTCTCAACGATGACCGATTGGCCCAGCTTCTCTCCTAATTTAGGTGCGATTGTCCTGGCAATGAGATCGGTGTTGCCGCCGGGCGCGAACGGCACGATCAGGGTGATCGGCTTTGTCGGCCAGCCCTCTTGAGCAGATGCAGTTGAGATCGACAGAACCGCAGCACCCATCACGGCGGCGGTCAACGCAGCTATCTTTTTCACGAGGTTCCTCCCTTTGCACTGCAGGCTTCCTCAAGCCTGCCTTTGATAAAAGACAATTAGAAGGTATACTTATGAATTCTGATATGGAAATTAGAAAGTCTAATAGATGATGGACCAGAAGCTGCTCATCTCGTTCGTTACCCTTGCCGAAGAGCTGAATTTCGTCCGGGCCGCAGAGCGGCTTCGGATCACACAGTCGGGGCTCAGCCAGCAGATCGCGAAGCTTGAGCAAGTGCTCGGCTTCGCTCTTTTCGACAGAACGCGTCGCCGGGTTGCTTTGACCGACCCTGGGCGGAGCCTTTTGGAAGAGGGAAGGATAGCTCTACGGCAACTTGATCTGGCGGTGGAGATGGCAAGACGCGCGTCTGAAGGTCGATCGGGGCGTTTGACGATTGGCTTTGCGGATGCGGCTGCTTTGAACATATTGCCGAAGCTAACCTCGGAATTTTCCCGTCGTTTTTCCGGTGTGAACATCATCCTCCACGAGATGATTTCTAGTGAGCAGGTTGAAGCCTTGCGGGCCGGGCGGATCCAAATTGGGCTCCTCAGGCCGGTCTTCGACAGCGACGAAGAGTTCGAGACGCACCTCCTTCTGCGGGAGCGGTACGTGGTCGCCGTGGCCACAAACCACCGGTTAGCCGATCAACATGTGGTGCGCATTCGCGATTTGGCCACCGAAGGGCTAATCATGACTCGCCGCGTCAAGGCGCTCTATCTTGAACGAAATTTCCAACTGGCATTCAGAAAGGCCGGCATTCAACCAAAGGTCGTCCAGGAAGTAAACGAACTCCACGCGATCTTGGGACTTGTTGCAGGCGGCCTCGGTGTCGCGCTTTTTCCGAAGTCTATCACAAAACTGAACCTCGACGGGGTCGCTTATCGTCCCTTGCACGCGCAGGAGTCGCCAGTTGCGGAGCTTCTCATCGCCAGCAGATCCGACGAGCGCAGCATTGCAGCACGCAACTTCGTGAGGATGGCCATCAACACTTTAAAGCCGCTAACCGGCGGCGAGGACAACTAAGCGTCATAGGCTACGCGGAAGCCGGTATTGCCGGCAGACGTATCGGCTGGACGTCCGGAACGTGCTGCTATCCGATAACGGTAGCAGTAGCTTATGTGGCACAGGTATGAGCCGCCTTTCATTACCTTCTCCGAGAAGCGCAGAGCCTCCAGGTTTCGACGGCGAGAGGACTTGGAAACAGACCGGACTTTGAACGGATCGGAGCACCACTCCCAGACGTTGCCAACCATGTTGAACAGACCATAGCCGTTGGGCGAGAAGCTTTCGACCGGGGCGGTTCCCACATAGCCATCGACCGCGGAGTTGGTATGGGGAAAGTTGCCTTGCCAAATGTTGCAGAATACCCGCTGATCTGTCGGCTCCTCATCTCCCCACGGGTATCTGGGATGATCCAAGCCTCCGCGGGCGGCATGTTCCCATTCCGCCTCCGTTGGGAGCCTTCCACCACACCACCTCGCATATGCGTTAGCATCAGCCCACGAAATATGGACAACCGGGTGGTCCTCCCTGCCCTCTAGGTCAGAGCCCGGTCCTTCAGGATGGCGCCAGCACGCACCATCGACCTTTCGCCACCATGGCGTTTCAGGCGGGACTTCGTGTTGAGACGGATTACGAAGCAGAAGGTGAAAAACAAAGCTCCACCCAAACCGCTCAGCTTCCGTGACGTATCCCGTACCGTTCACAAAAGCTCGAAACTGAGTGCCGCTTACCGCGTGTCTGGCTATTGAGAAGGGAGCAACCTGAACGCGGCGCTTTGGCCCCTCCCCATCCAGCGCAATCACTGGGTCAGAGCTACCGACAAAGGACCTGGCGCCAGGGATTAAGACGACATCACCCCTGCTCCCGTCCTGTTTGATCTTCGGTGATTGCAATCCGCGCTCATCGCTCCGGCAAAGATAACCTCGTTTTAGCGCACTACAGCAGGCAGTGGAGCCATGCTGGTTTTCCGGATCGGTCGCGGCAGCTGTGACCCCGTGCTTGCTTTTAGTGTTCATTTCAAAGTCGCTCATTCTCACCACGACATGGTATCTTTGTCTGCCCCGTAGACTATGGCAGCAGCGAGGATGAGATCAATAACCGTATCATGGCGGTTATGGGACGTCTGACGAGAACGATCTGTTGTACCTCCTGCAAAAGAGGCAAGCCCTTTCGATCGTGGTGGACCGCGACGGTATCGGCAGATCCTTTTGGCTCGCGCGTTGCTGAGCCTCGTTATCTGCCGCAGAGCATCAACGGGAGCTGACGTCGCTTCCTGCTCTGCGGCGTAACCGGCAGTCCTTTAGACGCGCGTCTTCGATGACCGGGCCCCCAGACTACTGCGGGTATGAAGCGTTTTAGTCCGTTCCGTTCTCGACCGCATTTTCAATTGCCCGCACGATTGCTGCGCCCACCATCGCAACGGCTTCGTTTCGCTTATCCATGTCCGCATCGCTTCCGGTCAGGTAGATCCCCGCCAACCAGGGCTTGCCCTGCGGCGGCCTTATGATCGCAATGATCGAACGCGACCCTCGCTCACCAGCGCCGGTTTTGTCCCCGATGGTCCAGCCCTTCGGGAGGCTGGCTCTGATGAGCTTGTCTGCCACCTGGTCAGCGATCATCCACTCCTCCAACTGCCTGCGAGAAGCTGGCAACAATACGTCGCCCAGCAGGAGACGTTCCAGTGTCGTTACAACAGCCCGCGGCGTCGTGGTGTCGCGCGGATCATCCGGTAGCGCCTCGTTCAGCTCCGGTTCCCAACGATCCAGACGCGTTACCTCGTCACCGATTTTTCGCATGAAAGCAGTGAAGCCCGAGGGACCACCGACGCTGTCGAGCACAAGGTTTCCTGCTGTGTTGTCGCTCAAGGTAATCGTCGCATGGCACAGGTCGCCGAGGGTCATCCCCACTCCCACGTGCTTTTCTGTAATTGGGGAGTAGGTGACGATGTCATCGGCACCATACTTGATGATCGCCTCGAGGTCCTGCTCCCCTGCATCGACCCTGGAAAGAGCCGCACCACATGCCAGTGCCTTGAAGGTGCTGGCAAGAGGGAATCGTTCGTCTGCACGATAGGTAGCTGCAGGTGCCTCGCCGTATTGCTGCAACAGGACCCCAACACGACCGCCAAGGTCAGCTTCAACCTCGGCTGCAGTTTCCGCAACAGTATCTGCGGCTGCAGGAGATACCACACCTACCGTTAGTGTTAGCATTGCGATGGGAACAAGCGATAGAAAGCGCATTGATTACCTCGTATTGTAAATGCTCCTGGCCTAGGGTCGCGCTATTAGGCAAGCCTGTGACGGGCCCAGAAGCAGTTCTGAATTGGAGACATCTGCGAGACGCAAAAAGTCTCGTGACGATCTCTAGCTCTGCCTGATCCAACGCAGCAAACCAGTAATTCTCGTCCGAGACATTAGTAAAACTAGGGCGCCCTGGTGCAGCGAGATGAGGCTCTGTCGGAATCCAGGCACAGGGGAAACAGGTCCGACTGGCATGCCTTCACGTCGGCTAAACGCGCAGTCAAAAGGCCCAAATGAATTTTGGGCTCGTGCAAGAAACTCTAGTTTGTCATCCACCCATGACGTGAGGCAGTTCTGGGGAAGAAAGGAGACAAATTCCATGGCTACTTTGAACAAGTCTACCTGCATCGCCACCGCATTCCTTATGCTGGCGCCCCCTGCTCACCCGGCCTCCCCAGAGCGTGGAAGTCTCGAGCACATCGTCAATGGTGCAGTTCAACCTGTCCTGGAAGCTCATGAGGTTCCGGGCATGGTCGTCGGGCTCACCATCGATGGTGAGCGCTACTTCTTCGAATATGGCGTGGCCTCAAAGGAGTCCGGACGACGAGCCACGAAGGATACGTTCTTCGAGATTGGTTCAATAAGCAAAGCGTTTACGGCCACCCTTGCAGCCTATGCTCAAGAGAGCGGCTCGTTGTCATTGACGGACAAAGCCAGCCGTTACCTGCCCGCTCTGGAAGGCAGCAACCTCGACCGGGTATCCCTCCTCCAGCTGGGCACCTATTCAGCAGGCGGCCTACCGCTGCAGTTTCCTGACCATGTGACCGATCAGGAGGAGCTGGTGAAGTTCTACAGAAGCTGGCGGCCGGAGTATGAACCCGGAACCCACCGGCTTTATTCCAATCCCAGCATCGGGCTCTTTGGCTTCCTCGCCGCTAGGTCGCTGGGAAAGTCATTCGACGAAGTGATGGAAAGCTTGCTTCTTCCCAAACTGGGCTTGGAGGATACCTTCATCGATGTTCCTGATCATCGTATAGGCGACTACGCCTTTGGTTACACGAAGAGCGGAAATCCCATTCGTGTCTCTCCGGGAATGTTCGATTCTGAGGCCTATGGAATAAAGACGACAGCGGCCGATATGCTCCAGTTCCTGGAGGCAAACATGGGCCAGCAAGAGCTCGAGGATGACCTGTCACAAGCGCTGGCCACGACCCGGACGGGATACTTCAAGGTTGGCGACATGGTGCAGGGGCTTGGATGGGAAATCTACCAGTGGCCAATTGAGCTGGACCGCTTGCTCGACGGGAATTCTGCCGAGTTGGCTTTCAAGCCGCATAAAGTAACGAAGCTTGATCCGCCCAAGCCGCTGCCGGGCCAGATACTCGTCAACAAGACTGGCTCGACCAATGGCTTCGGCGCCTATGTAGCTTTCCTGCCAGGCAGCAGGATCGGCTTGGTGATGTTGGCAAACAAGAACTACCCGATCCCGGAGCGTGTCCGGATTGCCTATGAAATCATGACAGCACTTGAGGATTGAGGATGCAGCGTCGATGACCTGTGCCAGACCAAACGCGTACGCCGCCCAGCGCCATTTGTCCCGACTGAAGTCAGCGCTCGGCAGCAAAGGAAGTAGCGGTGGTCATAGTAGGATTCGCTCGTGAACGGCATTGTTCGCCTGGCCAATTTTCGGTAGAGGCTGACGGCGATCAGAGATTGGAGCGTGGCATGGGGTCCACAAAGTCGTCAGACATATAAGCCGCAACAACACCTTCTTGTTGTTGCGGCGTCGTATCGTATCAAGTCCACGAACTGACAGATAGACGCCGCCAAGTGTTATCATTTGTGCGGATCTTCATCATGTCGACCAATTCCCATGTCTGGACATATTCTCTGCCGGCAGCGCTACTGCTGATGGCTCCCTTTGACATCCTCGCCTCGCTTGCGATGGACATCTATCTTCCGGTCGTCCCCGCTATGCCTGGGATTCTCAAGACCACTCCTGCTGTCGTTCAGCTCACGCTGAGCCTCTACATGATTGTGCTCGGTTTGGGGCAGCTCATCTTCGGCCCGATTTCCGATCGGGTCGGGCGGCGACCTGTTCTCATCGGAGGTGCAATGCTCTTCGCAGCCGCATCGTTCGGTCTAGCTACAACTTCAACGGCCACCGTATTTGTCGTCCTTCGGCTTTTGCAAGCAGCAGGCGCCTCCGCTGCGCTTGTCGCGCTATTCGCAACCGTTCGAGACGTTTATGCCGACCGCCCCGAAGGTGTGACCATCTACAGCATGTTCAGCTCAATGCTTGCTTTCGTCCCCGCTCTCGGACCGATTGCAGGGGCTATCATCGCTGATCGTTTCGGGTGGCGGATGATCTTCATGACGCTCGGCGTCCTGGGGCTTCTGTCGCTTCTCAACGCTCTCCTGCGGTGGCATGAAACTCGCCCCGCGTCGGCGGCGCCTTTGCAGGCTAGGTTTGGGCCCATCATGCGCAGCCCCGAATTCTGGTGCTACACGCTTGGATTCAGTGCGGCAATGGGCACGTTCTTCGTGTTCTTCTCGACGGCTCCGCGTGTCCTCGTTGCCAAAGCAAGATATTCCGAGCTGGAGTTCAGCTTCGCCTTCGCCACCGCGGCGCTCGTGATGATCGTCACCGCCCGCTTCGCCAAGGTCTTCGTGGCGAACTGGGGTATCGGCGGCAGTCTTCTGAGAGGCATGTTGACGCTGCTGGTGGGAAGCCTTTGCCTGACTTTGGGACAGGTCGCTGGTTCTCCCGGTTTACTGACGTTCGTCGTTCCGATGTGGGTGATGGCGATCGGCATCGTCTTTACGGTATCCGTCACCGCGAACGGCGCCTTGAGGTGCTTCGATGACACTGCCGGTTCAGCCGTCGCCCTCTATTTCTGTGTCCAGAGCTTGATCGTGGGCATTGTTGGAACGCTCGCCATTGTCGCTCTACGAGGCGACACCGCGTGGCCACTCATAGCTTACTCCTCCAGCACGGCGCTTCTAACATTAGTGGCACTAGGTCTCCTTAGCCGACGGGACGCCTCATGAAACTACCATGCCGGACTGCAGGCTGCAGTCCGGCTGAACGCCAGCCGGCCATCATTGATTGGGGGAGAGGTTATGGAAACGGAAGAACAAAACCTGCAAATCCAAGGGGTGTTGGAAGCACTCGCAAGCATCCTCGGCGAAGCCATTCATGCCGTCTATCTGCATGGTTCAGCAGTGTCAGCAGGGCTGCAGCCACAAAGTGACATAGACCTTCTCGCGGTCACAGGCCGACCCATGTCGCCCTGGGAGCGACAAGAGCTGCTTTCGAGACTTCTCATTCTATCGGGGCCGCACCCTCGCAAAGCGAAGCAACCACGGTGCCTCGAACTTCTCGTATTCGCCGGGACCAACGACTTAATGCAAAGCTACCCTGCTCAAGCGGACTTCGTTTATGGGGAGTGGTTGCGTCCTGAACTGGCGGCAGGCGCAGTTCCGGGCGTCGTGAGGGACCCGGAGAACACATTGATCCTGGCGCAGGTCCGGCGGGAGTCGGTATCATTGATGGGGCCACAAGCCTCCTCCCTTCTTCCCGCTATACCTCAGGAGACGATCCGCCTCGCGATAGGCGATGCGCTGCCTATGCTGCTAAGTGGCTTGCCGGGAGATGAGCGAAATGTCCTCTTGACCCTGGCGCGGATGTGGCGCACCGCGCAGATTGGGGATTTTGCGTCAAAGGCTGATGCCGCCGACTGGGCAGTGCCGAAGATGCCGATCATGGAAGCTGACACGCTGGATTACGCCCGACGGGCATATCTCGGCGAAATTGTAGACGCCTGGAACGACAAGCAAGACGCTGCGCATGCTGCGGCGGAATTCCTGCGTGACCGCGTCCTCGAATGCCTGCAGACAACCTTCGATCAATAGGAAGATATCAGCAGCATTACGATCTACAGAACCTTACCGCTTCGCCTTGACCCCGAGCACAAGTGCATGTTGCTTCACGCTGCGACACTTCGCACTGGCACGAACACTCCGGTTGTAGCCTTGATCGAGAGACTCCAGATCACCGGCAGACGCCTGGACAGGGCTTCAAAGGCTGCTCACGAGCCATCACAACCGGCTGCTCCCTTTAATCGGCTCATCGACGTACTTCCTCATCGCGCAGCGCCGCGTCACCGGAAGCCCTGCTTCGCCTTCGGCACACAAGATCGCTGCCAGTCGAGGGTTGAGTTCGGGGTCCGCCAAGGTCTTGAAGCCGAGCCTGCGGTAGTAGGGCTCATTCCACGGTACGTTCCGAAACGTGGTTAGGGTAAGTGCTATGGCCGCGTGGGTGACCGCCAGTTGCTGGGCCGCTTCAATCAGTTTGCCCCCAACGCCACGCCGTTGGTGAGTCTTGTGGACAGCGATCTGCCAGATATGCAGGGCATCCCGCTCCACAGACCCCGTCAGGAAACCGACCACGTTGCCATCCAGCTCAGCGACCAATGCGACGCCGTCTGCAACGAAAGCTTGATGCTGTGCCTCTGATTGCACATCATCATCTGCGATCCATTCCAGCCCCGGACATTGTCGGAAAAGCTCACCGGAACTGCGTTCAATCTCGGGAAGCAAAGCCGTATCCCGGCTAGACGTCTGCCTGATGCGTATCATTGTCAAAATCCTTCGAACATGCTCATCTCAACCAAGGCAAACACATTCATAGCGGAGTTGTTGGCGCGACAGTCCGTAGGAAGGCCGGCCTAAGCTTGTAAGCGGTCACGACTTCTTCGATAAGATTCAGTACCGTGGAACTCGTCGCCTCTCTAGCTGTCTGGTGCGTGCAAGCTATCAGTCAGCAGGCCTACATCAGACGCCTAGGTCGTGAGTGTAGCCGTCGGATTGGGAGCGGATCGGTCGAGGCCGGACCTGTCGATGCCTATTCGGCAATTCCGTGCGCATCCACATCGGTCTCCGCAACAAGGCTGCCACTCATTCCTGTCTCCGTATAGAAGAGCACCGCGATTTCTTGGGAGTGCGCCATCGAGACCATGGCCTTACCATGGCCTTGGAGAGTCTAAACGGAATTGGCTGGGCGTGGTTGCGTTTTCATTGATGGGAGCAGAACCTGAGACCGTCGCATGGGTCGCAAGCCTCACAGGTGAAGGGATCAGGACCGGCAATTGGTTATTCCAATGCTGCACGTCTATAGGAACCGAACCTATCTAGCTGTGCGCACGCGATGGAAGTGACATGACACTGGCGGAAGCCTCCGCTGTGGTTTGGGCAGCTCATTCTTCACAGATTGCGCCTTTAGTCACTCAGGGGGTACTGCTGGGGCTCTTGTGTCCAATAATGGACATATGGAAATACACGAACAGGCGCTGGGCAGCGCCTGTTCGTCATCTGCAAGTCCATGGCGCAATCAATGCGCTTTCATCTCACTGACGATCTGTTGCGGCGTCAGCGACGAAGGATAGTAAGTGGGCCAGTTGGTCACTTCATCCAGGAGGGCAGCCCGATCATCGCCCCAGTAGAGGTGGTAGTGTTCGGCTTTCTCCGGAGCAATCTTGTGGTCGCTGAACTGTATGAACTGCGGCGCATCCGCATCTCCTTCGATCTTCTTGAAGATGAAGCGGACACCTCGGTTGCCCTTCTTGTAGGTCAGAATTTCCTTTCCGTCATAGGCGTAGTTGCCCCTGGTCCGAGTGCCGCCCCTGTAGAAGGTCACCACGTCCCCTTCGATGGTGATGCGATCGACATCGGTCCTGTAACCGACCTCGTATTCAGCGCGAATCTCATCGACACTGGACGTGCCCTTCTCGGCCTTGTGCTCCCATACCGGCTCGAGCGTTCCATCCTTCAAATACGGATAAACCGACTGCCAATCGCCGGCGTAATCCGAGAGCGGGCGGTCCTTGACCTGGCTGTCTTCGAAATAGCCCGCGTAAATCTTAGGATCGCCGTGGCTATGCGCGTGCTCATCACCATCGTGGTTGTGGTCATGGCCGGCGTCGTGACGCTCCTCCCCCTCGTGGATCTTGCCGCTGCCACCGGCCACCGCGATGTTGTACGGCTTGCCTTCGACCTCGATCGTTCCGACTTCCGTGAGTTCATCCTTTGCGATGCGACGGACCAGGCGGGCGTTCGGATCGGTCATGACGATCTCATCGCCTGCCATTGCAATGCGCGGGCGTGGGTCGTTCCAGTGACCATCCATGGAATAGGGTTCAGTCACCTTAGCACTCTTGGACAGCTTGCCATCCAAAACGTCAACCTGGTGCAGTGAGCCGTCTTCGGTCAGGACATAGCCGAAGCGGGCATTGGCAGGATCCAATGCGAAATCGACGCGGCGGAACGGCAGTTCGATGTAACGGAAATGGGGCTCATCGACGGGATCGACAATGACCAGTCCCTTGGCGCCGTAGTTGCCGAGGAAGACCTGCATGCTCTTCGCACCCAGCAATGTCCCAGTTGCCTCACCGCTCGGCAGATCGGCGGGGTAGGTTAGCATTTTCGTGACGGGGCCATCCTTGCCGGCAGTCACCGTCAAGATGCCTTCCTTGCAGCCTGCTGCGAGGTACGCGCCCGAAAAAGCCTCGCCGTGGATGCCGGTGCAGGTGGCGACATCACCAGTCGGTGTACCGTCTTCATTGACGGCGCGCAGTCCAACACGCGTCGGAGCAGCATCGCCTTCAACAGGAGCATCAGAGGCAACAGTGGTGACCCAGCCATTGCCGATGGGTGCTGCGAAGCCATGATGCGGCCGTGCCTGCTTTAGCTGTTTGGACTCGATCGTGTTGTGGGCAAGCTTATGCGCTTCGACGATTTCAGCATAACCACCTTTGTCAAAGTTGATCACGACCTTTCCATCGTGGTCGATGACGTGGAACGGCCGAGGTCCGGTTAAGGTGTCACTAACGGCACTCGGCTCTTCTATGTCGATGTCCGAGTGGTCGCCGTGAGAGTGCAGCGAGATACCGCTGTTGATGAAGTTGACGGCATCGTCGTCGGATTGGACAGACACGATGGCCGATCCGCCATTCACGCTGTAGAGCTTGTTTTGCCCTGTCGTCTCGAAAGTCCAGCGGTTCTCCGGCTTGTTGAGATCGAACGCTGTTACCTTCCCCGCTTCATGATCACCGACGAACACGCGGTATAGCGTGACGCCTTCGGCGTCCTCGTCAGCGAATGCCATGGGGCCGATAAAGGCTGCCGATAGCGCAAGGGCGGAGACGCCCATTACCAGTCGTTTCATATTCATCTCTCCTTTATGTTATTACGTAACACTAACGGCGCAGCGTTCGCCGCCTGATCCTGGAAGCTCAGCCTTGGTTGATGCCTGAGACGAGAGTTCTGGCGTCGTAGCGCACCATGTCGATGTAACGCGGTCAGGGACCGCTTTCCTTTCGGCAAACGTTCACCGCGTTCCGCTCGTTTGGCAGCGACTGCTTAGGTAATGTTATTACGTTCGTCAACGCAAAATGTAACGGTATAACAGATCAGCATAAATCTGGCATCGAGGCCGAGAAATCACGTCGTTCAGGATGTACGCCCCGTGCGGGAGAAGCCACCACATGGTCGGCCCCGCCTATACGCTCGGCTATATCCTTGCCCGGGAAGACCGCAACCAGCTGAGCGAGTTCCGCAAGCCTACCCAGCCGCGGCGCGTCGCAATCGAGGCTTGACTCAAGGGGTATGTGCTGGTGATGGACAGCCGAAAGGATCCGCGCGCTGCCTCGGCGGCCCACTTCCTCGCCACACGCCTGATAATGCGCCGCGTGGCCGGCGTTGTTACCGATGGCGGCTTCCGCGACGCGGCAATGATCGGTGATCTCGACATTCCCGCCGATCACGCTCGACCTTCCACCCCGACCAAATCCTCGTTGGAGATGATGACAGCGTGACCGTCATTCCTCAGGACATTGCGTCTGATGTCGCGGACGAAGCAGTTGAAATGACCGCCTACGAAGATTTCATAGTGGAACAGGTCAAGGGGGCGCCGCTATTATCGGATTTTATCTTGCACGAAGGACGAGCATGCGGAGGATTTTGCCAATTGGCGAGCGTCAAACAGACGATAGGTAGTCTGGACAAGGCGACAAGGCTCGGAGGCACCTGCCGCGGTCTCGTCCGTCATAAGGGCGCTCCATCCCCAAAGATGCTGCAGCCACTCCTATCGCTCGTCGGGAGCTATCCTCTCCCGGCACACTTTCTCGACGAGCACTTGGAGAACGGTAATCCGATCAACAAGCCAGTCGAGCTCCTCTCGCGTCACCTCGTAATGCGACGAGTAGCGCGCATCGACATAGGCGCGATCGAGCCGCTCGAAGCAGCGCCGGGCAAAGCGGGTATCACGCGGCCAGGCCTCGATCAGCTGTGGCTCGATCCGCTCGGCAGTGGAGCGGAGGAATTTGAGCCGATGAGACTTTGGGCTGTAGAGCGTAAAAACGAGTAGCGCACAGTGGTAGGAGGCCTCAGCTGCTTGATGGAGATTGAAAGCAGCCATTTTTGACCAACCACGGTCAAGCTGAAGCTGCGCTGTCTCGAAAAACTGTTGGGCTCGTTGGAGCCAGTCTTCGAGGAACTCCTTTGCCGCTGCTGCTTGCTGTGATGGTTGAAGGACCGTTGGCTCCACCAGTGGATGCCCCGGCTCCTCGTAAAGAGCAATACCATCCTTGGAAATATCGACGAAGAACGGCAGCCCGCGAGCCAGCTTGTCGTTCACCTCCGCCAGATCGTGCGCGATTACCTTTGCCGGTGCACTGATCGTCTGCTTGACCGAATACTCCAGCGCCAGCCGGTCATCGATCTTCAGCCAGATCTCATCCTCCTCGGCTGCCGAGTGGATGTTGACCACAGCGAGAAGGTCATAGTCCGAGCGATAGCCGCTCTCGACATCCTCAACCCAGTCACCGCGGGCATAGGAGCCGAACAGGATCACCTTGAGGATCTTGCCCAGCCGCTTCTTTTCCGACTTGCCTCTCTGCCACTCGTCGAACTCCTCGAAGATCACCCGCAGGATATGGGCGAGCTCCTGGCGCTTTCGTTCAGGAAGATGGGCAAGGCTGTCGGACAAGGGGTTGATCTGATCCATCGTGGTTCTGCAGCTCCTCATAGCCGATCCGACTGCATAATCCATCGAAAAGCAATTGCAGGATTGTGGGGTGCTCAGGCGAGATGAACAGCATTCAGTCTCCTGCTCTTAAGCGATGAAGATGCGACGCCGCTCTGGATGCGCGATCGCGTTGAATACAAGATCCAGATGATGGTCTGTCATTGGCCGCGTCCGCTATTGAGATAGCGCAATCTCCGCCGAGGAGGCAATATGGCGAAATCGAGCTTCGAAGAGCAGATAATGCAGGGCGTATACGTGCTTGGTCGCCAGCGCGATCAACTGGCATTCGAAAAGCGAAGGCTGGCAAGGCAATTGCGCTATGCTCAGCATTCGCCCGGCTTACGAGCCTTTCAAAGCAATAGGACTTGGGATGGTCTTCTTCGCTGCAATGGGAGCCGTTTCGCTCATCTCGTTCGACGCAAACAGTGGCTCCGAAGCTGGATGACACCAGTGCTCAGCCTGCCGCTCATTCTGTTCGCTTGCGGCAATGCGCTGCGTGGCGAAAGATGGTCAGCGGATCAGAAGCTTCAATCACTGTTTCGGTAGCTGGCAGTTCTGACGGTAGTTATGAACCACTTTACTGGGTTGAATAATTTCGGAGAATGTATTATCTGAACCATTTCAAGGGTCAGTTAATGCGCCTAACGCTCCAAACCTATTTTGATGGTGAGCGGCATCACGCTGCGACGCTGGAACTCAAGGACGACGCGGCTGGCTTCCAGGGCGCGTCGATCGTCGATTACGATCTCGGAGGTCGCGATCATCTTCCCGACTGGAAGCACATTTGCGGCGAACTGAAGCCTGATCCTGCTGAGCAGAGTGCGCTCGAAGCTGAGCTTAGCACGTTTGCCGAACACCTGCGCCAGGCCCCGACCATGGCGAAAGACATGAGCACGCCTCCGGACATTCTGGATCGCGCGATGGGGCGCTGTATCGCGATAGCAGACAGCGTTCTGGCGGCGTGTCAATGATGGCGAAGGACCGCTAGATGGCTCGATGGAAAAAGCCGACGAAAGAGGAGATCCTTGAAAACCGCAGAACGCTGGCGGAGCGTGCTCGAACCGGGGATCTGAGGCTGCTCGGTGCGGTAGCGGAGATCCGCAAAGGATTCGGCATGACGCAAGAAGAGTTTGCCAAGACCCTGTCGCTGACTAGGCGCCAAGTTGCGGAGATCGAAGCCGGCACGGCTAATCCAACGCTTGAAACGATAGAAAGGATAGGTCGGTTGTTCGGCTTTGTTGTGGGATTTGTTCCTCGGCTCGGGGACCGGGATCGCATGTAAAAACGTAGTTTTAGTATCAGTGCAGAACCGTCTCGTGTCGGATGCCAAGTAAGGGGCTGCGGGATGATGAAGAAGAGGCATCTACGACAGAGGCGCTCGCGGATCCCGACCCGCTCTCCGGCGTCGTCGATGCACCCCTCACCTTGCCATGGAGATGGCCGACTTCATCCGATTCAAGACTTCGACATTGACCGAGATCGGCTACCGCAGGAATGGCGTCCGGAATGAGGAGACAGCCAGCCAGAAGATTGAACACCTCGGATTGATGTTCAGTGCACTCGCAGCCTCCCCGGACGGGATCGTCAAAGGTCGGGGCGTTGCTACGTAGCGTGCAGCCCATCGAAGGACTGGTCAAGCCTGACCAGTGTCGCCGATCAGCCGCCTGAGCCCCTGATGAAGGTGACGTTGCGGCCTAAGAAGAGCCTGATGATGAAGGTGCGCGCGTTAGCGTCGCTCCACTCGCCTCGATAGTAGTTGCCGCCTTGAAGGGATCTGAGCCTGCGACGGGGCAATCAGACTAGCTAATTTCTTGGTTCCGTTTGCTTAAAAAGCACAGGAAATGCCAGTTGGAAGCTTCCGTTTTGCATTTCAAGTGGTCTTTGGTTGCAGGGGCAGGATTTGAACCTGCGGCCTTCAGGTTATGGTCCGCAGGACGACGAGCTACCTCGCCAGCGAAGATGAAGTCTTCGCGCCAGCGACATGATGCAGGGGAGAGGGATTTGGTTGCGGGGGCTTGATTACATCGAAGACTTGCATGGCGTTGTCCGACACGAGCGCCTCTATGCGGAGCCCATTGTCTCGACCCGTGGGCCATCCGGACGCAGTAGAGCAAAAGCGCCAACGGAACCCGCGGCGGATCAGCATGGGAAGATGGAGATCCTTCTCCGGCACTCAATGCTGAACGTCGAAAGGAGATCCTTTCAACTCAGCAAGATCACGTCGGGCTCGCCCCCCCGGGTGGAGATCAGAATTTGCGAAATGAAGCACCGGACGTTGTTGATCAAGTAAGGGAGAACATCTCCCTCCTTCCCGCAAGATCGGGAAGCGAGGTTATGGCATCGGCTCCGCTAAACAGCGCCTTCTTCAACCGCGAAAACGAAAGTTCCTGATGCTCGACCGCGAGGCGGTCCGCAGCCTCCACGTCCCGGTCCGCTATCGCATCGACTATGGCGCGATGCTGCCGCACAGTCTCCTGCACGTGCAGCACAAGTTCGCTGTCCGAGCGAGAGTCGGCGATGTTCTGACGATCGGTGTTCGAGAAGCAGGCGCGTGCCAGGCGGCTGGACGCAATCATCGCCCGCTCGTAGAATTCAAGGAAATACCGATTGTGAGCCGCGGTTGCTATCTGCATGTGAAAATCGAAATTCACATCCTGCCGCTCCAGCCCGTCACCTTCGTATACCAGCTCCTCGAAGGCAAGCATCGCCCTGCGAATAACCGCCAGCTCCGCGCTGGTTCGATTTTCCGCGGCGAGCCTATTGATCATCCGGCTCGATACAAGAAGTGCCTCGTAGATCTTCGGAACATCGTCGAAATCCAACGGCGCCACGCGAGCACTGCGACCGTCGCGAATGACAAGGCCGTCGGCGATAAGCTGGATCATCGCCTCTCGAACCGGCGTGCGCGAGACGGAGAGCGACGCGGCCAGCCCTGCCTCATCGATGATGGATCCGGGGCGCAACTCGAGACGAATGATCGCGTCGCGCACGAGCTTCTGGACCTTGGCTCCATCCCGCTCACTGACTTGTTCAGACATCAGGACCACGTGCCTCGCCTTTTTTGTCACCCCAGTAACACCCATTCGTCAGAAAATACGCAACAGAAAAATACGAAATCCGGCTCTGTGACGTCAGTCCGTCAACACAACGGAATTCACGGGATCCCATTCCAGAAGAACTTCGGTTCCCGCCTGAACTCCCGCCCTCCCATGTTCGGAGATTGCCTTCGACGTCACGACCATGCCATCCGCCATCTCGACCTGAATTCGCGTCATACCACCGATAAAGGAGGTGTCGATGATCCGGCCGCGGAGTGAATTCCTGCCAGCAGCGGGCTCGTTCTCGGGCGAGCTCATCATCAGACGCTCGGGTCGGATCATCAGCCTGCACTCCTGCCCGACCGCGATCTCGCGGCTGGGTACCGCATACTCACCTCCGATGTTCGCAAGAAATCGGTCACGTCCAGTAATCCGTCCCGAGATCAAGTTTGACTCGCCGATGAATTCCGCGACGAAACGGTTTCTTGGCTCGAAGTAAAGTTCATCCGGCGTTCCAAGCTGGGATATTCCCCCCACATTCATCAGGCAGATGCGGTCCGACATGTTCAGCGCTTCCTCCTGATCATGGGTCACATAGATGAAAGTCGTCCCCAGATCCGTATGAAGACGTTTGATCTCGTCCTGCATCTGCTCTCGCAGATTCTTGTCCAGCGCGCCGAGCGGCTCGTCCATCATGATGATAGAAGGCGAATACACGATGCAGCGCGCGATGCCGACGCGCTGTTGCTGACCGCCGGACATCTGCTTGGGCTTGCGTTCATCGAAGCCTTCCAGCCCGACCCGCGCAAGAGCATCATGGACTTTCTTGCCGATCACGTCCTTCGGTTCGCGCCGTATGCGCAGGGGATAGGCGACGTTCTCAAAAACCGACATATGGGGCATCAGCGCGTAGTTCTGAAACACCATACCGATCCCACGCTCGCGCGGGGGAGCGAAGGTGATATCGCGCCCTCCAAGCAGGATGCGACCGGTCGTGGGTGCAAGCGATCCCGCAATCAGGTTGAGAAGCGTCGACTTTCCCGAACCGGAAGGGCCTAACAGGGTGAGAAACTCTCCCGATTTCACCTTCAGGTCTGTTGGGCGAAGCGCCGTGAACGTGCCGAAATTCATCGATACGTTTTCCAGAGTAATGGCAGCTTCATCGTCCTGAAGCTGGTTGACCCGGTCTCTCGTCATCAGCTTACTCCTTCACCGGCACGGTATAGGCAAGGCGTAGACGGCCACCATCGGCATAGATCGTCTCGCCGGTCATGTAAGAGGAATCCTCCGAGCCCAGGAAGACGCAGATTCGTCCAATCTCGCGGGTGCTTCCAAGCCGACCGAGCGGGGTGCGGGCAAGCATCCCCTTTTGCACGGCAGGGTCATTCTCGAAGATCTTTGCCAGAAGTTCTGTCTCGATCGAGCCCGGACCTATGCCGTTGACACGAATACCATGCGGCGCCAGACCCAGGGCCATGGCGGACGTCAACTGGTTGATCCCGCCCTTTGACACTGCATAGGCGAGGATATGGGGGCTCGCGACAAGCGCATTGATCGAACTCATGTTGATGATCGAACCCTGAACGGCGTGTTCCACCATCCAGCGCGCGCCGGCCTGCCCCACAAGAAACGCACCCTTGAGGTTGACCGACAGCACCTTGTCAAAGTCCTCTTCCCTGAGGTCGAGGATCGTCCCGGTGAGGTTGATGCCGCTATTGCATACGACGACATCAAGCCGGCCGAATGCCGCAACGGTCGCCGCTACCAGCGCTGAGGCATCCGACGAACAGGAGACGTCGCAATGGACGTAACGGCAGACATCGTCTCCGCCGAGGTCGGCTGCGAGCGCCCGACCTTTTTCGTCCTGGATATCAGCCAGGATCACACGGGCACCTTCGGCGACATATTCTCGTGCAATGCCCTCGCCGATCCCCTGCGCCGAGCCGGTGATGATGGCAACCCTGCCTTCAAGCTGCATAGTCTCGATCCTTATCTCTCCGCACGCGCACCGCGGCTCTCGGCGTCATAGTCAAAGTCTTCAATCGAGTTCGAAAGGAACTGCTTTTGAATGCGCTGCGTTGGCGTTTTGCGGAATTCTTCGATGAAGCGCACGAAACGCGGGACTTGGAAGCGCGCCATGCGTTCGGCACTCCATGCCAGCAGATCCGCACCTTGCAGCGTGCTGCCCTCGATGCGGCGCACGAAGATCTTAAGATCCTCGTCACCCATCTCGTTGACTACCCCGACAAGCGCGCACTCGGCGACCTCGGGGTGATCGTTCACGACACGCTCCACCTCCCAGGCCGAGATGTTCTCGCCGCGGCGGCGCAGGCTGTCCTTCTTGCGTCCGAGATACGTGATGAAACCGTCCGCATCGACATGTGCGAGATCGCCCGTGTAGAGCCATCCCTCCCGCAAGGCAGAAGCGGTAGCCTCCGCGTTCTCGTAATACCCGACCGTCAACACGCCTGGCTCGCGCTCGGCCACACGGATTTCTCCCGGAACACCCGGAGCACAGGGATTTCCGAGCTCATCCACGACTTCCACCGCATAGTAGTCGACGCCTGTGCCGATGGATCCCAATTTTCCGGCCTTGCTGCCACCGGGATTGATCGTCGAGAAGCTAGAGGTTTCTGTCATGCCGTAGCCTTCGCGAATCTCGATGCCAAAGCGCTCCTCGAAGGCGCCCCAGACGTCGCGCGGGCAGCCACCGCCCCAAGCAATTCTCGCACCATGGGTAAGGTCGAGCTCGTTCGGTGGCTGCTTGAGCAGCAGCTGGAGCACCCCACCCACGAAGTGGATATGGGTGGCACCGGCATCTTTGACCTCGCTCCAGAACTTCGATGCAGAGAACCGCGGCACCATGTGCAGCGTCACGGGTACCATCAGCGCAAGCACGAGAACCTCCGCGCCGAAGACATGATAGATCGGATCCCAGAAATGCAGGACCGAACCCGGCTGCATATCGGAAAGCCAGATCGACCCGAGCGCGGTGGCTTGCACCATGCGGTCCGACATCTGCACGCCCTTTGGCGCACCGGTCGTGCCGGAGGTATAGAGAATTATCCGCAGATCCTTCCAGTCGTGGGCTATCACCGGCGCGGCAGCCGCATCTGCCACCGACATCTGCGAGAGCGCGTGGCCAGGCGCAGGAAGCACGGTCTCTCCCTCGCGCAAACGCCAAACCACATCCGCACGAGCACCTTTCGCCTGGGCGGCTCTGATCGGCTCAGCGAGCACGTCGGAAAATTCGGCATCCGCCACGATCAGCGAGGGCGCGCTGTGCTCGATCTGATAGACGAGACCCGGCCCCTTGATTGCGACATTGACCGGGACGAGGACGGCTCCCGCGCGCATAATTGCGAAGAAGCATATCACGTGGTCCAGGTGATGACCCATCATCACAGCCACACGGTCGCCCGGCTTCACGCCGAGTGCAGCGAAACCGGCAGCCACGTGCTCCACGCGCGCTGCCAGGCTCGCACAGGTGATCTCCTCACCATTCGCGCGCATGTAAACATGGTCCGGACGCTCCGCCGCCGCCCGGGCCAGGAGCCCGGGTACAGTTTCGTCATCGCGAAAAAAGGGAGCCCCTTCGGCGCGAGCCAACTTTACCACAGCCATTCTCCTGCATCGGTCAGCGTCCAGACCTCTTCACCATCCGCGGTCAGCGGAGCACGATCCAGTTTGAGATGGCCATTCTTCTGGCGCACGACCATCACAAAGAATTCGAAGATGGAGGCGCGAAGTTCGGCGTCGATATCCGTGGTGAAGGGCGTGAAACCGCGAAGCCGCAACACTGCCCGTTCGGCATTGCCTTCGACCGAAACGTCGTTGCGGAAGGACGTGAAGATTGCCGCAAACAGCTTGAGTACGCCGACGGCGTCCTTGCCATGCTCGCCGGTCGCATTGGAAAGCGTCGGCGTGAACTGGCAGGCCAGAAGGCGCATGGCTGCGCGGATTATGTCGTTGGCAGCGTTGACGCCCAGCAATTCGTAGAGGATGTGGATGACGTGGCGGACATAGTCCACGGCGTAATTGTATCCACCCTTCAGGACGCGAGCTTCCGGCCAGGTCACCGGGTTCAGCTTGGGAGCCAGCTCCGGAATGAACTCGGGGCTCTTCTCCACATGCTCGACGCGGAAGCGTTCCTCCGGGCGCAGGTCGTGGTCGTACTCGTAGAAATAACCTTCGTCGTAGGGATGGCCTTCCGAGACGAATTTTGTTGCCACCCAGCCCAGGCGCGGACAATCAAGAAGCTCGCCATTGCGCGGATGCCAGGTCGAAAGAATGGTGCGACGCACCGAGGTTGGCACGCAGAGCGCCGCCATGCCGGGGTAGGAGCCCCAAGGCGCCATATAGCGGATCCAGGCCTTGCGCGGGCTTTCGATCACGATCTGCATGTTCAGCCCGCCGATCGAGTTCGAGAAGTAGTGGTAGAGCGCTGCGGTCACGGCCGGCGGATTGTCGCGAATTTCCAGCTTGTCGAGAGCCTGGAGGAACCGGTCACGCTGCTCCGAGGCCAGGAGCCGGCGCCAGATCTCGACCAGAACGGCCTCACCCTTTTCGCGATAGCACATCGAGGTGATGCCTGAGACCATCTGCCAGGCAAACATGCTGGCAAGATCGGTACGGGCGCGAAGCTCCTCGATCGTTTCGACAGGTTTTTGCTGCAACATTTCCATGGACCTTATACTTGCGGGTGAGAATTTCAGCCATTCGACGGGGTCGTCTTCTGCAAGGCGACCATGATCAGACAAACGACGAGGGAGATGGCCGTCAGCATAGTGGAGACCGCGGCAATGACGGGGGAGATCTCCCACTTGATCGCGCTGTACATCTTCACGGGGAGCGTGGCGGTGGTTGGGCCAGCGAGGAACCAGGAGATCACGACTTCATCAAAGGAGATCAGGAAGGCGAAAAGCGTCGCCCCGATGAGTGACGGGACGAGTTGCGGGAGGACGACCGTCCTGAACATCCGTAAGCGGGTTGCTCCCATCAGCTGCGCGCCGAATTCGAGATTCTGGTCGAGCTTTTGGACGCCGGCGATCATCATGACCAGCACATAGGGCATGGTGAAAATGACGTGACCAAGTACGATGGCGAACGTTGTCCCGGTAATGCGCAGGTAGGAGAAGTAGAGATACAGCCCGAGCGCCGTGACGATGGTGGGAATGACTAGCGACGACATCATCGCCCCCGCAATCACCACCTTGCCCGGAAACTGGAAGCGGGCGATGCCGTAGGCAGCAGGCACGCCGACCAGAAGCACGACTACCGTCGAGATCACCGCGACCTTCAGGCTCTGCAGAAGGGGACCGATCCAATCCGAAGACGAGAGGAAGAGCCGGAACAGGTCGAGCGAATAGCTCTCAGGCGGAAAGGCGATCCCGTTGGTCGGTCCGAAAGCGATCGGCACGACGATGACGATCGGCAGCAGCAGGAAGAGATACACCAGGCTTGCAAGCGTAGTTCCGAGAAGGCGATAGCGGCGGCTGGCGGAGTCCGAGATCTGGCGGATCAACATAATCGTCTCAAGCCTTTCTCTTGCGGAGGATCGTGAGCGGCACCGTCACGAGGACGACCAGTCCAAGAAGGAGCACGCCGGCGGCAGAGGCCATGTTCCAATCGAGCGTTTCCCGGGTGTAGAAATCGACGAGGTTCGAGAGCATGGCGTCGCGGGGACCACCCAGAAGTGCGGGAATGACGAAGAAGCCGAGGCCCATAACCATCACGCTCGAAAGCGCGGCGATGATGCCCGGAAGGCTAAGGGGCAGGGTCACGGTGAAAAAGATACGCACGGGCCCCGCCCCCATAACGGTTGCCGCCCGATATACGGCAGGATCTATCGCCAAGAGGCTCGCCAAGATCGGGAAGACCACGAATGGCGTGAGGTAGTTTGTCATGCCGATCAGAACACCGATCCGGTTGAGGACAAGCTCGAGCTGGACCGGGCTCCCGGCTACCCAGCTCAGAAACTCGTTCACCAGACCCGCCCGGCCAAGCAGAACCGTAAACGCGTAGCACTTGACCAGAACGCTGGTCCAGAACGGCAGGAGGACGAGCATCATGTAGATGCTGCGCCGCTTCGGCGGCTGGCGCGTGAGATGCAGCGCGATGATGTAGCCGAGGACAAGACTGAGAACTGCGGACGAGACCGCGATGATCACGGTGGTGGCGAGCGTGCGCAGGAACAGACCGCTGCTCAACAGGTCACGAAAGGCAGCAAGACTTAGACCCGCGCCACCGACACTGTTGTAGAAGATGTAGAACAGCGGCACCGCCAGAATCGTCAGGGTCAGCAGCGTTGCCGGGGTCACGAAGAAAAACGCCCCACGCATTTCAGCAGTTCGGATCATAGGTCGCTGCTCCAGTTCAAGGCGAAGTTGCCAAGGCGGTCAGCAGAGCCGACCGCCTATCGTGCTCACATGAGAATCCATTCCTTGAAACGACGCGTCACGCTTTCGAAGTTTTCGGCCCACCAGGCGTCATCAAGGATGACATTGTTCGGATTGTTCATGTCCGGAAGCCATTTGCGGGCGTCCTCCGACATGAGCGGCAGGGCGGTCTTCGAGTTGGGCGTATAGGCGAGGATCTCCATCGTCGCGGCCTGCACTTCCGGTTTGAGCATGTGAGACACGAACTTCATTGCGTTTTCGCGGTTGGGCGCACCCTTCAGCACGGCCAGATATTCCGAAGCGTTGATCGTCTGCGCGAAGGAGAAGGCGAGCCCGCCGTTGTCGGTCTGGGCCGCCCGTACGCGCGCCGCATAGGAGTAGGAGAAGTCTACTTCCCCCGTCTGCAACAGCGTTACGGTTTGCGGGGTAGCGCCGACCCATGAGGCGACCGAAGGCTTGACGCGGTCGAGCGCTGCGAAGGCCCGGTCGACGTCGAGCGGATAGAGGTCCTTTGGTGCGACCCCATCGGCAAGAAGTGCTGCCTCCAGCGTTTCGCTCGGGCGGTCACGGAAGGTGCGGCGGCCCGGGAACTTCTCGACATCGAAATACTCGGCAAAGGTCGTCGGGTGACTTCCCTCCGGGTGACGTTTGGGATCATAGGCGATACCACCGGCGTAGGTATAGAAGGGGACGAGGTTGTTGGAGGGCGCCAATGTAAGATCGTTCAGATCGAAGAGCCCGTCGTCGAAGTCGTCCCAATATCCTTCGGCCGCACCACCGGTCCCGATCGCGCTGGGTGCATCAAACACATCCCACTGTACGTTTCCGGTGCTGACCTGCGCCTTGACCTTGGCGAGGTCGGGGGTGTCGATGATGGTAACTTGAACGCCGGTCTGCTCGGTGAAGGATTTGATGGCGCCTTCAACCAGGGCGTCCTTGTATGTGCCGCCCCAGGTTACGAACGTCAGCTGGTTCGAGGCTGCCGTCGCACTCGTCGCGCGCAACACCGCCGGGGCAGCCAGAAGTCCTGAACCTGCAATGATGAAGTTCCGGCGTGAAATTCCATTTCCCTTGTTGGTCATGCTGATGCTCCCCTTCTTTTGGTTGGTAATTACTTGGATCGCGGATCCGAGGACCCCGCAACCCGAACCAGCTCAGCTGGCGGTGAATTGCGGATAGTCCCTTTCCGCGGCTTCCTGCGAAATCTTGCCCGCACGGATGTCTCGATGGATCTCCTCGAGCGACCGTTCCGATGCCTCGCCGTAGCCGCCCGCCCCGGGTGTTTCGATAACCGCAAGCGCGTTGGCTTTCAGGATGATCTTGCTAGCCTTCGACGTGAGCTTTTCGGCCTTTCCGTCCTGGCCGACAAGGTAGAAGGCGCCGGTCTTGCCCGCAGCCCCGCCGAAGACGCCCCAGGGCTGATGGCGGAAGCGCTCACCCACGCCGTTGAATTCACATTCGTGATCGACGGGTCGGATCACGCGGCGGATGCCCATGCCGCCGCGCTGGCGGCCGGCACCGCCGGTATCCTGGATCAGCGAATACGCCTCTACGCGCAGCGGGTATTCCAGCTCTATCGCCTCCACGGGAAGGTTTGACGTATTGGTGATATGAACCTGAACGCCGTCCTTGCCGTCATGCGTGGCCCGCGCGCCCATGCCGCCACCGAGCGTTTCAAGATAGACATACATATTGCCTGTCCGCGGGTCCGTACCGGCAAAGACAGCAGAGGTGTTCGCCCCATTTGCAGCACCGATTACCTTCTCCGGTACCACGGGGGCAAGCGCGCCAAGCACGCAGTCGACCACGCGCTGGCAGGAATTCGCACGCATTGCGACGGCTGCAGGCGACACGCAGTTTACGAAGCTTCCCGCCGGCGCAATGATGTCGATGGCATCGAAGATGCCTTGGTTCGTGGGCACTTCCGCATCGAGAAGAGCCTTCAACGAATAGCAGATCGCCGACTGGGTGGCATTGAAGGTCAGATTGAAATTGCCCTTCACCTGTGGATCCGTGCCGGTGAAGTCAAACCGGATTCGATCGTCTTTCTTCACCACCTCAAGTGCAATCTTGATGTTCTCCGTCCCTACCCCATCGTCATCCATGAAGTCGGTAAAGCTGTATGAACCGTCAGGAAGGGCCGCGATGGCACGCCGCATACGAAGCTCCGTCCGGGAGATGATCGCGTCGAAGATCGCGCGCAACCCGTCACCACCGTGTTCACTCAAGAGATCCTTCAGCCTCGATTCGCCAAGACGGCAAGCGGCAATCTGAGCATTGAGATCACCCCGCCGTTCGTCGGGGAGGCGCATGTTGAGAAGGAGAAGCCGCATGACGTCATCAACGCGCTCGCCTCGACGGTAGAGGCGTACGACCGGGATCCGCACGCCTTCCTTGTAGATCTCGTCCAACCCGCCCGACATCGATCCGACTGCGGCGCCACCGACGTCAGCGTGATGAATGATATTGGCCACGAACCCCAGGAGCTTGTCACCGTCGAAGACCGGCGCTGCCATATTGATATCGGGAAGATGCGTTCCACCAGCGACATGCGGGTCGTTTGCGACGAAGAGATCGCCGGGCCCGATGTCGTCGCCGTAGAGTTCGATGGCGGCCTTGAGCATGCCTCCCATGGAGGCGAGGTGGACCGGGAGCGACATCTCGGCCTGAACCACGAGTCGCCCCGTCGCATCCGAAATTGCGGTGGAATGGTCGTGCCTTTCCTTTACGTTGGAGGAAAATGCGCTTCGCATGATCGTGATGAAGCACTCATCGGCTATCGATTTCAGACCATTCCAGGTGATCTCAAGCGTTATCGGGTCGATCTCAGCTTTAGACATTTTCAAGCTCCATGATCATGTTCAAGACAGCGTCAACACGGATGACGGCATCCGGTGGGACCACTGTGGTGCTGTCAAGCTGAGTGATGATGGCGGGGCCTTTGATTTCGCTGCCGATCGGCAAGGTCTCGCGGCGATACATCCGGGTGGCGACCGGCCCTTCTCCGGCAAACCAGACATCGACAGTATCGAAAGGTTTCAACTCCCCTTCCCTGAAGATCGCCGCAGTTTTCGCGCGGGCCAAACCGCCCGACGCGCGCAGGCGCAGGTTCACAATCTCGACCGGCGCATCAGGATCGCAATGACCGTAACTACGGCGATACTCCGCAAGGAAAGCCTCTCGCAGGACGGAGGCCGCGGGGCAGATCGGCTGATCCGACCCCTTCCAAACCTCGACGGAAAGTTCGTAGTTTTGGCCGAGGTAGCGCATGTCGAAATGCAGAGTCATCATCCGACTTTCGACATCCGCCGCTTCATGGGTAAACCAGCTCAGGGCATGCTCGCCGAGAGCCGACACGCCGGCCTCTACAACCGAGAGATCCCCGTCGAGTTCGGCCCTGGCATTGATGACGAAATCTTCCTGAAGATCCGCGACAATCAGACCCTCGGCGCACAGGATACCCGGCGCACGCGGCAGTAGAATACTTTTCATGCCGAGTGCACGGGCGACGTCTGCCGCATGAAGTCCACCCGCACCCCCGAAAGGCATGAGGGCGAAGCGCCGGGGATCGTAGCCTTTTTCGATGGAGACGACGCGTATCGCGCGGGTCATGTTGGCGGTCACAATGCCGATGATGCCAAGGGCGGCATCCTGCAAGGATACGCCAAGCTCGTCGGCAAGCGGTTGAATCGCGCTTGCGGCGCGATCGGGATCGATTGTGAGACCTCCCCCCGCGAGCGTTTTCGGCAGGCGACCAAGGAGAACATTCGCATCGGAGACCGTTGGAAGCGTGCCTCCCCGGCAGTAGCAGGCAGGCCCTGGAACCGCCCCCGCACTTTCGGGACCGACCTTCATCAGTCCGTCAGTGCCGATCCGCGCGATCGAGCCGCCTCCTGCCCCCACCGTGTGGATGTCAACCATGGGCAACCGGATCCTGAAGCCGGAAATGTCGCGCGTATTGGCAAGGGCAGTCTTACCACCACGGATCAAGCAGACGTCCGTGGATGTCCCTCCGATATCGAGAGTGATGACGTCGTCGATCTTCGAAGCGGCCCCTGACCCGGACGCGCCGACGGCTCCCGCCGCCGGACCGGAAAGTGCAGTACGTACGGGAAGCTGCGCCGCCCGCTCTACCGACATCAGACCACCGCTTGACTGGAAAATGCCGAACTCCGCATTAGGCGCCACTGCACGAATTTCCTTCTGAAGACGATCCATGTAGCGGGTGACTTCAGGTTGAAGAAAGGCGTTGATCAGGGTAGTCGAAAAGCGCTCATACTCACGGAATTCAGGCTGCACCTCGGAAGAAACCGAGACAAAGGTTTCCGGAAAGGCCTTTCGTAGTTCACGGGCAATGCGCTGTTCGTGGTCTGGGTTGATGTAAGAAAAAATCAGGCATATGGCGATTGCCTCGATGCCATCTTCTCCATCGATAGCCTCGACGAGAGCCGCAAGAGCTTCGTCTGTGAGCGGACGGATCACCTGGCCCTCCGGACCGATGCGCTCATCGATTTCGAACCGTAGATGGCGCTCCGCAAGGGCCGGCGGCGCGTCGACCTGAAGATCATAGATCAAGGGACGAGCTTGACGGCCGATCTCCAGCAGATCGCGAAATCCCTTTGTGGTTACCACAGCTACCTTGGCACCCTTGCGCTGGAGAAGCGCGTTCGTTGCAACGGTCGTGCCGTGGGCAAAGCGCTTGATGGATGCGGGTTCGATCGAGTGCATCTCGGTGAGTTCGCGAAGGCCCGTCAGGATCGCCCGGGAGGGATCGTCTGGAGTAGACGGGCGCTTGTGGATGACAGCTCGACCGCTCGCCACCTCGGTGGCGCTGAAATCGGTAAAGGTGCCTCCGACGTCACAGCCCACAATCCAGTTACTCATATTGCTCTCATCTCGCCCAGGTTCTTAACTGAAGCCCATCAAAGCATACGTTTTGGATACTGAGCAAGCGTTCTTTGAGCCGATGGCCACAACTTTCTTATAACCCTTTGAAATATCGGCAAACAATCGGTATACTATCCGTATACCAAAAGCAGGATTTGGCGGGATGGCGTTTTTTTTGGAAGCCCGCGATTGCGGTCGGGCGAAGGAGTTTACAGCCCGGGTCGGGCAGGTCCAGCTGGACGAAAAGACGGAAGTGCAAAGACGTTACCCCTGAGGATCACGCAAAAAGAGGGGAATGCCATTGTCCCGGCATCCCTTCCTCTCCCGAACCGGCTATTTGTCAGCCCATGCGCTCGGATGCGAAAGAACCGGGCGAGGCCGGAAACACCACGGTCTTGTTTCCATTGAGAAAGACCCTACGGTGAATATGGGCATGGACCGCCCGCGCCAGCACCTGACTCTCAACATCCCTGCCAAGACTGACATAGTCGTCAGCAGACTGGGCATGCGTGATGCGCACCGTATCCTGCTCAATGATCGGCCCCTCGTCCAGGTCTGCCGTGACATAGTGGGACGTGGCGCCTATCAGCTTCACGCCGCGCTCAAACGCCTGCTTGTAAGGATTGGCGCCCTTGAACGACGGTAGGAAGGAGTGGTGGATGTTGATGATACGCCCCGACATCTTCTGGCACATATCGTCGGAGAGAACCTGCATGTATCGCGCAAGCACCACGAGTTCGGCGCCGCTTTCCTCGATGACGCGCATCTGCGCCGCCTCGGCATCGGCCTTGTTGTCCTTCCTGACCTTTATGCAGTGAAACGGAATATCGTGATTCACTACGACTTTCTGATAGTCCATGTGATTCGAGATCACTGCCACGATGTCGATAGGCAGCGCCCCGATGCGCCAGCGATAAAGCAAGTCGTTCAGGCAGTGTCCAAAGCGGGAGACCATGATCACGACCTTCATCTTTTCGTCTTCATTATTGAAGGCATGGTTCATGGCGAAGTCGTCGGCGATGGGAGCGAAGGCAGTCTTCAGCAGATCGAGGTCAGCACCGGTTTCACTGATGAAGCTGACCCGCATGAAGAAGCGGCCTGTTTCCCGGTCGTCGAACTGCGCGCTGTCGGTGATGTTGCAGCCGTTCTCGGCAAGGAAGCCCGCAATCGCCGCCACGATGCCGCGTTTTGTATCGCAGGTTACGGTCAAGTTGAACTTTTTCATGCTTTCTCCAGCGAGGTGTTCGGGGATCCGGGCCTATTCCGACATTAGACGGCCAGGCCGTCCGGCTCAGGCAGATCATGGGCGCGGCAATAGGCTGTAAGGGTGTTTGCCAGGAGGCACGCAATGGTCATCGGCCCGACGCCCCCCGGAACCGGGGTTATCGCGCCGGCAATATTGGCAACATCCGCAAAGTTTACATCCCCCACCAGCTTCGATCTTCCGTCACGCTCGATCCGGTTGATGCCCACGTCGATCACGACAGCGCCCGGTTTCACATAGGAGGCATCAAACATTTCTGGTTGGCCGACAGCCGTGACAAGTATGTCGGCTCTCCGGCAAATCTCAGCCATCCCGAGGCTGTGACGGTGGACGATCGTTACCGAGCAATCATCGCGAAGCAGCAACTGCGCCATCGGCTTGCCGACGATGTTGGAGCGCCCCACCACCACGGCTGTGCGGCCTCGCAAGCTGCCGAAATGATCACGCAACATCATGAGGCATCCAAGAGGCGTGCAGGGCACCATCGACCTCTGCCCGGTTGCGAGGAGCCCCACATTGGTAACGTGGAAACCATCGACATCCTTGCGGGGATCGATGGCATTGATCACCGCGCCCGCATCGATATGGGCCGGCAGCGGCAACT
Source organism: Pseudorhizobium endolithicum (assembly GCF_902153245.2). GTDB lineage: Bacteria > Pseudomonadota > Alphaproteobacteria > Rhizobiales > Rhizobiaceae > Neorhizobium > Neorhizobium endolithicum. The sequence continues at coordinate 330,915 of NZ_CABFWF030000011.1, forward strand.
GAACCAGAATGCCGTGGACCGACCGATCCGCATTTAGATCGGCAATCAGCGCGAGCAGTTGAGACTCGGATGCCTCCGCAGGCAGCTTGTGCTCGTAACTCGCCATACCGACGGCGACGGTCTGAATACCCTTGTTGCGGACGTAAACCTGACTTGCCGCATCCTCGCCAACAAGCACGACGGCAAGACCGGGGACCACGCCGGTTTCATCGCGCAATCGTGCAACATGAGAAGCGATCTTGGCACGGAGCTTTCCCGCGAATGCCTTGCCGTCGATTACCTTGGCACTCATGCCGGCACCTCGCTTACGCCCTTCAGCGCGCGTTCAAGTTCATGCCACAGGCAAGCGGCCAGGGAGCGCATTCCGAGAACAGCAAGATGGTCATCCGCTCGCCGGATCGCGAAGACGTTCATGTGGGCAAGACCGGTGCGGGTCGCCGAACCTGGCGTGAAGCCACGTGGGTCGATATTCACGAGCTTGGTCATGACCGCGATGATCGGAGCCGCACCGGCCGGGGAGGATATCTCGAAGGCCGCGAAAGAGTCCGTCTGCTCTGTCACCGAGTGTCCCGGGCATTGCTGTTTCAATTCAGCGGAAAAATCTTCCTCGGCCTTTCCTCGAGCCTCAAGCATCCACTGACCGGGGCCCATCCAGAATGATGCAACTCCATCCTTTTCAACCCAGCGGCCGGGCTCCGGTAGAACCAGGCCAAAGGGGCACACAGCCTCCGCGTCGCGGCGCAAGGCGAGCGAGGCAAGAGCAAGCCCGGTGTTCTCGGTCATGCTAAGCGAGCCCACAGTCAGACTTTTCGGCTGCGCCAGCCCAAGGGCGGTGATTGGTATCAGATCAGCCACGAAGGCGCTCTCCTTCAGGATCAACGAAAACTGTCGGGACGACACGCATAGCCACTTGCTGGCCTTGGAGAGGATTGGCAGCGATGATCACCTCTCCCATCCGGTCGCCGCCATTGGTCAGGAAGGCGAGACCAATTGCCGAGGCCATGTGCGGAGAAAAGGCGGCTGAGGAGATCCAACCCTGGTCATTCTCCGTCTTCTGCACCGCCCCCTCGGCAAAAAGGTGCGATCCCGCAACCACCGGCTCGGCCGGATCGAGCGGCCGTAGACCGACGAGCACGCGCGTTTCCAGCTGAAGGCCTGGGCGCCGGCTCATCACAGCGCCTATCGCATCCTTCTTTGAGGAGACCATCCGCCCCATGCCGAGCATTTGCGCAGTGGTCTGGCCATTGAGTTCATTGCCCGCCGCATGCCCCTTCTCGATACGCATGACACCGAGTGCCTCCGTACCGTAGACGACCGCGCCCAGATCCACACCCAGTTCCATCAACCGGGCCATAAGCGCGTTGCCGTACCGCGCGGGAACGGCAACTTCATAGCCGAGCTCCCCACAAAAGGAGATGCGGAAGAGCCTCGCACGCAGGCCACCGCAGACCGTCAGATTGGCGCAGGCCATGAAAGGAAAGGCTTCATTGGAAAGATCAGCGTCATCAACCACGCGCTGAAGAAGTCTCCGTGCATTCGGACCCGCAACGGAAAACTGCGCCCAGGCATCGGTCGTGGATATCAATTGAACATCGAGTTCAGGCCAAAGGCATTGGCGAGCGAACTCCATGTGCCGATATACCGGGCCGGCCTGGGCAGTGGTGGAGGTTACGACGTAATGGTTCTCTGCAAGCCGAGCGCAGGTACCATCATCAAAGGCATGCCCGTCCTCCCGCAACATGAGGCCATAGCGCACCATGCCCACCTTCAGGCTCTTCATCGGGTTGCAGTAGAGGCGATCCAGGAACTCGGCGGCATCCGCACCCTGGACATCAACCTTCCCCAGCGTGGTTACATCGCATATTCCGACACCTCTGCGGGTGGCGAGAACTTCGCGATCGACCGTTTGGCGCCAATGTGCTTCTCCCGGCTGCGGGAAATACTGGGCACGGAGCCATTGCCCCACCTCGACAAAAACAGCGCCCTTGGTTTTAGCCCATTGGTGACTTGGTGTCAGGCGACGCGGACGGAAATTCGTGCCGGTATCACCTCCGCCCAGGACGGCAAGCGAAATTGGCGTGTAAGGGGGACGGAAGATGGTCGTCCCCGTCTGAGGGATCGATTTTCCTGTCAGCTCTGCCATAACCGCAAGTGCGGTGACGTTTGAAGTCTTGCCCTGATCGGTCGCCATCCCAAGCGTGGTCCAGCGCTTCAGATGCTCAACCGGCCGCATGTTTTCCTGGTAGGCGAGCTTGATGTCCTTGACGGTCACGTCGTTTTGGAAATCCACCCATGCCCGTCCCTTGCCAGGCACGTGCCAAAGCGGTTGGAGATTTTCCTCGCGGACCTCGACCTCGGGAAGACGCAGAGCTTCCGGACGTAGGCCAAGTTGTTGGAGCGACGCCATTGCCGCCTCCGCACCCGAGCGCAGTGCAGCATGCAAGCTACCTTCTCCCTTGGCCGCCCCCGCGACCGTCATGCCCTTCGGCAGGTCCGGCCCGGGTACAAAGGCATGAAGTTCAGCATCCCAGACCGGACGCCCGCGGTGATGCGAGATCAGGTGAACATTGGGATTCCAGCCGCCAGAAACACCAAGCGCTCCACAGCTGATCCACTCCGATCCACCCGGCCTGGACACCTCGATCGACGCCAAACCATGACGACCTTTGGATCCAGTCACCATGGCGCCTCTGATCACACGAAAATCCCCTTGCTGGGGCGCATCCCCGCGCGAGTCGACAACCGCCGCGATCTCCACGCCCTTGGCAAGCAGGTCGCGGGCAGCACAGTGGCCGCTGTCGTTGTTGGTGAAGATCGCCACGCGGCTCGCGGGGCTTACCGCCCAGCGGTTGGCAAAGGCCCGCAGGGCGGATGACTGCATAATCCCCGGGCGGTCATTGTCTCGGAAGGGAATGTGCCGCTCGATTGCTCCGCCGGCAAGAATTGAACGACGCGCCGTGACGCGCCAAAGCGTCTGCCTCGGACGGTTGCCCGGAACGGGCAGGTGATCCGAAACACGTTCAACTGCGCCATAGATGCCGTGATCGAACGCGCCAAATACCGTGGTGCGACGCATCACCTTCAGGTTTGGTAGCTGCGCCAGCTCTCCTTCGAGCGACCGGAGCCAATCGGCGGCGGATTTCCCGTCGAGGGTATCCGTTTCGGCGAGAAGACGCCCGCCAAGCTCGCTGCCCTCGTCGGCGAGTATGACGTCTGCACCGGCTCGTGCCGCCCCAAGCGCTGCCATCAATCCGGCAGCCCCGCCGCCGATCACTAAAAGATCGGCGTGGAGGAAGCCTTTGTCGTAGACATCGGGGTCGGCTTGCATCGACAAGCTGCCGAGTCCTGCCGCCCTGCGGATTATCGGCTCGTAGAGCTTCTCCCAGAACGCTTTCGGCCACATAAAGGTCTTGTAGTAGAAGCCCGCCGTCAGGAAGTCTGAAAACAGATCATTGATCGCCAAGGCATCGAACTTGAGTGAGGGCCAGCGGTTCTGGCTCGTGGCTTCCAAGCCCTCAAAGAGCTCAACCATTGTCGCGCGTGTGTTGGGCTCCTTGCGAGCACCCGAGCGCAGTTCAACCAGCGCGTTCGGCTCTTCGGAACCTGCCGAAAAGACCCCGCGCGGCCGGTGGTACTTGAACGAGCGACCAACGAGGCGGACGTCGTTGGCGAGCAAGGCCGAAGCGAGCGTATCGCCGGCGTAGCCTGAATAGCTTCGACCATCGAATGAGAATTGCAGCGGCTTACTGCGATCAATGACACCGCCAGACAGTCTCATACTGCACCTGCCTTGGCCTTGAGCGCCACATCCCGCGCCAGTTCGGCGTGTAAAATCTCATGCGTGAGCGTATTGCGAGTCACGATCAGCCAACTGCGGTCCCCCTGCTCATGGAACCAGAGCTCGCGATGGACCCCCGCAGGATTGCCGCGGAGATAGATATATTCGTTGAAGGCCTCTGGGGCGCCCTCGGCAAGCCCGTCGGGGCGGTTCAGTAGTACAGCATCGCCAAGATAGGTAAACTCCTGCGCATCGCGCAGCCCCAGAAGGGGATGGGGGATCAACATGGCATCACCTCAATGCAGATTCGGTTGGGCGCCTGCACCCTTTTCGTCGATGACATAGCCACGCTCGAACCGGTCGAGGCGGTAGGCCTTGGCCGTCTCGTGCGGACGATCCGTCGCGAGGAGATGCGCAAAGGCATAGCCGGAAGCCGGCGTCGCTTTGAAGCCGCCATAACACCACCCTGCATTGAGGTAGAGGCCATCGATCGGGGTGCGGTCTATGATCGGCGAGCCGTCCATCGACATGTCCATGATGCCGCCCCAGGTGCGCAGAAGTCGGGCACGCCCGATCATCGGCATGAGCGCCATGCCTCCCTCCACTACATCCTCGATGACGGGCAGGTTGCCGCGTTGCGCGTAGGAATTGTAGCCGTCAATATCCCCACCGAAAACCAAGCCCCCCTTGTCGGATTGACTGACGTAGAAGTGGCCCGCGCCAAAGGTAATGACGCCCGGAATCGTCGGCTTCAGTCCTTCCGAAACGAAGGCCTGCAGAACATGACTTTCGATCGGCATCCGCAGGCCGGCCAACTGCATCAACAGGCTGGTTGAGCCGGCGACCGCTACGCCGACCTTCTTGGCAGCGATATATCCGCGGCTCGTCTCCACGCCGAGGATACGACCGTTCTCCATATGCAAGCCGGTCACCTCGCAGTTCTGGATCAGGTCTACACCTCGGGCATCGGCGCCGCGTGCATAGCCCCAGGCAACCCCGTCATGGCGCGCCGTGCCTGCGCGACGTTGCAGAAGCCCACCCTTGATCGGGAAACGGGCATTGTCGAAGTTGAGGAACGGCATCATCTCTCGCAGTTGCCCGGCTTCGACAAGCTCTGCGTCTGCTCCCGCAAGCAACATCGCATTGCCCCGCCGACGATAGGCGTCCCGTTGGGCGTCGGTGTGGAAAAGGTTGACGATACCGCGCTGGCTGACCATCGCGTTGAAATTGAATTCCTGCTCCAGGTTTTCCCAGAGCTTCATCGAGAACTCGTAGAAAGGCTCGTTGCCGGGGAGGAGATAGTTGGACCGGATGATTGTGGTGTTTCGACCGATATTGCCCGAACCAAGCCAGCCCTTTTCAACCACTGCGATGCGCGCCTGGCGGAACGTTTTGGCAAGATAGTAGGCCGTCGCAAGTCCATGCCCGCCGCCGCCGACGATGATATAGTCATAGGATGGTCGCGGATCTGGATCGCGCCAAAGCGGACGCCACCCCTGATGGCCTGTGAGGGCTTCTTTCAGCACCCGTAAAGCTGAATAGCGCACGTCCGTTCTTTCCTTGGCTCTTGCGTTTGAGGTACCAAACCTTACAACGGGGACCCAAGCCATTATTGGACTTGGCGGACAGATTGTTGTCCATTTCGGACATTCACCTGTCGACGGAAAAGGGTTCCCACCTCACCCGAGCAAGGGCAAACGATTGCATGCGGTCCAGCATCCACTCAGTCGGCTTCATATTGACCCCCGGCTATGCGCTCATGTCGCTTGCCTCGGCGGTCGAGCCTTTGCGGGCCGCACGTCATCTGGCGGGAAAGGATCTCTACAGATGCCACTACTACTCGGTGGAAGGCGGCTTCATTGCCTCCACATCAGGCGGCGGCTTTCAGACGGACCCGCTCTCCCGCGCGACGAATGATCGCCTTGATCTTGCTTTCGTCGTGGCCGGAGGGAACCCGCTACTCTACCATGATGCGGCACTCATCCGCGGCTTGCGCGCACTCGATCATCTGCGCATTCCACTTGGAGGCATATCCGGTGGTGCTGCAATCCTAGCGAAGGCAGGGCTGATGGCAGGGCGCCGCTTTTGTGTTCACTGGGCTCATATTGATCCGCTGCGGGAAATCGATCCTGATCTATTGATCGAACCGGATCTCTATGTGGTTGACCGTGATCGCTACACTTGCGCAGGTGGCGTCGCGGCAATGGACATGATGGGGGCATTGATCGCTCGCGATCACGGTGCGGCATTTGCGCGTGAGGTCAGCAACTGGTTTATCCACCACCGGCTGCGTACTGCCAATGAGCCGCAGCAGGAGGGCGTGCGCCAGCGCTTCAACCTGAACCATCCGATGTTGGAGGCGGCGGTGGAACTGATGGCTAGCCATCTCGCCGATCCACTTTCACCCGAGCATATCGCTGGCCTGACAGGTGTCAGCTCCCGTCAGCTCCAGCGGTTGTTCCAGGCACAGTTCAACATGCCGATGATGGGTTTCTACCGGGATCTGCGCCTTGCAAAAGCAGATGAGCTGCTTCAGCAAACGGACTTGGCCATCCTGGATATCGCATCGATCACGGGCTTCACCTCGGCGGCGCATTTCTCGAGATGTTTTGTCCAACGGTACAAGATACCGCCGAGACGAAAACGTCACGCCGCAAGAGGCATACCTTCATCTTCGGGCGAGGCCGGTTGAACGAATTCCTGCGGACGGTTCTTACGAAGTTGCGCCGAACTCCTTGCGCAGCAGCGCCTCGTAATCGAGGACGAGCTTGTCGGCGGACGTCCCATTGGCCTCGGCCATAACATCGGCTACCCGTCGCATCTCCGAACGACCAAGGTCGGCACTCCATCCCAATCCGAGACGACCGAACATAACATCGGCAAGGGTAGCCGGACCTAGAGGACCTGCGATGAAGTCTCGTTCATCCGCCCTTCGCGGCGCAAGCGGCGGCAGCCTCTCCGTGCTTCGCGGATAGGCGTTCCGACCGCTCCGGGCGGCAATAAGCTTTGCCACCTCTTCCGCCGTGATCCGATGATCCGCAAGTCGTCCCCAGGCCATGGAGAGCCAGGCCCCGCCATCCTGTACGGTGTCATCGGGGGCATAGATCGTACGTAACCACTGGCCGCGCAAGTTGTCCGCGCTATAGCCCGCGGGACGATAGCCACCCCAATGATAGAGCACATCGTCATGGTCGATGTGAGCGCCGGGAATATTCTCAGCCGCAGCCGCAACCAGTGCTGCGACGTCACTTTCTTCTGCCCGAGGTGGTGGCGGGTCACCGACAACTGCCGTCTCGGTCGGACCGACGATATGATAATCCCGCCATGGGACGGCCAGGAAGAGATGACCAAGCTCGTTTCTGCGGAGGATGCCCATTCCGCGAAACGGCTCCGGCAATCGCATGGCGGCATGGCAGCCCTTATTGGGAGTGACGGTTCGCGATGGAAATCCCGTCAGCCCTGCGCTTGCCGCTCTCGCATTGATCCTGTCCGAGGCAATGCCGGTCATGTTGACGACATGCCGCGCGCTGACGCTCGACGTCACCCCAGGCGTGAGCATGTCGACAAGTGAAAGCCGCCAGCCCCCCGTCTCTCGCGTGACGTCCGCAAGCGCCACGTAGTTGAGCACCTTCGCCCCCAAGGCGGCCGCATCCCGCGCATAATCATGGCAGACCGCTTCGGGCCACTCGAAGACAAGCTCGGAGAAGCTGACAAGCCCGACAAGGTCATCACTGAAGAACGGACGCAAGGGATGGTCTTGAAGAGACTGGCCAGCAAATCGACGATAGTCGATTGGAACTCCATACCCCCCAAGCGCTCTCAACGCACGAAACGCGAGATCATAGGCCCAAGGGCGAACGGCATCTTCTGCCCGGATGGGTATGACAAAGGGACGCGCTATCAATCGGCCCGGCAGATCGCGCCAGAGCCTTGCTCGCTCGATCATCATCCGCCGGGCGAGGCGCAGATTGCGCAGCTTCGCACCGGGGCCCTTGGCATGAAGAACCTCGGCAAGGTAATTGAGGCCGCAATGCATTATCCTGCTGGATCGGGATGAACTGCCAGCTCCGAAGTCCTCCTTCTCCACCAACAACACACTGCGCCCTTCATGGGCCAGTTGCCGGGCCACGGCGGTTCCGTTTATTCCGCCGCCAACCACGGCGACTTCGAACGCCTGCCCGGCGACAGAGCCAATGCGAGTTCGCAAATCGGTCGCTGTCATGTTCATCTCAAGTCGTGTCCCCTACCCTTGATGACCGCTTCCCTCCAAAGGTAATGCGCCAGCGCAACATCGACCGCCCCCAATCCGGTAGGGAGGAAGATGCGCGGGCGGGTTTGTGGATAGGAAGGAGCAGTCTCCGTTATGGACAGCATACGCGCCATGCCCATCGTGGCGATATCGCCCCGCGTCATCAAGGCTCGTGCCTGCGGCACGTCATCGACATGGACCACGTCCCTGATGGTCAGCGCCTCGTGAGTGAAGCTTCTCCCAAGATCCACCAGGCTGACGAAGGCGCCGGGTGCTAGATCACCGGGCGTGAAGCAGGTGTTGATAGCAGCAGGGCTACTTGCAATTATGATGTCCGCACCCTCGACACAGGTGCGGGCCGAAGAGACTGCCTCGGCAGCAAGGCCTGACTCGACAGCCAGCTTCACGAATTGCTTCGCCGTATCGCCGCTTCGACTCCAGGCTCTCACCTCAGCCAAAGGAAACGACGTCTGGAAAGCATCGAGATGGAGCCTCGCCTGTTCGCCACAGGCAATGAACGCGATCCGTCGAGCCTGCGGCTGCGCAAGTAGCTTGGCGGCATAAAGGCTCATCATTGCGGTACGCCACGCGGTGATCCATCCCGCTTCGACGACGGCGAGTGGCGTTGCTCGCTTCTCCGAAGACAGAAGGATATGAGCTGCAGCAGTCTTTGTTGAGGACTCGGGCTGATGATCTATGCCGAACCACTTCACGCCGGCCACGCCAAGGTGTGACATCCGTACGGGAAAGGCGATAAAACGTGCCGCATTTTCCGAAGCTAATGTTGTTCTCGGCGGCATTTGTACCCTTCCGTCCGCCAGTGCTGTCAGGGTGTCGCCGATGATCGCGAGCAGACCGCTGGGGTCAGGTAGAAGATCCCGGACATTCTGGTCGGACAGATATAGCAAGCTCCGTCATCCTCGGTATAAGATTTGGATACCGAGGAAGCTTATGCTGACCTGTCAGGCTTATCAACTGCTTTTACGGATGGGCTCGATAGAGATCTTTGCTGATCCTTCGACGTCATGAAATTTCCGACTGCTGAAGGCGGGCTCCACATGCGCCGCCGGGCGCCGGTACATCCGCGACCGGTCAGGAAAATCGAGATGTGCCCTGACAATCGGCCGATCATGAAGGAAGGCACGACCACCTGTCAGCCTTAGATGGGGACACCGAGCGGGGGAAACGAACACAGGAGCTTGGTCTGCCCCCTGAAAAGTGGCCCTCCCTTGGCCTGACCCCATAAGGTGGTCCGATGTCACCTTTTGGCGGGCACCGTTGATAGTCACTCTGAGATCGCTCGGCAGCATCTGGTTTTCGGTGGACGTGCCGAGGTGCAGGTGGCTCAGGAAAATGCCATGCAGGCGTCTTCCCCTGAACGGATCTGAGCCGTCGACCTCTACATTGCGAGAAGAACTGGACTACGTGTTCTTGCAGAGTCGCAAAAACAATTGCGGGGCGCTACGCGACCTCACTCAGGCAAGCCATGGGTCCACGAGGATAACGCCGGTGCCCCGGAAATCTCGAATGTTGCGGGTAACGACCGCAAGCCCGTGCACGACCGCCGTAGCAGCGATGAGTGCATCAGCTTCGTTGCGGCGATCCGGAATATGCAGGTGGGCACATCGCGTTGCAATCGCGTCATCGATAGCAATGATGCGCTGAGCGAACTCTGGGCGTACTCGGCTATCCATCCAGGCTCGTAAGCGAGCGCCCTGCTCGATGTCACGCCGCTGGATGCTGAGTATCCCGCGCTCAAGTTCTAGAATTGTTATGGCAGAAATATACAGATCACGAGAATCCTGCGCGCCTAGCCAAGCCGTTACGTTCGGATCAGCTTTACCGTCACCAACCTTACGGAGCTCGGAGACAACGTTTGTGTCGAGCAGATATCTCAAGACAGGTCAACTTCGCGAGTCGCGATGACCGATCGAGACGGATCGAAATCGATATTCGACAATCCAGGCATGGAAAGGGCATCGACAAGATTGTGACGCTTACCTGTCAGACGCTCAAACTCCCCATAGGTCATCAACACGTGCGAAGGTCTGCCTCGATCTGTGATAACGACCGGTCCCGCTTCAGCAGCTTTTTTTGCTCTGCCAACATCATGATTCAATTCGCGGCTCGTCAAGCTGAGAGTGGCCATATGCGTCTCCATGTAGGAACATACGTACATATAGCGCCTTCATGCTCCCTGCGCAACGCCCTCCTGGCACTACGTAGCTGCCCAGGCTTTTCGCTTTCCCAAATTCCTTCTCTTGAATGCCGCCAACTCTGACGGTATATAGCGTCATAATAATTGGCACCAAAAGCCGGAGGTAAACCATGGGTATCGCGCAATATGCTGACGAAGGGCTTTTTTCGCCGCGGAAGATTGCCGACGTCCTGCGCACCACGAGCGAGGAAATTGCCCGAACGGCCGGACTCGGCAAGGATGCAATCCAACGGAAGGACCGGATTCGGTCCGACAAGACGCAGCGCCGTCTGCGCGAGATGACCGAGGTCGTCAACAAGATGGAGCCGCGCTTCGGGTCGGCCCTTATGGCCTATGCTTGGTATCGCTCAGAGCCTTTGCCGGGCTTCTCTGGAATGACAGCGATGCAGTTGGTCCGGGAGGGGCGTGCGGACGAGGTTCTCGATTATATCGATGCGGTCGATGCCGGCATTCACGCATGAAAAGAGGATGCGATATGAAGGCGCACTCTTTCGAGCCCTGAACCCGATCAATGCGCGCGAGCCAATGTCCGGGCGCGGGGCTGTGCTGTATGGAGGTCGCTTCAACAAGAAGGGCACACCAGCGCTCTACACCTGCCTCACGGTGATGACTGCCCTTCGCGAGGCCAATCAGGCCGGTAGCCTGCAGCCGACGACGTTGATCTCTTACGACGCCGACATAGGTCGGGTATTCGACACCAGAGACGAGGTCGCGTTGCTGGCCGAAGGGACGACCCCGTCATCTCTCGCAGACCCGACATGGCGAGACCAGATGAAGGCGAGCGGCGAGGCCCACACCCAGGCTTTCGCCCGACACCTCGCCGCCGCAGGTTATCACGGCTTGCTTGTCAGAAGCTTCGCGCCCGGCGCGAACGCTGACGATCTCAACCTGGTCCTTTGGCAATGGGGTGCGACCGCCCCCGCGCGCTTGACGCTGATTGATGACGAGAAGCGACTTTCGCGATAGCGACAATCGGCCTCCGCCTCGTCGCCACATGGTGAGAACCAACTGCACCGTCAGAATGCTGGTTCAAAGCAAACTAGGCGGCTCCCTCCAATCTTTTTTACGTTTCGACCTTCCTCGGACACTATCGGACAGACGAGACGTTTGACCCAAAGACCGCTGAACCTTCCAACTTGCCGCTGTCGCTACCGCGAGTAAATGGCCATGCATAATGACGCGATAAACCTGCCGCGGCAAGAAGCTGTCAATCGCGTCAATCTTGGCCCCTCCTATAGACGATCAGCGCTTCGCCTAACCAGCGGCCGGGTTGCAGAGGGTAGGCCAAGTGCCGGTGGCGGGCATCTTCGGCTTTGACTTTGGGGAGTTTTTGAAGCTCCAGGATGCGATTCCGCTCTCGATAATATCGTAGTGATGGGTCAATCGGTCGAGGAGAGTAGGGCCCAGCTGTGAAGATTTGCAGCTTGCTGATCAGGGGAGAAGGCATGTTGCGTCCGACAGGTGAACATCGAGGACCTGTCTAGCTTGATCCTGAATCTATCTCGGAGTCCTTCGGCAGGATCAGCGGGATCGCTGCTAGGATGATCAAGACGACGACGGTCGACAACACGGCAGTTGCTTCTAGCCCCAGGCCCGCGATCACGCCGATCCCGGCAGTGGCCCAGATGTTTGCAGCAGTGGTAAGGCCTTCGACCCGACGCTGTGCCGATCGAACCATGATAGCGCCTGCTCCCAGAAAGCCTATCCCCTGGACGACGCCCTGCAGTACGCGCGACAGATCCGCGATCTGCATCCCGCTCTGTAGTGGACCTATGACGAAGAGTGCCGCACCCACGGCAACCAGCATGTGAGTTCGCACCCCCGCGCTTCTCCCCTTGCGCTCACGTTCGTATCCGAGAATTCCACCCAGCGCCGCCGCGATCACCAGACGCACCGTGATCAGGGTGATGGTGCCCACGTCTGGAATGTCCGAGAACTCCTTGGCAAGGCTCAACCAAATTTCCTCTCCCACGGCAGCGTCCTCATATGCGGGTTGCAAACTGGCTTTGATGGGAATGCCATACAAAAACGTCAACGACAATCGCGTGGCAGGGATACAGCTCGCCTCCTCTCGGACTGCGACGCCGATAGTCTCGCCATCACCGAGAACGCTTAGCGGCGTGGCCGCAGGGTTTCACGGTGCGATGCAGGCAGCTCCTAAAACTACGGAACATCGAGGCTCTTTCGCTGTTCACACGGCAGTGCCCGAGGGTGGCCTTAGGAATCGGGGAAGAGTTGCTTTGAACAACATGAGTAGCAAGCCGAAGCCGATGGGGCCGATCATTCCGATCTCGACGGCTCAAGCCCTCGTCTCCCTCGTCAGGAATCCGCTCGACGCAGTTCCGCCGTCCATCTTCACCGAGCCAATGGTGTTCGCGAGAACCGCCGGCGACGTCAAGGTCTGGATTGCCGATCCGGTTCTGGTGCACGAGGCACTGGTCAAGAACGCGGATGCTCTGGGCAAAGGCGATCAGGTGCGTCGTGCTCTCGGGCCTGCCCTTGGAGAGGGCCTCCTGACGGCTGACGGCAGCCATTGGAAGTGGCAGCGCCAGTCGGTTGCCAGCGCATTCCGCCCCGCCTCTCTACAGGAACTCCAGCCCATGATGATCGCGGCGGCCGAACATGCCCGCGACCGACTGCTCCAACAGTCTCCTGGCGTTGTTGACATCGGGCACGAAATGATGCGGACCACCTTTGACATCATCGTGCAGACGATGATGTCCGGCGGCCACGGGATTGATGTCGGTCGCGTCGAACGCAGTATCACTGACTACCTGGATCCAAGCGGCTGGACCTTCGCCCTGGGCGTCATCGGCGCGCCGGACTGGATGCCCTACCCCGGCCGACGGAGAGCATTGGCCGCCGTCAAATTCCTCCGCTCCAGTCTCGCCCGCGTTATCGCAGAGAGACGTCGCGGCGGTGAAGAGCGCAACGACCTAATCTCGATGCTTCTCGCGGCAAAGGATCCGGAAACCGAACGAACCATGACCGACGATGAAATGGTCGATAACCTGATGACCTTCATCACCGCAGGTCACGAGACCACGGCACTCGGGCTTGCATGGACTTTCGATCTCCTTTCACGGCATCCCGAAATCGAGCAGAAGGTTCTGAAAGAGATCGCTTCGGTGTCGAGTGGCCGTCAAATCGCCTCGGATCACATCCCAATGCTGACATACACGAGGCAGGTCTTCTCCGAAGCCATGCGCCTCTACCCGCCGGCGTCAATCATCACCCGCACCGCGTTGAGAGACTTCAGGCTTGGTGAGTTCCTGATCCCAACCGGGGCTGTGATGTTCGTCCCGATATACGCCCTCCACAGGCATTCTTTGATCTGGCAGGACCCCGAGGTCTTCGACCCGCAACGCTTTTCAACCGAGGCCACCAAGGAGAGGCACCGCTTCGCGTACATCCCTTTCGGCGCTGGCCCTCGGGTCTGTATCGGAAGCGGCTTCGCCTTGATGGAGGCGGTCGCCGTACTCGCAGTGATCCTCCAGACGGTCAGCCTGACCAGTGTCGCCGAACAGCCGCCCAAGCCCCTGATGAAGGTGACGCTGCGGCCCAAGAAGAGCCTGATGATGAAGGTGCGCGCGCGTTAGCGCCCCTCCACTCGGCTCGATAGTAGTTGCGGCCTTGAAGGGATACGGACGTAAGAGCGAGTAGTTGAAATGCGTACGGAAGCTCGTCATCCTCGGCTTCCGGTGGTGGTGCTGCAATTGAACGTGTGAGGCTACCTAGTCCAGTCTTCCACCAATAAGCCGGATACGCGATCAAACTCTCGGCGATTATTGGTGACTATGATCAGTCTGCGCGAGCGAGCTTGTCCGGCAATGAGTTGATCATATGGGCCTATCGGAGCCCTGTTGCCCGCCAGTTCGGCACGCAATTGCCCCGCATGCCTGGCAGTCGGTTCATCGTAAGGCAACACCTCGAGGCGCGCCGCGAAGCCCTTTATAACGGGAAGATTCTTTTAGGGCTGGCTGACTTTTCCGCTCGGTAAACTAGCTTCATAAAGCTGACCGAACTGATGCAGTTGATCATGGAACCGATTGAACGCCTCGCGCACCTACCGCGGTCGATTCTTGATCGTAAAGATGCAGATGCTGGTGTCCAGCATGTACTTGAGCATTAGGACGCCTCGCGTTCCTGCGAAGCAGGCTGATCACGTTCACTCATGAAGTCAGCTGTTGCCGCCGCTCCTTCAAACCAGCTGTCCCAAACCTCGCCAGCAGGTGCGATAATGCGCGTGCGTCCCACCGCAACGATATCGACTCGCTTCACATCATCAGGCAAAGCGACCGCCTTTGGCAGACAGATCACCTGGCTCCGGTTGCTCTGGAATACTGCCCCCTGCTCCATCTGCATAAATCGATATTCTCGAACAACGACATCGCTTACCTAGTCTTCTTGTTGGGATATATCAATAGGATATACTTCAGGACCCGCCCACTAACATTGATTAGCGCTACCGCCTGTTGCCCGCGCAGTTGAACGATACGGACTGAGGACCAAGACGATTCTGGTCCCACAAACTTGGTTACGATCTAACGCTTTCGGACCAGCCTTTGGCGCTGAACCTGCTTCGCATGTGACCAGCGACAGCGGCCAGACTGCTATCAACACAATCCTCCAAAGGCGTAAGCTTACCAAGAGGTGTGTAGCCAGGAGCTTGAGCTGTGTGATGCCGCTGAAGGCGTCTTGAGCTTTCATCAGGGCTTGAAGTTATCGCAGCCGGTCACCGGCGCAATGTCCGCCTTCATCTCCAGGGGATAAATGGCGGTGTGCGCGTCAGATCGGTCTCGCGGAACCGAGGCTGGCATGGCCGGATCGATGAGATCAGGAAGGCCCGCCGTTTCGTGATTTGGAGAGGGGAGAGCGGATACGGCACGAAGGGCGCCATGACGTCATTGTCCTCGACAATACCGGTGGTCGATCTCTTTGCATATCGATTCTGCAATCAATCGCGAGGACCGCCTCCTCGCCCGCCGGCATCTTCAACCGGAATGGGAAAGGGCTGCCATTCTCCCTCGACAGGTCTTACATCCGCAGGGAACGTGACCCTGTTGCAGCTCAACGGCCCGCGGTTGCTCCATAGATGCGGGGAGAGGGTTGGCATATGCCGGCCCAGACGACGTGCCGCTACCAAGCGACGGAGCCTTCGGGCGCGACGAATTGGCCAGAGACCGCATTGTCCTTGAGCAAGGCATATTGGACCGGCAGACGTGCTCCCTCTTCGGGCGTCATGTAACCATTGCCTCCCGTCAGGTCCGTCTTGACATAACCCGGCGCCACCGAGTTAACGACGATCGAGCTATCCTTAAGTTCAGCAGCGAGCTGCACCGTCAGCATGTTCAACGCTGCCTTTGAAGCGTTGTAGCCAATCAGGCGTGCCTCATAGTAGGGCGAGGTCGGATCACCATTCACCGTGAGTGAGCCCAGCGTTGTCGCCAGATTGACGATGCGGCCAGCGCTCGACCTGTGCAAGAGCGGTAACATAGCCTGGGTGACGGCCAGGGCGCCGAGAAAGTTCGTCTCCATCAACCGCCTTGCCGCACCAACCGTTGCCACGGACGGCGGACCATCCTCAGCATCGACAATGCCGGCATTGTTGACAAGGATGTCGAGCTTGCCGTGTCGCGCCAAGATCGCTTTGGCAGCAACAGGGATCGTCTCTTCTCTGTTGAGGTCTATTTCAATGGCCTCCACGTCCAATCCGGCCTTAGACAATTCAAGCGCAGCCGCTTCACCGCGGGCGACGTCCCGCGCGCCCATGAATACTGTGACGCCGGCCTCCGCCAGTTGTTTCGCAATCTCCAAGCCAATGCCTTTGTTTGCCCCTGTTACGAGCGCGATTTTCTTGTTGTCAGCCATCAATTGACCTTTGCATCTTGGAAACACGCAGCCGTAATATATGAAGGATAGTTCGACTTTTGGATTCGCATATGGACGTCTTACCTCCTCGCCACCTGAAAGCCCGCAAACAACCACGTCAGGCCCGGGCAGCAACCACAATTGACGCGATTTTCGAGGCGACTATTCAGGTTTTGATTGCCGAAGGGACCCACCGGCTGACGACTACGCGCGTGGCTGAGCGCGCCGGGGTCTCAGTCGGCACGATGTACCAGTATTTTCCGCATAAGCAGTCCCTGCTCTATGCGCTCAATGAACGTTATCTAGACCGACTGGCGCATAGGGTGGAAGTGACCTGCCTTGCCCACCATGGCAGGACGACAGGCGAGATGGTCGAAGCACTGATCGCCACCTATTGGGAAGCAAAGACGGAGCGCAGCGATGTCACGCGCGCGCTCTATAGCTCTGCAGTCGAGCTGGATAATGAGGCGTTGATTGATGCTTTCGCCAAGCGCATGGATGCCGCGACCAGGGTGATGCTGGTGAGCGCTCCCAATAATCGCTACACCGACATCGGTCTCATCAACGTCACGCTGCTTTCGGTTATCTTTGGAACGGTCAGAAATGTTTTCGAACGCAATCTGCCTCCATCGGACCAGAATGCCATTCGTGATGAGTTGAAGCGCATGTGCCTTGCCTATCTCACCATGGCAGGCGGTGAGACGTGTGCGACGATCCAAGTTGCCTGAGGAACCCTGTTGATGCTTCGGGACATGAGCGGCACGTTGGCCTTCGTTGAGGTTGTCGAGCGGGGAAGCTTCACCGCAGCGGCCGAGAGCCTGAGAACATCGAAGGCGCGGATCAGCAAGAAAGTGCAGGATCTGGAACAGAGGCTGGGTGTAAAGCTGCTTCACCGAACCACCCGCAACATACGTTTGACAGAGGCGGGATCGATCTATTTCGCGCGCCTTACTGGAGACGCAGAGAGTGCAGTCGAGCAGGTGCATGGGAGACCCTCTGGATGGCTGAGGGTGGCGGCGCCCCGTTGGTTGGTCACCAAGGCCCTCGCCCCGCTTATGGTCGGGTTTCGGGAAGCTTATCCGAAGGTCAAGCTGCAACTTCTTCTCGACCACGACGTCAAGAACATCGTGCATGAGGATATTGACGTCGCCTGCCGCTTGTAGGACGGCCCAATGCCCAGTTCCAACCTTGCCGCCCGTGGTCCGGGACGGCAAGCCCGGCTTTGAGAACGCGACCCTGCATGTTCCCGCGCGTGAGCTCGAATTCTGGTTGAAGACCCCTGCAGAGGCGCGGCCGAAAGGCCTCAACCAGCAGCGGTTCCAGGAAGCAGAGGAGTGCCTTCGGCCATATCTGCAGCGCGGTCGGGTGGAAGTGTTCCAAGATGATGAGGAAGTGATTTCGGGTTTCCAATCAATCCTACGCCTGGACATACTCCGGGCCACAGCGTCGCGATGGCCCGCCTGAGCGGGCGTAGATGATCGCACCGATTGGTGCTATAATCGCATCAACATCTGGGAGCTACCTATGCGATCTACTATTAGTCTTGACGACAACCTCCTGGAACGGGCCAAGTCCCTTACAGGCACAAAGGAAACGGCGGCTCTTGTGCGTCAAGCACTCGAGACTTTGGTACGAGTCGAATCCGGCAAACGATTGATCGCCCTTGGCGGCACTATGCCCGAGGCCGAGGTAGCGCCTCGCCGCCGGAGCGAAGTGAGCAAGTGATCCTTGTCGATAGCTCAATCTGGATTGATCATTTTCGACACGCCGACTCGGAGTTGACCACAATCATCGGAAATGATCAGTTGCTTTGCCACCCTTTCGTTGTTGGCGAACTGGCCCTGGGCAGTCTGCGAGATCGTGATGCGGTATTAGCGTTTCTTGCAGCTCAGCGTGAGGCAGTGGTCGCGACCCATGCAGAGGTAATGACCGTCATTGACCGCTATTCGGTCTTCAGCATGGGGATCGGCTACACTGATGCACACCTGTTGACTTCAACCCTCCTCGATCGACGATCAAGCTTGTGGACGAGGGATAAACGCCTGGCGGCTGCGGCTCAGAAGGTTGGCGCTGCGCTTTATCCTTCCGCGAATATTCCTCACTAGACATCCGCCGAGGAGCTTTCGAAGCGCTGGTAGCTGAGGTCTTGATGAGATGAGAACCGCCGACTCAGTAGTTGCGTACGCGAGCGCAAGGAACGCGTTGGGAACCATATCCGACAAAAAAACGACGCCATGAAGGGCAAACAGCAGCAATTTGAGTTTCGCACCCCATGGGCCTTCCGCCGCTGGCGCAATATCTACGCTAAGTTAGGCGCCGCGACAGCTCCTATGGCTGAGCTAGAGGAATAAAGCTGCCGCCGTCTTCGCCTTGAAGAGAATCGAACCTACGGCCCTACGCATGGCCTTCTGCTCAGATCATGAGCCATTGAGCAACCATTCCGACCAAGGCACCTGTAATGAAGACGGCGAAGGCAGCGACAGGTGGCTGCGCAGTGGAGCCGGTCGGAGGCCGCGGCTCGGATGGCGGCGCTTGCTGCACAACGCCAACAGCGGCGGACGAAGCCTCGTCCTCTTTAACATTAGGTTCAGGCCGCACTCTTTCCGGCGATCCAGTCCTCCGAACCGTTACCTGCTGAACGGTGTTCTCGTCGTACCTGACTGTGAAGGTGACCTCAGGTGCCTCCTGCAACTGGGCCAAGACCTGCTCGGCAGCAGCAACCTCGTCCTTTGCCTCAACAAGCGAAGTCTGCGTCACAAGATAATACGGCATTCGCTCCCCCCGCTCCGAAACGAGCCATGTACTGATACGGCCGGCTTGTCCATGGCTGGGCTGGCACGCTTGATCCTTCTCAAGGTTACGGTCAGGGACCGTACGTTGGTGGACGGACGGTGTACCAGATTAAGCTCCCGCTTGGCGAATTACCCGCACCTGCTACAAAGCGTATCGAGATGAGAAACTCCATGCAGCCGATCAACCCGTTTTATCTTGAGCCAGACGAACACTACTGGGCCAAAAGAAAAGGTGCGCCAGACGCTGACCTGCAGGTCGTATACATCTCCACGGTGTTCGGTTCTGATCCTGACTTCCTTACCACGGCCGTCTTAAGTTCCAATCAGCATCATTCTCTGCAAGACTTCGTCTACGTTGCAAAGATTGAACGCTCGGTGCTCCAGGAGGACCTAGCTAGTGCAGTAACGTAGGACGGCGTCATCTCCATCGGCCATCTTGCGAAGCCAATCTCCAGAGGACAGTCCACCTCATGAAGACGCTTCAGCCACTTATCCTCACGGCTCATATCGCAGATGCTGACCTCAAGCCGTTCAACGATCGCGTAAGGCGCACTTCCCGCCTGAGCGGAACTTCCTGCAGGCGCATCTGACGATGGTTCATCGGCTGCCGGGCGAGTACCTAGAACGGGTTGCTGCAACGCTTGAGGAGGTGGCAGAGAAAACAGGACCCATCTCCGCTGACGTAATTGGCATGCGACATCTCGGCGCCGGCGTCGCATTCACCATCGCCAGCTTAGAGCTTCAACATGTTCATGCCCAGCTGAGGTCAGCGTTCGCGTCTTGGTTGGGCGGACAGGACATGCAGAAGTGGCAGCCGCATATCACCATCCAGAACAAGGTCTCGCGCTCAGAGGCAGACGCACTTCACCGTGCCTTGACGATGGAGTTCAAGCCCTGCGCCATCTCCATCACAGGGTTGGATCTATGGCGCTACATGCAGGGGCCATGGCAGCATGAAGCAACGATGTCCTTCCAAAGGTGAGACTTGCTCTTGAAGGGAATCGAACCTGAGGCCCATTTTTCATCGACGCCATCGGATCAATGCTCGGGTCTGGAGACTGAAGCGAATTTCCAGGGGCTAATGCCACAACGCCGAGATTGGCACGGCCGATAGGCGTTCCCCAAATGGAATCACCTTGTCATGGTCGTACAAGACAATGCCTGAAACAAACCGTTCTCCACATGCTTGGGCCAATATTCGCAATCCGGAAAAATCGGAATTCGAGACGGACGCTGCCGCTTTTATCTTGATACCGACAATCCTCCCCTTTCTGTCTTCGATGACGACATCCACTTCGTTCTGCTGCTTGTCGCGAAAGTGCGAAAACTCAAATCGGGTGTGTCCGCTGCTGGCAAGTTTAAGAATCTCGCTAAAAACGAAAGTCTCCAGCAACGCCCCGAACTGACCCCTGTCGTCGCGGAGACGGTCGAGAGAAAGGTCGCGAAGGGATGCGAGAAGGCCGGAATCGAGGAAATGTACTTTCGGTGTCTTGGTTAGGCGTTTCAGTTTGTTCGAAAACCAGGGTTGCACGGTTCGAACGAGGAACAGGCTCTCGAATATGCCGACATATTTCTGTGTTGTGATATGGTTCATCCCGATGGCGGCGCCAATTCCGGAATAGTTCACGAGCTGTCCTGAATGCTCTGCCAGAATGCGCAGCAGGCGCGGCATTTGCGCGATCTGCTCGATTTGCGCGACATCGCGAACGTCGCGCTGAACGATCGCCTGGACATAATCCGCATACCAGTCCTGCCTGCGGCTCAAGGTTTTGCGGCCCAATGCCTCGGGATATCCACCGGCCAGAACTGCAGCCATCAGGTCGTCGCCGACGATTGGTTTTCCGGCCTTTGCTTCGTTTTGAAAGGCGTCGCGCAGGAAGCTGCTGCGAGCGGTTCTGATCTCACTTTGCGCCAGGGGTAGCAATCGAACGACTTCCATGCGCCCTGCGAGCGAGTCCGCCACGCGTGGCAGCGTCATGAGATTGGCTGAACCGGTCAGGAGGAAACGTCCTGGGCGCTGGTCGGTATCCACGCTTTCCTTGATTGCTAGCAACAGCTCGGGGACGCGCTGAATTTCGTCGATAATGGCGCGATCCATTCCTCTTACAAAGCCAACTGGATCCTGTCGAGCTGCGTCCAGGGTCGTCGCATTGTCCAGCGTGTAATACTCCATCGCCTCGTTGGCCATCTTCTTGGCTAAGGTCGTTTTTCCTGATTGTCGGGGACCTACGATCAGTACGACTCGCGTGTCTGACATGGCGTCGGCAACGCGTTGCTCAACGAGCTTGGATATAGCGCCACAGCTTCATTCCTTCGATGACTTTTTGAAACTATGGTGATGACCGATTGAAAGTCAATAAATGACCATTTGAAATCTACATGGCGACTGATTGTAACGAGAAGCCAGAAGTAGGTGGCAACCAGATTGCGGCATGAGATAGGTGAGAGACGCCGCAGGCGCTGCTGAAACTTTCGCTGATTGGTTACCGGAATTGACCTGGATAATACTCAACGGAGGGTACCTGATCGGAGCCAAGCGAACGCAAAGGTGTGCATATTTCCATCGCACCGCCAAGCCGACCAGCTTTTTTTCGCAGCAGTTGATGTGAATCGAACCATTCCCAAGAACTGCCCCCATCACCACCATTGCAACGAAGCCGAACTTTCACTTATTGCAGTTATACGCCTTGTTCGCTATATTGTCGGCTAAGGAGATATCGTCATGGCCAGCCAGATTGTTCATTTCGCCGGACTGTCAGATCACGACCGAAAAATTGCAACGCCCTTGCCAAAGTTGGTTGCCGGCGACAGGCTGGAACTCCACGTGCGTAATGCAGGTGGCAAAGAGCGGACTCTCCCGATCCCGCCCTCGGCCGCCGCAGCTGTTGAAGCGCTTCTGGCGCACATGCTGCGCGGAGAGCGCGTTGCCGTGCTGGCCGAGGACCAGGAACTGAGCCCGAGCGAAGCTTCAGCCATTCTCGGCATCTCCCGCCCGCTCGTCGTCTTACGTATGGACCGGGGCGATCTGCCATTCCGCTACGTCGGCAAACACCGCCGCGCCCTCCTTAAGGATGTGCTCGCGTTGAAGTCGAAGCTCGACAAACGACAGACGGCAATGGAAGCGCTAGCCGAGGACACAGAGGACCTGAACCAGACCTATGGCCTCTAATCCGCCCGTCGCGGTCTACGATGCCTGCGTCCTCGACCCTTCCACCTGCGCAACATTCTGATCCAGTGCGCCTTCGATATGCGCCGCCCTGTGTCTCGATGATGTGGTGGGACCGTGAGCAGGACTCACGCCACCTGACTTAGCTTGTCGCTGTCCTTTTTCTGCTTCGATCACCTTGGGGAGTGCGTTATCTCGGTGGCGGAATCCACCAGCTTGATCGACAGCGGCTCGCGCGAGATCAGCCAGAGCGCGAGGACCTGTAGAAGCGCACCGAGCAGCAGGCCGCCTCGCTGGAAGAGACCGCCGCAACCCTCAACCAAGATCACCCCCAATGTCGCCAACTCCTCCAAGCGCGCGGAGAAGGGGCTCCGCAGCTGTTGCGTCAGCAACGACAGCTGGGAAGAGCTCTAAGGCTTCCACGGCAAGCAGCATCAGACGGATCGGAGGTGGGCATAACAGTCCGCCTCTTCCTTAGTTGGAAGGGTAAGGGATCTTTCTCGCTGATCCGACTCACGCGCGGGCGGAAGGACGACATGGAAGCCCATGACGGGATTCCCTCCGCTATGGAGCCGCAAGGGAGTGGGACTGCCACGACGTTGCGGGGTTCAGAGGCGGGCAGGTAGTCGTGGCTAGATAGCCGCTAGTACGTGTAGGTGAACGAGATGGCGTTCGGCGCAATCAACAGATCTGAGCGTAGAGTGCAATCCAGGGGCATCAAGATCGTGTCCCATGGAGTGGTGTAGCTGGATTTCATAGCCATCGGTGATTTCCGGTAGGGTCGGGTTGCTTATGACCAAC